>JAXMCR010000002.1:0-1520000 GCA_046349255.1 Hyphomicrobiales bacterium | reverse complement strand
GGCCGGCTCGGGCGTGATGTGTGAGGGGATTTGGGGCGTTGGTCGGCAGGGTAACCAGAACCTGGAGCGATGGCGATCAGCGCCCGATGCAATCGGGTTCCCCGATCCATATCGAAGAGCTCGAGCTCGACCACCACAATCCCTTCCATGAGGAAGACCAGCCGCGGCAGCGCAAATGGCTGGTCACCACCTGCGTCGCCGGCGTCGCCGGCAGCCTCGCGATCGGCACCATCCTCGTCGGCCTCTTCGGCACCGCCGAAACCTCTGGCCAGGCGCTCGCCTCCGTCCAGCCCCGCGACTTCCTCGGCACGCCCGCCCTGACCGTGAAGGGCAACTACCAGTCCGACGATCAGGCCGCCAACGGCGCCGCGGCCGCGCCCTCCGCCTTCATTCCCTACACCCAGTCCGTCGCCTACCGGCAGCCAAGCGCCACCGACGCGACGGGCGGCGGCATTCCGCAGCAGCCCCGCCTCATCGAGGGCGCCGCGAGCTACCCCAAGATCTCCACCGCGGTTCTTCCGTACGCGACGCCGCAGGTCATCGAAGGCTCCTTCCAGGTCGCCTCGCTCGACACCTCCGGCAACATCACGACGATCAACAAGCAGCTCCCCGAGCCGGTCGACGAAGTGATCGAACTCCCGGAGGGCGGCACGCTGGCGAGCGAGATCGCCAAGCTCGGCGTGCCCGCCGACCAGGCGCTGGCGATGGCGCAGGCGCTGGAGCCGGTGTTCCCGACGACCCTCCTCAAGGCCGGGCAGGAATTCACCGTCACCCTCGAACGCCAGCAGGACTTCTACGGCGAGGACATCACCGCGCCGGTGCGCCTCTCCTTCAACCCGGGCCCGGACGAGGAAATCGTCGTCGAGGCCGACGAGGACGGCCGCTTCACCGCGCGCGTCGAAGGCGCCAAGGAAGGCGCCCGCTCGAAGTACGCGGCCTCGCCCTACTACCGTGCCAAGGGTTTCGTCGGCGCAGGCCTCTACGCGACGGCGAAGGACAAGGGCGTGCCGGACTACATCATCTCGCAGATGATGCAGATCTACTCCTACGACGTCGACTTCCAGCGCCAGGTGCGCGCCAACGACACCTTCGAGATCTTCTACGGCAACCCGCTCACCGGCTCCTCGACGAAGCGCAAGGTCATCCACTACGTGGCGCTGACCGTCGGCGGGCAGACCAAGATCTACTACCGCTACACCACGAAGGACGGCGACACCGGCTACTTCGACGAGATGGGCCGCTCCTCCGACCGCGCCCTCATGCGTACGCCGGTCTCGGCGAGCCGCATCTCGTCCGGCTTCGGCATGCGGCTCCACCCGATCCTCGGCTATACGAAGATGCACACCGGCGTCGACTTCGCCGCCCCGTACGGCACGCCGATGAAGGCGGCGGGCGACGGCACCATCGAGTTCGCCGGCTGGGACGGCGCCTATGGCCGCGTCGTGAAGATCAAGCACCAGAACGGCTACGAGACGCTCTACGCGCACATGAGCCGCATCGCCCAGACGGTGAAGGAAGGCGTGCGCGTGCGGCAGGGCCAGATCATCGGCTACGTCGGCTCGACCGGCCGCTCCACCGGCCCGCACGCCCACTTCGAGGTGCGCGTCGCCGGCAAGCCGGTGAACCCGCTGAAAGTCAAGGCCATGGGCGGCCGTCAGCTCTCCGGCAAGGAATTCGCCCAGTTCAAGCGGCACAAGGAAAACGTCATCGCCATGATGAAGGCCGCGCCGCAGTCGACCAAGGTCGCGCAGGTCGATCAATAATCGCGCGTCGCCGCTGCCTGACGCATTCCCCAGAAAGCAGATGCCCGGCCTGAAGCCGGGCATCGCTCTTTTCATGTACGGATGACTTAAGCCGCCATTGCCGTCTTGGTGGCCTTGCCGTTGATGGTGAGGCCGTTTGCGCCCGCACCGATCTCCACCGTCTCGCCGTCCGAGATGTCGCCCGCGAGCAGCGCCTCGGCGAGCGGATCCTGCAGGAACTTCTGGATCGTCCGCTTCAGCGGCCGCGCGCCGTACATCGGGTCGTAGCCCTTGTCGGCGAGCCACGCCTTCGCCTGGTCCGACAGCTTTAGCGTGATCTTGCGATCGGCGAGAAGCTTCTCCAGCCGCTTCAGCTGGATGTCGACGATCGAGGCCATGTTCTCCCGCTTCAGGCGGTGGAACAGGATGATCTCGTCGAGCCGGTTCAGGAACTCCGGCCGGAAGTGACCCTTCACCACGTTCATCACCTGGGTGCGGACCTCGTCCACGTCCTGGTCCTCGCCGAGGCTCACGAGATACTCCGAGCCGAGGTTCGAGGTCATGATGATGACCGTGTTGCGGAAGTCGACCGTGCGGCCCTGCCCGTCCGTCAGGCGCCCGTCGTCGAGCACCTGCAGGAGAACGTTGAACACGTCCGGGTGCGCCTTCTCGATCTCGTCGAAGAGCACGACCTGGTAGGGCCTGCGCCGCACGGCTTCCGTGAGCGCGCCGCCCTCCTCGTAGCCGACGTAGCCCGGCGGAGCGCCGATCAGCCGCGCGACCGAGTGCTTCTCCATGTACTCCGACATGTCGATGCGCACCATCGCGTGGTCGTCGTCGAACAGGAATTCGGCGAGCGCCTTGGTGAGCTCGGTCTTGCCGACACCGGTTGGGCCCAAGAACATGAACGAGCCGATCGGCCGGTTCGGGTCCTGCAAGCCGGCGCGCGCGCGCCGCACCGCGGTCGAGACCGCCCCCACCGCTTCCCACTGGCCGATGACGCGGTCGGCGAGCTTCTTCTCCATCTCGAGAAGTTTTGCACGCTCGCCCTCGAGCATCTTGTCGACCGGGACGCCGGTCCAGCGCGAGACGACCTGCGCGACGTGATTGTCCGTCACGGCCTCGTCGACCATCTGGCCCGAGCCTTCCCTGCCTTCCATCGCCTTGAGCTTCTTCTCGAGGTCGGGAATGCGGCCGTAGGCGAGTTCGCCGGCCTTGGCGAGGTCGCCCTTGCGCTGCGCCTGCTCGAGTTCGATGCGGGCCTGCTCGAGGTCCTCCTTGAGCTTCTGCGACTGGCCGAGCTTCTCCTTCTCGGCGCGCCACTTCTGCGTCAGGTCGCCGGCCTTCTCCTCGAGCTCGGAAAGCTCCTTCTCGAGCTTCACGAGCCGGTCCTTGGAGGCCTGGTCAGTCTCCTTCTTCAACGCCTCGCGCTCGATCTTCAGCTGGATGATGCGCCGGTCGAGCTCGTCGAGCTCTTCGGGCTTCGAATCGACCTGCATCCGAAGGCGAGACGCCGCCTCGTCGACGAGGTCGATCGCCTTGTCGGGCAGGAAGCGGTCGGTGATGTAGCGATTCGACAGGTTCGCCGCCGCGACGAGCGCAGAGTCGGTGATGCGGACGCCGTGGTGGAGCTCGTACTTCTCCTTCAGGCCACGCAGGATCGACACCGTGTCCTCGACCGTCGGCTCGCTCACGAACACGGGCTGGAAGCGCCGCGCGAGCGCCGCGTCCTTCTCCACGTGCTTCCTGTACTCATCGAGCGTGGTCGCGCCGATGCAATGCAGCTCACCGCGCGCCAGCGCCGGCTTGAGCAGGTTCGAGGCGTCCATCGCCCCGTCCGCCTTGCCTGCGCCGACGAGCGTGTGCATCTCGTCGATGAACAGGATGATGCCGCCGGCCGCCGCCTCGACCTCCGACAGCACGGCCTTGAGGCGCTCCTCGAACTCGCCACGATACTTCGCGCCGGCGATGAGCGCGCCCATGTCGAGCGCCATCAGCTGCTTGTCCTTGAGGCTCTCGGGAACGTCGCCGTTGACGATGCGCAGGGCAAGGCCCTCGACGATCGCCGTCTTGCCGACGCCGGGCTCGCCGATCAGCACCGGGTTGTTCTTGGTGCGCCGCGACAACACCTGCACGGTGCGCCGGATCTCCTCGTCGCGCCCGATGACCGGGTCGAGCTTGCCCGCGCGCGCCGCCTCGGTGAGATCGCGCGCGTATTTCTTCAGCGCATCGTAGGACTGCTCGGCCGAGGCCGAGTCGGCGGTGCGGCCCTTGCGCAGGTTCGCGATCGCGCCCTCGAGGCCCTGCGGCGTGACGCCGGCCGCCTTGAGGATCTTCTGCGCATCCGACGGCTCGATCGCCAGCGCCTGCAGCAGCCGCTCGGCGGTGACGAACGAATCGCCCGCCTTCTGCGCGGCCTTCTGCGCGGTCTCGAACACGCGCGCCGTCTCGGGCGCGAGGTAGAGCTGGCCTGCCCCGGACCCCTCGACGCGCGGCTGCTTCTTCAGCGCCGCCTCGACGGCCTGCAGCGCCGCCTTGGCGTTGCCGCCGGCCGCGTTGACGAGGCCCGCCGCGAGGCCTTCCTCGTCGTCGAGCAGAACCTTCAGGATGTGTTCGGGCGTAAAGCGCTGGTTGCCCTCACGCAGCGCCAGATTCTGTGCGGACTGGATAAAACCCCGGGCCCGCTCCGTGTACTTCTCGAAATCCATCTATGACCTCCTCGGCACGCACCGTTCTGGCACCCTTGAAAGGCGTGTCCTCGATGCGCCGTCACTGGACTTGTCGGCCGTTGATCCCGAGGGTCCCCCGTGGCGATCCGCAAGGCGATCGCCGGCCACCTTCCCCATATAGTGTTGCATTATGGCAACGCAAGGCGGGCTCGCCCGGAGAGGTTTTCAAAAAACGAAGAGGCGCCCTGCGGCGCCTCCGGAAACTTGTTGAAAAATGGCTTATTTCAGCCGGGATTGACCTCGCCGGCCGGGTCGTCGGCGGGCGGAGCTTCGCCGCCCTCGCCGTCGCCGGACCGCCGCTCGGGGCGCGGACCGCGGGCTTCGCGGCGCGGGCGGCCGGGGCCGCCGCCGGGCGCAGGCCGGCGCAGGAAATCGGGAGCGGCCCAGCCGTTCGACTCATCGCCCGATGACTCCGGCGCCGTGCCGCCCTCGGCAGGCTCGGCAGAGCGCGCCTCGGGGCGCGGCGGCCGCGGGCGGTAGTCGTCGCGATTTTCCCGGGGCTCGCGGTTCTCCCGCGGCGGGCGGTGGTCGTCGCGCTGGCGGTACTCGTCGCGAGGACGATAGTCGTCGCGCGGCCGCTGGTCGTCGCGGGCGCGGTAGTCGTCGCGGTCGCCCCTGTTGTCGCGGTTCTCGCGCGGTTCGCGATGTTCGCGCGGCGGGCGGTAGTCGTCACGCTGCGGGCGGTCGCCGCGTGGACGGTGGTCGCGCTGGTCGTCGCCGCGGTACTCGCGCTGCTCCTGTCCTTCCCGGCCCTCGCGCGGGGGACGCGCCTCGCGCTGCTCGCCTCCGGGGATGTCGGGCTGCGGACCCTGCCCGGCGACCAGCGTCTCGTCCTCGTCACCGCCGTCGAGGCCGTCCTCGTCGTCGAGGTCGTCGGAGCCGAAGGGACGGCGCATGCCACCCGGCTGCCCTTGCGCGTTCGGCGGCTGCGAGGCCGCGAGGATGCGCAGGTAATGCTCTGCATGCTGATAGTAGTTCTCGGCCATCACCGAATCGCCGGACGACTGCGCGTCGCGGGCGAGCTGGAGATACTTCTCGGCCACGTGCTGGGCGTTGCCGCGGACCTTCACGTCGGGTCCGTTGCTCTCGAACACCCGGTTCATCGGGTTGCCTGGCCTGCGGCCCCGCCCGCGCGACCTGTTCTTATGCTGGTTTGGTCTCATGTCTGCTTTCGTTCCACGTGAGCGGCGAAAATCAAATCCTCGCGGGCACGCACCGGCGGCAGCCTTGCCGCGGGCCTCGGGTTGTCCGGTTGCTAAACCTGTCTTTCAGGCGCCGTTTCTGCCCAACTTCCGTTTCGGTGCTTTTCCGGGGCTAGAAGCGCCTCCCGAAGTCCCGCTGCGGCCGATCCTCCGATCGCCACGCGAGACCCTTATTTCCCGTCATCTACCGGCCGCCTGTTCGGCAGCGTCGCCCGGCCGGTTGCGGATGGATCGGGAAACCCCCAGAAGGGGCGCTTCGCTTGGGATCGACACTATCCCGTGACCGTCCGCATTCCAACTGTTTTTTGTAACGGCGGTCTTCACCGTTAACAACGATCAGGAACGGCAGAAAACCTGCACCCGGTCCCGTCCCGCGAGGTCCTTCAGCGGACATGGGATGCCCGGAGCAGGAATGTAACCCTCCGCCGCAAAAATCGCCTCGACCGCCGCGGCCTGCCCGCTGCCGATCTCGAGCGCCTCGTACCCGCCCGGTGCAAGGTGCCTGCCCGCCCCCCTTGCGATCGCCCGGTACGCCAGAAGGCCGTCCGTCCCGCCGTCGAGGGCAAGCCGCGGATCGCCGTCGCGCACCTCGCGGTCCAGGCCGGCGATTTCGCCGGTCGCGATGTAGGGCGGGTTCGAGACGATGAGGTCGAACATCCCGTCGACACCATCGAACCAGTTCGCCTCGACGAGCGCGAGCCGGTCCTGAACGCCATGCCGCACCGCATTGGCCTTCGCCACCTCCAATGCGCGAACGCTCACGTCGGTTGCGACGCCTGTCGCGGACGGAAACACGCAGAGCAGCGTCACGGCAAGGATTCCCGTTCCCGTCCCAAGGTCGAGGAGCCGGCGCGGCGGCGTCTCTGCGAAGAGCGTGGCCACGGCCTCGATCAGCGTCTCCGTATCGGGCCGCGGGTCGAGCGTGTCGCCCGTCACGCGGAACGGCCGACCGTAGAACTCGCGCTCGCCGACGATGCGCGACACCGTTTCCCCGGCGAGCCGCCGCCGCGCCAGAGCCTCGAGCGTAGCCTGCCCGGCCTCGGGAACGGCCTTGAGCCCGGCGACGATGTCGGCGTGCGTCGCGCCCAGCGCGTGCATCGCGAGGAGCCGCGCATCGAGCGCCGGCGTGTCGAGGCCTGCGGCGGCGAAGCGCTTGCGCAGCGACGCGACGACGGCGTCGAGCGGCGCGTCAGGCGGCATCGCTCTCCTGCGCGAGGAGTTCGGCCTGGTGCTCGGTGATCAGCGCCTGCACCAGTTCCTCGAGCGCCGGGCCCTCCATCACGAGGTCGAGCTTGTAGAGCGTGAGGTTGATCCGGTGGTCGGTCACGCGGCCTTGCGGAAAATTGTAGGTGCGGATGCGCTCGGAGCGGTCGCCCGAGCCGACCTGCCCGCGCCGCGACGCGGAACGCTCCTCGTCGATCCGCTGCCGCTCGCGCTCGTAGAGGCGGGCGCGGAGAATCTTCATCGCCTTCGCCTTGTTCTTGTGCTGCGACTTCTCGTCCTGCTGCGACACGACGATGCCGGTCGGCAGGTGCGTGATTCGCACCGCCGAGTCGGTTGTGTTCACCGACTGGCCGCCCGGACCGGAGGAACGGAACACGTCGATCCGGAGGTCCTTGTCGTCGATGACGATGTCGACCTCCTCCGCCTCCGGCAGCACGGCGACGGTCGCGGCGGACGTATGGATGCGCCCCTGCGCCTCCGTCGCCGGCACGCGCTGCACGCGGTGCACGCCCGATTCGAACTTCAGGTGCGCGAAGACGCCGTTCCCGGAGATGCTCGCGATGATTTCACGGTAGCCGCCGAGCTCCGCTTCGCTCGCGGAAATGATCTCGACCTTCCAGCCCTTGAACGCCGCATAGCGCTGGTACATGCGGATGAGATCGCCCGCGAACAGCGCCGCCTCGTCGCCGCCGGTGCCGGCGCGCACCTCGAGGATCACGTTTCGGTCGTCGGCGGCATCGCGTGGCAGCAGCAGCAGGCGCAGCGCGTGCTCCATCTCGGTGAGCCTGTCGTCGAGCGCCACGCGTTCCGATTCGGCGAGTGCGCGCATCTCGCCATCGCCCGCCTTCAGAAGCTCGTCGAGGCCGGCGCGCTCCTTGCGCGCCTCGGCAAGCGCCCGCGCGGCCTTCACGACGGGCTCGAGTTCCGCGTATTCCTTGGAAAGCCTGACGAATTCCTCGCCGCCGGCGCCGCTCGACAGCTTCGCCTCGACGATCGCGAAGCGATCGATCACGCGGGCGATCTTGTCAGGCGAAATGGCAGTCATGAAACCTCGCGGGGCTCTTCGAAAGGCCGCGGGGTTCTAGCGCACAACCGGCGGGGAATGGAAGGGAAGCGGTGACGCTTCCCTCATGCCTTCGCGTCAGCCGCTGGTGAGCGATTTCGCGTCGACCGCCCGGCCGACGACGATCTCGCCCTTGCGGCCGAGGCTGCCCTTGCTCACGCCATCGACGGTGACGTTCACGAGGCCGCCGTCGCGCGCGATCACCATCATACCTGGCCGGTTCGGCACGCGGATCGAATCGCCCGCCTGCAGCGTCTGGCTCAG
The DNA here is from genome assembly GCA_046349255.1 of Hyphomicrobiales bacterium. GTDB lineage: Bacteria > Pseudomonadota > Alphaproteobacteria > Rhizobiales > Aestuariivirgaceae > DAIODI01. The sequence continues at coordinate 1,511,776 of JAXMCR010000002.1, read as the reverse complement.
CACGACGGTGCCGTTGTCCTCGAGCCGGATCCACACCGGCTCGACCGCGGTGAGCACGACGCGCGCATCCGCATTTTCGCTGCCGTAGACCTTGCCGGTTCCCGGTGCGGGCGCCGGCGCGGCTGCCGCTGCTGGCGCCGGCGCGACGGCCGCGACCGTCGCCGGCTCGGGCAGCTTCGCCTGCGACTTCGTGTCGGCGGTGATCTGGCCCTTGGTCTCGCGCTCGATGAGCGCGGTCAGGCTGTCGACCTGCGCCATCGCCTGATCGGCGGAGGAGATCGACTGGGTCTCGTCCATCGGCTTCTGCTCGACCTTCGAGATCGAGGCGACGCTCGACACCTGTCCGCTGGTCTCGACCGCCGCCTGCTGTGTCGGCGGGGCGGCGGGGGCGGGCGTCGGCGAGGCGGCAACGATGGAGCCGGTCGTGTTCGCCGCGACGGTGCGGTCCGAGGATGGGGTCAGGAGCCAGCTCGCGAGACCAAAGACGAGCACGGCGCCTGCGACCGCGGCAACGATCCCGCCGGCGCTCGTCGAGGAGAGATGCTCCCGCGCCATCCGCACGTACGGCATGGCGATGATCTTTGCACTGCCGAGCGGCCGCGGCATCTTCAGCGCCGGCGCCTGGCGCGGCGGCACGGGTGCCTGCCGCGGCAGGAACTGGGCGTAATGCTTTACGAGCGGCTGCGGATCGAACCGCAGATAGTCGGCATACGCGCCGATCATCTCGAGCGCCTCGGCGCGCGGCGGCAGCCGCGTCAGGTCGCCGAGTTCGATCGCTTCCAGGTGATGCGGGTGGATGTTGCAGGCCCAGCCGACCTCTTCGAGCGTCTCGCCGCGGCGTTCGCGTTCGCGCTGCAGGAACCATCCCGCCTCGCCTGCGGGGTCGATCTCCCCGTCCGGCTTCGGCCGGAAGAACTCGAACATCGCCTGCGGCTGCAGTTCTACGCTTTGCGATTCACTCACCATACCGGGTCCGCTCCTCACACCGGCACGCCGTTTTTCATAAAAGTCGAGGAAATCCGGCGTCCTCGGGCTACGTCCATTGGCCGCGCATCGGCGGCGCCCTGACAACGAGGATGATCGAAAATGGTAAGAATTGCGTTTATTCCCGCGCCACTGCGGGACGAAGACGAATTTATCTACACGGGGATGTTGTGGTCGACCGCGAACGCCATTAGCTCCGCGCGCAACGTGCGCGCCGGGCTGTCGAGCAGCTCGTCCATGCGGGCCTCGAGCTTTTTGGCATCGAGCGCCAGCACCATCGACTTGACCGGCCCGACCGCGGCCGGCGACATCGACACCGAGCGCAGGCCCACGCCGATCAGCGCCATCGCCTCGAGCGGCTTGCCCGCCATCTCCCCGCACAGCGTCACCGGTACGGAGCGCTCCTTCGCCTTGCGCACGATCGCACGGATCGCGTTGAGCGCCGGCGGACTCAGCGAGTCGTAGCGCCCGGCAAGACGCGGGTGGCCGCGGTCGGCGGCGAACAGGTACTGGATCAGGTCGTTCGAGCCGATCGACAGGAAGTCGACCTGCGGCAGGAGATGATCGAGCTGCCACAGGAGCGAGGGCACCTCGATCATCGTGCCGAGCCGCAGCGTCTGCGGCACGGGAAAGCCCTTCGCCTCGAGCGCCGCCTTCTCCTGCATCACGATCTGGCGGGCGCGCACGAACTCCTCGACCTCGGCGACCATCGGGAACATGAGGTTGAGCTCGTGCCCCCCCGACGCCATCAGCAGCGCGCGCACCTGGAGCTGCATCAGTGCCGGCCGCTCCATCGCGAAGCGGATCGCGCGGAAGCCGAGCGCCGGGTTATCCTCGCGCATCGGCGCGAGGTAGGGCAGCGTCTTGTCGGAGCCGATGTCGAGCGTGCGGAACACGACGGGCGATCCATCGGCCGCCTCGAGCACCGAACGGTAGAACTTGCGCTGCACGTCGAGCCGCGGAAAGCGCGGACTCAGCATGAACTGGAGTTCGGTGCGGAACAGGCCGATGCCGTCGGCGCCTGCATCGACGAGATGCGGAAGATCGACGAGCAGCCCCGCGTTGATGTTGATGCGCACGCGCTCGCCGTCGCGCGTCACCGCCGGGCGGTCGCGCAGCTCCTGGTACTTCGCCTGCCGGCGTGCGTAGAAGCGCACCTTCTCGACATAGGCCTGCTCGATCGCGGCGGACGGGCGCACGTGAATTTCGCCGAGGCCCCCGTCGACGATGATCGGATCGCCGGTGTCGACGAGGTCGAGGATCGATTCGACCTGCCCCACGGCGGGCACGCCGAGCGCGCGCGCCACGATCGCGACGTGGCTGACCGAGCCCGCCTCCGACAGCACGAGGCCGCGCAGACGCGTGCGGTCGTAGTCGAGAAGTTCCGCCGGCCCCATCGTGCGCGCGACGATGATCGCATCGCGTGGCAGCTGGCCCTTTGCGGCCGTGCCGGTCGCGCCGGTGAGGATGCGCAGGAGCCGGTTCGCGAGATCGTCCAGGTCGTGCATCCGCTCGCGCAGGTACGCATCCGCCTGCCGCTGCATGCGCGCGCGGTTCTCGCCTTGCACGCGCTCGACGGCGGCTTCGGCGGTGAGGCCCGTCTCGACCGCCTCGCGGATGCGCCGTGCCCAACCGCGGTCGTGGGCAAACATGCGGAACGTCTCCAGCACCTCGTCGTGCTCGCCCCCTTCGGCAAGGCTCAGGCGGCCGATCAGGCTGTCGACCTGCTGGCGCAGTACCGCGATCGCCTCGTCGAGGCGCTCCTTCTCGCGCGGCACGCTTTCGGCGATGAGGTTGGTGATGACGACGCGCGGCTCGTGCAGCACGACGTGGCCGAGCGCGATGCCGTCGGCGAGCGTCTCGCCCTTCAGGTGGTGGCTGCGCACGCGGCTCACGTCCGCCTGCACCGCCTGGCTCAACTCCTTGAGCTCGCCCGCCGCGATGACCTCGGCGAGCACCATCGACGTCGTCTGGAGCGCCTCTTCCTCCTCCTCCGAATAGTGGCGCCGCGCCCGGTTCTGCACGACCAGCACGCCGATCACCTGGCCCGAGCGCAACAGCGGCACGCCGAGGAACGAGGAGTAGATTTCTTCGCCGGTTTCCGGGAGGTACTTGAACGAGGGATGCGTCTGCGCCTCGGCAAGGTTCAAGGGCTCGCCGGTCATCGCGATCGTGCCGACGAGGCCCTCGCCGACCTTCAGCCGGCTCCGGTGCACCGCCTCGAGCTTCAGGCCTTCGGTCGCGAACAGCTCGAGGTCGCCCGCCGATCTCAGCACGTAGATCGAGCACACCTCCGCGACCATGTTCGCGGCGATCAGCGTGACGATCTTGTCGAGCCGTTGCTGCGCGGTCACAGGCTCTGCCATGACCTCGCGCAACCGTCGAAGAAGGACACGCGGGCCTAAGGCAGACTGAGCCATCAGGACGCGCCCTTCTCCGTCGCAGCGTTTCGTTTATGGAGCGGCATGGGCATCAGCTTGATACGACTTTCAGGCAGCGTCGAGGCCGTAGGCGGTGTGGAGCGCGCGCACGGCAAGTTCCGTGTACGCAGCATCGATCAGCACCGAAACCTTGATCTCCGAGGTGGTGATCGCCTGGATGTTGATGCCCTTGTCGGCGAGCGCCTTGAACATCTTCGCCGCGACGCCCGCGTGGCTGCGCATGCCGATGCCGATGATCGACACCTTCGCGACGCCGGTTGCGTGCAGGAGCTCGTGGTAGCCGATCTTCTCCTTCGCCGTCTCGAGCACCTGCAGCGTGCGGGGCAGGTCCTTGGTCGCGATGGTGAAGGTGATGTTGGCGGTCTGCCCGTCGGTCGAGACGTTCTGGACGATCATGTCGACGGAGATGTTCGCCTCGGCAAGCGGCCCGAAGATTCCGGCGGACACGCCCGGCTTGTCCTTCACGCGGCGGATCGAGACCTTGGCTTCGTCCTTCGAGTAGGCGATGCCGCTGACGACCTGCTGTTCCACGATCTTGTCCTCGTCACAAACGATGGTCCCGGGGCCCGAGCCGTCGGGGTTGTTCTGGTTCGGCGAATCCGGCGGCTCGAAGCTCGAACGAACCTGCAGCGGCACCTTGTATACCATGGCGAGCTCGACCGAGCGCGTCTGCAGCACCTTTGAGCCGAGCGAGGCCATCTCGAGCATCTCCTCGTAGGAGATGCGCGGCACCTTGCGCGCGGCTGAAACGATGCGCGGGTCGGTGGTGTAGACGCCGTCGACGTCGGTGTAGATGTCGCAGCGCGCCTCGAGCGCGGCGGCGAGCGCCACGGCGCTGGTGTCGGACCCGCCGCGGCCCAGCGTGGTGATTCGCCGGTCGGGGCCGATCCCCTGGAACCCCGCCATCACGGCGACCTGGCCCTGGGAGAGGCGCTTCCTCAGTTCGTCCACCTCGACGTCGAGGATGCGGGCGGCGCCGTGCACGCCGTCGGTCTTCACCGGCACTTGCCACCCGGTCCACGACCGCGCCGGGATGCCGATGTCCTGGAGCACGATCGCCAGAAGCCCCGCGGTGATCTGCTCTCCGGAGGCGACGACCGCGTCGTATTCGCGCGCATCGTGCAGGACGGCGGCCTCCTTGCACCAGGAAACGAGCCGGTCGGTCGTTCCGGCCATCGCGGACACGACCACGGCGACCTGGTGGCCGGCTTTCACCTCGCGCTCGACATGGCGTGCGACGTTGCGAATGCGCTCGATGTCGGCGACGGAGGTTCCGCCGAACTTCATGACCAAACGGCCCATGGCCTGTCCCTGATTCCGGAAAACAAAAGATGCGCCATTGAGGCGCGGCGAACTCATACCCGCAAGCGCCGGCGATATGCAATATTCCGGACGCCTGAAACGCCGGATTTGGGGCGCAAGGGTGCGAAAAATCGAGGAAACCATGGCGAATTTCACCCCGATCGGTCCGGAAACCGCTGGCCTCAGGTCCGCGAGTCTCGATCCGTCGGAAGTCGCCAAGTTTTCCGCCCTTGCCGCGGAGTGGTGGAACCCGGACGGCAAGTTCGGGATCCTGCACCGCTTCAACCCGGTGCGAATCGCCTGGATCCGGGAGCAGACGACGGCCCTCCTCGGGCGCGAGCCGGTCAGCCTGAAGCCGTTCGAGGGCCTGCGCTTCCTCGACATCGGCTGCGGCGGCGGCCTCCTGTCCGAGCCGATGGCGCGGCTCGGCGCCTCCGTCGTGGCGGTCGACCCCTCGGAGAAGAACATCAAGACGGCGATGACGCACGCCGCCGAGCACGAGCTCGCGATCGACTACCGGGTCGGCACCGCCGAGGCGCTCGCGGCGGCGGGCGAGACGTTCGACGTGATCCTCAACATGGAGGTGATCGAGCACGTGGCCGATCCTGCGGCCTTCGTCGGAACCTGTGGGCGGATGCTGAAGCCCGGCGGGCTCCTGTTCGTCGCTACCCTCAACCGGACGCTCAAGGCCTTCGGGCTCGCCATCCTCGGGGCGGAGTACGTGCTGGGCTGGCTGCCGCGCGGAACGCACCAGTGGGAGAAGTTCATCACGCCGGCCGAGCTCAAGGGCTGGTTCGGTGACGCAGGCCTCTTGGTGCGGGCGGAGGAAGGCGTCGTCTACAATCCGCTCGGCGGCACCTGGCAGCGCTCGCGCGACATGGACGTGAACTACATGGTGGTGGGGCAGTCGGCCAAGCCGCTGGCCTGACCGCTCAGTTGGTGTCGTCCGGCAGGCGCGGCAGCGGCGCCACGGTGATGCCTTCCTCGAGGAGTTCGCGCGCCTCGTCGGGCGTCGCCTCGCCATAGATGCCGCGGGCGTCCGTCTCCTCGTAGTGGATCTTGCGCGCCTCCTCGGCGAACTTGTCGCCGACGTACTCGGCGTTCTCCTCCACGTGGCGGCGCAGTTCGCGGATCGCCTCGACGAGCGCCAGCGTCTTCGAGTCGCGCAGGCCGGCGTGCATCGCTACCGGCTTGTCGGGCCTACGGTTCCCCTTCACCGGGATGCCCGGCGTCATGAGCTGCTTGGCGACGGCGGTGTCGCCACACACCGGGCACGTGACGTCGCCCTTCGCCGCCTGGTCGTCGAACGCGGCGCTGTCGCGGAACCAGCCGTCGAACGGGTGCCCCTTGCTGCAGGCGAGATCGTAGCGGATCACGACGCGCGCCTCCGTGGCTCCTGCTCGAGGCCCGGCGCGGCATACGGCCGGTCGTGCCGGAGCGAGGGGACGCGGGCGCGCGCCTCGGCGCTGAGCGCCGGATCGATGTCGGCAACGATGACGCACGGGTCCGTGCCCGCCTCGGCGATGACCTCGCCCCACGGCGAGATGACGAGGCTGTGGCCGAACGTCTCGCGGCCGTTCTCGTGACGGCCGCCCTGGGCCGCAGCAAACACGAACGCGCCGCTCTCGATCGCACGCGCGCGCAGCAGCACGTGCCAGTGCGCCTCGCCGGTGATCCGCGTGAACGCGGCCGGGACCGACAGGAACGTCGCGCCCGACTGGGCAAGCGAGCGATAGAGATGCGGGAAACGCACGTCGTAGCACACCGTCATGCCGAGCGTGCCCCACGGCAGCTCCGCGGTGACGGCCGCAGCGCCGGGGTCGTAGGTCGCCGATTCGCGATAGACGTCGCCGTTCGGCAGGTCGACGTCGAACAGGTGGATCTTGTCGTAGCGCGCGGCGATCGCACCCTCCGGCGTGAACAGGAGCGACCGGTTCACGAGCTTGTCGCCGTGCTTCAGCGCGAGCGACCCGACGAGCAGGTGGATGCCGTGCGTACGCGCAGCCTCCGCGAAGGCCGCGACCGCCGGATCGTCCTTCTCCTCGCGCACCTTCTGCACCAGCACGGCGCGGCGCGAATCCATGACGTTGGTCATCTCGGGCGTCGAGACGAACCGCGCGCCTGCCGTGGCGGCTTCGGCGATCAGGCCGAGCGCATCGGCGATGTTGCGCTCGGGCTCGACGCCCGACCGCATCTGCACGAGGCCGACCTTGAACGGTTCGCCGCTCATGCCGTCACCATGGCGAGCAGCGGATCGAGCCCGCCGGCGCGGTCGAGCGCGTAGAGATCGTCGCAGCCTCCGACATGACGACCGGCGATAAAGATCTGCGGCACCGTCCGGCGACCGCCTGCCTTCTGGGTCATGCGGTGGCGTTCGTCCGGGTCGAAGCTCACGTCGATCTCGTGGAACGCAACACCCTTCTGCTTCAGGAGCTGCTTGGCCGCATGGCAATAGGGGCACATCGCCGTCGTGTAGATCGTCACGCCGGCGTCCGTTCCGGAGGAGGCTGTCGACTGGGTCATGAAGGGATCCAACGCCCGAACTGTCTTCAGGGCGTCATATATGGGACCGGCCGGGAGGGGGAGCAAGGGCGTAAACCGCCCCGTGGACAGCCGCCGCACCCGCCCGCTTCAGCACCGCAGCGCACGCCGCCATCGTCGCCCCGGTGGTGAACACGTCGTCGACGAGCAGAACCGATTTCGCCGGCAGCAGCGCGAGCACCCGCGGGTTCACCGCGAACGCACGCCGCACGTTGTCCAGCCGTTCCGCCGCGGACAGGCCAACCTGCGGCGGTGTCGCCCTGGTGCGCAGGAGCGCCTCCGGAACGCACGGCTTCGAGGCCAGGCGCGCGACGGCGTGCGACAGGAGCGCCGCCTGGTTGAACCGCCGCTGCCAGAGCCGGACGGGGTGGAGCGGAACCGGCACCACGAGATCGACCTCCGCCAGCACCGGCCGCAGCGCCAGCGTCATCTGCCGCGCCATCACCGGCACCGCCTCATGGCGGTCGCGATACTTGAGGGCATGCACGACTGGCCGCGACGCCGCATCGAACACGACCGGGGCGGAAAGGCTCTCGAGACCCTCGACCGGCGGGCACGCGTTGCGCGAAAGAAACGACAGCGCCGACCAGCACGCGCCGCAGAGCCCGCCCGGCGCCATCGCCGGCGTCGCGCAGACGAGGCAGCGCGGCGGCAGCACGATGTCGGCGATCGACGTCGCAACCTGCCGCGCCGCGTCGGCGACGGTTTGGAGAGCCCCCATGCCGACACTATCGCCGATGCACCGCCGGCCTTGCAATTCGCCGCCGCCAAAGCCATCAGCCTTCCATGGCGACCGGTCCGCACGCACCTCCTTCCGTCTTCGACGAGGCGCTCGTCGCCGAGCGGCTCGCGCGATCGGATCCGTCCGTCGACTTCCTCGACCGGCACGCGGCGCGCGAAGCCGTGGACCGCATCGCGCTCGCCAACCGCACGTTTGCGACGGTGGGCGTGCTCGCGCGGCGGCCGGCGGCGGTCCGCAACATCCTGGCAGCAGGGCTTCCCGGGACGACTGTGGTCGAAGCACCAGCCGGACCGGTCGCCTGCCTCGTGGTGATCTTCGGGCCGGAGACGATCAACGACCTCCCGGTTTTTCTCGAGCGCTGTCGAGCGCAGCTCCAGCCGGACGGCCTGTTCCTGTGTGCAATGCTCGCCGGCGACACGCTGAGCGAACTGCGCGAAGCCTTCACCCTTGCAGAGCTCGAGCGAACCGGGGGGGCGAGCCCGCGCGTCGCCGCGTTCGCCGGTATCCGCGACCTAGGCGGCCTGCTGCAGCGAGCCGGCTTCGCGATGCCGGTCGTCGACAGCGAGCGCCTCACCGTGCGCTACGGTGAAGCGCTGTCCCTGATGCGGGAACTGAAGGCGATGGGCTGGTCGAATCCGGTGGCGGCCCGCTCGCGCACGCCGGCCACGCGTGGTCTTCTTGCGGAGGCCGCCCGCACGTATGCGGACCGCTTTGCCGATCCCGACGGGCGCGTGCGGGCGACGTTCGAGATCGCCTGGCTCACCGGCTGGTCACCGGGACCCGGTCAGCCCGTGCCGCTGCGGCCCGGCTCGGCCAAGGTGCGCCTCGCGGAAGCGCTCAAGACGACCGAGCGCAAACTCTGAGCCGGCGCCTCAGCCGCCGACTGGCGCCGGTACCGACATCACGATCACGCAGATCAGCGTGACGATCGCCACCACGAAGCACGACGCGATCAGCGCGTATTCGGTGGCGACGCTTGGCTCCCGATTTTCGATGGGCGCGGTTCTGGCCGTCTTTGCCCTCTGAAACATGGTACGCAACTCCCCTGTTCGCTCGCGGGGGAACGACGGCCCACCGGCCAGCCCCGCAGCACAACACGAGAGGTCAGAGCGCGTCGATCAGATGCGCGATCAGCGGAACGTCCGCCGGCGGCATCGGATAGTCGCGGAGACGATTGGGTTTCACCCAGGTCGTCTCCTGTCCCTCCGCCGGCCGGATCTCGCCCTTCCACCGCCGGCACACGTAGAGCGGCATCAGCAGGTGGAAGTCGGGATAGCCGTGACTGGCGAAGGTCAGCGGCGCAAGGCAAGCCTCCGCCACATCGATGCCGAGCTCCTCGCGAAGCTCGCGGATGAGCGCCCTTTCGGGACGCTCGCCTGGCTCGACCTTGCCGCCGGGAAATTCCCACATGCCGGCCATGGCCTTACCTTCCGGGCGCTTGGCGATGAGGACACGTCCATCCACATCGACCAGGGCGCACGCAACGACGAGAACGACGGTCTCACCGCTCATGTCGGGGGCCACTATCCCGTTCAAATGTTAACGCTCCTGTTTGCGGCGCGCTTACCATGCGGGGATTTCTCAAGAAGGTTAGCGAACGATAAAGCCCCGAGGACCTGAAAGCCTTCGCCGTCAGCTGCGGTAGGAGCCGTTGATGTCGATGTAGCGGTGCGTGAGGTCGCAGGTCCACACCGTCGCCTTGCCCTTGCCGACGCCCACGTCGACGGCGATGTCGATGTGGCGGCCCTTCATGTGCGGCACCACCGTCGCCTCGTCGTAGGCCGGGTCGCGCTGCCCTCGTTTGGCGACCGTCACGCCGCCGACGGCGATCTTGAGCCGGTCGCGGTCGGCCGCTTCGCCGGACTTCCCGACCGCCATCACGATGCGGCCCCAGTTCGCGTCCTCGCCGGCAATCGCCGTCTTCACGAGCGGAGAATTGGCGATCGCAAGTCCGATCCGCCGCGCGGCCGCATCGCTCTCGGCGCCGGTGACCGCGACCGCGATGAACTTCTCCGCGCCCTCGCCGTCGCACACCACCTGGTGGGCGAGGCTGGTCGTCACGCTGTCGAGCGCTGCGGCGAAGGCTTTCAGGCGCGGGTCGGCGGCGCCCTTGAGCGCCTTCGGCCGTGGTCCCGCAGCGCCGGTTGCGGCAAGCAGCACCGTGTCGGAGGTCGAGGTGTCGCCGTCGACCGTGATCGCGTTGAACGACCTGTCGACGCTCGCCGACAGGAGCGCCTGGAGCACGCGCGACGGCAGGTTTGCGTCGGTGAAGAGGAACACGAGCATCGTCGCCATGTCTGGGGCGATCATGCCGGAGCCCTTGGCGATCCCGTTGATGGTGACGGTGCGTCCCTCGATCTTCGCGGTGGCGGTCGCGCCCTTCGGGAACGTGTCCGTCGTCATGATGGCGGAGGCGGCCTCGAGCCAGGCGTCGGGTCGCGCCTGCGCGGCGAGGCCGGGGAGCGCGGCGACGATCTTCCCGTAGTCGAGCGGCTCGCCGATCACGCCGGTCGAGGCGATGAACACGTCCTCCGGGTCGCAGTCGAGGGTTGCGGCTGCGGCCTTGGCGGTCGCCTCCACGGCCTTGACGCCGAGCTTGCCGGTGAACGCGTTCGAGTTGCCGGCGTTGACGACGAAGGCGCGGGCGAGACCGCGCCTGGTGTTGTCGCGGCACCAGTCGACGGGAGCGGAACGGGTCTTCGAGGTGGTGTAGCAGCCAGCGATGGTCGTGCCTTCGGCGAGCAGCGCCAGCATCACGTCGGTGCGGCCCTTGTAGCGGATGCCCGTCTCCGCCGTGGCGAGCCGGACGCCGCCCACCGGCGGCAGATCCGGAAAGCGTTCGGGTGCGAGCGGCGCCCGCTGATGTGCCGTCCCCATGCCGTTCCCCTTGTCGGCGCGCCCACCCGGCGCGCAAGCGGCAGCCTTACTGCTGCGGCGCCTGAAGATCACCCTTGCCGCTGGTCGCCGGAACGGCGGCGTCACCGCTGCCGCTGTCGACGGCCGGCGCGCCAGTCATGTTCTGCTGCTGCTGCTTGTTCTTCTGCGTGAGTTCATCGCGGCGCTTCTGCATGTTTTCCTGAAGCTTCTTCAGGTCCGGATCGATCACCTCGATCGCCGCCTTCTGCCGCAGGTCCATGACCTTCGCCTGCACCTTCTCGCGCAGGAGCACGGCGCGGATCGCGCCCTTCACCTGGTCGTAAGGCTGCGGACCGCCTTCCTTGAACTCGATCAGCTTGATCACATGCCAGCCGTAGCTGGTCTTGACCGGCTTCGAGATCTGCCCGGGCTTCAGCGCGAAGGCGGCCTTCGAGAACTCGGGCACCATCTCCGAGGCGGTGAAGTAGCCGAGGTCGCCACCGTAATCCTTCGAGCCGTCGAGGCTCACCTGCTTGGCGACTTCTTCAAACGATTCGCCCTTGTTCAGCCGGTCGATGACGGCCTGCGCCTCCTTTTCGGTGGCCACGAGGATGTGGCGCGCACGGGCGCGCAGCTCGGGCTTCACCTTGGCCGCCTCCTGGTCGTAGGCCTTCTTGACCTCGTCCTCGGTCACCAGCGGGCGCAGCTTCGTTGCGAAGTAGGCGTCGCGCAGGGACTTCGCCTGGTAGAAAGCGAGGCGCTGCTTGTATTCGTCCGAGTCGGCCACGCCTTCGGCGACGGCGGCCTGCGCCATCAGGTGGCGCTCGATCAGGTATTCCACGATGAACGGATAGCGCAGGTTCTGCGGGATGTCCGGCAGCTGGCCGCCGATGTCGTCGGCCGCGATCTCGATCTCGCGCACGGTGATGTCGTGACCGTTCACCCGGGCGACCACCCGGTCCTTGTTTGTCATGTCCGGTGTCGCCATCTGCGGCTGCGGCTGGGCAGCCGGTGCAGCCTGGGACTGGTCCGTCGCCGTCTGGGCAAGAAGCGGACCGGCGGCCTGCGTCACCGTGAGCAGGCCGATCAGGCCAGCCGAAAGCAGGGCTCGGGAAGAGGTAAGCATCGTCATCGATCAGGACCGTGGATGGAGGGGCACGCGAGGCGACAAACCGCTGCTTGCCCGTGGAATCCGGCAAGAATAAGCCTGAAAACGCCGATCGAGCCCATACATCAACCGCGCGGCGGTTGCATCATCTCTCATTGCCGCATGGTAACTCTTCCCAGTCCCCTGTTGCCCGGACGCAACGAGACGGCCGCGCCATTGACAAAAGCAGGTCGAGGGCGCACCTCAGGCCCACGGCGGCCGCGCCCCGCGGCATCCGGGCGTTTTTTTGCCGGAAAGGGCCTGCAGGCAGCATGCTGCGGGCCGATTTTGACCCCCCAATCAGGGACGTATCGATGTTTGGACTAGGTTCGCTTGCCGCCAGGATCTTTGGCTCGTCCAACGACCGCAAGGTGAAGAAGTACCGGCCGCGCGTGGCCGAGATCAACGCGCTCGAACCCGAACTCGAGGCGCTCTCGGACGACCAGCTCCGGGCCCGCACCCAGGAGTTCAAGGACCGGGTCCAGAACGGCGAAAGCGTCGACGACCTGCTGGTGCCCGCCTTCGCCACCGTGCGCGAGGCGGCCAAGCGCGTGCTCGGCCAGCGCCACTTCGACGTGCAGCTCATCGGCGGCATGGTCCTGAACGACAACTCGATTGCCGAGATGAAGACGGGCGAAGGCAAGACCCTCGTCGCGACGCTGCCCGTGTATCTCAACGCGCTCACCGGCAAGGGCGTGCACGTCGTCACCGTCAACGACTACCTCGCCAAGCGCGACGCCGAATGGATGGGCCGCGTCTACAAGTTCCTCGGCCTGACGGTGGGCTGCATCGTGCACGGCATTGACGACAACGAGCGTCGCGAGCAGTACGCCTGCGACGTGACCTACGGCACCAACAACGAGCTTGGCTTCGACTACCTGCGCGACAACATGAAGTACCATCTCGAGGAGATGGTGCAGCGCGGCCACCACTTCGCGATCGTCGACGAGGTCGACTCGATCCTGATCGACGAGGCGCGTACGCCGCTCATCATCTCGGGCGCACTCGAGGACCGCTCGGACCTCTACACCAACATCGACTCCTACATCCCGAAGCTCGTCCCCGAGGACTACGAGGTCGACGAGAAGACTCGCCAGGTGCACCTCACCGAAGCCGGCAACCAGCACATCGAGGACATGCTGACGGCGGCGGGCCTGATGAAGGGCGAGTCGCTCTACGACGTCGAGAACGTATCGCTCGTCCACCACGTGAACCAGGCGCTGCGCGCCCATACGCTGTTCCAGCGCGACAAGGACTACATCGTCAAGGACAACCAGGTCGTCATCATCGACGAGTTCACCGGCCGCATGATGCCGGGCCGGCGCTATTCGGAAGGCCTGCACCAGGCGCTCGAGGCAAAGGAGCGCGTGGCGATCCAGCCCGAGAACCAGACGCTCGCCTCGATCACCTTCCAGAATTACTTCCGACTCTATGAAAAGCTCGCCGGCATGACCGGCACGGCGGCGACCGAAGCCGAAGAGTTCATGGACATCTACAAGCTCGACGTGATCGAGGTGCCGACCAACGTTCCGGTCCAGCGCAAGGATAGCGACGACGAGGTCTACCGCACGGCGCGCGAGAAGTACGCGGCGATCGTCAAGGAGATCGACGAGAGCCGCAAGAAGAACCAGCCGGTGCTCGTCGGCACGACCTCGATCGAGAAGTCCGAGCAGCTCTCGGATTTCCTGAAGGGCAAGGGCATTCCGCACAACGTGCTGAACGCGCGCTACCACGAGCAGGAAGCGCAGATCATCGCGCAGGCGGGCGTTCCGGGCGCGGTCACAATCGCGACCAACATGGCGGGCCGCGGCACCGACATCCAGCTCGGCGGCAACGCCGACATGCGCATCGCCAACGAACTGGGTCAGGTGACGGACGAGGCCGAGCGCGCACGTCGCTCGGCCGAGATTCGCGCCGAAGTCGCCGAGCGCAAGCAGCAGGTGCTCTCCGCCGGCGGCCTGTGCGTCATCGGCACCGAGCGTCACGAGAGCCGGCGCATCGACAACCAGCTCCGCGGCCGATCGGGCCGCCAGGGCGATCCGGGCCAGTCGCGCTTCTACCTCGCGCTCGACGACGACCTCATGCGCATCTTCGGCTCGGAGCGCATGGACACGATGCTGCAGCGGCTCGGCCTCAAGGAGGGCGAGGCGATCATCCATCCCTGGATCAACAAGGCCCTCGAGAAGGCGCAGCAGAAGGTCGAGGCGCGCAACTACGACATCCGCAAGAACCTGCTCAAGTTCGACAACGTGATGAACGACCAGCGCAAGGTGATCTTCGAGCAGCGGATCGAGATCATGCGCGGCGACGACATCCAGGCGACCGTCGACGACATGCGCCACCAGGTGATCGAGGACACCGTCGCGAAGTTCATTCCGCCCGACGCCTACCCCGAGCAATGGGACGCGACCGGCCTGCGCGAGAAGCTGCGCGAGGTGATCGCGATGGACTTCCCCGTCGACGAATGGGCGAAGGAGGAAGGCATCGCCGACGAGGAGATCCGCGACCGCGTGCGCAACGCGGCCGACGAGCTCTACGAGGGCAAGCGCCAGCGCTGGGGCGCGGACGTAATGGGCTTCGTCGAGAAGCAGGTGCTGCTGCAGACGCTCGATCACCTGTGGCGCGAGCATCTCGTCACGCTCGATCACCTGCGCCAGGCAGTGGGTCTGCGCGGCTACGGCCAGCGCGATCCGCTCAACGAGTACAAGACCGAGGGCTTCACGCTCTTCGAGGCGATGATCGCCCGCCTGCGCGAGATGACAACCAGCAACCTGATGCGGGTGGAGATCTCCGACCGCGCACCGCCGCCGGAACTGCCCGACGAGGAGCAACTGCCGTTCATGCAGGCGCACCACTTCGACCCGCTCACCGGGCGGGACGATGCCGCGGAGGCGGGCCTTGCCCTGTTGTCGGCGGGCCAGCAGCCCTGGGGCGCTCCGGGAGCGGTGATGGCGGGCGACCCCGCTCAGGCCGGCAAGGTCGGTCGCAACGATCCCTGCCCCTGCGGCTCCGGCAAGAAGTACAAGCACTGCCACGGTGCGCTTGCGTAGACCCCGGCCACTCGCCGGGGAATCATTCGCGCAAAAAATGTATTCGCTCTCAAACACAACTTTTCAGTTGTGAAGCGAAAGCGTCTCCTCTACCTTCGGGCGCGTGCGATGGATCCTTACACGCTCAGCGCGGCAAAAGCCGCCGAAGCAGATTGGCGTCTCGGAGGCCGGGCTCCCGAGGGCCGGCGGCGAAGGCGTCATGATTGCCGCGATCTTTCGGGACGAAGCCCCCTACCTGCGCGAATGGATCGAATTCCACCAGCTTGTCGGGGTGAAGCACTTCGCCCTCTACGACAATGGATCGGTCGACGAGTCGCATGCAGTACTGGCGCCGTACGTGCAGCGGGGCATCGTCTCGGTCATTCCGTGGAATTCATTCGCAGCCGGACAAAATGCGCAACGGCTCGCGTATGCGCACGCGCTGACGAACTTCGGCAACCGGTGTGCGTGGATGGCGTTCATCGACATCGACGAGTTCCTGTTCACGGAGAACCCGGTCCAGCTATCTGAGCAGATGCGCGCGTACGAAGATGTCGACGTTGTTCATGTCGGGCGCTACGAGTTCGGTCCCTCCGGCCACGCAGTGCAACCACGCGGCCTCGTGCTGGAGAACTACACCGAACGCGGCCATCTGACGGATGTCCCGAAGGTGAAGTCGATCGTGCGGCCGTGCTGCGCGACCGCGGTTGGCACGCATCGCACCCTCGTGCGTGGCGGACCAGCGCGGACGCGGGAAGAGGCCCGTCCGCTGCGCATAAACCACTACTTTACGAAGTCGGAGGCCGAGTTTCGCGCAAAGCTCACGCGCGGCTGGCCGGAGGGCGCATGCCACGACCTCGAATTGAAGTGGAAGTTGCATGCGCACATCGTCGGCCCCGTCGTACGCGACGAGACTGTATTGCCGCTCGCCGCAGAACTCGCCATCCGTATGGGTCTCCGCCAGAACCCGACATCGGTTGCGGCCTGACGAGCGGTTCGTAACCTGCGATTACAGCGCCCGCGAAGCCAATACGCGCGCGCCGAAGAAGACGAGCGCGCTCCCCGTGACAGTGTCGAGAATGCGCTTGGTTTGCGGCCGTGACAGCGTCGTGGCGAAGGATCGCGTCGACGCGATGATCACGCAGAACCAGACGAGCCCCATCGTAACGTGGATGCCCGCGAGCAGCATGCCGAATGCGGTGGCATTGACCCCCGGGGGTATGAACTGCGGCAGGAAGCTCACGTAAAACAGCCCGACCTTCGGGTTGAGCAGGTTCGTGAGCAGCCCTCTCAGCAGCCAGCGGTTTCCCGCCTTCGCCTCCACATCCTGCACGGCTGCCCGCTGCCGCGCGCCCCGAACCATGACGGCACCGAGCCAGAGGAGATAGGCCGCCCCGGCAGTCTCGATCCAGCCGTAAGCTGCGGGCGATGCCGCGGCGATCGCGCCGATCCCGAGCGACGCGGCCAGCCCCCAAGTCAACACACCGAGTGAAATCCCGAGCGCGGCTGCAGCCGCGCTGCGCTGGCCTTCGACGACGGCGGTCCTGAGCACGAGCGCCGTATCGAGTCCGGGCGTGATCGTGAGCAGCGCCGCCGCGATCGAGAACGTGGCGAGGGCGGAGAAGATGGTCAGGGGATGGATCCGGCGAGCACGACCGTCAACGCGCCCATCCGGTGATGAGCTGCGTCGTGGTCGCCCCGCCGTTCGCCGCCTCGACCAGATACTCCGGCGGGACCGACTGATTGTCGGGGAAGAACACGTAGACGCCGTCCTTCACGCCGACGACCGGCGGGCGCATCGTCTGCTCGAACAGGTCGTTGCCCTGCTTGAGATTGAGCCAGAACGGATACCAGCGGTTGCCCGCGTATTTGATCATGTTGGCGTCGCTCGGATAGAACGGGAACGCGTGCACCGGGAACTGGTGCTGGCCGGCCGTGAACGCCTCGCGCGCCAGCACGTAGAGCTCCTGGATATTGTCGTCGCGTATCGCGTAGCAGCCGACCGACTTGCAGCCGCCGTGCACCATCAGGTACTGGCCGGTGTAGCCGTGCGAGCGGTCGTAGGCGTTCGGATAGCCGAGGTTGAACGACAGGTAGTAGTTCGAGTTCGGGTTCATCTGCTTCGCCGTGACGATGTAGAAGCCTTCCGGCGCCTGCTTGTCGCCCTCGCGCGTCTTAGGCCCGAGGTCGCCGGACCAGCTGCAGATCTTGTAGGTACGGAACAGGGTATAGGTGCCGTCGTTCTTGCCGAGCCACACCTCGAGCACGTTCTCCTGTTTGAAGATGCGCACGTAGAGGGGCGCACCGACCGCGAGTCCCTTCGAGGCCAGCTCCTGCTTCACGCCGTCCGAAAGCGGCTGCATGCTCTTGCTGCCGGGAGACAGCAGGCAGGCCGATAGCGTCAGCGCCGCCAGCAGCAGCACCATCGCCCGCGCAATGCTCGTGAAGCTCCCCCTCATGCGGGTACTCGGCACCTGAACTCGTCCCACCAGTACGTCCCGGTATGGTAAACGCGCCGTTAATCGCGCGCCATGCCGGGCGGAGACGCTTTGAACGGGAATCCGGGCGGCTTTGCGGCAGGGTGGCCCGTCGGTCGCCGTCGTCAGCCGGTCGCCCGGCCGATCGCCAGGAACCGGTCGCGCCGATCCCGACGCAGCCCGTCCGGCGGCAGGTCGTTCAGGCCCTCGAGAGCGGCGGCGATCGCATCGCCGACGTCCGCCATCGCCTGCGCAGGGTTGCGGTGCGCGCCGCCCAGCGGCTCCTTGACGATGGTGTCGGCGACACCGAGCTGCTTCATGTCCTGGGCGGTGATCTTGAGCGCGCTCGCGGCGTCCTTGGCGCGCCCGGAGTCGCGCCACAGGATTGAGGCGGCGCCTTCCGGCGAGATCACGCTGTAGACCGAGTGCTCGAGCATGATGATCCGGTTGCCGGTGGCGATCGCGACCGCGCCGCCCGAGCCGCCTTCGCCGATCACAACGCAGACGAGCGGAACGCCCACCTCGAGGCAGCACTCGGTCGACCGGGCGATCGCCTCCGCCTGGCCCCGCTCCTCGGCGTCGATCCCGGGGTAAGCGCCCGCCGTGTCGACGAACGTGACGATCGGCAGCCCGAAGCGGTCCGCCATTTCCATGAGCCGCACCGCCTTGCGGTATCCCTCGGGCCGCGCCATGCCGAAATTGTGCTTCAGCCGGCTCGCGGTATCGAAGCCCTTCTCCTGGCCGATCACCATCACGGCCTCGCCGCGGAATCGCGCGGGACCGCCGATGATCGCCTGGTCGTCGCCAAACGAGCGGTCGCCCGAGAGCGGCGTGAACTCGGTGAACAGCGCCCTGGCGTAGTCGAGGAAGTGCGGCCGCGCAGGATGGCGCGCCACCAGCGTCTTCTGCCACGGATTGAGCTGCGCGTAGAGGTCGGCGAGGCTCTTGGCAGCCTTGCGCTCGAGCTGCGTCACCTCTTCGGTGATCGACATCTTCGGGTCGACGGCAGCGAGCGCCTTGAGCTCGGCGATCTTGCCTTCGAGCTCGGCGATCTGGTTTTCGAATTCGAGATAGGTGTGCATCAGGGCCCGACGAAGCCTGCGCTCGAGGGTCCTCTGCGCGGGCGGCGCAAAGTGGCCGCGCCGAGGGGCAGTGTCAACCGCCCGAACGGCGAACTTTTGCGAGCGGGTGGTGGGTCTCAACGACCTGGCGCAGGCGCTCGCCCGCGACGTGCGTGTAGATCTGGGTGGTCGAGATGTCGGCGTGCCCGAGGAGCTGCTGCACGGCGCGCAGATCTGCCCCGGCGTCGAGCAGCTTCGTTGCGAAGGCATGGCGCAGGACGTGCGGGTGCACGCGCGCCGGATCGACGCCCGCCCGGATCGCGAGCAGCTTCAGTTCCTGCCCGACCGCCTGCCGTGTCATCGGCTTGCCGCCCCGGCCCGGAAAGAGCGCCCGGCCGAGCGGCCTGCCGGAGGCGGCGGACTCCTCCCGAAGCGCCTGGGCGTACGCGGCCATCGCCTGCCTTGCGCGCGCCGACACCGGCACGAGGCGCTCCTTGTTTCCCTTGCCGCGGACCTCGAGGATGCCCTCGCTCGACCGCGCCGCCGACAGCGGCAGGCTCACGAGTTCCGACACGCGCAGGCCCGTCGCCGCCAGAAGCTCGATCAGGCATTTGAGCCGCAGCGCCTTCAATCGGCGGGCGGGAGACGCTTTCCCCGCCGGCTCTGCGGCCGTCAACAGCGCGTCGACTTCCTTCTGCGTCAGCACCTCGGGCAGCGGTCGCTTCTTGCGCGGGGAGGCAATGTTCGCCGCCGGGTTGTCGCGCAGGATCTGCTCGCCGTAGAGGAAGCGGTGGAACTGCCGCACCGCGGAGAGGCGGCGCATCTGGGTCGCGCGCGAAAAGCCTTCGGCCGCAAGCGCGGCAGCGTAGCGTTCGATGTCCGAAGGCTGTGCGCTTCCCGCCGCCAGGGCGCGCTGCGCCAGAAAGGCGGTGTAGCCCTCGAGGTCGCGGCGGTAGGCGTCGAGGGTGTTGGCGGAGGCGCCGCGCTCGGCGCTCATCATCTCGAGGAAGGTGTCGACGTGCCGGTCGTCCGGCCTGCGCGATCCGTTGGCGTCACTTCGGGTTGAGGCGGTCACTGGCGACCTGCTTGACGATCTCGACCTGCGCCGGCGGACGGCTGCCCATCCACAGCACCGCCGCGGTTCCGAAGAGACCCAAGCACACCGAAATTAACAGAAACCGAAGGCTTGTCGGCATCCGAACACCCGCGTCCGCCCGGCTGCGGAGTGTGGCCAACCGCGAGGCCGTTGCCAAGGTGTTGAGGTGAAACCCCTTGCGCGACGGACCATCCCCGCTACAACCTCGCGGGCTGGAAGGACAAAGGATGGCAAGGCGGGTTACGGCATCGGACCAGGCGCAGTTCCTCGAGACGCTGGGGGACCGCTCGATCGTGCTCGTCGGCCTGATGGGCGCCGGCAAGACCACCGTCGGCCGCAAGCTCGCCCAGCGGCTGTCGCTGCCGTTCGTCGACGCCGACCACGAGATCGAGAAGGCGGCGGGCAAGACCGTGCCCGAGATCTTTGCCGACCACGGCGAGCCCTATTTCCGCGACGGCGAACGCCGGGTCATCGCCCGCCTGCTGAACGACGGGCCGCAGGTACTGGCGACCGGTGGCGGGGCCTACATGAACCCGGAGACGCGCACGCTGATCAAAGCGCGCGGCATCTCGGTCTGGCTCAAGGCCGATCACCAGCTCCTGATGAAGCGCGTGAAGCGCCGGTCGAACCGGCCACTCCTCAGGAACGACGATCCCGAAGAGGTGATGAAGCGGCTGATGGCCGAGCGCTATCCGGTGTACGCTCAGGCCGACACGGCCGTCGATTGCCGCGACCTCGCGCAGTCGGTGATGGTGAATGACGTGATCCGCGCCCTCGTCGAGTTCGTCGAGCGCCAGCAGGGCCCGGCGGGGGCCGCCGCCGAATGAGCCTTCCCGCAGCACTGGAGGGCGATGGCGCCGTCACCGTTCCCGTTTCTCTGGGGGAGCGCTCCTACGACATCGTCATCGGCGAACGGCTGCTGCGGGGGGCGGGCCGTCTCATCGCGCCGGTCCTGCGCCGCCCGTTCGCGGCCGTCGTGACGGACGAAACGGTCGCCGCGCTGCACCTTCCGACGCTGGAGCACGCGCTCGCCGCTTCCGGCATCGCGGTGAAGACGGTGACCGTGCCGGCAGGCGAGTCCTCGAAGAGCTATGCCCGGCTGGCGGAGGTCTGCGACGGCCTCCTGAAGGCCGGCGTCGAGCGCTCCGACATGGTGATCGCGCTGGGCGGCGGCGTGATCGGCGACCTCGCGGGGTTCGCCGCCGCGATCCTCAGGCGCGGCGTCGACTTCATCCAGATCCCGACGACGCTGCTGGCGCAGGTCGATTCCTCCGTGGGCGGAAAGACCGGCATCAATTCCCCGCATGGCAAGAACCTGATCGGCGCGTTCCACCAGCCGCGCCTCGTGCTCGCCGACACGACGCTGCTCGACACCCTGCCCGATCGGCAGCGTCGCGCGGGTTACGCCGAGGTCGTGAAGTATGGCCTCCTCGGAGACGCGCCCTTCTTCGCCTGGCTCGAGGCGAACGGCGCCCGCGTGCTCGCCGGCGATCCTGCCGCGCGGATCAAGGCGATCGAGACGAGCTGCCGCGCCAAGGCCGCGATCGTCGCCGAGGACGAGACGGAGACCGGCGTGCGCGCACTCCTCAATCTCGGCCACACCTTCGGCCACGCGCTCGAGGCCGCGACCGGCTACGGCGAACGGCTGCTCCACGGCGAGGGCGTCGCGATCGGCATGGCGATGGCGTTCCGCTTCTCGCAGCGCCTCGGCCTCTGCGCCCCCGAAGCCGTGGCGCGCGTCGAGCGGCACCTTGCGGCGAGCGGCCTACCGACGAACCTGCATGCGCTCCACAACGCGCTGCCGGGCGCCGAGGGCCTGCTCGACTACATGCGCCAGGACAAGAAGGCGAAGGCCGGCCAGCTGACCTTCATCCTCGTGCGCGGCATCGGCGAGGCGTTCATCGCCAAGGGCGTTCCCGATGCGGACGTGCTGGCGTTCCTCGGGGCGGAGCTCGGCTCGCGATGATGTCGCTCGGGGCGGAGGCGGGTTTCGTCGCCGCCGCCATCGCCGCCCTGGTGTTCCTTGCCGCGATGGCTGCCGCCACCAGCGCAGCCTTCACCGCCTGCTCGCGCCAGAAGCTCCAGGATCTCGAACGTCGAGGCGATCGGCGCGCCGCCGCTGTCCTTCGGCTCAAGCAGACGCCGGAGCGGCTGGAAGCAGGCCTGGTCCTCGTCTCACTGTTCACGAATTTGCTCGCGACTGCGCTCGCGACCGCGGTCTGGCTCGCGCTCATGCCCGAGACAGGCGCCCTCTACGCGGCGCTCGCGATGACGGTCGCGGTGTTCGTGTTCGCCGAAGTGCTGCCGCGCGCCCTCGGCGCCGCCTGGCCCGAACCCATCGCCCGCGCGCTCGTGCCAGCAGTCGCCGCCGTTGCCGCGATCGCCGCCCCGCTTGCAGGGCTCGTCGAGCAGGGAGTGCGCGCGCTGCTCGTTCGCTTCGGCGCAGACCCGGCCAAGCTTCAGACGATCCTCTCGAGCCCGGAGGAATTGCGCTCGGCGATCGACCTGCACTCGAACGAGGGCAGCGTGGTGAAGCACGACCGCGACATGCTCGGCGGCGTGCTCGACCTGAAGGAGCTCGACCTCTTCGACATCATGGTCCACCGCACCAAGATGCGCACGCTCGACGCAGCTGAACCCCCGGCCGAGATCATCGCCGAGGTGCTGAAGTCGGGTCACAGCCGCTTTCCGGTCTGGCGCGACACGCCGGACAACATCATCGGCATCCTGCACGCCCGCGACCTCTTCGCCGCCCTCCACGCCCGCGGCGGCGACGCCTCGAAGATCGACATCGCAGACCTCCTGAGCCCGCCGTGGTTCGTGCCCGACACGACCACGGTCGCCGACCAGCTCAACGCATTCCTGAAGCGCAAGACGCACTTCGCCCTGCTGGTCGACGAGTACGGCGAGGTGATGGGCCTCATCACGCTCGAGGACATCATCGAGGAGATCGTTGGCGACATCGCCGACGAGCACGACGTGACGCCCGCAGGGATCCGGCGCGAGGCGTCCGGCTCGTTCATCGTCGACGGAACCGTGCCGATCCGCGACCTGAACCGCCTCAACGACTGGTCGCTCCCTGACGAGGAGGCGACGACCATCGCAGGGCTGGTGATCCACGAGGCGCAGATGATCCCGGCGGTCGGCCAGGCGTTCACCTTCCACGGATTCCGCTTCGAGGTGCTACGCAAGCGGCGCAACCAGCTGACCCAGCTCCGGGTGACGCCGCTTGGCGCCGCGCGGCCGGACGCTGCGTCGGCCGCGTGATCCGGCGGGGATGACAAACCGGAGAAGCTTTGCCACTGTCCGGCCAAGGGATTCGGGTTTTCGCGCGATATCTGGGGAGACGCATCTGATGGGACGGCGGACGCTTGTCAAAACGGTCGCGTTGGGGCTTGCGCTGTCGGCAGCGACGCCGGCCTTCGCCGCCCAGTGCGGCAACACGGGGGCGGGCTTCGAGGCCTGGAAAGCGTCCTTCTCCAAGGAAGCGGCCGCCAACGGCATCGGCCAGCGCGGCATCCAGGCGCTGATGGGCACGCAGTACTCGACCGCCACCATCAAGGCCGACCGGGGCCAGAAGAGCTTCAAGCTCTCGCTCGACGAGTTCATGAAGAAGCGCGGCGCCGAGACCATCGTCGCCCGGGGCCGCAAGATGAAGGTTCAGAACGCGGCGCTCTTCGCCCAGATCGAGAAGAAGTACGGCGTGCCTCCGGGACCGCTGATCGCCATCTGGGGCATGGAAACGGCGTTCGGCACCTACATGGGGAACCAGAACACCCTGTCGGCCGTCGCGACGCTGGCCTACGACTGCCGGCGAACCGAATTCTTCACCGATCAGCTCTATGCCGCCCTGCAGCTCGTCGACAAAGGCGTGCTATCGCCGACCGCGATCGGCGCCATGCACGGCGAGGTCGGCCAGACCCAGTTCATGCCGAAGAACGTGATGCTCTACGGCGTCGACGGCAACGGCGACGGCCGCGAGGACCTGACGAAGACGGCCGACGCCCTCGCCTCGACGGCAAACTTCCTGAAGGGCCACGGCTGGGTGCGCGGTCAGGGCTACCAGCCCGGCGAGCCGAACTTCGCCGCGATCCAAGGCTGGAACGACGCCTCGGTCTACCAGCAGGCGATCGCCATCATGGGCAAGCAGATCGACGGAAAGTAACCCGTCGGGTTCTCTAGCCGCGACCTGACCTGGATCAACCCGGCCTGCCGCGGCGGGCGTATACTGCGCATCGGTTCACGACCCTCGAGAGGTCCCCGATGGATGCCCCCGCACCGCCGAACGCTCCCTTCGTGCGCTGGTTCGCCGATCTCGGCATGCGCGACCTGGCGATCGTCGGCGGCAAGAACGCCTCGCTCGGCGAACTCTACCGCGCGCTGAAGCAGGCGGGCGTCCGCGTGCCGAACGGTTTCGCCCTGACGACGGCCGCCTACCGCGCCGCGCTCGCCAAAGGCTCGGCAGAGCAAGACCTGCACGCCCTCCTCGACGATCTCGACGTGACCAACGTCCGCGCTCTCGCCCGTGCCGCCGCGCAGGCGCGCGAAATCGTCTACGAGGCGGGCGCACTCCCTGCGCTGCGGGAAGCGGTCGAGGAGGCTTACGCGCAACTCGAAGCGGAGTACGGCGCGCGAGTTGCCGTCGCCGTGCGCAGTTCTGCCACCGCCGAAGACCTCCCGACGGCGAGCTTCGCCGGCCAGCACGAAAGCTACCTCAACGTCGTCGGCGCTGCGGCCGTCGTCGAGGCCTGCCGGCGCTGCCTCGCCTCGATCTTCACCGACCGAGCGATCGTCTATCGCGTCAACAACGGGTTCGACCACTTCCGGGTGGCGCTCTCTGCGGGCGTGATGAAGATGGTGCGTTCCGATGAAGCCTCCTCGGGCGTCATGTTCTCGCTCGACACCGAGTCGGGTCACCGGGGCGTCGTGTTCATCACGGGAAGCTGGGGCCTCGGCGAGAACATCGTCCAGGGCGAGGTCGACCCCGACGAGTTCTATGTCCACAAGCCGACCTACACTGCGGGGCACCGCTGCGTGCTGAGCCGCCGTCTCGGCGAGAAGGCGACGCGCATGATCTACGACCGCCGCGGCGGGATGACGGGCATCCGCCGCGTCGAGACGCCGGCCGCGGCGCGCGGGCGCTACTGCCTCGCCGATGCCGAGGTGCTCGAACTCGCCGGCCATGCCATCGCGATCGAGACCCACTACAGCCGCCTTGCCGGACATGACACGCCGATGGACATCGAGTGGGCGAAGGACGGCGAGGACGGCGCGCTCTACATCATCCAGGCGCGCCCCGAGACGGTGGCCTCCCGGCGCGAACCCGGCGCAGTCGAGACGCATGCGCTGACCGGCACCGGCCCGGTGCTCGTCACGGGCCACGCGGTGGGTGAGCGCATCGCCACGGGCAAGGTGCGCGTCGTGCGCTCGACGGCGGACCTCGCCCGCTTCGCCGAGGGCGAAGTGCTCGTCGCCGAGGCGACGCGGCCCGATTGGCAGCCGGTGATGAAGAAGGCCTCGGCCATCGTCACCGACCATGGCGGGCGCACGTGCCATGCAGCCATCGTGGCGCGCGAACTCGGCGTGCCGGCCGTCGTGGGTGCGGGCGATGCGACGCGCAAACTCCGGGCGGGCCACCCGGTCACCGTCTCGTGCGCCGGTGGCGAGATGGGCGCAGTCTACGAGGGCGCCGTGCCGTTCACGGTGACGAAGCTCAGGGCCAGCGACATTCCACGACCCAAGACCCACGTGATGGTGAACCTCGGCAACCCGGACCTTGCGTTCCGCACCGCGATGCTGCCGTCCGACGGCGTGGGACTCGCCCGCATGGAATTCATCATCTCCGAGGCAATCGGCATCCATCCCATGGCACTGGTGGACCCGGCACGCGTCGCTTCGGCCGCCGACCGCCGCGAAATTGCTCGGCGCGTGAAGGAGTACGCCGCGCCGCAGGACTACTTCGTGGAACGCCTCTCGGAAGGCGTTGGCACCATCGCCGCCGCCTTCTGGCCGCGACCCGTCATCGTGCGGCTCTCCGACTTCAAGTCGAATGAATACGCGGCGCTGATCGGCGGCGCGGCGTTCGAGCCGAAGGAAGAGAACCCGATGATCGGCTTCCGCGGCGCGTCGCGCTACAGCCATCCCGCCTACGCGCCGGGCTTCGCGCTCGAATGCCGGGCGCTCACGCGGGTGCGCGAGGACATGGGGCTCACGAACCTCAAGATCATGGTGCCGTTCTGCCGGCGCGAGGCGGAGGCGAAGGCGGTGCTCGCGACCATGGCCGAGCACGGCCTCAGGCGCGGCGAGAACGGGCTCGATGTCTACATCATGTGCGAAATCCCGAACAACGTGATCCGCATCGACGCGTTCGCGCAGCTGTTCGACGGCTTCTCGATCGGCTCGAACGACCTGACGCAGCTCACGCTCGGCGTCGACCGCGACTCCGAGATCGTCGCCTTCGACTTCGACGAGATGGATCCGGGGATGCTCGAGATACTGAAGCTCGCGGTGACGGGTGCACGCCGCAACGACCGTCACGTCGGCATCTGCGGAGAGGCGCCGGCAAACCATCCCGAGCTTGCGCGAATGCTCGTTGCCTGGGGCATCTCGTCGCTCAGCGTCAATCCGGCGAGCCTCGTGCCGACGCTGAAGGTCGCCAAGGCTGCCGAGGATCAAGCGCCCTGAGGCGCGACCGCCGCCTCGATCAGTGTACGCACCAGCGGGTTCGGGAATCGGCGCTCGATCGTCACCGCCCAGAACGCCTCGACGATGCCCGGCAGCGTGTCGGCCTCGACGAGGAGGCCGCTTTCGAGCTCGTCCTTCACCACGATGGGCGGCAGCACGCCGAGCCCCGCGCCTTCGCGGGTGAGCAGGCGCATCATCGCCATGTCGTCGACCTCGGCCGCGATCTGCGGGCGGATGCCGAGGCGGTCGGCCAATGCATCGAAGCCGATCCTGACGCCGCTTTCGGCGCTCGGCAGGATCATCGGACGGGTTGCGATCAGCGTCCTGAGATCGGGCGCTGCACCGACGAGCGCCGGCGCGCCGACGAGGCTCACGCGCTGCTCGGCGAGGCGATGCGCCACGAAGGGAGTCGCTGCGTCCGTCTGCGGCGGCTGGTTCAGGAGCACCACGTCGACGCTCATCCGTTCGAGCGCGCGCAGGAGATCGGCCGGCGTTCCCGACCGCAGGACGACCTCGACGTCGCTCATGCCGAGAACCGGCCTGAGGAAGCCGATCTGGAAGTTGCGCGACAGCGTCGACAGCGCCCCGATGCGCAACGCCTGGCGCGCCCGCCCCGTCTGGCTCAGCGTCGAGACGAGTTCCTCGCCGGCGGCGAAGATCGCGTCCGCGTGGTCGAGCGCGATTCGCCCCGCTTCGGTCAGGTGAAGCTGGCGGCCCCGGCGCTCGAACAGGGCATGGCCCAACCGCTCCTCGAGCTGCTTGATCTGGATGGACAGCGCCGACTGCGACAGATTGAGCCGCTCGGCGGCGCGCGTGAGGTTGCCGTCGTGCGCCACGGCCCGGAAATAGCGGAGATGGTGGTAGTTCAACTCCATGCATCCATTTAATAGAACGATTTCGCTATAACAATATATTTTTCTTGAGCATACGGCGCTGTTACCTCCGGAACATCAACTCCGGAGGATCCGATGCTCGCATACGCCCTGCCGCTCCTGCCGCCGCTCCTGTTCGCGGTCGCTGCTGTCGTGTCGCTGACCGGCCCCGGGTTCCGCCCGCGAGTGCCGCAGCTCTTCGCCGAGGGCGTGGCGCTCGCGGCGATCCTCGTGTCGGCCGCTTGCGCCGTCCTCCTGATCAAGACCGGCGCGGGCACGAGCCCGCTGCTCGGGGCCTTCGGGGTGGGTCTCTCGGCGCGGCTCGACGCGGTGAGCGTCGTGATGATGCTCCTCGTCTCCTTCATCGGCTGGATCGTGGTGCGCTACACCGGCACCTACCTCGACGGCGAGAAGCGGCAGGGAACGCTCACCGGCGAAATCTGCGCGGTGCTCGCCTCGGTGCTCCTCGTCGTGACCGCCGGCAACCTCGCGCAGCTCGTCGCCGGCTGGATCGGCACCGGCCTGTTCCTCAACCGGCTCCTCGTGTTCTACCCCGAGCGCGCGGCGGCGCAGGCCGCGATGCGCAAGCGCCGCGCCTTCAGCCGCATCGGCGATGCTGCGCTGATCCTCGCCGCGATCCTGCTTGCGGCGACCTACGGCACGAGCGACATCGCGACGATCCTCGCCGCGGCGAAGGCCGCGCCGCTCCCCGCGGCCGGCATCGCGGCCGCCGCCCTCGTGGCGCTCGCCGCGATCCTCCAATCGGCGCAGTTCCCGACGCACGGCTGGCTCACCGAGGTGATGGAGACGCCGACGCCCGTCTCGGCGACGCTGCATGCCGGCATCATCAACGCCGGCGGCTTCCTCCTCATCCGCTTCGCCGACCTGATGCTCGGCGCTCCCCTGGTGCTCGCAGCGCTGGTGCTGGTCGGCAGCTTCACCGCGCTGTTCGGCGCGCTCGTGATGCTGACGCAGCCGGCGGTGAAGACCTCGCTCGCCTGGTCGACGGTTGCGCAGATGGGCTTCATGATCATGCAGTGCGGCCTGACGCTGAACGCCATCGCGCTGCTCCACATCGTCGCCCACTCGCTCTACAAGGCGCACGCCTTCCTGACCTCGGGCACGGCGGTGGATGTCGTCGCGGCGACGCGGCGCCCAGGCCCCGTCGCGATCCCGAGCGCCCGCGCGGTGGGCCGCGCCTTCTTGATCGCGCTCGCGATCTACGGTGTGGTCGGCCTCGCCTTCGGCATCCTGGAGAAGCCGCCGCAGGTGGTGGCGCTCGGCGCGATCCTGATCTTCGGCGTCGCCTACATCCTGGCACAAGGGTTCGCCGACGCCGCGCCGCGCGCGCTGACGCAGTGGACGGCGGTCTACGCGGTCGCCACCACTGTCGCCTACTTCTCTCTGCAGTGGCTTGCCGACCGGCTGACGAGCGGCGTGCTGCCGCCCCCGGTCGCGCCGGACCCGCTCGAATGGGCGCTGATCGCACTCGCCGTGATGACCTTCGCAGGCGTCGCGGTGGCGCAGGCAATGTTCCCGCTCTGGGCCTTCCATCCGGCGGCCGCGGGCTTCCGCGTGCACCTCTCGAACGGCCTCTACGCCAACGCGGTGATCGACCGGCTTCTCGGCCGCTGGTCGCTGCGCACCTCGTCCTGATCGCCGCCCCACCCGGAGACAAGCGCCATGAACATGCACACCGATCTCACCCAGCTGCGCTCCGACGCCGCGATCGAGGCCGCTGAGCGCGCCGCCCGCGCGATCCCGCCGGCATGGCCGCTCGAGGCGACCGTCGCGGTCAATCCCTTCCTCGGCCAGACGGGCGACGACCTCGCGACGGCGGCGACGAAGGTTCAGCGCACCGCGGGCGTCCGGATCACCTCGCCGCGGACGTGGTATGCCCCGAAGGTCGCGAGCGGCGAGGTCTCCGAGGCCGATCTCGCGTCGGCGCTCAAGGCCAGCACGTCGCCGCTGAAGCCCGCGTCCGTCGCGGCGCTGAAGGCGGTCGCAACTGCCCCCGAGGCGGCGCCCGCGGCGATCCCGACCGTGGCCGATCTCGCGACCAAGGCATCCGGAAAAGACTGGCCGGCGCTGATCGAGGACCGTTTCGGGCAGTTCGCGGCGAGCTGGTTCGACCAGGGCCAGGCGCTCTGGCCGTCGCCGCACGAACGGGGTGCCTACGCCGAGTGGCGCGCCCTTGCGCTGCATGATCTCACGCCCGAAGTAGCTGGCTTCAAGGGCTTTGCCGCGAACATCGCGCGCCAGCCGGAAACCTCGCGCGAAGCGATCCGGCAGGCGACCATTGCACTCGGCCTCGCCGAGGAGGCGCTCGACACCTACTTCCACCGCCTGCTGATGACGCTCGGCGGCTGGTCGCAGGTCGCGCGCTACCGCCTCTGGCAAGCGGAACTGCAGGGGAAGCTCGACACGACCGTGACCGACCTCCTGGCGATCCGCCTCGTCTGGGAGCGCCTGCTCCACGACCGCTTCGGCGGCGAGATCGCCGACGGCTGGGACAAGGCCAAGGCCGCGTATGCCGCCCCGGTTGAACCGTCGGCCGACGTGGTTGCCGATGCGATCCTCCAGGACGCCGTCGAGCGCAGCGCGCAGCGCGCCCTGGCGGCGAAGCTCGCTGCTCCGGCCACCGCCCAGCGCGGTACGCGTCCCGCCCTGCAGGCGGCGTTCTGCATCGACGTGCGCTCGGAGGTCTTCCGCCGCGCGCTGGAGGAGGTGGACCCGGCGATCGACACGATCGGGTTCGCCGGCTTCTTCGGGATGTTCACCTCGCACCGGCGCTTTGCCTCCGACGTGCACGAACACCGCCTGCCGGTGCTGCTCAATCCGTCCGCCGCCTCGGTTGCCGGCGGTCCGGACGACCGCGAACAGGACCTCGCCACCCGCTACAAGGCGCGCGCCAAGCGGGCGTGGGGACGCTTCAAACTCTCGGCCGTGTCGTCCTTCGCCTTCGTCGAGGCGACGGGCCCCGTCTACGCCGCACGCCTCCTGCGCGATGCGCTGAAGGTGGCGCGCCCGCACAAGGAAGAGCCTGCGCCGCAGTTCTCTCCGGCGCTCGACCCGGCGACGCGCCTGAAGGGTGCCGAAACGATCCTGCGGGCGATGTCGCTCACCGAGAACTTCGCGCCGCTCGTCCTGCTCCTGGGACACGGCGCGAACGTCACCAACAACCCGCATGCGAGCGCGCTCCACTGCGGCGCGTGCGGCGGCTACGCCGGCGACGTGAACGCGCGGCTGCTCGCCTCGCTCCTCAACGATCGCGCCGTGCGCGACGGCCTGCGCGAGAAGGGCATCGTGATCCCGGACGACACGCACTTCGTCGGTGGCCTGCACGACACGACGACGGATGCGGTGACGCTGTTCGCCGCCGACCAGCCGTCCGTCGCACACGCGGGCGACATCGCGCGCGCAAAGCTCTGGCTCGAGGCCGCTGGCCGCAAGGCGCGCGCCGAGCGCCTGCCGAAGCTGCCGGGCTCCACCACCGGCGACTCGATCGAGACGAGAAGCCGCGACTGGTCGCAGACGCGGCCCGAGTGGGGTCTCGCCAACTGCATGGCCTTCATTGCCGCCCCGCGCAACCGCACGCGCGGCAGGAAGCTCGACGGACGCTCCTTCCTGCACGACTACGACTGGCAGAAGGACCAGGGGTTCGGTGTGCTCGAACTGATCATGACGGCGCCCGTCGTGGTCGCGAGCTGGATCAGCCTCCAGTACTACGGGTCGACGGTCGCCCCGTCGGTGTTCGGTGGCGGCAACAAGCTCGTCCACAACGTGGTGGGCGGGGTCGGCGTGCTCGAGGGCAACGGCGGCAGCCTGCGCACGGGCCTGCCGCTGCAGTCGGTCCACGACGGCGAGAAGTTCGTGCACGAGCCGCTCCGCCTCACCGTTGCGATCGAAGCGCCGCGCGAGGCGATGACCGCCATCCTGGAAAAGCACGACGGCGTGCGCGCCCTGTTCGACAACGGCTGGCTCACGCTGTTCGCGCTCGATGAAGAGGGCAAGATGGCCTGGCGGTACGCAGGCGGGCTCGTCTGGGAGCGCGTGTAGCGGCGCATCGGCGACAACCGAACCAACGGAACCGATAACACTTTAGCCTCTGTCCGAAACCACGTTTGGGCAGAGCCATGTTCCAGACCGCCTATTCGGTCGCCAAGCACTTCACCTGGCCGGTCGTCCTGTCGCGCCTGTCGAACGGCGGCCGCTGCTCGAGCACGATCGGCGCCATCACGATCCTCAACGAGGACGGCTGGTTCCTCACCGCGGCCCACCTCTTCCTGATGCTCGACGAGATGGCGAGGGGCGAAGCCCGTGCGCTGGCGCGCGAGACGCACACGGCCACGACAGCCAGCGAAGACGATCCGCAGACGGACGATACCCGCCGCGCGTCGGCCTGGTGGGGCCGCAACGACACGCGTCTCGTTGCCGCACACTACATCCAGTCGGTCGATCTCGGAGTCGGCCGCCTGCAGCCGTTCGATCCGGAGTGGGTCGCGCAATATCCCGTCCTCAAGAACCCGGCCGTCAATTTCGATCCCGGAACGAGCCTCTGTCGGCTTGGCTTCCCGTTCCATGCCATCGTGCCGATGTACGATGCGGCAACCGGCCAGTTCCTGCTTCCCGAAGGATCTACGCCAATTCCTCTCTTTCCGCTGGAAGGAATCTTAACGCGCTTCGGCACTATCGTTCAGCCGCCGGACAGCACGTTTGCGTATCCGCTCATGCAGATCGAGACATCGTCGCCGGGCCTGCGCGGCCAGAGTGGTGGTCCGATCCTCGACGTTGCGGGTAAGCTGTGGGGAATCCAGAGCGTGACCCGGCATCTGCCGCTAGGCTTCGACCCGGAAGTGGTCGATACCGGCGGATCAAGAAGGGAACACCAGTTCCTCAACGTCGGGCTCGGCGTCCATCCCGTCACCATCATCGGTATGCTGACGGAACTGGGGGTGCGGTTCGACCTGTCGGACGACTGAAGGAGGCGGCCATGAGCCGGATCACGCATTGCATCATCCCTGAGACGACGACCACCAGCCGCGCCGCACCGAGCGCCTCGTTCTCCTGGGACAGCACGCTGAAGCGGCCGGAGGACCCGTTCTTCGGCACGATCGCGAAGGCCGCGACTGCAGCGCTCGAACTCAACGCGCGACCGCCTGCGGAGGCGGAGAAGATCGTGCGCGAGACAGTCGCGACGCTGAAGCGCCAGCGCTGAGCGCGAGCGAATCACTCAGCGGCGTCGAGAAACGCTTCGCCGCGCCAGTCCACGTCGCACTCCCGAACGAACCGGGCAATGGCATCGTCGAGCGGCGGCAAAAACACGCCGCGCTCGCTTGCGAGCGCGGTTGAACACACCGGTTCCCGTGAAAGCGGCGCGGACCACGATAGACCTGCAGCGGCAGCAAGCCGTTCGGCGAACGCCGCCCACGACACCGCCTCCCCGTTCGAGAGGTGCCAGACACCGCGCTCGCCATCGAGCAGGAGGTCGAGCGTCGCATGCGCGAGATCGGGCACGTAGGTCGGCGACACGACATCGAAACCCGGCGCGACGGTCCTCCCCTGCGCCAGGTTGCGCAGGATGTGATAGGCGAAGTTCGCGCGGTCCCACGGGCCGAAGAAGGCTGCGGTGCGCACGATGAGGGCCGCGGGATGCGCCTCTGCGATCCGCCGCTCCGCCTCGGCCTTGCTGCGTCCATAGGCGCTGGTGGGCGCTATCTGATCGCTCTCGACGTACGGCCGGCCGAGCCTCCCGTCGAACACAAGGTCTGAGGAGAAGGCGACCAACGGCACATCTCTGGCGGCGCATGCGGCGGCAACGATGGCAGCTCCTTCCGCGTTGGCGAGCCGACACTCCGCTTCGACCCGTTCGGCCTCTGCCACGCGCACGAACCCGGCCGCGTTGATCACTGCCCATGGGCGGTGGCGGTCGATCGCGGTGGCGACGGAGCCCGCGTCGGTGATGTCCATCTCCACCCGGCGCAACGCGACGTGGGCAAGGCCTCGCGCCGCGCACACACGCGACAGCGCATGACCGAGCGTGCCCGTGGCGCCGGTGATGAGCACCGGCCGCGCCGGAAGCGGTTGCGGCGAGGGCAGTCGCCGAGGCTCTTGGAGAAGGCGACCGTCGCGCTGCCACCAGCCCGCGCCGTCGAGCAGCGCATGGGCAAACGTGCCCGTCGTCGCAAGAGATTGCGCCGCCTGCGCCAGCGCCGTCAGGCGGGGTGTCCCGCTTCGTACGTCGAAGGCGCCCGGTTCGTAGTCGCCATGGCGCTCGACGAGAAGCGAGTTCCAGTCGACGGCGCCGAACAGCGACCACACCGTCACCGCTCGGATGTCCTGCCCTTCGGCCTTGAGCGCTTCGACCGAGCACCAGACGTCGACCAGCCAGCGCACTTGTTCCTCCCGCGTGCAGCCGAGATGCGCCTCCGTCACCGCCATCGGCAGGCGGTAGCGCTCCCACACCTCGGTGAGCCGCGCCTTGAAGCCCAGTTCGCACGCAGGAAGATCGATGCGCAGGGCTGCAACGTCCGCATATGCCTGACGGCCGTTGCCGCCGTGCGTATCGGCAGGGTAGCGGTGAAGGCGCGTATCGAGATAGCGATCGCTTGTCGGATAGTGATTGACGCCGACGATGTCGGGTGTGCCCTCGCCGTCGGAGAACAGCGCGAGTTCGCCCTCGCTGATGCCGTTGTCGAGCAGAATGCGGCGCCAGGGATGATGCCTGTCGACCTGACCGGTGAGCAGGTCGAAGCTGAGCCATCGCCGTTCATTCTCGTGATCGGCCTGGTAGCGCAGCGCGGGCGTACTGAAGACCTTGCCGACATCCTCCGTCTGCACAAGTTTCAGGTCCGGGATCACGCGCCGCATCGCCCGCATCGCCAGAACGATGGCTCGGCACTGCGTAACGAGCGCGCGCAGGAATGTCGGGTAGTCGCGTCCATGCGGATACCAGTGGCCGTAAAGACCACTGAACCGCGCGGTGGTCAGCGGTTCGTTGATGGGCGTGACCATCCGCAGCCACGGATATCGTTCAGCCGTCTGCGCCGCGTGTCGGGCGAGAAGGTCGGGGAACGCCGGATCGAGAAGGTTCGTGTACCGCGGACCGCTGCCGTGATGGACGAGGCCGGCGATCGGCTCAATCCCGAGATCGCGGAGCTGCGCCAGGCGATCGTCCGTCCACGTCCAGTCGCAGGTGCCGGGGTCATCGGGCGCGATCGTCTCCCAGAGGACGGGGTACCGGAG
Organism: Hyphomicrobiales bacterium; assembly: GCA_046349255.1. Classification (GTDB taxonomy): domain Bacteria; phylum Pseudomonadota; class Alphaproteobacteria; order Rhizobiales; family Aestuariivirgaceae; genus DAIODI01. Next base: position 1,477,299 of record JAXMCR010000002.1, on the reverse strand, counting down.
CGTCCGGATCCCCAGCGCCGCAATGGCCGCGAGATCTTCCGCCCGGCCATGATGACCCGTCTCTTCGATCTGGTTTCGAAACGTGTCGCCGATTCGGACGACGCTGCATTCAACTCCGCCCCACAGAGCGGTCGGGGCGACATCAACCATGCCTCAACTCCTAAACCAGCGCAGAACTCCATGCGCCGTCATGGGCTTGGTCAACTGGCGATCGGATGCATTGTTCCGCTAGCGCGGCACCAGAACCGCGGCAGCCTGACGGCTGCCCGCGCCGTCCTCGGCGACGCCCAACGCAATCGCGCCGGCGATCGCCGTAAGCCAGAGCGCCAGGACTAGCGGCTCGATCCTATTCGTCATCACGGAATGCACCGGTCATCGATTGCTGCCAGCGAACGACGGGGCCGGGGCCGGCGTTGCACCACCACGCGAAAAGGCAGCCCGATACCGACTATGGCATCGGTTGACGAAAATCGACGTCACCGTGCCGATCCGACGCATCCAGCAGCGCCAGAACTGCGATTGCCACCGCCTTCGGATCGTATGGCTTCGCGAAGTATGGCACGTTCGACAACGGGGGTCGCAGGGTGGAGCGCCGACGTGCGGTCGTCACCGCGAACGGAATCCTGCGCTGAACAAGGCACTCCGCAACGGCATAGACATCCTCCTCGCCGAGCATCACGTCGAGCACGGCTAGGCCGACGTTGCCGCGCTCGATGTGCAGGATCGCGTGTGCTGGCGTCGCGAGCGGGCCCACGACCTTGACACCGTGTCGCGCAAACGCGTCGGCGAGTTCGAGGCCGAGCAGGGCCACATCCTCGACGATCATCACCAGGTCCGAAGCATCCCGCATCGTTGGCCGTCCTCGATCAGATGACGACGGAACGAAAGAGGGAGCCCGAAGGCTCCCTCTATCGCTGGCCATGCGGTTCGCTCAGGCAACAGCCTTCCTGCGGCGCGACAGGAAGCCCACGCCGCCGAGCGCCGTTCCGAACAGCAGCGCCGCGGGCGGCAGCGGTATGTTCGAGATCGGCGCTAAGCCGGAGATGCTGAAGTTCGAGATATTCGTGATGCCGCCAATGCCGCTCAGCAGCGAGGTTATGACCAGGCTGGAGATCGGGGTCGAGGAGAGCGCAAGGATCGTGTTCTGCCCGTTGCCGAGAGTCCCCGAGCTGTAGGACACGGGCCCGCCGGTCGTAGAGGAGACCGAAAGCGGGAAGACCTGCTTCGTCGAACCGGCGCCGGAGGTGGCGAGGTTCACGTTGAACAGGAGATCGGTGAATGTGTAGCCCGTCGGAACCGACACCGTTAGGTTGCTGAGTGCGCCCGTTGTCGTGGTGGGCGTGATCACGGCGTTGCCATTCGCTGCTTTGAACGTCTCGGTCGACGTGAACGAGACGGTCACACCGCCCGTCGACGTGCCTGTCGTGGAGGTGGTGCTCGTTGCGTTCGAGAGGTTGATCGACGACTCCGTCTGCGGCGGAAAGGTGCAGCCCGCGTTCTTCACGTAGACGTTGAGATCGCCCACCGTCGATGGTGTGCACGCCGGTGCGGCCTGCGCTGCCATGGCGAGCAGTGAAGCGCCCAAGGCGGTCAACCCGCCCAGCGCGAAAGTTCTAAGGTTCATTCCCGTTCTCCTGATGCCTTCGAGAACCGTCCAGGAGCCGGAATGGACCGTCTGCGAATTGGTTTCCTACTAGGATTCAAATATTTAGATGATTATCTTGGTCTGCTGCCGCATTGTCGCCGCCTACTCCGGAAGGCCCTGAGAACCAAGCGGAAAACGATCGAAAGGAAGGCGGTTCCATCCCGCAAATGAGTGCTGGCGGTCTCCGACGCGATCACGTGCAGTGCGGTCGGACGAATTCTTCCAGTTGATCCAGCGTCCGCGTGACTGTCGATTCGACCCGCGCCATCACAGGAAGCACCGGTTCGCCTTCAAAGAGGCTTCCCGGTCCGAATCGCAGGCTCACGACGATGCGGAAAGCATCGTTTGTGGAAATAGGTTCGGCCGCTTCCGGCACGATTCGTACCGCGTGATCCGGGTCACCGGCGAAGGTGTGCCCGGCGATCCTCCGGATTCCGCTGTAGTAGACGTCAAGATCCTCGACGGCTGCGATGGCAAGTGACGGAACGCATTCACTCGATGTCTTCGGGTCGGTCATGCGGCCCACCGACCAGAGATCCCTGTTGGCGTCGGCACAGGGACGCACGGTATGCAGTATGAACGTGCCGACTGCAGGGAACGATGCCTCCACCGCAACATAGTCCCTGGTTTCCGAGAGTTTCTGAAGTTCGGCGGCAAAGGGGAAGCGCACGTCGAACTTCGGTGCGACACAGGCAACCGCATTGTTCATCCAGCAATCGAGCGCGGCCCGGAGATTGCAGAAGACGTCGCCAATGATGGCGCCAAATGCCTGGGAAAGCTTCACCCTGGGCCTGTATTCGAGGCTGAAGGCATTGCGCTTCCCAACGAAGGCATGATGCCTGCGGTGCAAGACCGCCAGTTCGAAAAGGTCTTGCGATAGAGCCGGCACCGTAAGCCTTTCCAGTTCGCGGATCTGCTTGTGTGCGAGCTCAACCTTGAGGCGCGGCTCTCCCATGACGTCAGCCAATTTCACGCTCGGCCGTCTCCCTGCGTTAGAGGCCATCCGGGGCGCGTACCAACTTAGCGTCGAAATAGCCTGTCGGGAGGAAGTACGTGGGTCATCCGGTCGGGTCCAGTATTTTTCGATCCTGCCAGCGATACACTGGTGAGTGCCCCGGTGCTGGCGAGCTTCCGGACACCGTGCAGCGACTCTCAATGCGTGGACGCAGGCGGCGATACGGTCGACTTGCCGATCGCGATGATCGTCGCCTGCCGACCTTCAGAGCTCAGCACTCTGTGCTCGAGTCGCTGAAGAAATGGTCCCGCAACACGGCATCAAGTTTGGCGAGATACACGTCCTTGGAGAAGCAGGACCTTGCTCGAGTTGAGCCCGCCGCGCCCAAGCGCCTGCGCAGATCCGGTGACAAAACGAGCTCCTCCAGTCGGTCGATCATCGTCTCCTGCCCGCTGTCACCCACCGGATAAAGGTATCCCTGAAGTCCATCCTGCACGATTTCTGGAGCCCCACCAGCGTTCGTGCAGAGAACGGGAAGGCCAAAAGTCATGGCATGCACGGTTGCCCGACCGAATGTTTCCCCACGACCGTTCTCACCTTGCGAATTCAGGATGTGAACGTCACTTGCAGCGAAGAGCGCGTTTATGTGGGGCGTCGTCATGTAGGCGAGCCGCGCATTGAACACCTGATGTTCCTGCGCGTTCATGTCGTACAGAAAAGCGAGCCTCTGCTCGCTACCACGGAAGCCGGCAAGCAGCAGTTTGACCGGAAGTCGTCGTTCCCTGGCAGCTCGGGCTATCGAATGGAGGAGCATCCGTTGCCCTTTGAGATGGGAGACGCTCCCAACGCTCAACACGACCACTTCGTGATCACCCACTCCCAGTGCCGCGCGGATTTCTGACCGTGTGAGAAATTGCGACGGAGCGATCTTGGACACTTGCGACGCTGGAACAAACGAATGCCTGTGCAGCGCCGCGTGATCGAACGCATCGCTTGGCAGACCGGGATGTATGGCAGCATACCTTTTCGGTAGCGCACCGATCTCTTCCCAAGCTCGGAGACTGGCCTGGCTGTCAAACACAGCGAACGTGACCTTCGGGAGGACTGTCGCGCAACCACCGAACAACTCGATATCGATCTCGTGAATGAACCAAATGATCCTTTTCGAAATGTCACGATGGCGAGCAAGACACGCTTCTACCCATTCTGTCGTCAGGCTGCTCGCCGTATTGACCACGATAAGGTCAGCCTCCGTCGCATGCGTCAGTGCGACTTCTGGCGGAACAATCGGTATCCTGAATTCGGCCGAAACGTTTCCGCTTTTCATGTCGGCACTCAGGCTGACAAGACGAACCTTGGCATGACTTTCGACGAGAGCACGACCGAGTTCCAACAGCTCCAAAGGAGCGCCACTTCTCGATAGCTCGTGAGAAATGAGAAGGATGCTCTTTCCTGCTACAGAGGTTAAAGGGCAGGTCTTGGAATATGATCCGAGCTGGCCTTTTAGGCGGCCGACCCACGTTCTCGAGACTATTCTTCCCGGCTCGTCTGAATCATGTTTTCCACGCTGCCCAACGGTCAGAAAGACATCCTCTCCGAGACGTCCAACGACGGGCATTTTCAGGTGATGGGGAAGATGGCCGTCGATGCGCCAGGAATCCGTCTCCGTGTCGTAGACCTGAATGGCGTCGGTCAGCCGAAGATAGAACTCTTCGGGATGCTTATAGATTTGACCACCAAACAGGTAGATCGAACTGCCCGAGACCAGGCAGGCGAAATCGCAGTGCGAGACGGCAATGGGGAGGTCGGACATCCGTTGCCAGTCGTCTTCTGGCGAGGGCAATCGGAACACGAACGGCAGATAGGTCTCTTTGGTTCGACCGGTACAGGTGCAGTGGGGGTCGCCTGCAACAGGCTGAAAATCACCTTGCTGGCCTCCGATGACGTAAAGACTGTCCCGGACGATGGCGCTGCACCGATGCATCCCGGCGATGGGGTTAGGCGTTTCCTCGCGCCAAGTCGGTTCGGTGGCCGAGTTTCCCGCGATACCGATGCTCCAGTGATCCGCGGTTGGCGTCCAACGATCGACATCTGCTCCGCCGATGAAGTGCAGGCGCCCTCTCCAAAGCTGCATGGTACCAGCGTAGCGAGGCGCAGGAATGGGCGGCAGTACGTGCCATGATTGGTCGACTGTATCGAAGCAGTACGCTGTGCGAACGGCGGGTCGACAATGAGGCCCATGTTGGCCTCCGGCAATGTAGATGTACCGCTCATTGTCAGTCGACACCGCGGTATGGGAGTGGGGCAGGCTCTCGGGCACCTTGTATGAGCGCTGCCACTTGCGCCGCTCCATGTCGAATACATGGATCTTGTTGCTGACTTCCGCGGAACTCCTGAAACCGCCAATCACGTATAGTGAACGACCAACCTGCACTCCACCTGGGTCAAGCAGCCGCATCGGACAGTTGTCGAGTCTCGTCCAACTCGTACCGTCGGCCAGTTCAATGGTGCGAGGACTTTCCAAACTCTCAATGAAGTCGAGTATCTCGGGGACTGGAAGTATCTCCCGAATACCCTTTTGCAGTCGTCTGGGAAGTAGACTTCCTATGTTTATCAGTGATGCGTGAACTGACACGGATATCATTCCCGTGGCAAATAATGCCAAATGACGATTTTATTAAATCTAGAACACAACAGGTTTTGCTGTATAGCCCTTCGATCGCACAGTCGAACGGGTTTCAGAAAAGCTTCTCTGAACGCTCGGTGGAAATCTAGTCCCACAGCGAGGTCGTGGACGCCTGAAATCGATGAACCCAGTCGCGAACGGTCTCGACAGGAGTTGCTTCCGCCGTCACGCGTACAATTGCGTAGTTCCGGACACCGCATGCCTTGGCGAGACTCATCATCCCGGGCCCCCACCAGCCATCGGTCACGAGCTCAATAACGCTTTTCGTTTGCCAATACAGCAAGTTCAACATGGCCGAGCCATGATCCGCAATGACGGTTTCAGCTTCGTGGCGCGCAGCCTTGTAGTCCGATGGTCCTAATGCGTGCGTCGAGAGTGTCTGCCCACCAAGTGATTGAACGAGCCTGCTGACGTCTGCGTGCGGATAGGTCCGCTCGGGATGCCATTGCATCTGAGGCACTCCCTCACGCGAGAGATAGAGAACCGATCCCGCACGCGGGACCTCTGTGGCAATGCCGAATGCGGAGCGAAAAGCCTGAACGTCCGCCTTCGTCCAGCGAACCAGATACCGCTTCTTGTGGAGTACCGTTGCCCTCAGCAGGATTGTCGGAACATCAATGTATTGAAAGTCAATGCCCAGCTGCTCGAGATCCCGGCTAACGTATTTCCGGTGCCTCAAACGACCAGGGACCAGAACGACTGACCCGATCGGACTTCCATCGATCAGCGTTCGAAGATATTCCGAAACCCAATCGCCATAGGTAATTCCGTGATCTACGCTGACGATCGTCGCAGATCGCACGACCCTCGGAGCGCCGAGGTCAGTCCAACCGAAGATCGGCCGCTGATTGGGCACGTAGGAAAGCCATCGCGCATACGCCGCTCCGTGAAATACGGCACCCGATGGCAAACACACGAGATACTGATGGTTGGACCGGAGCAACCTCTCGCCGACGTAATCGTCCACCCCGCAGGGACTATCAATTCGCCTGCCGTTGCGCGCAATTGGTTCATCACCGAGGAATGCAATTCGCTCCGCCTCTCCGACGGCTTCGTGCCCCGGTGGGCCTTGTTCGACCCGATTCAAGGTCGCGCCAAGGCTGGCCCATAAACTAGGTCGTCGCATCGTCAAGCGCGTGTTGCCCAGTCATTTCGGACCGTAATCGCTCTTCACCACTCGCGCCGGAGATCCCTGTACGAGGCTCCGGGCAGGAACGTCCCGCGTTACGAGAGAGCCTGCAGCGACAAACGCTCCATCGCCGATTTCGATTTCCGTCAGGACTATCGCTCCGGTTCCAATCGTGACCTGGCTGCCGATACGGCATCCGCTCGAAACCGTCACGGTAGGATGAATTGTCGTGTAAGGACCAATGGTTATGTGGTGCCCGATGGAACATAGGCGTCCAATTCGGACGCCACGACCAATCGATGTTCTTGCGCAAATGAAACTGCCGGGATCAACTGACACGCCATCTGCCAGCTCAGCGCGCTTCGATACCCCGGCTGTAGAGTGTACGAGTATAGCAGAGCGGAAACCACGAAGATTTAGTTCTTCTATCCAAGCGCTACGTGTCGTTGTCGCGAGCGCGCAAGTGATCCAGTGGGTATTCGAATAAACATCGGCATCATCCGACCAGAAGATGGGTAGCCCGCACAGCAGATCATCACAACGAGTGCGATCTCGATTTTCAACGAAGCCAGCAAACTCGAATTCAATCGATTGCTCGTGCATATCCAGAAACACTTCTGCATATCGTGTTGTACCCAAGCAAAGGAGTGGCTTTCGTGTTGACATTGTCTATTCTTTTTCAGCGCATTAGAACTGGAACGCTGCTGCAATGATGGAGAACGGGGCGCTAAGTACGGAGACTGACGGTGGATATACCGTTCACTCAAGTTTGTAAAACCGGCGAAGAACATCAAAACATTTCAGCGGTCCTGAACAGTGGCTCCTTGCAGGTTGACGGCCCCTATGCGCGCAGGTGCGAAGATCTACTTCGTTCGTACCTGGGCGGCGCGGATGTGCTTTTGACGGGCTCCGGCACCGCTGCGCTGGAGCTTTCAGCCCTAATTTCGGGCTTGCGGCACGGAGATGAAGTCATCCTGCCATCATTCACATTAACATCTGCGGCGAATGCAGTTTGCAGAACTGGGGCGTTTCCCAGATTCGTCGATGTTCGGCCTGACACGATGAATATGGATGAACGGTTGATCGCCGATGCGATAACGGTCCGCACCAAAGCAATCTGGCCAATGCATTACGCCGGCATCGCTTGTGCACCCGATGAAATCAACGCGCTGGCGAAGCGTTTTGGCCTGACAGTTATCGAGGATGCCGCCCAAGCCGTCGGCGCGTTCTATCGGCAGAAGCCACTTGGGACATTCGGCGATCTGGCTGCGTTCAGTTTCAACTGGCAAAAGAATGTAACATGCGGAGAAGGAGGAGCCCTGATCGTAAACAATCGCGATTATCTTGAACAAGCCTATGTCTGTCGTGACAAAGGCACAAACCGCAGGGCGTTTTTCAATGGCTCGGCAAACTTTTACTCCTGGACAGGCTTGGGCTCGTCACTGGGAATGCCCGAACTGAGCGCAGCCTTTCTGCTAGCTCAGCTTGCTTCCGTGGCGGACATAACTGCCGAACGCCGTGCGATTGCGCGATACTATCGGGAGAAGCTTGTGTTGCTGGAGCAGCAGGGCTTTCTCCGTCTTCCGCGCATTCCCGAGCATGCTGAACCGAATGGCCATATCGTCTTCTTTTACTGCCACGAAAGAACGGATAGGGACCGGCTGATTGCCCACCTCAAGTCGCTCGGCATCGGTGCTGCGTTCCATTACGTACCGCTTCACTCTTCTCCCTTTGGACACTCGCTTGGTTACAAGCCGAACGATCTCCCCGTGACAGAAGACCTTGCCGGCAGGCTGATCCGAATGCCGATCTTTCGGGGAATGAATGCCGGGACAGTGGACCGCGTCATGGACGGTGTGGCGTCATTTTTCTGCAGCTAGAAGAAGGCGCGCTGCCTGATCAGTGGCGACCCCGGCACGTTTCGAACGTGCGCGTGAGCGGCAATGACCACGCCATAGTCGGGGATTCTGGCCTCTCTGAGAGAAACCAACGAACCTATCTGCTCGAGCGATATCGCCGCGATCACCCGGAAACGCAGTCAACAATATCAAGCAGCTACTTCACAAGATTGGCCCACTAGAATAGCCAATAACTTCGATAACAAGCCCATCGCTGATATAGAGGAAGTTCGACGTCTCGCGAAAGAAGGGGCGAGCAAGCTCGAACTCGCTCAACGGTTTGGAGTAACAAGAGGTACGGTCGAGAAATATCTAAAATATATGCGATAGCAGAAATTCAAAAGGGAGGAGCGGTAGCCCCTCCCTTCAACACAGATGTGCGGTCTTAAGCAGACTTGCGACGCTTCCTCGACATTGCACCGACTCCAGCCAGCGCAGTGCCAAAAAGCAATGCTGCCGGCGGCAGCGGGATAACCGAACCGTTGTAGTACACCGAGGCGTGCGAAATGACGTTCACGCTATCTCCCGGGCCAGTCACGCTCCATGTACCGCTCGTCGAGCTGACAAGAAACGCGGCAAAGGAATTTGCCTGCTTCAGGACAACGACAATTGAGTTGGCGAGGCCGGTAATGGCCCAAGTGCCCGACTGTGCACCAGAAACGGGTGCCCCGTTTTGGGTGAACTTGACTGCATTGTCGCCCACGCCGCCGGTGGAGTCACCGAGAATCCATCCGGTCTGACCGAACAGCGTGTAGCTGGAGTCAATGGTGTTCAAATCATTACCGGTGGAGCAGAAAGCATTGGTGGCGGTATTCAGCGTGTACACCACATCGCCACCGGGCAATGACTGGGTGCAAGTCGCGGCGAATGCGGGTTCCGCTGCGAAGAGTCCGACAACTGACAGCACTGCCGCGGCAGCGACTGACTTTAAGCTACTTGAAGTTGCGCTCATTTGCGCCTCCTTATCCCTGTTAATGCGTCGCCGCAAAGACGCATCAATTCTTATACACTTGTCCAACTCGATTTAGCCAATAATTTTTTGAATCTGATTAAGGTCTCAGCAGAAAAAGAAAACGATAGAGAATCAGTCATTTTGAGCGAAAAACTTCAGTCGCTCCGATTAAAATAATATTGCTTTGTTTAGCGTGAAGATTTGGTCAGAAACCCGCAAGCAAAGCAAGGTGCTCCTGGCTGTGACTCCCACCCCACCCCCAAGAGCACCATACCCCAGGATCTTCTTCCAAAAGAGCATGCATTTCAGAGGATTAGTTGATCGAACTGGCCTGTAATATTGAGAGCGCAGTTCATTGGCGACCCCGGCACGATTCGAACGTGCGACCCCCAGATTAGGAATTTCGGATTCAACCATTCCAGCGTAATCACCAAACGCTATCAGATTGCAAAAAAGTAAGGAATTAGGCGATGTATGATGCTCCACGGCTCCCCGCGTTTCATTGACATTCCGGCTACTGCGCTTACCATGTGCTTACTGTAGCGGATGGAGAGCACGATGTCTGCGACCATTTCGAAGCGCACGGTTGATGAGCAAATCGCAGGCCCAAAAGACAGGTACCTTTGGGATTCGGAACTATCAGGATTTGGCTTAAAGACCACGCCACATGGTCGGAAGGTCTACCTAGTTCAATACCGTATTGGCGGACGGAAGGGTCGTACGCGCCGCGTCACGATTGGGGCTCATGGCGTCGTCACCGCAGATGAGGCGCGGCGGCGTGCCAAACAGCTTTTGGGTCAGGTCGCTGAGGGCAAAGACCCAGCAGCTGCGAGAGACGATGCAAAAACATCCGAGCGGTTCGGCGTCGTGCTGGAGCGTTTCCTTGTCGAACATGCGGAGAGCAAGCTGAAGGCTAGTTCCGTCGCGGAGTATCGCCGGCTCGCCCGGCTGTACGTGATGCCGGCATTGCAGCATCGACTTGTCCAAGACATTTCGCGCACCGACGTGCTTCGCCTCCAATCGGCGCTCGCGGACAAGCCTTATCAAGGCAATCGATCGATGGCGCTACTCTCCAAGTTCTTCAATTGGTGCGAGCGCCATGGCTATCGCCCCGACGGTTCGAACCCGTGCCGCCACGTTGAGAAGTACAAAGAGAACAAGCGCGAGCGATTCCTTACGGACGAGGAAATGGCGAGGCTCGGTCAAGCGCTCCGCGCTACCCAAGCCGACAACACCGCTAGTGCTTGGGCAATCGCCGCTGTTCAGCTTCTAGCACTGACGGGAGCACGCCTATCCGAAATCCTTACGCTTAAATGGTCCTATATCGATCTGGACAGGGGGACAATCCGGCTACCGGACAGCAAAACGGGGGCAAAGACCCTTTATCTCAATGCCTCTGCGCTTGACGTTCTTAGCGGTGTCCCGCGCGTGAGCGGCAACGAGCACGTCATCGTTGGGGAGAAACCGGGGGCGCGCCTGGTGAACCTGCAGAAGCCGTGGCGGCGTATTCGAGCGCGGGCCGGACTGAACGACCTCCGGATCCACGACCTCCGACACAACTTTGCCTCAGCTGCAGCGGCTGGAGGGCTTTCTCTGCCCGTTATTGGTGCATTACTAGGGCATTCACAACCACAGACTACTGCCCGCTATGCGCACCTCGCCGCTGATCCGCTTCGAACCGCGAGCGAGGCTGCGTCAGCTTGGATTGCCAAGCGCTTGACCGGGAGTGCCTAACATTACCAAATGTTGAGGTCTCAAACCGTTGACATACTAGATCTAGTGAGGCTATAGGAAGAATCGCGATGCCAATGGGGGTTGGCGCGTGAACAAAAAGGGAACGCCTGCGACGCGGGCATCGTGAACGGATCAACGGGAGATTGTACATGGAAAACTGAAAAGGGTTGATGATGAATATGTATGTCTCGACTTCAGAAGCTGCGAAATACATGGGTGTTAGCGCGTCATGGCTCTCAAAGACGCGTGTATTGGGTGGTGATGCACCGCGCTATGTCAAAGTCGGCCGCCGCGTGGTCTATCGTCTATCCGATTTGGACGAGTTCATGGAGAACCGACTACAGCGCACGACATCCGGCCCCCCGGCAAACGCGCGGAGGGACGGTTGATGAAAGCCTCCTCCGAAACGGCAAGTGTGCGCGTGTCCCTTGAATTGCCTCCGGCAACATTGCGGTGGGCACGCCGTGTAGCCGACGCGTCGAAGACGACTCCAGAGTCCGTTCTGCAAAACCTTCTGTACTGGACTGTGAGGCTCGGAGAATGAGGGGGCAAAACATCCTCTCCCCTTCCGAGTTGGCTTACCAAATAATCAAGGACGCGCTTCCCGACGTGAAGGCAATCCGGCATTTGAGAAACTTGGGAGTGAATACCGATCTCGTTACGGACGTCTGCGGCCCTATCATCACCCGCAAGTTAAGGTGGGTTGAAGAGTCAGCGGAGCCGGCTTGGCTCGGGGACGACGCTTATGTCCACGCTGTTTGCGGCAGGGCCGGAGTTGAAGACATCCTCGTTTGGTCAGCAGCCCATCCATCAACCTTCTGCACACTCTTCGGACGGGCAGCTCTCTATCATCCTAGCAGCGATTGGCAGTCGACGGACCCTTTGTACCTGTGGCCAACGCCACTGGAGTTGCTTCAGGCGAATTGCTTGGGCGCCACGATCATCGACGCAAACCGCGCCGCACCGATTCTGAAACAGCACCCCGGTAGGCTTGCGGTGCCTTCGCTAGAGCATGCCCGCGACCTCGTGGCGGACGGAATCCCATCCTCAAAGTTCATCATTCTGAAACAGGCAGAAGCAGCATGAGCATCGACAAAGAGTATATGACTTTCAATGAGGCTGAACAGGAGGCCGGCAGCGATCCATTCTCAAATACCTTGAGCTACGTTCGCAATCTGGCTTGGCTTGGAGAACAGCACTTCACCCCCGTGAATTATATCGTGCCGGGCATCATTCCCGAAGGTACGACGATGTTCGCCGGGCCCCCGAAAATCGGCAAAAGCTGGCTGGCTCTCGATATCGCGCTCGCTGTCGCGCGTGGCGGATACGTGTTGGGAGATATCAAGTGCGAGCAGGGCGACGTCCTGTACCTCGCCTTGGAAGATAACCAGCGCAGACTACAGGATCGCGTAAGGAAGATTTCGCAAGGGGACTACGTAGACCATTGGCCCGAGTCGTTCCACTATGCGCTTCAGAGTGCGAAGGCGAATGATGGTGGCCTCCGACACATTGAAAAGTGGATCAACGCTGTTGCAAACCCACGGCTCGTCGTCATCGACGTCCTCGCTGCCTTCCGCAGCTCGGAAGGTGCCTCGCAGAATCTGTATCAGGCCGATTATGCAGCCATCAAAGCGGTGCAGGAGCTGAACTCGCGCTACCCCAAGGTGGGGATCATCGTCGTCCACCACACGCGGAAGGCGGGCAGTGATGTTGATCCATTCGAGTGCGTTTCCGGGACCAACGGAATCAATGGCGCTGCAGATGCGTCGATTACGCTGATGCGCACAGGAGGCGGAGTTGTCACCCTCTACGGACGTGGCCGCGATATAGCGGAGTTTGAAAAGGCAGTGACTTTCAACAAGGAGTCCTGCCGCTGGACTATCCAGGGGGAAGTTCAGGACGTTAAGCGGTCAAGCCAGCAACGGGCGATCATCGACGCGCTTTTTGAGTCGCCGGATCCGCTATCGCCAAAGGAGCTGACAGAGATCACGGGCAACAAGTCTGCGAACATTCGGCAAATGCTGCAGAGGATGTGTGCTGACGGCAGTGTCGTGCGGACAGACCATGCGAAATATACGTTGCCGAACCGATCACATGGAGTGAGCGATCACAATGATCACAACGTCACAAGTGAACGCGACCCGGAGTGGCTATTCTGACCAGATCCGGCATTGTGACTTTGTGACCGTTGTTATTCGATGTAATGCGTGTCGGGTAGGAATGAGCGGCTACACATAACGCCAGCTCGCATCAATTGCAGGCGTCAGATACGCGTCTGACTGTAATTCGATGCTCATTGTTAGTGCCGCCGAGAACTGCCGTCGGCCGATACCGCAAAAGCATCTCGCCACCAAAGCTGGCTATTTCACTAAAACACCGCCGGTGCACATATCCCAATCTCCTTTTATGAATTGTAACCTAACGCATCATGCACGTCAAGGTTCCACCCCAAGTCCTGACTTTATATAGACTACTTGAAGCATCTCGTTGAGTCGAAGGCCGTCACGCGACCAACAATAGCCTCTCATATTCGCCGGGCACTTCGAGGCATTCATTCGGGATGCAACGCCAGCAACCAGCTTATCCTGCCCCGCGGTAATACTAGCCTCATTCTCAGAGGTCTTTCTCATTGCAGTCTCATCGCCATTGAGCATAAACAGTTCAGGATAGTCTAACGGAACCACTAATCGAATCTCCAACTCCCTCGCCTCCAACGCTTGGCTCAGAAGGACTGTCAAATAATCAGCACCGGTTTTGTCTAAAGGGGCCATAACGTCAATTGCGGTTTGAGTCTGAGTCAATTCATAGGGACCTGAGTTCGGCGGCAAAGGGGGAGTAAAGAATATGTGGGTCCAATCATATAGCCCCGCGTTATCCGGAATGCCTATCGCCCGCACCTCCCGCAGGGATCCGTCAGGATTCACAACCTCAAACTGAGGTTCTCCAACGAGCCCAAAATCCCCTGAAAATAGTTTTACAGAATACACGTACACCGGATCGTTTCCTGTCTGTATCGAATCTATCACCCTAATCGTATCGTACGAAGGTTGGCCCGTTCCCAGTTTTGGTGTTGTTACCTCAAAAACGCTGTGTGTCAGAGTTATATTATTGTTGTTGCGCTGATGCTTCGCGACATCCGAAATGAAGTCACCGATATCCTTAGGAACCGTTTTTCTTGCATGAAAACGTTGCAAGTTCTGCTTGTCTATCCACTGCTTCAGCCAATCGCGGCTCTCGGTCCTCACTTTCTCAAAATAAAACTGATTCAAACCCGGATCGATAAAAGTTTTAACATCAAAAGATGACACGCTCCCATCTAGAAGAAGGACATTTTCTTCACCTAATGTTCCTATCGTGCTTCTAGTCTTGTGTGTAATTACTGCATCAAACAAGTTCAGAAGGAAATGCAGTGGTCTGTTGCTCGGTGCCGCGTATGAATTTTCTTTGAAGGAAACTGCAATTACAGGACCAAAATTCTGAGCTGAAACTGTGTCGTTCGCAAGAAAAGATGCAGGAAGGTTATCTAAAATGCCGCCGTCAACGACACCACCGATTCGAAGATAAAATGGAACAGCGGATGAGTCCATTATTGCCTTAATCACCGAACAGTTGCCATCCGCAATAAGTGTTCTCTTATTGTATAAATCCGTCGATACCGTAATACATTGCCTTTGTAGTTGCTGAATTTCAGTTTCGGGAGGTATACCTCCGGCCGTTAGTGCCCCGCGTATAACAGTTTGCAGCTTCTTCTCATCAGCAATCCCAGATCCAAATAAGATTGGCCACGCCTTGGTCAATTTAGGAATTGGAAATGCTTGCTCTACCTCATTCGAAACTCGTTGCAAGTACTGGTAGATCGCAGGAATATTTGCATTTCCCGCTAGTAGTATAGCCGCAATTGAACCGGCTGATGTACCGGCGCATTTCTGTACTTCGATCGACCGATTTGAAATCAAATCTTGGATGGCTTGAACAGCCGGTAGCAGTGTCACCAGACGCGCTCCACCACCTTGAAACGCGAACTGTATTCGCATTATTGCCCCCTACTGACGCGAATCGGCCCTGTACTAAATCGTCCTTTAATATACCGGGTTTTTGCACCGGTGAGGCGTCTGCCTCTGGATTTGACTTGGAACACAATCAGGATTGACGCAGCGATTGGGTAGATTAGTGGGGACTGACGGCTTGCCGGACGCAGCATTCGATAACGGTAATAGATCTCGGCGTAGGCAGATTGTGGACGCGCGTGTTGCCCCCCTGCTTCACTTGCCGTAAGGTAAAAATATGCGCCGCGTTACCATCATGGTCTTCATATCGCTATTGCTTGGTGGATGTGCTTCCACGAAAAATTACCTCGACTACCAAGATGCGACCGGCCTCCAGCGCCCGAAAAGCGAGTTCGACGTCACCTCCGCTCAGTGCGAGATGTATGCAAGCAATCGTTATCAAGAGAAGATGCGCACGGCTTCGATAGGCGGGCTAACTATGGGCGGCAGTTATGTTGCAGGAGCGCAAATCGGTGGAGCGATAGCTAGGGAGCGAGACTACAAGACGTGTATGCAAGCACAGGGTTTTTTGCCCAAAAACTCATAGCAGGTATTATCGGAATTCTGGCGGTAGTTGCTCCTGCCGACGCTGCTGACATATCTCGATCGCAGGACGCTTATTCCGTGCTCCTGCAAGGTGAATTGGTTCCTGGAGATGCGTCCAGACTCATTGCTTATGCCGATAGCCGAACAAGACTAGTTGTACTCGATAGTCCCGGCGGCAGCTTGGGAGAGGGGCTGAGATTGGCTCAGCTAATCGCTGGTGCAGGTTGGAATACCATAGTTCCTTCGGGGGCTTCATGCATCAGCGCCTGCGCAATATCATTCATGGGCGGAAATGAACGGATTGTCGGCCTGCGCGCCATTGTTGGCGTCCATGCTCCATACAAACAAGAAGATGCCGAACTCGGCGGAGTTACTGATCCGCAACTCGCAGTCGAGCGAAGCCTGTCCAATTTGGCACTCAGGAAGGTGATCCTTGAGTTTGCGAAATCTAGAGGCATAAGCCGCCAGATCGTAGACTGGATGTTCGTTGAGAGGCAGCCAATGTTCTTCAAGGCCATTTCAATTGAAGATGGAACGCGCACGAACTATTTTACAAAGGTTGTGGAGTGACGAGTGTGTACCTGCCAGTGACTCCCACCCACCCCCAAAAGCACCATACCCCGGGTCTTCTGCCAGAAAAGCATGCTTTTTCAATCAATTAGGTTATGTAACTGGTTTGTAATGTTTCGAGCGCAATTCGACGCTCGCTAAATCACCGCGCTTACTATGTGCTTACCTTGCAATGGCACTGCTAGCCAGCGGAACGGCTAAGTCATTGATTTTATTGGCGACCCCGGCACGATTCGAACGTGCGACCCCCAGATTAGGAATCTGGTGCTCTATCCTGCTGAGCTACGGGGCCCCTTAGGCCGCTGCGGGCGCAAATCGCCCTCGCGCTTATACCGTCATTCGACTTGAAACGAAACGACCCGGCGCACACCGGCGCCGGGTCGCGTTGAATTCGTGTCGGTGGAGGCTCAGGCGGCCTTCTCGGTCGCCTCGTCGTCGCCCGACTTCTCGTTACGGCGCGCCACCTTTTCGAGCACCGCTTCGATCTCGCCCACGGCAGCCGCCTCGTCGACCTTCTTCACGGCCGCGATTTCGCGGGCCATGCGGTCGAGCGCCGCTTCGTAGAGCTGGCGTTCGGAGTAGGACTGCTCGGGCTGCTTGTCGGAACGGTAGAGGTCGCGAACCACCTCGGAGACCGCGATCAGGTCGCCGGAGTTGATCTTCGCCTCGTACTCCTGCGCACGGCGCGACCACATCGTGCGCTTGATGCGCGCGCGCCCGCGCAGCACCTTGAGCGCTTCCTCGATCAGGGGCTTGTCCGCGAGCTTGCGCATGCCGACGGATTCGCACTTGGCGGTCGGAACGCGCAGCCGCATCTTCTCCTTCTCGAAGTCGATGACGTAGAGTTCAAGCTTCAGACCGGCGATTTCCTGCTCTTCCACGCTCACGATGCGGCCAACCCCGTGCGCGGGATAGACCACGAACTCGTTCGCCTTGAACTTGAGCTTCTTTGCTGCCGGCTTCTTCGATGACGCCATAATGCCGATTCTCCACTGGTCAACTCAACCAGCTCTGTTCGGCCCTGCCGGGCGCGCATTGCCTAGTGGTCCCGATCCCAGGAAACTCCAGGGAGCGACGATACCGACGGCATTGGTCATGGAGAGTGGCGGGGCACCTTACCGTAATGGCGGACCATTACAGAAACTCATGACTGCCATGCTCAGGGCAAAAAATTTCCGAGCTTCCTAGGCTCGGGCAGGGTGTTCGAACGAGAGACTGCTACATCGTCATCAATGTAGCACAGATTTACCCATTTTTAAAGGCCTAGCTCGGTTGCTCCGGCAATCGGAAGCAACCCCAGGTCGGTCTTTTGGCGCAGAAGTTAACGGCGGATGACCGGACAAAGCGCTCCGGGGACCCAGCGATCAGTCGCCTTCGCCCGGCTCGGCGGAGAAATACTTCTCGAACTTCCCGTCCTCGCCGTCGAACTTCTCGGCGTCCGCCGGCGGGTCCTTCTTCTGGGTGATGTTCGGCCACACGCCGGCGTATTCCGCGTTTACCTGCAACCACTTCTCGAGGCCGGGCTCGGTATCGGGCTTGATCGCCTCCGCCGGACATTCCGGTTCGCACACGCCGCAGTCGATGCACTCATCCGGGTGGATGACGAGCATGTTCTCGCCTTCGTAGAAGCAGTCCACCGGACACACTTCCACGCAGTCCATGTACTTGCACTTGATGCAGTTGTCGGTCACGACGTAGGTCATGGCGGACGGCAGGCCTCCGGACAGTCACTCTCGAACGCGCCGTATGTGAACGAGCGTACGGGCAAATGCAAGCCTCGCTTAGCACCAGCCTCACGGCGTTCCGCCCGCTGACGGCTCCCCTCAGAGGGTATCGCGCGAACCGACGGGCGATGCGATCTCCTCATAGAGCGCCTGCGCCTCGGCGGCAGGACCGCGCCGCTCGCCCGCATCGAGCACGCGCACGACGCGCACGACACCGTGAAGGGTGAATGTCACGACGTCACCGGGCCTCACCGCGTGACTCGAGCGATCGATCTTCAGGCGATTGATGCGAACGCAACCATCCTCGACCAGGCCTTGCGCCAGCGAGCGCGACTTCACGAACCGGCAGAACCACAGCCACTTGTCGATGCGCTGCGCATCGCCGGCCATCGCGTCACTGGCCTCGGGCCAGCTTCTCCTTGAGCGCGGTCAGCACCGCGAACGGGCTGTCGGCCATGCGCTTGGCCTCGTCACGTGAGTCGGCGGGCGAGGATTCGAACCGGCGCGGTTCGCGACCCTTGCCACGCGGATGATCGTCGCGGCCGCGGTGCTTGCCCTGCTCGTCGCGGCCTGGACGCTCTCCCGACGTATCGTCCTTGCTGCGCTTGCCCTTGAAGCGCGGCTGGTCACGGCGATCGCCACGCTCGCCCTCGCGGTCCGGACGAAGATCGCGGCGACGCTCGCGCTGGTCGGGACGCGCCTCGCCTTGAACTCCCTCGGGCGCCTGTGCGCCAGCCTCGGCCGCTGCTGCGCCACCCTCTGCGGCGGGCTGTGCCTGTGCCGCGTCAACCCGCAGTCCCTTGCCCCGCCTCGGCCGCGCCGGTCGGGCGCCCTCGCCGCTGCGCCCTTCCGGACGGCGTCGACGGAAGGGGCCGGTATCCTTCGGCCACCAGACTTCGAGCGTGATCTCCGAGGGTACGTCCGGAACGGCCGGAGCATCGCTCGCCAGCGCTGCCGACGCGTCGGGCGCAGCCTCTCCAGGTGCTTCCGGAGAGCTTTCGGCAGGCGCCGTTTCTGCAGCGACTGGAGTGGCCTCCGGCGCCGGCTCGTTGACCACAGGCGCAGGCGCATCGAGCGCCTCTTCACTCCATCCCGAGGGCTCCGCGGTCCATTGAGGCGCGCTTCCGCCGGCCTGGTCCGCAGCATCTGGCGCAGGCACAGCAGGCGCGGTGGTGACGGTGCGGGTCTCGGCGCGATAGCCGAGCGACCGGAGGATGCCCGCGAACTCTTCGCCGGAGCATCCCACGAGCGACATCATGTCGGGGACGATCGTGAATCCGCCGCCCTCGACCGAGCCGGACGGGCGCGCTTCTTCCGCAAAGCGCGGCTTCCAGAACACGCGGTCGCGAATGGTGTCGGCGAGACGCTCCAGCATGTCGATGCGTACGCAGCGCTCCCCGCAGATGCGGAAGCCGACCGTGCGATAGAACCCGCGCGGCGTCGCGCGATCGAACGCGACGGAGGTGAGCCCCTGCCCGGGCATCGCCGGCATCTGCGCCGCGTCGAGCTTGCCGTCCTTCTCGAGGCCCAGCGCCCACAGCGTGAGGCGCAGCTGTGTGGCGGCGGGCTTGAGCAGCAGCGGCACGAAGACGTGGAACGCGCCGAACTTGACGCCGTAGCGGCGCAGGCTCGCGCGGTCGTCCTGCGACAGCGCCTTCACGTCGTCTGCCACGTCCTCGCGCGCCACGACGCCGAGGTTCTCGACGAGCCGGAAAGCGATGCCGCGCGCAAGGCCGGTCACGTCCTCGGCCGCCTGTAGCTTCACGAGCGGTTCAAGCACGGCGTCGATGTGGCGCGTCAGATACTTCTGCAGCCGTTCGGCGACGGCGTCGCGCTCGGGCCCCGTGAGCTGTTCGTCCGCGATCAGCGCGATGCGCGGCTGCAGCACGCTCGCCCCGGCCTGCAGGCGCGCGACGGGCGCGCCGTGCCACACGATGCGCGCCTCGCGGTCGAGCGCGAAATCGGGATCGGGCGCAGCTGCGAGCGATTGCGCGCGCGCCAGGATCTCCTTCGAGACGGCCTGCTGCCAGGCCGCCTTCAGTCCCTTGACGTCCGAGCCGGTCGAGGCCGCCGGGATGAACCGGAATCCATCGAGCTTGCCGACGAGCTCTCCCTCGACAAGCACGCCCCCATCATCCTCGACAATCGACATCAGTTCTTCCTTCTGGCGCAGGCGCCGCATGAGCACGCTGGTCCGGCGGTCGATAAAACGCTGAGTGAGCCTCTCATGCAAGGCGTCTGAGAGTCGATCCTCGATCTCGCGCGTCTTGCCCTGCCAGTACAGGGGATCGGCGAGCCACTCCGGCCGATTTGCGACAAATGTCCAGGTACGGATGTGGGCGATGCGTTGCGACAGGGTGTCGATGTCGCCTTCGGTGCGATTGCAGTACGAGAGCTGGCGCATGAACCAGTCTTCCGGGATGCGCCCGTTCTTCGGGCCGACGAAGCGGAAGATCCTGGCAACGAGAGTGGCATGTTCGGCGCTCGAGATGTTGCGGTAGTCCGGTATCTGGCAGACTTGCCACAGAAGCTCCACCATCTCGCGGGAGTTCGCGAGCGCGGCGATGTCGGAATCGCGCGACAGCGTTTCGAGAGCGTCAACGTCAAAACTCGATTGCGCGCGGGTCAATCCGTCTGCCGGCGGCAGCGCAGAGAGCGACGCCTTCAGCGCCGGGAGCGATGCGAAGGAGAGATCGCGGTTCCGCCACTGCAACACGCGCACCGGCTCGAAGCGATGCGACTCGAGATGCTCCACGAGCTCTGCGTCGAAGGGGTCGGCCTCGGCGGTTGTCCAGAACGTGCCGTCGTTCATGTAGCGCCCCGCGCGCCCGGCGATCTGGCCGAGCTCGGCCGGCGTCAGTTGCCGGAAGCCGAACCCGTCGAACTTGCGCGTCGAGGCGAACGCGACGTGGTCGAGGTCCATGTTGAGACCCATGCCGATCGCATCGGTCGCGACGACGTAGTCGACGTCACCCGACTGGAACAGCTCCATCTGCGCGTTGCGAGTGCGCGGCGAGAGCGCGCCGAGGATCACCGCCGCGCCGCCGCGCTGGCGCCGGATCAGCTCCGCCATCGCGTAGACCATGTCGGAGGAGAACGCGACCACGGCCGACCGCGACGGCAGGCGCGTGAGCTTCTTCTGGCCGCCGTAGGTGAGTTTCGAGAAGCGCGGCCGCGAGATGTACGTGACGTTCGGGATCAGTCGCTCGATCAGCGGGCGCATGGTCGCCGCGCCGAGCAGCATCGTCTCGTCCTGGCCGCGGCGATTGAGCAGACGGTCGGTAAAGACGTGGCCGCGGTCGAGGTCGCCGGCGAGCTGCACCTCGTCGATCGCGAGGAACGACACGGTGATGTCGCTCGGCATCGCCTCGACGGTTGCGACCCAGTAGCGCGGCTGCGGCGGGATGATCTTCTCCTCGCCCGTCACCAGCGCCACCGCGTGGTCGCCGGTGCGCAACCGCACGCGGTCGTAGACCTCGCGGGCCAAAAGCCGCAGCGGCAGGCCGATCATGCCGGAGGGATGCGCCAGCATGCGCTCGACCGCGAGATGCGTCTTCCCGGTGTTGGTGGGGCCGAGGACGGCCGTGACCTGGCGTTGTGGCATTGCCGCTTAGCGTCCTCGATTGCCGTTGTGAAACAACCGGTTAATCAATGGAATGTTCCCGGAACGAACGTCGCACGAATCGCTCACCCGCCGGTCTTTCCGTTTTGTTCGCCCCGGCGGCCCCGCAGATTTCCGGCGTTCATGTCGATCTCCGGGCTGATCGCCAGGCCATGCAGACGGTGCCGGTCGCCAGCGGATGCTAGCGCGGCGTTAACGGTCCGGTCGCGCACGGTGAACGGATCGTTACCGCTATCCACAGCGGATCGCGTTCCCATCTTCACGAACCGAAGGAAACCGGAACAGAGCATGACCGAATCGCTGATGCGCGCTGTTTCGCCGTTCGTTCACCGCTAGATATAGGGTGCCAAGGGCGATCGACCAACAAGTCGACCGCCGCCACGAGTCTCTTTTCCTAAGGTCAGCCGAACCGGGATTTACGAATGCGTCCCGTTCCGGGACAGGCGTGGCTACTGCGCCGCCGTCTGCAGCGGCTTGCCGGCCAGCGCGGCGCTCGAGAGGCGCGCGGTGAACGACCGACCGTCGATCGTTCCGCTGCCGCCGACGATCACCATCAGCGGCTTGCCGTCCGCGCCCTTCACCGGCGCGACGAGCAGCGTGATGTCCGGCGGGTTCTGCTGGTTCTTCTTCATCACCTTCTGCGAGTAGCCGGCGATGGTCCGGTAGGCGAGCTTGCACTTCTTCGCCGGCCCGAGGTACGCGCCGCCGCTAGAGGAATCGAGCTTTACCGCGCCCGCGGGTGACAGGGCGAACTCGTAGATCTCCTTGCCGTTGTAGACCCGCTGCGTGAGCGCGCAGCTCGAGGCGGTGTCCGAGAGCGCCAACCGCATGACCGCGGTCAGGGGATCGGTGAGCGAGGGGTTGAGCGCCGCCGTGACCTCGCGGTCGCGGTCCTCCGAAAGCTGCTTCGAGCGATAGGTCGTCGGCAGGGCGCTGCCGGACCAGGACACCTTGTACTGGCGCTCATTGAGCCGCATTTCGAAGTTTGCGGGCTTCGGCTGGCCCGATGCGACCGTGCCGGTGGTGCGCATGTCGGTCTGGTCGCTCGAGAAGATCGAGCCTAGGCCCGCCGGACGCATCGACACCTGCGTCTTGAACCCATTGGGCGCCACCTGGCCTGAAAGCCCGATCTGGTAGACCTTGATCCCGGCGACGTAGAGATCGTACTGGAGCGCGATCGGTTCATCTGCCTGCGCAACCCCGGAAAGGCCGAGGAAGCCGCCAGCCGCAAACGCCGTCAGAAGCAGTTTTCCGTACTTCATCGTTGTCCCACCCGGAAAATCTCGATCCACCTTCGGGTAGCGCCGATTTTGGGCCAAACTGTGCTCGAAACGGCAGTTTCAGTGGGCTCTCCGGCTTGACGCCCGGCCGGATTGCCGATAATAGACCGCGCTTCAACACGGGAAGCGGCGCCAGGACGGGCCGCCGCCGGCGATCCCAGGCGGATCGCGACAACACGGATTTGGAGATCGAGACCATGGCTCGCCGTTGCGAACTCACCGGGAAGGGCGTGCTCGTCGGCAACGCCGTCAGCCACGCCAACAACAAGACCCGGCGCCGCTACCTGCCGAACTTGAGCAACGTGCACCTGATGTCCGACGTGCTCGGCCAGACGGTGACGCTGAAGGTGTCGGCGAAGGCGCTGAAGTCGGTCGAGCACCGCGGTGGCCTCGACGCGTTCCTGATCAAGGCCAAGAAGGACGACCTGTCGCTGAAGGCGCGCAAGCTGAAGCGCGACATCGAGAAGAAGCTGGCCGGCGCCGCCGCCTGATCTTCATCGAACCGTCGCGAGCGTTTGCGAGACCGCCTTCGGGCGGTCTTTGCATTTGGGGCGGCGCGATGGGCATTTCGTTTGGAACCTACACCATGAGCAACACGCCCGACCGGTCCGGTGAACCGAAGATCCATCCGACCGCGCGCCTGCGCAACACGAGGCTCGGCCGCTTCACCGCGATCTCCGAACGAGTCGAACTGCTCGACTGCACGGTCGGGGACTACTCCTACCTCGAGCACGACTGCGGCGGTCTTTACTCGACGATCGGCAAGTTCTGCTCTATCGCCGCGTTCACGCGCATCAACGCAGTGCAGCACCCGATCGACCGCGTGACGACGCACAAGATCAGCTACCGGCCGAACGAGTACTTCGTCGGGAAGGAACTCGACACGGTCTTTCGCGAATGGCGCCTCGAGCGCGGCGTGACGATCGGCAACGACGTGTGGATCGGCCATGGCGCGATCCTCCTGCCTGAAGTCTCGATCGGCGACGGCGCAATCGTGGGCGCGGGCAGCGTGGTGACGAAGGACGTTGCTCCGTACACGATCGTCGCGGGCGTGCCGGCGAAGCCGCTGCGCCCGCGCTTCCCGAAGCCGGTCGCCGACCGCCTCATGGCGCTCCGGTGGTGGGACTGGGAGCACGAGCGCCTCGGCGAGGCCGTTGACGACATGCGCACGCTCGCAGTCGAGGCGTTCCTCGACAAGTACGGCGGCTGAAGCTTACGCCGAGGTCAGCCACGGCTAGTTCGACGCGGGTTTCAGGACGAACTCGACGAGCAGCGTCGACTGTCGGTCGCGCGCGAAGTTGTCGTCGGACATCACGAGGAGCCGCGTCTCGCCCTCAGGCGTCTGCCACACGGCGAGCCCCTCCATGTTGTCGACGAGATAGCGCGGCACCTCGCCCTCGAACAGCGTCTCGGGGTCGAGCGTCGCCTTCGCCTTGATCGCGTCCGCCTTGACGAGCCGGATCGCCATCCCGGGGATCCACGTGGGCGCGGCAAAACTCCGCTCGAGCAGCAGCACGTCGCCGGATGGGAGTACGGCGAGGTCGGTGACGCGATACGACCCGTCAAGCTTCACCCCGAAATCGAAGGGGCGGTCCGCGCCGCCGAACACCCATCCGTAGACGGATGAGTCGTCGCGCATGTTGCCTTCCGAGATCGCGATGTATCGACCGGACTTGAGCAAACCGATCGCCTCGAGCTCGTCGTTTTCGGGCCCCGCCTCGACGTCGCGCGGCATCTTCACCGCGCGCGGGCGATCGGGAAATCCGTCGCGGCCGGGGTTGAACACCTCGACGCGCGGCAGCCGCTCGAAGCCGACTGCCACGGGGCCGTCCGGCCCCTTGGGCGAGAGCGCCACCATCGCCTCGGCGTCACGCATCCGCTTCGACGTCGCCCGCTTGCCGTCGGCGCCCTTCAGCGGCGCCATCATCGCACTGCTGAAGCCCGACAGCCGGCCGTCTTTGTACTGAAGCGTTCCCTTCAGCCACCAGCCATCGTCGCTGACCGCCAGCAGTTTCTGCCCGTCCGCCGAAACGACAAGGCCGGAGAAGCCGCCGAACCGCGGGTCGTCGCTCGCGATCCGGATCGCGCCCGAAAGCGTCAGCCGATCGCTGGCGATCGCGCCGAGGGGGGAAAACATCCAGGGCTCGACGGTGAGGTCGATGGGCGAGGCAAGAGGCGACGGCGCTGGCTGCTTCTGCGCCAGAACCGCGTGCGAGGCGAACGCCACCGCGAGAACGGCCGCGGCCGTAACCGCCCACCGGCGAAGGGTCATGCGCGGGCTTTGGCGGGAGCGCCTTTCGCCTGGGAGCCCTTCGACGGCGCGCGCTTCGGCGCGGCAACGCGCGGCGCCTTCACCTTCGGCGCGGCGCGGGCGTGTTCCTCGAAGAGCTCCGCGAGCTTCTCCGTCATCGCGCCGCCGAGTTCCTCGGCGTCGATGATCGTGACGGCGCGGCGATAGTAGCGCGTCACGTCGTGGCCGATGCCGATGGCGATGAGTTCGACCGGCGAGCGGTTTTCGATATCGGCGATCACCTGGCGCAGGTGACGCTCGAGGTAGTTGCCGGTGTTGACCGAGAGCGTCGAGTCGTCGACCGGCGCGCCGTCCGAGATCACCATGAGGATGCGCCGCTGCTCGGTGCGCCCGAGGAGCCGGTTGTGCGCCCAAATAAGGGCCTCGCCGTCGATGTTTTCCTTGAGCAACCCCTCGCGCATCATGAGCCCGAGGTTGCGGCGGGCCCGACGCCACGGCATGTCGGCCGCCTTATAGATGATGTGGCGGAGGTCGTTGAGCCTTCCTGGCCCCACGGGCTTGCCGTCGGCGAGCCACCGCTCGCGCGCCTGACCGCCCTTCCACGCGCGCGTGGTGAAGCCGAGGATCTCGACCTTCACGCCGCAGCGCTCGAGCGTGCGGGCGAGGATGTCGGCGCAGGTCGCCGCCACCGTGATCGGCCGGCCGCGCATGGAGCCCGAGTTGTCGAGGAGCAGCGTGACGACCGTGTCGCGGAATTCCGTGTCCTGTTCGACCTTGAACGAGAGCGCATGCAGCGGATCGATGATCACGCGCGTAAGGCGCGCGGCATCGAGCAGCCCTTCCTCGAGGTCGAAATCCCACGATCGGTTCTGCTGCGCCATCAGCCGGCGCTGCAGCCGGTTGGCGAGCCGCGCCACGACGCCCTGCATCGAGGCGAGCTGCTTGTCGAGGTAGCCGCGCAGGCGGGTCAGCTCTTCGGCGTCGCAGAGATCCTCCGCGCCGATCACCTCGTCGAACTGGTTGGTGTACACCTTGTAGAAGTCGTCGTTGACCATCGAGGAGAACGGCAGCTGCGGCCGCCAGGGCTGCTCGCCTTCCGGGCTCTCCTCGGCGTCGAGGTCGTCCGGCACCTCGTCGCTGTCGACCTCGGCGGCTTCCTCCATCGACTGCTGGACGTCACTGTCGCTGCGCTCGGTCTCCTCGGCGGCCGCGCTCTCGGCGTCCTGTTGTTCGCCTTCCTGGCGCTCGTCGGACTGGCCTTCCTCGCTGTCCTCGCCCTGCTCCTCGTCTTCGCCCGACTCGTCGGGGTCCTCGCCAAGCTCGTCCGCCATGTCGAGCGCGGCGATCAGCTCGCGCGACATGCGCGCGAACGCCGCCTGGTCCTCGATGCTGTCGCCCAGGTGATCGAGATGCGCCGCCGCCTTCTCCTCGATCCACGGCCGCCACAGGTCGACGAGCAGGCCGGCGTTCTGCGGCGGCGACTGGCCGGTGAGCCGCTCGCGCACCAGCAGCGCCAGCGCCTCCTCAAGCGGTGCATCCTTGCGCTCGGTCGCGGTGTAGCCGCGCCGCTGGTAGCGGTCGTTGAGCATGGCGCCAAGATTCTGCGCGACACCCGGCATTGCGCGGGCGCCGATGGCTTCGACGCGCGCCTGCTCCACCGCCTCGAACACGGCCCGCGCGCTCTTGCCCTGCGGCCGATACTTGGCGTGGACGTCGTCGCTGTGGTTGGCGAGCCGGAGCGACATGCTGTCGGCGAGACCGCGCACCACGGAAATCTCGCGCGTCTCGAGTTCGCGCGACACTTGCGGCAGACGGGCACGGTGACCTGTCAGGCCGGGCTGCTCGCCGCCGAAGGCGACCTCGAGTTCCTCGTCGCCCGAGATCGCACGCATCGCGACGGTGACGGCGCGCTTGAAGTTCGACGACGGTCCTTCCTTGTCGGCCGCCATGCGCTCCTCAGGGCCTCACGACAGCGCCACGTGCGCGGTCGATTCCGGCAGTTCCTCGCCGAAGCAGCGCTGGTAGAACTCGGCCACAAGGCCGCGCTCCAGCTCGTCGCACTTGTTGAGGAAGCTGACGCGGAAGCCGAAGCCCACGTCGCCGAAGATTTCGGCGTTCTGCGCCCAGGTGATGACCGTGCGCGGGCTCATCACGGTCGAGAGATCGCCGTTGACGAACGCGTTGCGCGTCAGGTCGGCGACGCGCACCATGTTGGAGATCGCCTTGCGGCCCTTGTCGGTGTCGTAGCTCTTTACCTTCGCGGCGACGATGTCGCACTCGCGCGCGTGCGGCAGGTAGTTCAGCGTGACGACGATCGACCAGCGGTCCATCTGCGCCTGGTTGATCTGCTGCGTGCCGTGATAGAGGCCCGTCGTGTCGCCGAGGCCGATGGTGTTGGCGGTCGCGAACAGCCGGAACGAGGGGTGCGGGCGGATGACGCGGTTCTGATCGAGCAGCGTGAGGCGGCCCGAGCTTTCGAGCACGCGCTGGATCACGAACATCACGTCCGGGCGGCCCGCGTCGTACTCGTCAAACACCAGCGCCGTGTTGTGCTGGTAGCACCACGGCAGGATGCCCTCGCGGAACTCGGTGATCTGCTTGCCGTCCTTCAGCACGATCGCGTCCTTGCCGACGAGGTCGATGCGCGAGATGTGGCTGTCGAGGTTGACGCGGATGCAGGGCCAGTTGAGGCGGGCGGCGACCTGTTCGATGTGGGTCGACTTGCCGGTGCCGTGGTAGCCCGTCACCATCACGCGGCGGTTGTAGGCGAAGCCCGCGAGGATCGCGAGCGTCGTCTCGCGGTTGAAGAGGTAATCCTCGTCGACGTCCGGCACGTGCTCGTTCGCCGTCGAATAGGCCGGAACCTCGAGGTCGCTGTCGATGCCGAACAGCTGGCGGACCGAGACCTTGATGTCGGGCAATGGCGCGGTGACTTCGCCGTTCACTTTGGCATTCATCGATCAGCTACCCTGGTTCTGCCGGTCCATGAACCGACGTTGGTTCGGCGGGCGGCTTTGCGCGAGCCGCGGCCGGTTTGACGCGCATCCTTGCCGGAGGAACGCTTTTAGTCGCTGGGGCAGCCTGCCGCAAGCACCTGCCCATGCATGGAACTCTCAGCAGTAACCCGATGCGCGGAGCAGGTCGTAGGCCTGGATGATCTCCCGGAAGCGATCCTCCATGGCACGGCTGCCGCCATTGGCGTCCGGGTGGAACTTTTTCACCAGCAGCTTGTACTGCGCCTTGATCTGGTCGCTGGTGGCCGTTTCGTCGAGCCCCAGGGCGTCCAGCGCCTTGCGTTCCAGCGTCTTCACGGTGCGCGGCCGGGGGGCAGCCGGTGCCTCGCCGTCCTCGCCCAGGATGTTGAACGGGTCGCGGGCGCGCTTGCGGAAGGCGGAACCGCGCAACTTGCCGCCATTGTATTCGGCCCACGAGTTCTGGCCGAGCTTCCAGGTCGGGCGATGCCCCGTCTGCGCGGCCTTCTGGTAGCCGGCGATGGCGTCGTCGTCCATGCCCTCGAAGTAGTTGTAGGACTTGTTGTATTCCTTCACGTGGTCGAGACAGAACGAGTGGTACTCGCCCTCCGAGCGCTTCTTCTTCGGCGCCCGGTAGGCGCCGGCCGCCGTGCACCCCGGCCACTCGCACGCGACGTGCGCCGGGCGCTCTTCCTTCCGCTTCTTGGAAACGCGGATGCGGTCGAAATAGTCCACCTTCTGGGTCATCGTCGGATTATGGTGACAGGCGTTTCAGGCTGCAAGGGCGGGTCGGCATTGACGCGACGCGGTCGGGCATCGCACGATCTCCAGTTACGGTTTGAAGTACGCGGCAGTTCACGGACGAGTTCCCCCGAATGGCTCAAGGCCCCGTTGCCCAGACGATCACAGCCCGGTTAACGGCAGCCTTCCCTGATGCCGTGATTCGTCTCGAGGACCAATCGCATCTGCACAAGGGGCACGCGGGCGCGCATCATCCCGAAGGCGAGACGCATTTCAAGGTTACGGCGGTGACCGACGCGTTCGCAGGCAAGAGCCGCGTCGAGCGTCACCGCATGATCAACGAGACGCTGAAGCACGAACTCGCGAACCGCGTGCATGCGCTGGCGATCGTCGCGCTGACGCCGGACGAGGCCCGGACGCGGGGCGTCGCCTGAACAGAACGACAAGACGGGAGGGAACGGCATGGCGGGACGGCTCAAGGGGAAGGTCGCGCTGATCTCGGGCGGCGCGACGGGCATGGGCGGGGCAGCCTCGACGCTGTTCGCTGCGGAAGGCGCGGCGGTCGGCATCGTCGACCGCAACGAGGAGGCCGGCCGCGCGGTGGCCGACGTCATCAAGGCCGGCGGCGGCAAGGCGGTGTTCGCGAAGGCCGACGTGTCGAACCCCGACGACGTGTCGCGCGCGGTGGCCGAGGTGAACAAGGCGCTCGGCACGATCACCGTGCTCTTCAATCATGCCGGCACGATCACGATCAAGCCGTTCCTCGAGACGACGCTCGAGGAGTGGGACCGGCTGATGGCGATCAACGTCACGAGCATGTTCCTGATGACGAAGGCGGTGCTGCCGCAGATGATCGCCGCGGGCGGCGGGTCGATCGTGTGCACCTCGTCTATCTCGGCGGTCGCGGCGACGCCGATGGAAGTGCTCTACGACACGACGAAGGGTGCGGTGCACATGTTTGCGCGCGCCATCGCGGTCGAGTTCCGCGACAAGAACATCCGCTGCAACGCTGTCTGCCCGGGCTTCGTGCGCACCCCGCACGGCCTGCGCGAGGTGAAGGAGCTGCAGTCGATGGGCGTCGACGTATCGGACGCCGCGCTCGCCGCACAGCAGGGCCGCATCTGCGAGCCCGACGAGGTGGCGAAGGCGGCGCTGTTCCTCGCCTCCGACGATGCGAGCTTCGTCAACGGCACGCACCTCTTCGTCGACAACGGCTTTACGGCGGTGTGATCCGCTAGAACTTCATCCACAGGTTCAGGACGCCGCCGCCCGGGCGCTGAGGACCGTCGCCCCAGCCGGTATCGTCGGGGTCGCCCGTGAGGTTGTCGGTCTTCGCGAGATCCGGATCGTCGAAGGCGCGGTCGCTCTTGCCGCCGACCCAGAAATAGCCCTGCGTCTTGCCGGTGTTGCCCTTGAGCGGTGCGGCCACCGGCGCCGTCGCGACCTGCTTCTGCACCTGCCGCGTCTGCTTCTGGACCTGCTGGGTCGCGCCGTACTGCGTCGAATTGTACTGCTGCGTCGGCGTGTACTGGTACTGGCTCAGGTTGTTCCAGTAGTTGTCCTTCGTCTCGGCGAGGGTCGCGCCGGTAAACGATGCAACCGCGCACGCGAACACTGTCGCCGCAACCGCGCGCCGTCTCTCGATGAAACTCCAAACCACCGCCGCCAACTCCCCTTGTCCCGAATTGGACGAGGGATACCTAGCAGCTTTGATGCGGAGGAGCAAAAGCGGTGGGAGCAGCGCGATCGCTCGCGCCGCCCCCGCGGTGAACCACAACCGTTCGCCCGGCCGATCAGAGGCCAATCGGAACGACCGGATTGAAACGGCTGGCGCCCGCCGCACCGTCACCAGTGCAAGGGCCGTACCGGAAGTGTTTCGGAAAAGGTCAGGCCGCGCCGGCGGAACCCGAGGTGCTGACCCCGTCCATCGAGCGCAACCGCAAGCGGAAGCGCACCGGCAACTTTGTTTCCTTGAGGAACACGTGCGCGCAGACGAGGTTGAAGGCGAGCGCGAGGCAGGCAAGCACGAAGGCAGTCGTCAACATGGCGGACACCAACTCCACGAACCGATTGGTAACTAAAATACGCAGGGCAGGCTTAAGGCGCGGTTAACCCTGCACGCTTCGCGGCCCCGTTCCGCCCGTGTACTGTCGCGCCCATGAGCACCACCGACCTCGCCTATCTCTCCGCCGCGGATGCGCTGAAGGCGTTCCGCGACCGCACGCTGTCGCCGGTTGAACTGATGGCCGCCGTCATCGACCGGGCGCAGGCCGTGAACGGCACCGTCAACGCCTTCGCCGACACCTATTTCGAGGAGGCGCTGGCGAAGGCGCGGGAAGCCGAAGCGCGCTACCGGGGCAAGGGCGAGCCGCCACGCCCGCTCGAAGGCGTGCCGCTGGCCGTGAAGGACGCGCAGCGGCTGAAGGGCAAGCGCACGACGCACGGCTCGCTCATCTTCGCCAATTCGGTCGACGAGGAGAGCGACCCGATGATCGAGCGTCTCCTCGATGCGGGCGCCATCGTCCATGCCCGCACCACGGCGCCGGAGTTCTGCCTCTCCGGCATCACGACATCCCGCCTGTGGGGCGTGACCCGCAACCCGCACAATCCCGACTACGGTCCCGGCGGCTCCTCCGGTGGCGCGGGCGCCGCGGTCGCCGCCGGCATGACGACGCTAGCGACCGGCACCGACATCGGCGGCTCGATCCGCATCCCGGCCTCCGCCTGCGGGATCGTCGGCTACAAGCCGCCGCACGGGCGGAACCCGGACGGACCGCCCGCGAACTTCGATCGCTACAACCACTGCGGCCCGATGACGCGCACGGTGACCGACGCCGCGCTCATGCAGAACGTGACGTCGGGCCCGCACCCGCTCGACCACGATTCCCTGCGCGAACGGGTGACGCTGCCGCTCGAGCCTTCGCCGGCCAGGGGCCTGCGCGTCGCGTACTCGATCGACCTCGGCTACATGGTCATCGACGAGCACGTGCGCGCCAACGCGCTCGCCGCCGTGGCAGCGCTCAAGGAGGCGGGCGTCGCCGTCGAGGAGGTGAACCTCGGCTGGTCCGGCGACATCGAGCGCGACGTGATCCACTGGTACAACACGATGCATTTCGGCCGGCAGACGATCTGGCAGCGGGAGCGGCATGCCGACGTCATGACCGAATCCGCGCTCAAGTACGCAGAGGCCGCCGAACGGACGACGACGATCGACGACGTGCACAAGGCGTGGGAGCGGGCGCACCGCATGTACCAGACGCTGGGGCCGATCCTCGCCCGCTGTGACGCGCTGATCTGCCCGACGCTCGCGGTGCCGGCAGTGAAGGCCGAGCACAACCCGGTCGATCCCGACTTCCGCATCAACGGCGTGCGCGTCGATCCCGAGTGGGGCTGGTGCCTCACCCACCAGTTCAACATGCTGCACAACTGCCCGGTGCTCGCGGTGCCCTCCGGCCGCGCGCCGAGCGGTGTGCCGACCGGAATCCAGATCGTCGGGCGCACGTTCGACGATGCGACCGTGTTCCGCCTCGGCCGGGCGCTCGAGATCGCCCGGCCCGACTGGTTCGTGTCGGCCGCGCACCACCCGTTGTGACCGGAGCAACAGCATGAGCGAAGCGCGCAGAGTGGTTCTCGTCACGGGCGGCAACTCCGGCATCGGCCGCGGCATCGCGTTGCGCTATGCGCGCGAAGGGTTCGCCGTCGCGATCGCCGGCCGGGACGCTGCGAAGGGCGCAACCGTGAACGCCGAGATCGAGGCGCTGGGCGTACCCTGCCTGTTCGTGCAGGCGGACCTCGCGCACGAGAGCGAAGCCGCGAAGGTAATCGCCGAGGTGAACGCGCGCTTCGGCCGCCTCGACGTGCTCGTGAACAACGCCGGCGTCGGCGGCCGCCGCTCGGGTGTCGAACCGGAAGACCTGCCGGGGCAGCGCTGGGACAAGCTGCGCGGCCCGAACCTCGACGCGCCCTACTTCACCGCCGCCTACGCGATGCCGCTGCTCGCCGACGCGAAGGGGGCGATCGTCAACATCTCCTCCACCGCGACGCTCGACGGCAACTGGGGCCTCTACTGCGTCGCGAAGGCCGCCGTCGAAGGGCTGACGCGGATGCTCGCCGCGGAAGGCGCGCCGCTAGGCGTGCGCTGCAACGGCGTGAGCCCGGGCTGGATCGCGACGGACCCGGCGATGGCGAAGGCGGCGTCCGGCGGATCGGGAGACTGGGACCTGCCGCCGTCGCTCCTCAACCGCATGGGGACGCCTGACGAGATCGCCGCGGCGGTGTACTTCCTTGCCTCGCCCGAGGCCTCCTTCGTTACCGGCCAGACCCTGATCGTCGACGGCGGCTACGCCGTGCTCGACTATCCCTCCCGGCCAATGCTCGAGAAGGTCGGCGACCGACTGTTCCCCGGCCCGCGGCCGCTGCCGAAGCGCTAGCCCGTCACCTTCCGGCGAGCGCGCGTCGCTTCGCGGCGTGTGATCACGATCACGGCGGTGAGGATCAGGCCGCCGCCGATGAACACGCCGGCGTCCGGGTGATCGCCGAACAGCATCAGCCCCGCAATCGTCGACCACACGATCTGCAGGTAGGAGATCGGTAGCGTCACCGTGATCGGCGCGGCGTGATAGCTCTTCGTCTGGCAGTAGTGCGCGGCGGTCGCGAAGATCGCGGTGAGGAAGAGCCAGAACAGCTCGCCACCTTTCGGCGTCTGCCAGTCGAGCAGCGCCGGCACCATCAGCACGAGCGTGCAGCCGATCGTCAGCATGGCGACGATCAGCGCCGGCTCCTCGGTCTTCGTCAATTGCTTCGCCGCCAGGGCCGATGCTGCAAAGAGCGGCGCGGAGGCAAGCTGCGCGAGCTGGCCCCATTCGACCGTGGCGAAACCCGGCCGCAGCACGATGAGCACGCCGGCGAAGGCCACCGCCATCGCTGCGATCCGCTCGAGGCTGACGCGCTCGCCGAGGAACAGCGCCGCGCCGATCACCACGAACACGGGTGTGGTGTAGGAGAGCGCCGTCACCTCGGCAAGCGGAATGCGGGTGATCGCGTAGAACCAGAACATCACCGCGCCGCCATGCGCGAGCCCGCGCAGCAGGAAGTACAGCGCAGAGTGGCCGGTCGGCACCTTCGGCCGCAGCTTCACGAGCACCGGGATCACGAGCAGCACGCCGAACAGGTAGCGGATGAATGCCGACTGGGCGATCGGCATGGAGGAGCCCGCGAGCCGCACGGCCGCCGTCATCGCCACGAACAGGACGCCCGAAAGCGCCATCCACGCGATGCCAGCCGACGTGCCGGCGCGGGTGAACGCACCGGAAAAAATCTCGCCCCTCGCCATGATTTCGGTTTACCGCTCCCGTGCGACCCGCTTGCCGCGAAGACGCATTTGCACCACTGTCGGCGCGACTAGCAACCCCGCCCGCGCACAGGATTCTCCGCATGCAAACGATCACGCCGGTCATCCTCGCCGGAGGCTCCGGCACGCGGCTCTGGCCGCTCTCGACGGACGACCGGCCAAAGCAGTTCCAGCCGATCGCGGGCGACGTCAGCATGCTGCGGCAGACGGTGGAACGGGTCGGCGACCGCGCGCTGTTCGGCAGACCGATGGTCGTCGGCAACGCGGCGCAGCTTTCCCTGATCGAAGAGTCGCTCTCGGGTATCACGCCCTCGGCCATCGTGCTCGAACCTGCGGGGCGCAATACCGCGCCGGCGATCGCGATTGCAGCTCTCGCCGCGGAACGCGACAGCCTCAGCGACCTCCTCCTCGTGATGCCGTCCGACCACGTGATCACCGATCCCGACAAGCTGATCGACGCGATCCGCCTCGCAGCACCTGCCGCGCGCAACGGCGCGCTCGTCACCTTCGCGATTTCGCCGTCGGGCCCTGCCACGAGCTATGGCTACATTCGTCGCGGCGAACCGCTCGCCGATACGCCAGGCGTCTTCCACGTGGACCGCTTCGTCGAAAAGCCCGACCGCGGCACGGCCGAAGCAATGCTCAAGGAAGGCACCTACGCCTGGAACAGCGGCATGTTCCTGTTCCCCGTGAAGGCGCTGCTTGCCGAGTTCGCACGCCTGAAGCCCGAGATCCTTGCCGCCTGCCGCAGCGCGCTCGACAACGCGCGCCGCACCGGCCCCGCGATCGCCCCCGAACGGGATGCGTTCCTCGCGGCCGAGTCGATCTCGATCGATTACGCCATCATGGAACACACGGCGCGTGCAGCCGTCGTGCCTGTCGATCCGGGCTGGAGCGACGTCGGCGCGTGGGACGCCGTCTGGCAGATCGCGCGACGCGACGAGAGCGGCAACGTCACGGGCGGCGACGTACTGCTCAAGGACGTCTCGAACTCCTACGTCCGCAGCCTTGGCCCCACGACTGCGGTGATCGGCCTTTCCGACGTCATCGTGGTGAATACGGGTGATGCGGTGATCGTCATGCCGATGGCGCGTGCACAGGACGTGAAACAGATCGCCGAGGCGGTTCGCGCAAGGTCTAAGAAATCTTAACGCGTATCGTAAACGCGCCGTTCACTATTCTTCGGGCAGGATCATCGCGTAGGGCCTGAAGGCGGCGACAGGCATCGGCTGGTCGCGCCTCGCCCGGTGTGTGAGTGGCGATGAGTACGATCTTCGAGCCCGAGTATCCGGCTTCCGGGGCATCCGAGGCGAACGGCGATTGCGACGCGACGGCCGATCTGCCTGTCACCGTCCTCCTCGCCGAGGATTCGGTTTCCGCCCGCCTCCTCACCGGCGCGCTCCTCAAACGCATCGGCTGCGACGTCGAAACCGTGGCTGACGGCGCGATGGCACTCGCGTCGCTCGACGTGCGGCCGGCAAGGATCGTGTTCCTCGACATCGACATGCCGGTGCTCGACGGCATCGAAACCGCCAAGCGCATCCGCCAGATGCCGGCGCCCGCCTGCAACGCGGTGCTGATTGCCTTGTCGGGCTATGCCGACGGCGCCATACCCGGTGCGCCCGAGGGGCTTTTCGACCAGACGATCGCCAAGCCCGCAACGCGCGATCGCCTGCGCGAGGCCGTGGAGCATGCCGTTAAGGGCAGGACCCGGACAAGCCATGGAGCACTCTCTGCGGAGCAGTGGTCGCGGCTCATGACGATCGCCGTGCGGGAGATGCGCGACATCTCGGCGAAGCTCGAGGTAGCCAAGGGCGAGCGCGACCTCGACCGCGTGCGCCAGATTGCGCACCAGCTGAAAGGGCTCGCCGCAACGTTCGGCACGCCCGAGGTCCTCGACCTCGCCAACCGGCTCGAGGACGAGGCCCGTCAGCATTCCACGCTCGAACTCTCGCAGGAACTCAGCGACCTGTGCGCCGACGTCGTGAAGGCGACGCTCGCTGTGATCCAGCCCGGCGCCGGAACGCGGCCGGCCCGTGTTCCCGCTGCGGCAACGGGACGCTGACATGGGGGCCGTCACCGGCCTGCGCATCCTGGTCGTCGAGGCGCTCCCCTCGCTCGCCCAGCTGATGCGCGTACAGCTCGAAACGCTCGGACATTCCGTGCACGTCGCAGCAACGGCCGCGCAGGCGAGCCTGCGGGCGGATGCGCGCGAACTCGATCTCGTCGTGCTCGACCCCGCGGTCGACGGGGTCACCGACCTGAAACTGATTGCCGACATCGCGGAACGGGCAGGCACACCCGTCATCGCCGTGAGCGCCAACGGGTCGATCGCGCAGGCAGTCGCTGCAATGCGGGCCGGCGCGGCCGATTACCTTGCGAAGCCCGTATCGAAGGAGAAGCTGGCGGCGGCGATCGACGTGGCCGTGACGGCCGCGCAGGCGGTGGCGCGGCTCGCCGGCGCGTCGAACGACCGCTCGCCGGCGAAGACAACCGAACCGTTGCACCGGTTCATTGGCGCGTCCAGCGTGATGCAGGAAGTCTACCGCCGCATCCGCGCCGTCGCCGGTTCGTCCGCTCCCGTCTTCATCACCGGCGAGAGCGGCACGGGGAAGGAACTCGCAGCCGAGGCGATCCATGCGCTGAGCCGGCGCTCACGCGGTCCGCTGGTGGCGATCAACTGCGGCGCGATTCCGCACGAGCTGATGGAATCGGAAATCTTCGGCCACGTGAAGGGCGCGTTCACCGGAGCGATCGCCGACCGCGTCGGCGCGGCGAAGCTCGCCAACGGCGGCACGCTGTTCCTCGACGAGATCTGCGAGCTCGACCCGGCGCTCCAGACGAAGCTCCTGCGCTTCGTGCAGACCGGGATCGTGCAGCCGGTGGGATCCGCCGCGAGCGAGCGGGTGGACGTGCGGATCGTATGCGCCACGAACCGGTCGCCCCTCGCCGAGGTGCGCAGCGGTCGGTTCCGCGAGGACCTCTACTTCCGTCTCCACGTGCTCACCCTGCACATGCCGCCGCTGAAGGCGCGTGGCGACGACGTGCTGGCGCTCGCCGCCAACTTCCTGAAGTCGTACGCGCAGGAAGAAGGCCGCGCGTTCAACCGATTCAGCCCGGACGCGGAAGCCGCGCTGCGCGCGCACGGCTGGCCGGGCAACGTGCGCGAACTGCAGAACGCGATCCGCCAGGCGGTCGTCCTGCACGAGGGCTCCGAGATCGAGGCGTCGATGCTGGGGCTCGCCCTAACGGGTGACGGTCTCGCGTTCGACCTGTCGCGCGATCTCGACATCGCGACGGACGGCGAGGTGGCAGCACTCAAGGGGATGAGGGCGCGTCTTGCAGGCGACCTGAAGGACATCCAGCGCTCGGCCATCGAGCAGGCGATCGCCGCGTGCGGCGGCAGCGTTCCGAAGGCGGCGCGGATGCTGGGTGTGGCGCCCTCGACGGTCTATCGCCGCCGGGGCGCATGGGACGAAGGCCGCCGGCCGAGCTGACCGCGCGGCCGGGCAACGTCACAAGGCCGGTTCAGCGGTCGCGGTCGCGCTCTTCGGCGGGTTCCGCCTCGATCGCCTCGAGCATGTGGATGAGCTCGCGCAGTTCCGGGCTGAGCGCCGGAGCCTTCGCCGCCTTGGGCGGCTTCTTCTGCGAAGCGGGCTTTTTGTCGCCCATTGAAACAAGTACTCCGTCCATGACTCGTACTGACCTCTTCACGTCCACCATGAGCACGTCCTGTGCCAACAAGTAATGCCGCCGTTGTTAAGGAACCGCTAACCGATGGCGGCTGCCCCCGGTCGCGGGGAGCGCGGTTTGATCCCCGGGTGCGGCGCAAATGGGGCAGGCTGCTGACGGAGTTGGAACAGCCGCTGCGGGTGCGGCGACGCGCCGCTGACGGGGCGGCGGGCGGGCGCTACCATCCGGCCGGTCACGAACGACGAGGCGGGTAGGAAACGATGGGCTGGCTGCCGGACGGGTCGACGTACGAAGCGGTGCGCGAGGCGTTCCGATGGGCCGTGCCGAACCGCTTCAACATCGCCACCGACGGGGTCACGCGGCAGGCGCGCCTCAAGCCGGATGCGACGGCGGTGATCCTGGCTCCGCCCAACGGCGCGGAAGAGCGCTGGACGTTCGGGATGCTCGAGGATCGTTCGAACCGGATCGCCAACGTGCTTCGCGCACGCGGCGTGCGATGGGGCGACCGCGTGGCGCTGCTATTGCCGCAGGCGCCCGACACGGTGGCGGTGCATCTCGCCGTCTACAAGCTCGGCGCGGTCGCCGTGCCGCTCGCCATGCTGTTCGGTTCGGATGCGATCGAGCACCGCCTTAGGAATTCCGGCGCACGCGCCCTCGTGCTCACCGGCTACAGCGTGCCGACGATCGCATCGCTTCGCGACCGCCTGCCGGATCTCGAGACCGTGCTGTCGCTCGATGGCGCATCGGACGGTGTCGATGATCTCGATGCATTGGTCGATCGCGCCGCCTCGACGTTCGAGGCGGAAGCGACCTCGCCCGAAGACCCCGCGATGATGATCTACACGTCCGGCACGACCGGCGCGCCGAAGGGAGCGCTGCACGGCCACCGCGTGCTGCTCGGCCATCTGCCGGGCGTGTCGATGACGCACCCGCGCTACGGCTCGCCGGGCGACGTGTTCTGGACGCCGTCGGACTGGGCGTGGGCCGGCGGCCTCCTCAACGCGCTGCTGCCGGCGCTGCATGCCGGGATGCCGGTGGTCGCCACCGGCTTCCACAAGTTCGACCCCGACTACGCCTGGCGCCTCATCGCGCGGCACGGCGTCACCGCGTGCTTCATGCCGCCGACTGCGCTTCGCCTGATGCGCGCGACGGAGCCGAACGGGGTCGCGGGCACAAGGCTCCGCGCCATCGCCTGCGGCGGCGAGGCGGTGGGAGAGGGGCTGAAGACCTGGGGGATCGAGGCGCTGCGGCTTCCCGTGAACGAGCTCTACGGCCAGACCGAGTGCAACCTCGTGCTTGAGTCCGCGCACCACCTCGGTGTGTGGAAGACCTCGGCGATCGGCAAGCCCGTGCCGGGGCATACGGTCGCGGTGATCGACGAGCACGGCCAGCCACTGCCGATCGGCGAGACCGGCACCATCGCCATCGCCCGGCCCGATCCCGTGATGTTTTTGGGCTACTGGCAGGACGCGGCGGCGACCGAGGCCAAGTTCGCCGGCGACTGGATGAAGACCGGGGACCAGGGTTTTGTCGACGAGGACGGCTACGTGCACTTCCTCGGGCGCGACGACGACGTGATCACCTCCGCCGGCTACCGAATCGGGCCGGCCGAGATCGAGGACTGCCTTGCCGCCCATCCGGCGGTGAAGCTCGCCGCCGCGGTCGGCAAACCGGACCCTGTGCGCACCGAGATCGTGAAAGCGTTCGTCGTGCTGAA
Organism: Hyphomicrobiales bacterium; assembly: GCA_046349255.1. Taxonomy (GTDB): domain Bacteria; phylum Pseudomonadota; class Alphaproteobacteria; order Rhizobiales; family Aestuariivirgaceae; genus DAIODI01. Next base: position 1,437,788 of record JAXMCR010000002.1, on the reverse strand, counting down.
CGAAGGGTTAAACCCTTCCGACTCACTCAAGAGTGAACTCCAGGCATGGGTTCGGCAGCGACTTTCGGCCCACGAATACCCCCGCGAGGTCGAATTCACGGCCGATTTGCCCCTTACCACGACGGGGAAGGTCATCCGCCGCCTCTTGCGCGCGCGTACCTAGGTGGCCCATCTTCCGTAGCGGGCACGGTTACCGATTAGCGTTCAGCGAAATGTCAGTGAGATCGTGGAAACCTCACGCAGGGTCGAGGAGAGACAAGCCCATGAAGATTGGAAAAGGATTTCTGGCCACGGTCAGTGGCCTGGTGATGCTCGGTGTGGCGACGGCCGCGTACGCGGGCGCCATCGAGGATCGCCAGGCAGCCATGAAGGCCATCGGCAAGGCGATCGGCGAGCTCGCAAAGATCGCCAAGAAGGAAGCGCCCTTCGACGCCGCGGTCGTGAAGGCCAACGCGGAGATCATCCAACAGAAGCTCGAAGCGGCCAAAGCCATGTTCCCGGATGATTCGAAGCCGGGCGGCGCCGTGGAGACGTGGGCAAAGCCCGAAGTGTGGACCGATCGCGCAGCGTTCGACGCGGCCGACGCGAAGGCCCAGGAGGCCGCCAAGAAGATGGCGGCAGTGACGACGGAGGCCGAGTTCGGCCCCGCGCTCGGCGAACTCGGCGGCGGCTGCAAGGGCTGCCACGAGAAGTTCCGCCGTCCCAAGGACTGAACAGGGAACTCTCAGATCATGCGTATACGGAAGATCGCGGGCGCGGCAGCGCTCCTCGGCACCGCAGCGTTCGCGCTCTTCTACGTCCTGACGATGCCGCGGCCCATCTCGGCCGCGGCGATCCCGGCCCACACGGCCGACCTGAAGAACGGCCAGGTCCTCTACAACGCCGGCGGCTGCATCTCCTGCCACAAGCCGCCGGAGAATTCGGGTCTCGACGCGTCGCTGCCCTCGGGCGGCTCGCCGCTCGTGACACCGGCGGGCACGTTCTATCCCCCCAACATCACGCCCGACAAGGCGACCGGCATCGGATCGTGGACGGACGCCGACTTCGTCAACGCGATGCAGCGCGGGATCTCGCCCGAGGGCGAGCACCACATCCCGGCCTTTCCGTATACGTCCTACGCCCACATGACGACGGCCGACATTCTCGACATCAAGGCGTACCTGTTCTCGCTGCCGGCGGTGCAGCATGAGAACAAGCCGCCGGAGATGCCGCTCGGCCCGCTCGGCGAATGGGTCGGCCGCAGGCTGATGGGGCTCTGGCAGCTCGCCGGTCTCAATCCGCGCGTGTTCACGCCGGACGCCCAGCAGAGCGCCGAATGGAACCGAGGCGCCTACCTCGTCGCGGGGCCCGGCCACTGCGCGGAATGCCATACGCCGCGCACGGCCATCATGACCTCGGACATGTCGCGGTGGCTCGAGGGCGGGCCGCACCCGGAAGGCAAGGGCAAGGTGCCGAGCCTCGTCGATCTCATGGGGCGCAACCGCTACAAGGACGTGAACGACCTGAAGCTCGCGCTGCAGAACGGCGAGGCGCTCGGCTACGAGAAGCTCTCCTCCGGCGGCATGGGCGCGGTGCAGTCGAACCTGGCCAAGCTGCCCGATTCCGACGTGCAGGCGATCGCCACCTACCTCATGAGCCTGAAGGCGCCGAAGCCGCCGGTGTGATCCGGCGGCTCCGTCGTTCCCGGTCGCGGGTCTTCCGCCGTCGCTACTTCTTCTTCGGTCCGATCTTCGAGAGGTCGAGCGTGATGGTCATCGCGCCGATCGCCTTCTCGTTGTCGACGAGCGTCGTGGAGATCTGCACGCTCTTCACGCCGTCCTCTTCCTCGGGCTCGTCGGTGAACGTGACCCACGGACCGGTGCCCGCCGTCTTCGTCCACTTGTCCTCGTCGCCCTGCATGTAGTCGCTCGTCGGATCGGTCTGGCCGACGTTCAGGCCCTTGTTGTCCATGACGAAGATCTCGATGACCGCGCCGTCGCGGGCGGCGGACTTGTAGCCGCGCAGGAACATGGAGGTCGGGTTGTTCATCTTGGCGGAGGTAAGCGGGCCGGTCCCGGCCTTGCGCTCGGAGCGCCACTGCCGGTCGAGCGCATCGATCTGGTCGGCGGTGATGCCGGCGTTGGCGGCGTTCTGCTCCTGCACCGCGGCGATCACTTCCGGCGCATTGATCACGTTCTTCATCACCTCGGAAATGTACTGGGCCGCGTAGGGCTTCCAGTCGTCCTCGGCCATCGCCGGCGTCTGGGCGGAAAGCAGCACGATCGAGGCCGCGGTGGCGGCGAACAAGGCGCGTTTCATGGGTGTCCTCCAGCTACGTTCGGGGCTCTTCAGGCCCCGTTCGCCACTGGTATACCAGCGCGTCCGCGTTGTGAAACTGACGTTCCGACAGGTGGAAAACGCCGGCGGCTCTACTCAGCCGCAGGCGACTGCACCTTGCCCCAGCGGCGCTCCACGTACTCCTCGACGATGTCGCGGAACTGGGTGCCGATGTTGTCGCCGCGCAGCGTCATCACCTTCTTGCCGTCGATGTAGACGGGCGCGGCGGGCACTTCGCCGGTACCGGGGAGCGAGATGCCGATGTCGGCGTGCTTCGATTCGCCGGGGCCGTTCACGATGCACCCCATCACGGCGAGCTGCAGCGTCTCGAAGCCCGGATATTTCTTGCGCCACTCGGGCATCCGCGTGCGGATGTGGCTCTGGATGTCCTGCGCGAGCTGCTGGAACACGGTGGAGGTCGTGCGCCCGCATCCCGGGCAGGCGATCACCATCGGCGCGAACGAGCGCAGGCCCATCGTCTGCAGGATCTCCTGCGCGACGATCACTTCGCGCGTGCGGTCACCGCCCGGCTCCGGCGTGAGCGAGATGCGGATCGTGTCGCCGATGCCTTCCTGGAGCAGCACGGAGAGCCCTGCCGTCGAGGCGACGATGCCCTTCGAGCCCATGCCCGCCTCGGTGAGCCCGAGATGGAGCGCATGGTCGCAGCGCCGGGCGAGCTCGCGATAGACGGCGATCAGGTCCTGCACCTCGGACACCTTGGCCGAGATCACGATCTTGTCCTTGGCGAGCCCCAGTTCGACAGCGCGCGCGGCGGAGGAGACGCCCGACTGCACCATCGCCTCGTGCATCACGAGGCGGGCGTCGAGGGGTTCTGCCTTCTTCGCATTCTCGTCCATCAGCTTCGCCAGCATCGACTGGTCGAGCGAGCCCCAGTTGACGCCGATGCGCACCGGCTTGTCGAACTCGATCGCGCGCTCGATCATCATCGAGAAGTTACGGTCCTGCTTTTCCTTGAAGCCGACGTTGCCGGGATTGATGCGGTACTTCGCCAGCGCCTCGGCACAGGCCGGATGGTCGCGCAGCAGCGTGTGGCCGATGTAGTGGAAATCGCCGATCAGCGGCGTGTTGACGCCCATCTGGTCGAGCCGGTCGCGGATGTGCGGCACGGCGGCCGCCGCCTCCGGCTTGTCGACGGTGATGCGCACGAGTTCGGAACCGGCCGCGGCGAGCTGCGCCACCTGGCGGGCGGTTCCCTCGACGTCGGCGGTGTCGGTGTTGGTCATCGACTGGACGACGACCGGGGCGCCGCCGCCCATCTTCAAGTGGCCGATCTTCACCCCCACGGAGGGGCGGCGCGGGCTGACTGCGGAATAGGCCATCTGTTCAGGTCTCTTCAGGTTCGTTTGGGCGCTCTCATGCCAGCGTTTCAGCGGCTTCGCAAGGCGTGCGCGGCGACCGGCACGAGAAGGCTCACGGCAAACAGCAGGCTCGCCACGAGCACGATCGCCGGACCGGACGGGGCATCCCATGCCGCCGACAGGAACAGGCCGCCCGCCACGGCGAGCGCGGCGAACAGCGAGGCGACCCCGGCCATCGCCTCGGGCGACGTCGCAAACCGCCGGGCGGCGGCGGCCGGAATGATGAGCAGGGCGGTGATCAGCAGGAAGCCCGAGATCTTCATGGCGACCGCGACGACGATCGCGATCAGCACCATGAAGGCGGCCTCGACGGGGGCGGCGTGCAAGCCCTCGGCCCGCGCCATGTCCTCGTGCACGGTGACGGCGAGGAGGTCGCGCCAGAGGAAGCCGACGATCGCGACCACCGCCACGGCACCGGCCCACACCCACGCGACGTCCGCCCACGACACGGTGAGGATGTCGCCGAAGAGCAGCGACAGGAGATCGAAGCGGATCCACGTCATCAGGCTCGCGGCCACGAGTCCGAGCGCCAGCGCCGTGTGCGACAGGATGCCGAGGAGGGAATCGGTCGGTACGAGGCGTTGCGCGCGAAGCCCCGTGAGCAGCAGCGCCATGACGAGTGCGGCCGCGATCACGCCGAGCGTCACGTCGATGCCGAGCGCCAGCCCGACCGCCACGCCAAGGAGCCCGGCGTGCGCGAGCGACTCGCCGAAGTACGCCATGCGCCGCCAGACGACGAAGCAGCCGATCGGCCCGGCCGCGAGCGCGATGCCGATGCCTGCAAGCAGCGCCCGCAGGAAGAACGGTTCACGGACGATCGCGAGTGTCTCGTTCACCGCGCCTTCCCGTGATCATGATGATGATGATGATGGTGATCGTGGTGATCATGGCCGTGGTGGTCATGCCCCGTGTGATCGTGCGGCTCCCCGCCGATGTCGTGCGTGTGGTCGTGCGCGTGGCTGTAGACGGCGAGGCTCTTCGCCGCCTCCGATCCGAACAGGCGCACGAACTCGGGATCGATCTGCACCGCTTCCGGCACGCCGTGGCAGCAGACGTGCGCGTTGAGGCAGATGACCCGGTCGGAGGCCGCCATGACCACGTGGAGATCGTGGCTCACCATCAGCACGCCGCAGGCGTGCCGGTCGCGGATCGAGGCGATGAGGTCGTAGAGTCGCGCCTCGCCGATGAAGTCCACGCCCTGCACCGGTTCGTCCAGCACGATCAGCCGCGGGCTGCCGACCAGCGAGCGTGCGATCAGCACGCGCTGCAGCTCGCCGCCCGAAAGCCCGGTGACGGGCGCGTGCTTCAGGTGCGCGATGCCGACCTCGCCGAGCACGCCGTCGATTTCGGCGTCGGTTGCCCGCCGCGTGAGCGTGACGAGGCGCGCCACGGTGAGCGGGATCGACTCGTGCACGGCGAATTTCTGCGGCACGTAGCCGACCGACAATCCCGCGGCGCGAACGACCGTGCCCGCGTCGGGCTTCACGAGGCCGAGCAGCACCTTCACGAGCGACGACTTGCCGGCGCCGTTGGGGCCGATGAGCGTGACGATCTCGCCCGGCGCGATCGTAAGGTCGACGCCGTCGAGCACGCGCCGGCCGCCGTAGCTGAGCGAGACGTCGCGCGCCTCGATCAGCGGCGCCCCTGCGGCCGGGGTGCGGCGCGCCCGCGCGGCCCGCATCGGGGCAAGGGCAGCCTCGTTCATGACGGCGCTCCTCCGGCGCAGGCGGCGCAAAGGCCCAAAACCTCGGCGACGAGGCGGCTGGGCTTGAAACCGGTCGCCGCCGCCTGCGCCCGCACGTTCTCGACGAGCGGCCCGGCCGAAAGCTCCGCCACCTGGCCGCAGCGCTCGCAAACGAGCAGCACGGCGGCGCCCTCCGCGTGATGGCTGGTGCAGGCAACGAAGGCGTTGCGGCTTTCGATCTTGTGGACGAGGTCGTGCGAGGCGAGGAACTCCAGCGCCCGGTAGACGGTCATCGGCGCAGGCCGCGGACCGTGCCTCGCCATCCGCTCGATGATCTCGTAGGCGCCCGCCGCCTCGTGGCTCTCCGCGACGACCTCCAGAACCTCGCGCCGCAGGGGCGTGAGCCGGCTGCCCCGGCGCGTGCAGATGCGCTCGGCGCGGGCGAGGAGGTCGGCCGTGCAGGCGCCGTGGTCGTGGCCGGAGGCGGGAAAGGCGTGATGGGTGCTCATCGTTATAATGTAACACACTAACACACCCGCCCGTAACCGTTAAAGCGGAACCTCTTGGCCTTCGCGTTCGATTCGAAAGGCGTCGTGTCCCCCGTGAGTCTCGCCGGCGTATCGCTCTCCCCGTCCTTTCCCCTGCCCGTCACCGACCTGTCGACCGAGCGCCTGATCCTCCGGCGCTGGCGGGCGTGCGACCTCGGACCCTGCGCCGCCATGAACCGCGACCCCGAAGTCATGCGCCACTATCCCCAGCGCTTGAGCCGGGCGGAGACGGCGGTGCTGATCGACCGCATCGAGCATCACTTCGACGAGCAGGGTTTCGGCTTCTGGGTGGTGCAAGTGAAGGACGGTGCGTCCTTCGCCGGCTTCGTCGGGCTGAACCGGCCGGCGTTCGCCGCCCCCGTCACCCCTTGCGTCGAGATCGGCTGGCGGTTCGCCCGCACCCACTGGGGCAAGGGCTATGCGACGGAAGCCGCCGCCGCTGTGCTCGACCACGCCTTCCAGGACCTCGACCTCGACGAGATCGTCGCCTTCACGGTGCCCGCCAACGACCGCTCGCGCGCGGTGATGAAGCGCCTCGGGATGACGCGCGACGAGGCCGGCGATTTCGACCATCCGTGGATCCAGGCCGGCCATCCGCTGCGCCGCCACGTGCTGTACCGGCTTGCAGCGCGCGAATGGCTGACGCGGCGCATCTAGGGTATACTTTCGGGATCGTTCGCCTTCGATCCGGAGCCTGATCCGATGCCCGACACCTCTGCGCCCGCACCCAAGGACGACATGATCCTCATCGAGCACCTGCCGTACGAGACCGACTCCGGGATCGGCAGCGGCGGCCGTATCGGCCTGATCGTGCTCGCGACAGACTTCACGATCGAGCACGAGTGGCGCCGCATCTTCGCGGCCCTGCCGGACGTCGCGCTCTACGAAAGCCGCATCTTCAACTCGGCTACCATCACGCCCGAGACGCTGCGGGCGATGGAGCCGATGATCGCGGACGCCGCCGACCTCATTCTGCCGGGCACCGACGTCGACGTCATCGCCTACGGCTGCACCTCGGCCTCGATGGCGATCGGCGAGGAGAAGGTGATGGACCACATCCGCCGCAGCCGTCCGGATGTGAAGTGCACGACGCCGATCACCGCCGCGTTCGCCGCGTTCCGCGCGTACGGCGCCAAGCGCATCGGCGTCCTCACCCCCTACCGCGCCGACGTCAACAAGATCGTCGCCGATTACATCCGCGCCCGCGGCTTCGAGGTGCCGGTGTTCGGCTCGTTCAACGAACCGAACGACGCGCTCGTCGCCGCGATGACGCCCGCCTCGATCCGCAAGGGCGTGGAGCGCATCCTTGCCGCGGGCACGTTCGACGCGGTGTTCGTGTCATGCACGTCGGTCCGGCTCGCCGAGTCGTGCGCCGACCTCGAGAAGGAGATCGGCGTGCCGATCACCTCGTCGAACCACGCGATGGCCTGGCACGCGCTACGTCTCGCCGGCGTCACCGCCTCCCTGCCCCAGTTCGGCAAGCTCTTCACGCTGCCGCTGAAGGACTGACAGCCCCCCTTTCGTCATGGCCGGGCTCGACCTGGCCATCCTTTGCCATCCGTCGCAAGAGGATCACCGGCTCGAGGCCGGTGATGACGATGCCCCACCACCGCGTCATGGCCGGGCTCGACCCGGCCATCCTTTGCCGCCCGTCGCAAGAGGATCACCGGCTCGAGGCCACCTCATCGTCATGGCCGGGCTCGACCCGGCCATCCTTTGCCGTCCGTGGCAAGAGGATCACTGGCTCGAGGCCGGTGATGACGTTGGAGTACGATGGAACGGAAGCGCTACTTCTTCGCCAGCGCCATGATGCAGAGCAGTTCCCACATCATCGTGACGCCGTTGAGCGCCGTGTAGCCGGACGGATCGAACGGCGGAGACACCTCCACCACGTCGGCGCCGACGAGGTTCACGCCCTTGAGCCCGCGCAGCATGGCGATCGCCTCGCGGTTGGTGAAGCCGCCGGCTTCCGGCGTGCCGGTGCCCGGCGCATACGCGGGGTCGAGGCAGTCGATGTCGAAACTCACGTAGGTCGGCCCGTCGCCCGCCACCTTGCGGGCGAGTTCCATCACCTTTTCCGGGCCCATGGCGGTCGCATCCTCGATGCCGAGCATCGTGACGCCGTGCTTTTCGCCGAAGTCGCGGTCCTCGAAGTCGTAGACCGAACCGCGCAGCCCGATCTGGATGGTGCGCTTCGGGTCGAGCACGCCCTCCTCGATCGCCCGGCAGAACGGCGTGCCGTGGGTGAACTTGAAGCCGCCGAAGTAGCCGTCCCAGAGGTCGGAGTGGGCGTCGAAGTGGATCATGCCCACGGGCCGCTTCTCGCCGACCGCGCGCAGGATCGGAAGCGAGCAGAGGTGATCACCGCCTGCCGACAGGGGCCGGATGCCCTTGGCGATGAGCTTCTTGTACCAGGTGGCGATGCGGTCGAGCGCGTCCTGCACGTCGGCCGGGTTCACCGGCGCGTCGCCGAGGTCGGCGACGTTGACGAGGTCGTACGGGCTCATGCGGTGGATCGGGTGCACGCGCCGGATCATCGCCGACACGTCGCGCATCTGCCGCGGCCCGTGGCGCGGGCCGGCCCGGTTCGTCGTGCCCCCGTCCCACGGCACGCCGACGATGCCGATGTCGATGCCGGAGGCCTCCTCCATCGGGATGTAGGGGAGCCGCATGAACGTGACGGGCCCGGCAAAGCGTGGCACGTCCATGCCGGAGATCGGCTGGTTGAAGTTGCGGGCGTCCATGGGCGAAGCCTCCGTGTTTGTCTCGCGGCGCGTGTCCTAGCACGCCCTCAGGGCTTCACCACCACCTTGCGCGGGACGTTCGCCATGCATTCGGCCCCCTTCGGCGTGATGCGGATCGTCTCGGAAAGTTCGAGCCCGCCGTCGTCGAGCCAGAGCGCCGGCATGAAGTGGATCGTCATGTTCTCCTGGAGCACCGTCTTGTCGCCGCGTCGCAGCGACAGCGTGCGCTCGCCCCAGTCCGGCGGATAGGAGAGGCCGATCGAATAGCCGGTGCGGGAGTCCTTCTCGAAGCCGTGCTTCTTCAGCGTGTCGAAGAAGGCGATGGCAACGTCCTCGCAGGTGTTGCCGGGTTTCGCCTTCTCGAGGCCGGCATCGGTCGCGGCCTGCACCGCGGCCTCGGCGCGGCGGTACTTGTCGGGCATCTCGCCGAGGTAGACCGTGCGCGATAGCGGGCAGTGGTAGCGGCGGTAGCAGCCGCCGATCTCGAAGAACGTGGCCTCGCCCTTGTTGAACGGCCGGTCGTCCCAGGTGAGGTGCGGGGCGGTGGCGTCCATGCCGGAGGGCAGCATCGGCGCGAACGCCGGGTAGTCGCCCCAGTGCCCGTCGGCGCCGTCGATCGCCACCTTGTAGAGCTCGGCGACGAGGCGGTTCTTCGGAAGGCCGGGCTCAACCAGGTCGAAGATCGTCTGGTGCATGCGGTCGACGATGCGGGCGGCGCGGCGGATGAACTCGATCTCGAGGTCGCTCTTCACCGCGCGCTGCCAGTTTACGAGGCCCTGCGCGTCCTCGAACATCGCACCCGCGAGGTGCCGTCGCAGCGACTCGTTCGCCGCCGCCGTATACCAGTAGTTGTCCATCTCGACCGCGATCCTGCCCTTGCCCCAGCCGCGCTCGGCGATCAGCTGGGACAGGTGGTCCATGGGATGGCGTTCCGTCGACTGAACGTAATGGTCCGGGTAGCCGACGATGTTGTCGGGGTGCATGAAGCAGGTGCGCAGCGCCCCGTTGCCGTCCATCTTCCGGCCCCACCACACCGGCTCGCCCGACTTCGGCAGGAGCACCGCCTGGTGCACGTAGAACGACCAGCCGTCGTAGCCCGTGAGCCAGGCCATGTTGGAGGGGTCGGATACGATCACGAGGTCGATCCCGCGCTTTTCCATGGCGGCGCGCGCCTTGGCGATGCGGCGGTCGTATTCGGCTTGCGGGAAATGCAGCGTTGCAGTCACTGGGCGGCTCCCGAATTTCTGGTGGTTCTCGACGGCGCGGCCCAGACTGCCGGGGCGCATGACATGGGACAAGAGCGGCAGGCTGCGATCACCCATGCGCGGAGGGTGGCACTTCCCTGCGCGAAGTGCTTAGATGACACAATGCGGTCACGGTCCGATCAACGGTCCGGTCGCGTTTGCAAGGGAGTGAAAAGTCCATGAAATCGTACAAGCTGATGGCAGCGGCGTTCATTGCCGCCACGATGCTGTCGTCGCCCGTCTTCGCCGCCTCGACCCTCGTCTACTGCTCGGAGGGCTCGCCGGAAAACTTCAACCCGCAGCTCAACACCACCGGCACCAGCCTCGATGCCGCCCGCCCCGTCTACAACCAGCTCGTCGAGTTCAAGCCGGGCACCGTGGACGTCGTGCCGGGCCTTGCCGAAAGCTGGACCGTCTCCGACGACGGCAAGACCATCACCTTCAAGCTGCGCAAGGGCGTGAAGTTCGGCTCCAACAAGGACTTCAAGCCGACCCGCGACTTCAACGCCGACGACGTGCTGTTCTCGTTCAACCGCCAGTGGAAGGACGACAACCCCTATCACAAGGTCTCCGGCGGCGCGTACGACTACTTCAACGACATGGGCATGCCCGACCTGCTCCAGTCGATCGAGAAGAAGGACGACCACACCGTCGTGATGACGCTGAAGGAGCCGAACGCGCCGATCCTCGCCAACCTCGCGATGGACTTCGCCTCGATCCTGTCGGCCGAGTACGCCGACGCGATGCTGAAGGCCGGCACGCCCGAGAAGGTCGACCAGGATCCGATCGGCACCGGCCCGTTCGAGTTCGTCGGCTACCAGAAGGACGCGGTGATCCGCTTCAAGGCGAACCCCGACTACTTCGGCGGCAAGCCGAAGATCGACAACCTCGTCTACGCGATCACCCCGGACGCCACGGCCCGCTACGCCAAGCTCAAGGCGAACGAGTGCCAGGTGATGATCGCGCCGAACCCGGCCGACCTCGCCGCGATGAAGGAAGACAAGCACCTGAAGGTGCTCGAGCAGGCGGGCCTCAACATCGGCTACCTGTCGATGAACACGCAGAAGCCGCCCTTCGACAAGAAGGAAGTGCGCCAGGCGATCAACATGGCGATCGACAAGGCGGCGATCCTGAAGGAGGTCTACCAGGGCGCCGGCCAGCCGGCCGTCAACCCGATCCCGCCGACGATCTGGTCCTACGACAAGAGCACGAAGGACTACGAGTACAATCCCGAGAAGGCCAAGGAGATGCTGAAGGCCGCAGGCGTCACGTCCCTCGAGACGGACCTGTGGTGGATGCCGGTGCAGCGCCCCTACAACCCGAACGCCAAGCGCATGGCGGAGATGATGCAGGCGGACCTCGCGAAGGTCGGCATCAACGCCAAGCTCGTGTCGTACGAGTGGGGCGAATACAGGAAGCGCCTGCAGGCCGGCGAGCACCAGTTGGGCCTTCTCGGCTGGACGGGTGACAACGGCGATCCGGACAACTTCTTCTTCCTGCTCGGCTGCCCGGGCGGCAAGCCGGCCGGACAGAACATCGCCAAGTGGTGCAACGAGCAGTTCACCAACGACCTGCTCAAGGCCCGCCAGCTTTCCGACAAGGCCGAGCGCACGAAGATCTACGAAGGCATGCAGAAGCTCTTCAAGGAAGAGGCGCCGTGGATGACCATTGCGCACTCGACCGTGTTCGAGCCGATCCGTTCCAACGTGGAAGGCTACAAGGTCAGCCCGCTTGGCCGGCACGAGTTCCAGAACGTGTCGTTGAAGAAGTAACACCTGACGAGCTCGGCGGGAGCGGTTCGCCGCTCCCGCCCGCCCACGGGGGCCTCATCGGATGCTCCGGTTCTTTCTGAAGCGCGTGGCGCTGACGCTGCCGACCTTCCTCGCGCTGATGTTCATCACGTTCATGATGATCCGCCTCGTGCCCGGCGATCCGATCGAGGTGCGCAAGGGCGAGCGCGGCATTTCGCCGGAACGGCTGGAAATGCTGCGCCACGAGATGGGTCTCGACCAGCCGGTCTGGAAGCAGTTCCTCGACTACGTCTGGCAGATCCTGCACGGCGACTTCGGCACCTCGATCATCAGCCAGCAGAAGGTCCTGACCGAGTTCGCGAGCCTGTTTCCGGCGACGCTCGAACTCGCGTTCTGCGCCATGGTGATCGCCGTCGTGCTCGGCGTACCCGCGGGCGTGCTCGCCGCCGTCAAACGCGGCTCGCTCTACGACCAGGCGCTGATGGGTGCGGCACTCGCCGGCTACTCGATGCCGATCTTCTGGTGGGGCCTGCTCCTCATCATGTTCTTCTCGGGCTACCTCGAATGGACGCCCGTGTCGGGCCGCATCGATCCGATCCAGTACTACTTCGAACCCGTCACCGGCTTCATGCTGATCGATACGCTTCTGACCGACCAGGAAGGCGCGTTCATGGACGCCGTGCGCCACCTGATCCTGCCGGCGATCGTGCTGGGCACCATCCCGCTCGCGATCATCGCGCGCATGACGCGCTCGGCCATGCTCGAGGTTCTGGAGGAAGACTACGTGCGCACCGCACGCGCCAAGGGTCTCTCGCCCTTCCGGGTCATCGGCGTGCACGCGCTGCGCAACGCACTGATCCCGGTGGTGACGACGATCGGCCTCCAGGTCACGACGCTGCTTGCCGGCGCGGTGCTCACCGAAACGATCTTCTCGTGGCCGGGCGTCGGCAAGTGGCTGATCGAATCGATCGGCCGGCGCGACTATCCTGCGCTCCAGGGCGGCATCCTCCTGATCTCGGGGCTGGTGATCGTCGTCAACATCCTGATCGACCTGCTCTACAGCGTCATCAACCCGCGGATCCGCCATGCCCGCTGACGCCGCGATCCCCGCCAAGGCCGTCCAGCGGCAGAACGCGCCGCCTTCACCGCTCCTCGCTTTCTGGCGCGCCTTCCGCGAGAACAAGGGGGCGCTGGTCGGCATGGCCGTGGTGGTGTTCATCGCGCTGGTCGCGATCTTCGCGCCGCTGATCGCGCCCTACTCGCCGGTCGAGCAGTTCCGCGACTTCACGAAGCTCCCGCCGATGTGGGTGGAAGGCGGCAACGACAAGTTCATTCTCGGCACCGACGCGGTCGGCCGCGACATGCTGACGCGCATCATCTTCGGGGCGCGCATCTCGCTGTTCATCGGCCTCTCCGTGATGATGGTCGCCGCCGTCGTCGGCATCGCGCTCGGGCTCGCGTCGGCCTGGTTCGGCGGCATCGTCGACACGGTCATCCAGCGCATCATGGACCTGATCGTCTCGATCCCCTCGCTCGTGCTGGCGATCCTCATCATCGCCGTGATCGGCCCGAACCTCATGAACACGATCGTCGCCGTGACGATCGTGAACCTGCCGCGCTACGTACGCCTCGTGCGCGCCTCCGCCATCACGGAACTGTCGAAGGACTACGTCACTGCCGCGAAGGTGTCGGGCGTCGGACCCTTGCGCCTCATGCTGTCGACCGTGTTGCCGAACTGCCTCGCACCGCTCATCGTGCAGGCGGCACTCGGCGTATCGGACGCGATCCTCGAGGCCGCGGGTCTCGGCTTCCTCGGCCTCGGCGCCCAACCGCCGACGCCCGAATGGGGCGCGATGCTGGCCGACAGCCGCGAGTTCATCCTCTCCAACCCTTGGATCGTCACGTTCCCGGGGCTTGCGATCCTGATCACGGTGATCTCCATCAACCTCATGGGCGACGGGTTGCGCGATGCGCTCGATCCACGACTGCGCCGCAGCTGACGATGGGCCTCGACCCCGCAATCCAGCAGGCCGTGATCGGTGCGATCGGCACCGTCGCCGCGGCGCTGGTCGGCGTGCTCACGTGGTACCTGACGTCGCGCAGCGAGCGCCTGAGCGCCGAGGAGGAACGCCGGGAGGAACGCCGGCGCGAGGAAGCGGAGCGGGCCGAGCAGCGCCGGAAGGACGACGAGCGCCGCGAGCAGCGGGTGCTCGACCTCGTTGTGGCGCTCCATTCGGAGATCGTCGCCGGAACCGTCGCGAACCAGCGGCAGCTCACGGCCGACCAGCTGTTCTACGCCATGCGGCAGAAGTCGCCGTTCGCGACGCCGGACGAGACGGACTTCGTGTTCGATTCGGTGAAGGGCGACATCTCGATCCTGCCCGTCGGCACCATCCACTCGGTCGTGCAGTACTACCGCACCGCGCTCCAGTCGAACCTCTTGACGCGAGACCTGCGGGACCCGGCCTTCCAGGCCCAGTCCGACGCGGAAAAGCGCAAGTTCATCGCGGAACTGCTGCGTATCGTGGAACTACAGCGGATGTTCGGGAAGGCGGCGCTGGACGACCTAGCGGCCTACGCTGGGGAGTACGGTCTCGATCTGCCGGAGAAGGAAGTCCGGGCCGGGGCGATCTTCGCACGGGCCCGCGAGGACTTTGCGGTCATCCTCAAACAATCGGAACGATCGGACCCTTCATCGAAACCTCCGTCGAGGGCGAAACCGGCGAACCGCCGGGATCGCCGGTAATATAGGATCGCGCGAAAGTCTGAACAAGTTCCCATGGCCCTGCTCGAGATCGAAAACCTCTCCGTCGAATTCGCGACCACCAACGGCCCCTTCAAGGCGGTCGACCGGGTGTCGCTCACAGTGGATTCCGGAGAAGTCCTGGCCATCGTCGGGGAATCGGGGTCCGGCAAATCGGTGTCGATGCTGGCCGTCATGGGCCTCCTGCCGTGGACCGCAACCGTCACCGCCGACCGGATGACGTTCGACGGCCGCGACCTCCTGAAGATGCCCGCCCGTGAACGCCGCGCGCTGACCGGCAAGGACGTCGCGATGATCTTCCAGGAGCCGATGTCGAGCCTCAACCCGTGCTTCACCGTCGGGTTCCAGCTCACCGAGGCCCTGAAGACGCACCTCGACATGGGCAAGGCGGAACGGCGCGACCGGGCGATCGAACTGTTGCGGGAGGTCGGCATCCCGGCGCCCGAGAAGCGCATCACCTTGTTCCCCCACCAGATGTCGGGCGGCATGAGCCAGCGCGTGATGATCGCCATGGCGATCGCCTGCCGCCCCCGCCTCCTTATCGCCGACGAGCCGACGACGGCGCTCGACGTGACGATCCAGGCGCAGATCCTCGACCTGCTGCTGAAGCTCCAGGGCGAGACCGGCATGGCCCTGGTGCTGATCACGCACGACATGGGCGTCGTCGCCGAGACTGCGCAGCGGGTGTGCGTGAACTACGCCGGCCAGAAGGTCGAGGAGCAGGACGTGAAGGGCCTCTTTGCCGACCCGCATCATCCGTACACGGCGGCGCTGCTCGCGGCGCTGCCGGAGCGCGCGACGTCGAAGCGCCTGCCGTCGATCACGGGCGTGGTGCCGGGGCAGTTCGACCGCCCGCCCGGCTGCCTGTTCGCGCCGCGCTGCCAGTTCGCCACCGGACTGTGCGAAACGACCGCGCCGCCGCCGGCAGGCCCGGCGCTCGGCAACGCGCTCTGCCACTATCCGCTGCGCCACGGCGTGCCGATGAACCATCCCGGACGGAAGGCGGCCGAATGAGCGACATCGTCCTGACCGCCACCGGGCTGAAGCGCACCTACGAGGTGTCACGCGGTCCGTTCTCACCGCCCGCCACGCTGAAGGCGCTCGACGGCGCCTCGTTCACGCTCGCCCGCGGCAAGACGCTCGCCGTCGTTGGCGAGTCGGGCTGCGGAAAGTCGACGCTCGCGCGGCTCGTCGCGATGATCGAGAAGCCGACGGAGGGCTCGCTCGTGATCACGGGGGAAGAAGTGACGACCGCCTCGGCCGAAACGCTGCGCAAGCTGCGCCCAACCGTGCAGATCGTGTTCCAGAACCCGTATGGCTCGCTCAACCCGCGACAGCGCATCGGCTCGACGCTCGAGGAGCCGCTGCTCGTCAACACGAAACTTTCGGCGGCCGAACGTCGCGAGCGCGCGGAAGCGATGATGCGCGAGGTGGGCCTGCGGCCGGAACATTACGACCGCTACCCGCACATGTTCTCGGGTGGCCAGCGCCAGCGCATCGCGATCGCCCGCGCGTTGATGCTCAACCCCGCGATCCTCGTCCTCGACGAGCCGGTCTCGGCGCTCGACGTGTCGATCCAGGCGCAGGTGCTGAACCTGCTCGCCGACCTCCAGGCCAAGCACAGCCTCGCCTACCTCTTCATCTCGCATGGCCTTTCCGTGGTGAAGCACATCGCGGACGAGGTGATGGTGATGTACCTCGGCAAGCCCGTCGAACAGGGTCCTGCGGCCGCGATCTTCGCCGAGCCGCAGCACCCCTACACGCGCGCGCTGCTGTCGGCTACGCCGGTGGCCGACCCGACGCGGCGCAAGGAACGCATCGTTCTCAAGGGCGAACTCCCCTCGCCGCTCTCCCCGCCCGAGGGCTGCACGTTCAACCCGCGCTGCCCGCTGGCCTTCGACCTCTGCCGCAAGGAATATCCGCCGCTCGAGGAGGCGAAGGGCCGCCTCGTCGCCTGCCACGCGGTGAACCGGCCTGCCTTCGCGAAGGCAGGCTGAAGACCCGCCGGGGAGGGTTGCGCGGGGGGCTTCTGGACCTCGCGCCCGCGCTTCGATACCAAGAGCCCCGACATCAGGAAGGTATTGGGAGACGATCATGGCCGAACGTGCGGAACTGTCGACGGGCGAGGCGCTCGTCGGCCTGCTGGAGGCCTACGGGGTGACCAACGTGTTCGGCATCCCTGGCGTCCACAACGTCGAGATGTACCGGGCGCTGCCCCGCTCGGCGATCACCCACGTGCTGCCGCGCCACGAACAGGGCGCAGGGTTCATGGCCGACGGCTACGCCCGCGCCACCGGCAGGCCCGGCGTGTGCTTCACGATCACCGGGCCAGGCCTCACCAACATCCTCACCCCCATGGGGCAGGCCTATTCGGATTCGGTGCCGATGCTCGTGCTCTCCTCCGCGCTCGACATCGTCGACGCCGCGCAAGGACGCGGTCGCCTGCACGAGATGGCGAGCCAGCGCGGCGCGGCGCAGTCGATCACGTCGGCAGCGATGACCGCGATGACGCCGGAGGACGTCCGCGACGGCGTCGCCGAGTCGTTCGCGCGGCTGGCCACGCAGCGCCCGCGTCCAACCTACGTCGAGTTGCCGCTCGACCTCCTGAAAGTGCCGGCGGGCGAGGGCTGGCGGGCGCGCACGCTCCCCGGCCGCAGCGCTCCGTCAACGCAGGACATCGCCCGCGCGGCAAAACTTCTGTCGGCGGCGAAGGACCCGGTGGTCATCGCCGGCGGCGGCGCGGTCGACGCTGCCGAGGCCGCCACGCGGCTCGTCGACCAGCTCGGCGCGCTGGCCCTCACGACGATCGCGGGCAAGGGCGTCATCCCGTCCTCGCATCCCTTGTGTGTCGGCTCGCGGATGCCGCAGGACGGCGTGAAGGAGATGCTGAAGGCAGCCGACGTGGTGCTTGCCGTCGGAAGCGAGCTGTCGGAGACCGACTTCTGGGAGTTGAAGCTGTCGATCCCGGGCAAGCTCATCCGCGTCGACATCGATCCGGCGAGCATCGCGCGCCCGCACGCAGCGGAGATCGCCATCCTCGCCGATGCAAGGGCGACGCTCGAGGCGTTGTCGGCAGCGTTGCCCAAGGCCGACGTCGCGGCACGCCGCGCGCGCAACGTCGAGCGCGTGCGCGCCTATCTCGCGGCCGAACCGGGCACCGAGGAGGCGCTGCGCTCCGACCTTCGCCAGGTGCTGGGCGTGATCCGCAAGGCGCTGCCGGAAGACACGATCCTCGCGACCGACATGACGCAGATCGCCTATGCGGCGAACGAGATCTTTCCGGTCGAGCATCCGCGTCAATGGCTGCACCCGGCAGGCTTCGGAACGCTCGGCTACGCGCTCCCCGCCGGCATCGGGGCGAAGGTCGCGCATCCGGAACGGCCGGTGGCAGTGCTCGCCGGCGACTACGGCTTCCAGTACACGATCAACGAACTCGGCACGGCGGCCGAACTCGGCCAGAACCTGGTCATCCTGCTCTGGAACAACGATGCGCTGGGCCAGATCCGCGACGACATGGTGATGAAGGGCATCCAGCCCAACGCCGTAACGCTGCGGAACCCCGACTTCGAAGGAATCGCGCGGGCCTACGGGTGCACTTACTGGCGGCCGGAGTCGCTCGAGTCGCTCGCAAAAATCATCGCCGACGCGCTGGCGACCGAAGGCAGGCCGACGGTGATCGAGATGACGCCCCGGATGCTGCGGCCCTGATGCCATGCCGGACGCCGCCGTCATCTTCGACGTCGACGGCGTGCTCCTCGACCTCACCGGGCCGGAGGAGGATGCCTTCTTTGCCCCGTTCGAGCGCCGGTACGGGCTGACTGGCCTGTCGCGCGACTGGGACAGCTACCGCATCCGCAACGACGAGGACATCATCTGCGAGATCCTCGAGCGCCATCTCGGACGCGCACCGCACCGGCACGAATACGAGGCGGTACACGACGATTACATGGCCGTACTGCGCGAGGGCCTCGCCTCGGGATCACTCCGTACCGAGACGATCCCAGGTACGCCCGAGCTTCTCCGTGGACTGAGCGAAATCGGCATCGGGCTCGGCATCGCCACCGCGAACGTGATCGGCGCGGCCCGCCAGCGGCTTGAGCACGCGGGGCTCTGGAACCACGTCGCGACGTACGCCCACGGCGCGGACGGCGGCGGGGCGAAGCGCACAGTCCTGACGCGTGCGATCGACCAGCTCGACCTGCCGCGCGAGCGCATCGTCTACATCGGTGACAACCTCAACGACGTCGATGCAGGATTATCGAACGGCGTTCACTTCATCGGATTCGCCGTGGAACCGCACCGTCGCGACCGGCTTGCGAAGGCGGGCGCAACAACGCTTGCCGGCACGCACGCGGAGACGTACGCCCACATAGCGCAATTCCTGAAACTCGCGTGAAAGGAAGCGCCGGCCGCGCTCGACAGGGGGTTGGGTCGCGGCCGGCGTTGAAGACCGCCGGGGCTAACGGCGATCTCCGGCGGGTTACTTCGGCAGGATCACCGCGTCGATCACGTGGATCACGCCGTTGTCGGCAGCGATGTCGGCCTTCACCACGGTGGCGTTGTCGACCTTCACGCCGCTGGTGGCGTCGATCGTGACCTCCTGGCCCTCGACCGTCTTCGCCTTCGTCGTCTTGCCGGCGAGATCGCTGGACATCACCTTGCCCGGCACCACGTGGTAGGTGAGGATGGCGACGAGCTTGTCCTTGTTCTCGGGCTTGAGCAGGCTCTCGACGGTGCCCGCCGGAAGCTTGGCGAACGCTTCATCGGTCGGCGCGAACACCGTGAACGGACCGGGTCCCTTGAGCGTCTCGACGAGGCCCGCGGCCTGCGCGGCGGCGACCAGCGTCTTGAAGGTGCCCGCGTCGACAGCGATCTCGACGATGTCCTTGGCATTGGCGGTGGCAGCGGCGAGAAGCGAGCCCGCAGCGACGGTCGCGGCGAGCGCGAGCTGGCGGATGGTGCGCATACTGAAGTTCTCCCGTGAGAGGTTTGTCTGGGAACGATATCCCGCTCCTCGCTACGCAGAGGCATCGGCATCCGGACGCCGCGATTTCACGGACAGAAAAGTGTTCGCGTTCGCACCCTCGTGATCGCTCCGGCAGTGATCCGGACGTCGCGCCACCGGTGCTTGCCGTGCGCCCTGCCGCCGTCCTAACGTTCGTGTCGAAGGAAGACGGGAGGACCAACGGTGTCCGACACCACTGCGAGCGTGCGCCTCGAGCGCCACGGCGACGGCACGGCGACGATCCGGCTGTCCCGCCCGGAGAAGCGCAACGCGCTCGACGTGCCGACGCGGAAAGCCCTCGCCGAGACCTGCCGCGCGATCGCCGACGACGAGGACATTCGCGCCGTCGTGCTGACGGGTGGCCCGGAGGTGTTCGTCGCCGGCGCGGATCTCAAGGATTTCGCCACGCTGGATGCGGTCGCCATGATGAAACGCCGTTCCGAAAGGTGGTGGAACGCGGTCTTCGAGGTGCCGCAGCCGATGATCGCCGCGGTGAACGGGTTTGCGCTCGGCGGCGGCATGGAACTCGCCATGGCCTGCGACATCATCATCGCCGGCGAGGGCGCGAAGTTCGGCCAGCCCGAGGTGAAGGTCGGCATCATGCCGGGCGCCGGCGGAACGCAGCGCCTCACGCGTGCCGTCGGCAAGTACAACGCCATGCGCCTCGTGCTCACCGGCGACATCATCGACGCCGCCGAGGCGCACCGCATCGGCCTCGTCTCGGAGGTGGTGCCGGATCCTTCCGTCTACGACACCGCGCTCCGGCTCGCGCAGTCGATTGCGCGGCTGCCGCCGATTGCCGTACAGCAGACGAAGGAGGCGGTGCTCCTCGGCATTGACGCTTCGCTCGGCGCAGGGCTCGCGCTCGAGCGCAAGGCGTTCCAGCTGACGTTTGCGACGAACGACAAGAAGGAGGGCATGACCGCCTTCCTGGAGAAGAGGAAGCCGACGTTCCGCGGCGATTGAGGGAGGACGAAATGGCCGAGATCGTCATCGCCCCGTATCGCGGCCGGGTCCGCGTCAGCGTCCACGGCGAGTCGATCGCGGAGAGCGACCGGGCGCTCGAACTGCGCGAGACGGGCCGCGAACCCGTGATCTACATCCCGATGGCGGACGTGCGCATGGATCGCCTGAAGCGCACGACGCACCGGTCGCTCTGCCCGTACAAGGGAATCGCGAGCTACTGGTCCATCCTCGCAGGCGACGAGGAGATCGCCAACGCCGTGTGGGCCTACGAGGATCCGATCTCGACGGTCGCGGAGATCGCCGGCCACGTGGCGTTCTACCCCGATCGGGTCGATGCCATCGAGGCGGTCGCTTGAACGCTCCGCAGGCGGACCTGATCCCGGACCGGCGCGCCAGCGCGGCGCCGCGCAGCCAGTTTGATCTCTTGAAGACCAACCGGTTTCGCCCGCTCTTCATCACGCAGGCAATCGACAGCTTCAACAACAACGCCTACCGCGCAGCGCTCGCGATCCTCATCACCTTCGGGCTCGGCACCGAGACCTCGACGGCGGCCGCGCTCATCGCGCTCGCCACGGCCGTGTTCATCCTGCCGTTCTTCCTGTTCTCGGCGACTGCCGGGGGCCTTGCCGACACCTATGACAAGGCCCTGATCACGCGGCGCGTGAAGGCAATCGAGATCGTCATCATGACGGTCGCGGCGGCGAGCCTGCTCCTCGGCTCGATCCCGCTCGCGTTCGCGGTGCTGTTCGCCACCGGCACCCAATCGGCCTTCTTCGGACCAATCAAGTACGGCATCCTGCCCCAGCACCTCACCCGCGGCGAACTGCTCGGCGGCAACGGCCTGATCGAAGCGGCGACGTTCCTCGCGATCCTCGTGGGCACGATCTATGGCGGCGTGGTGATCCTGCTGCCGCACGGCGCGCTGATGCTCGGCGCCTCGCTCGTGCTCCTGTCAGCCATCGCGTTCCTGGTGAGCCAGCGCATCCCGCCCGCACCGCCGCCCTCCGCCGGCGTACAGGTGTCCGCCAACATCGTCGGCGACACCGTGCGCGTGCTGAAGTTCGCGCACGAGCGCAGGACGGTCTTCCGCGCGGTGCTCGGCATCTCCTGGTTCTGGTTCGTCGGGCTCATATTCCTGTCGCAGATCCCGGTCTACACGCGCGAGGTCCTCGCCTCCGACGCCCACGTCGCGAACCTCATCATCGCCGTGTTCACGGTTGGCATCGGCGCCGGTTCATTGATGGCGAATCGCCTGCTCAAGGGCCGCGTCAGCGCGCGTTACGTACCGCTGTCGGCGATCGCGATGACCGTGTTCATCATCGACCTGTGGTTCGCCTCGCCCGCCGGATCCGCAGCTGCGACGGGGCTCGGCGGCATCGCGCCCTTCATCGCAAACCCGTGGAACTGGCGCGTGCTTCTCGACTTCTTCGCGATCCCCTTCTTCGCAGGCACCTTCGTGGTGCCGCTGTTCGCGATCGTCCAGTCGCGGGCCGCCCCGGCGCGCCGGGCCCGGGTGATCGCCGCCAACAACATCTGGAATTCAGGCTTCATGGTGTGCGCCACTGCGCTCACCGCGGCCGCCGTCAAGGCGGGGTTGTCGATCCCCGGCCTGTTCCTGCTCGTGGGCGCGATGAACGCCGTCGTCGCCTTCTTCGCCTGCCTCCTCCTGCCGCGCGATCTCGCCCAGTCACTCGGCGCGCAGATCATGCGCCTGTTCTACCGCGTCGAAGTGAAGGGACTCGAGCACTACGAGGCGGCGGGGCCGCGCACCGTGATCGTCGCCAATCACCAGTCGACGGTCGATGCCCTGCTCATCGGCGCGTTCCTGACCGAGCGGACCGCGCTGTCGGTCGAGCCGGGCCAGCGCAAGACGCTGTCGCGCCGGCTGGCGGAAGGGTTGTTCGAGATCATCGAGACCGATCCGGCGAACCCGATGGCGGCGCGCGGCCTCATCGAGGCGCTGAAGCGCGGCAATCGCCTGCTCATGTTCCCGGAAGGCCGCGTCACCGTCACCGGCACGCTCATGAAGGTGTACGACACCCCTGCCGTCGTCGCGCACATCGCGAAGGCGAAGGTGCTGCCGGTGCGCATCGAGGGTGCGCAGTTCAGTCCGTTTTCGCTGCTGAAGGGCAAGGCGACGTCGCTGTTCCCGAAGATCACGCTCACCGTGCTGCCACCGGTGCGGTTCGAGGCGGCTGAAACGCTCAAAGGGCAAGCGCTGCGTGATCACCTCGCGACGCGCCTGCTCGACACGATGACGGGTATGGTGTTCGAGACGAGCGCCATCGACCAGCACCTCGTCGACTCGCTCATCGAGGCGGCGCACCGCAACGGGCATCGGCGCGAGATCGTCGAGGATATCCAACGCACCCCCCTCACCTACGGCCGCCTCCTCACGGGCATGTTCGTGCTGGGCAAAAGCCTTGCCGCAGCGACGCCCAACGAACGCGTGGTGGGCGTGCTGCTCCCCAACGCCGCCGCCAATCTCGTCACGCTGTTCGGCCTGATGGCGCACGGGCGCGTTGCCGCGATGCTCAACTTCTCCACGGGCGGAGTGAACATGGTGGCCGCCTGCCGCGCCGCGCAGGTGCGCACCATCGTCACCTCACGCCGCTTCATCGAGCAGGCGGCGATGGAGACGGACCTCGCGATGCTCGAGAAGGAGGCGCGCATCGTGTGGCTCGAGGACGTGCGATCGGCAATCGGTGGCGGTGCCAAGATCGCCGGACTCCTCAAGTCGTACGCGCCGCGTCTGGCCCTGTGGGGCACGCGCAAGACGCGCGACCCGAAGGGGCCGGCCGTAGTGCTCTTCACCTCCGGCAGCGAGGGCGTGCCGAAGGGCGTGGTTCTCTCGCACAGGAACCTCAACGCCAACCGCCACCAGACGGCGGCGCGCATCGCCTTCGCCGACAAGGACGTAGTGTTGAACGCGCTGCCGATGTTCCACGCGTTCGGACTGACGGTCGGAACGCTGCTGCCGGTACTGTCGGGCGTCAGGACGTTCCTCTACCCCTCGCCGCTCCACTACAAGATCATCCCGGAACTCGCCTACGGCATCAACGCGACGATCCTGTTCGGCACCGACACGTTCCTGACCGGGTATGCGAAGAACGCACACCCGTATGACTTCTACTCCGTGCGCTACGTGGTGGCGGGCGCCGAGCGCGTGAAGCAGGAGACGCGCGCGCTGTGGAGCGACAAGTTCGGCCTGCGCATCATCGAGGGATATGGCGCGACCGAATGCGCGCCGATCATTTCGGCCAACACGCCGATGCAGTTCAAGGCCGGCACCGTCGGCCGCATCTTTGACGGCATCGCCTGGCGGGTCGATCCCGTGGAGGGAATCGCCGAAGGCGGGCGTCTCGTCGTGAAGGGTCCGAACGTGATGCTCGGCTATCTGCGCGCCGACGAGCCGGGCCACATCGAACCACCGCCCGACGGCTGGTACGACACTGGCGACATTGTCTCCGTCGACGAGGACGGCTACGTGACGATCCTCGGGCGCGCCAAGCGCTTTGCGAAGATTGCGGGCGAGATGGTGTCGCTGCTGTGGGTCGAGAACCGCATCCAGGATGCATTCCCCGGCAAGGCGCACGCGGTCGTCTCGCTGCCGAACCCGAAGCGCGGCGAGGAACTGCTGCTCGTGACCGAGGATCACGCACTCACGCGCAACGCGCTGGCGCAAGGCCTCAAGGTGCAAGGCGTGGCGGAACTCGCCATCCCGAAGCGCATCCTCGCGGTGGAAACCCTCCCCGTGCTCGCCTCGGGCAAAACGGACTACGTTTCGATTGCCCGCCTCGTTCGCGAGCAGGTGACATGACGCTGCAGCTCGACCAGCGCGAGCTGGACTTCCTCGCCGGCAAGGCGGGTCCGGCGCTCCAGCTTGCGATGGAGCTCGTGGCGCAGGCGGCGAGGATCCTCAAGGCGACGCGCCTCGTTCCGGTAACGATGGTGCACGTCGACGCCTGCTTCTACGTGGGCGAGCCGCACGAGAATTTCGCGCAGTTCCTTGTCGATCACGGTGCCCGGTTCGAGATTCCGGCGTGGACAAACATCGGGCCTGCGAGCCTTTCCGACCCGGACCCGTCGCGCGAGGCAGGCGACCCCGACGTCGCCGCGGGCGGGAAGCGGCTGATGGCCCTCTACGAGAAGCTCGGCTGCAAGCCCGTGTGGACCTGCGCACCCTATCAGCTGCCGGGCGGGCCTACGTTCGGCGACCACATCGTGGTCGGCGAGTCGAACGCGGTCTCCTACTACAACGCCGCAGTCGGAGCACGCACCAACAAGTACGGCGATTACCTCGACGTCGCGTGCGGGCTCGTCGGTAAGGCGCCCTATGCGAGGCTCCACACTGACGAGGGTCGGCGCGGCGAGGTGTTGATCTTCATCGAGGACGTGCCGGAGCCGTTCCGCCGCGACAACATCTTCCACCATCTCGTCGGCCATCTCGTGGGACATATCGCGGGTCGCCGGATTCCGGTGATCGACGGCCTGCCGGAGGAGACGAGGGCGGACGATCTGAAGGCGATCTCGGCAGCCGTCGCGTCGTCCGGCGGGGTCGAGCACTGGCACGGCGTCGGCGTGACGCCCGAAGCCCCTACTCGCGCCGCCGCGTTCGGCGCTCGTGCCCCGGAGGAGACGATAACGTTGCGACGGGCCGATCTGCTCGGAGCCCTGAGAGAGCTCTCCGCGGCGCAGGACGGGCCGCTCGATCTCGTCGCGCTCGGCACGCCGCACTTCTCGCCAACCGAGTTCGAGGCGCTGCACCGGCTGCTGGCGGGCAGGCGGGTGAAGGCGGGCCTGCCGGTGATCGTCTCGACCAGCCGCTTCGTGAAGGGCTACATCGCCGAGCGCGGGCTGCTCGCCGACATCGAGGCTGCGGGGATCCGGGTGATCGCCGATACGTGCACGTACTTCACCCCGGCGATACGCGAGGCGAAGGGGCGGGTGATGACCAATGCCGCGAAGTGGGCGTACTACGCGCCGGGAATGCTCGGCGTCGAGGTATGCTTCGGCTCTCTCGCCGAGTGCGTGGAGTCCGCGATTGCCGGCGAAGTGAAGCGCGACGCCGATCTCTGGCGCGGCTTCGGCGGAGCCGCGCCATGACGTCTATTGCCGCCACCGTTCTCAGTCCCGGAACGGCGTCCGGACCGATCCTCAAGCTCGAGGAGCCGCTGAGCTTCTGGGGCGCCTACGACACGGCGACCGGCGCCATCATCGACCTGCACCATCCCCAGCGCGGCACGGTGCTCACGGGCGCCATTCTCGTCATGCACGAGAGCCGCGGATCGGGAACAGCACCAGGATCGATCGCGGAGTCGATCCGGCGCGGGACGGCGCCGGCGGCGATCGTACTGGTGCGCCCGGACATCAATCTCGCCGTCGGCTCGACGGTGGCAGCGCGCCTCTACGGCAAGCGCTGTCCGGTGGTCACGGTGAGCGAAGCGGAATTCGAACGGCTCGGACGGGCCAAATGTGCGTGCATCGCCGAGGACGGAACGATCATCGTCGACTGAGGTCAGACGCCCGCCGGCGGGTCGGCGGCCTTCACCTGGATGATCGTCTCCTCGGGGATGAGGAACAAACCGAGGCGTCTCGCCGCAAGGCCTGCCTCCGGCCGCGACGTCCACCACGTAAGCGTGGCGGAGAGCAGGAGGCCGAGGGTGATCGGCAGCGTCCACAGGAACGTGTCGAACGACACCGCGAGCGCGGCCGCCGCCATCAGCGCCCCGACGATCAGGTGCTTTGCACACCGGCGGACCGCAAAGCCGAACGTAATACCTTCATCGGCACGGTTCTGCTTGTTCCAGCCGGAATCGCGCCCGCGCAAAATGTCGATCACGACGTGGCTCTGCGTCAGCATCGTCACCGGGGCGAGGAGTGCGGACAGAACGGACTCGGCGAACAGGCTCGACAGGAGTCCGAAGACGCCGCCGCAGCCACGGCGCAGTTCGCGGTCGAAGAAGGCAGCCACGATCGCCAGCACCTTCGGCAGGAACAGCACCACCATCGTAATCCAGAACAGCCGCAGCGCGCGCTCGGGATCGAACACCGGCCACGACGGGAACAGCGAGAAGCCGTCGGGGAAATAGTTCGGCTGTGTGTATTGCGCCTGCAGCGACAGGATGAGGCCCGTGACGAGGAGCGCGAACCACAGCGGCGAGGCGAGATAGGACATGATGCCCTGGAGCAGGTGCACGCGGCTCACCCAGTGCAGGCCGCGCGCGCCGACGATCTTCGAGTGCTGCAGGTTGCCCTGCGCCCAGCGCCGGTCGCGCACCGCGAGGTCGAGCAGCGTCGGTGGGCACTCCTCGTAGGAGCCGCCGAGTTCCGGCAGCATCATCACCGACCAGCCGGCGCGCCGCATCAGCGCCGCCTCAATGAAGTCGTGGCTCAGGATGTGGCCGCCGAACGGCTTTCTGCCCGGCAGTTCCGGCAGTCCCGCAGCGTCGGCGAAGGCGCGCACGCGGATGATGGCGTTGTGCCCCCAATAATTGCCGTCGCGCCCGTGCCAGGCGGCGAGGCCCTCGGCCACCACGGGGCCGTACACGCGGCCGCAGAACTGCTGCACCCGGGCAAACAGCGTGACGCGGTTGAAGAGCACCGGCACCGACTGGATGATGCCGGCGTGCGGATCGGCCTCCATGGCACGCGCCAGCGCCGTCATCGTGTCGGCGGTCATGATGCTGTCGGCATCGAGCACGATCATGTGATCGTACGCGCCGCCCCAGCGCGTTACCCAGTCCGCGATGTTGCCGGCCTTGCGGTGGTAGTTGTCGAGCCGGCGGCGGTAGTAGACGGCGATCCGCCCGTCGAGCGCCTCGCGCAGGGACGACAGCGCCTTGAGTTCGGCGTCGGCAATGGCGAGGTCGCGCGTGTCGCTCAGGACGTAGATGTCGAATGCCGTGCCGGCGCCGGCATCGGCAAGGCTCCTGCCCATGATCTCGAGCGCGGAGAAGACGTGGTGGGGATCCTCGTTGTAGACCGGCATCAACAGCGCATTGCGCGCCACGATCCCGCTTTCGGGGATGTGCGCACGCCGACCCGTGACGATCCGCCAGAAGCCGATGATCGCGCTCGCGCACGAGAACGCGATCCAGGCGAACGTCAGCGCGAAAAGGGTTGCGAACAACGTCTGGAGCCAGGACGCATCGGTAACGGCGACGACGTGGTAGATCTCGTAGGTGCCCCAGCCGGTGAGCGCCGCGGCGGCGCCGAAAACGAAGAGGCGCGCCGCCATCACCCGCTTCGACAGTCGCCAGGAGCGGATTGCCTTGCCGGGCGGCCACATCTTCAGGTTCTGCACCGGCATGGCCAGCGGCGACTCGGGCGGCATGAACACGGCGTCCTTGGCTTTCGCCTCGGTCTCGCCGGGAACCACCCGAAGCATCACGCGGTCCACCTG
Organism: Hyphomicrobiales bacterium; assembly: GCA_046349255.1. GTDB lineage: Bacteria > Pseudomonadota > Alphaproteobacteria > Rhizobiales > Aestuariivirgaceae > DAIODI01. The sequence goes on along the minus strand of JAXMCR010000002.1, from coordinate 1,409,982 downwards.
TACAGCCATGTCTCCGATACCGGTTCGGTGCCGCGAATGAGACGGACCCTGAGTTCCGCCATGTCGCCGCCCTGCGGATCAAGTTCGAAGTGTACCCGGATGCCCCCGATTTCCGGGTTCGGCTGGGTCACCGCATTGAGGATACGCCCCTGTCCTGTCGAAACTTCGGCAGCAATGTCGCCGGAAAGGTTCCCGCCGGCGAAATCGAGCACGAACAGGCGGTTGTCCCCGTCCGTGTGGTGCGACAGGCCGACGGCGCTCGAACGGGTCTGCGCCGGCTGCGGCGTGCCCGGCGGCGGCCAGCGGTCGGTCCAGTGCAGCCGGTAGGTCTGGCGCACCTCGGTGCCCTTGGCGATCGGATCGCGCGGGCGCCAGTAGACGACCACGTTGTCGTTCACTTCCGAGCCCGACGGGATCTCGACGAGTTCGACGTGGCCCGCGCCCCAGTCGCCGACGGGCTCGACCCATAGGCTCGGGCGCATTTCGTAACGCGCCTCGAGGTCGAGATAATCCTGATAGGTGCGTTTCCGCTGCATCAGGCCAAACCCGCGCGGGCCCTGGTCGACGAACGCCGAAATCTGCAGAGTCTTGGGGTTGGCGAGCGGCCGCCACAGCCATTCGCCGCGGCCGGTGAGCATCGCGAGACCGTCCGAGTCGTGAACGGAGTCACGGTAATCGTCGAACCGGTTGCGGTTGGTGGCGTCGAACAGGAACATGCTGGTGAGCGGCGCAAACCCGATGTGCGCGATGTCAACGCGCGGGAAGAGCGTTAGTTCAACGTCGATCTGCGTCGTCTGGCCCGGGCGAAGCGTGAACCGGTAGGCGCCGGTGGCGCTCTTCGAATCGAGTAGCGCATCGATGACGAGAGCCGAGCCGCCGGCTTCGGGCTTGCGCACCCAGAACGCCCGGAAGAACGGAAACTCCTCGCCCTTCGGCTGGGCGGTGTCGATGGCGAGGCCGCGCGCGGAAAGGCCGTAGTGCTGGCCCTTGCCCACCGCACGGAAGTAGCTCGCGCCCTGGAACACGGCGAACTCGTCGGCGACGTCCGGCTGGTTCAGGGGATAGCGAACCCTGAAGCCCGAGTAGCCCGCGCCCTTGCGCGCCGGATCGGGGTTCGCCTTGATGCCGGAGAAGTCGAACAGGGTCGGATCGTACGCGACGCGGCGCTGCTCGCTGCCCGTGACGAGATAGATGTCGATCGGCTGGCGGAACACGAAGCCGGTGTGGAGCAGATCGAGCGAGAAGTTACCGGGATCACCCTTCCAGATCGACCGGCCGGTATCGAAGCGGATCGACCGGTAGGCATCGTAGGTCAGGTCGGCGAGGAGCGGGTCCATGTCGGACGACAGCGGCACGAACTCCTTGCCCGCCATCGTGCGCGCAAGGCTCACCACGTAATCGTCGGGGAAGGGTTGCGGATCGCCCATCGCCTGGGCAGCAGCTTTCTCGGCGAAAGACGGCGAAAGGGCGAGCAGCGCCAACGCACCGTTCACCACGCGAAACACACCGCGCCGCGTCAAACCCATCCGCCACGTTCCCGCGACCGTCCAACCTTAGCCCGCTCAGGGCACCGTCGAACGATCTGTTCCTAAAACTTTGAGTTCAGCCTTGAGCGAAGCCGCCTGCCAGCCCCGGTTCCCGCACCCGTCGCTTGCCGAAGCCCGTTTTGTTGCACCGCCATACACATGGCGCGGGGCCAAACCTTTGTAAAGAGACCACTTCGAGGCGCGTTGCCACAGCGCCACCCTCTCCCGTGGCGACCCTGCAAGTGCCCGCCCTCAGGGTTGCGGATGCATCAGCGTGAGACTCTGTTCGCGCATGTAGCGCGGCAGCGTCCAGGGGCCGAGGCCGCCCTTGTTGTCGACGCCCGACCCCTTCCAGCCGCAGAACGTCTGGAAGCCCGGCCACGCGCCCGTGGTCGCCCCGGACCGGCGGTTGGCATAGAGCACGCCAGCCTGCGCGGTCTGCAGGAACCGGTCGAGTTCGGCCTGGTCCTTCGTGTAGATGCCGGCGGTCAGGCCGTAGACGATGCTGTTTCCGCGGGCGATCGCCTCGGGAAGCGTGTCGAACGCCTGGACCGAGAGGAACGGGAGAAACAGTTCGTCCCGGTTCAGCCAGTGGTCGGCAGGAAGGTCGGCGACGATCGTCGGCTCGACGAAGTGGCCGTTGGCGTACGCCCCTGACCGCAGCCGGTTGCCGCCGACGACGATGCGGCCGGCCTGCCTCGCCGACTTCGCCGCCTTCTCGAACCGCTCGACCGCCGCATCGTCGATCAGCGGGCCGACGAACACGGCCTTGTCTTCGGGGTTGCCCACCTTGATCGCGCGCGTGCGCTCGGCAAGGAGATCGAGGAACCGGTCGTGGACCGAACGCTCGACGTAAGCGACGGACAGCGCCGAGCATTTCTCGCCCTGGAGGCCGAACGCCGAACGCACGACGCCTTCGGCGGCGACGTCGAGATCGGCCTTCGCGGTGACGTACGCCGGGTTCTTGCCGCCCATCTCGCACAGCACGGGGCGCGCGTAGGGACCGGACGCGACCTTCCGGAAGATCTTCATGCCGACCTCGTGGCTGCCCGTGAAGGCGATGCCGTCGATTCCCTCGGCGTCGACGAGCAGCGCGCCGGTTCGCTCGCCATTGAGCATGTTGACGACACCGTCCGGGATGCCGGCCGCGCGCGCCGCTTCCATGAGGAGCGTGGCGGACAGGCCTGCCTGGGGCGACGGCTTGTAGACCGCCGCGTTGCCGGCAACGAGGCACGCGCCGAGCATGTTGCAGGAGAGCGCGACGGGGAAGTTGAACGGCGCGATCACCGCGAACACGCCGACCGGCAGGAGCCGGCACACCGTCTCCTCGTTGGGCACGGCGCGGCGCATCTGGCGCGCAAATCCGTCGTTCGCCTCCATCTCGTCGCAGTACCAGTCGACGAGGTCGACCGCCTCCTCCGCCTCGCCGATCGCCTCGAGGCGCGACTTGCCGACCTCGAACAGCGTGGCCATGCCGAGCTCGTACTTGCGCGCGTCGATCTCGCGGGCGAACCGGCGCATGACGGCAACCCGCTCGCGCCAGGGCGTCGCTGCCCAGCCGGGCTGCGCCGTCTTCGCGGCCGCGATCGCGCTCTCGACCGCCTTCCTGTCGGCCTCGACGAGCCGGGCGACGAGCAGGTCGCGGTCAAACGGGCAAGCGACCTCGTAGGCGCGGCCAGATACGTCGTGGCGGCCGGCGACGATGTTCGGCCAGGCGCGCCCGAGCATCCGTGTACGGAATGTCGGCAATTCCGCGTCGAGAAAGGCGTGGAGCGCCGAAAAGTCGGCGCCGATGTTGGAATAGGTCACGCGCGGCAATGCAGCGGCCATGGCGGAAGTCTCCCCGGAAGGCATGTCGTCGGGGAAGCCATGCCAAACCCGTTGGCCTTTCTCAAGGCCGGACGGGACGCGCTAGCTGAGGCGGCCCTGGGCGAGGCGCGCGGCGACGGCCGCCGCCTCGATGTCGGACGTCGCCGGCAGGTCGGCGTCGGCCTTCTGGCAGGCCGTTTCGAGCCGCCCGGCAAGTCCGGCGAGCTTAGGGTAGCCGAAACTCAGGGCGAGCCCGCGCAGCTGGTGCGCCGCCGCCCGCATCTTCTCGCGGGCCTTGGCGCGTTCGAGGTCGGCAAGATCTGCGATCACGCGGTCGGCGTCCTTCCAGCACTGGTCGATCAATGCCTCGAACGATCCTGCCCCGAGCCAGCCTTTCAGCTCGCCCTGAAGCTTCTCGTCCACCGCCGGCTCCGCCGGCAGATCCCTATCGATGGTCGCACGCGCCATGGCGCGTCATCCCTTTTCTGCGGTTCAACCGTCAAAACAATGACGGAGACCTCTTGCGGGAGAGTTTGGACGGCCAGCCAAATTCTTCGCAAATTTATGCGTACACAAACAATTAATTGTTCGAATACGGATGAAAACTCATCCGAGTACGGAAAAGCTGCTGGCCCTGTTCACGTCGCGCAGCCGCGAGAAGAACGACAGGTCGAAGGCGCGCCCGGTGTAGCGGCCGGTATACATGACCGGTGCGCGGTCATGGTCGCGGCCCGACTCGCACGCGGCGATCAGCTTTGCCATGACGGCTCCGCTGAGCGCAGCGTTCTTGAACTGGTTCCCGCTCGTCCCGATCGCCATGTAGAACCCCGGCACGCAGGAGCGGTCGTAGATCGGCATCCAGTCGTCGGATACGTCGTAGCAGTCGACAACGCCCTGGATCGCGTTCGGGATCGGCAGCGACGGAATGCGCTGGGCGGCGCGCAGCACCTGGTTGCGCACCTGCTCCGTAAACGAACGATCGTACGTGTCGTAATCCACCCACTGGCGGACGTCGCAGGCCGGATCCTCCGACCCGATCAGAATCTTGTTCCCGGTCTCGGGGCGCGAGTAGCAGCCGATGTCGGAATCGGACACCACGATGCCGCTCGTCTCGTAGCCGGGCACGGGCGCCGGGACGTGGGCCACCTCGCGCTTCAGCGCCCGAGTCGCGATCTTCATGTCGGCGAGCGCGCCGGCAAGCGCGTTCACCTTCGCCGAGCGCGGCCCCGCGACGTTAACGACGATCGCCGCGGCGATCCGCTCGCCTCCTGCGAGCTCGACGCCCGCGATGCGCCCGCCGGCGTCCTTCGCGATCGAGGTCACTTCGGCGTTGAAACGGAAGCGCGCCCCTGCCGCTTCTGCCGCGCGCTGCAAGTTGTGGGTCGCAAGTTGCGGGTCGCTCACGTAGCCGGCTTCCGGAAAGTACACCGCGCCCGCGATCTTGCCCCCGGTCGGCTCGCCGAATCCCTCTTCGTCCGGTCGTCGCGGCGGCGCGTAGAGGCGCAGGTCGAGGAACGGGAGCCTTCTCGCGATGTCGGCCGCCGACCACTCTTCGAAGGGGATTCCGGCCTTCCCCACGCGGTCGAGCATCGGGCGCAGGAAGTCGTTCGCCTTCGTCTTCATGACGAGGCAACCCGTCTCGTGAAACCGTACGAGGCCGCGCTCGTCTGCGACGCCGAGATACTCCCCCCACCGCTTCCAGTAGTGGTAGCCCTCCTGCGCGAAGGCGCAGCCTTCGAGCGTCGAATAGAACGTGCGGATGACGGCGCAGGAACTCGACGTCGAGCCGTAGCCCGCGGCGGGATTGCGGTCGAGGCAGAGGGTGCGGAACCCCGCCCGCTGCAGTTCGAGCGTGGTGGCGGCGCCGATGACGCCGGCCCCGATCACGATGGCGTCTGGTGTGGTCATGCGGGCGCGACGGTAGCGCAGGTCCGCACGGCCTGTCAGCCATGCGAATGCGAGGACCCGACCCTCGACGCGAGGCCGGCGATCCTCTAGAAGCGCGCCATGCGATATGCGTCCGTCACCGACCGCCTTGCCGGTCTCGGCGCCGAGAAGTGGCACGTGCACTTCCGCGCCCAGGAGAAAGCCCGCCGCGGCGAGAAGGTCCTGTTCCTGTCGATCGGCGAACCCGACGTGTCGCCGCCTGCCGCGGTGATCGACGAGGCCGTGAAGCAGCTGCGGGCCGGCCGGACGAAGTACTCGAACGGGCGCGGCGAGCGCATCATCCTCGATGCGGTGGCGAAGAAGTACTCCGCGCGCCGCCTCGAGCCCGTGAGCCCCGACCAGATCATCTTCCTGCCCGGCACGCAGACCGCGCTGTACGCGAGCATGATGACGCTCGCCGAAGCGGGCGACGAAGTGCTGGTGCCCGAGCCCTACTACGTCACCTACGACGGTGTCGTCGCCTCGACCGGCGCGAAGCTCGTGCCAGTGAAGCTCGACCCGGCGGACCGCTTTCACCTGACCCCCGCCGCGCTCGAACGGGCGATCACGCCGCGCAGCCGGGTGCTGCTGCTCAACAGCCCGTCGAACCCCACCGGCGCGGTGCTGACGCGCGCCGAGATCGAGGCGATCGGCGCAGTGTGCCGCAAGCACGACCTGTGGATCGTTTCGGACGAGGTCTACTCGGACCTCGTGTTCGACGGCCACACGTTCGCCTCGCCGTTCGACGTGCCCGATCTCGCCGATCGAACGGTGGTGGTGTCGTCGGTGTCGAAGTCGCACGCGATGACGGGCTACCGCGCCGGCTGGGCGATCGGCCCGCTCGAATTCACCGACAAGCTGCAGGCGATCGCCGAAGTGATGCTGTTCGGTTCGCCCCCGTTCATCCAGGACGCGGCGGCCTTTGCACTGACGCACGACTTCGCCGAGGTGAAGGCGGCGCGCGACGCCTACGAGCATCGCGCGCGGATGATCGTCGATGCGCTCGCGAACCAGCCGGGCCTCTCCTGCCGGATGCCCGAGGGCGGCATGTTCGTGTTCGTCGATGTCCGGCGTTCAGGGCTGACGGGCGAAATGTACGCGCTCGAACTGCTCGACGATGAGAACGTGGCGGTGATGCCGGGCGAAGTCTTTGGCGCGGCCGGGGCAGGTCACATCCGCATCGGGCTGACTGTACCCGATGCGATCCTCGAGGAGGCGCTCGAACGGATCGTGCGGTTCGCGGGTAAGCTCGCGCGCTCGAAGCAGCACTCGACACGACCGGGCGACTGAGGAAGCGCCCGGTCTCAGCGCACCTCGTAGCCGTATTCCTCGGCCATCTCGGTGAGCCACTCCCAGCAGCCTTCCGAAAAGCCGCGGAACATCTGCAGATCGTAGCTGTCGGCGTCGACCTGCGTGACGTGGACACCGATGTGCGCCATCTGCGTCACCGCGCACTGGCCGGGGCCAAAGCTGCGGGGATGGAAGTCGACCGCCGTGCCTTTGGCGAGCACCGCGCGCGCCTTCGGCCCCGACAGGCGGATGACGATGCGGCCGTGGCCCTGGTCGCTCACCGAGGCGAGGCCCTGAAGCCGCGCCTGGGCGTCCGCGTAGAGCGCGCCGTCGACCCTGCCCTCGGCGACCAGGAACCACTGCTCGGGGGCGGCCCAGGCGATCGTGACGCCCTTGCCCGTCGCGGTCCGGTTCGGCCCGGGCGTGGTCTTTCCGAGCCAGCCGCGCAGCGCCTCGTCGAGCGCGGCGAGCTTTCCCTTCCGCGCGATCACGGTGACGATCGACAACGGGTGGCGCACGCTGAGCGTGACGCCGGGTCCGCCGTCGCGGACGGCGCCGTAGCGGCCGGGCACGGCGTCGTGGGCGAGCACGTTGGCCCGCGCGAGGCCCGGATCGGCGATCCGGACGGGAGCCGAGGGGGCGGGGGCGGCCTTCTGGGCGGCGGGTGATTTAGCCATGGAGTCGCTTGTGCTCCCTGTCGAAGAAGCAGGTGTCGGTGATCCGTGCCCGGACGTTCACGTTGCGCAGGCCGTCGTAGCAGACGACCACCTCGCCGATGCGCTCACGCCCGCGCTCGATCAGGGCGAGCCCGATCCAGCTGTCGAGCATCGGCGACCATGAGGACGAGGTCACGTAGCCCTGGTCGGCGGCGAGCGAGGGCGTGTCGCCCACCTTGAGGATGTGGGAACCGGCGCGGAAGCGGTCGGAGGGATCGAGCGGCTGCAGGCCGACGAGCACCTGGCGGTTCCTGTCCACCATGCCTTCGCGCAGGCCCATCATGCGGCCGATGAAGTCCTTCTTGGTCGAGACCATCTTGCCGAGGCCGAGGTCGGCCGGCGTCGTCATGCCGTTGAGTTCGCCGCCCGCGACGTGGCCCTTCTCGACGCGCATCATCGACAGCGCTTCGACGCCGTAGGGAACGATGCCGAACGGCTGGCCCGCGTGCTGGATCGCGCGTGCCACCGCCGAGCCATAGTCGGCGGGCACCGACAGCTCGTAGGCGAGTTCGCCCGAGAACGAGATGCGGAAGAGCCGGCCCTTCACGCCGCCGATCACCGTCACCGGCAGGACGCCGATGTAGGGCAGCGACGCGTCGGAAATGTCCTCGGCGATCACCTGCTCGAGCACGCGGCGCGCGTTCGGCCCGGCGACCGCCATCTGCGCCCACTGCTCGGTGACCGAAACGTACTGCACGTCGAGTTCCGGCCACAGAGCCTGGTGGCAGAACTCGATGTGCGACATCACCCGGCCGGCGTTCGCGGTGGTGGTCGTCATGAAGTAGTGGTCGTCGGCGAGCCGGCTCGTCGTGCCGTCGTCGAAGAGGAAGCCGTCCTCGCGCAGCATCAGGCCATAGCGCGCCTTGCCGACGGGCAGCGTCGAGAACGTGTTGGTGTAGAGCCGGTCGAGCAGGATGCCGGCGTCGGGGCCCTGCACGTCGATCTTGCCGAGCGTGGAGACGTCACAGATGCCGACGCTGCCGCGCACCGCGCGCACCTCGCGGTCGGCGGAGGCGCGCCAGTCCTCGCCGGCCTTCGGGAACCAGGCCGAGCGCAGCCACTGGCCGGCCTCCATGAACACCGCGCCGTTCTCCTCGCACCAGGCGTGCAGCGGCGTCTTGCGGACCGGCTGGAAGTGCTTGCCGCGCAGCGGGCCGACGAACGCACCGAACGTCACCGGCGTGTAGAACGGCCGGAACGTCGTGGTGCCGACCTCGGCCGGCGTCTTGCCGGTGGCTTCGGCGAGGATGCCGATGGCGTTGATGTTGGACAACTTGCCCTGGTCGGTCGCCATGCCGTTCGTCGTGTAGCGCTTGGCGAGCTCGACGTCGGAGTAGCCCTCGCGGGCGGCGAGCGGAATGTCCTTCGCCGTCACGTCGTTCTGGTAGTCGAGGAACGCCTTGCCGGTCGATTCCTTCACCCACCACAGCGGCGTCACCGCATACGGAGCATCGTCGCGCACTTTCGGGATCGACGGCGTCTTCGCCCGGAAGCCGAGCGTGGTCGCCGCGGTCACACCCGCCGCCGCGCCGCTTTCGAGCACGGCCGACAGCGGGAAGATCCCGGCCGCAGAACCCACCGCCTCGATGCCGGGCGTGTTGCGCGGCGGCACGAACGCCGCAAGCTTCTGGTCCCACTGCGGCTTGCCGCCCTTGTGGCAGGCGAGGTGCACGATCGGGCTCCATCCGCCCGACATCGCGACGAAGTCCGCGTGTGCGTGCTCTTCACCCGAGCCGCGCGTGAACGAGACGCCGCTGACGCCCTTCTTGCCGCCCTGCACGTCGGTGAGCTTCGCGCCGGTGACCACGGCGGCGCCCCCGGCGTCGGTCTTCGGCGCGTCGGCGCGGCTGTCGAACACCGCCTCGACGTGGATGCCCGCGGCCTCAAGGTCCCGCGCGGTGCGGTACCCCGACGAGTTGTTGGTGAATACCACCGCGCTCTTGCCGGGGCTCACCGCGAACCGGTTCACCCAGGTGCGGACGGCCTGCGCCTGCATCACGCCCGGACGGTCATTGCCGCCGAACACCAACGGACGCTCCTCGGCGCCGGCGGCGAGGATCGCCTGCCGCGCGACGATGCGCCAGTAGCGCTCGACCGGCTCGTGCTCGGGAACGACCGCGACGTGCTTGTTGACGCGTTCGAGCGCGCCGAACACGTTGCCGTCGTACCAGCCAAACACGGTCGTACGCGGCATCAGGGTCACGTCGGGGTAGGTCGAGAGTTCCGCCAGCACCTCGGTGGCGAACGCCACGCCGTCGCCGTTGTCGATCTCCTCGCGTTCGGTGAGGAGCGAGCCGCCGAGCATCGCGTGCTCGTCGCAGACGACGACGCGCGCGCCGGAGCGGGCGGCGGCGAGCGCAGCCATGAGACCCGAAGGCCCCGAGCCGATCACCAGCACGTCACAGTTGAGGTAGGCCTTCTCGTAACGGTCGGGGTCGGGTTCGTGCGAGGCGCGGCCGAGACCTGCGGCGCGGCGAATGATGGGCTCGTAGATCTTCTCCCAGAAGCTCTTCGGCCACATGAAGGTCTTGTAGTAGAAGCCCGCCGCGAAGAACGCCGCGCCGAGCGAGTTCACCGCGCCGAGGTCGAAGTCGAGCGACGGCCAGCGGTTCTGGCTGCGCGCGACGAGCCCCTCGTAAAGCTCCACCATGGTGGCTCTGGTGTTCGGGTCGACGCGCGCGCCCTCGCCGATCTCCATCAGCGCGTTCGGCTCGGAGGAGCCGGCCGTGACCGGTCCGCGCGGACGGTGGTACTTGAAGCTGCGGCCCATCAGCGTGACGCCCGCGCCCATCAGCGCGGAAGCCAGCGTATCGCCCGGGTGGCCCGTGAAGGCCTTGCCGTCGAAGGTGAAGTTCAGCGCCTGCGACCGGTCGATCAGGCCGCCCGCGGGAAGACGGAAGCTCGTCATGCGCGCACCCGCTTCGCCTTCGGCGCTGCCGCTTCGGCACGCACGCGCGGATTGCCGGTGCGGGCGTCCTCGACGTTGTAGATCTCGTGCGTCACGGTATCGCGCTCGACGACCAGCCAGGCGCGGCAGCCGCCGGTGTGCTGGAAGTACTCGCGGTGGCGACCCTTCGGGTTGTCGCGGATGAAGACGTAATCGAACCACTGATCCATCGTGGACGGATCATTCGAGGTGGGGCGGATCTTGGTGGCGTCGCCGAGATCGGTGAACTCCTCGGACAGCCGGTCGCCGCAGTGCGGGCATCGGATGAGCATGGGCGTTTCGCTTTCAGTGCAGGTTGGGCTGGGCGCCGCGGCCGCCCTCGTCGAGAACGTAGCCGCGGCGGAACCGGTCGAGGCGGTAGGCGCTGTTGTATTCGTGCAGCTCGTTCTTCGCGATCGTGTAGGCGAAGCACCAGCCCGAGGCGGGCGTCGCCTTGAAGCCGCCGTAGCACCAGCCGCAGTTGAGGTAGAGCCCGTCGATGTCCGTCTTGTCGATGATCGGCGAGCCGTCCATCGACATGTCCATGATGCCGCCCCAGGAACGCAGCACGCGGGTGCGCGACAGCGCCGGGATCATCGACACGCCGGCCTCGAACACGTGCTCGACGGTCGGCAGGTTGCCGCGGCGCGCATACGAGTTGTAACCGTCGATGTCGCCGCCGAACACCAGGCCGCCCTTGTCCGACTGCGAAATGTAGAAGTGGCCGACGCCGAACGTCACCACGTTGTCGATCCACGGCTTCAGGCCTTCCGAGACGAACGCCTGCAGCACGTGGCTCTCGATCGGCAGGCGCAGGCCCGCCATGGTGGCGACGTCCGTCGAGTTGCCGGCGGCGGCGAGGCCGAGCTTCTTGCAGGCGATGTAGCCGCGATTGGTCTCGACGCCCTTCACCTTCCCCTGCTCGATGCGGATGCCGGTCACTTCGCAGTTCTGGATGATGTCGACGCCGCGCTGGTCGGCGCCGCGGGCGTAGCCCCACGCCACCGCGTCGTGGCGCACCGTGCCGCCACGGCGCTGCAACAGCCCGCCCATGATCGGGAAGCGGCCGTTGTCGAAATCGAGGAACGGCACCATGGCGCGCAGCTGCTCCTTGTCGAGGAGTTCGCCGCCGACGCCGAGGAGCTGCATCGAGTTGCCGCGCCGTGTGAAGGCGTCGCGCTGGCCGTCCGAATGGTAGAGGTTGATCACGCCGCGCTGCGAGACCATGGCGTTGAAGTTGAAGTCCTGCTCGAGCCCTTCCCACAGCTGCATCGACTTCTCGTAGAAGGGATTGTTGCCGGGGAGCAGGTAGTTCGAGCGGATGATCGTCGTGTTGCGGCCGATGTTGCCGGAGCCGAGCCAGCCCTTCTCGAGCACCGCCACGTTGGTGATGCCGTGCTCCTTGGCGAGGTAGTAGGCGGTCGAGAGGCCGTGGCCGCCGCCACCGACGATGATCACGTCGTAGGCGGGCTTCGGCGCAGGATCGCGCCAGGCCGGCGCCCAGCTCTTGTGGCCGTTGAGCGCGTTGCGGGCGAGGTTGAAGACGTTGTAGCGCATGAGGTCGAGGCTCGTTCGACACGGGGCAGGAGCGTTCCTTCTCGCGCGGCGCATACGCGCCGGCTTGTCCATCAACGCCGCTTTCTTGTCGTATTGAGCCTGACGGCCGGGCGGAGTAGGTTCGCCGGATGGCAAGGCGCTCAGACGACACCGTCGAGACGATCGGCTTCCTGCTCGTGCCGGGCTTCGCGCTGATGTCCTACGCCGCCGCGGTCGAGCCGCTGCGCGCGGCCAACGTCATATCCGGCCGGACTCTCTACCGGTGGGTAGCGATCACCGTCGACGGGCGGCCAGCAACGTCCTCGGCCGGAGCGATCGTGCCGTCGGACACGCAGGTCGGCGACCGGATCGATCTCGACATGCTGATCGTGTGCGCCGCCGGCAACCCGGCCGAGTTCCGGGACCGCGCCACCTTCGCCTGGCTCCGCTCGCTCGCCCGCAAGGGCCTGCGGATCGCGGGCGTCTCCGGCGGACCCTATCTGCTGGCCCGTGCCGGCCTCATGCAGGGCCGCCGCATGACCGTGCACTGGGAACACGCGCCAGCGCTCGCCGAGAGCCACCCGGACCTCCTCCTCACGCGCTCGCTCTACGTGATCGACGGTGATCGGCTGACGTGCGCGGGCGGCATTGCGCCGCTCGACATGATGCACGCGCTGATCGCCGAGCGGATGGGCGAGGCGTTTGCGCGCCGCGTCAGCGACTGGTTCCTCCACACGGACATCCGTCCGCCGGGAGGCGCCCAGCGTGCCTCGCTGATCGAGCGCTACGGCGTCTTCAGCCGCCAGCTCGTCTCGGCGCTGGAATTCATGGAAGGCCACATCGGCGAAACCGCGTCACGTGCCGCCGTCGCACGCCACGCCGGGATCTCGACACGGCAGCTCGACCGGCTGTTCCGCACCCACATGCAGACGACATTCGCCGAGCATTACCGCGCGATCCGGCTCGAGCGGGCACGCGACCTGCTGGTCCAGACGACGCTGCCGGTGACGGAAGTGGCGCTCGCCGCGGGCTTTGCCAGCGCGAGCCACTTCTCGCGCCTCTACAGCGCCGCGTTCGGCCATGCGCCGAGCCGCGAGCGGACGTCCGGGATAAGCTAGATCTTCTTGCCCTGATCGGGGTTGCCGCACTTCCACTGCGCGATGCGCCACTTGGGGTGCGACTGCGACCACTCCTCCATCACCGGCTGGGCATTCAGCATGCAGCGCGTGATGGCGACGCCCTCGAGCGGGATGATCTCTTCCTTGCAGTCCGCCGGGTTCGCTAGAGCGCACACCGTCAAGATCAACGCGACCATGGTTCTGTTCCAGCCTCCGTCCGTTCCCGATGCCGTGAACGGGAAAGAAGGCGCGGCGGATCAACGCAGGAGGCGGTCGGCGACTGCTTTCGCGATCGGCAGCGCAGCGGCGTCGCCGACGGTGTTCCGGGTCACCTGCTCGTAAAGCTCCCATTTCGGGTCGAGCTTGCAGGATGCCCCCTGCGGCCAGCCGCGCCGGAGTTTTGCCTCGAACTCGGCCTCCGACTTCGTGAAGTAGTGGTTGATCCGCAAGTCGTGCGCGGCCGTGCCGATGGTCCGCTCACGACCGTTGACGTGCGTGTGATGGGTGCCGACGGACGTCACGAGGTGGGGGCGCACGATCGACTTGACGGTCGGCTCGCCCCAGGTGGCGCGGTGCGTGTAGCTCTCCGTGACAAGGCCCGCGGGTCGCTTCTTGCAGCCGGAAGGACCGAACTCGTAGCGCGGCACGTAAAGCGCCGCGGCATCGGCGTAGGCGCCGAGTGCATCGGGAAGCGATCGCCGCTTTTCGGAGAAGAGGAACTCGTCCACGTCGATGAACGCCATCCAGGCGGCTTGCGACGCAAAGTTCGCGACTGCATGGGCATAGGCAAGCCGCTGCACGTTCACGTCGCGAGCGAACGCCCGCCAGGGAATCACCGTCACCAGGCCCTGGCGCACGTAGGGTTCGAGCACGGTGAGGCTGTCGTCAGTCGAACCGTTGTCGTAGAGCACAAGGTGCGTGACGCCCACGACCAGGTGGAACTCGATCCATTCGGCGAGGTAGCTCGCCTCGTCGCGGAAAATGGCAACAATCGTGACGCCCTCCCGCGCGCGCCCGACGACCGGAGGAAGCGGAATCTGCTTCGGCCCGCCGCGGCGCTGAAGCGTGCGGTGCAATAGCTCCGTCAGGCCGCCAAGTATCCGCCCAGGAGTCGACGGCTTCGGAAAGGAGTATGCGGACAGGGTCATGGGTCAGGCACCCGCTGCGGCAAGCAGAACCGGCTTCGGTCGCGACTTCAGCCAGATGTTGTGCTTCACCTTTTGCACGTAGCGCGCGATCTCGAGATCTTCCGTCGTGTCGGACTCGACGAGGTCCCGGAGATGTTCGAGCCGGCGGCGGCGGCGCTGGCTTGTGCCGCTGCCCTTGTAGCGATAACCGCGGCGAAGCTTTGCCTCGAAGTCTTCCTCCGACTTGAGCACGTAGTGATTGAGCAGGATGTCGTCGGCGATGTTTACCGCGTCGCCCGCCACGACGGCGGCGTGCACGTGGATCGTCTCGACCTTGCAGGGGTCGACGATCGACTTGACCTTGCGCACGGCGGGGTCGGCGCTGGCGCAGCGTTCGGTGAAATTCTCGATGACGAGGCCCGGCGGTCGGCGCCGGTGCCCCGAATGCCCGAAGCACCGCCAGGGCAACCGGATCGAGGCGCAGCCGGCGTGATTCGACAGCGCGGCCTGAAGCGAACCCGACCGCGGGAACATGAACTCGTCGGCATCGAGGAAGACCATCCACCGTACGAGCTGCCGGTAGCACTGCACCGCGTGGGCATAGGCCGCGCATTGTCCGTTCCAGGAAGAGAAGTCGGGCCAGGGCTGATACGTCACCAGGCCGCGGCGGACGTACGGCGCGAGCACCGCGGCGGTGTCGTCGGTGCTGCCGTTGTCGTAGATGTAGAAGTGGCTCACGCCGACGACGTCGTGAAACTCGATCCATTCCTCGAGGTTCCGAGCCTCGTTCTTCACGATCGCCACGATGGCGATTTCATGAACCGGCGACGAGGTGCGATCGCAGGGGTCGCAGTGGAACTCGATCTTCTCGCCCAGCCGCTCCAGTTGACGCCGGAGGAAGGTCAGAGGCGAAGACAAAGGACTTGTGGAGATCATGGCAGCCCGAAAGCCTTTTGTTGCTTTCGTAAGACCACGCTCTGCTTAGGCCGAACTTAGGTACCCTTTTTCAGGCGCAGTTGGGCCCGTCAGCCGGTGTGGGATTTAGAGCCGGCTTGCATTTCGATGAAGCCGCGGATCTCGGCGAGGAAGCCTTCCGCAAATTGCTGCAGCTTCGATTCGCCCACCCCGTGCACCTCGCCGAAGTCCCAGCGGGTCAGCGGGCGCTTGGCCGCCATGTCGATCAGCGTGCGGTCGGTGAAAATCACGTAGGCGGGCACCTTGCGGTCGCGGGCAAGCCTTGCGCGCAGTGTCTTGAGGCGTTGCAAGAGCTCCTCCGACACACCCACTGATTCCGTGGCCGGCGCGGCCCGGCGCGTGCGCTCCTTCGAGGACCGCACCGGGTCTTGCCGGTAGCGGAAAACCCCCTCACCGCGCGCCAATGCCACACCCTTGGGCGAGACCGATAGGCCGCCAAAGCCTGCGACGTCGATGGCCAGGTGGCCTGCGCCCACCATCTGCCGGATCATCGATTGCCAGTGCTGCCGCCCCTGCGCCCTGCCGATGCCGAACACCGGAAGCTGCGTGTGGCGAAGCGCCTCGGCGCGCTCGTTGACCTTGCCCGCGAGTATGTCGGCCAGGTGAGAGGCCCCGAAGCGCTGGCCGGTGGCCTTCACCGCCTCGATGACCCAAAGCGCTTCCGCCGTGCCGTCGACAAGATGCACCGGATCAAGACAAACGTCGCAATTGCCGCAGGGCTCCGACTCCTCGCCGAAGTAGAAGAGCAGGTTCTGGCGGCGACATTCCGGCGCCTCGCAATAGGCGACCAGCGCGTCCAGCCGCTTGTGTTCCCGCCTCCGCCGCTCGTCGCCGCCCTCTTCCTGGTCGATGAAGCGGCGGCGCAGCTGGATGTCGGCGAGGCCGTAGACCATGCGGGCATCCGCGGGATTCCCGTCGCGGCCCGCGCGGCCGATCTCCTGATAGTAGGCGTCGAGCGAAGACGGCAGGTCGGCATGGAAGACGAAGCGCACGTCCGGCTTGTCGATGCCCATGCCGAAGGCGATCGTGGCGCAGACAATGATGCCCTTCTCCGTCATGAACACGTTCTGCGCCTCGGCCCGGTCCTCCGCGCTCATGCCGGCGTGATAGGCGATGGCGCGGCGGCCCTTGGAGACGAGGAAGGCGGCGAGCTCCTCCGTCGACTTGCGCGACAGTGCATAGACGATTCCGGACTGCCCCTCGCGCCCGTCGAGGAAGTCGAGCAGCTGCTGCCTGGCATTGGATTTCGGCGCAACTGCCAGATGGATGTTCGGCCGGTCGAAACCCGCGACATAGACCTCCGCCCTGCCGCCGAAGATCTTGCCCACGATATCGCGTCGCGTCGCCTCGTCCGCCGTCGCGGTGAAGGCACCGATGGGCACGCCGGGAAAGGCCTCGCGCAGGCTCTGCAGCATGTCGTATTCGGGCCGGAAGGACGGCCCCCACTGCGAAATGCAATGCGCCTCGTCGATGGCGATGAGCGTGACCGGGAGCTTCGAGAGCGCCGCGATCATCCGGTCTGTCATGAGCCGCTCGGGCGACAGGTAGAGGAGCTTCACCTCCCCCGCCGCCACGCGCCGCCAGATCGCGACGTTCTCCTCGCGGCTTGCTCCCGAGTTGATCGTCTCGGCGGCGACCCCTGCAAGCTTCAATGCCGCCACCTGGTCCTGCATCAGTGCCACCAGCGGCGAGACCACGATGCCGAGCCCGCCCCGCGCCAGCGCCGGCACCTGGTAGCACAGCGACTTGCCGGAGCCGGTGGGCATCACGGCCAGCACGTTCTTGCCTTCGAGCAAGGTTGTGACGATCGCCTCCTGGCCGGGCCGGAAGCTCTCGTAGCCGAATGTCTTGCGAAGGATGTCCTGCGGGGTCACGGCTCAATCTTCCTCGACGCCGCGCTCCCAAGACGGACCCGGCGAATCATTGACAGGATACAACCTCTGCGTATGGTTGAGTCTGGTCCGGCGTGACCTGCCGCCTGCGCGCGAAAAGCGATGGTGAACACGCCCTTCGCCCTTGTTTTTCTCATCCAACACATGGGCGCGCTGGCAATGCAGGCAGCCTCAAGTTGGCGACCCTTCCACAAGCGCACGACACGCCACAGAACCTCGACTTCGGTCGCTGAAACAATCGGCGCTACAGCCGCTCACCGCGTCTCGCGCACGTAGGAGATGACGGAGAGGAAGCGGATCGGCAGCTTGCGCAGCTCTTCCGGCCCGTGAGGCGCCTGGGCGTCGAAGAACAGGGCGTCGCCCGGCGTCATCGTGTAGGTCTTGCCGCCGTGGCGGTACACCACCTCGCCTTCCAGCATGTAGAGGAACTCGAGACCCGCGTGCTGGAAGATCGGAAACACGTCCGACTGCTCGGTGAGCGTGATGAGGTAGGGCTCGACCGCGAGCGAGCCGTGCGGCGTGTGGCCGAGGAGCTGGTACTGGTGGCCGGCGCGCGTGCCGCGCCGCTCGATGGTGAGACCTTCGCCTGCCTTGACGAAGGTCGCCTCGTGCGTCTGCTCGTAGGAGCGGAACAGCGCCGTCACCGGCACGCTCAAGGCCCGCGACAGCGCCTGGAGCGAGGCGAGCGAGGGCGAGGTCGAGCCGTTCTCGATCTTCGACAGCATGCCGGCCGAGATGCCGGACGACTTCGCAAGCTCGGCGATGGTGAGGCCCATCTTCTCGCGGAACACCTTCACTTCCCGCCCGATGGACTGCTCCAGGAGGCGCCCGTCCGGAGCGTTCGCATGCGGGTCCTGGTCGAGCCGCGCGGGCTGCTGGGCGCCGGATGCCTGCCGCGCAGGCTGGCGTTCCGCCGGGGCCTTGAGGGCCGACCGCTCCGCGTCCGCCATGCCCAGTTTCGTCGATCCGCCCGCCTTCACGCCCGTCCAAGCTCCGGAATTGACTTTCGCCGCCGCCTTCTCCGATAAGTCGCGGCCCGAACCGGAAACGACACTGGCATGACCAAAGCTGCCCCTGCAATCGGCCTGACGCACCTCGACGCGCTCGAGGCGGAATCGATCCACATCATCCGCGAGGTGGTGGCGGAGTGCGAGAAGCCGGTGATGCTCTATTCGATCGGCAAGGACTCGGCCGTGATGCTGCACCTTGCCATGAAGGCGTTCCATCCCGGAAAGCCGCCGTTTCCGCTGCTCCACGTCGACACCACCTGGAAGTTCCGCGAGATGATCGCCTTCCGCGACAGGACCGCGCGGGAGCTGGGCCTCGAGCTCCTTGTCCACACCAACCCGGAGGGGCTCGCCCAGAACGTCAATCCGTTCACGCACGGATCGGCCCTCCACACCCAGATCATGAAGACCGATGCCCTGAAGCAGGCGCTCGATGCCTACGGTTTCGACGCGGCGTTCGGCGGGGCGCGGCGCGACGAGGAGAAGTCCCGCGCCAAGGAGCGCGTCTTCTCGTTCCGGTCCCGCCAGCACCGCTGGGACCCGAAGAACCAGCGCCCCGAGCTCTGGCGGCTCTACAACGCGCGCAAGTCGCCCGGTGAATCGATCCGCGTGTTCCCGCTGTCGAACTGGACCGAGCTCGACGTGTGGCAGTACATCCACCGCGAGGGCATCCCGATCGTGCCGCTCTATTTCGCCGCCGAGCGCCCGGTGGTCGAGCGCGAAGGCCAGCTCATCATGGTCGACGACGACCGCATGCCGCTGCGCGAGGACGAGCGGCCGCAGATGCGCACGATCCGGTTCCGCACGCTCGGCTGCTATCCGCTGACCGGCGCGGTCGAGAGCGGGGCGTCGAACCTCCTCGAGATCATCGAGGAGATGCTGGTGACGACGTCGTCCGAGCGGCAGGGCCGCGTCATCGACCACGACCAGTCGGCGTCGATGGAGAAGAAGAAGCAGGAGGGATACTTCTGATGCGCCGGCTCGACCCGACGACGGAAAGCGTCGAGGACTACCTCGCCGCGCAGGAATCGAAGGACCTCCTCAGGTTCATTACGTGCGGCAGCGTCGACGACGGCAAGTCGACGCTGATCGGCCGCCTGCTCTACGAATCGAAGCTGATCTTCGAGGACCATCTCGCAGCGCTCGAATCGGATTCGAAGAAGGTCGGCACGCAGGGCGGCGACCTCGACTTCGCGCTGCTCGTCGACGGGCTAGCCGCCGAGCGCGAGCAGGGCATCACCATCGACGTCGCCTACCGCGCGTTCACCACCGAGCGGCGCAAGTTCATCGTCGCCGACACGCCGGGCCACGAGCAGTACACGCGCAACATGGCGACCGGCGCCTCGACCGCCGACCTCGCGATCATCCTCGCCGACGCGCGCAAGGGCGTGCTGACGCAGACGCGGCGGCACACCTACATCGTGACGCTGCTGGGCCTGAAGCACCTGGTGCTGGCCGTGAACAAGATGGACCTCGTCGGCTACGACGAGGCGGTGTTCAAGGCGATCGAGGCCGAGTATCGCGCGTTCGCGGCAAGCCTCGGCGTCACCGCCGTCACCTGCGTCCCGGTCTCGGCGCTGAAAGGTGACAACATCGTCGAGGCGAGCCGCGCCATGCCCTGGTACACGGGGCCGACGCTCCTCGACCACCTCGAGACGGTGGCGATCACCGACGAGACCGTGGCGCAGCCGTTCCGGATGCCGGTGCAGCTCGCCTCGCGGCCCGACCAGTCGTTCCGCGGCGTGAGCGGCCTCATCGCCAGCGGCGAGATCAAGCCCGGCGATCGCGTGAAGATCCTGCCCTCGGCGCGCGAAACGACGGTCGCCCGCATCGTCACCTACGACGGCGACCTCGAGGCGGCGATCGCCGGCCAGTCGGTGACGCTGACGTTTGCCGACGAGGTCGACGCGAGCCGCGGTACGGTGGTGTGCGCGGCGCGCCACCCGCTTGCGGTGGCCGACCAGTTCGAAACGCAGATCCTGTGGATGGGCGACGAGCCGATGCTGCCCGGCCGCCCGTACCTCATCAAGATCGGCACCCGCACGGTGACGGGCGCGATCGCGCAGCCGAAGTACAAGGTGAACGTCAACACGCTGGAGCACGTTGCGGCTCGCACGCTGGAACTCAACGAGATCGGCGTCTGCAACCTGAGCCTCGATGCCGAGATCGCGTTTGCGCCGTATGCGGAGAACCGGGACCTCGGCGGCTTCATCGTGATCGACCGGTTCACCAACAACACGGTGGGCATGGGGCTCGTGCACTTCGCGTTGCGCCGCGCCTCGAACATCCACTGGCAGGCACTCGACGTGAACAAGGAGGCGCGCGCCGCGCTGTTCCGGCAGTCGCCCTGCGTGCTGTGGTTCACCGGCCTCTCCGGCGCCGGCAAGTCGACGATCGCCAACCTCGTCGAGAAGCGGCTGCATGCGCTCGGGCGCATGACGTACCTGCTCGACGGCGACAACGTGCGCCACGGACTGAACCGCGACCTCGGCTTCACCGACGCCGACCGGGTGGAGAACATCCGCCGCGTTGCCGAAGTGTCGCGCCTCATGGTCGACGCCGGGCTGATCGTGCTGGTCTCTTTCATCTCGCCGTTCCGCTCCGAGCGCCTGATGGCGCGCGAACTGGTGCAGGAGGGCGAGTTCGTGGAGGTCTACGTCGAGACGCCGCTCGCGGTTGCCGAACAGCGCGACCCGAAGGGCCTCTACGCCAAGGCACGTCGCGGCGAGATCGCCAACTTCACCGGCATCTCCTCGCCCTACGAGCCGCCGGAGAACCCGGAACTGCGGCTCGACACCTCGACGCGCTCGGCGGAAGACTGCGCCGTCGAGATCGTCGAATGGCTGGAGAAGGCGGGCAAGCTCGGCTGATCAGGCCGCCCGCGGCTTCTGCTTCAGGCGCACGACCTCGAGCGAGCCGGTGAGCCCGCGTACGCGGTGCTTGCCGAGCGGCTCGTACGTCTGCGGATCGAGAAACCGCGCCGTTGCGCCGCTCGCGACGATCGTCACGTCGTGCCCCTCGGTCGCATGGCCCCGCGCGAACTGCTCGAGGCGCTGCGCGACGTTTACCGTTGCGCCGACAACCGTGTAGTTGATCCGCCCGGGCGACCCGATGTTGCCGACGATCACCGGCCCCGAGTGCAGCCCGATCCGCACCTGGATCGCCGGCTCGCCTGAGGCGACGCGGGCCCGGTTGTCGCGCTCGATCGCCGCCGCCATCGCGAGCGCCGCCGACCGGGCGCGCTTCACCGTCTCCGCGCCGTCGCCTTCAGGGGCGAGCCAGAACGCCATCATCCCGTCGCCCATGTACTTGTCGACGAGGCCATCGTGCTCCTCGATGCACTCGGCGAGGAGGCCGAAGTGGCGGTTGAGCAGGTCGGCGGTCGCGGCCGGCGACAGGTGCTCCGTCATGTGCGTGTAGCCGGCGATATCGGTGAAGCAGACGGTGGCGAGGCGCGATTCCGAATGGAACTCGGTCTCCTCGGAGGAGACGATCCGGCGCACGAGCTTCTTCGGAACGTATCGCTCGAACCAGCGCAGCGCCTCGATCATCGTGTTGAAGGAGCGGGCCTGCTCGTCGAGTTCCTTGAGCGAGCTGCCGGGAATGCGCGGCACCTGGTCGAAGTCGAGGTCGCCGACCTTCACCGCCTGGGTCGCGAGCTCCTGGATCGGCTGCGCTATGCGCCGGCCGGCCCATATAGCCAGCAGCACGCTGAGGAGCAGCGCTCCGAGTCCGACGAGGCCCGATCGCAGCATGCGGTCGAATTCCACGGCGAGTGTCGGGGCGTCGATGTAGGTGCCGATCGTGAGGTCGAGCGCGCCGAACTGGGGCATCGGCTTGGTGATGACCACCCAGTCCATGCCGCGCACCTGCGGCACGGCCTTCACGGACACCCCTTCCGGAAGCTTGCCGCGAAATATGTCGATGTCGGTCGCCTTGCCGAGGCCCTTCAGGACGTCGTCGCCGAGTTCGTCCCGTGTCACGGTCGGATTGCTCTGCGACACGTTGCGCGTGCTGCCCGCGAGCATGTAGTGGCCGAGCACCCGGTCGCCCGAGAGCACGAACGCCGTCATGCCCTGCTTCGCCGAGAGGTCCGAGGTGAGCTTCGAGACGCTGGCCATGCTGACCGCCGCGATGACCACGCCGCGGTACACGCCCTTCACGACCACCGGCGCGTGGAACGAGATGAACGTGTCGTGCACGCGCTCGACGTAGACGGGTTGCCACCAGTACGGATTGGCCTGGCCGCGCGCCGCATCCACCGCCTTGCGCAACAGGTCGTCGACCTCGGTGTGATGCTCGAACCGGATGTGGCCCGTGTCGTCGCGCACCGTGATGAACTGCTCGTAGGTGTCGGTCGTGAACTGCACGCTGTCGATCTGCGGCGTCGCCGCCAGCGCGCCGACGAGCAGCGGCTCGAGGTAGTCGATCGCGGGCGGGTTGCTGTCGAAGCGCTCGACGAGCACCTTGGCGAGGTACTCCGCGTCGAATTGCGCCGGCGCCAGGTTGTCGGTCACCGCCATATCGAGGGTGTCGATGATGAGGCCCGCCTTCTCGCGCACGAGGTCGCGGGTGTTGCGCGTGCCGGTCCAGAAGTTCATCGCCAGCACGAGGCCGACGGAGAGCAGCACGAGCAGCGCGGTTCCGCCCGCGAGCGCAAGCGAGATCGGGATCAGCGGACGGCGCTTGCCGTTGGACGCGGCAGGTTCGCTCAGGGGAATCCTCGGAAGGCCGGTTGCGGGCGCATCTCGAAGCTAGATAGCAAGCCCGCGCGGCTTCGCCAAAGCCTAGAGCAGCGGTCCGACCAGCGGTGACAGCGTTCCGGCCTCGATCAGCGCGCGCACCGCCTCGATGTCGGGCCCGAACACGCGATCCTCGCGCCGGCGCGCCACTTTTGCGCGGATCGCGGCAAACGCCTGTTCGAGCGGCTGTGACGTCTTGAGCGGGCGGCGGAAGTCGATGCCGTCGGCCGCGGCCAAGAGTTCGATCGCGATGATGCCCTCCGTGTTGGCGAGCATGCGCAGGAGCCTGAGCGCGCCGTGCGTCGCCATGGAGACGTGGTCTTCCTGGTTGGCCGAGGTCGGAAGCGAATCGACGCTCGCCGGATGCGACAGCATCTTGTTCTCGGACGCGAGCGCCGCCGCCGTCACGTGGGCGATCATGTAGCCGGAGTTGAGCCCGGGGTTCTCGACGAGGAACGGTGGCAGCTCGGAGATCGTCGTGTCGGTGAGCTCGGCGATCCGCCGTTCGGAAATTGCTCCGATCTCGGCGATCGCCAGCGCCATCGTGTCGGCGGCGAACGCCACGGGCTCGGCGTGGAAGTTCCCGCCGGAGAGCACGGTCGCCTCGCCCGGGAACACGAGCGGATTGTCACTCACGCCGTTCGCCTCGATCATCAGTGTACGGAGGCAATTGTGCAGCACGTCGAGTGCGGCGCCCATCACCTGCGGCTGGCAGCGGAACGAGTACGGATCCTGCACCTTCTCGTCGCCCTCGAGGTGGGAGGCGCGGATGGCGCTGCCCTTGAGGAGCTCGCGATAGAGCCGGGCCAGCGCGATTTGGCCGGGGTGCGGCCGCAGCGCGTGGATGCGCGGATCGAACGGCGTGTCAGAGCCCTTGATCGCGTCCGTCGACAGCGCGCCGGCGACGATCGCCGCCTGCATCACGCGCTCGGTGCCGACCAGCGCGGCGAGCGCGATCGCGGTCGAGACCTGCGTGCCGTTGAGGAGGGCGAGCCCTTCCTTCGGTCCGAGGTCGAGCGGCTTCAAGGTTGCCGCGGCGAGCGCCTTGGCGGCCGGCATCCGCTGGCCGTTCACGGTGACGTCGCCCTCGCCGATCGCGGCGAGCGACATGTGGGCGAGCGGCGCGAGGTCGCCGGAAGCGCCGACCGAGCCTTGCGAGGGGATCACCGGCAGGATGTCGGCCGACAGCATCGCGGCGAGCGTCTCCGCGGTGCGGCGGCTGATGCCGGAGTAGCCGCGCACCAGAGATTTCAGCTTGAGCAGCAGGATCAGCCGAACGATCGCCGCATCGAGGGGGGCGCCGGTGCCCGCCGCATGCGAGCGCACGAGGTTGACCTGGAGCGTCGCGAGATCCTCCGGCGCAATGCGCGCCTTGGCGAGTTTGCCAAAGCCGGTGTTGACGCCGTAGATCGGCTCGGGCCGCGACAGGAGCCGCGCGATCTCGCGGTGCCCAGCCTCGACCGCAGCCATCGCGGCGGGGTCGATCGTCACCCGCACCGGGCCCGCGAGCGCGGCCCGGACGTCGGCGAGCGTGAGGTCGGCCTCGCCGACGAGGACGGGCGTGGGGGTGGCGGTCATGACGGGCGGTCTCCGAGCGATTTGAGCGTGTCGAGATAGCGGCGAAGGATGCGGTCTTCCGATACGTGGCGGCCGTTGTCGATCACCTTGCGGCCGGCGACGTAGACGTCGCGCACAGGGTTCGAGGCGGCGGCGAAGATCCAGCAGTCGACGACGGCGTCGGGCGCGCGGCCTGCGAGCGCCGGATGTTCGAGATCGAGCACGACGATGTCGGCGCGCCGGCCGACGTCGAACGCGCCCATCGCGCGGTCGAGCGCCTGGGCGCCGCCGGCGAGCGCCGCCTGGAGCAGCGTCGTGCCGGTCGAACGGTCGGGACCGCCGGCGAGCGCGTTGCGTTCGCGGTGGAGCAGGCGCTGCCCGTACTCGAGGAGGCGCACTTCGCCAGCTGCCGTGATCTCGACGTTGCTGTCCGACCCGAGCCCGATGCGGCCGGCTTCGGCGAGGAAGGGCGCGGCATTGAAGAAGCCGTCGCCGAGATTCGCCTCGGTGATCGGGCAGAGGCCCGCAACCGCCCCCGTCCGGGCGAGGCGCACGGTCTCCTCGGCGGTCATGTGCGTGGCGTGGATCGCGCACCAGCGCGTGGAGACGGGGAGCGAATCGAGCAGGAGGTCCACCGGTCGCCTGCCGCTGAAGGCGACGCAGTCCTCGACCTCCTTCACCTGCTCGGCGACGTGGATGTGGACGAGGGGATCCTCGAGCGCCGAGAACACGGTGCGCAGGAGATCGACGGTCACCGCGCGAAGCGAATGCGGCGAAAGTCCGATGCGCACGTCGGGAGAGCCCTTCGCCGCCGCGCTGAGCCCGTCGAGAAGGCGCAGGAAGCCGTCCGAGTCATTCAGGAACCGGCGCTGGCGCTCCCCCGGCGGCTGGCCGCCGAAGCCGCCGTGGGCGTAGAGCGTCGGCAGGAGGGTGATGGCGATGCCGGCGTCGGTTGCCGCGGCGAGGCAGCGCCGCGTCATCTCGGCGCGGTCGGCGTAAGGCGTGCCGTCCGGTTGGTGGTGCAGGTACTGGAACTCGCCGACCGCCGTGAACCCAGCCTTCAGCATCTCGACATAGGCCTGCGCCGCGACCGCTTCGAGGTCCGCAGGCGTCAGCGTCAGCGCGTTGGCGTACATCCGTTCGCGCCAGGTCCAGAACGAGTCCCGCGACGGACCGGACACTTCCGCAAGCCCCGCCATGGCGCGCTGGTGGGCATGCGAATGGACGTTGGGAATGCCGGGAACGGCAAAGCCACGCGTCACCGGTGTCCGCTCGCCGGGCGCAGCCGGTGCGGCCGAAACGATGGCGCCGGCCCGATCGACTTCGATCACGACATCGGACAGGACGCCGTGCGGCAGCAGCGCGTGCTCGAACCGGAATTTGACGTTGGACATCGGTCCATCCCCTGTATATACAACAGATAGCGCATCTCTCCGGGGAGCACAAATGATTCTCGGCAACGGTTTGATCGCCACCATGGACAGCCATCCCGGCGGAGCACCCTACGGTCTCCTGGCGCCGGGGTGGATCCGCATCGAGAACGGGCGTATCGCCGATGTCGGCGCGGCTGGTGCGGGCGCGCCGGTCGCCGACATCGACCTCGGCGGAAGACTCGTCACCCCTGGGCTGATCGACTGCCACACGCACCTTGTCTATGCAGGAAGCCGCGCCGACGAGTTCGAGAAGCGGCTCAACGGCGCGACCTACGAGGAGATCGCCCGGGCCGGCGGCGGCATCGTCTCGACCGTGCGCGCGACGCGCGCGGCCTCCCGCGCCGAACTCCTTGCCACCGCCCTGCCCCGCCTCAAGCGGCTGATGGACGAGGGCGCGACGACCGTCGAGATCAAGTCCGGCTACGGCCTCGACCTCGACACCGAGGTCCGCTGCCTCACCGTGGCGCGGCTTCTTGGCGAGCTTCTGCCGGTCACCATCGTCACGAGCTACCTCGGCGCCCACGCGCTGCCCCCCGAGCACGGCAACGACCGCAGCCGGTATGTCGACCTGATCTGCAACGAGGTGTTGCCGGTCATTGCGCGCGAAAAGCTCGCCGACGCCGTCGATGCCTTCTGCGAGAAGATCGCCTTCACCGCCGAGGAGGTGGACCGGATCTTTACTGCCGCCCGCTCGCTCGGGCTGCCCGTGAAACTGCATGCCGAACAGCTCTCCGACATGGGCGGCGCGCTGGTCGCGGCGCGGCACAAGGCGCTCTCCGTCGACCACATCGAATACCTGCCCGACAGCGCCGCACCCGTGCTCGCCGCGAGTGGCACCGTGGCCGTGCTGCTCCCGGGCGCGTTCTACTACCTGCGGGAAACCAAGGTTCCTCCCGTCGAGGCGCTGCGCAAGGCGGGCGTGCTGATGGCGGTGTCGACCGACCTCAACCCCGGCTCCTCGCCGGTGAACTCGCTGCTTGCGACGCTCAACATGGCCTGCGTGCAGTTCCGTCTCACGCCGGAGGAGGCGCTGCGCGGCGTCACCGTGAACGCCGCGAAGGCACTCGGGCTTGCCGACCGCGGCCGCGTCGCGCCGGGGTTGCGAGCCGACCTCGCGGTCTGGAACATCGCCCGGCCGGGCGACCTCTGCCATCCGCTGGGCGTCAACCCCTGCCACGCGGTGCTCCAGGGCGGCCGCATCGTGAAGGGCGCGCTATGAGCGAGGCGACGCAAGGCGCGGCGCAGCAGCCGCTTTATCTGAAGGTGAAGGAGCACATCCTCGCCAACATCCACTCCGGCGCCTGGACGCCGGGAACGCGCGTGCCCTCGGAGAACGAGCTCGTCGAGATGTTCGGCATCAGCCGCATGACGGCGAACCGCGCGCTGAAGGAACTGTCGAGCGACGGCTGGCTCACCCGCATCGCCGGCGTCGGCACCTTCGTGAGCGAGCAGCGGGCGCGCGCCAGCCTCGTCGAATTGAAGGACATCGCCGAGGAGATCGCCGCGCGAGGCCATCGGCACACGACGCGCGTCATCGCCTCCGGCCAGTACCACGCGACGCCAGCGCTTGCGCAGGAGTTCGAGGGCGAGGAAGGCATGAGCCTCTTCCACGTGCTCCTCGTCCACGAGGAGAACGGGCTCGCCGTCCAGATCGAGGACCGCTGGGTGAACGCGGAGCTTGCGCCCGGCTTCCTCAACCGCGACCTCACCGAGACGACGTCCACGGCGTGGCTCCTGAAGGCGCTTCCGGTGGATGAACTCGAGCACATCGTCGAAGCGTCGATCCCCTCGCCCGAGGAGCGCCGCCTGCTCGACATCGGCCAGCACGAGCCCTGCCTCGTGCTGCGCCGGCGCAGCTGGTCGATGGGCCGCGTCGTCACGCTCGCCGCGTTCACCTATCCCGCCAGCCGCCACGCCCTCTACAGCCGCTACCGCACGACGCCCGCCGGCGCCGTCAACCCCCTGAAGGACGCAACGCCATGACCGATCCCCGCCGCGACAACTCCCGCGTCATCAAGGCGCCCACCGGCACGAAGCTTTCCGCGAAGAGCTGGCTCACCGAGGCGCCGCTGCGCATGCTGATGAACAACCTCGACCCGGGCGTCGCCGAGCGGCCGGAGGAGCTCGTCGTCTATGGCGGCATCGGCCGCGCCGCGCGCACGTGGGGCGACTTCGACCGCATCGTCGCGGGGCTGAAGACGCTCGAGGCCGACGAGACGATGCTCGTCCAGTCGGGCAAGCCCGTCGGCATCTTCCGCACGCATCCGGACGCGCCGCGCGTGCTGATCGCCAACTCGAACCTCGTGCCGCACTGGGCGTCCTGGGAGCACTTCAACGAGCTCGATCGCAAGGGCCTCATGATGTACGGCCAGATGACGGCCGGCTCGTGGATCTACATCGGAACGCAGGGCATCGTTCAGGGCACGTACGAAACCTTCGTCGAGGTCGGCCGCCGGCACTATGGCGGGAGCCTGAAGGGCCGCTGGTTCCTCACCGCGGGCTTGGGCGGCATGGGCGGCGCGCAGCCGCTGGCGGCCACCATGGCCGGCGCCTCGATGATCGCCATCGAATGCCAGCCGAGCCGCATCGAGATGCGGCTGAAGACCCGCTACCTCGACGTGAAGGCGAACTCGATGAACGAGGCGCTGGAGATCGTCGAGCGCGCGAAGAAGGACGGCAAGGCGATCTCCGTCGGCGTGCTCGGCAATGCCGCCGAGATCCTGCCCGACCTCGCCGCCCGCGGCGTCCATCCGGACGCGCTCACCGACCAGACCTCCGCGCACGATCCCGTCAACGGCTACCTGCCGGCGGGATGGACGGTCGCCGAGTGGGAGGCGCGCCGGCAGAGCGATCCGAAGGGCGTCGCCGAGGCCGCCAAGGCCTCGATGAAGGTGCACGTCGAGGCGATGCTGAAGATGTACCGCGCCGGCGTCCCGACGCTCGACTACGGCAACAACATCCGCCAGATGGCCTTCGACATGGGGCTCAAGGACGCGTTCGCCTTCCCGGGCTTCGTGCCGGCCTACATCCGCCCGCTGTTCTGCCGTGGCATCGGTCCGTTCCGCTGGGCGGCGCTCTCCGGCAACCCGGACGACATCCGCAAGACCGACGAGCGGGTGAAGCAGCTCATCCCGGACGACCCGCACCTCCACAACTGGCTCGACATGGCGCGCGAGCGGATCGCGTTCCAGGGGCTGCCCGCCCGCATCTGCTGGGTGGGCCTCGGCCAGCGCCACCGCCTCGGCCTAGCCTTCAACGAAATGGTGAAGAACGGTGAACTCGAGGCCCCGATCGTGATCGGGCGCGACCACCTCGACTCAGGCTCCGTCGCAAGCCCCAACCGGGAGACGGAAGGCATGAAGGACGGCTCGGACGCCGTGTCCGACTGGCCGCTCCTCAACGCGCTGCTCAACACCGCGTCAGGCGCGACCTGGGTGTCGCTGCACCACGGCGGCGGCGTCGGCATGGGCTATTCGCAGCACTCCGGCATGGTGATCGTCGCCGACGGCACGCCCGAGGCGGCCAAGCGCCTCACGCGCGTGCTGTGGAACGATCCCGCGACCGGCGTCATGCGCCACGCGGATGCCGGCTACGAGATCGCCGTGGAGTGCGCGCGCGAGAACGGCCTGAAACTTCCCGGCATCACGTGGTAAGTCTCGCCTCCGGTTTTCGGCGGAGGGACTTCGGATGAAGCGTTTGCAGGGCAAGGTGGCGATCGTCACCTCGGCGGCGGCCGGCATCGGCCGCGCCTCGGCGCTGGCGATGGCGAACGAGGGAGCGACGGTCTATGCGACCGACATCGACCGCGACGGGCTCGCCTCGCTCAAGGACGAGAACCGCAGGATCAAGACCTTCGTACTCGACGTCCTGAAGCCGAAGCAGATCGCGAAGGCGGTCGAGCGCACCGGGCCGGTGAACGTGCTGGTGAACTGTTCCGGCTGGGTGCACACGGGCACCGTGCTCGACTGCACCGAGGAGGTATGGGACCGCTCCTTCGACCTCAACGTGAAGGCGCACTTTCACATGATCCAGGCCTACCTGCCGGGGATGCTCGAGGCGGGCGGCGGGTCGATCATCGGCATCGCGTCGGTCGCCTCGACGATCAAGGGCGCGCCGAACCGCTTCGTCTACGGAACGACGAAGGGCGCGGTGATCGCCATGATGCGCCAGCTTGCCGCCGACTACGTCGCGAAAGGCATCCGGGCGAACGCCGTATGTCCCGGAACGGTCGAGACGCCGAGCCTGATCGCCCGCATGCACGAGTCGGGCAACTACGAGAAGGCGCGCGCCGCGTTCATGGCGCGCCAGGCGATCGGGCGCTTCTGCCGCCCGGAGGAAGTGGGCGCGCTCGTTGCCTTCCTCGCCTCCGACGACGCCGCCTACATCACCGGCCAGACCCATGTGATCGACGGCGGCTGGTCGGTCTAGCCCCGCGCCGCAGAGGATGGCCGGGTCAAGCCCGGCCATGACGGCCGGGGAGGCGCATTGCACCCCCCTTTCGTCATCACCGGCCCCGAGCCGGTGATCCTCTTCGGTCGAGACAAGAGGATGGCCGGGTCAAGCCCGGCCATGACGGGCGAGGGTTGCATCGCCCCATCGTCATCACCGGCCTTGAGCCGGTGATCCTCTTCACTGTCGTCGGTCCTCCCTCCTGTCATCCTCGGGCTTGACCCGAGGATCCATGCCGGGAGTTGCCGCATCTGCCTGGAGATTGGGCAGATGATGCGTTCGCGGACGAAATGCCGCAAAGTTGAACAATGTCCGCTTTGAAGGCTTTGCGCCCGGGCAAGCCCGGTCTATCATTTCCAAAAAACCGGTTAGGGTCGGGACGTCCGGGGAGTTCGTCGTTGAGCGCTGAAAAGGCTTCCGCCGCGCCTGCCATCCAGGTCGAGCGCGTCTCCAAGATCTTCGGGTCCGGCGAGGACGAGGTGCGGGCACTGGACGACGTCTCCGTCGCCATCAGCCGGAACGAATTCTTCACCCTGCTCGGTCCCTCCGGCTGCGGCAAGACCACGCTGCTCCGCCTGATCGCCGGGTTCGACCACCCGACGCGCGGGCGCATCATGCTCGAGGGCGACGACATTTCCTCGCTCCCGCCCTATCAGCGCCCCGTGAACACGGTGTTCCAGTCCTACGCGCTGTTCCCGCACATGACGGTCGCCCAGAACATCGGCTTCGGCCTCGAGATGTTGGGCAAGCCCAAGGCCGAGATCACCGACACCGTCGACAAGATGCTGGCCCTGGTGCGCATGTCCGAACTGCGCAACCGCAAGACCAGCCAGATCTCCGGTGGCCAGCAGCAGCGCGTGGCGCTCGCCCGGGCGCTCGCGCCCCGGCCGAAGGTGCTTCTCCTCGACGAGCCGCTCTCCGCGCTCGACCTGAAGCTGCGCAAGGAGATGCAGATCGAACTGAAGCGCCTGCAGCACGAGACCGGCATCACCTTCATCTTCGTGACGCACGACCAGGAAGAGGCGCTCACGATGTCCGACCGCATCGCGGTGATGTCGAAGGGCAAGATCCTGCAGATCGGCTCGCCGCGCGAGATCTACGACCGCCCGGCCGAGCGCTTCGTCGCGAACTTCATCGGCGAGACGAACTTCCTTGCCGCCGAGATCGTCGGCAAGGGCAAGGACGCCGGCAAGGCGATGGTGCAGCTGAAGAACGGCGGCAAGGTCGAGGCGGTGCTCCCGGAGGGCTTCGCCAGGAACGGCGAAGTGACGATCGTCGTGCGCCCCGAGCACGCCCAGATCACCGGCGCCCCGAAGAAGGCGACGCTCGGCGGCAAGCTCGCCAACGTCGTCTACTTCGGCACCGACACGCACTACCACGTGACGCTCGACGGCGGTGAGGAGTTCATCGTGCGCCGGCAGAACCTCAGGGCCGGCGGCGAGCCCTTCGAGGTGGGCCAGCCCGTCGGCATCACCTTCACCGAGGACGCGGCCCAGGTGCTGAAGGACTGACCCGATGGCCGCGATCACCGACGCACCGGACGCCCCCGCGGACCTCGAACGCGCCGCTCAAATCGCGAAAGCCGCGGAAGCCCAGGAATCCCGCACGCGGTGGCTGCTGCTCGCGCCCTCCATCCTGATCATCCTGTTCGCCGCCGTCGGGCCGCTGTTCATCGTGTTCGCCTACTCGTTCCTGACCAAGGGCGACTACGGCGGCGTGGTCTGGAAGCCCTCGACGGAGGGCTGGTTCGGCGTGTTCTTCGACCGCGACATCTTCGACGACACCGTCACGCTCGCCGAGGCGCATCTCGCGATCTTCTGGCGATCGGTGAAGCTGTCGCTCGGAACGACGGTGCTCGCGCTGCTGTTCGGCTTCCCGACCGCCTACTTCATCGCCACGCGGCCCGAGAACCGCCGCGACCTGTGGCTGTTCCTGATCACGATTCCGTTCTGGACCAACCTCCTGATCCGCACCTTCGCGATCCAGGAAGTGATCCGCAACGAGGGCATCATCAACACGCTGCTCCTGAAGCTGGGTATCATCCAGCAGCCGATCCAGATGATGTTCACCGACTTCGCGATCATGGTCGGCATGCTCTACGTCTACCTGCCGCTCATGGTGCTGCCGCTCTACGCCTCGATGGAGAAGCTCGACTTCCGGCTCGTCGAGGCGGGCTACGATCTCTACGCCACGCGCTGGCAGGTGCTGAAGCGCATCATCCTGCCGCTGGTGAAGCCCGGCGTGATCGCCGGCTCGATCCTTGTGTTCATCCCCTCGCTCGGCGCCTACGTAACGCCGCGCGTTCTGGGCGGCGGCAAGAACATGATGCTCGGCAACCTGATCGAGCTGCAGTTCGGCCAGGGCCGCAACTGGCCGCTCGGCGCGGCGCTGTCGATGACGCTGATGGCGATCGTGATGTTCGCGCTCCTCATCTACGTGAAGTACGCGCAGCGGAGTTCCACGCATGGCTAGCGCGGAGACATTCTCGGTCAAGCGGCAGACCGGCTTCACCACGATCGCGATCGTCTGCTTCGTGATGCTCTACGCGCCGATCCTGACGCTCGTGTTCTACTCGTTCAACGCCGGCGTCTCGATCGCCATCTGGGAAGGCTTTTCTTGGCGCTGGTACCAGCAGGCCTGGAACAACGACCAGGTCCAGTCGGCCGCGATCACCTCGCTGCAGATCGCGACCGTCGCCGCCTTCGTCTCGACGATCGCGGCGACCATGGCGGCGCTCGCCACCACGCGCACCAGGCGCTTCACCGGCGACACCGCCGTCTACGCGCTGATCAACACGCCACTGATGGTGCCGGAGATCGTCACCGCTATCGCGCTCCTCATCTTCTTCGCCTCGATCAAGATCGCCACCGGCTACACCGGCCTCGGCTACCTGATGATCGCGCACACGGCGTTCTGCATCCCGTTCGCCTACCTGCCGATCCGGGCGCGGCTCGAGAGCATGGACTCCACGCTCGAGATGGCGGCCTCCGACCTCTACGCCACGCCCTGGCAGGCGTTCAGGCGCATCACCTTCCCGCTCCTGTGGCCCGGCATCATCGCCGGCTTGATGCTCGCCTTCGTGATCTCACTCGACGACGTCGTGATCACCGAACTCGTGAAGTCGGGCGGGCAGGACACGCTGCCGACCTACATGCTTGGACAGTTGCGCCGCGTGGTGACGCCCGAGATGAACGCCATCTCGACAGTGTTCCTCGCGCTCTCGATCGTGGTCGTGACTTTGTTCTTCTTCCTCACCCGGAAGAAGGATTAGGATAGGTGCCCTTTCCAAGAAGGCTAATAGGGAGAAAACGCATGAAATACGGACTGTTCGGCGCCGTTGCGGCGCTCGCTCTGGCGGCCGTCGCCCCGGCGGCGAAGGCCGACGGCCAGCTCAACATCTACAACTGGGGCAACTACACGAGCCCCGAGCTCATCAAGAAGTTCGAGGAGAAGTACAAGGTCAAGGTCACCGTCACCGACTACGACTCGAACGACACCGCGCTCGCCAAGATCCGCGCGGGCGGCCACGGCTTCGACATCGTCGTTCCCTCGGCGAGCTTCGTTCCGATCTGGGTGAAGGAAGGGCTCCTGCTCGAGACCCGTCCGGACCAGATGGAGAACTTCAAGAACATGGACCCGAAGTGGGTCGACGTGCCGTTCGACCCGGGCCGCCACTACACGGTGCCGTGGCAGTGGGGCACGACGGGCGTGACGGTGAACACCTCCGTCTACAACGGCGACCCGAACACCTCGGCGATCTTCCTCGATCCGCCGAAGGAACTCGTCGGCAAGGTGAACGTCGTGCCGGAGATGGCCGACATCATGCACCTCACGATCAAGTACGTGGGCGGCGAACCCTGCACCACCGACAAGACGGTGCTGAAGAAGGTGCGCGACACGCTGCTCGCAGCCAAGCCGAAGTGGGTCTCGATGGACTACGGCAACGTCGAGAAGTACGCCAAGGGCGACCTCTCGGCCGGCGTCAACTGGAACGGCGCCTCGTTCCGCGCCCGTCTCCAGAACGACAAGATCGTCCACGGCTACCCGAAGGAAGGCTATCCGATCTGGATGGACAACGTCGCGGTGCTGAAGGACGCCAAGAACGTCGAGAACGCAAAGCTGTTCCAGAACTTCATCATGGACCCGGAGAACGCGGCGATGATCTCCACGTTCGCCCGCTACGCCAACGGCATCAAGGGATCCGAAGCCTTCATGCCGGCCGACATGAAGACCGCCCCGGAGATTAACATTCCGGAGCAGTTCAAGAGCGTCGGCCAGTTCTCGCTCACCTGCCCGCCCGAGGCGACCGAGATGTACACCAAAATCTGGACCGAACTGCAGAAGTAATCGCTTCGATCCGAAACCCCGGCAGCCATCCGCTGCCGGGGTTTTTTCGCGCCCCTGCCCCGCCTCGCGCCAGCGTGACTCTGAAGTGCCCCCTGGGCTAGTCTTCCGGGGTCTTACCCAACCAGGAAGAAACGACATGAAATACGGACTGTTCGGCGCCGTCGCCGCGCTTGCGCTCGCGGCCGCCGCGCCCTTCGCGCACGCGGCGGGCGAACTCAACATCTACAACTGGGGCAACTACACGAACCCCGACCTGATCAAGAAGTTCGAGCAGAAATACGACGTCAAGGTCACCATCACCGACTACGATTCGAACGACACCGCGCTCGCCAAGATCCGCGCCGGCGGACACGGCTTCGACATGGCGGTGCCGTCGGCGAACTTCATGCCGATCTGGATCCAGGAAGGCCTCCTGCTCGAAACGCGGCCGGACCAGATGGAAAACTTCAAGAACGTCGAGGACCGCTGGAAGGACGTGCCGTTCGACCCGGGCCGCCACTACTCGGTTCCCTGGCAGTGGGGCACGGTCGGTGTCTCGGTGCGCACCGACAAATACAAGGGCGACGTCAACACCTGGGGCATCATCTTCGACACGCCGGAGGAGCTGAAGGGCAAGGTCAACGTCGTTCCCGAGATGACCGACGTGGTCGACGCCGCGCTCGCCTACAACGGCTTCAAGCGCTGCTCGACCAACCTCGACGAACTGAAGAAGGCGCGCGACACGCTGGTGAAGGCGAAGCCCAACTGGATCGCCATGGAGTACTCGACCATCGAAAAGATGGTGAAGGGCGACTACTACGCGACGTCCGACTGGAACGGCTCGGCCCTGCGCCAGCGCCTGCAGAACAAGGACATCAAGTACGGCTACCCGAAGGAAGGTTTTACGATCTGGATGGACAACCTCGTTGTTCTCAAGGACGCCAAGAACGTCGAGAACGCGAAGCTGTTCCAGAACTTCGTGATGGATCCCGAGAACGCTGCGATGCTGTCCGCCTTCGCGCGCTATGCGAACGGCATCAAGGGCTCGGAGGCCTTCATGCCCGCCGACATGAAGGACGCGCCGGAACTCGTGATCCCGAAGGACCTCGAGAGCAAGGCGACCTTCGCGCTCGCCTGCCCACCGGAGTCGGTGCAGCTCTACTCGAAGATCTGGACCGAACTGCAGAAGTGACGACAACAGCCCCGGCAGCGACCCTGCCGGGGTTTTTCAATAGAAGAAGCAGCGCCCTGGGGAGGGACCGCATCCATGTCCGACATCGACCTTTACTACATGCCCGCAACCGAGGCGATCCGGCGGTTCAAGGACCGTTCGCTGTCGCCCGTCGACCTCATGAAGGCGGTGATCGCGCGCGCCGAAAAGGTCGAGCCGAAGGTCAACGCGCTGACCTACAAGCATTTCGACGAGGCGCTCGACCTCGCGAAGCAGGCGGAAGCGAAGTACGCCAAGGGCGCGAAGACAGGCGTGCTCGAAGGCCTTCCGGTCGGCATCAAGGACGAGAGCTACATCGAGGGCAAGCCCACCTCGGGCGGGTCACTCATCTACAAGGACTACGTCGGCAAACACACCTCGCCGATGAACGAGCGCATCCTGAAGGCGGGCGGCATCGTGCACGCCCGCACGGCCACGCCCGAATTCTCCTGCGCCGGATACACCTGGTCGAGGTTATGGGGCGTCACCCGCAATCCGTGGAACCTTCAGTATACGTCCGGCGGGTCGTCGGGCGGTGCGTCGGCCTCGCTCGCCTCCGGCACGTCCTCGATCTGCACCGGCTCCGACATCGGCGGATCGATCCGCATCCCGGCCTCCACCTGCGGCCTCGTCGGCTACAAGCCGCCGTACGGCCGCAACCCCGATGACCCGCCGTTTAACCTCGACTTCTACTGCCACACCGGCCCGCTCGCCCGCACGGTGTCGGACGCGATCCTGCTGCAGAACGTGATGGCGGGCCCGCATCCGCTCGACATCTCGACGCTCAGGCCGAAGCTCACGCTGCCGACCGAGTACAAGCCGATCAAGGGTTGGAAGATCGCGTTCTCCATGAACCTCGGTTTCTTCGAGGTCGACAAGGAGGTGCAGAAGAACACGCTGGCCGCCGCAGAGGTGTTCCGCTCGCTCGGCGCGACCGTCGAGGAAGTCGATCTCGGTTGGGACGAGCGCGTGCTGAAGGCCGGCATGGACTATCTCGACCACCTGTTCGGCGCATCGCTCTCGCGGCTCCTGCCGGAGCACGGGCGGAAGATGACGACCTATGCGCGCCACTTCGCCAAAAAGGGACAGGCCTCGACGGCCGTGCAGTTCCTGAAGACGCTCGAGGTCGCCAACAAGATGTACTCGACGCTCGGGCCGCTGCTCGAGAAATACGACGTGCTGCTCTGCCCGACGACGGCATTGCCGGCCGTCCCCGCCGACTTCGACCAGTCGAAGGGCAAGGTGTCGATCAACGGGAAGTCCGTGAACCCGTTCCTCGGCTGGGTGATGACGACGCCGTTCAACACCATGAGCCGCTGCCCCGTCATCAGCCTGCCGTCGGGGCAGGCGAAATCGGGCGTGCCGACGGGCATCCAGATCGTCGGGAAGACGTACTCGGACCCGGACGTCTTCCAAGCCGCGATGGCGTACGAGACGGCCGCGCCGCACCTCTTCGTATCGGCCGCGCACCGGCCGAAGCTTTAGGCCTAAGAGGCCGGCGCTACTCCAGCCGGAGTGAGATGAAGTGCGGATCGCCCTTGCGAGACGCCTTCAGCACGACGACGAGGATCGACTTCTGGCCCTCGCCCTTGGCCTTGTCGATCTGACGCTGCACGTCCGCCGGCGCAGAGACCTTCTGGTCGTCGGCGACAGAGATCACGTCGCCCGGCTCGACGCCCTTCTCGGCGGCCGGTGAATCCTTGGCCACCTCGACCACCAGAGCGCCCTCGGCCTTGTCGTCGAGGCGATAGCGCTGGCGCAGCTCCGGCGTGAGCGTCGAGAGCTTCATGCCGAGCACCGTCGCCGTCACCGCCTCCGCGGACTTTGCGCCCGACTCGGCGATCTTCTTGCCTTCCTCGAGCCGGCCGATCTCGACCTCGACCGTGATCGGCTGACCCTTCCGCATCACCTCGACCTGAACCTTCTTGCCGACCGGCGTGTCGGCGACGATCCGCGGCAGATCGCGCATCGCCTTCACCTCGTGGCCGTCGAACTTGACGACGACGTCGCCCGGCTTGATGCCCGCCTTCTCGGCCGGCCCTGTGGCGGTCACGTCGGCGATCAGCGCGCCTTCCGCCTTGTCGAGCTTCATCGTCTTGGCGAGGTCCTCGGTCACCTCCTGGATCTTCACACCGAGCCAGCCGCGCCGGGTCTCGCCGTAGGCGACGAGTTGCTCGACCACGCGCTTGGCCGAGTTGGCCGGCACCGAGAAGCCGATGCCGATCGAGCCTCCCGAGGGCGAGATTATCGCCGTGTTGATGCCCACGACGTCGCCCTGCATGTTGAACAGCGGGCCGCCCGAGTTGCCGCGGTTGATCGCGGCGTCCGTCTGGATGAAGTCGTCGTAGGGGCCTGAGTTGATGTTGCGGTTACGTGCCGAGACGATGCCCATGGTCACCGAACCGCCGAGCCCGAACGGGTTGCCGATCGCCATCACCCAGTCGCCGACGCGGATGATGTCGGAGTCGCCGAACTTCACGAACGGCAGCGGCTTCGCCGGCGGCGGCGTGATCTGCAGGACGGCGAGGTCGGTCTCGGTGTCGCGGCCCTTCAGTTGCGCCTTGAGCGTGGTGCCGTCGGCGAAGTTCACCTCGATCTCGTCGGCGTCCTCGATCACGTGGTTGTTGGTGACGATGATCCCCGAGGGATCGACGACGAAGCCGGAGCCGAGCGAGTTCACGCGGCGGCCGGAGTTCTGGCCGCCGTTCGGCTGGTCCTTGAACAGGTCGTCGAAGAAGTCGCGGAACGGAGAGCCGGGCGGCAAGTCAGGCTTCGGCACCTGGCTCTGACCGGCAACCTTCTGGCTGGTGGCAATGTTCACCACCGCGGGCGACAGCTTGGCAGCGAGATCGGCGACGGAGGCGGGACCGTACGTCGGCGCCTGCTGGGCGGCGGCGGGCGCGGTGGCGATGACGTTGACGGACGGCGTCAGCGCGAGCGCGGCGGCCAGCGCCACGAGGGAACGCGAAGGAATGCGAGGCATGTCGGCACCTTCCGGTTTCGGATGTCAGACCGGGCGAGGGTCAGACTAGGGGATCGGACAGCGGAACGGAACGTGAAACCGTGCGGAGCGGGCCACGGTTCCTACGATGCGAGAAACGAGCGCGCCACCCAGACGATCGCGACGCCCGCCGCCATGGCCAGGACACCGCCGAGACGGAGCGTCTCGTCCGGCGTCTGGCGGGCGAGTTCCATCATCGCCTTCAGGTGGCCTGGAGCCACGGCGTAGAGCACGCCCTCGATCACGAGCACGAGACCGAGGGCGGTGAGAAGTTCGCTCATTGCGCCGGGGCTGCGGTCCCGGCGGCGGGCGGAGCCGCAGGCTTTGTCTGGGACTCCGAGCCGAAGTAGCGGAAGAACTCGGAGTCGGGGCTCAGCACCAGCGTCGTACCGGAATCGGTGAGGCTCGACTCGTAGGCCTGCATCGACCGGTAGAAGGCGAAGAAGTCCGGGTCCTTCTGGAAGGCTTCCGCGAACACCTTGTTGCGTTCGGCGTCGCCCTCGCCGCGGACGATCTCCGACTCCTTGCGCGCCTGGGCGACGATCTCGACCGCCTGGCGGTCGGCCTCGGCCCGGATGCGGGCGGCTTCCGCCTGGCCGATGGCGCGCAGTTCGGCGGCCTCGGCGAAGCGCTCGGCGCTCATCCGCTCGTAGGTGTCGTTCAGCACTTCCGGCATGAGGTCGGTGCGCCTGATGCGCACGTCGACGATGTCGAGACCGAGCGTCGCGGCCTCGGGCCGGATCTGGTCGCGGATCTCGCGCATCATCGCCGCGCGGTCCTTCGACAGCGCCGCCTCGAAGGTGCGCCGGCCGTAGGTCTGCCGCAGAGCCGCCTCGAGGCGGGTACGGATACGCTCGGCGGCAAGCCGCATGGAGGCGCCCACCGTCTCGCGGAACTTCTGCGGATCGGCGACGCTCATCACCGTCACCGCATCGACGAGATAGCGGCGGCCGTCGGAGACCTGCACGGCCATGTCGTTCGACTCGAAGAACAGCCGGCGGTTCTCGACGCGCACGACTTCGTCGATGAACGGCGCCTTCCAGTGAAGCCCGGGCTGCGTGATCACGCGCTGGATCTGGCCGAAGCGCACGACCAGCGCATGCTCGCGCGGATCGATCACGAACAGCGAGGAATAGAGCAGGAACGCGACGGCAAGGAGGCCGACGACGGCGATGCTTTTCACGGAGCTGCTCACTGCTGGCCTCCCTGCGCGGAGGTGGACGGGGCCGCGGCGCCCTGGCGCTTCTGCACCTCGGGGAGGGGCAGGTAGGGCACCACGCCCTGGCCGCCCTGGCCGTTCTCGATGATCACCTTGTTCGACTTCTTCATCACGTCTTCCAGCGTCTCGAGATAGAGCCGCTTGCGGGTCACGTCCTTGGCGTTCACGTACTCGTTGTAGACGGAAATGAAGCGCTGGGCCTCGCCCTGCGCCTCGGCGACCACGCGCGCCTTGTAGGCCTTGGCGTCCTCGACGATCTTCGAGGCGTCGCCCTTCGCCTGGCCAAGGATCTGGTTGCGGTACTGCTCGGCCTCGCGAACGAGCTTGTTCTGGTTCTGCTCGGCGCGCTGCACCTCTTCGAACGCGTCCACCACCTGCGGCGGCGGATCGGCCTTCTCGAGCTGCACGCCGGTGATCTCGATGCCGGCATTGTAGCTGTCGAGCGTCGACTGGATGAGCTGGCGCACCTGGTCCTGGGCCGCCTGGCGGCCGCGGGTGCGGATCTCGTCGCCGGGCGTGCGGCCGACCACCTCGCGCATCGCGCTTTCGGCAATCCGCATCACCAGCGCTTCCTGGTCGCGGACGTCGAACAGGAACTGCGTCGGGTCCTTGATGCGCCACAGCACGGTGAAGCGCATGTCGATGATGTTCTGATCGCCGGCGAGCATTAGGCCTTCGCCCTTGCCGGAGGAGCCGATGGAAATCTGGTTCTCCGCCTGGACGGGCAGCGTCTCCATGTCGGCGACCGGCCAAGGGACGAGGTGCAGACCCGGTTCGCGCACGGACTTCTCGGGCTGGCCGAGCCAGAGCACCACGCCTTCTTCATCCGGCTGCACGCGGTAGATCGACAAGTAGAGCCAGCCGGCGACCAGCGCGAGGGCGATCAGCATCCACTGGCTCGACCCGAAGCCGCCGCCGGCGGACGCACCGCCGCCACCGCCGCCCGGGATCATCGATTTCAGCCGTTCCTGGCCCTTCCGGATCAGTTCCTCGAGGTCAGGCGGCTGTCCGCCGCCCCCGCCGCCACGGCCCGGCGGGCCGGACGGACCCTGGCCCCAGGGGCCCTTGTTGCCGCCACCGCCCTGCCAGCCGCCGCCCTGATTGTTCCACGGCATCCCTGATCCTTGTCCTCTGCGTCGAAAAAGCCGGCACCAGCGGTGCGGCTACTGGATTTCACGCGGTGATATAGGGAGTTGCCGACGCCAAGTCCATGGACCGCCCCCTCCCCCGAACCACCCTAAACGCAGCGGTTTACGAACACGTTGCCGTGAGCGGATCGTCAGGCCTTGCGCGGAATCGCGATCCGGTGGCCGACCTGGGACGGCACGGGCAGGCCCTTGTGGGCTTCCGTCATCGCCTTCACCCGCTCGAGCACGTCCGGCGGCATCACCGAGGACCGCTTGGTCGACATGTCGATGTGCATGACGATCGACTCCATGACCGCCGCGACCCAGCCTTCCTCCGCGTGGATCATCTCCTGCACGTAGTGGACGCGCTTGGCGTCGTAGTCGAGGAACTGGCAGGTGACCTTCACCTTCTCGCCCGCATGCAGCTCGCGAATGTAGGTGACGTGCGATTCGAGCGTGTACATCGTCGAGCCAGACCGCTTGATGTATTCTGGCCCCAAGCCGACGTGCGGAAAACACTCGTCCGAATTGCGGTCGAAGATCACCACGTAATAGGCCATGTTGAGGTGGCCGTTGTAGTCGATCCACCCGTCCTCGACCGTCTGGATCGAGCCGACGAACGGTCCCTGTGCCTGAGACATGGTGTACCTCTCCAAAACGGTGCGGGCGCGGTGGACGGGCGCGGGTCGTCAGGCTCTTGCCTTGGACCCGGGCAAGCGCAATAGCAGAGCAACGAGGTTCACGCCAAGCGCCGGAGCGACGGCGAGCAACAAGGATGCGACCGATGACCGCAACCGCCGCCAATGCCGGGACGACCCTGCGCAACAGCGTCGGCGACACGATCGCCGAACTGCGCCCCCTGCTTGGTGACCGGCTGTCGACCGCGCCCGCCGTGCGCGAGCAGCACGGCCAGGACGTCACCTGGAACAAGGGCGTGCCGCCCGATGCCGTGGCGTTCGTTCAGTCCACGGAGGAGGTGCAGTCGATCGTGCGGGCCTGCGCGCGCCACGGCGTGCCGGTAATCCCGTTCGGCACCGGCACCTCGCTCGAGGGCCACATCAGCGCCCCGCACGGCGGCATCTCGATCGACGTGTCGCAGATGAACCGCATCCTCGAGGTGAACGCCGACGACCTCGACTGCCGCGTCGAGGCGGGCGTCACCCGCAAGCAGCTCAACGCGCACCTGCGCGACAGCGGCCTGTTCTTCCCGATCGATCCAGGCGCTGACGCCTCGCTCGGCGGCATGACCGCGACGCGCGCCTCCGGCACTAATGCCGTGCGCTACGGCACCATGCGCGAGAACGTCCTCAACGTTACCGTCGTGATGCCGTCGGGCGAGATCGTGAAGACCGCCTCGCGGGCGAAGAAGTCCTCCGCCGGCTACGACCTCACGCGGCTGATGGTGGGCTCGGAAGGAACGCTCGGGGTCATCACCGAGATCGGGCTTAGGCTCTACGGCATCCCGGAATCGATCGTCGCCGGCGTGTGCCCGTTCCCGTCCGTCGAGGCGGCCTGCAAGGCGACCATCGCGACGATCCAGATGGGCATCCCCGTCGCCCGCATCGAACTCGTCGACGACGAGCACGTGCGCGCCTTCAACGCCTATTCGCAGCTCGGCCTGAAGGAGACGCCCACCCTGTTCCTCGAATTTCATGGAACGACGGCATCGGCGGCGGAACAGGCGGAGCTCTTCGGTGCAATCGCCGCCGACCTCGGCGGTGGCCCGTTCCG
This sequence comes from Hyphomicrobiales bacterium, assembly GCA_046349255.1. Lineage (GTDB taxonomy): Bacteria > Pseudomonadota > Alphaproteobacteria > Rhizobiales > Aestuariivirgaceae > DAIODI01. Next base: position 1,367,339 of record JAXMCR010000002.1, on the reverse strand, counting down.
GTCGGCTGCGAAGGAGGAGGAGCGCGCAAAGCTCTGGCAGGCGCGCCACGATGCCCTGTGGGCGGCGAAGGCGATGATGCCGGGCAAGTCCGTCTTCGCCACCGACGTCTGCGTGCCGATCTCGCGGCTCGCCGAGTGCGTGACCGAGACCCAGGCCGCGCTCAAGGCGGCAAACCTTTATGGCCCGATCGTCGGGCACGTCGGCGACGGCAACTTCCACGTGGTGCTGTTCTGCGATCTTAACGACGCGGCCGAAGTGACGCGGGTCAAGGCGTTCTACGAGGAGATGATCCTGCGCGCGATTGCGATGGGCGGCACCTGCACGGGCGAACACGGCGTCGGGCAGGGCAAGATGCGCTTCCTCGAGGCCGAACACGGGCCGGGGCTCGACGTGATGCGGACGATCAAGCGCGCCATCGACCCGCAGAACATCATGAACCCCGGCAAGATCGTCGCGATCTGACGGAGGATTGCGCCAGACCATGCGCGGACGGTCTCCCTGGCGCTCGCCACTCCTGATCCTCGGGATCGCGGTGATCCTGTTGGCGGCCACGGCGGGCGCTGCGCCGTTCTTCATCCGCTGGGAGAATTACCGCAGCGACCTCGAGACGTGGGGCAAGCGCATCACCGGGCGCGAGGTGCGGATCGACGGCCCGATCGACGCCGCACTGTTCCCGTGGCCGCGCCTCACGCTTCACCAGGTGACGGTGGCCAATGCGCAAGGGGCGACGGAGCCCTTCCTTCTTTCCGCGCCGGTCATCGACATCGCGCTGGCATTGCCGCCGCTGCTGTCGGGCAAGCTCGAGATGACCGAGGTCAAGGTCTCGCAGCCGGCGATCGCGCTCGAAGAGACGAGGGCCGGGGCCGATGGCTGGCGGCTCGCGCCCGACCCGACGCTGTTGTCCTCCATCGAGCCCGACCAGGTGTCGTTTCCCTCGATCAGCGTCGACGGCGGCTCGATTGCGCTGATCGACGGCCGGCACGACCTGCGCCTCGATCTGGACCTCGTCGATGCCTCCGCCTCCTCACCCGCGCTCTCGGGGCCGTGGAAGAGCACGCTGCGCATCCGTACGGGCGACGAGATCCGGGTGATCGGCCTCGGCACCGGACAGTATCGCGCCGGCCAGCCGCTGCGCACGTATGTCTCGTTCGGCCCGGAGGCGGGGAAAGCCGGATATGCCGTCGCCCTCGATGCGGCGGTGCCCTTCGATGGCTCCCCGGCGAAGGGCGTCCTGAAGGTCACACCGGTCGCTGCGGCCGACGGACGGGACGATGCGCAGTTCGGCCTGCAGAAGATGGCGCTCCGCGCCGACGTCGAGGCGACGCGCGCGCGCATCGCGCTCCCGAAGATCGAGATCTCGCCCGCCGCGGCGGGGGATGCGGCAAACATGATCGCGGGCAGCGCCGCGATCGACCTCGGCGCCCGTCTCGGCGTGACGGCGCAGCTCGGCGCGCCCCGTATCGACCTCGACCGCCTGATCGGCCAGCAGCAGCGGCAGGAACTGCTCTCCGCCGGCGTTCTGGGCGCGGCCGCGGAACTCGCCGCGCACGTGCCGAAGAACGTCGATGCCGACCTGCGCGTCGACGTGTCCTCGCTCGCCACGCAAGGCGAAACCCTCGACGGCGCGGTGCTCGAAGTTTCGGCGGACGAAACGGGCGTCACGATCCGGGAATTCCGGGCGTCCATGCCCGGCCAGACGACCGCCTCGTTCTCGGGACGGCTGGAAGGCGCCGCGCCGCACGCCTCGTTTGCCGGCAGGATCGATCTCCAGTCGCGGACCCTGCGCGACTTCCTCACCTGGCTGTCGCCGGATCTCGCATCGCTCGCCGAAGGCGCATGGACAGGTTCCCGCGGCGACCTCGCGCTGAGCGGCGCGGTCGAGGTCGAGAGCGGCCGCATCGCACTGCACGACGCGGACGTGACGCTCGACGACACGAAAGGCCGCCTCGGGCTCGACTACAAGGACGGCAAGCGGCCCTCGATCGACGTGGTGCTCACGGCGGATGCGTTCGATCCGTCGCGCTATGTACCGACGGCCACGCTCCCCAGCCTCGAGCGGCTGAAGGCGGTCGCGGCCGCGGCGGACGTTTCGCTGTCGGCGCAATTCGACTCGCTGGCGTTGAACGGTGTCACTGCAAAGTCGGTCGCGATCGACGTCGCCTCGCGCATTGATGGCTTCGACGTGAAGCGGTTCGATCTGGGCGACGTCGGCGGTGGCCGCATGTCTGCGACCGGGCTCGTTGCGCTGCCGGCGGACGGCATCGAAGGCACGCTCGCGGCCGACCTCAACGCCGATGATCCCAAACTCCTGGCGCGGTTCCTTGGGGCGCCGTCCGAGATCGCCGAGACGCTGACCGGCCCGCTTATCGCCTCGCTGAAGGCAGAGGCGCACCAGGCTGCCGGCAAGACCGTCGCCGCCGTCACCGGCAATGGTGCGGTCGGTCCGGCGCGCGGCCGGCTCGACGCACGGTTCAACGGCATCACCACGGCATGGCGCGACGCCGAGGTCGCCGTCACGCTCGACGCGCAATCCGCCTCGAGCGCGGCACTGGCCGGCCTCGGCGGGATCAAGCCCGCGGCCGGCGGGGACCAGCCCGCGACGGTCAAGCTCACCGCGAGCGGAACCCCGGCTAAGGGAATCGCGACGACGCTCGACGTCGAAGGCTTCGCAGCGGCGACGCAGTTCCAGGGAACCGTGAAGGCCGACCCCGCGTGGCAGGCGGTTGGGCGACTCGCGATCCTCGCTCCCGACGCGACGGGCCTCCTGCAGTCGCTCGGCTTGTCGACCGATGCGGCTGCCGGCCCGGCTGGAAAACTACTTTCGGCTGAAGGAAACCTCACTGCATCCGCGGAGAAGCTCGCGCTATCGGGCCTTTCGGGAAACATCGCCGGATCGACGGTCACCGGCGACGTTGCACTCGGGCTCGGCGACCGGCCCACCGTATCGGCGAAGCTCAAGGCCGGTGCCGTCGACGCGACTGCTCTCGTCGGCACACTCCTGATGCGTGGCGACGGCGCGATGACGCTCGACCGTCCCTTTTCCGGGCCACCGGCGGGCGGGGCGACGGTGGACGCGACCGTTACGGCAACGGACATGACGCTCGTGCCGGGGATCGGCCTCGGGAACGCGACGATGACGGCGCGCGGCGACAACGGAGCGCTCGCCCTCGACGTGACGGGGACGGGCGAAACCGGCGCACCGGCACGCGTACGTCTCGATGCCCGCCCTGCCGGGCAGGGCTGGGCGGTCGGCGTCGACGGCGAACTCGCGCTCGACCTGTCACGCCACCTCACCGCCGGCAGCGGCAGTCCCGCCCTGAGCGGCACGGCGACGATCGCGATGAAGGGCGAGGGCGAAGGATTGAGCCCTGCGAGCGTGCTGGCGGCACTGAAGGGCTCGGGCAGCTTCGGCCTGTCGGGGGCGCGACTGGCCGGCGTCGATCCTTCGGGCTTCGCCGGCGGTCTCGAGACGGCCAAGGCGGCCCCCGATGTCGATGTGCTGATCGACACGACGCTGCGGGCCGGGAGCATCGCGGTCGGTGATGCGTCCGTGCCGCTCTCGGTCGACGCGGGGATCGCCGGCACGGGTCCCATCGCCGTCGCGCCCGACGGCATCGACGGGACGATGAAGCTCCTGTTCGACCTGACGAGCGGCAAGCTCGACCTCTCCGCCGACCTAGACCTGAAGAACGCGGGACGCACGCTGCCGACGTTCGAACTGGCATGGTCAGGCTTTCCCGGCGCGCTCGAGGCGACCTACGACGTCGCCGCGCTCAAGTCGGCGATCACGGTCGACGTCTTGAAGAAAGGCGTCGACCAGCTCGAGGCCTTGCAGAAGGAACAGCAGCGGATCGTCGAGGAGGAACGTGCCTTCGCCCGCCAGCAGGCGATCGCCGTGACCGAGGAGGCCGTGCGCCGCTATGCCCGTGCGCGCGCTGCGGAAGACCAGGCGCGACGCGACGCGGTCGAAACCGCGCGCCAGAGCGAGGCGACGGCGATGCGCAAGGCATCCGAGGACGCCACCCGCGCCGAGCTCACCCGGCTGCGTGCCGCGGAGGAAGCCGCGCGTCAGCAAAAGCTCCAGGACGAATTGCAGCAGCAGCAACAGCAGCAACAACAGCAGAGTCCGTCGCCGCCGGGCGACGCGGTCGATCAGCAGCCGCTGCCGTTCCAGGCCGCGCCGGAACCGCCGCCCCAACCGAAGCCGAAACCGGCCGTCCCGCCGGCGGCCGGACAGCCGGCGGCCGGACAGTCGGCGCCGGATACTGTCGGCATCCCGGCCGTGGTGCCGCCAGTGCCCGGCGAAGGCGCGGTCAACGTCTATGTCGCGCCGATCCCCGCGCCGGCGACTCCCGCCTCGCCACCGCCGCCGCCCAAGCCGAAGGCGCTCGATACGGGCCGGAAGTGAGGCCTAGCGGGGTTCCGGCAGGATCAGGTCTGCCGTGCGCCGGTTGATGGCGAACGCGACGTCGTAGAGGCAGGCGAGCCGGATCAGGGCCTTCACGTCCACGTCGTGCGGGTGGGCGCTCAGCGGGTCCACGAAGAACACCAGCGCGTCGAGCCGCCGTTCCGCGATCATCGCGCCGAGCTGCGCATCGCCGCCGAGCGGGCCGGAGAGCAGCGCCGTGATCGGCAGCCCCGTCGCCTCCTTCAGGATCCGGCCCGTCGTGCCGGTGGCGAAGAGACGGTGGCGGGCAAGCGCCGCGCGGTGATCCTGCGCCCACGCGAGGAGGTCCGCCTTCTTCTCGTCGTGGGCGACCAGCCCGATGCCGAGCGTTCCTCCGGGGTCGTTCATTCGATCACCGCATGGAGATAGGGGGAGACACGGAGGGGTGGTCCGTGCGATTCGATCGCCATTATGCACATTCTTCGTGGCGTGTTGCTGAAGGTCGCCTCCACGCTGGGCTTCACGCTGATGGCGGCCTGCATCAAGGCGGTCTCCGACGTCGTACCGGTCGGGGAATCGATCTTCTTCCGCTCGTTCTTCGCGCTGGTGCCGGTGTTCTCGCTGCTGGCCTGGCGTGGCGAGCTCGCGGGCGCGTTCGAGACGCGCTTCTTCCTCGGCCACATCCTGCGCGGTTCGGTCGGCACCATGGCGATGGTGACGTGGTTCATCGCCATCGCCTACCTGCAGCTGCCAGAGGCGACGGCGCTCGCCTTCGCGACCCCGTTGATCCTCTCCGTCCTCGCCATGGTGATCCTGCGCGAACCGGCGCGGGCCGAACGCATCATCGCGGTCATCATGGGGTTCCTCGGCATCCTGATGATCCTGTGGCCGAAGCTCACCGTGACCGGCCACCCGATGAGCCACGCCGAGACGATCGGCGCGGTCGCGGCCCTTTCCTCGGCGTTCCTCATGGCGTTCGCGGTACTCGCCGTGCGCAAGCTCATCGCGAGCGAGGCGACCTCGACCATCGTCGTCTACTTCTCGCTGATGACGTCGGTGCTGTCGCTTCTGTCGCTGCCGTTCGGCTGGGTGTGGCCGACGCCTTGGCAGGCTCTGATGCTGGTGATGGCGGGGCTGCTTGGCGGCGTGTCGCAGCTCTTCCTCACCGAGTGCTACCGCTACGCCGACGCGACCACGATCGCGCCGTTCGACTACTCGCAGATGATCTGGGCGGTGATCGTCGGCTACATGTTCTTCGGGGAAAAGCCCGAGCCGATGATGCTGCTCGGCGCGGCCATCGTCATTCTCGCGGGTCTTCTGGTGATCTGGAAGTCGGCCCCGCCGGCGCAGCGGACCCAGGCGCCGGCGGAGTGAGGCTCATCCGTCAGCGCTCGTACGTCACGCGGCCGTCGCACACCGTCATCTTGACCTTCATCTGCCCGATGCGCTCCGGCGGGATCGCGGCGATGTCGCCGTCGAGCATCACGATGTCGGCAAGCTGGCCCGGCTTCAGTTCGCCCTTCCGCCCCTCCATGAACTCCGTGTACGCACTGTCCTTCGTATAGGACGCGAGCGTCTCGGGCAGCGTCTGGCGCTGGTCGGGAAGATCGTCGGCCCACTTCGTGCGCGTCACCGCCGCCTCGACCGAGGTCAGCGGGTTGATCGGCGACACGGGCCAGTCGGTCGCGAACACGAGCCTCGCGCCCGCCTCGCGCAGCGTGCGCCAGGCGTAGGCGAGGTGCCAGCGATGGCGGCCGATGCGCGACACCGTCGGCTCGAGCGGCAGGCCCATCGTGCCCGGCGGATGCGGCGGCTGCATCGAGGCGACGACGCCGAGCCGTGCGAAGCGGGCGATGTCGTCCGGGTGGATCACCTCGATGTGTTCGATGCGGTGCCGGGAATCGCGCTTGCCGTTGGCCTTCGCAGCAGCCTCATAGCCGTCGAGCACCGCGCGCACCGCACCGTCGCCGATCGCGTGCACCGCGATCTGCAGGCCGCGGCGGTCGATCTCGGTCGCAACGCGCTTGAAGGCCTCGGGCGTGAACAAGGGCTCGCCCTTCTCGCCCGGCTTGTCGGCGTAGTCGTCGATCATCACCGCCGTGAAGCTGTCGAGCACCCCGTCGTAGAACACCTTTACGAAGCCCGAGGAGATCGTCGGCGATTTGTAGCGCTCGGCCATCATGCTCGCCTTCTCGAGCATGGCGAGGTCCATGAAGTTCTTGAAGTGGAACGGCACGCGCACGCGGCACTTGAGGTCGCCCTCGGCCTCGATCTCGGAGAGGAGCTCGAGGATGTAGAGGTTGCCGTCCATGTTGTGGATCGACGTGATGCCGTGCTCGGCGCAGTAGGCCAGTCCCTTCTTGACGATCTCGCGGTCCGCCTTGCGCTCGGCCGGCGACGGCATCGGATCGGGCTCGCCGCCGGTCGAGAGGCCGAGCCGCTCGCGGCCGGCGCCGGAGAGCGCCATCACCGGCTGGAACGCCTCGCCCTCGCGCAGCTCGCCTTCCGCCAGCCCGTCGGCCCCCATCACGATCTCGTTGCCGGGGCCGAGCTTCTTGCCCTTCAGGATTCCCGCCTTCTCGAGCGCAATCGTGTTCGCCCACATCGTGTGATGGTCGGGAGAGGCCATCATGAAGGGGCGATCGGAGATGATGCGGTCGAGATGGTGGCGCGTCACCCGCTCGGTGTCGGAGAGGATCGTGTAGTCGGCGCCCTGCGCGACCAGCACGTTCCGCTCGGGATGCGCGGCCGCGAACGCACGCACGGCCTTCTCGAGCGCATCGAACCCCTTCACGCCGAAGAGCTGCAGGTGGTCGAGTTCGGCCGCGCCCGAGAACAGGTGCATGTGGCCCTCGACGAACCCCGGCATCACGGTTGCGCCCTTGGCATCGACGACGCGCGTGCCCTTGCCCTTCAGCGCCTCGACGTCGGCCTTCGTCCCGACCGCGAGGATGGTGTTGCCCTTCACCGCCACCGCCTCTGCACGGGGGCGTGCATCGTCCATCGTCAGGACGTGCGCGTTGGTGAAGATGAGGTCGGCGGTTTCGCTCATGGTCTCTCCGTATCTGAAGGCGTTCGTGATCAGGCTTTCAGCGCATCGCCGATGGCGCGCGCGGCGGCGTCCGCGCCACCGTCGGCCGCGATGTCGAGCGCGACGAGCGCCGCCTCGACCGTGCCGATGACGCCGAGGATCGTCGGCGCGTTCACGTGGCCCATGTGGGCGATGCGGAACCCCTTGCCGGCGACGTCACCGATGGCGATGCCGAGCGTCACGCCGCAGATCCGCTCGCACCAGTCGATGAGGGCGGCCGGGTCGAAGGCCGTGCGCACGGTCGTGACCGCGTTCGAACGCTCTGCCGGATCGAGGATGTTGAACTCGATCGCCCCGCCCTTCGACCATTGCGCGACGGCCGCACGCGTCGCCTCGGCGAGAACCGCATGGCGGCGATGGACGTTCGGCAGGCCCTCGCGGGACAGCATGTCGAGTGCCGCGCGCAGGCCGAAGATCAGGTGCTCGGGCGCCGTGCCGCAGTGCTTCATGTAGTTCTCCGTCCCGTCGCGGAACGTCCAGTCCCAGTAGCGCGTGACGAGCCCCGCGGCCTTGTGGGCGGCCTTCGCCTTCGGCCCCGCGGCGACGAATCCCAGGCCCGGCGGCAGCATCATGCCCTTCTGCGAGGCGGCCACCGTGACGTCGACGCCCCAGGCGTCCATCTCGAACGGCATCGTCGCAAAGGAGGCGATGCAGTCCACCATGAAGAGCGCCGGATGGTTCGCCGCATCGATCGCCCGCCGCAGCGCCGGGATGTCGTTGACGACGCTCGACGCAGTGTCGACCTGCACGACGAGCACCGCCTTGATCGCATGCGCACGGTCGGCCTTGAGCCGCTCGGTGAGCGCGGCTGGATCGACGGCGCGGCGCGGGCGCTCCTTCAGCACCTCGACCTCGATGCCGAGGACGCTCGCAAGTTCGCCCCAGCCGATCGCGAAGCGGCCGCTCTCGAGCACCAGCACCTTGTCGCCCCTCGAGAACACGTTGGTGACCGCGCCTTCCCACGCGCCGTGGCCGTTGCAGGCGTAGACGTAGGTGCTGGCGGCCCTCGTGCCGAAGATGGGTTTCAGGTCCTCGAGACAGGAGACGCTGATGCGCTCCATCTCCGGCCCGTAGAGGTCGATCGGCTGGCGGTGCATCGCGCCGAGCACCTCGTCCGGCAGCGTCGTGGGGCCTGGCGTCGCCAGCACGCGGCGTCCGTTCGCGAGCGTCATGTCGCGTCTCCTCGAAACTCTTGTCGTCTTTTGGACCCCTCTCTCCCACGGCGAGGGCGGCGGAGCAAGCAGCCCCCTCGCGGGCCTGCCATTCAGACGCCGAGGTAGTCGGCAAGGCCGGGCGTGCGTGCCGGGTCGGCGAAGAGCGTGGCCGAGGGTTCGATCGCCACGATGCGTCCCGCCGCGACGTACGCCGTGTGCGTGGCGTCGCGCCGCGCATCCTGTGGTTCGTGCGTGACCCAGAGCACGGTGAGCGGCCGCTCGGCCATCAGGCTCTGCACGAGGCCGATCATGTCGCGGCGGAGTGCGGGGCCGAGTGCTGCGAACGGTTCGTCGAGGAGCAGCACCGGACGGTTGCGCACGAGCGCGCGGGCGATCGCCACGCGCTGGCGTTCGCCGCCGGAGAGTTCCGCCGGGAGGCGCTTCGTCATCTGCGGCAGCCCGACTCGCGCCAGCGCCTCCTCGACGCGCGCACGATCCGTTGCCGTGAGCCGCAACGCCGACGAGATGCCGAGCGCCACGTTGGTCGCCACGTCGAGATGGGCGAAGAGGTTGTTGTCCTGGAAGATCATGCTCACGGGCCGCGCCTGCGGCGGCGCATCGGTCACGTCGTCCGCGCCGATCAGGATGCGCCCCGCGAGCGGCCGCTCGAAGCCGGCGACGAGGTTGAGGAGCGTCGACTTCCCCGCCCCGCTTGGCCCGATGACCGCACACAGGGCGCCCGCCGGCACCGTGCCGTCGAAGGACATGCGCATGTCCTCGTAGTCGAAGCGCACTGCATCGAGCACGACGGCAGGCGCGCCCGTCATGTACGCCGCCCGAAGAAGCGCTCCGCCGCCCATACGAGCGCGAGCGTGAGCGCGGCAAGGATCAGCGCAAGGCCGGCAGCGTCGTTCGAGCGGTAGCTGCCGAGGCGCTGGTAGAGCAGGTACGGCAGCGTCGTGAACTGGTCCGACCCGAACAAGGCGATCACGCCGAGATCGCCGAGCGACATCGCCATCGCGAAGGCGAGCGCCAGTCCCATCGGGCGGGCAAGCGCCGGGATGTCGATCAGGCGCAGGCGGTCGATGCCGGTGATGCCGAGGCCGAGCGCCAGCCGGTCGTGCGCCACCGCGGCCTCCGCTACCGCGGGCCGGAGAATCGAGAAAGTGAACGGCAGGGCCATCAGCGCATTGGCCACGATGACGGCGCCCGCCGCAATGGCCGGTTCGCCGCTGTTCGGCATCGTCAGCACGAACCAGCCGGCGCCCAGCACGACCGGCGGCACCGCGAGGGTGAGGCTCGCCGCCGACCCCGCCAGCGCATCGAAGGCGCGCCGCCATCGCGGCGGGGCGCGTAGCCGTCCCGTGTCGCGCTGGGCCGCGATCAGCGCCGCCGTGACGGTCACAGCGAGGAGCGCCGCCGCAAGCGCGGTCGCAAGGCTCGTCGCGATGGCGCGCCAGACGAGCGGCTCCTGCGCCAGTTTCGCGAGCGGCGCGGCAAGGCCCGACAGGAGGATCGCCAGCATGGGCGTGACGACGAAGACGGTGGCGATCGCGATCAGGCCGAGGTCCATTGCCGCGCGCACGCCGTGCGATGGTGAAGCACCGGCGGCCGGTCTGGCGGCGGTCCGCGCGACGCCCATCCCCAGCGCGGTGCCTGCACCGAGGCGGGCCACCGCCTGCTGCAGCACGAGACAGAGGACGAGCTGGAACAGCGCGAGCAGCACGGCGCGGGCGGGATCGAAGTCGAAGCGCAGCGCCTGGTAGACGGCGACCTCGAGCGTCGTCGCGCCGGGCCCGCCGCCCAAGGTGAGGACGACAGTGAAGCTCGCGGCGCAAAGCATGAAGATCAGCATGAAGACGGCCGGCAGCGCGCGCTTCAGCACCGGCCAGTCGATCAGCCGAAAAGTGTCGCGCGGGCGAAAGCCGAGCTGGGCCGCAAGCCGTGACGTCTCCGGCGGCACCGCCTCGAGCGACGCGAGCAGCATCCTGACCGCGAGCGGCAGGTTGAAGAACACATGCGCGAGCAGAATTCCTGTCAGTCCGTAGACGTCGAAGCGGTCGAGCCCGAGACGAACCATCCCGCCGTTCACGATCCCCTGCCGGCCCCAGACCTCGATGATGCCGAGCACGGCGACGAGCGCCGGCAGGCCGAGCGGCAGGGCGAAGAGGCGCATCACCAGCCCCCGGCCGGGGAACGCCTGCTGGCGGGCGAGCGCGCGCGACAGCGGAATCGCGAGACCGACCGACAAGAGCGCCGAGAGGCCCGCCTGCAGCAGCGTGAAGCGCGCCACGCTCCAGAGGTAGGGATCCGACAGGAGCGGCACGCCCGGCATGTCTTGCGCGCGCCAGACGAGCGCGGCGATCGCCGCGGCGACCGGGGCGAGGACCGCCGTCAGTGCGACGATCCCCGCCAGTGCCGCGGCGGTCGGTCCCTTGAAGGCGGAGCGCCGTCCCACGCTCCCTCCGTCAGCGTTCGTTCACTTGCTCATCGCGGCGAGCCATTCGTCGATCCAGGCCTTGCGGTTCTGCGCGACCTCCTCGGGCGTGTACATCAGCGCCTTCGACGGCTTCACGAGCTTGTCGAACGCCGGGTTCAGCGGCTTCGAGGTCGGCGCGGCCGGGTACATCCAGTTCTGCTCGGGGATGGTGTCCTGGAAGGCGGGCGTCAGCATGAAGGCGAGGAACTTCTTTGCGAGCTCCTTGTTCTGCGAGGCCTTCAGCATGCCGGCGACCTCGACCTGCATGTAATGGCCTTCCGAGAAGTCGAACGCCTGATACCGGTCGGTCTTGTCGGAAATCATGTGGTAGGCCGGCGACGTCGTGTAGGAGAGCACCATCGGCGCTTCGCCCTTGGTGAACATCCCGTAGGCTTCCGACCAGCCCGGCGTGACGGTGAGCACGCGGCCCTTGAGCTTCGCCCACGCTTCGGGCGCCTTGTCGCCGTAGACCTGGCGGACCCAGAGGAGCAGGCCGAGGCCCGGCGTCGAGGTCCGTGGGTCCTCGATGACGATCTTCTCCTTGCGGTCGCTCTCGACGAGGCTCTTGAGGCTCGGGAAGGCGTCGCCCTTGAGCGCCTGGGTGTCATAGACGACGGCGAAGTAGCCCCAGTCGAACGGCAGGAAGGTCGCGTCCGTCCAGGGCATCGGCAGGGTCAGGCCCTTGGACTCGATCCCGGGCGGCTCGAAGAGCCCGGTGGCGGCGGCTTCGGCGGTGAGGTTCGTGTCGAGCCCCAGTACCACGTCGGCCTTCGACTGGGCGCCTTCGAGCTTCAGGCGGTTGAGCATGGCGACGCCGTCGTTGACGGCGATCCATTCGAGCGTGCAGTTGCATTCGGCTTCGAACGCCTTCTTCACGGCAGGGCCCGGGCCCCACTCGGCGGTGAAGCTGTCGTAGGTGAGCACGCGCAGCGTGTCGGCCGCGTGTGCGAGCCCTGCCGACGACAGCAGGGCGACGAGAAGAACGAAAAGACGTCGCATGAACAGACCTCCTCAATGGGTCCGCGTCACGGACGACGGTGTCGAAGGAGGCTTGTTCGGCCTGGCCCCTCTCCCTCCGCCGGCATGATCCGGATCAGGTTCATCGGGTTGGCGGACCATCCGCCTCTCAGCCGCGCCGGTTCTGGCGGGCACCCCGTAGGACGGCTTGACACTAAGGTGTCTCAGCCCATTGTGACAACTGCTAACTCGTCCGTCGGGTCCCGCCTGGAGGTATCCCTGTCTCGCTTCACGATCCTGCTCGGCGGCGCGCTCGAGCCGACCGACCGGCTCAAGGCACAGGTCGCGGGCACGCGTGCCATCGCCGCCGATTCCGGCATCCTGCATGCACCGCTGCTGGGGCTCGAGGTTGAGCTCTGGATCGGTGATTTCGACTCGACATCGATCGAGGATCAGGAACGGTTTAAAGATCTGCCGCGCGAGATCTTTCCGGTCGCGAAGGACAAGACGGATGGGGAACTGGCTGTGGAGGCCGCGCTCGACCGGGGCGCCACCGACCTGGTGCTCGCCGGTGGCCTCGGCGGCCAGGCCGACCATGCGCTCGGCAACCTGATGCTGGCGAGCCGGCTCGCACGATTGAACTTGCCCGTGCTGGTGACGACCGGGCTCGAAGAGGCGTATCCGCTGCACCCCGGCTCACTGACGATCGGGGTGCCGCCGGGCTCGCGGGTGTCGATCGTGCCCCTCGGGCCCCTCAAAGCCCTGTCCATACAGGGCGTCAGATGGCCATTGGTGCGCCGCGACGTGTCGGCGGGATCAACCCTCACGCTGTCGAACGAGGCGATGTCCGGAACGGTCGGAGTTACGCTAGAAGCCGGAGAAGCCTTGTTTCTCGCCTATCCGAAGGTTGTCTAGACAGCTTTAGCTGCTGGCGAGGGGTTGCTTCTGCCGGGGCGGCGGAAACGCCTTGTCCAGCGTCGCGAGATCCTCAGCCGTCAACACCAGGTCGCCCCCGGCCGCCAGGCCCGCGAGCCGATCGATCTTTGCAGTCTTCGGGATCGAGATGACGATGCCGGACCGGATCGACCACGCGACGGCGACCGTTGCAGGCTCGACGCCGTGCCGCTTCGCCACGCCCGCAAGGGCCGGGTCGGACAGGATGCGCCCCACGCCAAGGGGGGAGTAGGCCATGATCGGGATGCCATGGCGCTGCGACCACGGCACGAGATCGTACTCGATACCACGCGAACCGAGATGATAGAGCACCTGGTTGGCGGCGCAGTTGCCGCCATTCGCAACCGCCAGCAGCTCCTCCATGTCGGAGACATCGAAGTTCGACACGCCCCAGTAGCGGATCCGACCCTTCGCCTTCAGCTCCTCGAAAGCCTCGACGGTCTGGGCAAGCGGGACCGATCCACGCCAGTGGAGAAGGTACAGGTCGATCGTATCGACCCGCAACCGTCTCAGGCTGCGCTCGCAGGCGGCGATCGCGTCCTTCCGCCCGGCATTGTGGGGGTAGACCTTGGAGACGATGAACGCATCCTTCCGACGCCCGGCCAGACCCTCGCCGACCGATTCCTCCGCTCCGCCCTCGCCGTACATCTCGGCGGTGTCGATCAGCGTCATGCCGCGGTCGAGCGCGGCGCGCACCACGGCCGCCTCCGCCGATCGCGCTGCCTTGCTGTCGCCCATCCGCCAAGTGCCGAGCCCCACGGCCGGCACCGTCTCGCCGCCCGGTAACGTTACGCGCCGCATCATACGTCCCTTTCCCTGCCGTCTGGCCGGCAAGCTTGACGCAACCACCGGGGCCAAGCAAGGTTCGCCCGCATTCAATCGGCCTTCGTCAAAATCGAGGAAAATCCAATGGCTTTGAAGCGAATCGGCGCCGGCAAGCGCATGAGCGACGCCGTCATCCACGGCGGTAAGGTCTATCTCGCGGGCGTGGTTCCCGAGAAGGCGCTCGGCAAGTCGGTGAAGGAGCAGACCGCCGACATCCTCGCCCAGATCGACGAAGTGCTGGCCGAGGCCGGCAGCGACAAGACGCTGATCCTAAAAGCCAACATCTGGCTCTCCGACATCCGGACCTTCGCCCAGATGAACGAGGCCTGGGACGCCTGGGTGGTGCCCGACCAGACGCCCGCCCGCGCTACCGTCGAGTCGAAGCTCGCCGGCGTCGGCATCGACGTCGAGATCATGGTGGAGGCGGCGCTCAAGGCGTGACGACGGCCGCAAAGCCCACGAAGACCCCGGTGCTCGTCACGGGGGCTGCCGGCTTCATCGGCTACCACCTGGCGCGCCGGCTGCTCGAGAACGGCCAGCCGGTCGTCGGCTTCGACAGCCTGAACGCCTACTACGACGTCACCCTGAAGGAAGCCCGGCTCCGCGAACTCCGGACGTTGCCGGGTTTCGTCTTCCAGCGCGGCGATCTTGCCGACCGGGCGGCCGTCGACCGGGCGTTCGAGACGGCGGCGCCGAGGGTCGTGCTGCACATGGCCGCCCAGGCGGGCGTGCGCTATTCGCTCACCAATCCCGACTCCTACGTCGCCTCGAACCTCGTCGGGTTCCACAACATGATCGAGGCGGCCCGGCTCGCCCGCATCGATCATTTCCTCTACGCCTCGTCGTCGTCTGTGTACGGCGCGAACGTCGTGCAGCCGTTCGCAACCGACCGCCCCGCCGACCACCCGGTGAGCCTCTATGCGGCAACGAAGCGGTCGAACGAGCTCGTCGCGCATTGCATGAGCCACCTGCACGGCCTGCCGACCACGGGTCTGCGGTTCTTCACCGTGTACGGTCCATGGGGCCGCCCGGACATGGCGCTCTTCAAGTTCACCCAGGCGATCCTCGCCGGCGAGCCGATCGAGATCTACAACGACGGGAACATGCGGCGCGACTTCACGTATATCGATGACGTGGTCGACGGCGTGCTGGCCCTGCTCGACAAGGCGCCGGTTCCGACGGCCCCCGTTCCCGGTCGCGATCCGCCGCTCGACGGCGGGTGGGCGCCCGCGAAGATCTACAACGTCGGCCGCAGCAAGCCCGAGGACCTGATGCACGTCGTTTCGCTGCTCGAAACAGCGCTGGGGAAAGTGGCGCAAAAAGTCATGAAGCCGTTGCAGCCCGGTGATGTTCTTGACACGTATGCCGATGTGTCTCCGCTGGCCGATTCGGTGGGATACGCCCCAAAGGTGGATATCAAGGACGGCATCCGGCTCTTCGTCGACTGGTACAGAACGTATTATGGGAATGGACCTCGTCCCTAAGCTCTGGCGACCCGTGCTGACGACCTCCGAACCGGAGGTCCCGGCGGAACGACGCCTGGACACGGGCGAGCGCGTCTACGCGATCGGCGACATCCACGGTCAGGCGCGCCTGCTGCGCGAGCTCCTCGACCTGATCGAGGCCGACCTCGCCGCGCGCCCGGTCGATCATCCGTATGCGGTGTTCCTCGGCGACTATGTCGACCGCGGCGTCGGGACGGCGGACGTGATCGAGTGGCTCTCGCACGATCCGCTGCCGGGCGTCGCGTGCGACTTCCTGATGGGCAACCACGAGCTCGTGATGCTGCGCGCGATCGAGGATCATGCGCTCTTCGACTACTGGATGCGGCTCGGCGGAACCGAGACGCTGGTCTCCTACGGCGTGCCGCTGTTCTCCGCGAAAGGCGGCCCGGCCTCGAGTGAAGAGCTGATGACGGCGTTCGCCGAGGCCCTGCCGCCCCATCATCTCGCGTTCCTGAAGTCGCTGAAGCTCTCGGCGCGACATGGCGGTTATTTCTTCGCCCACGCGGGGGTGCGCCCGGGGGTCTCGCTCGATGAACAGGCGAGCGACGATCTCCTCACCATCCGCAAGGATTTCCACAAGGCGCGCGGCTCGCTCGGCGCCGTGGTCGTGCATGGCCACACGCCCGTGCGCGAACCGGAAATCCTCGAGAACCGCATCAACGTCGACACCGGCGCCTACGCCACCGGCCGGCTTTCGGCCGCCGTCCTCGAGGGCAACGAGGTTCGCCTCATTGTTGCCGAGAAGATGGGGTGCATGTAGATAGGAGCCGGCGGATCCCCCTCTGCGAACACCGTTCGTGCCGGCCCCGCCTCAAAGTACTGCATACGACGAACCGTTTCTCGGCGGGGACATGGGGATTTCTCACCTTCGATTTCGCGTACACGGAGCATTGCGGGCGGCGGTCCTCGCAGCCGTCGCGACCGTCATGGGCGGTTGCGGCATGAGCATGTGGGGGAGTTCCGACACGCCGGTCGCCTCCGCCCCGCCGCAACCCGCCCCGCCCTCGACCGCCTCGATCGAGCAGCGCCTGAAGCCCGGCGACCGGGTCAAGATCGTTGTGTTCGGTCAGGAGAGCTTTTCGGGCGACTACGTCGTCGACGGCGCCGGCAACATAACGCTGCCGATCGCGGGTCCGGTCCCGGCGAATGGCCTCTCCTCGCGTGAGCTGGAAGTGGTGCTCGCCGAAAAGCTCCGGCAGAACCAGGTGTCGAACCCGCAGGTCAGCGTGCTGCTCGATACGCCCGCGAACTAGGCCTTTACGACAGTCGGGCCCGCGAGGCCCTTGCGCGCCATCGCGTTGCGCGTGTCGATGACGAGCTTCGCATCGGTCGCCACCTTCGCATAGTCGATCGCATCGTGGTCGGTCGCGATCAGCACGGCGTCCGCCGCCTCGAGGCTTGCCGCATCGAGCGGCACGCTCTTCCGGCCGAGGAGATGCGGATACTCGCGCAGGCGCCCCAGCACCGGCACGTGCGGGTCGTGATAGGCGACGGTTGCGCCCTTCCGTTCGAGGAGCTCCATCAGCTTCAGCGCCGGGCTCTCGCGCACGTCTTCCACGTTGCGCTTGTAGGCCACGCCCAGGAGCAGCACGCGCGCCCCGTTGAGCCCGCGGCTGAACCGCTGGTCGAGCGCATCCGCCAACCGCTGCACGACGTACGCCGGCATCGACACGTTGATCTCGCCAGCAAGCTCGATGAAACGCGTCGGCACGTCGAACTCGCGCGACTTCCAGGTGAGGTAGAACGGATCGATCGGGATGCAGTGGCCGCCGAGGCCGGGCCCCGGATAGAACGGCATGTAGCCGAACGGCTTCGTCTTCGCGGCCTCGATGACGTCCCACACGTCGATGCCCATCGCGTCGTAGACGATCTTGAGCTCGTTCACGAGCGCGATGTTGACGGCGCGAAACACGTTCTCGGTGAGTTTCACCGCCTCCGCCACTTCGATCGAGGAGACGGGCACGATCTCGCGCACGACCGCGCCGTAGAGCGTTTCGACCGCGCGCTGCGCCTCCGCTCCGTCGCCGGCGACGACCTTCGGGATCGCCGCGGTCGAGAAGTCACGGTTGCCGGGGTCCTCGCGTTCCGGCGAATAGCCGAGGAAGAAGTCGCGCCCGCTCCTCAATCCCCCCGCCTCGAGGATCGGCTTCATCACGCCCGCGGTGGTGCCGGGATACGTGGTCGATTCGAGCACGATGAGCTGACCGCGCTTCAGGTGGTCCGCGATCGTGCGCGTCGTCTTCTCGATGTAGGTGAGGTCCGGCTCGCGGTGGCGCGTCAGGGGCGTCGGCACGCAGACGAGGATGGCGTCGCACGATCCGAGGACGGACGAGTCGCCCGTGGCCGTGAACCTGCCGGCCGCCGCCTGCGCCTGCAGGACGCCGGACGGCACGGCGCCGATCCGCGAGTACCCGCGCGCCAGTTCGGCGACGAGTTCGGGGTTGACGTCGTAGCCCTTGACCGAAAAACCCGCCGCCGCCACCGCCATGGCGAGCGGCAGCCCGACGTAGCCGAGCCCGCAGACTCCGACGACGGCTGTGCGGTCCTCGAGTTTCTTGATCAGGGTCCGGGAAACGGAGTGGGCGTGCGCGTCGTCGGCCATGGTGGCCAAACGTTTAGCGCCGCGGCCGCCGCCGCGCCATCCCCCCGCTTGCATCGCGCGACCGCGCTTGCCAATGTCGCCCGCGAATTCGAGGGAGCGCGACGACAATCATGAAGGTCATTCATTCCGAAGCCCATCGCAATCACTTCCCGCAGGGCGAGCTCTGGGGCGGCGAATTCGTCACGCCGTTCGAACGGCCCTCGCGCGTCGAGTACATCCTCCGCAGGCTGAAGGAAGTCGGGCTGACCGACATCTCGGCGCCCGGAAAGATCGACTGGAAGCCGGTCCGGAAGATCCACGACAAGGGGTTTCTCAAGTTCCTCGAAAAGGCGTGGGACGAGTGGGTCGCGGCGGGCTTTCGCGGCGAGATCCTGCCGACCGGCTTCCCCGTGCGCGGCATGCAGCAGCGCATCCCCAACAACATCGACGGCAAGGCCGGCTACTACACGCTCGCGGTCGAGACCGCGATCACCGCCGGCACCTGGGAGGCCGCGCAGGCGTCCGCGGCGGTGGCGCAATCGGCGCAGCGGTTGGTGTCGAAGGGCGAGCGCGCAGCGTTCGCGCTCTGCCGGCCGCCCGGCCATCACGCGCATGACGATCTCTATGGCGGCTACTGCTTCCTGAACAACGCGGCAATCGCGGCGCAGATGTTCCTCGACCAGGGCGCGAGCCGCGTCGCGATCCTCGACGTCGACTTCCACCACGGTAACGGCACGCAGGACATCTTTTACGATCGCGGTGACGTGCTGTTCTGTTCGCTGCACGGTCAGCCGCAGGACGCGTTCCCGTACTTCCTGGGGTATGCGGACGAAAAAGGCGCCGGTGCGGGCGAAGGCTTCAACGTGAACTACCCGATGCCGCCGGGCACCGGCTACGACCAGTGGAGCAAGGCGCTGGACGATGCGTGCCGGAAGATCCGCCGCTACGGGCCGGACGCGCTGATCGTCTCGCTCGGCGTCGATACGTACAAGGACGATCCGATCTCGTTCTTCAAGCTCCAGTCCGACGATTTCACCCGCTACGGCGAGCGCATCGCCAAGCTGAAGCTGCCCACGCTGTTCGTGATGGAGGGCGGTTACGCGATCGAGGCGATCGGCATCAACGCCGTCAACGTGCTCACCGGCTTCGAAGGGGCTTGAGGATCATGCGCTCCGTCACGCTCGGCCTCACCCAGATGGCCGCCACCCCCGACGTCGCGGCGAACCACGACACGGCGGAGCGGCTGGTACGCGAGGCCGCGGCCGATGGCGCCAACGTCGTGCTCGTGCAGGAACTGTTCGAGGCACCCTATTTCTGCTCGGAGCAGCACGCGGCGCACTTCGCGACCGCGCGCGAGGCGGCGGGCAACGGGACGGTCGCGCGGTTCGCCGCGCTCGCCAAGGAGCTCGGCGTCACGATGCCGGTGTCGTTCTTCGAGCGCGCCGGCAACACGCACTACAACACGATCGCGATGGTCGACGCCGACGGGCGCGTGCTCGGCCATTACCGGAAGTCGCACATTCCGGACGGGCCGGGCTACCAGGAGAAATTTTACTTCGCCCCCGGCGACACCGGCTTCAAGGTTTGGGACACGGCCTTCGGCAAGGTCGGCGTCGGCATCTGCTGGGACCAGTGGTTTCCCGAGACGGCGCGGTGCATGGCGTTGCTCGGCGCGGAGATGCTCCTCTATCCGACGGCCATCGGCTCGGAGCCCAAGACGCCCGGCTACGATTCGAGCACGCACTGGCAGAACACCATGCGCGGGCACGCGGCGGCGAACATCCTCCCGCTCGCGGCCGCCAACCGCATCGGCACGGAGCGCAACCTCGACGGCACCGCGATCACGTTCTACGGCCGCTCGTTCATCTCCGACTGGCAGGGTGAAAAGGTCGCCGAAGCCGGCCGCGAGGGCGAGGCTGTCCTGACGCATACGTTCGACCTCGATGCGATCTCGGACCTCCGGCGCACGTGGGGTGTCTTCCGTGACCGCCGCACGGATCTCTACGGCGCGCTTCTCACCAAGGACGGCGTTACGCGCGCCTGAACCGGGTCATCCGCTCACGAACTGATCGCGCGAAAATCCCTGGAGGTAGAGCAGCGCGGTCAGATCGCCATGGTCGATGCGGACGTCGGCGACCTCGCGCAGCGCCGCCTTGCCGTGCAGGGCGACGCCGATCCCCGCGGCGGTGATCATCCCGATGTCGTTGGCGCCGTCGCCGACGGCGATCACGTCGCGACGGGACGCCTTGCGGGCGGCTGCAAGCTCGTCGAGCACCTCGACCTTCGCCGCGCGCCCGAGTATCGGCTCCGCGACGCGGCCAGCGACGCGCCCGCCCTCGATCACCAGCTGGTTGGCGCGATCGATCTCGAACCCCGCACGTTCCGCGACCGGTCCCGTGAAGGCCGTAAAGCCGCCGGAGACGAGTGCGGTCAGCGCGCCGTGCGCCCGCATGGTGGCGGTCAGCGTGCGCGCGCCGGGGGTGAGCGAGATCCGCGTGTCGAGCAGGCGGCCGATATCGTTCGCGGGAAGGCCCTTCAGGAGGTCGACGCGTGCCTTCAGCGACGCCTCGAAGTCGAGTTCGCCCGCCATGGCGCGCCGCGTCACCTCGCGTACCTGGTCGCCGACGCCGGCGAGCGTCGCGAGTTCGTCGATGCACTCCTGCCCGATCACGGTTGAATCCATGTCGGCGACGAGGAGCTGCTTGCGCCGGTCGCGCGCAGGAACGAGGGCGACGTCGACGGGGCGCGCGCTTAGCGCGTGCCGCAGCGCCGGCTCGAGGTCGCGCGGGGCATCGCCGATATGCATTTCGAAAGCTTCCCGCTCGGCGAGCCAGTTCGGGTCGCCCGGCGCGTGGCGCCGCACGGTCGCGACGGCCTCGGCGTCGAGGGCGGCGCTGCCCGGCCTTGCAATGACGACGAGGACGGTGTCCATGGCAGCCGATGTCTGGTTCGAACGCAAAACGGGCCGTGGTTATTGCAGGGCCGACGGGGAGCGGCAAGTCGCAGGCCGCGCTTGCGATCGCGCGCCGGCTCGACGGCGTGATCGTGAACGCGGACGCACTCCAGGTCTACCGCGACCTGCGCATCCTCAGCGCACGACCGGTGCCGGCGGAAGAGGCAGCGGTGCCGCACCGGCTCTACGGGTTCGTATCCGCCACGGAGGCGTGGTCGGCGGCAAAACATCTGGAGTCAGCACGCGCGGTCCTCGACGCGATCTGGCGCGCCGGCCAGACACCGGTGATCGTCGGCGGCACGGGCCTCTATATCCGCGCGCTGGAACGCGGCCTCGCACACGTTCCCCCGATCCCGGAGCACGTGCGCCGGAGGTGGCGGGAGGCGCTCGCGGCGCGCGGACCGGCGGCCCTGCATGCGGAACTCGCCGAACGCGCGCCACACGAGGCGGCGCGGCTGCGGCCGGGGGATTCGCAGCGCCTGGTGCGGGCGCTGGAGGTGCTGGATGCGACGGGGCAGCCGCTGTCGGCCTTCCAGGCGCAGGGTGACGCAAACGCCGCACTCGCCGGTGTCGAGACGGTCCGCCTCGCGATCCTGCCCGAGCGCACGGCGCTCTATCGCGCGATCGATGACCGCTTCGAGCGGATGATGGCGGACGGCGCGCTCGACGAGGCGCGCGCGGTCATGAGCGTTGCACCCGATGAGGCGCTGCCGGCGCGGCGCGCCGTGGGCCTGCCGCCGCTCGTCGCCCACCTCGAGGGCCGCCTGCCGCTCGCCGACGCCGTCGAGCAGGCCAAGCGCGACAGCCGCAACTACGCCAAGCGCCAGATGACGTGGATTCGCGGGCAGATGCAGCACTTCACGGCGGTGCCGTCCGCGGCTGCGGCAATCGAAACGCTTGACGAAGGCTGGCCGGACGGGGTACCGGAACGTCCATGAACACGATCCTTATCGTAAGCTCGCGCATCGCCGTGGGGGCCACCTAAGCCTCCGCGATCAAGGCGATGCGCGAAAACCGGCCCCTCGAGGGCCTTTTTTATTGCCCGAACGACACCCACAGGTTTAACCGGAAAGTCCAGGTAGCGTGCGATGAAGCGAGAGGAAGGAACGGGCGGTATGGCGACGGAGAACGAGCCCCAGGCCGAAATCATGACCGGCGCGGAGATGGTGCTCCGGGCGCTCGCCGACCAGGGCGTGGAGCACATCTTCGGTTATCCGGGCGGTGCGGTGCTGCCGATCTACGACGAGATCTTCCAGCAGGAGAAGGTCAGGCACATCCTCGTGCGCCACGAGCAGGGCGCCACCCACATGGCCGAGGGCTACGCGCGCTCGACCGGCAAGTGCGGCGTGGTGCTCGTCACGTCAGGCCCCGGCGCGACCAACGCGGTCACGGGGCTCACCGACGCGCTGATGGATTCGATCCCGATGGTGTGCATCACCGGCCAGGTGCCCACGCACCTGATCGGCAACGACGCCTTCCAGGAGTGCGACACGGTGGGCATTACCCGTCCCTGTACGAAGCATAACTACCTGGTGAAGTCGGTGAACGACCTCGCCCGCATCCTGCACGAGGCGTTCTACGTGGCGACCCACGGCCGCCCGGGCCCTGTCGTCGTCGACATCCCGAAGGACGTGCAATTCGCCAAGGGCGCCTACATCGGCCCGAAGAACATCGAGCACAAGACCTATCGCCCGCGCATCGAGGGCGACCGCAACGCCATCGCCGCCGCGGTGGAGCTGATGGCGCGCGCGAAGAAGCCGGTGCTCTATTCGGGCGGCGGCGTGATCAACTCCGGCCCCGAGGCCGCTAAGCTCCTGCGCGAACTGGTGGCGCTGACGGGCTTTCCGATCACCTCGACGCTGATGGGCCTCGGCGCATACCCGGCGGCCGGTCCGAACTGGCTCGGGATGCTCGGCATGCACGGCACCTACGAAGCCAACATGGCGATGCACGACTGCGACGTGATGGTGTGCATCGGCGCGCGCTTCGACGACCGCATCACCGGCCGGATCGACGCGTTCTCGCCGGGCTCGAAGAAGATCCACATCGACATCGATCCGTCCTCGATCAACAAGAACGTGCGCGTCGATATCCCGATCGTCGGCGACTGCGCCAACGTGCTCGCCGCCATGGTCGCGGTGTGGAAGGAGAAGAAGCTCAAGGCCGACGCCGCCGCGCTGAAGGCCTGGTGGGGCGAGATCGACCGCTGGCGCGGGCGCGATTGCCTGAAGTACCGCAAGAACGCCGACGTGATCATGCCGCAGTACGCGATCGAGCGTCTCTATGCGCTCACTCGCGACAAGAACACCTTCATCACCACCGAGGTCGGCCAGCACCAGATGTGGGCGGCGCAGTTCTACCGGTTCGAGGAGCCGAACCGCTGGATGACGTCGGGCGGCCTCGGCACGATGGGCTACGGGCTCCCGGCCGCGATCGGTGTGCAGACGGCGCACCCGGACGCGCTGGTGGTCGACATCGCGGGCGACGCATCCGTGCTGATGACCATGCAGGAGATGTCGACCGCCGTGCAGTACCGGCTGCCGGTGAAGATCTTCATCCTGAACAACCAGTACATGGGCATGGTGCGGCAGTGGCAGCAGCTTCTGCACGGCAACCGCCTGTCGGAGAGCTACTCGGAGGCGCTGCCCGATTTCGTGAAGCTCGCCGACGCCTACGGCTGCCACGGCATCCGCTGCGAGAAGCCGGCCGACCTCGACGACGCGATCCGCGAGATGATCGCGGTGAAGCAGCCGGTGCTGTTCGACTGCCGCGTCGCGCAGCTCGCCAACTGCTTCCCGATGATCCCCTCGGGCAAGGCGCACAACGAGATGCTGCTCGGCGAGGACGTTCCCGACGAGGAGATCGAGCGCGCCATCGGGTCCGAAGGCAAGGTCTTGGTCTGAAAGGAAAAAATCCATGAACAAGCAGACCGGCCAGCCAGCCTCGGCCTACTTTCTTGAAGAGCGCAAGGACCCGATCGAGGCGCACACGCTGTCGATCATCGTCGACAACGAGCCGGGCGTCCTTGCGCGCGTCATCGGCCTGTTCTCGGGGCGCGGCTACAACATCGAGTCGCTTACCGTCTCGGAGACCGAGCACGAGAAGCACGTCTCGCGCATCACCATCGTCACGCGCGGCACGCCGATGGTGCTCGAGCAGATCAAGAGCCAGCTCGAGCGCCTCGTGCCGGTGCATTCCGTCGCCGACCTCACGGTGACCGGCAACGCCGTCGAGCGCGAGCTCGCGCTGGTGAAGGTCGAGGGCGTCGGCGAGCACCGGGTCGAGGCGCTGCGGATGGCGGAAGCCTTCCGTGCACGGATCGTCGACACGACCAACACGTCGTTCGTGTTCGAGCTCACCGGCAAGACGGCGAAGGTCGAGCAGTTCATCTCGCTGATGCGACCGCTCGGCCTGCGCGAGGTGGTGCGCACCGGCATCGCGGCGATTTCGCGCGGCGCCGAAGCGCTGAAGTTCTGATCACCATGACCACGCGCCTGTCGGTCAACGTCAATGCGATCGCCTTCCTGAGGAACCGCCGCGACCTGCCATGGCCGTCGGTCGAGGGGATCGCGCGCGTGGCGCTCGAGGCCGGCGCTTACGGCATCACGGTGCATCCGCGGCCGGACGAGCGCCACATCCGGCGCATCGACGTGCCGGTGCTGTCGAAGCTCGTCGCCTCGTTTCCGGGGCGTGAGTTCAACATCGAGGGCAACCCCGACGCCCGCTTCGTGGAGCTTGTCGAGACCGTGAAGCCGCACCAGGCGACGCTGGTGCCGGACGACATCCGTCAGTCGACGTCCGATCACGGCTGGGACATCGCCACGCACCGCACCTTCCTCGCCGACGTGATCGCCCGATTGAAGCGCCACGACGTCCGGGTGTCGGTGTTCGTCGATCCCGATCCCGCGCAAGCCGCGTTGGCGCGAGAGGTCGGCGCAGACCGGATCGAGATCTACACGGGCCCCTACGGCGGCGCCTTCGACCCCGAGGTCAGGAAGCGCGAATTCGCCCGCGTGGTCGAGACCGGCAAGGCGGCCGCCGCTGCCGGCATCGGCCTCAACGCCGGCCACGACCTGACGCTCGACAACCTGCCGCCGCTGGTGAAGGCGCTGCCGAACCTCGAGGAGGTGTCGATCGGCCACGCCCTCACCGCCGACGCCCTGCTCTACGGGATGGCCGACGCGGTTCGGAAGTACCGCCGGGCGTGCGGGGAGACGGTCTAGGGGACTTTGCGACAAGCCGCTTGCCTCGCGGGCGGCGGTCGCTATTGTGCGCCGGTTTTGGCGATCTGGAAGAAGAAAGGTTTGGGGACATGCGCGTTTACTACGATCGGGATGCCGACGTTAATCTGATCAAGGGCAAGAAGGTCGCGATCGTCGGCTACGGCAGCCAGGGCCGCGCGCATGCGCTGAACCTGCACGATTCCGGCGCGAAGAACGTCGTGGTGGCGCTGCGCCCCGGCTCCGCGTCGGCCAAGAAGGCCGAGACCGACGGGCTCAAGGTGATGAGCGTCGCCGACGCCGCCAAGTGGGCGGACCTTCTGATGATGTGCACGCCCGACGAACTCCAGGCCGACATCTGGCGCGACGAGATCGCCCCGAACATCAAGGACGGCGCGGCGATCGCCTTCGCGCACGGCCTCAACATCCATTTCAACCTGATCGAGCCGAAGGCGACCGTCGACGTGATCATGATTGCGCCGAAGGGCCCCGGCCACACGGTGCGCGGCGAGTACCAGAAGGGCGGCGGCGTGCCGTGCCTCATCGCCATTCACCGCGACGCCTCCGGCAATGCGCACGATCTCGCGCTCTCCTACGCGTCGGCCATCGGCGGCGGCCGCTCCGGCGTCATCGAGACGACCTTCAAGGAAGAGTGCGAAACGGATCTCTTCGGCGAGCAGGCCGTGCTCTGCGGCGGCCTCGTGGAACTGATCCGCGCCGGCTTCGAGACGCTGGTCGAGGCGGGCTACGCGCCCGAGATGGCCTACTTCGAATGCCTGCACGAGGTGAAGCTGATCGTCGACCTCATCTACGAGGGCGGCATCGCCAACATGAACTACTCGATCTCCAACACCGCCGAGTTCGGCGAGTACGTCACCGGCCCGCGCATCATCACGGACGCGACGAAGGCCGAGATGCGCAAGGTGCTGAAGGACATCCAGACCGGCAAGTTCACCTCCGAGTGGATCCGCGAGTGCAAGGCCGGCCAGCCGATGTTCAAGGCGACGCGCCGCATGAACGACGCGCACCCGATCGAGGCGGTGGGCGAGAAGCTGCGCGGCATGATGCCGTGGATCGCCAAGAACAAGCTCGTCGACAAGGCGCGCAACTAGAACCGTACGTCTACGGACGATGCGAATGCCCGGCCATCGCGCCGGGCATTTTGCTTTGCGCGCCCACTCGCTGCGCGGAAATGGATCCTCGGGTCAAGCCCGAGGATGACAGGGGCGGTTGCGATTGCTTGCGCGCTCGGCGTTTAGAAAGAGGATGGCCGGGTCAGGCCCGGCCATGACGAGGGGTGTGGAGAAAGTAACTTGTCGTTGCGCGGGACCGCGAGCGGTGGCGGAGCACCTCACCCGTCATGCCCGGCCTTGAGCCGGGCATCCTCTTGCTGCTGTCCATGACTGCGCGAGCGCCGGCCGCAGCACCCGTTCATCATCCTCGGGCTTGACCCGAGGATCCATGCTGAGGGTGCAGCCTGTAATCGACGAGGATCACCCTTCCTCACCGAGCACCCGCGCGCTGGCTTCCTTGAAAAGGAACACGCGCACGGCGCTCGACAGGTTGCGGGGACCGCGGGTGGCGTCGATTTCGGCGATGAGGCCGGCGACCGAGACACCGCGACGGGCTGCAACACCCACGAGAGCATCCCAGAATTCCTGCTCGAGCGACAGGCTCGTGCGGTGGCCGGCGATCGCCACCGAGCGCTTGATCGGCCCGCCCGGCTCCTCAGCCATCGTCCTTCGGCGGCGTTCGCTTCAGCGCCTCGAGGCGCCTGCGCTCGAGTTCGTCTTCCGCCGCCTGTTTCTCCCGCACGACCTTGGGCACCCCGAATTTCGCGCGGTTCTCGGCGGCCTGGGCCTCCTTCGCCGCTCGCGCCCTGGCCTTGCGCGCCTGCTTGAGATTGACGAGGTCGCCCATCCTGTCAGCCCGGCCCGATCATCTTCTCGGGCCGGACGATCGCGTCGAACTCGGCGTCGGTGACGTAGCCGCCGCCCACCGCCTCCTCGCGCAGCGTGGTGCCGTTCTTGTGGGCGGTCTTGGCGATCTTCGCCGCGTTGTCGTAGCCGATCTTCGGCGCAAGCGCCGTCACCAGCATCAGCGATCGTTCGAGCGCCGCCCGGATGTTGTCCTCGCGCGCCTCGATGCCGACGACGCAGTTGTCGGTGAAGCTGATCGCGGCGTCCGCCATGAGCCGCACCGACTGGAGGAAATTGTAGGCCATCACCGGATTATAGACGTTGAGCTGGAAGTGACCCTGGCTGTTGGCGAAACTGATCGTGGAGTTGTTGCCGAACACCTGGCAGCACACCATCGTCAGCGCCTCGCATTGCGTCGGGTTGACCTTGCCCGGCATGATCGAGGAGCCCGGCTCGTTCTCCGGCAGCGACAGTTCGCCCAGCCCCGAGCGCGGGCCGGAACCCAGAAGGCGGATGTCGTTGGCGATCTTGAACAGCGAGGTCGCGACCGTGTTGATCGCGCCGTGGCTCATCACCATGGCGTCGTGCGCAGCGAGCGCCTCGAACTTGTTCGGCGCCGAGGTGAACGGCAGGCCGGTGATCTTCGCGATCTTCTGCGCCACCTTCTCGGCGAAGCCCACGGGGGCGTTGAGGCCGGTGCCCACCGCCGTGCCGCCCTGGGCCAGTTCCATCAGCATCGGGAGCGTCTGCTCGATGCGCACGATGCCGTTCGCCACCTGCTGAACGAACCCGGAAAACTCCTGGCCAAGGGTCAGCGGCGTTGCATCCTGCGTGTGGGTGCGGCCGATCTTGATGATGTCGGCGAACGCCTTCGCCTTGGCGTCGAGCGCGTGGTGGAGATGGCGCAGCGCCGGCAGCAGGTCCGTCACCACCTGTTCGGCGCAGGCGATGTGCATGGCCGTCGGGTAGGTGTCGTTCGACGACTGGCTCATGTTGACGTGGTCGTTTGGGTGCACCGGCTTCTTCGAACCGACGACGCCGCCCAGCATCTCGATCGCCCGGTTCGAGATCACCTCGTTGGCGTTCATGTTCGACTGTGTGCCAGACCCCGTCTGCCAGACGACGAGCGGAAAATGATCGTCGAGCTTGCCGTCGATCACCTCCTGCGCCGCCTTGACGATCGCGTCACCGACCGCCTTGTCGAGACGGCCGAGTTCCATGTTGGTCTCGGCGGCGGCCCGCTTGACGATGCCGAGCGCACGCACGATCGGCCGCGGCTGCTTCTCCCAGCCGATGCGGAAGTTGGCGAGCGAGCGCTGCGCCTGCGCGCCCCAGTAGCGGTCCGCCGGAACATCGATCGGGCCGAAGGTGTCGGTCTCGGTGCGGGTGGTGCTCATCTCGGAACGCCTCACTTCAGCTCGTCGATCCAGATCGGATTGGTCCACGCGCGCCGGCCGGAATGGTCGATCACCGCAACGCGGATCCACGGCGTCACGCCGCCCGGCAGCCAGCTCTTGTGCAGCTTCTTCAGGTCGTAGGTGCCGTGCGTCACGTGGCGGCCGACGCGTGTCACGGCGCGCGACGTGCCGCACAGGATCGCGACCGCATGGATGGGCGAGGTGACGAGCGTCAGCTCATCGCCGGTGATCGACAGCTCGTGGATCTGCGGCCCCTGGCTCGCGTAGTACTGCCCGGCCTTCAGCGACTTCAGGATCTCCTCTGGATCGAGGCTCGGCGCCTTCACGTTCACCCAGCCGCCGAACGCATCGTAGTCGCCGTTGTGGAAATGCGCGTCGTCGGTCGCGAAGGCGGTGAGCCGGCGGCCCTCGTTGAGGAGCTGGTCCATCAGGTACCAGCCGTCACCGCGGTCGTTCTCGACCGCGCAGCCGTGGTTGTAGATCTCGACCGCGTGCGCGACGTCGAGCGCATGGCCGTCCTCGATGGTGAGCTGCGACCAGGCCGGGTGCGCGATGCCGACGAAGGCGCCGGCGTCCTTCGCGCGCTTGGCGATGTGCGCGCCCGTCTCCTCCGGCCCGCAGGGCGCGAAGTCGAGCGGCAGGCCGGCGGCGACGATGTGCCAGAGCTCGCCCACCTGCGTCATCGGCGCGTGCAGTTCCGCCCCGATCAGCGTGGTGAAGGTGTTCGAGCGGAACTTCCGCGTATCCGCGATCGGCCAGCCGAAGCGCTCGAGGAAGTGCTCGGAGAGCTGCATGAAGTCGTAGCCCGCGCTCTTGTAGGCGTTCACGACCTTCTCGGGATCCATGGCCCCGTCGGAGAGGTTGGAATGGGTGTGGATGTTGCCGCGCCAGAAGCGGCCGGGCGTGGAAAACGGGGCGATCTCGGTCATGCGCCGTTCGAGCCTTTCGTCGAGCGTGAAAGCGGGTGGGTCAGGGCATGGATAGCACGGCCCGGCACTGGGCTGGCAACTGCCGGAGCATGATCTGCGGCGGCGGCTTCAGCGGCGGCTTTGCCGGCGGAGCGATCTTTCTCCAGGGCTTGTCCGAGAACCAGTAGGCGAGCTCCTGACCGCAGCCGGTGCCGTCGGCCGGGCGCGCGGCCGGCTGGTCCCGGCATGTGGGGCTGTCCTGCGGGCAGCGGATGCGGACATGGAAGTGGAAGGTGTGGCCATAGTACGGGCGGATCTTTGCGAGCCACGACTGGTCGCCCCCCTGCCGCTTCGCCCACTGGCAGAGCGTCGCCTTGATCGGCGGGTGTACGAAGATGCGGGTGACCTCGGGGTAGGACGCCGCCCGGCGGAGCAGTCGCATCTGCGCCTCGGTGAAGGCCGAGGGATCGATCTCCTTGCGGTTCTTGACCATCTCGAGCGGCACCTTGTCCTCGCGCTCCTGGCGCGTGAGCACATGGTCGGGCATGGGCGTCATCCAGATGTCGGCGTCGAGGCCCACCTGGTGGCTCGCGTGGCCGTTCAGCATCGGCCCGCCGCGCGGCTGCGCCATGTCGCCCACGAGGAGGCCCGGCCAGCCGTCGAGGCGATGGGCGTCGTCGGCGAGCTTCTCGACGAGGCGGACGACCTGCGGATGGCCCCAGTTGCGGTTGCGCGAAAGCCGCATCACCTGCCACGTATCGCCGGTGATCGGCAACGCCACGGCGCCGGCGAGGCAGCCGCGCGAGTAGAACCCGATCGCCTCCGGCTTCATCTTCGCCGGCGTCTTCATGCCGCCGAACAGGACCTTCGCCGGCGTGTCGTCGAGCGTCGAGGCGGTGAGAAGCGGAGGCGTCAGGCCAAGCGCGAGCATCGCGAGGAGCGCCGCGAGCAGAGGACGGACGCGTCGAAGGGCGCGACCCTGCACGTCGGCTCTACTTCTTGCGGAACGCGTCGAGCGAGACGACCTTTTCGGCCGCCGGTGCAGGCTCGATGTCGGCCTTGGCGGCCGGCGCCTCAGGCTCCTCGTCCTTCGGGGCCTCGACCGGCTGTTCGCCGCGCAGTTCGACGTCCTGCACCGCATGCCGGTGTTCGGCAGCGACGTCCTCGAACTGGAGACCGAACTGGACGGCCGGATCGAAGAAGCCCTTCACGGCCTCGAACGGAATGCTGAGCGGCTCGGGAATGTTGTCGAAGGAGAGTTCGACCTCGAAGAAGCGCTCGTGCACCGCGAGGTTCCAGAACTGGTGCTGCAGCACGATCGTGATCTCGGGGTCGTACTTCTTGCGCAGCCGGTCCGACATCTTCACGCCGGGATGCCGCGTGTTGATCGTGATGAAGAAGTGATGCCCCCCGGGCAACCCCGAGCGTTCGACGCGGGCCAGCGACATGCGCACCACGCGCCGCAGGGCCTCCTGCACCAGGAGGTCGTACCGCATCAGGTCTTCAGCCATCGTCTGAGCCATTCGAATCAGCCCCGTTGAGGCCCGCACTATAGTAAGCCGGGTGGCGAATCACCAAGGTCGGGGCGGCAAAAAAGCGTGAAAAATGAAAGTGCAGGCTTCTGTTGCCAGGTGCCTGCGAACCCCGCCTTAAGCGGCTAAGCCCAAGGACTTTGATTTCGGATGCTTAAGCTGCGTTACGCAGCCACCGCAACCGGAGCATAGTTGTCGTTGGCAACTATATGTTCGGCCCGATAACGGCGGAACCATGCCGGGCAAAAGCTCACCCTTTACGCCCTCGTCGATCCTGGTTCACCCCCATCAGATGCCGCCCCTCAAACTCCTGGCGGTATGTGGTGGAGGTGCCGGGTACTGCCCCCGGGTCCGATGGGTTTATTACGATGGCCATTTATCGCCATATCCGGTCTTGCGACCGGCACCGGAGAATATAGGCGGCAAGCGGCCGGATTTGAAGCCCCGACGGGCAAGGCGGTCAATTTCGGCTGAATACCGGCTGTTGGCGCGCGCGAATCTTGCTAGATTGGGCCAGCTCACAACGACTGCACAAAGGGGATGAGACGATGAGCGCCGAATACTCCACCGACATCAAGAAATACACGAAGGCCGTCAACGACGCCGCCGTTGGCTCGATCACCAAGTTCCTCGGTATCGCCCTCAAGAACGCCGACAGCCGGCTGGTGTCCTGCACCGACGACAAGGAACTGCAGCGCATCGTGACAGGCTTCGCCGCCAAGAAGCTTGGTCTTTCTGAGGCCGCCGCCCTGGGCGCCATCAAGAAGGTGTGCGAGCGCATGAAGGCCGACCACACCAAGCACCGCGTGACGTTCTACTACCTCCTCGCGGAAGAGACGAAGACGCTCGACAAGCTCGCCTGATCCAGTTCCCCGAACAAGGGCGCAGACGGGCCGGCCGACGCCGGCCCGTACGCGTTTCACCTGCCGAAAACGGCCCCGCCCCCGTTTCAGACGGCCTTTCGAATCGCTATCTTTGGGAGCGATGGAGCAGTACCACGACCTTCTGCGCCGGGTGCGCGATCACGGCGTGCGCCGCGGCGACCGCACCGGCACCGGCACGCTCTCCGTGTTCGGCCACCAGATGCGCTTCGACTTGGCGGACGGCTTCCCGCTCGTCACCACGAAGAAGCTGCACCTGCGCTCGATCATCTACGAACTCCTCTGGTTCCTGAAGGCCGACACCAACGTCCGCTATCTGAACCAGCACGGCGTGACGATCTGGGACGAGTGGGCCGACGCCAACGGCGACCTCGGCCCCGTCTACGGCGCGCAGTGGCGCTCGTGGCCCGCCCGCGACGGTTCCACCATCGACCAGATCGCGCGCGTGATCGAAGAGATCCGCACGACCCCCAATTCGCGCCGATTGATCGTCACCGCCTGGAACCCGGCGGACGTCGACCGCATGGCGCTGCCGCCGTGCCACTGCCTGTTCCAGTTCCACGTCGCGAACGGCCGGCTCTCGTGCCAGCTCTACCAGCGCTCGGCCGACATCTTCCTCGGCGTGCCGTTCAACATCGCCTCCTACGCGCTCCTCACGCACATGGTCGCCGAGGTGACGAACCTGAAGCTTGGCGAGTTCATCCACACGCTGGGCGATGCCCACCTCTACCTCAACCATCTGGCGCAGGCCGAGGAGCAGCTGAAGCGCACGCCGCGCCCGCTGCCGAAGCTCGAGCTCAAGCGCAAGGTGACCTCGATCGACGACTTCCGCTTCGAGGATGTCGCCGTCGTCGGCTACGACCCGCATCCGCACATCGCAGCGCCCATCGCCGTATGAGCGAGCCCAAGATCACCTTCGTCGTCGCCGTGGCGGAGAACGGCGTCATCGGCAAGGACGGGCGCCTGCCCTGGCACGTCTCGAGCGACTTGAAGCTGTTCAAGCGGCTGACGACCGGCAAGCCTGTCATCATGGGCCGGCGCACCTGGGAGGGCCTGCACGTGCAGCCGCTGCCCAACCGCGACAATATCGTCGTGACGCGCAACGCGTCCTTCGCCGCCGCCGGCGCGACCGTCGTCGGCTCGCTCGATGCGGCACTGGCGCTCGGCAAGCGGCTGGCAGCCGAGAAGGGCGCGGACGAAGTGGCGATCATCGGCGGCGGCGAGATCTTTGCCGAGGCGCTGCGGCGTGATCTCGTCAACCGCATCTACCTCACCCGCATCGCGCTCTCCCCCGAAGGCGACACGCACATGCCGCCGCTGCCCGATATGGTCTGGCGCGAGGTGGCGCGCGAGCCGTTCCCCAGAGGCGAGCGCGACGACGCGCCCTTCACGCTCGTGACGCTCGACAGGAGGACACCGTGAGCGATCTGGACGTCATCGTCGTCGGCGCGGGCGCGGCGGGCGTCGGCGCAGGCATGATGCTCGAACGGCTCGGCCTGTCGTTCGTCGTCCTCGAGGCCCAGGAGCACATCGGGGGGCGCACCTATTCCGACACCATCGCCGGGCATCTGTTCGATGCCGGTGCGCACTGGTTCCACATGGCCGACCGAAACCCGTTGCGGACGCTCGCCGACAGGCTCGGCCACGGCTACCGCAAGCCGCGCGCGTGGGGTCCGCGGCCAGCGTTCGTCGACGGCCGATGGATCGGACCCGAGGAACGCGCAAAGCTCGACGAGTACGTGTGGGGCACCTTCGACGACATCGCCGCACTCGGCCGCAAGGGCGGGCC
Source organism: Hyphomicrobiales bacterium (assembly GCA_046349255.1). GTDB lineage: Bacteria > Pseudomonadota > Alphaproteobacteria > Rhizobiales > Aestuariivirgaceae > DAIODI01. The sequence continues at coordinate 1,333,785 of JAXMCR010000002.1, read as the reverse complement.
GGACCGACCGGTGAGCGAGGTGGTCGACCTGTCGCCGCCGCTTGGCCGCCTGCGCCGGCACTGGATCGAACTGATGAACTCCGTTGCACCGGAAGACCTGTCGCTGACCGACGCGTCTGCCTACGACGACTCGGAAGTGAACCTCGCCGTGGGCGACGGCTACGGCCGCCTCGTGGCGCGCCTTGCGGAGGGCCTGCCGATCCACACGGGCAGGGCGGTGACGCGGATCGAGACGACGCCAGGTGGCGTCTGCGTGACCGGCGAGTTCGGCACGATTGAGGCAAAGGTTGCGATCGTCACTGCACCGGTCGCGGTGCTCGCCGCCGGCGGCATCACGTTCGACCCGCCACTCGACGGCTCGATGACCGGCGCGCTCGAGGGCATTCCGATGGGGCAGTACGAGAAGGCGGTGATCGCCTTCGACCGCCGCTGCCTCGACATCCCCGACGGCGACGACCTTCCCTACTGCTCCATCCTCTCGCCGTCCGATCCCGCCGACCTTCCGATCAACGTGCAGGTGCACCCGTTCGGCCGGCCGATCGCCATTTCCGACATGGCGGGCGACACCATCCGAGAGATGCTGTCGAAGCACGGCCGCGACGGCTTCCTCGCCTACGTGATCGACAGGATCGCCTCGGCCTTCGGCAACGACGTGCGCGACCGCATCGTCGCCACCACCACGACGACTTGGGGCGCCAATCCGTACGTGCGCGGAGCATATGCCTCTGCAAAACCCGGCCGCGCCGGCGACCGCGCCACGCTCGTCGACGGCACGATCTCGGAGCGCGTGTTCCTCGCCGGGGAAGCCTGCTCGGCGAACGCCATGACGACCGCACACGGAGCATTCCTGTCGGGTATCGCCAAGGCGCGGCGGGCCGGGACGCTGCTCGGCGCCCGCGACGTCGCGCCGGACGCCTTGTGGTCGTAACCGCGGGCCTGCGTTGCTATATACGGGGGGAAACCCCGGATTCGCCAGAAAGCTGATGCCGAACAACCCGTTCTCGCTCGACGATTTCGACGACCTGCCCGAGGCCCCCGGCCCGGCAGCCGGCGGGCTCGCGCGCCAGGCGATGGGGCAGGCCGAACCGCCCTACCTCAAGGGCCTGAACCCCGAGCAGCGCGCCGCGGTTGAAACACTCGACGGACCGCTGCTGGTGCTCGCTGGCGCCGGCACCGGGAAGACCCGCGTGCTGACGACGCGGCTCGCCCACATTCTCGCCAGCGGCCGCGCCCGGCCGAGCCAGATCCTTGCCGTCACCTTCACCAACAAGGCGGCCCGCGAGATGCGCCAGCGCATCGGCGACCTGATCGGCGGCGCGGTCGAGGGTATGACGTGGCTCGGCACGTTCCATTCGATCGGCGTGAAGATCCTCCGCCGCCATGCCGAGCTCGCGGGGCTGAAACACGACTTCACCATTCTCGATACGGACGATCAGATCCGGCTGCTCAAGCAGCTCATCGCCGCCCACGACATCGACGAGAAGCGCTGGCCCGCGAGGGTTCTCGCGCAGGCGATCGACGGCTGGAAGAACCGCGGCCTGCTCCCCGACAAGGTGCCCGCGGGCGAGGCGCACTCCTACGCCGCCGGCCAGGGCGTCAAGATCTACGCCGAGTACCAGGAGCGGCTGAAGGTGCTGAACGCCACCGACTTCGGCGACCTGCTGCTCGAGTGCATCGCGATCTTCCGTGCGCACCCCGACGTGCTCGCCGATTTCCAGCGCCGCTTCCGCTACATGCTGGTCGACGAATACCAGGACACCAACGTCGCCCAGTACCTGTGGCTGAAGCTTCTCGCGCAGGGCACCGGAAACGTCTGCTGCGTCGGTGACGATGACCAGTCGATCTACGGCTGGCGCGGCGCCGACGTCGACAACATCCTGCGCTTCGAGAAGGATTTTCCGGGCGCCCGCATCATCCGCCTCGAGCGCAACTACCGTTCGACGCCGCACATCCTCGGCGCCGCCTCGGGGCTCATCGCGAAAAACGAGGGCCGCCTTGGCAAGACGCTGAAGACCGACCTCGACGCGGGCGAGCGCATCACGCTGCGCGGCCATTGGGACGGCGACGAGGAGGCTCGGGCCGTCGGCGAGGACCTCGAGGCGATGCAGCGCCAGGGCGAGCGGCTCGAGGACGTCGCGATCCTCGTGCGCGCCTCCTTCCAGATGCGCGCCTTCGAAGACCGCTTCATTACGCTGGGGCTGCCCTACCGCGTGGTCGGCGGCCCGCGCTTCTACGAACGCCAGGAAGTGCGCGACGCGCTCGCCTACTTCAAGATCGTGGTCTCGCCCGACAACGACCTCGCCTTCGAGCGCATCATCAACCTGCCGCGCCGAGGCATCGGCGACTCCTCGCTGAAGCGCATGCACGAGGAGGCGCGCCGCTCCGGCATCTCGCTGTTCCGCGCCGGTCAGCGCCTCGCGCAGACCGACGACCTGCCGGCCCGCACGCGCAAGGCGCTCGGCGATCTGCTCGCGAGCTTCGGGCGCTGGCGGCAACAGCTCGATGGCCTTCCGCACACGGAACTTGCCGAGATCGTGCTCGATGAATCGGGCTACACGCAGATGTGGCTCGACGACAAGAGCCCGGACGCGCCGGGGCGGCTCGAGAACCTGAAGGAGCTCGTGCGCTCCATGGGCGAGTTCGAGACGATGACCGGCTTCCTCGAGCACGTCTCGCTCGTGATGGACACCGAGGTCGCGGGCGAGACCGACGACAAGGTCAACCTGATGACGCTCCACTCGGCGAAGGGCCTCGAGTTCTCGACCGTGTTCCTGCCGGGTTGGGAGGAGGGCCTCTTCCCGCACCAGCGCTCGCTCGACGAGAACGGTCGCGCCGGCCTCGAGGAGGAGCGCCGCCTCGCCTATGTCGGCATCACGCGGGCGAAGCGCCGGGCGATCATCTCGTTTGCACAGAACCGGCGCGTCCATAACCTGTGGCAGAACGCGCTGCCGTCCCGCTTCATCGACGAACTGCCGGCGAACCACGTGGACGTCGTGCCGATGTCGACGAGCTACGGCGGCTACGGCATCGGCGGCTTCGGTGCGAGCCGGTTCGAGGACCTGAAGCCCTTCTCGAACAGCTATGCGACGCCCGGCTGGCAGCGCGCCAAGGAGCGCCACGCTCAAGGGCAGGACTTCTCGCGCACGCCGATGCTGATCGAGGGCCAGCTCATCGCCTCCGAGGTGACCGGCGGCGGATTCGAGGAAGGCGAGCGCGTGTTCCACCAGAAGTTCGGGTACGGACGGATCGTCCGCATCGACGGGAACAAGCTGACGATCGACTTCGAGAAGGCGGGCGAAAAGCGCGTCATCGACACGTTCGTCGAGCGTACCTGACATCCCGCATCAGGATTTTGGCTTCAGCTCCCGTCCGGAGACGACCGATCCGGCGTGCGGGCTGAGGCGCAGGTGCATGAACCCGGCGATCGAGGTGAAGACGGCGATCGACAGGAACGCGATCGAGAAGTCGGCCGGTTGCAGCGCCGGGTCGCCGCGCCAGGAGCGGGCGCCCTCGAGGATGAAGGCGGCGAGCGCCACGCCGAACGCAGAGGAAAGCTGCTGGGCGACCGCGGAGACGGTCGCCGCCTCGCTCATCCGGTCGTCGGGGATGTCGCTGAAGGCGAGCGCGTTGAGGCTCGTGAACTGGAGCGACCGGAAGAAGCCGCTCGCCACCAGAACCGCGACGATGAGCGCATGCGGCGTCGCCGGCGTGAACAGCGCGTAGACCGCCAGAAACGCCGAGCAGATGAAGGCGTTGACCACGAGTACCGTGCGGAAGCCGAGCTGCTTCAGGATCGGCCGCGCCGAGAACTTCATCATCAGCGCACCCGCCGCGGCAGCGAACGTGAGCGAGCCCGAGGCGAAGGCATTCAGGCCGAACCCGACCTGCAGCATCAGCGGCAGCAGGAACGGGATCGCGCCGACGCCGATGCGGAACAGCGTGCCGCCGGTCACGCTTGAGCGGAACGTCTCGATGCCCAGGAGCCTGAGGTTCAGGATCGGGTGCGCGCGGTGATAGGCGTGCCAGACGTAGAGCGCGATGAGCACCGCTCCGGTCGCGCTGAGTGCCGGGGCGACCCATGCGGGGAAGAGATCGCGGCCGACGACCGTCAGCCCGAAGATGAGTGACGAGAGGCCGGCGCCGGAGAGGAAAAACCCCACGTAGTCGAGCGGCTTCGGATGCGGCGCGCGCACCTCCGGCATGAAGGCCGTCGCCAGCAGCACCCCGGCGATGCCGAACGGGATGTTGATCCAGAAGATCCAGCGCCAATGGAAGTAGGTGGTGATGAAGCCCCCGAGCGGCGGGCCGACGAGCGGCGCGACCAGCGCCGGCACGGTGAGCCACGCGAGCGCCCGGACAAGCTCCTGCTTCGGCACCGAGCGTAAGAGGATCAGCCGGCCGACGGGGGTCATCATCGCCCCGCCTATCCCCTGGATGGCGCGCGCGAGGATCAGCTCCTCGAGGTTGGTGGCGAAGCCGCACGCGGCCGAGGCGAGCGTGAAAACGACGATCGCAGCGCGGAACACGTTGCGCGCCCCGAACCGGTCCGCCGACCAGCCGGAGATCGGGATGAAGACGGCGAGGGCGATCAGGTAGGAGGTGAAGGCGAGCTTCAGGATGACCGGATCTTCGTGCAGATCGGCCGCCATCTGCGGCAGCGACGTCGCGATCACCGTCGAATCCATGTTCTCCATGAACAGGGCGGCGGCGGCGATCAGAGGCACGAGCATGGGGAACGGCACGGGCACCGGTTTAGTCCCGACGGGGCATGGACGGAAGGGCTTAGGCTTGCCTTAACGCGGATGGTCAAGGATAGTCTCGGCATCTTCCGCGCGGTGGCAGGGACATGAAATTGCGTTCGCTGCTCGTGATCTGCCTGGCGCTGGCGGCGTTTGCGCTGCCGGCGAGCGCGGGGGCCGTGCTCGACCGGGTGCTCGCCGCCAAGACGATGGTGATGTCGACGGACCCGGATTATCCGCCGCAGTCCTCGCTCAATGCCGCCAAGGAATTCGAAGGGTTCGACATCGACGTCGGCCGCGAGATCGCGCGCCGGCTGGGCGTCCAGATCAAGTTCGTGACGCCCGCCTGGGACATGGTGACGGCGGGCGGCTGGAACGGCCGGTGGGACATCTCGGTGGGCTCCATGAGCCCGACGTTCGAGCGCAACAACGTCCTGGACTTCCCGGCCGTCTACTACTACACGCCCGCGGCCCTCGTGGTGAACGAGCAGAACCGCGTGATCACCCGACCCGAGCTCGCCTCGGGCAAGCGCATCGGCGTCGGCCTGTCGACGACCTACGAGTCGTACCTGCGCAAGACGCTCAAGATCGACTGGTCGGACGCGCCGCAATTCGACTTCCAGATCGACGACGCGACGGTGGTGCCGTTCGAGACGGACCAGCAGGCACTCGACGCACTGAAGGAAGGCGACGGCAAGACGCTCGACGCCGTCATCACGGCGCTCCCCACGGCGCTCGCCTCGATCCGCCGCGGTTATCCGCTGAAGGTGATCGGGGCGCCCCTCTTCCTCGAACCGCTGGCCGTCGCCATCGACAAGGGCGATCCGGAATGGGCGGCAAAGATCAAGGAGATCGTGCAGGCGATGCACGCCGACGGCACGCTCGCAAAGCTCTCGCTGAAGTGGTACGAGACCGACCTCAGCCAATAACCTCGCTCCGTGATTGACGCCGTGACGACCGCCCTCGAGCTCCGCTCGCGCGACCTGCCGCGCGCCCGCGCCCATGCCCTTGCCGACGCGCTGGAGAACGCGGCATGGCCCGAAGCAGGCTCCGTGACGCTGTCGATCGGCGACGAGACGCAGGACCTCTGGAACGTGGTCGCGATTTACGAGGAAGCGCTTACGCTGGACGACTTCGCGCCGCTCCTCGAGGCGGCGGACGTGTCCGCACACGACCTGACGCTCGGACCGCTCCCCGACGTCGACTGGGTGCGCCGCTCGCTCGAAGGGCTGCCGCCGGTTCACGCCGGCCGGTTCTGCCTCTACGGGAGCCACGACCGCGACCGGCGGCCGCCGTCCGGCGTGGCGCTCGAGATCGACGCCGGCACCGCGTTCGGCACCGGCCATCATGCAACGACGACCGGCTGCCTGCTGGCGCTCGACGGACTTCTCGCGGCGCAGCGCCCGAAACGGGTGCTGGACGTCGGCTGCGGCACCGGTGTGCTAGCGATCGCAGCCGCGCGCGCCTGCCCCACGGCAGCCGTCACCGCGAGCGACATCGACCCGGAAGCCGTCCGGGTGACCCGGGCGAACGCCCGGCTCAACCAGGCGGCCGTGCAGGCCGTCGTCGCCAACGGCGCGCGCGATCCGCGCATCGAGCGCGGCGGGCCCTACGACCTAATCTTCGCCAACATCCTCGCGCGGCCGCTGGCGGCACTGGCAGCGCCTCTCACGTCGCTGCTTGCCCGGGGCGGGGTGGCGGTCCTCTCGGGGCTCAGGACCGACCAGGAGGCATTCGTGCTGGCCGCCTGGCGGGGCCTGGGCGCTGTCGTCGAACGCAAGATCCACATCGACGGCTGGAGCACGCTCGTCCTGCGCAAGCCGCAAGGGAGCCGTGCTCACCCTGTCCCGAAGCGGCTGATGCGCGTGCTGCAGTCGCCGGCGCGCTATCCGCGTCGCCGCGCGCTGCCGTAAGCGGCCTGAACTGGTCCGGAAAAAGAAAAACCCCGGCACGGGCGATGCCCTGCCGGGGTCAAGTGATCCTCAGGAGGAGGAAAGGGATCAGCGGGCGTCGTTGCCCCAAACCATGCGGCGGATCTCGCTGCGCTTCAGGCCGACGTCGGCGAGGAGCCGGTCGTCGAGGGCCTCGAGCTGGCGCTCGGCGCGGGCGAGCGACACGTAGCGCGTCACGCCGCCGGCGATCTTGCCGAGGAAGTCGGGGAGCGTGCGGAGGGTGCCGCCGCTGGTGATGGTGAAGGTGTCGGTCTTGGTCGTCATGTTCAGTCCTCCGGTCAAAGGCGCGGGTCGGTGGAAAAGTGCCGTTTCTTCTCTCGATCCGCTGGATCTCGCTGCCGTGCCGATTTTGCATCGCACACTGTGATGCGCCTATATATGGCGCGGCCAGCCCCGCGGACCAGCGGCGGCTGATCAGCTCAGTTATGCGTTTGAAGCATTGGTCGGTTCATCAAATTTTAAGGTTCCAAGGTCGCTTTTAACGGATCATAAACCACCGGTTTTTCTGGGTTTTATGACAATCCTGCGAAATGCGACATTCCCTGATCTATCTGCGGCACCGCCAGATTTGACCTCACGACCGCGTTACATGCGACAAAAACGCATGGCTTTCTGACCACCATATCTGGCACGCGATTGTGCGCCGCAATATGGCCACGATCCGCCCCTGTCCGCCGGGCTCTGGCCACTGCGAGTTGCCGCGGCACCGGGGAGGTCCTATCAATCGGGTCCGACACCCATTCGCCAGCGGGAATCCCCTCCATGTTCCAGACCTTCGAGGAAACGGCCGAACCGAAGGCGGCCGCAGCGCGCGTCGCAGCGCTCCGCCAGGAGATGGCCCGGCGCGGCCTCGCCGCGTACCTCATTCCGCGGTCGGACGAATTCCAGGGCGAATATGTCGCGCCGTACGCGGAACGGTTGCGCTGGCTCAGCGGCTTCACCGGGTCGGCCGGCCTGCTGATCGTTACGGCCGAGGATGCGATCCTGTTCGTCGATGGCCGTTACACCGTCCAGGTGCGCGTCCAGACGGACGCCGCCGTGTTCGGCTACCGGCACCTCGTCGACGAACCCCCGTCGAAGTGGCTGCCGACGGCGCTGAAGGCAGGCGACGTCGTCGGGTACGACCCCTGGCTGATGACGGCCGACACGATTGCGCGCTTCCGGCCGGGGATCGAGAAGGCGGGCGCGACGCTCGAGCCGGTCGAGCCGAACCTGATCGACGTCCTGTGGCGCGACCAGCCGGCGCGTCCGATGAAGCCGATCGAGACCCAGCCCACGCAGTACGCCGGCACCGCCGCGGATGCGAAGCTCGACGCCCTGCAGCGCGAGCTCGGCGAACGCGGCGTCGACGCGCTCGTCATGGCGATGCCCGATTGCCTCGCCTGGCTCTTCAACGTCCGCGGTCAGGACGTGCCGCACACGCCAGTGGTGCTAGCTCATGCCATCGCGCCGAAGCAGGGCCGTGCCGCGATCTTCATCGACCCGGCAAAGGTGCCCGATGACGTCGTGCAACATCTTTCCCGCGTCGCCGACGTGAAGCCGGTCGCGGAATTCATGCCTGCGCTCGACGCGTTGGGTACGGCGAAGGCAACGGTGCTGCTCGATCCCGTCTGGACTTCGGAAGCCATCCGGTCGCGCCTCGCCGACGCCGGGGCGACCGTGGTCAACGGCCAGGATCCGTCGATCCTGCCCAAGGCGCGCAAGAACCACGCCGAGCGCGAGGGCGCGCGCGCCGCGCAGCGCCGCGACGGCGCCGCCGTATCGCGATTCCTGCACTGGCTCGACCGCGAGGCGCCCAAGGGCGGCCTCGACGAGATCGCCGCGACGCAGGCGCTCGAGCAGTTCCGGCGCGACACGGGCGAGCTCTGCGACGTCTCCTTCGACACGATCGCCGGCGCAGGGCCACACGCGGCGATCCCGCACTACAAGGTGACGACCGCATCGAACCGCAGGATCGGCATCGACGAGATCTTCCTCATCGATTCGGGCGGCCAATACCGCGACGGCACCACCGACATCACCCGCACGATCATCGTCGGCACACCGCGTCCCGAGATGCGCGACCGCTTCACGCGGGTGCTGAAGGGCATGATCGCGCTGTCGCGGCTGCGGTTTCCGAAGGGCACCATGGGCGGCCATCTCGACGCGTTCGCGCGCTCAGCGCTCTGGCAGGCGGGCCTCGACTACGACCACGGCACGGGCCACGGCGTCGGCAGCTACCTCTCCGTGCACGAAGGACCGGCCCGCTTCTCGAAAGCCGACCGCACCGTGCTCGAACCCGGCATGATCCTGTCGAACGAGCCCGGCTACTACCGCGAGGGCGACTTCGGCATCCGCATCGAGAATCTGCTGCTGGTGACCGAACCATCCGACGTCGAAGGCGGCGAGCGGCCGATGATGGGCTTCGAGACGCTGACGCTCGCGCCGATCGATCGCCGCCTGATCGTGCCGTCACTGCTGACGCCAGAGGAACTCGCCTGGCTCAACGACTACCACGCGCGCGTGCTGCGCGAGGTCGGCCCGTTCCTCGATGGCGCGGATCTCGCCTGGCTGAAGCAGGCGACCGCGCCGCTCTCGGCGTCAGCCTAGGACGGCGCGCAACGCCACCACGGCGACGACGCCCACCACCACCGCGGCGACGAGCGGCAGCCTGAACGCCACGACCGCGGTGATCAGCGCGGCGATCGTCTCGGCCGGTCCCGTCGCGAAGGCCACGGGAGCGACGACCGCCATGAGGATCGCCGGTGGCATGGCGTCAAGCGCCGCCTTGGCGCGTCCCTCGACATTGACGAACCGCACGAGCCGCAGCCCCGCGATGCGCGTCAGGTAGGTCGCGATCGCCATCCCGGCGATGGCGAGGAGCGTGTACGGGTGAAGGCTCATGCAGCGGTTTCGTCCTCGCCGAAGGCGTACGCGACGGCGACGCCGGCGAGTCCCCCGAGAACGATGTACCACGCCCCGGGGATCGTGAGCTTTGCGACTGCCGCAACGACACCGCTCGCCAGCAGCACGGCGCCGGTGCGCCAGCCACGCCAGAAGCTCGACAGGATGCAGATGAACATCGCGGTGAAGGCGAAGTCGAGCCCGTAGGTCGCCGGATCGCCGAGCGAGGTGCCGACGATCGCGCCGAGGATCGTGCCGACCACCCACTGCGCCCACAGCGCCAGCCCCATGCCCCAGTAGTATTCGGGCGGCACCGGGCCCGACAGCGCCCGGCGTTCGGAGAAGGCCCATATCTCGTCGGCGAGGAAGAACATCGAAGGCAGCCGCGTCGACGGCGGGAAGGATCCCAGCTGACGCGCGAACGAGGCGCCCATCAGGATATGGCGGATGTTGACGACGAAGGCGGTCAGCGTCAGCAGCGCCCACGGCGCCGGCGTCTTCCACAGCTCGATCGCCACGAACTGGGACGCGCCGGCGAACACGCTGGCGCTCATCAGGCCGGCCTCGGCCGCAGAAAGGCCGCGCCCAGCGGCAAGCGTGCCGAACAGGAGGCCGATGGGCAGCGCCACGGCCACCACGGGAAGAATGTCGATCGTCCCGCGACGGAACTCTGCCCAGTCGAACGATTGCATCAGCGGCCCACCAGCTCGAACCAGCCGTCCTCGTCGATGACGGAGATGTTGAGGTCACGCGCCTGCTTGAGCTTCGACCCGGCGCCGGGACCGGCGACAACTAGATCGGTCTTCTTCGACACGGACCCCGCGACCTTCGCGCCGAGCCGCTCGGCCATTGCCTTCGCCTCCTCGCGCGTCATCTTCTCGAGCGCGCCGGTGAACACCACCGTCTTGCCCGCCACGGGCGAGGATGTCGCGACCGCCTCGAGCGGCACGACGGTGACATGCTCGAGCAGCGCGTCGACGACCTCGATGTTGTGCGGCTCGCCGAAGAAGTCGGCGATCGCGGCGGCGACCGTCTCGCCGATGCCGCCGATGGTGTCGAGTTCGACGAACGCTTCACTCTCGCGCGACACGGCGGCTGCACGCATCGCAGCGACGAACGCCTCGACCGTGCCGTAAGAGCGTGCGAGCAGGCGCGCCGTCGTCTCGCCGACGTGGCGGATGCCGAGGGCAAAGATGAAGCGGTCGAGCGGCACGGTGCGCCGCGCATCGATCGCGGCGAACAGGTTGCGGATCGAGGTCGCCCCCCAGCCTTCCCGGTCCTTGAGCTTCTTCAGCGCCTCGCGGTCGCGCGCCTCGAGCGTGAAGATGTCGGGCGGCGAGGCGATCAACCCGTCGTCGAAGAACTCCTGGATCACCTTCTCGCCCATGCCCTCGATGTCGAAGGCGTTGCGCGACACGAAGTGCCGCAGCCGCTCGACCCGCTGGGCCGGGCACACGAGGCCGCCGGTGCAGCGGCGCACCACGTCGACGCGCCCGGTCGAGGCGTTCGTCTCGCGCACCGCGTGCGAGCCGCACGCCGGGCAGGTTTCCGGAAAGCGATAGGGCTCGGCGTCCGGCGGTCGCCTCTCCGGCACGTGCCCGAGAATCTGCGGGATGACGTCCCCGGCCCGCTGCAGGATCACCGTATCGCCGACCCGGATGTCCTTGCGGGCGATCTCGTCCTCGTTGTGGAGCGTTGCGTTGGCGACGACCACGCCGCCGACGTTCACGGGCCGGAGTCGGGCCACCGGGGTGAGCGCGCCGGTGCGCCCGACCTGGATCTCGATCCCCTCGAGCAACGTCGTCGCCCGCTCGGCCGGAAACTTGTGCGCCACCGCCCAGCGGGGGCTTCTGGCGACGAAGCCGAGGCGCTCCTGCCAGTCGAGGCGGTCCACCTTGTAGACGACGCCGTCGATGTCGTAGCCGAGGCTCGCGCGCTGCTCCTCGATCAGCCGGTAGCGCGTGAGCATCTCGTCCGGGCCCTTGCAGACGTGCGTCAGCGGGTTCACCGGGAACCCCCAGCGGCGGAAGGCATCGAGCACGCCCGACTGCGTGCCCGCCGGCAGGTCCGGGGCATCCCCCCAGGCGTAGGCGAAGAAGCGCAGCGGGCGCGCCGCCGTGATCGAGGGATCGAGCTGGCGGAGCGAACCGGCGGCGGCGTTGCGCGGGTTGGCGAACAGGCGGTCGCCGCGCCGCTCCTGCTCGGCGTTGATCGCCTCGAAATCCGCATGCGCCATGTAGATCTCGCCGCGCACCTCGAACACCGCCGGGAAATCGGCCGCAGCGATCCGGCGCGGCACGTCCTTCACGGTCTCGACATTGCGCGTGACGTTCTCGCCCTCGTAGCCGTCGCCACGCGTCGCGGCTTCGACCAGCCGCCCCCCTTCGTAACGCAGCGAGATCGACAGGCCGTCGATCTTCGGCTCGGCGGTGAACGCCACCGGCTCGTCCTCGGGCAGCCGCAGGAACCGCCGCACACGATCGACGAACTCGGTCACCTCCTCGTCGGCGAACACGTTGCCGAGCGACAGCATCGGCACGCGGTGGCGCACTTTTGCAAACCGCTCGGACGGTTTTGCCCCGACGCGGGCCGAGGGACTGTCCGGGCGCACGAGATCGGGGAAGCGTTCCTCGATCGCGGCGTTGCGCTGGCGCAGCGCGTCGTAGGCGGCGTCGGAAATCTCCGGCGCGTCGTGCTCGTAGTAGCGCCGGTCGTGATGGGCGATCTCGCTGGCGAGCCGCGCGAGTTCGGCTTCGGCTTCCGGCGCCGAGAGGTCCGCCACCGGCTTGTCACTGGTCTTCTGCATCGGTTCAACTCGCAGCGAGGAGGCGCTCGGCCTGCGCGCGGGCTTCTTCCGTCACCTCGGAGCCCGACAGCATGCGGGCGATCTCCTCGCGGCGCGTACGACCCTGGAGCGGGGCCACGTGCGTCACCGCGCGAAGGCCCGCCTCGCGGGCCTCCTCGCGCTTGGCGATGAGATAGTGACTCTGCGCGCGTGAGGCGACCTGCGGCGAGTGCGTCACGGCGAGGACCTGGAGCGTCGCCGCGAGGCGCGCGAGGCGCTGGCCCATCGCGTCCGCCACCGCGCCGCCCATGCCGGTGTCGATCTCGTCGAAGATGAGGGTGGGCGCCGAACCGTTGGCGGCGAGCACCACCTTCAGCGCCAGCATGAACCGAGAGAGTTCGCCGCCGGAGGCCGCCTTGGCGAGCGGGGCAAGCGGCGTGCCCGGGTTTGCCGCGACGAGGAATTCCACGCGGTCGATGCCGGTGGCGGACGGGGCACCCGCGTCCGTGTCGATGCGCGTCTCGAACCGCGCGCGTTCGAGCCGCAGCGGTCCGAGCTCCGCCATCACCGCCTGGTCGAGGCGTCTGGCGGCGGCACGGCGAGCATCGGACAAGGCGCGGGCCGACACGTCGAGCCGATCGCGCGCCGCGACCCGGTCTGCCTCGAGCGCGGCAAGCCGACGTTCGCCCTCGTCGAGGGACTGGAGCTGGCCTTCGAACCGTTCGAGCAGCGCCGCGAGGTCATCGACCTGCACCTTGTGCTTTCGGGCCAGCGCCCGCAGCGCAAAGAGCCGCTCCTCGGCTTCCTCGAGCTCCATCGGGTTGAAGGCGAAGGCGCGCTGGGCCGTGTCGAGCGCGCGTTCGGCATCGTTCAGTTCGTTCACCAGGCGGTCGAGGGCCGAGCACGCCTCGTCGAGAAGCCCCGCCGCCTGCTCACGGCGCCGTTCGAGCTTGCGCAGCACGGCGTTGAGACGCCCCGCCAGCGAGTCACTGGACAGCACGCCCCGCGCCTCGTCGACGGCGGTTGCGAACTGCTCGGCGTTCATCATCAGCTGACGCCGCTCGGCCAGCGCATTCTCCTCGCCGACCGTGGGCTTCAGCGCGCGCAATTCTTCGGCCGCGTGTTCGATGAAGGCGCGCTCGGTCTCGGCGCGCTTCAGCTGCTCCTCATATTCAGTGACGGCGTGGTCTGCGACCTGCCAGGCCTCGAAGGCGCGCTTCACCGCCTTCGCCTGCGGATCGAGGCCCGCGAACGCATCGAGGAGCTGGCGGTGATTCGCAGGCTCGACCAGCGCCCGGCTGTCGTGCTGGCCGTGAATCTCGACGAGCGCGCCCCCCACCTGCCGCAGCAGGCCGACGCCGATCGGCTGGTCGTTGACGAACGCGCGGCTCGACCCGTCCGACCCCTGCACCCGGCGCAGCACGAGGTCGCCGTCGTCCGGCGCGAGCCCCAGCTGGTCGAGAATCTGCAGCGCCGGATGCGCCGGGGGCAGCGAGAACATCGCCGTGACGGACCCCTTCGCTGAGCCTGCGCGCACCAGCGCACTGTCGCCGCGCGCGCCGAGCGCGAGGCCGAGCGAATCGAGCAGTATTGATTTCCCGGCGCCGGTTTCACCGGTCAGCACGGTGAGCCCGTCCTCGAAGGCGAGGTCGAGCTTTTCGATCAGCACGATGTCGCGGATGGAGAGCCCCGTCAGCATGCCGCCTTATAACGCAGGCGCGCACGCGTCAGAAAGGCTTGATCTGGTTCCAGGCCTGCGTGATCCAGCTCTCGGAACTCGCCGACGGTTCAAGGCCCTGCGACTGGAGCAGGTTGAACGCGTCCTTGTACCAGTCGCTGTTCGGGAAGTTCTGGCCGAGCACCGCCGCCGCCGTCTGCGCCTCCGAGCGGATGCCGAGCGCAAGATAGGCTTCGGTCAGACGATAGAGCGCCTCGGGCGTCTGCGACGTCGTCTGGTACTGCACGATCACCGTCTTGAAGCGGTTGATCGCGGCGAGATAGGCCTTCTTGCGCATGTAGTAGCGGCCGACCTCGAGTTCCTTGCCGGCGAGGTGGTCGCGCGCCAGCAGCGCCTTCTGTTCGGCGTCCTGCGCATAGGGGGTGCCGGGGAAGCGGCGGGCGACCTCGTCGAGCGCGTCGAGCGCCTTCTGCGTCGTCGACTGGTCGCGCTGGATGTCGCGGATCTGCTCGTAGTAGCACATCGCCACGAGATAGTACGCGTACGCCGTATCCTTGTGGCCGGGGTGGAGCGTGATGAAGCGCTGCGCGGCCGAGATCGCATCGTCGTACTCGTTGCGCATGTACTGCGCGTAGGCCTGCATCAGGATCGCGCGCGTCGCCCAGCTCGAATAGGGATGCTGGCGCTCGACCTCGGCGAAATTCTTCGCAGCGGTCTTGTAGGCGCCTTCGTTCAGGTTCTCGAGCGCCTTGTTGTAAAGCTCCGCGATCGGCTTGGCATCGTCGGACTGCGCGAGGTCCGGAGCGATCGCATTGGACGGCGGCATGCCCGAGGCGGTCGAGGCGGTCGCCGTCGAAGCAGTCGGCGTGCTCGTGGGCGTCGAGGGCTTGCCGGAAATGTAGTCGTAGAGATCGCCCTGCTTGCCCGAGCATGCGGCAGCCGAGAGGCTCAGCGCGGCGACGCACAGAAGGCGCAAAGCCCGTCGATCGAACGCCTTCACCACCGCCACGTAAGGTCTACTCCCGCTCCCCAGCGCCTGGGCCTGCTGCCCGCTGATTATCACGTCGACGGGAGGCCGCAAACCACGGCGGAAGGCTAGAAAGGCGTCAATCCCGGCGGTTTTGTGACCCGCCGGGATGGAGCCGTTGCAGTTGGCGTTCCGTCAGTTCGCCTGACGGCGCAGGAACGCCGGAATCTCGAGCTGGTCGTCCTCGAGGCTCGGATCGATCTGCGGCGGCATCGGCACAACGTTCTCGCGCGCCTGCGGCTGGGGCTCCGGCTGCGGCGGCCGGGCGAGCGACGGGCGCTGCTGCGGCTGCGGCTGCGGGCGCTGCGTCAGCGCCGGCTCTCGGGCCGGCTGCGGGGCAGGAGCCTCGGGCTTGCGATGGAAGCCGGATGTCAGGCGCGAGAACAGGCCCTGCTTGCGCTGCTGCCCCTGCTCGGCGATCTTTTCGATCTGCGAGGCGCGGTTGGCAATCGTGCTGCGCACGTGCGGCGAGAAATCCTCGGCCGAAGGCATGCGCGGCGCGGGACGTGGCGCGGGACGAACCGGCGGGGCCTCCACGGCGACCGCCTCCTCCATCGTCTCGGTGTAATCGCCTTCCGCCATTGGCTCGTGGCTGACCGGCTGAGCCGCCGGCATCGCGGCGGCTGGCGCCATCTGCGGCGCTGGCTGCGTTGACACGAACGGCGAGACATTGACACGGGTTTCCACCGCGCGTCGCACGATCGCCGGTGCGGCAGGCGCAAAGTTGATGCGGCTCGGCGCTGCAGCCGGTCGGGCGGCGAGCGTCGTGGCGATCTGGTGGTCGGCGGCGGCGCGGGCTTCCTCCTCGGCCTTGTTGAGGCCGGTGGCGACGACGGACACACGCATCGTGCCCTCGAGCGATTCGTCGAACGTCGCGCCGAGGATGATGTTCGCTTCCGGATCGACTTCCTCGCGAATGCGGGTTGCGGCCTCGTCGACCTCGTAAAGCGTGAGGTCAGGACCGCCGGTGATCGAGATCAGGAGTCCGCGCGCACCGCGCATGGAGACATCGTCGAGGAGCGGGTTGGAGATCGCGGCTTCCGCGGCCTCGATGGCGCGCTTCTCGCCGGACGCCTCGCCCGTGCCCATCATCGCCTTGCCCATCTCGCTCATGATGGCGCGGACGTCGGCGAAGTCGAGGTTGATCAGGCCTTCCTTGGTCATCAGCTCGGTGATCGAGGCGACGCCGGAATAGAGCACCTGGTCGGCCATCGCGAAGGCGGCGGCAAACGTCGTCTTCTCGTTGGCGACCCGGAACAGGTTCTGGTTCGGGATGACGATCAGCGTATCGACGTGCTGCTGCAGCGCCTCGATGCCTCGGTCGGCCGTCAGGGCGCGCCGGGCGCCCTCGAAATGGAACGGTTTCGTCACGACGCCGACGGTCAGGATCCCCTGCTCCTTGGCCGCGCGGGCGATGACCGGGGCCGCGCCGGTGCCGGTGCCGCCGCCCATGCCGGCGGTGATGAACACCATGTGCGAGCCGGCGAGGTGATCGATGATCTCGGGCAGCGCCTCCTCGGCGGCGGACGCGCCGATCTCCGGGTGGGAGCCTGCGCCCAGCCCCTGGGTCAGCATGTTGCCCATCTGGATCCGGCGGGCGGCGGCGCTCTGGAGCAGCGCCTGCGCGTCGGTGTTGGCCACGACGAACTCGACGCCCTCGAGGCGCGATTCGATCATGTTGTTGACCGCGTTACCCCCGGCGCCGCCAACCCCGAACACAGTGATTCTGGGCTTCAGTTCCGCCAAGTCGGGCACAGTCAGATTGATGGTCATGTGAGATGTCCCGCTGCAAATCCCTCAGGGACCATCATGGTTTCACAATCGATAACAAAAGGTTAACGAGGCCTTACTTCGGACGGGTAAATTGAATCGATCCGCGGCGGGGCGGCAATCGGCCGTTAACCGTCCAGGGCATGGCGGTAACGCGCCGTAAACCCTTGACGCGACGCGCTTTACTGGAGACCTTCCCGGCCCATGACCGTCACCCGCCGCGATGCCGCATCGATGTTCGGGGCCACGAGCAGCGAAACGTTTCTCGGGCTCCCCCACGCACCCCTCGACTCCCTGAAGGACCGCACGCCGCGGCCGACCTCGGTGATCTTCGCGGCCCCGTGCGCCACCCCTTACGCCTCCGTCGGGGCCTACTGCGCCGGCGCGCCGCGGGCGATCCGCGAGGCGATGGGCGGCTACTCGAACAACATCGCCCACATGGATTTCGACCTCGGCGGGCCGATGTTCCCGACGCCGGACCTCCTGGCCGTCGATGCGGGCGACCTCCCCTGCAAGGAAGACACGCAGGAGGAAAACCGCCGCCTGATCCGCGAGGCCACCGCAACCATCCTCTCGACAGGCGCGGTTCCGATCCTGCTCGGCGGCGACGATTCGGTGCCGATCCCGTTCCTCGAGGCCTACGCCGACCACGGGCCGATCACCATCGTCCAGATCGACGCCCACATCGACTGGCGCGACGAAGTGCAGGGCGAACGCCTGGGCCTCTCCTCCACCATGCGGCGCGCCCGCGCCATGGGCCACGTCGATCGGATCATCCAGGTCGGCCAGCGGGGCCTGGGTTCCGCGCGCCCGTCCGACTGGGTGGACGCGGTGCAGGCGGGGGTCGCGTTCGTCACCGCGCGGGAACTGAACGACGGCGGACCGGAGACGGTGCTGTCGCTTGTCGCGCCCGGCTCGCGGGTCGTGATCGCGTTCGACTGCGACGCGCTCGACCCCGCCATCATGCCGAGCGTCATCGCCCCCTCGCCCGGCGGCCTCACCTACTGGCAGGCGCTCGACATCATCCACGGGATCGCCGGCAAAGCGAGGATCGCCGGCTTCGACCTCGTCGAATTGATGCCGGACCGCGACATTCAGGGGATCGGGGCATTGACGGCGGGGCGCCTGATCGCCAACGTCCTGGGCCTCGTGGCGCGCGCGAGCGTCGTCACCCCGTCTTGATGTCCCTGCGTACCGTCGTCCCTTCGCCCCGTCCGGGAGCCGGACCGCATGCGCTTTTCGCCCAGCTTCCTCGACGAGATCCGGTCACGCGTGAGCGTGTCGTCGGTCATCGGCAGGACTGTCCGCTGGGACCGGCGCAAGACGCAAGCCTCGCGCGGCGACTTCTGGGCCTGCTGCCCGTTCCATAACGAGAAGTCGCCCTCCTTCCACGCCGACGACCGCAAGGGCCGTTACCACTGCTTCGGCTGCAAGGTCTCGGGCGACATCTTCACCTTCCTTACCGAGAAGGAGGGGCTGTCGTTTCCCGAGGCAGTTCAACGGCTTGCCGAGGAAGCAGGCCTCCCGATGCCGGCCTTCTCACCGGCCGACGTCGAGCAGGAGACGAAGCGGGCGAGCCTCTACGAAGTCATGGAGGAGGCGGCGCGCTTTTTCGAGGCGCAGCTGCGCGAGCGGGCCGGAACCAATGCCCGCGCCTACCTCGAGGGACGCGGCCTCACGGGTCCGGTCGCCAACGAGTTCCGGCTCGGCTACGCGCCGGGCGGGCGATACGACCTCAAGACCCATCTTGCCGGGAAGGGCATCGACACCGAGCGGATGGTCGAGGCAGGGCTCCTGGTGGCGGGCGAGGACATCGCGGTGCCCTACGACCGCTTCCGCGACCGGGTGATGTTTCCGATCCGCGACCAGCGCGGACGGGTGATCGCCTTCGGCGGTCGGGCGCTTTCGGCGGACGTTCCCGCAAAATACCTGAACTCGCCGGAGACGGCGCTCTTCCACAAGGGCGAGGTGCTCTACAACCTCGACCGCGCCCGCGGGCCCGCCTTCGAGAAAGGCGCGATCGTCGCCGTCGAAGGCTACGTCGACGTGATCGCCATGACGCGCGCCGGAATCCCGAACGCGGTCGCGCCCCTCGGCACGGCGCTGACCGAGAACCAGCTGCGCCTCCTGTGGAAGGTCGCGCCCGAGCCGACGCTCTGCTTCGACGGGGACGAGGCCGGGATCAAGGCGGCCCACCGTGCGCTCGACCTTGCGCTGCCACTGCTCGAGCCCGGCCGGTCGCTCGGGTTCGTGTTCCTGCCGGGCGGCAAGGATCCGGACGACCTCCTGCGCGATGCCGGGGCGGACGCGGTCAAGGCCGCCGTCGCCGCGTCGGAGCCGCTGGCCGAGGTGCTTTGGCGGCGCGCGCTCGAGCGCAACGACCGCTCGACGCCCGAGCGCCGCGCGCGGTTCGAGGCCGATCTCGAGGCGGAGATCGCCCGCATCGGCGACCTTAAGGTCAGGAGCCACTACCAGGCCGACATGCGCTTCCGGGTGAAGGCGCTCTTCGCACCATCGCGGCCGGCCGGCACGCCGTATCGGCCGACCGGCGGGGCAGGACAGTTCCCCTGGCGACGGATGCGGCCGCCCGACCGCGGCGGCCTCACCGGCCGGCGTCGGCCGTTAGACATAAAGCCGTGGGACATCCAGGAGCCTGCCTCGCGGGAGCTGAAGGCCTTGTCCGGGGGGTCGTCGGTCGATCTCACGGGCAAGGAGCGCCGCGAGCAGTTGATCGTTGCAGTCCTCCTCAACCACCCGTTGCTGATCATCCGCCATGCCGAGCTTTTGGCCGATCTTCCCCTGTCCGGAGCGGCGCTTGACTCGCTTCGGCGCGAACTACTAGATATCGCGGCTTTGGAGCAGGGCCTTGACGCTGAAAAGCTCAAGTCCCACCTGAGCCACAGGGATCAGGACGCGGTCATCGCGGAAGCGATGGCGACGGCTAGGCGCTTCAACGTGTGGTTCGTCTTCTCCGACGCCGCACTCGAGGACGCCGAAACGGGGCTCCGGCAGATGATCGCCTTGCATCGCAAGAGCGTGATGCTGGAACGGGAACTCAAGGCGGCGGAACGGAGCTTTGCCGAAGATCCGAGCGAGGGAAACCTGGTGAGGTTGAACGAGATCCGCGAGGAATTGCGCTCGACCGCCGGGACGGAAGCTGTGGTGGAGGGGTTTGGCCAGGCGTCGGGACGGCCGGTCGGTTCGGTGACCTGAGGGTGCGGCGGAAGGTCTCTCGGATCTGAAGGTTTAGGGTACGGTTAACGGTGCGGGCCTATCCCGTATCAGACAAGCTAAAATTGACGCGATTCGGATAGGGCCGCTCTTTGAAGGCGAGAGAGCCGGCCCGGCAGGACGAGGAACGGAATGGCAAGAGTTCAGATGCGCGAGCCGGATGCCGAGGAGCAGGTTGCCCCCGAGGCGCACGAAGAACGCGACACACCCGACGCCGCGCCTGAATCCTCCGACAGTCCGCTGCTCGACCTGACGGACGCCGCCGTCAAGCGGATGATCAAGCTCGCCAAGCAGCGCGGCTACGTCACCTACGACGAACTCAACGAAGTCCTCCCCTCCGAAGAGGTGTCCTCCGAGCAGATCGAGGACACGATGGCGATGCTCGCCGAGATGGGCATTAACGTCGTCGAGACCGAGGAGCAGACCGAGGAGGCCGCCGCCCCGGAAGAGCCCGAGGCGACCGTGAACCTGCCGATGAAGGTCGAGCGGACGAGCGAGCCGGTCGACCGCACCGACGACCCCGTACGCATGTACCTGCGCGAGATGGGCTCGGTCGAACTGCTCTCGCGCGAGGGCGAGATCGCGATCGCCAAGCGCATCGAGGCCGGCCGCGAGGCGATGATCCAGGGCCTTTGCGAAAGCCCGCTGACCTTCCAGGCGATCATCATCTGGCGCGACGAACTCAACGAGGGAAAAATCCTTCTCCGCGACATCATCGACCTCGAGGCGACGTACGCCGGCCCGGACGCGAAGGCCGCGCCCGCGCAGCCGATCGAGGTGCGCCCCGAGGCGCGCCCGGAGAACCGCCGCATCGATCCGCGCGACCGCCGCCAGCGCGCCGCGGAGGCGCAGCGCCGCTCGCCGCGCCCGGGTGGCGAGTACGGCGACGTGCTGTCGCCGGAGGATTTCGACGCCCCGCGCGTGGAGGAAGAGCCGGAGGAGGACGACGAGGAGTCGAACGTTTCGCTCTCCGCGATGGAGGCGGAACTGAAGCCTCGCGTGCTCGAGACCTTCGACCGCATCGCCAAGCAGTACAAGTCGCTGCGCAAGCTGCAGGACCAGGAAGTGGGCGAGAAGACCGCGCTCTCGACCTCGCAGTCGCGCCGCTACAAGAAGCTGCGTGACGAGATCATCGAGGACGTGAAGTCGCTGTCGCTGAACCAGGCGCGCATCGACGCGCTCGTCGAGCAGCTCTACGACATCAACAAGCGCCTCATCTCCTACGAGGGCAAGCTGATGCGGCTTGCCGAGAGCTACCGCATCCCGCGCGACGTGTTCCTCGCCGAGTACCAGAGCCAGGAGCTCGATCCGAACTGGGCGAAGCGCGTCGGCCGGCTGACCAAGTACGGCTGGAAGAACTTCATCGCGACCGAGCGCGACACGATCAAGCTGATCCGCACCGACATCCATGCGCTGGCGACCGACACGGGTCTCCAGATTCCCGAATTCCGGCGCATTGTGCACATGGTGCAGAAGGGCGAGCGCGAGGCGCGCCAGGCCAAGCGCGAAATGGTCGAGGCGAACCTCCGCCTCGTGATCTCGATCGCCAAGAAGTACACGAACCGCGGCCTGCAGTTCCTCGACCTCATCCAGGAAGGCAACATCGGCCTGATGAAGGCGGTGGACAAGTTCGAGTACCGCCGCGGCTACAAGTTCTCCACGTACGCGACGTGGTGGATCCGCCAGGCGATCACGCGCTCGATCGCCGACCAGGCGCGCACCATCCGCATCCCGGTGCACATGATCGAGACGATCAACAAGATCGTGCGCACCTCGCGGCAGATGATGCACGAGATCGGCCGCGAGCCGACGCCGGAAGAACTCGCCGAGAAGCTGTCGATGCCGCTCGAGAAGGTGCGCAAGGTGATGAAGATCGCCAAGGAGCCGATCTCGCTCGAGACGCCCGTTGGCGACGAGGAGGATTCGCACCTCGGCGACTTCATCGAGGACAAGAACGCCGTGCTGCCGATCGACGCGGCGATCCAGGCGAACCTGCGCGAGACGACGACGCGGGTGCTTGCCTCGCTGACGCCGCGCGAAGAGCGCGTGCTGCGCATGCGCTTCGGCATCGGCATGAACACCGACCACACGCTCGAGGAAGTCGGCCAGCAGTTCTCGGTGACCCGCGAGCGCATCCGCCAGATCGAGGCGAAGGCGCTGCGCAAGCTCAAGCACCCCAGCCGGAGCCGGAAGCTTCGGAGCTTCCTGGACAATTGATCGTCCGTACCCGGACGGTCTTCCGCACTCCCTCTACAACGTCATCACCGGCCGCGAGCCGGTGATCCTTTTTCCGCGTGGCGCAAGAGGATGGCCGGGTCAGGCCCGGCCATGACGAGCGCGGGAGCTTGTCGGGCTTGACCCGACAATCCACCCCTTAACCGCCGTCCGCATGGATCCTCGGGTCAAGCCCGAGGATGACACAATTTCGATGGAGTTGCCGTCCGCAAACCAATCGTCATCACCGGCCTCGAGCCGGTGATCCTTTGCTACGCGCGGCGCAAGAGGATGGCCGGGTCAGGCCCGGCCATGACGAGCGCGGGAGTTTGTCGGGCTTGACCCGACCATCCACCCGTTCACTGCCATCCGCATGGATCCTCGGGTCAAGCCCTAGGATGACAAAGTATCAACGGAAGGACATTTGCCGTCCGCATAGCCAATCGTCATCACCGGCCCTGAGCCGGTGATCCTTTACTGCCGGCGCAACGAGAGGGTGGCCATGAGGCGTCGTGGCAGCGATCCGATCGATCTCGCGCTGCCTAAAAACTTTCCTTGATCCACTGGCCGACGCGGCTGAAGTAGTTGCTCTCGCCGCGGCGCGTGGTGGCGACGAGGCGTTCGAGCTGGCGGTCGGGGTTGAGCGCGTAGCGCAGGAGGCCCGCCACCACCGCGAAGGGCGGCGTCGAGAGGATTTCGGGCAGGCCCGAGAGCCCCCGCGGAGTCGCCACGCGCACCGAGCGGTCAAAGATCTGCGAGGCCACCTCGCGCGCGCCGTTGAGCTGGCTTGCGCCGCCGGTGAGCACGATCCGGCCGCCCTTGCCCTTGAGCCCAAGGTCGACGAGCCGGTCGCGCACCAGTTCGAACGTCTCCTCGAGCCTGGGCCGGATGATGCCGGTGAGCATCGAGCGCGGTATCTTCTGCACGGTGTCGAGACCGAGCTCGCCGAGCAGCGGCACCGCCACCACCTCGCGCTCGTCGCTGGTCGCCGCGAGCGCGCTGCCCGACAGCGTCTTCAGCCGTTCAGCGTGCACGATGTTGGTCGACAGCCCCTTTGCGAGATCGCTCGTGATATGCGCCCCGCCGACCGGCACCACGTCGGCGTGCGCGAGGCGGCTGTCCTGGAACACGGCGAAGCTCGTCGTTGCGCCGCCCATGTCGATCAGCGTCGCGCCGAGTTCGAGCTCGTCCTCGACGAGTGCGCCGCGCGCCGCCGCATAGGGCGCGAGCACGAATCCTTCCACGGAGAGATGGCAGCGCTCGATCGCGAGCGCGAGGTTGCGCAGCGCGCCGCGGTCGACGGTGATGACGTTGAGATCGCAGCCGAGCGTCTCGCCGAACATGCCCTCAGGCTCGCCGATGCCGCTTGCCTCGTCGAGCGAGAAGCCGACGGGGGTCGCATGCAGGATCGCACGATTGCCGGGGTCGCACTGCGAATAGGCGCGCGCCATCACTTCGTTGAGGTGGCGGTGGGAGACGACCTCGCCGTCGGTCGAGACGGTGTCGGAATAGGTTGTGCACTGCGGCCGACCGCCGGAGACGTTGACGAACACCTGCGCGACGGAAACCTTCGCCATGCGCTCGGCCTGGTCGACGGCGACGCGGATGGCGCGCTCGGCCTCGTCGATGTTGACGATCGTGCCGGCCTTCACCCCGCGCGAGGCCTGGTGGCCGACGCCGCGGATCTTCAGCCGCGGATGGGCGGGTTCGCCGGGCAGCGGCCGCTTGTCCGGCACGACCTCGGCGATCATGCAGCACACCTTGCTCGACCCGATGTCGAGCGCGGCCACGAACTTCTTCTTCTCCGGGTTCTCGGGCCGCGCGGCCGTCGCGGTGCGTCGCGTCAGCGGAACAACGGTCATGCCACAACTCCCCCGACCCGCATCCCCAAGTCCCCCACGATCGTCCGTCCCCAAACTACCGCCGGCTGACCTTCACCGGCTCCTGGCTCTCGGCTGCATCCTTCACCATCGGCACGAAGGTCACCCGGTCCTTGAGCCTAAGGTCCACGTCCGCCACCGATTTCTCGAACAGGCCGTACTGCCGGTCGAGTTCCTCGGCGAGCGCCAGCGCCTCGTCGACGCCGTCCTCCGGCAGCGCGATCCGCTGGCCGTTCTGCAGGTGCAACGTCCAGCGGCGGTCGCCGACGCGCGAGGCGGCGCGCACCTTCGATCCTAGGTCGGGATGCGCTTCCAGACGGTTAACAAGATCCGAAGCCGCGGTCTGCGCGCCCTCGCCGGTAACGAGGAGGAGGCCCGGCGCCTGGCCTTCCGCCAGCGCCTCGATCGGCGAGCCGCTGCGGTCGATCACGAAGTAGGAGCCGTCGCGCTGCCACACCGCGAACGGCTGGCGCTCGGTGATCACGATATCGAGCTGGTTCGGGTAGATGCGGTGCACCATCGCGGTCTCGACCCAGCCCATGTTCTCGAGCTGCTTTCGCGCGTTCGCGGCGTCGAAGCCGAGGAGCGATCCGCCGAGCCGCACGCCGATGGCGGCGAGCACCGTCTGCGGATCGTGCCGTTCGAGCCCGGTGATGCGCACCTGCGAGGCGGCATAGCCGATGTAGCTCGCCGCGCGGTCGGAGAAGCTGCGCACCGGGCCGTCGCGTGTGTCGAGATGCCCGCCCTCGACGAGGCCGTAGAGCATCGAGAAGCCGAGGAACCCGACCGCGAAGGCGCGCGCCATCGCGTGCGGCCAACGGGCGCGGCGGGGCGTGTGGGCGAGCGGGGCCGGCGTATCGTCGGTCATCGGTTCACCGAGGCGTCGTTCAGGATCCACGTCACGAGTTCGACCATCGAATGGCCGGCAAGCTTCGCAAGCTCCGGCACGAGCGACGTTCCGGTCATGCCCGGCTGTGTGTTGACCTCGAGCAGGATCAGCTCGCCGTCGCCGCCCGGCGTGTCGTCGTAGCGGAAGTCGGCGCGCGACACGCCCCGGCAGCCGAGCGCCACGTGCGCCTCGAGCGCGTGCTGCTGGGCACGGCGATAGACGTCGTTCGGCACCTGCGCCGGGCAGACGTGCATCGATCCGCCGGGCGCATACTTCGCCTGGTAGTCGTAGAAACCGACGGCTGGCACGATCTCGGTCACGCCGAGCGCCACTTCGCCCATTACCGCGCAGGTGAGCTCGCGGCCGGGGATGAAGCGCTCGACCATCACCGTCTCGCCGTAGAGCGTACGGTGCTCGAGAATTGCGTGCGCCGGCGCGTTCGCACCGGAGAGCACGATGTGGACGCCGACCGAAGAACCTTCCGCAGCCGGCTTCACCACGTAGGGCGGCGGCATCGGATGGCTGTGCGCGGCGGTCTCGATGTCGACGAGGCGATGGTCGGTCACCGGCAGCCCGGCAGCGCGGAACACGTCCTTCGCCAGCGGCTTGTTCATGGCGAGCGCGGAAGCGAGTACGCCCGAATGCGTATAGGGAATGCCGAGCGTCTCGAGCACACCCTGGACGGTTCCGTCCTCGCCCCACTTGCCGTGGAGCGCGTTGAACACGACGTCGGGTGCGAGCTGCGCCAGCACCTGCGCCACGTCGCGCTTCGGGTCGATCTCGGTGACGCGAAAACCGCCCTCGCGCAGCGCCGCCGCGCAGGCCGTGCCGGAATTGAGGGACACCTCACGTTCCGCCGACCAGCCGCCCATCAGGACGGCAACGTGCGTGCTGCCGGGAGGGAAGGCCATTCAGGCGCCCTCCCCGTGCGGGCCGATGCCGACGCGCTTGATTTCCCAGTCGAGCGTCACGCCCGAGGTCTCGAGCACGCGCTGGCGCACGCGCTCGCCCAGCGTCTCGATCTCGGCCGCGGTGGCGTCGCCTTCGTTGATCAGGAAGTTGCAGTGCATCTCGGACACCCGGGCGCCGCCGATGGCGTGGCCGCGCATGCCGGCCCGGTCGATGAGCTGCCAGGCCTTCTCGCCGGGCGGGTTCTTGAAGGTCGAGCCGCCCGTGCGGCTCTTAATCGGCTGTGCGGCCTCGCGCGCTTCCGTGATCGCCTCCATGCGCGCCGAGATTTCTTCGCGCGCGCCCGGCCGCCCTGCGAACAGGGCGGAGGTGAAGATCAGGTCTTTCGGCGCCCGGCACACCCGGTAGCTGAAGCCCATGTCGGCATTCGACAGCACGTGACGCTCCCCCAGGCGGTCGATGGCCGTCGCCTCCACGAGGACGTCCTTGGTCTCACCGCCATGCGCACCGGCGTTCATCCGGAGCGCTCCACCTATCGTGCCCGGTATACCTCTCAGAAAGGTTAATCCATCGATACCGTGCTCGAGCGCGAAGCGGGCGACGCGCACGTCCGGCACCGCCGTTCCCGCCCGGATCCTGAGGCCCTCCTCGACCGTCATGTCGCCGAAACCGCGCCCCAGTCGGATCACGACGCCCGGCACGCCGAGGTCGCGCACCAGAAGGTTCGAGCCGACACCGATCACGGTGACGGGGACGTCGGCGGGTGCGCCCTTCAGGAATGCCTGAAGATCGGCCTCGTGCGCCGGGGTGAACAACACTTCCGCCGGGCCGCCGACGCGAAACCAGGTGAGGTCGGCGAGCGGCCGGTTCGGCTCGTAACGCCCCTCGACGACCGGAAGCCGCTTCCGGAGCGCTTCCCCATCAATCCGCAACGTCACGATGCGGCCTTGTCGATCCGGGCCTGCGGGATGGCGTCGAGGTCGGCGAGTTGGCCGGGCAGGGCGTAAGCCCATTGCGTGATCGTGCCGGCGCCAAGGCACACGACGATGTCTCCCGGCTGCGCCAGGGACTTCACGAGCGGGGCAAGCTCCGCCGGATCCTCGATCGCCGAGACGTTGCGGTGGCCGCGGTCCTTGAGCCCCTGCGCCAGCGCGGTGTGCGTCGCACCCTCGATGGGAGCTTCGCCCGCCGCGTAGACCGGCGCGACGATCACCGCATCGGCGTTGTTGAAGCAGGTGCAGAACTCCTGGAACAGGCTCGAGAGCCGCGTGTAGCGGTGCGGCTGAGCAATGGCGATCACCTTGCCCTGCGTCACGCCGCGCGCAGCGGTGAGCACCGCCTGGATCTCGACCGGGTGGTGGCCGTAGTCGTCGAACACCGTGACGCCGTTGTGGGCGCCGGTGCGCGTGAAGCGCCGCTTGACCCCGCCGAAGCCTGCGAGCGCCTTCTGGATCGCCGATGCCTCGATCCCGAGTTCGCTCGCGACCGCGATCGCGGCCGTCGCGTTGAGCGCGTTGTGGCTGCCGGGCATCGGCAGCGCGAGCCCCTCGATCGTCTTCACCGCGCCCGTGCGGCGGTTGGTGAGCTGTACCGAAAAGCGGTTCTCGCCGTCGACGAACTTCAGGTCGAGGAGGCGCGCGTCGGCCTGCGGGCTCGTACCGTAGGTGATGACGCGGCGATCATGAATCTGCCCGATCAGCGCCTGCACCTCCGGGTGGTCGACGCACATCACCGCGAAGCCATAGAACGGTATGTTCTCGACGAACGCGCGGTACGCCGCCTTCGCGGCATCGAACGTGCCGTAGTAGTCGAGATGCTCCGGATCGATGTTGGTGACGATCACCACGTCGGCGGGCAGCTTGACGAACGTTCCGTCGGATTCGTCCGACTCGACCACCATCCAGTCGCCCTTGCCGAGCCGCGCGTTCGTGCCGTACGCGTTGATGATGCCGCCGTTGATGACGGTCGGGTCGAAGCCCGCCCCCTCGAGCAGCGCCGCGACGAGCGAGGTCGTCGTCGTCTTGCCGTGCGTTCCGCCGATCGCGATGCACGACTTGAAGCGCATGAGCTCGGCCAGCATCTCGGCGCGCCGCACGATCGGCAGGAACGCCTCGCGCGCCGCCTTGAGCTCGGGGTTGTCGGGCTTCACGGCGGAGGAAATCACCACCACCTGCGCGTCGCCGAGGTTTTCGGCCCGGTGGCCAATCGAGACCGCGATGCCGAGCTTGCGCAGGCGCGCGACGTTGTAGTTGTCGCTCAGGTCCGAGCCCTGCACGGTGTAGCCGAGCGTCTTCATCACCTCGGCGATGCCGCTCATGCCGATGCCGCCGATGCCGATGAAATGGATCGGTCCGGTGTCGCGCGGAAGCTTCATGGCATGTTCCTTTCCCCTACCCGTCGACGGGCCCGCCGAGCGAGACGACGAGATCCGCCAACCGTTCGGCCGCATTGGGCCGCCCCTGTCGCTTCGCCGCCGCCGCGGCGGCCGCCAGCTCGCGGTCCGCGTAGCGCAGCTGCGTCAGGAACGCGGCGAGTTCCGGCGCCTTCAGCGACGCCTGCGGACGCACCCACCCCGCTCCCTCGGCTGCAAACGATTCCGCGTTCCTCAACTGGTCGCTCTCAAGCGCATGCGGCAAAGGCACCAATATGGCAGGCCGGCCGATGACGCCCAATTCCGCGATGGTCGAGGCGCCGCTGCGCGCGACGACCAGATGCGCGGAGGCGATCCGGTCCGGCAAATCCGCGAAAAACGGCGCAAGCAGCGCCTTGACCCCCAGCGCCTCGGTCCTGGCCTTCACGGCCTCCATGTCCTCGGGTCGGCACTGCTGGACGAGCGTCAGCGTGCGCCGCACGGCCGCCGGAAGCTGCTCCAGCAGGTCCGGCACGAACTCCGAGAAGAACCGCGCGCCCTGGCTGCCGCCGAAGACGAGCAGGTTGAAAGGTTCGTTTGCCTGGGGCGGCCGGTACGGGCGATCACTGGCCGCGATCACGCTCGCCCGCACGGGGTTTCCGGTGAGAACCACCTTCTTCTGCAGCGCCGGGGCAGCGTTGTGGAGATGCGAAAACGACGTCGCGATCGCGTTCGCGCCACGCGCGACGATGCGGTTCGCCCGCCCCATCACCGCATTCTGCTCGTGCAGCGCCGTCGGGATGCCGAGGTGCTGCGCGGCGATCAGCGGCGGCAGCGAGGGGTAGCCGCCGAAGCCGACGGCGACCCGCGGGGCGATCTGCTTCAGCAGAGCGCGCGCCCTGCGGTAGCCTGCGAACAGCTTCAGCGCCTGGGACAGAATCTCTAACGGCTTGCCGAACGACATGGTGGCGGAGGGCACGTGATGGAGCGCCTCGGCGGGAAAGCGGCCGGCGTACTCCATGCCGCGCTGGTCGGTGAAGAGGTGTACCGCATAGCCGCGTCCGATCAGCGTCTCGGCAAGCGCCTGTGCCGGAAATAGATGGCCGCCTGTACCGCCCGCGGCGAGCGCGACGGTGAATGGCTGCGGGCGGGGGCTGCCGGCGGCTTGCGTCAATGGGCGATTCCGGGTTGGGCGAGCGGGCCGATGACGACCTTCGCCTGCGGGCGTCTCCGGCTGACCGCGAGCACGAGGCCCATCGCGAACGCCGTCGCGACGAGCGACGATCCGCCGTAGGAAACGAACGGCAGCGTCATGCCCTTCGCCGGCATCAGCGAGGCGTTGACCGCGAGGTTGATCGACGCCTGGAGGCCCAGCATCGTCACGAGGCCGGTCATCGCGAGCGAGGCGAACGCGTCCGACTCGCGTTCCGCCTTCCGCAGAACACGGAGCACGATGAAGGCGAACACACCGATGAGCAGCACGAGCGCGACGAAGCCGAACTCCTCGCCGATCACCGCGGCGATGAAGTCGGTGTGCGCATCGGGCAGGATCTGCTTCGCCGTGCCGCCGCCCGGGCCGGTGCCGAACAGGCCGCCGTTGCGGAAAGCGTCGGTTGCGGTCTCGATCTGGAAGTTGTCGCCCTTGTCGGGATCGAGAAAGCGCATCACGCGCGAGCGCACGTAGGGGATCGATTCGTAGGCGACGAACGCAAGCCCGATGCCGGTCGCCCCGAGGCCGCCGATCAGGATCCACGGGATGCCGTAGGCGAGCAGCATGGCGATGAACACGGCGGAGACAAGCGCCGTCTGCCCGAAGTCGGGCTGCTTCACGAGGAGGCCGACGAACAGGAGGTAGAACGCCCAGGCGATCGGCATGCCCGGCACGTCGGCCTTGCGGGAGGCTTCGGCAAGAAACCACGCCGCCATGACCACGAACGCCGGCTTCACGATCTCCGAGGGCTGGAGGTTGATCGGCCCGATGTCGATCCAGCGGTGCGCGCCCTTGATCTCGGGCCCGATGGTGATCGCGGCCAGCATCAGACCGATACCGAGGATGAACACGGCGAGCGAGACGCGCCGCGCGCTCTTGAGGTCGAGCATCGAGGTGCCGATCATCACGAGGAGCGCCGGCAGCACGTACATGAGCTGGCGGTCAAAGAAATGGAAGTTCGGCAGCCCGAGGCGCGCCGCGACCGGCGGGCTCGCCGCCATCGAGAACAGCACGCCCGCCGCGATCAGCAGCGTCACGGCGGAGAGGAGCGCGCGGTCGACGGTGAACCACCAGCGGGCGATGAGGCCGCGGTCACTTCGGCTGATCAGCATCTGTGGCTCCCTTCATGGCGATGCCGGCAAGGCTCGCGACGGCGGCGCGGAACGCCTCGCCGCGCACTTCGAAGTTGGGGTACTGGTCAAACGAGGCGCAGGCGGGCGAGAGCAGGACCACTGCCCCCGGCTTGCCTTCGCGCGCAGCGTCCGCGGCGGCATCCGCCACCGCCCGGTCGATCGTGCCGCACATCCGGTAGTCGACGGCGCCGTCGAGAGTTTTTGCGAACTCCGGCCCGTCCTGGCCGATCAGATAGGCGCGCACGACGCGCGGGAAATAGGGTCGCAATGGTTCGATGCCGCCCGCTTTCTGCAAGCCGCCCGCGATCCAGTAGATCGTGTCGAACGAGGTGAGCGCCTTCTCGGCGGCGTCCGCGTTCGTCGCCTTGGAGTCGTTGATGAAGGCGACATCGTCAAGTCGACCGACCTCCTCCATGCGGTGCGCAAGCCCGGGGAACGACCGCATGCCGGAATCGATCTCTTCCAGCGTCAGCCCCATGGCGCGCGCTGCTGCGTAGGCCGCGCACGCATTCTGCCAGTTGTGGCGGCCGCGCAGCGCCGGCATCCGCCGCAGATCGAGCTCGGCCGGCACATCGCCGAATGCGGTGTCGACCAGGATGCCCTCGGGAGCGCTCACGCCTCTCTTGAGGGACCGCATAACCGAGAACGGCACAACCTTCGCTTCGCTTGCCGCTTCGAGGCGCGCCTCGATCTCGGCGCACCAGTCGTCGTCGACGGAGCAGATCGCGGTATCCCCGGCCGCCTGCTGCGCGAACATATGCGCCTTCACTGCCGCGTAGTTCGCCATGGTGCCGTGCCGGTCGAGATGGTCCGGCGTCAGGTTCATCAGGATGCCGGCGTCGGGCTTGAGCGCTGGCATCAGGTCGATCTGGTAGGAGGAGAGTTCGAGCACGTAGATGCGCCCGCGCTGCGGCGGCGGCAGCAGGAACACGGCCGTGCCGATGTTGCCGCCCACGTGGGCGTCAAGCCCGGCCGCCTTGAGGAGGTGTCCGGTGAGCGCCGTGGTGGTCGACTTGCCGTTGGTGCCGGTGATGCCGACGAGGCGCGCGCCCTTGCCGGCGATCTCGCGTGCGAACACCTCGATGTCCCCGATGATCTCGACGCCGGCCGCGCGCGCCTTTTCGACGGTCCAGTGCGGCGAAGGGTGCGTCAGCGGCACGCCGGGCGAGAGCACCAGCGCATCGAGCGTGCGGAAGTCGATCGCCGAAAGGTCGGCGACCGGAATGCCTTCCTCCTCTGCCTTCGACCGACCCGCCGGTGTGTCGTCCCACGCCAGCACCTTCGCCCCGCCGTCGACGAGCGCGCGCGCGCAGGTGAGGCCTGAGCGCGCGAGCCCGAAGATCGCGACCGTCTTGCCGGCGAAGGAGCGCGCGGGAAACATCGGCGCTACCGGAGCTTCAGCGTGCTGAGGCCGATGAGCGCCAGCACCACGGATATGATCCAGAAGCGGATGACGATGGTCGGCTCGCGCCACCCCTTCTGCTCGAAGTGGTGGTGCAGCGGCGCCATCGCGAACACGCGTTTGCCGGTGAGCTTGAACGAGATCACCTGGACGACGACCGACACCGTCTCGAGCACGAACAGCCCGCCGATCACCGCGAGCACGATCTCGTGCTTCACGGCGACAGCGATTGCACCCAGCGCGCCGCCGAGCGACAGCGAGCCCGTGTCGCCCATGAAGATCATGGCGGGCGGGGCATTGAACCACAGGAACCCAAGCCCTGCGCCAATGAGCGCGCCGCAGAACACGGCGAGTTCGCCGCTCTTTGCAACATAGTGGAGCTGCAGGTACTCGGCGAAGTTCAGGTTGCCGACGAGGTAGACGATCAGGCCGAAGCTTGCGGCCGCGATCATCACCGGCACGATCGCCAGCCCGTCGAGGCCGTCGGTGAGGTTCACCGCGTTGCCCGCGCCCACGATCACGAAGGCCGCGAACGGGATGAAGAACCAGCCGAGCTGGATCAGCGCGTCCTTGAGGAACGGCAGTGCCAGCGCGCTCGACAGGTTCGGATTGCCGATGCGCATGAACACGAACGCGGCGATCGCCGCGATCAGGCATTCGAGCAGGAGCCGCATCCGGCCGGAAAAGCCGCCCGCCTTGTGCCGCGTCACCTTGAGATAGTCGTCGTAGAAGCCGATCGCGCCGAAGCCCAGCGTGACGAACAGCACGGTCCAGATGTAGCGGTTGGTGAGATCGGCCCACAACAGCGTGCCGACGCAGATGCCGGCGAGGATCATCAGCCCGCCCATCGTGGGCGTGCCCTGCTTCTCGAGCACGTGGCGTTGCGGACCATCGGTGCGGATCGGCTGACCCTTACCCTGCTTCAGCCTGAGGACCGAGATCAGGTGCTGACCGAACAGCATCACGAACAGGAGCGACGTCATGATCGCCCCGCCGGTGCGGAAGGTGATGTAGCGGAACACGTTGAAGGCGGAGATATCTCCGCTCAACCCCGCGAGCAGGTGATAGAGCATGCCGTCCCCTTCCCGCCCTACGACGCCTCGGCGTGCGCGGCCGACATCGCCTTGAGCGCCTCCACGATCAGTCCCATCTTCGACCCCAGCGATCCCTTGACCATGACGACGTCGCCTTCCCGGAGCGCGCCGCGCAGATCTTCCACCAGCGCCTGCGAGGTCGCGGCGTACGCGCCGCGTCGCTCGCCCGGCAAGGCGTCCCACAATCTCGCCATGTCGGTCCCGCATGCGAAGACGAGATCGACGCGGGAGGCTGCAATGGCCGGGGCAAGGCCTGCGTGCAGGTCGCCCGATTCCCTGCCGAGTTCGAGCATGTCGCCCAACACGGCGATGCGCCGGCCGCGAAAGCCCGGCTCGGTCTGCGCCAGCACGGCAAGCGCGGCACGCATCGACGCGGGGTTTGCGTTGTAGCTCTCGTCGATCAGCGTCACGTGCCCCTTGCCGAGCGCGATGGCATGCCGAACACCACGACCTTTCGGCGGTGAAAGTTCTGCCAGCGCCAGCGCGGCACGCGCGAGATCCGCGCCGACGAGCTTCACGGCGCCGAGAACTGCAAGGCTGTTCATCACGAGGTGGCGGCCGGGCGCGCCGATCTTGTAGACAACGTCGTCTCCGAGAATGTTCGCCGTCACGCACGAGCATTCGGGTCGCAGCCGCGCGGTGACGAGCTGGAATTCCGCGTCCGCGCGCTCGCCGAACCCAAAGACATGATGGACGCCGGCAAGTTCCGCGGCGGCGGTCAGGCGGTGGAAGTAGGGCGACTCGGCGTTGATGATGGCCGCGCCGTCGGGCTCGACGCCGAGAAAGATCTCCGCCTTCGCATCGGCGATCCCGTCGAGCGAATTGAAGTGACCGAGGTGGCTCTCCGCAATCCCCGTGACGATCGCGACGTGCGGCCTCACGAGCCGGGTGAGCGGCGTGATCTCGCCTGCATGGTTCATGCCGATCTCGAACACGCCATACGCCGTGTCGCGCGGCATCCTAGCGAGTGACAGCGGCACGCCCCAGTGGTTGTTGTAGGACGCAGCCGACGCGTGCGTCGCCCCGTCCGTCGACAGGGCGGCGCGCAGCGCTTCCTTCGTCGAGGTCTTGCCGACGCTGCCCGTCACGGCGACGATCTGCGCCTGCGAGCGCGCACGCGCTGCCTCGGCCATCCGGGTGAGCGCCGCGAGCGGCTCATCGACGACGAGGCAGGCGCCGGCCCGGCGCATGTCGTCCGTGATGCGAGACACGATCGCGAGCGCGGCGCCGGCGCCCAGCGCCTGCGTGGCGAAATCGTGGCCGTCCCGGGCATCGCCGCGGATCGCCACGAATGCATCGCCCGGTTCGAGCGTGCGGGTGTCGATCGACAGTCCGCGGACGTCGGAAGAAGGCTTGCCCTCGAGCCGGCCGCCGGTCGCGGTAACGAGTTCCTCGATCGTCCAGAGCGCGGCATCAGCCATTCGCGGTCCCCTCCGATGCCGCCTTGCGCACGACATCCTGATCGCTGAACGGCAGCACTTCCTTCCCGACAATCTGGCCTGTTTCGTGGCCTTTGCCTGCAACCAGGAGGACGTCTCCCGGATGGAGCTTGCCCACGGCCAGCCGGATCGCCTCCTCGCGATTGCCGACCTCGATCCCGCCGGGACACGCGGCCATCACCGCTGCCCGGATGGCGGCAGGGTCCTCCGTGCGCGGATTGTCGTCCGTCACGTAGGCGACGTCGGCGAATTTCGCGGCAATCGCCCCCATCTGCGGGCGCTTGCCGCGATCGCGGTCGCCGCCGCAGCCGAACACGACCGCGAGCTTTCGCTCCGTGTACGGGCGGAGTGTCTTGAGCACGGTTTCGAGCGCATCCGGCGTGTGCGCGTAGTCGACGAACACGGGAGCACCCGAATCGGCGCGCGCGACGAGTTCGAGCCGGCCGCTCGCGCCTTTCAGGCTTTCGAGCGCGCGCATGGTGAGTTCGACCTCGCCGCCCGCCGCGATCACGAGCCCCGCGGCGACAAGCGCGTTCGACGCCTGGAAATCGCCGGCCAGCGGCAGGCAGACCTGGTGGCTGCCGTGCGGCGAAACGATCGTCAGTTGCTGGCCGAAGCCTTCGCGCCGCTGGCTCGCGATCGTGAGAAAGGTGCCTGCATGGCCGGTGGTCAGCAGACGCTCGCCGTGCGCCTTCGCCGCCTTGAGCACGTCCGCAGCGCCCGCACCGTCGGCGTTCACCACGGCCGGCGCGCCCTGCGGCAGGAGATCCCGGAACAGGCGTAGTTTTGCGCCGAGGTACTCATCGAACGACGCGTGATAATCGAGATGATCGCGGGTGATGTTGGTGAAGCCCGCCGCCGCGAGGCGCACGCCGTCCATGCGATGCTGCGCGAGGCCGTGGCTCGAGGCTTCCATGGCGAAGTGCGTGACCCCCTCTTCCGCGAGCTCCGCGAGCAGCGCGTGTAGCGTCACGGGATCGGGTGTCGTGTGCGACGCGTTGACGGCGCCGGTCGGACCGACGACGCCCACCGTGCCGATGCTCGCCGCCGCGAACGCCATCCGTTCCCAGATCTGGCGCACGAACGAGACGACGGAGGTCTTGCCGTTCGTCCCCGTGACGGCGACCGCGATCGGCGGCTGGAGAGCGTAGAAGCGCGCAGCGGCCAGCGCCAGCACCCGGCGCGGCGCATCCGCGCGCAACACCGGAACCTTGAGCGGCGGCAGACGAGCGGCAGGATCGGCGACGATCGCTACCGCGCCGTTCGCAACCGCACTGTCTGCAAACGCTGCACCGTCGAGCTTCACGCCGCCGAGCGCAAAGAAGAGATGGCCGGGCTTCACGTCGCGGCTGTCGGCGGTGATCCCGTTCACGAGAAGGGACGCCGCGTCGGGCGGCGTCTCGCGCACGAGTCCGTCGAGCAGGGTATGAAGCTTCCACTGCATCAGTTGTCGTCCAGCACCGCGGCTGCCTGCTTCTTGTTCTCCGCCTTCGTCAGCTTCTCGATGTCGGCTTCGGTCAGGTGCGGTTCAAGGTCGAAGATCGCCGCGAGACGCGCCAGCACCTTCGACGCGGTCGGCACCGCGTTCCAGCCGGCGGTCGCAAACCCATACGTCTCCGGCAGCGGCTGCGGCTCGTCGAGCATGATCAGCACGACGTAGCGCGGATGATCCATCGGAAACGCGCCAATGAAGGACGTGAGCAGGCGATTCTTCACGTAGCGTCCGGCGACCACCTTCTCGGCCGTACCGGTTTTGCCGCCGATCAGGAAGCCGGGGATGTCCGTCTTCGTCGCGGTGCCCTTCTCGACGTTGAGCCGGAAGAGATAGCGCATCATCTCGCTCGTCTGCGGCTTGATCACTTGCACGGCAAGTTCGTCGGCCGTCTGCTGGTCGCGCTTCAGCAGCGTCGGCGGGATGAGCTTGCCGCCGTTGAGCAGCGCGGCGGTCACGGAGGCGCCCTGCAGCGGCTGCACCGCGATGCCGTGGCCGAAGGCGGCGGTGACGGTCGAGATTTTCGACCAGCGGTGCGGCAGGAGCGGGCGCGCGGCTTCCGGAAGCTCGGTGCGCAGGCGATCCATGAAACCGACCTTGCGCAGGAACGCCTGATGACCTTCGAGGCCGACGTCGAGCGCCATCTTCGCGGTGCCGATGTTCGAGGAATACATGAAGATTTCCGGCACCGTCAGCACGCGGCGCTGGGCGTGGTAGTCGCTGATGCGGGCGCGGCCGACGATCAGCGGATAACGCGCGTCGTAGCTGCTCTGCAGGTTGCAGACGCCGGCATCGAGCGCCATCGCGAACGTCACGGCCTTGACGACGGAGCCGAGCTCGAACACGAGGCCCGACATGCGGTTGCCGTGGTCGGGCTTCTGCGCGTCGATGGGCTGGTTCGGGTTGAAGTCCGGGAACGAGGCGAGCGCCACCACCTCGCCCGTATTGGCGTCGAGCACGACGCCGCCGCCTGCCTTCGCCTTGTACTTGACGATCGCCTTCTGCACTTCCTCCTCGACGGCGTGCTGCACGCGCACGTCGATCGAGAGTTGCGCCGGGTAGGCGCTGCGCGTCGCAGGGTCGGCGAGCGAGGCCGCGTAGATCGCGCCCTTGTCGTCGAGATACTTTTCGATGCCCGCGAGCCCGCGCGAGTCGACGTCGACGTAGCCGAGGATATGCGAGGCCAGCCGGCCCTTGGGATAGACACGCAAGGGCTCGGTGCGGAAGCCGACGCCCGGGATGCCGAGGTCGTGCACGCGCTGCTGTTCGTCGGGGCTCACCTGGCGCTTCAGCCAGATGAAGCCGCGGTCCATCGAGAGCTTGCGGCGAAGCGTCGTCGCGTCGAGCCCCTGCACGTTTGCGGTAAGCTGCTCGACCGCCTCGTCGATGTCGATGATCTTGTTCGGCTCGGCGTAGAGCGAGGCGACCTGAATGTCGGTCGCCAAGACCTCGCCGTTGCGGTCGACGATGTCGGGACGCGGGATCTTGAAGTCGTCTGCTGCGACGGGCGTCGAAGGCGGCCCGCGGTCGATCAGCGAGATATAGCCGAGCTTCGCCGTGATCGCCGCGAACGCGACGAGGAAGCAGCCCATGATGAGCCGCAGACGCTTCTGACCGCGGAGGTTCGCGGCCGGTTTCGGCGTCGCCTGGGCAGCGGTCGCGGTCACTGGAGCACCTTGAGCATGTCGGCGATCGGATCGTCCGGCTTCGGCCCAACGATCTCGATCGGCTGGTCGGGAAGTCGCGTCGCGATGTCCTTGCGCAGCACGTACTGGAGCGGCGTGAGCGGCTGGAGCTTCAGATGCTCGGCCGCGAGCTGCTCGAGGCGCTGCGGCCGCGACAGGTTGCTCCACTCGGCGGTGAGCAGGCGGATCTGCTCGCGCTCGTCCTGGATCTCGTTCTTGAGCTTCGCGATCTGGCGCTCGCCGCGGCGCGTGTCGTGCTCGAGCGTGTACATCACGAACGCCGCGCCGAGGAGGCAGAGGATCAGGATGCCGTTCAGGATTCTGTGCATCAGGCGGCGGCCTCGCTCACCGTCAGGGGATCGCC
Source organism: Hyphomicrobiales bacterium (assembly GCA_046349255.1). Taxonomy (GTDB): domain Bacteria; phylum Pseudomonadota; class Alphaproteobacteria; order Rhizobiales; family Aestuariivirgaceae; genus DAIODI01. Next base: position 1,295,659 of record JAXMCR010000002.1, on the reverse strand, counting down.
GAAATCGGCCGCGACGAACGGGAACGCCGGCGCCGCCGTGCGCGCCCCGGCGCGCAGCCTCGCGGAGCGGGCACGTGGATTCTCGCCAAGCTCGATGGGCGAAGGCGTGCGCCCGCCTGGCAGCAGGTCCGCAAAGCTCGGCGCGGGTCCGCTGTCGACAACGGGTGCGTGGCGCGAGGGCCGGGCGACCTTGCCGGTGCGCTTCGCCAGGAACTGCTTCACGAACCGGTCCTCGAGCGAATGAAACGTCACGACCGCCAGCCGGCCGCCGGCGAGGAGGACGCGCTCCGCAGCGGCGAGCCCATGCGCGAGTTCGACGAGCTCGGCGTTCACCAGGATGCGCAGCGCCTGGAAGGTGCGGGTCGCCGGATGGATGCGCTCGCCCGGCTTCTTCGGCAGCACGCGCTCGACCACCGCGGCGAGTTCGCCGGTGCGCTCGAACGGCTTGATCGTCCGGGCACGCACGATCGCGCGGGCAATCGCGTTCGCCTTGCGCTCTTCGCCCAGCACGAACAGCACGCGCGAGAGCGTCGCTTCGGGAAGCGTGTTCACGTAGTCCGCCGCGGTCGGACCGGTCGTCCCCATGCGCATGTCGAGCGGGCCGTCCTTGGCGAAGGAGAAGCCGCGCGCAGCATCATCGATCTGCATCGAGGAGAATCCAACGTCGAGCGTCACGCCGTCGACGCCGGCAATACCCGCCCTCCCGAGGATGGCCTCCATCTCGGAGAACCGCCCTTCGACAAGCGACAGGCGTTCGCCATAGGCGCCGGACAGTGACTGCCCCCGCGCGATCGCGGTCGGGTCGCGGTCGATCGCGACGACCCGCGCAGCGCCGGCGTCGAGCAGTGCGCGGGTGTATCCGCCGGCGCCGAAGGTGCCGTCGACGAAGGTGCCGCCGGCGATCGGGGAGAGAACCTCCATCACGTCGCGCAGCATCACCGGCCGGTGCAGAGGTTCGTCTACGGACATTCGCGCCAGGGACTTCGAAAATCTCAGGCTCCGGGCCGGAAAACGTGGCTAAGGAGCGGTTAACGGGACCGTTCGACCATGACTCGGTCGTGATTAACAAACCGTTGCGAACCGGCGGTCCACCTCAGAAAAACCGACCTCGGCAGCAAGGCGTCCAGCTGGCCTGTAAGCCGGGTTCTGTCCGCCCGTCGCCGGGCGGGATGGCCATTCATCTGGGACCTGCGTCGCCGCAGGCCTCGCGCAACCTACCCGGGCGGCCATCCGGAAACTGATCGGGCCGTTGCCGGCCCCGCCGCCCCTATTCGGTCTTGCTCCCGGTGGGGTTTTCCGTGCCCCGGACCGTTGCCGGCCGGGCGGTGCGCTCTTACCGCACCGTTTCACCCTTGCTCCGGTTGAACCGGAGCGGTCTGTTCTCTGTGGCACTGTCCCTGGGGTCGCCCCCGCCGGATGTTATCCGGCACCGTGTTTCCATGGAGCCCGGACTTTCCTCCCCCGCATCCTTTCGGATCTCGCGGCGGCGGCCATCCGGCCAGCTGGACTGGCACTACGTAGGGTGGCGACCCGGTCGCCGTCAAGCTTCGCCGGAAACGCTGGCAAGCAGCCTGCGCAAGGTCGAGACGGTGGAGGCGTCCGCCACCCCGTCGACGCGGGCCTGGCGGAAGTGCCGCTGGAAGGCGTCTAGCACCGCGGTGAGCGAGGGCTGGCCGGCCCCGCGCACGTCGATCCCGTAGCCGTAGGCCGTGAGCATCGTGCGTATCTCCGCTTCGGTGACGGTTATTGGACGGGCTTGGCTGCGGATCGGTGTCGGGGCGATCCATCTTCCGACGCCGTGGCGCGCGAGCGTCCGCCACGGAAACTGTTCGCCGGGGTCGATCTTGCGACCCGGCGCCACGTCCGAATGGGCGAGCACGGACTCCGGACGGATGCGATGGCGCTCGGTGATGTCGCGGCAGAGCGCGATCACCGCCTCGACCTGCGGCCGCGGGAAGCGTGCATAGCCGAGTGTGTGGCCGGGATTGTGGATCTCGATGCCGATCGAGCGCGAGTTGATGTCGCTCTCGCCCTTCCAGTACGAGACGCCGGCGTGCCAGGCGCGTTCGCGTTCGTCGACCATCTGGACGATGCCGCCATGCTCGTCGACGAGGTAGTGGCAGGAGACGCCCGACTCCGCAGTGCACAGCCAGTCGACGGCCGCCTGCGCCGAGACCATGCCGGTGTAATGCAGGATCAGGAGGTCGACGTGGTCGCCACCGCGCCGCGCCTCGCGGTTCGCGGCGGCACGCTCCGCATGCGGCAGGCGCGTGGAACTCACAGCGCCCGCGCCTTGGCGATCTGCTCGTAGGCGGCGTTGATCGCGGCGAGCCGGCGATTGGCGATGTCCACCATCTCGGGCGGGACGCCCGCCGCGATGTGCCGGTCGGGATGGTTCGCCTTCACCATTTCGCGATAGGCGCGCTTGAGTTCCTCGGTGCCGATGCAGGGATCGACGCCGAGAATTTCATAAGGATCGTCGGACGGCGCGCGCAGATGGCGCGCCTTGATGCACGGGAACCGCTGGCCGAGGCCGAAGATTGTCGCGACGTTCTGGAGATAGGCAAGCTCCTTCTCGCCGATCGACCCGTCCGCCTTGGCGATGTGGAACAGGCCGTCGAGCAGGTCCTCCAGCACTTCCTTGCGGTCGCCGAACAGCCGCACGACGTCGTGGGCGTATTCCTCGTAGCCGGCGATGCTCCCCTTCGCTTGGTTGAACACGTAGGCGAGGTTCTTCGCTTCCGACGGCGGGACCTGGAACACCTCGCGAAAGGCCGCGATCTCCCGCTCCGTCACCGCGCCGTCGGCCTTCGCCATCTTCGCGCCGAGCGCAACGACGGCGATGGTGAACGCGACGGACGTTTCCGGATCGTCGGGGTTTTGGCCAACGCCCGTCAGCTTGCGCAACGCGTCGGCAACGTCACCGCCGAAATCGGCGATCGTCTTCGACATGGTCTGCCAGATCGACATGGTCCTCGGCCTCAGTCGAAGTCGCGCCGTTCGAGCGTGGCGAGCACGCGGCCCGCGTCATCTTCGAGCGTCAGCACGAGGTGCGTCGCCTTCACCTGGCGCGTCTCGGCGAGGATCTTCAGGATGTGCTGTTCGACCTGCATGGCGGATGGCTTGCACATCATGCGCGTCGTCGCGAGCGGGCCGATCCGCAGCGCGCCCTTGCCTTCCGCGTACGCGCCCATGAACCGGTTGCAGCCCGCAAAGCCCCTGACCTTCCCGTCGGAGCGGAACTGGACATACACGTCCTTCAGGTCGTGGAACCCCCATTCGGAACCGGCAAGGCTCGCCAACTCGGCAGCGGCCACGCCGGGCGCGGCGAGGAGCGATGCGGCAAGCGCGCTGGCGACGATCGATCTCACGCTGCTACCTTTCGTCCTCGTGGCATTTCGGCGGCGGCATAGTATTCGGCATCGTAGAGGGCAACACTAAAGCCTAGATCGGATGAGTCGCCTACGCCGCGCAACCCTTTCCCTGCTGCTTCTGGCCGCCGCCGCATCGACGGCGCAAGCGGCAGAGGCGCCTGCCTGCTTTCCGGCAGCGGACCTGGCTGCGAAACCGGGCGAGGAGGTGCCCCGGCCGGTAAGCCAGAAGGTGGTGAAGGTTCCGGCCTACCACTTCTCGAAGCCTGTCGAACCGACGCTGCGCGGCGTCGTGCGCCGCGTGTCGCTTCCAGCCGGCAAGAAGGTCGTGGCTTTGACGTTCGACCTCTGCGAGACCTCCGCCGAGATTGCAGGCTACGACGGCGCGATCGTCGACACGCTGCGCCGCGAGAAGGTCGCCGCGACGTTCTTCGCCGGCGGCCACTGGCTTGCGACCCATCCCGAGCGTGCCCGCCAGCTCGAGGCCGATCCGCTGTTCGAGGTCGGGAACCACTCCTGGAGCCACAAGCTCCTGACCGGGGTCGACCAGGTGACGCTCGCGACGCAGGTGCTCGCTCCGCAAGGTCAGGCCGCCGCGGTGCTCGCCGACGTGAAGAAGATGTGCCCGAAGGCGGACGCATCCGCGCCGACGCTGTTCCGGTTTCCGGCAGGCATCTGCGACAAGCGCGCGCTCGATTTCGTCAACGACAACGGCCTTCTCGCCATCGAGTGGGACGTGGTGACCGGCGACCCCGACCCGAACCAGCAGGCCAAGGCGATCGAGCAGGTGGTGCTGGCGAAGGCAAAGCCCGGGTCGATCATCATCATGCACGCGAACGGACGCGGCCATCACACCGCCGAAGCGCTGCCGGCGGTGATCGAGGGGCTGAAGAGGAAGGGCTACTCCTTCGCGACCATCAGCGACCTCCTCGCGATGGGCACGCCGGAGATCGTTGATCACTGCACGTCGGACAAGATTCCGGAGAAGAAGCGCTCCGCGCCGAAGGTTCAGGCGGGCACGCCGCCGGCAGGCACGTCTCCGTCGGCAACGAGCGCAAAATCCACCACCGCCCCCGCCACCACGCAGAAGACCAAGCCCGTGGTCGGGAAGGCTCAGCCGAAGCAGGCGGCCGTGCCGCCGTCGCAGGGGCAGGTTCAGCCGCAGTAGGCGCTGCGCCCGCTCTTGCGCGCCATCATGTCAAGGTGGAAGTGGTCCTCGTGGTTGCCGTCGGACCCGGGGCCGAGCACCGTCGAGAACGTCTGGCAGGCGTCGTGGCGGACCGAGCGCAGGAACTGCTGTTCGTCGGGCGCACCAGCCCAGCCGGAACGCACCGTCACCGTGCGCCCGCTCGCGAGCGTGAATCCCCCGATGTCGATGGCGTTGCCGAACCCGTGCTCGGAGAGCTTGCCGCCCCAGTGGTTGTTGCGCGGCCGGCAGGCGTAGGAGGCAAGGACATTCACCGAAACGACCTCTTCCCCGAAGGCGCTCTTGGCGGCCGGCTGCACGCTGTCCTGGAACCAGCTGGCGAGCGGGGAGACCATGCCGCAGTTGAGCTTTGCCGGCCGGTTGAACGAGACGGTGGCGACAGATTCGACCTGCCAGGGATTCGGGACCTGGCAGCCGTTGCGCTCATTGATCGGGGGGAGTTGCTCGGCGATACCGAGCGATGACGGCGGGATCGGGCAGATGCCGGTGGGGATGATCAGCCCTTCGGTGGTGAAGTACTGGCCGCGCGGGCCGGCGCAACCGGTAATCACGACAAGAGCCGCAATAAGGACGCACAACGCACGAACCGACACCATTTCCGATCCCCAACGGAGAGGATCGGACTTTGCCTCAAATACGGTAAACGGGGCGTTTACCGTGTCACCGGTTCAGGGAAGCGGGCGATCCTGGCGCAGTTCCGCGCTCCCGCCCTTCCGCCACCGCTCGAGCCGGGTATTGGGCGGCGGCTCGTCGAAACGGGTCAGCCGGATCACGGCCAGCGAAATGGCGATTGCGCCGAACAGCGGGCCGAACGACAGCGCCAGCGCATAGAGCGCCACGTAGGGGCTCGTCGAGCGCGCGACGAAGCCGCCGAGCCCCCAGACGTCGAACAAGAGGCACAGCGCGAGCACGGCCCAGCCGAACGCCGCGCCGATCACGCCGTGCTTCAGGAACAGGCGAACGAGCTGCGGCATCTCAGTCGTCGGTCAGCCGCTTCAGGAGGCCGCCCTTCTTCAGCTGGAACTCGCGCATGTACTCGGCTTCGCCGAGCTTGGCGTTGATGCCGCCGAGCCCGAAGGTGCGCCGGCGCAGTTCACGCGTCAGTTCGGTGCGGTCCTTCAGCGCCGCAAGCTCCGCATACGGAATGGGCTCGCCGATCCGGATCTCGAGCCGGGTGCCGATGCGCCGCGCCGTCTCGCGGAACACGAGCGACAGACGCAGCGTCATGCTGAGGTGGCTTGCGAGCTGGAACATCCGGCTGTTCTGGCCGCAGAAGTAGACGGGGACCACCGTTGCCTTCGACGAGTGGATGAGCTTCGCGGTGAACGGCGCCCAGGGCAGGTCGATCGCGCGACCCTTGAGCGGCTTCTCGCTGGTGGACACGCCGCCGCCGGGGAAGATCCCGATGGCGTTCCCCTCGCGCACCCAGCGCTGGGCGGCGAGCCGGGTCTGCAGCGTCGTCTCGCGCGCGTCCGGGTTCGGGCCGAAGTCGACGGGGAGGAGGTTCTCCTTCGCATCAGGCGCCTGGCACAGCACGGAATTGGCCAGCACCTTCACGTCGGGGCGCACCTTCATGGCGAGCCACGTCAGCGTCACCCCGTCGAGAACGCCGTAAGGATGGTTCGCGACGAAGATCACAGGGCCGGTGCGCGGCACCTTGTCGAGCATCCGGGCGTCGTAGGCCACGTCGAGCTTCAGGAGCCGGATAGCCGCCTCGAAGAAGGTCTCGCCGTTCCTCGGGTTGCGGATGTGTTCGTCGTAGAGCTTCTTCAGCTTGCGCTGGCCGCCGAGCTTCTCGATTGCCTGGATGATCGCGCGCTGGATCAGCGGCTGGTCCTCGGTCGAGTAGGTGAACCGGACGTTGCCTCGGCTGACGGGCGCGGAACGAAGCTGTTGCATGACCACCATTACCGTTGAGTCGTTCCCATCAGGGAACCGGCGCGTTACTCAATACCGGGGTTTCGGTCTTGTCATATAATACTTCGGTTTGGGGACGGGGAGGTAGCGAATGTTCAAGCTCTATACGAGCCCGGGTTCCGGCGGTTTTGCCGTGCACGCGGTCCTGGAGGAGGCGGGCGCTAAGTACCAGGTGGTGCCGATCGACACCAAGAAGGGCGACCACCGGAGCGCGAAGTTCCTGAAGATGAACCCGGCCGCGCAAGTGCCGGTTCTCGAACTGCCGAACGGCCACGTCATGACGGAATCGGCCGCGATGCTCATTTACCTGTGCGACCGGTACGGCGTGCTCGCGCCTGCCCCGGGCAGTCCGAAGCGCCCGGACTTCCTGCGCTGGCTGGTGTTCATGGCGGTGAACACCTACAGCGCGGACCTGCGCTACTTCTATCCGGATCGCTACACGACCGACCCCGCCGGGATCGAAGGCGTGAAGGGCGCAGGCCTTGCCGAACTCGATCGCAACCTCGCGCTGCTCGACAAGGTCATCGGAAAGAGCAAGTTCCTGCTCGGGCCGAAGATGACGGCGGCCGACATCTACCTCGCCATGCTGGCGTTCTGGCATCCGGAGCTCGAACCGGCCTTCCGGCGCATGCCGAACGTCGCGCGGGTCGCGAAGGCGGTTTCGCAGAACAAGACGATCGCGAAGATCAACGCGTTTCATCAGCTCTGGTGAGGCTCAGGCAGCCGCCGACCTGGGCTCGGCGGAGAGCCCCAACATGCGGCACAAGGCGCCCGTCACGTCGGCGCGGTTCAGCGTGTAGAAGTGGAAGCTGGTGACGCCGGCGTCGTGGAGCTTCGCCACCTGTTCGGCAGCGACGGCGGCGGCGACCAGCTTGCGCTCCTCGGGATCGTTTTCGAGACCCTCGAACCGGCGCGCAAAGTCCGCCGTGAGGTGCGCCCCGCACCGCTGCGCGAACCCCGCCACTTTTTCGAGGTTCGTCACCGGCAGGATGCCCGGTACGATCGGGATGTTGATGCCGCGCGCCCGCACACGGTCGACGAAGCGGAAGTATGCCGAGTTGTCGAAGAAGAACTGGGTGATGGCGCGCGTCGCCCCTGCCTCGACTTTGGCGGTGAGCATCGCAAGGTCGACCTCGAAGGTGAAACTCTCGGGATGCTTTTCGGGATAGGCGGCAACCGAGATTTCGAAGTCGCCGAGCTTCGCCAGTCCCTCGACGAGATCGGCAGCGTTGCGATATCCGCCCGGGTGCGGCTCGAACCGGCGCTCGCCCGCCGGCGGATCGCCGCGCAGGGCGAGGAAATGCTTTACCCCGCGTCTTGCGAAGTCGAGCGCCACGGCATCGACCTCGGCCTTCGTCTTGCCGACGCAGGTAAGGTGGGCGCACGTCGGCAGCGCGAATTCGTTGACGAGGCGGTCGACGCTGGCGAGTGAGGCGTCCTGCGTCGAGCCGCCGGCGCCGTAGGTGACGGAGACGAAATCTGGCCGGAATGCCTTCAGCTTGGTGATCGTGCCGGACAGGGCGTTGGCCGCCTCGGTGTCGCGCGGCGGAAAGAATTCGAAGGAGACCGAGAGCGGCGGTTTCGTGCCGTCAGCCATGGCGCACCTCTTTCAAGACCGCGTCGCGCGGCCGCTCTGCCATCCACACGTCGACGTCGAGGCCGTCCTGCGCGGCCGGCTTGAGGCTTTCACGGCGCACGAGCGAGAGGCCTGCGCTCTCCATCCAGCGCCGCATCGTGTCCGTTGCAATGCCGAGCCGGCGATGCGCGTGCTCCTCGCGCAGGAATTCGCGATCGTGCGGCGCAAGATCCACGACGACCAGCCGACCGCCGGGTCTCAAGAGGCGATGCGCCTCGCGGATGGTGTCGAGCGGATTGTCGAGATAGTGCAGCACCTGGTGAATGATCACGAGATCGGCGGAACGTTCCTTCAGCGGTACGTCGTTGACGTCCGCGAGCCGTACCTGCGTGTTGGTCAGCCCGTGCTTCTCGATGGCGACGCGCGCGAACGCGAGCATCTCGCGGTTCCGGTCGACGCCGATCGCCTGCCGCGCCTGCGGTGCGAAGAGTTCGAGCATCCGTCCCGTGCCGGTGCCGAGGTCGACCAGCGTGTCGACAGAGGCGGGGCCGATCATCTTCTTCAGCGCAACCTCGACCGCGCGGTCGTCGACATTGAGCGAGCGCAGCACCGACCAGCTGGCGGCCACCTTGCTGAAATACTTTTCGGCGGCTTCCGAGCGCCGCGTCTTGATCATGTTCAACTTCTCGCGATCGCGCGCGATGAGCGGATCGTCCTGCGGCACGTGCTTCAGAATGTCGACGACGAGGCCCGCCTGCCGTGTCAGGCGGAACAGGACCCAGTTCCCTTCCTTGTGGCGCTCGACGAGATCGGCATCGACGAGAAGCTTCAGATGGCGGCTGACGCGCGGCTGGCTCTGCGACAGGATGGCGGTGAGTTCGGTGACGTTGCACTCGCCCTCGGCGAGGATCGCGAGGATGCGAATCCTGGTGCTTTCGGCCACCGCCTTGAGAGACTTGAGAAGGGTTTCCATCCGGTCCTTGCCCGCGGTTCCATAAACAGATAAACATATCCTTATATAGATGGCAAGTGGCGACGAAGCGACAGCGTGCGCAGGACGGTTGACGGTCGCTTCCGGCATCCATTACTTGAGGCAGTGCGTTCCCTTGCGAAGATTCTCGAAGGTTGCGGCTCGATGAAGGTTGCACGGCGCGATTTCCTGTTTGTTCTGGCTGGCCTGCTGGCGACCCGGGTGCCCACGCCGATGTCGGCGACCGCTGCGGAAGCCGCCGTCAATCCCTCGGGCGCGGTCGCCTACATGAAGACCGTCGCCGACGACCTGATGGCGGCGCAGCGGGTCGGCACGGTGCCGAGCTTCCAGAAGGCCATCCTGCGGCATGCCGACGTCGAGGGCATCGCGATGTATTCGCTGGGCCCCTACAAGGGCGACCTGCAGCCCTCGCAGAAGCCCAGCTACTTTACGGGCGTGAGCCTGTTCATGGCGCGGTACTTCGCCGACTCCTCCCGCCAGTACCAAGTCGGCAAGGCCGAGATCGGCGATGCGACCGTCGACGACACCGGCGCGGCGCTGGTGAACACCAGAATCACGCTGATGTCCGGCTCGACCTACAACGTCATCTTCAAGGTGACGCAGAACGGCAAGGAGTATCAGATCGCCGACGTGTCGGTGCTGGGCTTTTCGCTCGCCACCATGCAGCGCGGCATCTTCCTGCGCTTCATCGCCAAGCACGGCGGCGACGCGCAGGAGCTGTTCAAGGCCCTGGCGCGCTAAGAGACCTACCGCGCGAACTTCTTGTACTTGATCCGCTTCGGCATGACCGAATCGGCGCCGAGGCGGCGCTTCTTGTCTTCCTCGTAGTCCTGGAAGTTGCCCTCGAACCACTCGACGTGGCTGTCGCCCTCGAACGCGAGGATGTGCGTCGCCAGCCGGTCGAGGAACATGCGGTCGTGGCTGATGATGACGCAGCAGCCGGCGTAATCCTCGAGCGCCTCCTCGAGCGCCGCCAGCGTCTCGGTGTCGAGGTCGTTCGTCGGCTCGTCGAGGAGCAGCACGTTCGCGCCCGACTTCAGCATCTTCGCGAGGTGCACGCGGTTGCGCTGCCCGCCCGACAGCGAGCCCACCTTCTGCTGCTGATCGCCGCCCTTGAAATTGAAGGCCGAGGCGTAGGCCCGGCTGTTCACGTCGCGCTTGCCGAGCGTGATGACATCGTTTCCGCCGGAGATCTCTTCCCACACCGTCTTGTTGGGATCGAGCGAGTCGCGGCTCTGGTCGACGTAGCCGAGGACGACGGACTCGCCCACGCGGATCGCGCCGGAATCGGGTGTCTCCTGGCCGGTGATCATGCGGAACAGCGTCGTCTTGCCGGCGCCGTTCGGCCCGATCACGCCGACGATGCCGCCCGGCGGCAGCTTGAACGACAGCTCGTCGATGAGCAGGCGGTCGCCATAACCCTTCGAGACGCCCTGAACCTCGATCACGTCGTTGCCGAGGCGGGGTCCCGGCGGCAGCACGATCTGCGCGGTCGTCGACTTGAGGCGCTCCTCGTTGGCGCGCAGCAGTTCGTCGTAAGCCTTGAAGCGGGCCTTGCTCTTGGCCTGCCGCGCCTTCGGGCTGGCGGCGATCCATTCGCGCTCGCGGCTGATGACCTTCTGGCGGGCCTGATCCTCGCGCGCCTCCTGCTCGAGGCGCTTGGACTTCTGGGTGAGGTAGGCCGAATAGTTCCCCTCGTACGGGATGCCCCGGCCGCGGTCGAGTTCGAGGATCCAGCCCGTCACGTTGTCGAGGAAGTAGCGGTCGTGCGTGACGATGAGGATCGCGCCCGGATAGTTCCGCAGGTGCGCCTCGAGCCAGTTCACCGATTCGGCGTCGAGATGGTTCGTCGGCTCGTCGAGGAGGAGCAGGTCCGGCTGGCGCAGCAGGAGCTGCGTCAGCGCGACGCGACGGCGCTCGCCGCCCGACAGGTTGTCGACGGTGGCCTCGCCCGGCGGGCAGCGCAGCGCGTCCATCGCCTGCTCGACCTGTGATTCGAGGTCCCACAGGTTCTGCGCGTCGATGATGTCCTGGAGTTCCGCGGCCCTCGCCGCGTTCTCGTCGTTGTAGTCGGCCATAAGCGCGTTGTACTGGTCGAGGATCGCCCGCTTCTTCGCGACGCCCTCCATCACGTTGCCCATCACGTTGAGCGCGGGGTCGAGTTCCGGCTCCTGCGGCAGGTAGCCGACGGTTGCGCCCTCCGCCACCCAGCCGTCGCCGGTGAATTCCTTGTCGATGCCGGCCATGATCCGCAAGAGCGTCGACTTGCCCGACCCGTTCGGGCCCAGCACGCCGATCTTGGCGTCCGGGTAGAATGACAGGTTGATCCCGTCGAGGACCTTCTTGCCGCCGGCATAGGCCTTCGTCAGGCCACGCATGTGATAGATGAATTGCCGCGCCATCGGGTGCCCCTTCGCAAACAAACGCCGCCGGTCTGATAGCCAAACGGGGCGGTTGCGGCAACGGTCGAGTCTAGCGTGCGAAGCTTGCCTGCCCGATCGCCTCGGCATGGAGGCGGGCGTGCGAAATGCCGTTGTCGTCGACCGCGTCCGGAAGCCGGAACACGTCGCGGGACACCTCGACCTCGACGTCGCGGGCGCCCATCGACTCGGCCTGCGCGGTGGCGGCGGCGACCGCCGTCGATTCCGCGAACGCCATCGCTTCCGCGGCGTTGACGAAGCGCCGGGCCGTGCCGCCGGCATACACCTGGAACACGCCGCTGCCGTCGCCGTTCACTTCAACCGTGGAGCGTCCGACGACCGCCCCGGTCGCGGCCCCGACCGCGTTGGCGACGTCGTAATGATCCGGGTAGACGATCTCGCAGCCGATCCGCTTGCCGACCTCGGGGTAATAGACCGGCGCCGGGCCGCCCACCGCAACGATGGGCACCGCCGGAACGGCGCTGACCCGGGCGAGGCCGATCGCGCCGCGGCCGTCGGCGATCGCCTCGAGGAACGCATCGGCCCGTCCGTGCGGCACGCCGAGCGCGCTGGCGAGCACCGCAAGGCCGGAAAGCCGCACCGTCTCGGACCACACCTCGCGCGAAATCTGCTCGGCGCCGGCGAGGTCCGGGTTCTTCATCGTCTTCGCCCGATAGAGCAGGCGTGCGGCGAGCACCGCGCCCTCCTTCGACCAGTTCGCCTGAAGACCCAGCACGTGCGCCGCATCGGACGGCGTGAAGCAGGCGACCTGGATCAGCCCCTTTCGCGCCATCGCGGCGATGGTGCGCGCGGCGGCCATCGGCGCGGCGAGCCGGCTCATCGGGCGCGGCGTCGCCTCGATCCGCTCGAGGAGCTGACGCTCCCGGTCGGACAGCAGCGCAAGGTTCGGCTTCGTCGTGGCGCCGAGCGGCAGCATGACGAACCGGCCGTGGTGCGACACGCCCTCCGTCTCGTCGAGCTCCGCCTCGAGGTCCTTGAGCACGCCAGGAAAGCGGCTGGCGATCAGCGACACCGGCACGGCGCGCTCGGGCCCGACGGTGATGCGTCCGCCCATCGTCAGGGCAACGGCGCTGTCGCCGCCGAGCCCCAGCGTCTTCACGTCGATGGCGTTCACCATCGTGCGCCAGCCGCCGAGATCGGCGCCCTGCGCGGTGATCGTCGGGCGACCATTGCGGAGGATGGCGAGATCGGTCGTCGTGCCGCCGATATCGGAGAGGATGAAGTCGGGAAGCCGGGTGAGCTTGGACGCGCCGATGAGGCTCGCCGCCGGTCCCGACAGGATCGTCTCGATCGGCCGCCGTACCACGGCGTCGGCGCGGGCGAGGCTCCCGTCACCGCGGGTGATCATCAGCGGCGCATTGATGCCGAGACGCTCCTTCGCCACGTTCACCGACTGGATGAGGTCGGCGATGCGCGACAGGAGCCGCGCGTTGAGCACGGCGGTGAGCGCGCGGCGCGGCGCGTCGAGATCACTCGAGAGTTCCGTCGACAGCGTCACCGGCTTTTGCGCGCGCGCGAAGATGATCTCGCGCGCCTTGAGCTCATGCGCCGCGTTGCGTACGGCAAAGCGCGAGGCGACCGCGAAAGCCGCGATCGTATCCTTGTGGCGGTCGACCACCGCCTCGATAGCGTGCGTGTCGAGCGCGGCGATCTCGTCGCCGTTGTGGTCGTGACCGCCGGTAATGATCTCGATGGGGAGGTTCGGGAACGTCTCGGCGAGCTTCGACTTCCGCACCATCTCGGGGTCGAACCCGATGAGCAGCACGGCGACCGAACTGCCGTGCCCTTCGACGACCGCGTTGGTGGCGAGCGTGGTCGAGATCGACAGGAGCTTGATCGATTGCGCGACGTCCTTGTGGCCCTCCGCCGCGATGACGCGCTCCAGCGCCTCGACGATGCCGATCGACAGGTCGCCGCGGGTGGTGAGCGCCTTCGCGGAGGCGACGACCTTCAGCGTCTTCGGATCGACCAGCACGGCGTCCGTGTACGTACCGCCGGTGTCGATCCCGGCAAGATAGCTCTGCGTCGTTTGCATACGGACGTCCGTTTCCCGGAACTGTGGCTCAGGGCGATGCTTTAGCCACCGCCGAGCACCCTCGACAAGGGGGGCTCCCGCTGGGCTAGACTTGCACCCACGAAACGCCCTCGCTCCGGGCGGAAACCCTTCAGGACACTGTCGACATGACCCAGGTGCAGTCGAACTACGACGCCATCGTCATCGGCGCCGGCCACAACGGCCTCGTGTGCGCGAACTACCTCGCCAGGGCAGGACTGAAGGTGCTGGTCGCCGAACGCCGGCCGATCGTCGGCGGCGCCGCCGTGACGGAGGAGATATCTCCGGGTTTCCGCGCCTCGATCTTCTCCTACCTGATGAGTCTGCTCCATCCGCGGATCATCCGCGACTTCGAACTGCGGAAGCACGGGCTGGAGGTGCTGCCGTGCTCCGACATGGTCTCGCCGCTCGACGGTGACGACTACATCCTGTTCTCCGACAACATGGAGAAGACGCAGGCGAGCTTCCGCAAGTTCTCGAAGAAGGACGCCGATATCTATCCCGTCTTCAACGAGTACCTGCAGGAGGCGACCGCCGTGGTGCGCAAGCTCCTGTGGGAGACCCCGATCGACCCCGCGAAGACGGACTGGCGCAGCCTGAAGGACGATGCGGGATTCCTGTGGCGCTACCGCAAGATCGGCAACCGCTTCTACAGGGTCTGGGACCTGCTCACGATGAGCGCCTACGACTTCCTGCGCGAGTGGTTCGAGGACGACCGCATCATGGCGGTGCTTGCCTACTACGCCTCGATCGGCACCTTCGCCGGTCCGAAGACCCCGGGTTCAGCCTACGTGATCATGCACCACATCATGGGCGAGCACGAAGGCGCCGGCGGCTGGGGTTTCATCAAAGGCGGCATGGGCTCGATCACGAAGGCGCTTGCGTCCTACGCGCAGACGGTGGGCGTCGACATCCTCACCGACGCGCCGATCGACAAGGTGCTGATCACGGGCGAACGGGCGGTCGGCATCGCGCTGAAGGACGGCCGCGAGTTCCGCGCGCCGATCGTGGCCTCGAACGCCTCGGCGAAGAACCTCTACCTCGACATGATCGGCGAGGCGAAACTGCCGGCGGAGGTCGCTCGCGAGATCAAGGGCTACCGGACGTTCTCGACCGCCTTCAAGCTCAACATCGCCTGCGAGCGCCCGCCGCAGTACACGATCCTCGACCGCATCCGCCGGGAAGGCGCGATCGGATCGTTCCACTATCCGACCTACATGCACATCGCGCCGGACATCGACTACCTCGAGCGCGCCTACGACGATGCGAAGTACGGCTGGTACTCGTCGTCCCCGTTCATGACGCCGGTGTGCCCGACCATCGTCGACGACACGCTCGCGCCGAAGGGCAAGCATGTCGTCAACATCTTCGGCGGCCACGCGCCCTACGAACTCAAGAACGGCTCGTGGGCGAACGAGAAGGACCGCTTCCGCAAGACCGTGTTCGACACGATCGAACGGTTCGCGCCCGGCTTCTCCAACGACGTGATCGACGTGCAGCTTCTGACGCCGCCCGACATCGAGGCGAAGGTCGGCCTGCCGCAGGGCCACATCTTCCAGGGGGAACTTGCCGCAGACCAGCTGTTCTTCCAGCGGCCGATCTCGCAGTATGCGAACTATCGCACGCCGTTCCGCGGGCTCTACGTCTGCGGCTCCTCGATGCACCCCGGCGGCGGCGTCTCCGGCATCCCCGGCCACAACGCCGCGCAGGAGATCCTCAAGGACCGTAAAGGCCGCAACCGGTAGAGCTGTCGCCTTCCTCATCACCGTCCCTGAATCGGTTCGAAGAGGATGGCCGGGTCGAGCCCGGCCACGACCACGCTCCTACCGGCCCCCTTTGTCATCCTCGGGCTTGACCCGAGGATGCACTTCCACTACGCGCCGACGACCGTCTCCAGCCTACGCGTCATCACCGGCCTCGAGCCGGTGATCCTCTTTGCGCCGATTGGAACTAGATTGCTGGGTGCACAACCCGTCACAACGCCAGGCGGTAGCCGAGGTAGCGCTTGGATTCGATCGGGTCGTAGCCCAGGCGCTGGCGCAGCTTCTTGCGCAGCTTCGAGATGTGGCTCTCGACGACCGACTCCTCGATGTTCTCGTCGAACAGTCCGTACACGCTCGAAAAGATCTGGCTGCGCGTCACCAGGCGGCCCTTGCAGCTGGCCAGATGCTCGAGGATGCGCCGTTCGCGTCGCGGCAGCGCCAGCGGACGGCCGCGCACCTGCGGATCACGCCCGTCGAAGAAGACGGTGATCTCTCCGGCCGTCGTCGCGTCGGGATCGTTCGTCCGCCGCCGGGCGATGGCGCGGGCGCGGGCGAGGATTTCGCGGACGTGCACCGGTTTGCTCACCACGTCGTCGACACCCGCGTCGAACAGCCTGAGCATCGAGTCCAGCACCCGGCTGTCGACCATGGCGATGACCGGCGCCTGCGATCGATTCCGTATGGTAGGAGTATACCGCTCCCGAGCTGGGCAATCTCCAAGTACAAATGCTTCCACTGCAGTAATATCAGAAGAAGCTGCGGTTTCTATCCAGTTACCGAACTCCTGAGGACTGAACGCTGCAGTCGATACACCTTCTCTCTCGAACGACTGTATATAACTTCGTGTAACTATTTCTCGGTCGTCCACGATGACGAACATGGCAGACCCCCCGAATCACTGTTCCTGTCCATTATGTAGTTGTGCCAAGAATCGCCGTCAAACCTAAAGTCGTAACAAGCCGAAATACTACTATCAGTTGCAATTCAATACTGGCGTGCTTTACTCGTAGAAGTCGTCCCTTTACACTCATCCAAAAACGACGACGTGCCGCTCTGGGAGGAGCCGATGAACACCACGGCAGACAAGCCGGCCGAGGTCCGAAAGCCGGCCCTGCAGATCAACACGATCTCGCTCCACGACATCGTCGCCTGCCTGCGCAACGGATGGCGTGATTTCCTGGCGGCGCCGCAGTACGGGCTGTTCTTCGGCGCATTCTACGCGCTCGGCGGCAACATCATCATCGCGATGGCGTTCTTCTGGGGCCTGTCTTACCTCGCCTATCCGCTCGCCGTGGGCTTCATCCTGCTCGGACCGTTCGTCGCCGTGGGACTCTACGAAGTCAGCCGCCGCCTCGAAACCGGAACACCGCTTACGTGGAAAGGCGTGCTCGGTGTCATCTACGAACAGCGCCGGCACGAACTGCCCTGGATGGCGTTCGTCGTGCTCTTCATCTTCTGGATCTGGATCTACCAGGTGCGCCTCCTGATGGCGCTGTTCCTCGGCATGCATGCAAGCGCCGACCTGCATCGCCTCGTCCACGAGATCTTCTCGACGACCGACGGCTGGACCTTCCTCGTCGTCGGCCACCTCGTCGGGGCGGTCCTGTCGCTCCTCCTGTTCTCGGTGACGGTCGTATCGTGCCCGCTGCTGCTCGACCGCAACGTCGATTTCATCACGGCGATCATCACCTCGATCAAGGCAGTCAACGTGAACACCGTGCCGATGCTGCTGTGGGGCGTCATCGTCGTGCTCTCGATGATCGCGGCGAGCATCCCCGCGTTCCTCGGCCTGCTGTTCGTGCTGCCGATTCTCGGGCATACCACGTGGCATCTCTACCGGCGGCTCGTTCAACACCTGGCGTGAGCAGGACAGCGTGCAACAATTTCATCGTCGTGACGTAACGCTCGCCAACTGGCGGCAGGGTCCCTTCAATCGCTGGTCCTTCAACAACGTGCGTGAGCTGATCGGCACGGCCGCGATTGCGTGCGCGCCGGCGTCGACGCCGCTGTCGCGAAACGCGTCGCAAGGGCTGTCGCGCATCGACGGCCTCGATGCATGGCTCGACGGCACCTGGACGGACGCCTTCCTTGTTTTGCGGAACGGAGCGATCGCCTACGACTGGTACCGCACGGAGGAGGCGGCGAGCGCGCCGCATGTCGTCTTCTCGGTGTCGAAGTCGATCACCGCGCTCCTCGCCGGCATCGCCGTCGGCTCCGGAAAGCTCGACCCGAACCTCCCCGTCGGCGCCTACGTGCCGGTGAAGGACGGCACGGCCTACGGCACCTGCTCGGTGCGCAACGTGCTCGACATGACGGTGAGCGTTTCCTTCGTCGAGAACTACGACAACCCGGACGAGACGTTTCTGGCCTACCGCGAGGCGTCCGGATGGAACCCGGTGCGGGATGCGCGCTCCACCGAAGGCCTGCACGAGTTCCTGCTCCGGCTGCAGCTTGGCGAGCGCCCGCACGGCGCGCGCTTCCACTACGTCTCGCCCAACAGCGACCTGTTGGGCTGGATCGTCGAGGTCGCGACGGGCACCCGCCTCGCGCAGTACGCCGGCGAGAAGCTGTTCGAACCGATGGGTGCTGCGGGACCCGCCTACATCACGGTCGACCGCTACGGCGCGGCCCGCACCGCGGGAGGGTTCTGCGTGACGATCCAGGACCTAGCCCGCATCGGCGACCTCGTGCGCCTCGGCGGCCGCATCGGCGACCGCCAGGTGGTGCCGAAGTCGTGGATCGAGGATCTCTTTGCAGGTGGCGACCGCACCCAGTGGGAGAAGGGTGATATGGCGCTGTTCCTGCCGCAGGGCCGCTACCGCAGTCAGTGGTACGCCGTCGGCAACGGCCGTGACAGCATTCTCGCCGTCGGCATCCATGGGCAGTGGATCTACGTGGACCCGCCCTCGGGCGTCGTCATCGCAAAGCAATCGTCGCAGCCGATGCCGGTCGACGAGGCGATCGATCGCAAGACGATCGAGATGTTCAGCGCGATCGCCGAGGCGCTGGAATAGCGTCAGGCCGTCTGCGGCGCGCTCGCGGTCGCGAGCCGCGCAACCCCCTCTTTCGACAGCGGAACCTCGGCCGCCTTCACGATGTCGCGCACCTGCTCGACGCTCGTCGCGCTGACGATCGGCGCGGTGACGCCCGGCTGCGCCATCAGCCACGCGAGCGCCACCTGGGCCGGCGTCGCGCCGAGCGCATTCGCCTCCGCCTCGAGCGCGTCGAGCACGGCAAACCCGCGCGGCGTCATGTACTTCGACACAGCCCCGCCGCGCGCCTTGCCCTCGGCTTCCTCCTTGCGGCGGTACTTGCCGCTGAGGAATCCGCTCGCGAGGCCGTAGTAGGTGATCACGCCGATGCGGTTGGCGATGCAGAGGTCCTGGAGCGGGCCTTCGTAGTGCGTGCGTTCCATCAGGTTGTAGTGCGGCTGTATCACCTGGTAGCGCGGCAGTCCGAGCCGGTCGCTCGTGTCGAGCGCAGTCTTCAGGCTCTGCGCCGTGTGGTTCGAGGCCCCGATCACGCGCACCTTGCCGGCATCGATCAACGCCTTGTAGCCCTTCAGCGTGTCGGCGTAGTCGGCCGAAGGATCCTCCCAGTGCGAGAAGTAGACGTCGATCCGGTCCGTCTGCAGCCGCTTCAGCGAGGCGTCGGCCGCTTGCGCAATATAGCCCGACGACAGCCCCTTCATCCCGGGCCCCATCTCGGAGCCGACCTTGGTGATCAGCACCACCTTGTCGCGGTTGCCGCGCGCCTTCATCCAGCGCCCGATGATCGTCTCCGATTCGCCGCCCTGGTTGCCGGGGGCCCAGCGCGAATAGACGTCGGCAGTATCGACAGCGTTGAACCCCGCCTCGAAGAACGCATCGAGGATGGCGAACGAGGTCTTCTCATCGGCCGTCCAGCCGAACACGTTGGCGCCGAGCACGATCGGGGCGATCTCGATGCCGGAGTTCCCGAGGGGTCGCTTCCTGATGGTCATGTCGTTCGCTCCTGACGCGATGTCGCTTTCCCAAAACCCTTGCCGGGCACCGGTGCGCCGCACTACTACACCCTCGGCGGACCGGGGGGAACGCACGACGGCGCAATGCCGGAAGTCGCAATCATGGACGACAGTTCAGGCGGCAGCGAAAATCCCCTGGTCGAGTTGCGCCGGCGTACCGCGATGCTCGATGCGGTTGCCTACGCGGCAACCCGCATGGTTGCCGGCGTCTCCTGGCGCGATCACGTGCACGACCTGCTTGCGCGCCTTGGTCTTGCGACCGAGACGACCCGCGTCTCGGTGTTCGAAATGCACACCGACCGAGACGGCAGGCCCGTTCAGAGCTGCCGCTTCGACTGGCGGGAGGACGGCGCCTTCGACAGCCTCGCGGGCGATTCGCGCTACCGGAACATGCCGCTGTCGGACACGGGGCTCGGCGACTGGGCGTCGCGACGCCGGCGCGGCGAGGTGGTGCAGGCGCTGAAGCGCGACCTCACGGGCTACCTGCTCCAGGTTTTCGAGGAGCACGGCACGCTGTCCTTCATATCCGTCCCCATCATGGTCGAGGGCCAGTGGTGGGGCTTCATGGGCCTCGACGACAACCACACCGAACGGTCGTGGAACGCCGCCGAGATCGACGTGCTAAAGACGGCGGCTGCGCTGATCGCCGCCTCGATCGAGCGCGAGCGGGCGAGCCTGCGCCTAAGGCTCAGCGAGGAACGCTATGCGCTTGCCGCGCGCGGCAGCAACGACGGGCTGTGGGACTGGGACCTCGACCGTGAGGAAACCTACTTCTCGCCGCGCTTCTACGAGGTCCTGCAGACGGACTTCGCCCGCTTCGGTACGTCGATGGCCGCGTTTTTCGAGGTTCTGACCGAGGTGGACAGGCGCAAGCTCGAGACGCTGCTCACCGAAGCATTCCTGCAGCAAGGCGAGAAGTTCGAGTGCGACTGCGCCCTCAAAGCCAGCGACGGCCCGGTGCGCGTGATCGTGCTGCGCGGGCTCATCGTCTATCACGACGAGCGCCCGGTGCGGATCGTGGGCTCCGTGCGCGACATTACCGAGCGCGTCGAGAACAACCGCCGCCTCAACGAAGCCGAACGCACGCGCGCCAAGCTCGCGCGCTACTTCTCGCCCAACATCGTCGAGGAACTGATGCGCACGGGCGGTCGGCTCACCGAATCGCGCACGCAGCCGATCGCGGTGCTGTTCGCCGACATCTGGGGCTTCACGCGCTTCAGCGCCGACTTGCCGGGCCACGACCTCGTCGCACTCCTGCGCGATTACCTCGGTCTGGCCGAAGCGGCCGTGTTCGAGCACGGCGGCACGCTCGACAAGTTCCTGGGCGACGGGCTGATGGCGACCTTCGGCACGCCGCACACGAGCGACCGTGACGCGACCAATGCCCTTACCTGCGCCATGGCAATCGCGGAAAACGTCCGCCGATGGAACAGGGCGCGCCGCGCACAAGGGAAGGAGCCGCTCCTCCTCGGCATCGGGCTGCACTACGGCGAGGCGGTCCTCGGCGACATCGGGTCCGAGCGGCGCATGGAGTTCGCGGTGCTCGGCGATACGGTCAACATGGCAAGCCGCATCCAGGAAATGACCCGCGAGCTGAACCTCGCGATCCTCGCCAGCGACGAGATCATCCAGGCGGCGCGGCGCGAGAGCAACTTCCCGAAGGGCCTGTTCCGCAAGCTCGGAGCGCACGGCATCCGGGGTCGGCAAGGATACGTCTCGCTCTGGGGACGCGCCGCCGAGACGCCGCCGCATTAACCAGCTTTCGCGGTGATCGCGGAAACGTTGCAGCGAAGCCGCATGCATCGCCTCGCTTCGTCGACGCGCGCACAGTATGATCCTCCGACCATTCCCCTTGAGTCGGACCGATGTCGACCCGCATCCAGCGCAACATTCTCACCGGTTTGCTCACCGTCATCCCGCTCGCCGTCACCTGGTACGTCTTCGACTTCGTCCTCGGCCTGCTCGCCCGCTTTGGAAGTCCCGTGGCGCGCTGGCTCGCGGAACTGTTCAACACAGGCGAAGGAGCGATGACGCAGTGGCTGCTGGACCCGTGGTTCCAGTGGACGCTCGCGATTTTCCTCACCGTCTTCGGCCTCTACCTTCTCGGCCTCGCTGCCTCCTTCGTCATCGGCCAGCGCCTGATCGGTCTCGTCGATTCGACGCTCGAGCGCATGCCCGTGGTGAAGAAGGTGTACGGCGCGACGCGCCGGCTGGTCGAGGCGCTGAGCGTGAAGCAGGAGCAGAACGGCCAGCGCGTGGTGATGATCGATTTCCCGGTCGAGGGCATGAAGGCCGTGGGCTTCGTCACCAAGACCATGCGCGACCGCGATACCGGGGAAGAGCTGTTCGCGGTGTTCGTGCCGACGACGCCAAACCCGACGTCGGGATATCTGGAGATCCTGCCGGCGAGCCGCGCGATCCCGATGGACTTCACCTTCGACGAGGCGATGAGCTTCATCATCACCGGCGGGACCGCGGGCCCGGAAGAGATCGCGTTCTCCCGACCGCCGGCGCACTCCACGCGCACGCCGATCGCCGTTCCACCGCTCGATGCACGTCCGGCAAAGCCGGTCCGCGCGACAACGCCGGTGGCGCCGCGGCCAAGCTTTCCGCGCAGTGGAATGACGCACCGATCGAAGACCCGGCGCGACGACGAGTGATCCTTCGCCTGGTCCCATGAAAAGGTCACGGCAGGCATTCCCCCGGTTAACAAAGTTGCGCAATGTACGGGCGTGGAAGAGACCTGATTCTGCGTCTGCCGCCTGCTGCATTGTCTTCGGCGGCGCTCTTCCCGACCGGAAGAAGCTTAGGGGAGCTCAACAATGAAACGCAAACTCGCGGCCGAATTCTTCGGCACGTTCTGGCTCGTGCTTGCCGGCTGCGGCAGCGCGGTTCTCGCGGCGGCCTTTCCCGATCTCGGCATCGGGTTCCTGGGCGTCGCGCTGGCCTTCGGCCTCACCGTCCTGACGATGGCCTATGCCGTTGGTCACATTTCGGGCGGCCACTTCAACCCGGCCGTTTCGCTCGGCCTTGCGGTCGGCGGACGCTTCCCGTTCGGCGAACTGCTCCCGTACTGGGTCGCGCAAGTCGCCGGGGCGATCTTTGCGGCGTTCATGCTCTGGATAGTCGCCTCCGGGCATCCGAACTTCGACCTCGCCAACGGCTTTGCGGCGAACGGCTACGGCGAACACTCGCCGGGCAAGTACACGATGCTCGCCGGTCTCGTGATCGAGATCGTGATGACTGCGATGTTCCTCATCGTGATCCTCGGTTCGACCCGCCAGGGCGGCGCGCCGGGCTTTGCGCCGATCCCGATCGGATTCATGCTGACGCTGATCCACCTCGTCACGATCCCGGTCACCAACACCTCGGTGAACCCGGCGCGTTCGACTGGCCAGGCCCTGTTCGTCGGCGGCTGGGCGATCGAGCAGCTCTGGTTGTTCTGGGTCGCGCCCCTGATCGGCGCGGCGATCGGCGCCATCCTCTACAAGGCGCTGCTCGAGGACGATTACTGAACGTACCAATGAAAACGGCCCGGCGAGCCTTCGCCGGGCCGTTCTTCAATTCGACTTCTCGCGTCAGAGCGTAGCGAGGATCTTCTCGGCGCTCGAGACGTCCGCCTGGCCCGCCTGCGGTTCGATGTTGAGGGCGCGCACGACGCCGTTTTCGACCAACATCGCGTAGCGCTGCGAGCGCGTGCCCATGCCGAAGCCCGAAGCGTCGAGATCGAGGCCGACTGCCTTGGTGAACTCCGCATTGCCGTCGGCGAGGAACGTGACCTTGCCTTCCGCGCCCGTCTGCTTGGCCCACGCGCCGAGCACGAACGGGTCGTTCACGGAAACGCAGGCGATCGTGTCGACGCCCTTCGCCTTCAGCGCCGCGGCGTGGTCGATGAAGCCCGGCAGGTGCTTCATGTGGCAGGTCGGGGTGAACGCGCCGGGCACCGCGAACAGCACCACCTTCTTGCCGTCGAACAGTTCCTTGCCGGTGATCTTTTTCGGTCCATCCGCCGTGGGGGTGGCGAACGTCGACTCGGGCAGCTTGTCTCCGACCTTGATCGTCATGATGCGTTCCTTGCTCTGGCTTTCCGACCCGCGGTCCTATCGGATCGTCGCCTGCCGGACAAGCCGCGTTTCACCATCGAGGACGGTGAGCACGATTTGCGCGCCGCGCAGGGCTGCCGCATCGCCCGTGACCGACACCGGCAGCGTGAAGCGCCGGCCGTGGCCGTCGGTCAGTGGTCCGCCGTCCACGGGCGCGCCGAAATAGGCGATCGCCGGTCCTTCCACGAGGATGTCGGCCTTGGGCGAAACGTCGGTCCCGGCGAGCTCGAGGACGAGGGCGGGTGACGTTCCCGATGAGTCGAGCGCCGCCTTCGCCACACTAAGCGGCGCGTTCGGATCGTCGACGGGAACGGTCGAGAGGCCCGCCGTGATCGCCGGCTTGTCCGCGCCCTCTCCCAGTGGCAGGGCGAGCTCGGCATCGCCGGGCAGGCAGATGTCGTGGCACACGGCGTAGTGCAGCCTGAGATGCAGCGCGACCGGTTTTGCCGGATCCGATGCCGTGACGCGCACCGGAAAGACGACGGTGTCGGTGTAGCCGATCACCTCGCCGCCCTGCCCGTCGCTCATGCGGTGGGGCGCCGGCCAGAGCACTTCGGCCTTGGCGACGTTGGTCGAGCCGGACCAGTCGAAATCCGGCGGAACACCTGTGTCTCCCGGCACGCGCCAGTAGGTTTTCCAGCCCGGCGCAAGCTCGAGCGCGACACCGGCAAGCCCCGCCCCGGCCGTCATTCCGCCATCGAGCAACCGGAGCGTGGCGTTCGGCGTTGTAACGGTGCTGTCGGCTGCCCATGTGCATGTTGTGCGGGCAGTGACCAGCAGCGCGAAGACGAGGGTCATGACGATGCGGGAAAGCATGCCGCAAAGCATAGCCTTCGTGTCCGGCGGGAGCCAGTCACGACGGCGTCACGGCCGGTTCAGGCCCGGCGTGCTTCCGGGGAAGGCCAATTCGGAGTAGAGTGAAGTGATGCCACGGTCCTTGAGCGAACTCGACGCGACCACCGCCAGCTTTCTCGACGGTCAACTGCTCGTGGCGATGCCGGGGATCGGCGATCCGCGGTTCGAGCGCACGGTGATCTACGTCTGCGCCCATTCCGCCGACGGGGCGATGGGTCTCGTCGTCAACAAGCCGGCGGACGGCATCACCTTCGGCGAACTGCTGGAACGGCTCGACATCGTGTCCGAGGGCCAGCCCATCCGGATCGACGACGACGTCGCGACGCGGCACGTGCAGTTCGGCGGACCCGTTGAAACCGGGCGCGGGTTCGTCCTGCACAGCACGGACTACTTCGCGGCCGAAGCGACGCTGCCGATCGACGAAGGCGTCGGCCTCACCGCGACGCTGGACGTGCTCCGCGCGATCGTGAACGGGCGGGGGCCGAAGAAGTCGATCATGGCGCTCGGCTACGCCGGCTGGGGTCCGGGCCAGCTCGAAACCGAGATCCAGCGCAACGGCTGGATCACGGTGCCGGCGGATGACGAGATCCTGTTCGATCCCGATCTCGACACGAAGTACGACCGGGCCATGCGCAAGATCGGCATCGACCTGACCAAGCTCTCGGCCCAGGCGGGACACGCCTGAACCGCTACTTCGCAGGCGCCGGCTTCTTCTTCGCCTTGAGCTTGCTCTTCAACCGCTTCGCCTTGGTCGACCGCCGCGGAACCCTCGCCGCCGCTTCGGCAGTCTCGGGCGGAGCAACGGCGGGCTCCGTGTTCGCCTCCACCTCCGGGCTCTCGACGGCCACGGGTTCAACCTCGGGCTCGACCGGCATCGCAACAGGCTCTTCGGCCGCAACCGTTTCATTCGCATACGATTCATCGAGGTCGGGCCGCGACACTGCGTCGAGCGGCGGCAGCCGCGGCGCGCGGCGCGGGGCGAACGGTGCTGCCCCCACCGGAACGCCCGTCGGCCGGGCGGGCTCCGGCGCAGTGAACCGCGGGCGCGTATACGCAGCTGCGGGCGGCGCGTAAGCCGTATCGGCCGGTTCCGGCTCTGGCAGCGGCGCATGCGGCGAGGGCATCGGCGGCGGCGGAACGGGGATTGGCTCGAACACCGGGGGCTTCCCGATCAGACGGTCCCAGAACTTGCCGAAGCCGTTGCGCGTCACGCCGGCGTGGTACGGCACGCCGCCCAGCGCCTCCGTCACCTGCGCCGCTGTCGCCGGCTCGCCGATGTGGAAGCCTTGCGCGAAGTCGCATTCGAATTCGATCAGGCGCCCCATCTGGTTCGCGTTCTCGACACCTTCGGCCACCACCGTGAGATTGAGGTCGTGCGCGAGCAGGATGATCGATTCGAGGATGATCGCCGCCTGCTCGTCGTCCGGATCGACGTCGATGAAGCCGCGGTCGATCTTCAGCGTGTCGAACGGCAGCCGGCGGAGATTGGCGAGCGAGGAGTAGCCGGTGCCGAAGTCGTCGCAGGCGAGCCCAACGCCGAGCGAGCGGATGCGGTCGAGCACGCGCCCCGAAAGTTCGGGGTTCTGCATCACCAGCGTCTCGGTGATCTCGATCTTCAGCGTGCCGGGCTTCAGATCCTCGCGCGCCATGATCGCCTTGAGGTCGTCGACGAGTTCGTTGCCGATCAGCTGGCGTGACGACACGTTGACCGCGACGAAGAGCGGGTCCGAGGGCCGGAACGCGCGCTGCCAGACGCCGAGCTGCCGCGCCGCCTCCGACAGCACGTGGCGGCCGACGGCGCGGATCGCACCCGTCTCCTCCGCCACCGCGATGAACCGCGACGGTTCGACGACCTCCCCGCTCGGCCGCCGCCAGCGGGCCAGCGCCTCGAAGCCGGCGAGCTGGCCGTCCGAGATGCGCACGATCGGCTGGTAGACGACGTCGATCTCGTTCTTCTCGACCGCCTGCAGCAGATCCTGCTCCATGGAGGCGAGCGAGAACCGCTGCTCGCGCATTTCGGGCCGGAACACCTCCGTCATGTCCTTGCCGTGGCGCTTGGCCTCGTAGAGGGCGATCTCGGCGTCGCGCAGGAGATCCTCGGCGGTCGTGCGGCCGTGATCGTTCGGGGCCGCGCCGACCGAAGCGGTGAGGAAGATCTCCTGTCCGCGGATTTTTACCGGCTGGGAGATGAGCGCGCGGACCTCCTGCGACAGGTCGTCGATGTCGCGGCCGCGCTCGCCGTGGAACACGAGGCCGAACTGGTCGCCAGTTAGGCGGGCCAGCGTGTCGTCGGGTCCCGTCAGCGTCGACAGCCGGCGCGCAGTGACGTGCAGCAGGCTGTCGCCGACTTCGTGGCCGAGCGTGTCGTTGACGTTCTTGAACCGGTCGATGTCGATGACGACGCACCACAGCCCGCGCGGCGATACGCGCATGGCCCGCTCCAGCCGGTCGAGGAACAGCGGCCGGTTCGGCAGCGCGGTGATGCGGTCGCGCACCGCGTCGAACAGCAGCCGGTCTTCGGCCCGCCGCATCGCGGTGACGTCGGCGATCGCGCCGACGATCCGCTCGGCGTCTCCCGCTTCCCCCGGGATGACGCGGCCGCGGAGATTGTACCAGCGGTAGGACCCGTCGGCGCGGCGGAGGCGGAACTCCATCGTGAGGCTGCCGCGCTTGCGCAGGCGCGCGGCGTCGAGCGCCGCGATCGTCGCGCTGCGGTCGGCCGGGTGTATGACCTCGTTCCACGCCTCGATGCCGCCCTTGGCGATGGTGCCGGTCTTGAGGCCGAGCGCACGCTCGAGCTCGGCGCCGACGATCAAGGCACGCCGGTCGATCTGCCAGTCCCACACCGACTGCTCGGAGTTCGCGAGCGCCAGCGCGCGGCGCGCGATCTCGTCCATCGAGCGCCGCGCGGAGAGTTGCGGGCCGAAGCCGAACTGCGAGATCGCCACCGTCATCGCCAGCATCACGAGCACCAGCATCGCCGCGGTGAGCGGCGAGATCGTCTCGCCCGGCAGAAGGCCGGCACAGTCGGCCGCAGCGATCATGGTCCACAGCGCGAGAAGCCCCCACACGAGGCCGGTCGCCTGGGTGCGGACCGAATTGCTCCACATCGTCACCGACAGGCCTGCGCCCACCGCCACGACCAGCGCGAACAGCACCCGCAGCAGGCCGATCGCCACGAGCGGTGAGAACAGGAGGCCGTACAGCATGAGCATGCCGGCCATGCCGAGTCCGACATACGCGGCGGCGGCGCCGGCGGGCTTGCGGCGCGGCAGTTCGAGAAAGGTCAGGAGAGCGAGGATCGTTCCGATCGTCAGTAAACCTTCGATCAGCACGCGCAGCATGTCGAGCGGCAGCGGGAAGGACTGGAACAGCGCAGCCACCGGCATCAGGTAGCCCATGGAGAGCGCGAGGAACGCGGTTGCCGCGCCGATGAAGAGCGTTGCCGCAGCAAACGGCGCCCGCCGGCGCACCGCGAAGAGGGCGGCCGCAGCGAGCGTCAGCAGGATGCCGATGCCGAGCACCATCCCGTTGAAGAACACCCGCGACAGGTTTTTTGCGTCCCATGCGGAGCGCTTGTAGAGCCATGCCTCCGAGAGCGAGCTGCCGTTGAGTTCGAGCGCATAGGTGAGGGCGCTCTTCGGTGACAGCGTCATCGCCAGAACATCGGCCGCAGGCGTCCGGATCGGCCGCACGAGTTCGGCCGTCGAGAGCTGGAAGCTCGCAACCTGAGAGCCGGACGGCGACGGCCAGAACAGGCCCGACCCCGAAAACTGGCGGTGCGGCACGACGAGCAGGAGATCGTCCGGCGTGGTGCGCGGGTTGGCGAGATGCAGGATGCGCCAGTCGTGCCGTGCACGATCGGTGCGCGAAGCCTCAAGCGGCATCTGCGCCCGTCCGCCGCGATCGTCCGGCGGCAGTGGCACGGCGATCTGCGCCGCGGTGCTTTGCGCCGCCTGGAACTGCGGCAGGAGGTCGAGGACCGAGCCCGTGAACGTTCCCGTGTCGACGACCTTCAGCTCCTCGGCGCCGACCGGCGCTCCGCAGGCGAAGGCGCAGAGCACGGCGATCGTCAGGATACGGAGGAGACGGGCGGCGATCGTCATGGCCGCGGATCGTTCTCGAGGATGGCGAACAGCAAATGATCCTGCCAGATGCCGGCGATGCGCAGGTAGCGCCGCGCGAGCCCCTCCTCGCTGAAGCCGCAGCGCTTGAGGAGCGCCATCGACGGCCGGTTCGTCGGGATGCAGGCGGCTTCCACGCGATGCAGCTTCAGGATGTCGAAGGCGTACGGCAAAAGCGCGCGCACCGCCGCCGTCATATAGCCTTTGCGCGCGTGCCGCGCGCCGATCCAGTAGCCGAGCGAGGCTGACTGCGCGACGCCGCGGCGCACGTTCGACAACGTCAGGCCGCCGAGCAGTTCGTCGGTGTCCTCGTCGAAGGCGAAGAAGGCGTAGGCGGTGTCGGCGCGCGAGTCGCGCAGGTGCCGGCGGATGCGGTAGCGGAACGCGCCGCGGGTGAGATCATCGGCCGGCCAGAGCGGTTCCCACGGTTCGAGGAACCCGCGGCTTTCGGCGCGCAGGCTCGACCAGGCGGCGAAGTCCGTCAGCGCTGGCTGGCGCAGGTACACGCCGCGGCCGCGGATCAGCGGCGGCGGATCGAGATAGGCGGATGCGCGCAGGAACACCATGGCGGACGTGAAGCCTACTCCCCGAATGGCGCCGGATTGCGTCACGCGAACCGGGCCGCGATCCTCTCGTAGGGCGCAAGGCCGGCGAGCGATCCCACCGCGCTGAAGGCCGGCGCCTTGCCCGTGACGACGCGGCGCGCGAGTTCGCGCACGTCCCGGGCAGAAACTTCGTCGATCCGCTCGATCAGCGCCGATACCTCCGGCACGCGACCGAGCGCGAGAAACTGTCGGGCGATCTGGTCGGCGCGCCCCGAGGCGCTCTCGAGGCTCATGACCAGCGAGGCCTTGATCTGGGCCCGGGCGCGGGCGACCTCGGCCTCGTCGATCCTGTCGGTCATCGACAGGATGACGTCGCCGGTGACGTCGAGAAGCTCGCCCGCCTTGTCCGGCGCGGTCGCCGCGTAGACCGAGAGGATGCCGCAGTCGGCGTAGGCCGCGGTGTGCGCGAAGACGCTGTAGCAGAGGCCGCGCTGCTCGCGCACTTCCTGGAAGAGGCGCGAGGACATGCCGCCCCCGAGAACGCAGGAGAGCACCTGCATCGCGTAGAGATCGTCCGAATGGTAGCCGACACCGGGAAACGCCAGCGCGATGTGGGTCTGGTCGAGCGGGCGTTCGGCGAGCGACGGCCCGGCCGTGAAGGCGGGCGCCGAGTGCCCGGGCGCCGGGGCCGGCGTGAACGCCGCCATCTGCCGTTCGGCCTCGGCGACGAGCGCGCGGTGATCGATGTTGCCGGCCGCGGCCACCACGATCCGTTCTGCCGAGTAATGCGCCGCGCGGTAGCCGTTCAGGCACTGCGAGGAGTGCGCCGACACGTGATCCGCCGTTCCGAGGATGGGACGCCCGAGCGGATGGTTCGCGAACGCCTGCTGCTGGAGCAGTTCGAACACGAGATCGTCCGGCGTATCGTTGGCGGCGGCGATCTCCTGCAGGATCACGTCGCGCTCGCGCTCGAGTTCGTCTTCGCAGAACGTCGGATCGATGAGAATGTCGGAGAGGATGTCGAGCGCAAGCCGCCAGTCGTTCTTGAGCACGCGCGCGTAGTAGGCCGTCGTCTCGGTCGCGGTCGCGGCGTTGAGGTCGCCGCCCGCCGCCTCGATCTCCTCGGCGATGTCGCGCGCGGTGCGCCGGGACGTGCCCTTGAATGCCATGTGCTCGATGAAGTGGGCGATGCCGTTCTGCGGCTCGTCCTCGTCGCGCGAGCCGGCCCTGACCCAGATGCCGAGCGCAGCCGTCTCGAGCTGCGGCATCGCGTGCGTCAGCACGTGGATGCCGTTCTTGAGCCTGGTGATCTCGACGCTCATGCCGGCACCCCGACGTGCGAGCGCGCGGCGATATAGTGCTCGACCGCCGCGACGTCGGCCGGCAGCGTGTCGTAGCGCTCCTCGCGCGACATGAGGTCGAAGAGATGCGCCGGGAGCGCGGGGCGGACGCCCGACGCCTGCTCGACGGCGTCCGGGAATTTCGCCGGGTGCGCGGTTGCGAGCGTCACCATCGGCGTTTCCTGAACCATATGGGCGCGCGCCGCGGCGTACCCCACGGCGGTGTGCGGATCGATGAGCTCGCCCGTGCCTTTCAGCGTCGCGGCGATGGTGCGGGCGACCTCGGTGGTCGAGACGCGGCTCGAGGCGAACTTTGCGCGCATGTGGGCAATCGACTCTTCGGGCAGCGTGAAGCCGCCGGACTGGGCGAGGGTCTGCATCAGGCGCGACGTTTCGCCTGCATCGCGGCCGAGCGATTCGAAGATCAGCCGCTCGAAGTTGCTCGACACCTGGATGTCCATCGACGGCGAGGTCGAGGGGACGACGCCGCGCGTCTCGTAGCGGCCGGTGCGCAATGCGCGGTCGAGGATGTCGTTCTCGTTGGTGGCGATCACGAGCTGGTCGATCGGCAGCCCCATCTTCTCGGCGACGAAGCCTGCGAACACGTCGCCGAAGTTGCCGGTCGGCACCGCAAAGCTCACCGGCCGCTGCGGCGCGCCGAGCGAGAGGGCGGCGGTCGCGTAGTACACCGTCTGCGCCATGATGCGCGCCCAGTTGATCGAGTTGACGCCCGACAGCCGGTGCCGGTCGCGGAAGGCCTGGTTGTTGAACATCGCCTTCACGATCGCCTGGCAGTCGTCGAACGTGCCCTCGATCGCGATGTTGTGGATGTTCGGCGCGAGGACCGAGGTCATCTGCTTGCGCTGCACGGGGCTGACGCGGCCCTTGGGGTGGAGCACGAACAGGCTCGCCCGGCGCGACTCGCGGAACGCCTCGATCGCGGCGCCCCCGGTGTCGCCCGACGTCGCGCCGACCACCGTCGCGTATTCGCCGCGCTTGGCGAGCGCCCAGTCCATCAGCCGGGCGAGCAGCTGCATGGCGAAGTCCTTGAAGGCGAGCGTCGGCCCGTGGAACAGCTCGAGCAGGTAGTGGTTGGCGTCGAGCTGGACGAGCGGCGCCACCGCGTCGTGCGAGAACGAGGCGTAGGCGGTCTCGACCATCGCCTGGAAATCGCCCTCGGGAATTGCTCCGTCCACGAACGGTTTCATCATCCGCACGGCGACTTCCGCGTACGGGGCGCCGCGCAGCGCGGCGAACTCAGCCGCGGGGATCGTCGGCCAGCGTTCGGGCACGTAGAGGCCGCCGTCGCGGGCAAGGCCGGTGAGCAGCACGTCCTCGAAGCCGAGAACGGGGGCGGTACCACGGGTCGAGACGTAACGCACGTGTGAGACGGATCCTTCGAACTGACAGTCCGGGCGCGTCGGCGGACAGTAGCGCGAGCCTTGCACCCGCTTCAAGCTGCGATCGCCCGGGGTCAGGCCGCGCCCGGCGGACGCGTCCGCCCGGTCCAGAGGTAGGCGGCCGTCACGCCGACGAGTGTCGCGGCGAGTGCAAACCAGGTGAGCGCATACTCGAGGTGGCGGTTGGGGAGGTCGATGACGGGCTTGAGCGCCGTCAATCCCTCCGGCGACGGCGTCGCGAGATCGACGACCACCGGGGCCACGGCATCGGGCGCAACGGACTTGCCGGTGAGCGCCGTCGTCATCGCGGGCACGTCGAACCAGAACCACTGGTTGGTCGCGGCGTTGTTCGGCGGCGTGAACGCGCCCTTGCCCGGATGCTCGCGCGCGAGCCCCGTGAGGGTCACCTCTCCGGCGGGCGGCGCAGGGATGGCGTCGCGCTTCTCGTCGGCGAGGATGCCGCGATCGACCAGCACGACCTCGCCCTCGCGCGTGGTGAACGGCGAGACGATCTCCCAGCCCGAACCGCCGCGCGTGGTGAAGAGTCTCAGCGAGGACGCGCCGAACGAACCGGTGAGGGTGACGGGACGGTGGTCGACGTCCTCCCCGGCGCGCGCCGCCGCGATCACGTCGGCGACCGGCGCAGGCGCCATGGCGAGCCGCGCCGTGCGTTCCGCGATCAGCCCTTCCTTCCACGACAGGCGATGCAACTGCCACATGCCGAGGCTCACGAGGATCGCGAAGCCGGCGAGCGCGGCGATGAGCAGTGTTCCGGTGCGGCGCGCCATCACGGCTTGCCGAGGCGGCCCTCGGCGGCCTTCGTGCGGTACTGCTGGGCGATGAGCAGGCCCTTGATCGGCCTGAGGAGAAGGAGCGGGATGCCGACCGCGAGCGGCACAGCGACCAGCCCGTGCACCCAGTAGGGCGGCGACCACTCGAGTTCCACCCACAGCGCCGCGCCGACCGCGAGCGTCCCGGCGATCAGCGTCACGAACCACGCCGCGCCGTCGCCCGCGTCGGCGAAGTCGTAGTCGAGCCCGCAGACGGAGCAGGACTTCGCGACGTCAAGGTAGCCGGAGAACAGCGCACCCTTGCCGCAGCGCGGGCACTTGCCCTTCATCCCCGTCTGCGACGGGCTGAGCGGGGGAAAGTAGGGCGCGTTGGCCACGTCGCTTGTCCTTAAGGAAGGCGTACTGAAAAGAGAAGCCCGGGGGCAGATCGCCGCCGGGCTTCCACGGATGCCGATGCCGGCTGCGTCAGCCGCCCGCGTGGGCGGCGTAGGCGCCGTGCGAACCCCACACGTAGATGCAGGCGAACAGGAACAGCCAGACCACGTCGACGAAGTGCCAGTACCAGGCGGCCGCCTCGAAGCCGAAGTGCGCCTTCGGCGTGAAGTCGCCGCGGATGGCGCGGACCAGGCAGACGATCAGGAAGATCGTACCGACGATCACGTGGAAGCCGTGGAAGCCGGTCGCCATGAAGAACGTCGAGCCGTAGATGTTGCCGCCGTTGTCGCGCGAGAACGCGAACTCCGCGTGGTGGTACTCGAACGCCTGCACGGTGGTGAACAGCAGGCCGAGCGCGATGGTCAGCGCGAGACCCCAGATCAGGCCCTTGCGATCGTTGTGGAGCAGCGC
Organism: Hyphomicrobiales bacterium; assembly: GCA_046349255.1. Taxonomy (GTDB): domain Bacteria; phylum Pseudomonadota; class Alphaproteobacteria; order Rhizobiales; family Aestuariivirgaceae; genus DAIODI01. The sequence goes on along the minus strand of JAXMCR010000002.1, from coordinate 1,262,333 downwards.
GTGGTGCGCCCACGTCACGGTGGTGCCGGAGGTGAGGAGGATCAGCGTGTTGAGGAGCGGCAGGTGCCACGGGTTGAAGACCTCGACGCCCTTCGGCGGCCACACGCCGCCGGTGACCGCTTCGCGCGCCGCCTGCTGCGCATCGCCGGGGAACAGCGAGGCGTCGAAGAAGGCCCAGAACCAGGCGACGAAGAACATCACCTCGGAGGCGATGAAGAGCAGCATGCCGTAGCGCAGGTGGAGCTGCACGACACCAGTGTGGTCGCCCTGCTTGCCCTCGAGGATCACGTCGCGCCACCACATGAACATGGTGTAGAGCACGCCGAGGAGCCCGACGATCGCGACCGGGCCGCCCCACGACACCTTGTGCATCCAGTTGATCGCGCCGAGTGCGAGGATGAACGCCGAGATCGAGCCGACGAACGGCCACGGACTTGGATTCACCAGATGGTAGTCGTGGTTCTTGGCGTGGCTGTCGGCCATGTCCCCTGCTCCGTTCGTTCAGTTCGTTTTCGAGGCGGCGCCGGCCTTCTCGTTCTGCGTGGCCTGAACCTTGGCCGGGTAGAACGTGTAGGACAGCGTCAGTTCGGGAAGCGTCTTCAGGTCCGGGTCGTCGGCGATGGCGGGGTCGACGAAGTAGACCACCGGCAGGCGCGCGCTCTGGCCCGGCTCGAGCTTCTGCTCGGTGAAGCAGAAGCACTCGATCTTGTTGAAGTAGATGCCGGCCTGGTGCGGCACGACGTTGAACACGGCGGTGCCGACCTGCGTCGTCGTGCCGGTGTTGGTGACCTCGTAATAGGCCATGCCCTGTTCACCGATCTTCAGCGTCTCGTCGCGTTGCGCCGGAACGAAGCGGAAGGTGAGGCCCGGGCCGACGTTGGCGTCGAACTTCACCGTCATCGTGCGGTCGAGCACCGTGACCGGCGCGGCTTCGGCGACCTGCGTCGTGCCGCCGAACCCGGTGACCTGGCAGAACAGGCGGTAGAGCGGCACGGAGGCGTACGCCATGCCGACCATGCCGGCAGCGACGGTAGCGCAGACGATCGCCACGCGGCGGTTGGCAGTCTCTGGAACCTCACGCTGGATCATCGCTGTCCTCACACGTGCGGATGGAGGTTCGCCTGCAGGCGCACCACCGTGGTGACGAGGATCAGCACCACCAGCGCCACGAGCGACCAGGCGATGGCGACAGACCGCTTGCGGCGGCGCGCCACGTCCTCGGGCGACAGCGTGACGTAGTGGATCTCCTCCTTCATGCGAGGCCCACGAGGCGGTGCACCGCCGGCATCTGAGCGATCCGGTCGACGATCAGCGCGGCGAAGATCGCAAAGAGGTAGAGGATCGAGTAGCCGAACAGCTTCTTGGCAGCGCGGTTGGCGTTCTGGCCTTCCGTGTCGCGGTAGACGGCGACCGCGTACCAGAGGAACGCGAGCGACAAGGGCAGCGCGGCGGCAAGATAGACGAGGCCGGAGATGCCGACGAGCCACGGCGAGACGGCGACGGGCACCATCGCGATGGCGTAGAGCAGGATCTGGCGGCGCGTTTCGGCGATGCCGCGCACCACCGGCATCATCGGCACGCCGGCGCGCGCGTATTCGCCCGTGCGGAACAGCGCCAGCGCCCAGAAGTGCGGCGGGGTCCACAGGAAGATGATGAGGAACAGCGTGACGCTCTGCCAGTCGATCGTGCCGGTGACGGCGGTCCAGCCGATCATCGGCGGAAACGCGCCGGCCGCGCCGCCGATGACGATGTTCTGCACCGTCGAGCGCTTCAGCCACATCGTGTAGATGACGGCGTAGAAGAAGATCGTGAAGGCGAGGAAGGCGGCGGCGACCCAGTCGACCAGCACGCCGAGCATGATCACGGAGCCGGCCGACAGCGTCAGCCCGAAGGCGAGCGCCTCGCCGGGGAGCACCTTGCCGCGCGGCACGGGCCTGAGCGCCGTGCGCGCCATCACCGCGTCGATGTCGGCGTCGTACCACATGTTGAGCACGCCCGCGGCGCCGGCGCCGATCGAGATGCACAGCAGCGCCATGAACGCGAGCCACGGGTGCACCGATCCCGGCGCGACCACCATGCCGGCGAACGCCGTGAAGATCACGAGCGACATCACGCGGGGCTTGAGCAGCAGGAAGTAGTCCTGCACGGACCCTGCGCCGCCCGGCACGTCGACACGCAAAGCCGCCCGCGCGGCGCGCGGGGCGGGTGGGGCGAAGTCGGCGGTGATGTCACTCATCTTGACGTACTCGGATCGTGCGAACCGGCCCGGGTCGCCCCGGGCCGGCAGGAGGTCACTTGATGACCGGCAGCGTGTTGAACTGGTGGAACGGCGGCGGCGACGAGAGCGTCCACTCGAGCGTGGTCGCCGAAGCGCCCCACGGGTTGTCCGCCGCCTGGCGCTTGGCCGAGAAGGCTTCCCACACGCCGTAGAGGAAGATCAGCACGCCGACGGCCGAGATGTAGGAGCCGATCGAGGAGATGTAGTTCCAGCCCGCGAACGCATCCGGATAGTCGATATAGCGGCGCGGCATGCCGGAGAGGCCGAGGAAATGCTGCGGGAAGAACAGCAGGTTCACGCCGATGAAGGTCACCCAGAAGTGCGCCTTCGCCACCGTCTCGTTGTAGGTGTAGCCGAACATCTTCGGGAACCAGAAGTACCAGGCGCCGAAGATCGCGAACACCGCACCGAGCGACAGCACGTAGTGGAAGTGCGCCACCACGTAGTAGGTGTCGTGCAGCACGCGGTCGGCGCCGGCGTTGGCGAGCACCACGCCGGTCACGCCGCCGACGGTGAACAGGAAGATGAAGCCGATCGCCCACAGCATGGGCGCGCGGAACTCGATCGAGCCGCCCCACATCGTGGCGATCCACGAGAAGATCTTCACACCCGTCGGCACCGCGATGATCATCGTGGCGGCGACGAAGTAGGCCTGCACGTCGACCGACATGCCGACGGTGTACATGTGGTGCGCCCACACGATGAAGCCGACGACGCCGATCGCCACCATCGCGTACGCCATGCCGAGGTAGCCGAACACCGGCTTGTTCGAGAAGGTCGACACGATGTGGCTGACGATGCCGAAGCCCGGCAGGATCAGGATGTACACCTCGGGATGGCCGAAGAACCAAAAGAGGTGCTGGAAGAGAACGGGATCGCCGCCCTGGTCGGGCACGAAGAAGCTCGTGCCGAAGTTGCGGTCGGTGAGCAGCATCGTGATCGCGCCGGCGAGCACCGGCAGCGACAGGAGCAGCAGGAACACCGTCACCAGGATCGACCACACGAACAGCGGCATCTTGTGCAGCGTCATGCCGGGCGCGCGCATGTTGAAGATCGTGGTGATGAAGTTGATGGCGCCGAGGATCGAGGAGGCGCCGGCGATGTGGAGCGCGAGGATTGCGTAGTCCATCGCCGGGCCGCCCTGCTCGGAAAGCGGCGGGTAGATCGTCCAGCCGCCGCCCACGCCCGGGCCGTTCTGGCCGTCGGCGAACATCGACAGGATGAGGAGGAGGAGCGCCGGCGGCAGCAGCCAGAAGGAGATGTTGTTCATGCGCGGGAACGCCATGTCCGGCGCGCCGATCATCAGCGGCACGAACCAGTTGCCGAACCCGCCGATCATCGCCGGCATCACCATGAAGAAGATCATGATCAGGCCGTGCGCGGTGACGAACGCGTTGTAGATGTGCTTGCCGGCGTCGACCGCGGCCTCGCCGGGCTGGAACCCGTAGACCATGGAGGCGAGCCCGGTGAAGTACTGGATGCCGGGCTGTTGCAGCTCCATGCGCATGGCGATGGAGAGAAGACCACCGATGATCCCCGCCACGATGGCGAAGATCAGGTACATCGTGCCGATGTCCTTGTGGTTGGTCGAGTAGACGTAACGGCGCCAACCCGTGGGATGATCCTCGTGGTGGGCGTGGGTTGCGTCTGCGTATGCCATGGTCTCAAGTCCCTGAACTTTTGAAGTGCCCGTGGTGTTCCAGTTTCGCCTGTCCAGGCGACGGTTAGTTGCCGGCGACCTTCGACTTCGTTGCGAGGATCTCGGCGAGCTTCTTGTTGGCCTCGTCGATGCCCGCCGACTTGGCGGTGTCCGACCAGGTCTTGAAGTCGGCTTCCGACACGGCGCGCACCGCGATCGGCATGAACGCGTGGTCCTTGCCGCACAGCTCCGAGCACTGGCCGTAGTAGATGCCCTCGCGCTCGACCCGGAACCAGTCGTCGTTGATGCGGCCCGGGATGGCGTCGATTTTCACGCCGAAGGACGGCATCGCCCAGGAATGGATCACGTCGTTGGCGGTGGTGAGGAGGTGGATGGTCTTGCCGACCGGCACCACGACGTCCTTGTCGGTGGCGAGGAGGCGCGGCTGGCCTTCCTTCAGCTCCTTCTCCGGCACCATGTAGGCGTCGAACGCCACCTGGCCGAGGTCGGGATACTCGTAGGACCAGTACCACTGGTTACCGACCGCCTTGATGGTCATGTCGGCCTTCGGGATCACGCGCTGGAAGTAGAGCAGCTTGAACGAGGGGATCGCGATGCCGATCAGGATGAGGACCGGGACGATCGTCCACACCACCTCGATCATGGTGTTGTGGGTGGTGCGCGAGGCGACCGGGTTCGAGCGCGCGTTGAAGCGCATCATCACGTAGACGAGGAGCGACAGCACCAGGAGCGAGATCAGCGTGATCACGACCAGGAGGCCGTTGTGGAACGAATGGATGTTCTCCGCGACGGGCGTTGCCGCCGGCTGCAGGCTCATCTCCCACGGCCGCGGCTGCGAGCCGCCCGCTTCCTGCGCCAGCGCGAAGCCCGGCGCGAGCATCGCGCCGGCGGCCACTGCGAGCCGCGCCGACCAGCCGCGCCAAACCGCGGCGATCGAGGAAACCGAACCAAACAGCTGCATGTGCCGCCTCTTCCGCTCCGGCCGATGTCCATCGCGAACGGCCCCTTGCGAGGCCGGACGGACATGACCGCTTCTCCCTATGCCTTTTGCCGGAACCGGCTTCCGCCCCGTGGTGCCACCGGGGTCGGCCGCGCGGGGCCTGCTCTCCACCGTCCTGTGAACCACAATTGTCCGCGCCCCGCAACCGCTTCGCCGCCGCACCCCAGCGGCAAAGTTTCGCGTGCGGCGCAGCATTCCCGACCGCGCCTCGCAACGCCGGGGTTGGAGGGGCCGCAATCGCAATTCCGCCCCAATTGTCGCGGATCAACCCCGAGCCTGCGGACACCGGCAGTTGCGACCATTTGACACAAGAATCGACCGCTCCGGCGGACCTCTTGCCGATCCGGGCCGCATGGTGTTCCGTGCGCCCCGTCCGGCAGCGAATGGATCGACGATTCGGCGCGGGGCAGGTGGTGGGATGGTTGGTGCGCCGCCTCGAAGAGGCGCCTGCACCCCAAGACGGAGCGCGATCGTGACGAGTACTTGCCGCAGCCGGTTCCCGGCCTTCGTGGCCCTTGCGGGTCTCACCCTTGCAGCAGTCGCCACCGGCGCCGTCGCGCAACAGGCCCAGCAGGGCCAAGACCAGCCGCCCGTGCAGCAGTTCGGCCCGCGCGCCCAGCAGCCACAGGCGGGCGCCAACGGCCAGCGCATGCAGGCCCAGCGACCGCCGGCGAACCCGCCGGTGGTGCTCGGCAAGTTCGGCGACTGGCAGCTCCAGTGCGAACGCCAGCAGCAGCCGGGCGACCAGACGGCCTCCTCGGACGAGGCGTCGGGCACGGCCAACGGCCAGTCCGGCAAGTCCGACCCGGCCGCCGCCAAGAAGCAGCCCGAGCAGCAGTGCGGCCTCGTCCAGAACACCCGCGACCCGAAGCGCGAGAACGTGCAGATGTCGCTCATCATCGCGTCGGGCATGCAGAACAACAAACGCGTCACCATGATGCGCGTTATCGCCCCGATCGGCGTGTTCCTTCCGACCGGCGTGGCGCTCGAGATCGACGGCCAGGCGGTGGGTCGCGTGCCGTTCACGCGTTGCCTGCCGCAGGTGTGCGTGGCCTTCGCGGAAGCCTCACCGCCGACGCTCGACAAGATGAAGAAGGGCGGCAAGGCGAACTTCATCATCTACGAAGCCCCCGGCATCGGCGTGCAGATGCCGATCAACCTCACCGGCTTCAGCAAGGCGCTGGCCGAGCTCGAGAAGCTCTAAGGCACCCTTTCGCCGTCTCGACGATGGCCGGCGCTTGCCGGCCATTCGCATTTCGGGCGGCGGCGAGGCTGGCGGAGCGTGGCAGAGCACCTTACCTTGCCGGTGATCACTCTCGACCGCTCCGGCGTTGAAGGCCCATGACCCGACGATCCCTGCTTCAGTCTTCCGACCTCGACCGCGCGCAGGCGCTGTCGATCCTCGAGACGGCGCTGAAGGACGCCGACGACGGCGAGCTCTTCCTCGAGGACCGGCACAGCGAGACGCTGGTGTTCGACGACGGTGTGCTGAAGAACGGCAGCCGCGACTCTGCGCGCGGGTTCGGCCTGCGCGCCGTGAAGGGCGAAGCGACCGGGCTTGCGCATGCGACGGAAATCTCGGCGGCGGCGCTGAAGCGGGCGGCCGACGCGGTGAAGGCCGTGACCTCCGGCCACTCGGGCGTTGCGGCGGAGCCGCCGGCGGGCACCAACCGGAGACTCTACGGCGAGGAGGATCCCTTCGCCGGGCAATCCTTCGCGGCGCGGGTCGAATTGCTGAAGACGGCCGACGCCTTCGCCCGCGGCCTCGATCCCCGCGTGCGCCAGGTGACCGTGTCGGTCGCCGGCGAGCACCAGAGCGTGGAGATCGTCCGCCGCGGCGGCCTCGTCGTGCACGACGTCCGCCCGCTCGTGCGCTTCAACGTGTCGATCGTCACCGAAGCGGGCGACAAGCGCGGCACCGGCACCTACGGCTTCGGCGGCCGCGACACGCTCGACACCTTCCTCAAGGGCGACCGCTGGCAGGACGCGGTGCGCGAGGCGCTGCGCCAGAGTCTCGTCGCGCTCGACGCCGACGCCGCGCCCGCCGGCGAAATGACGGTGGTGATGGGACCCGGGTGGCCCGGCATTCTGCTGCACGAGGCGATCGGCCACGGCCTCGAGGGAGACTTCAACCGCAAGGGGACGTCGGCGTTCGCGAAGCTGATGGGCGAGCGGATCGCGGCGAAGGGCGTCACCGTCGTCGACGACGGCACCATCCCAGGCCGGCGCGGCTCGCTCACCGTCGACGACGAGGGCACGCCGTCCTCGCGCACCGTGCTGATCGAGGACGGGATCCTCGTGGGCTACATGCAGGACCGCCTCAACGCGCGCCTGATGGGCGTGAAGCCCACCGGCAACGGCCGCCGCCAGTCGTTCGCGCACGCGCCGATGCCTCGGATGACCAACACCGTGATGCTGAACGGCGAGCACGATCCGGGCGAGATCCTCGCGTCGGTGAAGAACGGCCTCTACGCCGCGTCGTTCAGCGGCGGGCAGGTCGACATCACCTCCGGCAAGTTCGTGTTCCAGTGCACCGAAGCCTACCTGATCGAGAACGGGAAGCTCGGCCGCCCGGTGAAGGGCGCGATGCTGATCGGCGATGGCGCGGACGCGCTGAAGCGCATCTCGATGGTGGGCAACGACATGGCGCTCGACCCGGGCATCGGCACCTGCGGCAAGCGCGGCCAGGGCGTTCCCGTGGGCGTCGGCCAGCCGACGCTGCGGCTCGACGGCATCACCGTCGGCGGCACCGCCACCTGAGCGCCATGGCCGCACCCGCCGTCTCGACCGTCATCTTCGACATGGACGGCGTGCTGTGCACGTACGACCTCCGCGTCCGCCTCGACCGGCTGGCCGCGATCGCGGGATCGACGCGCGAGGCGGTGCACGCGGCGATCTGGACGTCCGGCTTCGAGGACCAGGCCGACGCCGGCGGCTACGCCGACGCCGACCGCTACCTCGCCGCATTCGCCGCCCGCCTCGGCGCAGCCCTGACGCGCGAGGAATGGATCGCGGCGCGCGCCGCCGCGATGACGCCGCGCCCCGGGATGCTGTCCTTCGCCCGCTCGCTCCAGCCCGCGCGGACGATCGCGATGCTGACGAACAACGGCCCGGCGACCGAGCAGGCGTTCGCGGCGCTCTTCCCGGAGGCCGCCGCCCTGTTCGGTGAGCGCGCGTTCTTCTCCTGGCGCTTCGGCACCAAGAAGCCCGACCCTTCGATCTTCGCGCAGGTGGCGAACCGTCTCGGCGTCGCGCCCGCGGACTGCCTGTTCATCGACGACAAGGCGCATAACGTCACGGGCGCGATGGCGGCCGGGATGGCGGGCGTGCACTTCACCGGCGAAACGGCGTTCCGGGCCGAACTCGACCGGCTGGGGATTCGTCCGTGAACGATGTAGCGCAAACGAACCTTCCGGCCCGGGAGGAAGCGCCGCCGCGCTCGGCGCCGATCGCGCGGTTCGTCACCGGCTCGATCATGCGGCACGTGATCGTCATGACGCTGACGAGTTCCGTCGGCCTCATGTCACTGTTCTTCGTCGATCTCGCGAGCCTGTTCTTCCTGTCGATGCTCGGGCGCACCGAGATCACCGCGGCGATCGGCTACGCGGGCACGGTCTCGTTCGTGAACCTCTCGTTCAACATCGGCATCGGCATCGCGGCGGCGGCGCTCGTCGCGCAGAGCCTCGGGCGCAACGAGCCGGAGCGGGCCAAGCGCTTCGCGACCTCGGCGCTCGTCGTCACGATGATCCTCGGCGTTGCGCTCAGTGCCGCCATCGCGATCTTCGCGCGCCCCCTGCTCGGCCTCCTCGGCGCGCACGGGGAAGCGCTCGAACTCGCGCGCACCTACCTCGTCACCGTGATGCCGGGCTTCGCGCTGCTTGCGGGCGCGATCACCGCGAGCTTCGCGCTTCGCGGCGCGGGCGACCCGACGCGCGCGATGTACATCACGCTGATCGCGGCGATCGTGAACGGCATCCTCGACCCGATCTTCATCTTCGTCTTCAAGCTCGGCATCCAGGGCGCGGCGATGTCGACCGTGGTGGCGCAGTTCGTCGCCTTCGCGGTGGGCCTGCACGGGATGCACCGCGTGCACCGCCTCATCGTGCCGTTCGACCTCGCGGGCTTCCGCCGCGACCTGAAGCCGATCTTCGGCATCGCTGTGCCGGCGGTGCTGACGCAGCTCGCCACGCCCTTCGCCACCGCCTACATGACGCGCGTGGCGGCACCCTTCGGCGACGAGGCGGTGGCCGCCGTCGCCATCATCAACCGCATCGTGCCGGTGGCGTTCGGGGTGATCTTCTCGCTTGCGGGCGCGGTCGGCCCGATCATCGGCCAGAACTTCGGCGCCGGCGAGTTCTCCCGCGTGCGGCGCGCGCTCTCCGACGGCATCGTGTTCGCGGCGCTCTACACGCTGACGACCGCCGGCATCCTCTTCCTCCTGCGCCACCACGTGCCGGCCGCGTTCTCGGCGCAAGGGGAGACGGCGCGGCTCGTCACCTTCTACTGCACGTGGCTTGCCGTCACCTACGCGTTCACCGGCTCGCAGTTCGTAGCGCAGGCCGCGTTCAACAATCTCGGCCGGCCGATCTGGTCGACGTTCTCGAACTGGGGCCGCGCCACCATCGGCACGATCCCGCTCGTCCACATCGGCGCGGCGTGGGCAGGCCCCGAAGGCGTGCTCACCGGCAGCGCGATCGGCTCAATCGCCTTCGGGTTCGGCGCGGCCTCCGTTGCGTTCTGGCTCACCCGGCAGCTCGAGAAGCGTGCTCACGCACATGCGCTTAAACGGGCGGCCGAGTCGCGCTAGACTAAAGAGAGAAACCGCACGACAGGGAACGCGCATGAACATCTTCGACATCTTCGGCGACAACAACCGCGCCCAGATCGACGCGCTGAGCCGCCAGTTCGGGCTTGACCCCGCGCAGACGCAGGCGGCCTTCGACCAGCTCGCGCCGGTGATCGCCGCCGGCATGCGCCGCCAGGCAGAGACGGGCCAGGGCATGGCCGACCTCATCAATGCGATGGCGCGCGGCACGATGGGCGGCCTCGGCGCGGCGAACCCGAACCAGGCGAAGGCGTTCGGCGACGACATCCTTGGCCAGGCCTTCGGCGACCCGGACGTGAGCCGCGCGGTGGCGCAGCAGGTCTCGGGCGCAACCGGCATCGGGGTGCAGATCCTGAAGCAGATGCTGCCGGTCATCGCGATGACGGTCGCGAGCACGCTCATCAAGAAGATGTTTACGGGCGGTCTCGGTGCGCCCGCACCAGCGCCGCGCCAGCGCCAGCAGGCGGCCCCGCCGCCGCAGCCGCAGGGCGGCGGGCTTGGCGACATCCTTTCCGACATCCTCACCGGCGGTCGCGGCGTCCCGCAGGGGCAGCCGCAGCGCGCCCCGCAGGGTTCGCCTGACATCGACAACCTGCGGAACATCCTCTCCGACATCCTGACCGGCGGTCAGGGCGCCCCTCGCCAGCAGCCGCAAGCGCCGCCGCAGCCCCGGCCGCAGGCGCAGCCGATGCCGCAGGGCGACGGCGGAATCGGCGACATTCTGCGCGAGATCCTGGGCGGCGCAGCGGGGGGCCGTGCGCCGCAGCCCCAGGCGCCGCAGCAGCCGCAGTACACCGAGGCACCGCGGCCGCAGGGGCGCAGCCCGCTCGACGACATCTTCGGGCCCGGAGCCTCGTCGGGGAGTGCCGCCGACGATCTCCTCAACTCCGTCGAGCGGCGGCTGGGCCGGCGGCGCTAGGCCGCCTTCCCCGCCCGGCGCTGGCGGACCAGCGCCCGTTCTTCGAGCGCGAGCGTCGCGTTGCGGGTGAGCGGCAGGTGCGCCGCCCATTCAACCTCGGCGCGCTCGACGCCGATGTCGCGCAGGAGATGGTCCTCCCAGGCAAGCATGGCGCGCACGGCCCGCCTTGCCTGCCAGTGCCGCACGATGCGGCCGAGGTTCCACTGTTCGGGCAGTTCGCCGAGCGATTCGGCGCGGGATTCGATCAGGCTCAACATGACGGCCTCCTATCAGCCGAGTTCGTGGGGTTCGCGCCGTATGCGCCGGGTCTGGCGCACCAGGCTGTCGAGTTCGGCGGCAGCGTCGGACGCTACCGGCAGCAGGCTCGCCCACTCGACGTCGAGCCGGCTGAGGCCGATATCGGCGAGCTGGCGGTCGTCGAGGTTGCCGAGCGCGCGCACCGTGCGACGGTTGGCGAAGAAGCGCTTCAGGAGTTGCACCGGCGAGACGAACGACGGGGTGCGCGAGGGGTGGGCGCGGGTGGCGATCGAAACCATGGCAAAGCCTCCTCTGTTCGCGAACACGGGGTTTTCCGTGCGCGGGGTGAACCTTCGGGACTTGCGTCGAAACGGGACGCGTTCGTCAGGTGATGATCGGAAGATGCGCCCTGGCTATTGATCAGTCCAACGAATAAGTCTTATAGTAGTGATCAACGTTGTTGATGGAGGCTTCCCATGCTCGCCACCCTCGATGTCGACCTCTTGAAGACGTTCATCGCGATCGCGGACACGGGGTCGTTCACCCGCGCCGCCGACGAGGTGGGCCGCACCCAGTCGGCGGTCAGCATGCAGGTGCGCCGCCTCGAGGAGACGCTCGGGCGCGAGCTGTTCAGCCGCGACGGCCGGCAGAGCCGCCTGACCCCGGACGGCGAGAAGCTGCTGGAGTACGCGCGGCGCCTGACGCGGCTCAACGACGAGACGATCGCCGCCTTCCGCGAGCCGGAAGTGCAGGGCAAGGTGCGCTTCGGCACGCCCGACGACTACGCCGAGTTCCTCCCGGACATCCTCGCGGCCTTCGCCCGCACCCATCCGCTCGTCCAGGTCGACGTCGAGTGCTACTCGAGCCGCCTCCTGTCGGAGATGGTGCGCAAGGGCCAGCTCGACCTGTCGATGGTGACGATCAGCTGCGACGTCTCGGCCGACCAGGTGATCCGCCGCGAACCGCTGATCTGGGTGTCGTCGCTGCGCCACCGCGTGCACGAGCAGCCGGTGGTGCCGATCGCGATCTCCCACATCGGTTGCGGCTGGCGCTCGATGGCGATCGAGGCGCTGGAGGCGGCGGAGAAGTCCTACCGGATCGCCTATGCGAGCCCCAACTCGAACGCCGTCATCGGGGCTGTCAATGCCGGGCTCGCGGTCGGCGCCATTCCGGAGATCTGCCTGCGGCCGGGCCTGCGCCGGCTCGGACCCGACGAGGGCTTCCCCCCGCTCGGCTCCTTCGAGATCGGCCTGATCCGCGCCCAGCACGCGACCGGCAGCGCCATCGACGCGCTCGCGGGTCACATTTCCGAGGCGCTGGTGCAGCCGGCGAAGCTGCGGCTGGTGGCGGCCGAGTAGCGCCAAAAAACCAATGGGAGACGAGGGTAGTGCTTCCGTACCCCCGCCTCCCCGCGATCTGCTGTTACCCTGTTGGAGAAGGCAGACCGCTTGTCTCGAAGATCCAGCAAGGCTCGTGCCGGGACGTAGCCTTCCCGAGTGACGCTCGCATGACGTTACCAGCCGGGGCCGAGTTTCCACCACACGAGATCGTTATTTCGGTTAGCGGCTCACGATCTTGAGATCGGGGGGCGTTCCCGACATGGTCCGTCGAGTATGACGGCAGCAATGGCAGACGCAGGCGTGAGGACAGACGCGGTGCACCCCTACGCAGGGGCGGACGCTGCGCTTGCGACGATGCACGGCAAGCATGCCGCGCTGTCACCCGCGCTCGCGGCGCGCCTCGGCATGCGGCTCGTCCTTGCCAGCGCCGTCGATACCGATGCGCTCGGCACCTTCACCGGCGAAATCGCCCGCCGCGGCTCGATGCTCGAGGCAGCGGTCGCCAAGGCGCGGCTCGGCATGCGCGCGACCGGCCTGCGGCTCGGCATCGCCAGCGAGGGCAGTTTCGGGCCGCACCCGGCCGTGCCGTTCCTGCCGCTCGCGATCGAACTCGTGGTTCTGGTGGACGATGCACGCGGGCTCGTCATCCACGAGCAGACGGCGAGCGAACGGACGAATTACGCGCACTGCACGGCGCGGCACGTGGAGGACCTCGGCCCGCTCCTCGACCGGGTGCGCTTCCCCTCGCATGCGCTGGTGGTGCGGCCGAACGCCGGGGACGGCGCCATCGTGAAGGGCATCACCGATCGCGATCGGCTTGGCGCGGCCATCGCCGCCGCGGCCGCGGCATCGGCCGACGGCGCGGCGCGCGTCGAGACCGACATGCGCGCCCATCTGAACCCCACCCGCATGGGCGAAATCGCAAAACTCGCCGACCGCTTCGCCGACCGCCTCGCCGCCCTCTGCCCCGCCTGCCATACGCCGGGGTTCGGGATCATTCGCAGCGAACCCGGCCTGCCGTGCGAGGCCTGCGGTGCGCCGACCGCGCTCGTGCGGACGCTGGTGCGCGGCTGCGTGCGGTGCGCCCTCACCGTCAACGAACCGCGCAGTGACGGCCTCCGGCTCGCCTCCGCAGCGCAGTGTCCGGAGTGCAATCCATGAAGCTCACCCATCTCGACCGCCTCGAGGCGGAGGCGATCCACATCCTGCGCGAGACGGCGGCGCAGTTCGAACGCCCGGTCCTCCTCTACTCGATCGGCAAGGATTCCGGCACGCTGCTGCACCTCGCCGCGAAGGCGTTCGCGCCCGGCAAGCCGCCGTTCCCGCTGCTCCACATCGATTCGACCTGGGAGTTCCGCGACACGATCCTGTTCCGCGACGAGATCGTGAAGCACTACGGCGTCGAGCTGATCGTCCACCGCAACGAGGACGGCGTGCGCCAGAACATCAACCCGTTCGACCACGGCGCGACGCTCTACACCGACATCATGCGCACCCAGCCGCTGAAGGAGGCGATCACGCTCCACCGGTTCGACGCAGCGATCGGCGGGGCGCGGCGCGACGAGGAGAAGTCGCGCGCCAAGGAGCGCATCTTCTCGGTACGCGACCACAACCACGGCTGGGACCCGCGCAACCAGCGCCCTGAACTCTGGGGCAACTACAATGGCCGCCTGAAGCCCGGCCAGACGATGCGGGTGTTCCCGCTGTCGAACTGGACCGAACTCGACGTGTGGCTCTACATCCTGCGGGAAGGCATTCGCCTGCCGCCGGTCTATTTCGCCAAGGAACGGCCCGTCGTGGTCCGCGACGGCCAGATCATCATGGTCGACGACGAGCGCATGCGGCTTCTGCCGGGGGAACGGCCCGAGTTGCGCGAGGTGCGCTTCCGCACCTGCGGGTGTTATCCGCTGACCGGCGGCGTCGTGTCGGACGCCAGAACAGTGTCCGAAGTGATCCTCGAAACGATGCGGGCGACGGGCTCCGAACGGCAGGGGCGCGTGATCGACCACGACGGCTCCTCCGCCATGGAGGACAAGAAGCGGCAGGGCTACTTCTAGGCTCCGGCTTTGCGCCCTCCCGAGGTCAATCGGTCGCGGCCGCGGCCTTTCGATCACCCCCATTGTGCGCTATTGAGGTTCGGGGGTTTGGAAGGACGCTGATGAAGCGATTCGTACTGCTGCTTGCTGTCGCGACCGTCGCTGTCGGGGTACGCATAGCGCACGCGCAAACGCAGGACCTGCATGCCCCCGAGGTCTGTTACGGACCGGCGGACCAGTTCCTGACTTACGGTATGACGGGACTGACCAATGCGAACGACGCGTCGGTCCCGGCGCTCACGCACCTCAAGGCGGACGCTCTGACCGGCTGTCTCCGGCTCGCTGAGAAGGGCGACCGGCGATCGCAGGCGTACATGGCACTGCTGGCGCTCAGTCCCGACCAGGCAAAACTCTGGTACAGGAAGGCCGCCGAGCAAGGCGACATGCCGTCCATCGAGCGGAACCAGGCTTTTGCCGAAGACGACGTCGAGAAGCTGAAGTGGAGCCTCATCTATCGGGCCCGCATGGCGGATTGGCCACGAATCAAGTGGCCGGACGAGGATCCGGTCTCCTCGCTCCAGAAGCGCTGGGTCGAGGCGGCCGTCGCGGACCTGTCCGCAAAGCTGCCGCCACCGGACGTCGCACAGGCGCGGCGGGAAGCACAAGCGTTCCTGAAGGCTCATCCAGCGCGTCGATGACAACTAATAGTATGCGCACTCCATAGATAATGTAAGTATAGATTGTGTAGTGTCATTTCATGAACAAGCAACAATATTGTTATATCGAGGGTTATGATTGATTTGGCAGTAACCCTGTAAAAATTGTTCCAATCCATTTACTGGACGTTTGAAAAACCGGCGTGAAGTGCCGGGCCATGCGCTCGACCCTCTCCAAAGCTTTCCGCAGACTGCTGAAGAGCAAAGCCGCCAACGCGAGCATCATCACGGCGCTCAGTGCGCCGCTGATCATTGGCGGTGCAGCCCTCGGGACCGAAACCTCCTACTGGTACTTCAAGCAGCGCAAGCTGCAGGCCGGAGCCGATGCGGCCGCCTTTGCCGGCGGCATCGAACGCCGGTCCGGGTCGACCGTCGACGTCGTACGGACGGCCGCGAGTGCAGCAGCCCTCAAGAGCGGCTACGACGGCGGCGGCGCCATGACCGTCAACGTCCCGCCGACGAGCGGACCGAATGCCGGAAAGGCGGATTCCGTCGAAGTCATCATCAACCAGAATGCACAGCGCTTCTTCAGCGACTTCTTCGACTCGAGTGCGGTTCAGATGCGCGCCCGCGCCGTCGCGAAGTTCAAGACAGCCGCCAACGCCTGCGTGCTGGCGCTGAGCGCCTCGGCTTCCAAGGCGGCCAACTTCTCGGGGTCGAGCAACCTCACGCTCGATGGCTGCTCCGTCATGGCGAACTCGATGGCGAGCGACGCCGTCAACGTGCAGGGCTCCGCCAAGCTCTCGACGCCGTGCGTCTACGCGGTGGGCGGCATCTCATACACGAGCGGCCTGACGCTCACCGACAACTCGTGCAAGTCGCTCGGGCCACAGGCCAACCAGTCATCCGTCGCCGATCCGTTCGCAGGTGTGAGCGTGCCGAGCGTACCGAGCGGCGGCTGCAAGAATTCCAACGGCACGACGCTTCAGGCCGGTCGCTACTGCAGCGGCATGTCCCTGTCAGGCACCGTCAACCTGAAGCCCGGTCTCTACTATCTCGAGGGCGACCTCAAGGTGAACGCAAACGCGAACGTCAGCTGCCCCACCTGCACGAGCACCACCGGTGTCACGTTCTACATGGCGGGCGGTTCGCGCATCACCATGAACGGCAACGCGACGATCAACCTGCAGGCGCCGACGGTCGCCGGCAACGGCACCAACGACGGCAGCATCAAGGGCATGCTGTTCATGGGTGACCCGACGAACTCGGGCGGTTCGCGCAACCAGTTCAACGGCACGGCCAATTCGTCGATGACCGGCAACATCTACTTCAAGAAGCAGGGCGTCGATTATCTCGGCAACTTCTCCGGCAAGAACGGCTGCATGCACATCGTCGCCGATACCGTGCAGTGGACCGGCAACACGACCGTCGGCGTCGATTGCACGGCACAGGGCATGGACGCGATCCCGGCCACGCTGGTCGTGCAGCTCGTCGAATAGGGACCGTCGACCATGCTACGGCTGATCCGGCGTCTGTCGCGCTGCGCGCTTGGAGTCTCGGGCATCGAGTTCGCTCTCATCATGCCGATGCTCGCGATCATCGTTGTCGCCCTCTACAACGGCTGGTCGCTCTACCGCACCTACGAAGGGATGCGCGAAGCGGCGACGGCCGCGCAGAACTACATCCTGCGCGGCGGCACGAGCGACGCGAAGGCGCTCGACATCGCCAACACGGTGTGGACGTCCGCCAAACCGTCGAGCCCCAGCGCACAAGTGACGCGCGCCTGCACGTGCGCCGGCGCATCCTCCTCCTGCACGACGCTGTGCGCCACGACGCAGCAGCCGCCGCAGACGTTCGTCACCGTGCGGCTCACCGGGACGTGGACCGACACGTTGCACATGGCGAGCAAACCCGTGGCCGTGGAGTTGACCACCCGTGTCCGCTGAACGATCGAGACCGAGCTTTCTTGAGCGCTTGCGCAAGCATCACGGCGGCAGTGCCGCGATCGAGTTCGGGTTCGTCGCACCCGCCCTGATCATGTCGATCCTCGGCATCTTCTGGTTCGGCTGGAGCATGCACAACGCATCGAGCCTCACCTACGCGCTCGACCAGGCCGGTCGCGCCTATCAGCTCAACCCGGCGATGACCCAGTCGGCATTGCAGACGCTCGTTTCGACGGAACTGAAGGACATCAGCGATGCTTCCGTCATCGTGAACGTCGTCGTCGGCGCCAACAGCAACGGCACCCAGCTTGCCACGATCAGCGGCAGCTATTCGCGCACGTTGAGCGTTCCGTTCCTCAACTCCTACAAGTACACGATCCAGCGCAGCGTGACGGTTCCGGTCGCCGCGAACTGATTTTCCATAACGTCAAGTTGACCGGCGTTGGCCGGAACATCCCCTCCCATTCGACGTTGATCGGCGAAAGCCGGGATCGCGCATTGTCACCGAAGGAGGCGACATGGACCCCAACGTCAACAGGGATAGAGAGACGAGAGATACCGACACGGGAAGAACAACGATCGTCGCCATCGTTCTGGCGGTGATTGCCATCTTGATCATCGGCTGGGCGGCCGGCTGGTTCCACACCGCATCGCGCACCGCCGGGACGAGCGGAACGACGACCACTGGCGACACAAGCACGACCGGGACCACCGGGACCACGGGTACGACGACGTCGGGGACCGGCGCTGCGGGCACCAATACGACGGGTACTGGCACGACGGGTTCAGCGGGGACGACGGGATCGACGGGGACCACCGGA
Organism: Hyphomicrobiales bacterium; assembly: GCA_046349255.1. Lineage (GTDB taxonomy): Bacteria > Pseudomonadota > Alphaproteobacteria > Rhizobiales > Aestuariivirgaceae > DAIODI01. The sequence goes on along the minus strand of JAXMCR010000002.1, from coordinate 1,244,618 downwards.
ACCGGCGCGACCGGATCGACCGGGACCTCGACCACCGGTTCGACGGGGACCACCGGTTCGACGGGGACCACTGGTTCGACGGGCACCACCGGTTCGACGGGAACCACCGGGACCACGACCTCTCCCTGACGCTCGCGAAAAAGGAGGCCGCGGCACGGATGGAGTCCGTGCTGCGGCCTTTCGTACGACCTTGGCGGCCCCTTGAAACCGTGTCACGACGGCATCCATGACGAAGCACCGCCGCGGCGTGCAGCCCTTCCGCAAATCCGAACGCGACGACGACATCCGCTCGCCGCGGCTGCTGCTGCGCTTGATGGGGCGGGACGTTCTCAGGGCAACGGTCGAGAGCAACCTCGACCGCGTCGAGAGTCTGCTCGGTCTGCACGTCCCCGAGGAGTGGCTCGCTCTGCAATGGCTTGCCGCGATGCGGCTGGAACAGGAGCGTCGCGATCCGGCCTTTCGCTCCTGGTCGATCCGCGCCGTTGCCCTGGCGGAGACGCTGGAGATGGTCGGCTACCTCAATTGCCACGCGCCGCCCCATGACGGTTCGATCGAACTCGGCTACGAGATCTTTCCCGGTTTTCGTCGCAAGGGATTCGCCGAAGAGGCAGTACGAACGTTCCTGAATCATACGACAGCGCCCGGCGGCATCGCGGTCGTGAGGCTTTCGATCCGGCCGGACAACGAGGCCTCGCAGGCGATGGCGCGGAAATTGGGCGCGCGGAAGGTGGGGACCCACATCGACGAGGTCGACGGACTGGAGGATATCTATCTGCTTGACGCGGCGCCGTTAGGACTGCGCTAACCACGATCGAAGGGCTCATGGTCTCGATTGTGAGCTCGATTCTACCAAAAGTAGTTTATCCATGAAATTCCTGTAACCCTAAGTATATACGAGATTTGTTAAAACAAGACATGCAATTGTCTTTGAAAGTATAACGCAACTGAATTGCCAGGGATTCTCCCGATTCTTGTGCCTCCAGGTAAATTTTGAAAGTTAAGAGTTTTAGTATTTGTCGTCCTGAGATTCCAACTACCGGACAAAAGTATAGCAATAAATGGCCGCTAGATTTGCGGACATGCCGGTGAGCAATCGGCATCCAGTCTTGCACAGAAAGGTAGCCCCCATGACCATGATTTCCCGCTTCTTCAAGGACGAGTCCGGCGCCACGGCGATCGAGTACGGCCTGATTGCCGCCGCCACGGGCCTCGCGCTCGTCGCCGCTCTTCCGGCGATCGAGACCGGCCTGACCACCGTGTTCGGCAGCATCGGCGGCGCGCTGAAGTAAGCGCGATGACTCCGAAACACGATCGAATTCCCCGCCGGTCGGTTCCCCGACCGGCGGCTTTGCTTTCCGGAAGTTCTACATCACGCCCGCGCCACCCTCTTCGCCCGTCGTCGCTTTCTCGACGCAGACATGCGTGACGCGCTCGATGCTGCCGTCGACGTAGTTCGCCATTTCCTGCTCCTCGCGCAGGCGCTGCTCGCAGGCGCTCACGACGTCACGCTCGTTGCACGCGTTGGCAAGGGCGGGCTCAGCGCAGGCGAAGCGCTTTCCTGAGACTTGCCAGGTACTGCTCCGACAGACGTTCCGCGCCGGCCTGCGAGAAATGGCAGCCGTCGTACCGGTTCTGCGGTCCCGAGATGTGGTCGCTGTCGGCCGAGACGAAGGCGCGCGGGACGGACCGGACGACCGATCGCTGGGCTGCGCGAAGCTGTTTCCGCACTGGTTCGCCCCCACAGTTCGAGACGAGCGCAATGCCGAACGCGGCTTGTGGAAAAACCTTCAGCGTTCGCCGAACGACCGTCGTGAGCGCCAGGCGGTATGCGCTTTCGCTCAGGCCGAAGTTGAAGTCCCGCTCCTGCGGCGGGGCGAAGTGCGGCAGGCGGGCGAGGTCCTCGGCCGTACGCTTGCCGTCGCCTCCGTCCGCCTCGCCCTGATGCCAGAGAAAGGCCTGCGGCGCGAGGCCGTGCTGCTTCAGGCGCGCGAGCGCCAGTGTCTGCTGCTGCGCCAGGAAGCCGTACGCCCAGGCGAGCACCGACGTGCCGCCGACGCCGAACGGCGCGATGACGACTGGCCGCTTCACGGAACGCGCAAGAGCCACCGCGGCGGGCGTGATGGTGCTGCCGTGCGTATTGTCCGCCCCGAGCAACGGTTCCCGGTAGCGGTAGCAGGCATCCGTTTTCCAGTCATACTGGTAGAGGGTGTCGGGGACCGTCCCGCTGAACGGCGGCTGCACGTAGTTCGCCGAATTGCTCTGCCCGAATAGGCCGATCACCAGCGCGGCCCTGGGACATTCGACCTTCACGTACGCCGGCGGCGCCGCAAGCTGCGGCGGCGATTGGACAGATTGTCCGTAGACGGGCGAATTGAGCAGGACGAACGCCGCGAGGGCAACGAACGCAATTCTCCGGCACGTGTCGATCAATGATCCGTCTCTCTCCTGAATTCCTTCGCGCGCATGGCGATGTCCGGCAGCGTATCCTTGAGCAACGCCTCGATATCCGAACAGGTTTCGACGAACGCCATCAACCCGGCGGCCGTCTCGACGATCAGCTGCTTCGCCACGAGCTCGTGCGGCAGGCCGTGCTTGGTGCACAGCTGCATCATCCAGCGCAGCGTGTCGTGCGCCAGCGCCTGCCCGAGCTGGATCTCGCGCGGGGAATAGGTGTCCGTGTCGATCTCGACCCGGCGTTTCGAGGGTGCCGCAGCGGTGGCCGCCATCATTGTCTCCCAAATGATGCCGCTCGCCGTCCTGACCCAAGCTGTTAGCAGGTTCTGGATCGTGACGCTAATGCGACAAGATGCGACCACAGTCTGACCGGTCTTCGCTGCGGTCTCGGGTGCCCGCCTGCGCACGCAGCCCGACGGCGACGAGCCCGGGCACGCCGCCGACCCGCAGCCGGACAACGCGCGTGCTGCCCGTGGCAAATCCTGCCTCGACGAGCGCGGCCCGCAAGGAGGCAGCGTCATAGAGCCGATGCGTTTCAGCCCCCGCGAACGGCCATGATTGCATGACGCTGCGGTCGCTGACGTAAAGGACTACACGGCCGCCGGGCTTGAGCACACGGTGGATCTCCTGCAGGCAGCCCGGATCGTCGAAGAAGTAAGCGACGTTCACTGCAAGCACCGCATCGACGCTGTTCGACGCAAGCGGGATTGCTGCAGCGTCGGCCTCGATCAGGTCGAGGAGACCGGCGGCGACGGCGCCCCCGTTGCGGCGGCGCGCACGGGCGATCATCGTTGCCGACGCGTCGAGACCGACGACCGCTTCAGGCTTGCAGCGCAGAAGGGCCGCGACGCCGTCACCACCGCCGCAGCCGACCTCGAGCACGGTTTCGCCAGCCTGTAGCGCGAGGGCTTTGAGGGCGGCGCGGTAGGCGGCCGCGTTCACGACGCGCATCACCGCGGCGAGCGCTTCGCCGCTACGGCCGTGCGGCCGGCGCAGCTGCGCGCCGATGCGCTCCCAGAAGGTCACGTGGCCAAGGCGTCAGCCGCCCGCGTCGATCTGCGCGATCATCTGCTTCATGACGATGCGCCGGTTCGTGTCCCAGAGCGGGCGGTCGGGGTGTGGCGGGAGGGTGAGCGCGTGCTCGAGGACCTGCTTCGCCTTGGCGTACTCCTTCTGGGTCATCAGGAAGTCCGCGTAGAAGTAGTTCGCATCGAGGCCATCGGGCGCAAGGCGGACCGCCTCCTCGAGAAGCGAGCGCGCCTTCGACTTGTCGCCGAAGCCGACGGGATATCCCGGAACACGGTAGTAGAGGACGCCGAGGCTCGTCGGGGCGCCGGCGTCAAGCGCCGCGGGGCTTTCCTTGTAGGCGCGTTCGAGAATGTCGCGCGCCTGCTTGGCGTAGCCGAGCGCCGAGAACATGCTCGCCATGCCGGCCTCCTCGCTCGTCACGATGCCCTCCCAGATCACCGGTTCAGGACGGTTGGGAAACTTGTCGACGACGGCCTTTGCTTCCTGTGCGAGCGCGTCGATCTCCTTCAACTGCTCGGAGGAATCCTTCACCGCGAACTTGATGTGCTCCCACTTGAGCGCGATGCCGTGCACTGCGGCATCGACTCCGGCGGTGTCCGAGGCCGATGCCGCGCCGCCAAAAATCGTCGCGGCCGTGAGGATCGCCGCAAGTCGTGTCGTTCCGTTCATGAACGAGGTCCCTCCGTTTCTGGATACGAGTCGAGCAGCGAGCGCGCCTTGCGATCGGTCCGGGCGAGCGCGCGTCCGACCAGCGAAGGCGCCAACGCATTGAGGCGCATGAAGACGCTTTCGGGAAACCCCGGCGAAACGGACGCGCGCCGCCCCGCGATCGCGCGGAACAGACGCTGGGCGACCACGTCGGCGTTGTCGAAGGAGAAGCCGGCCATCGTTGCGAACTGGCGAATGGCAGGCGTCGCCATGGCGGTGTCGACCGCACGCGGCGTTGCGAGCGTGAACGTCACGTTGTCACGCGCGCATTCGCGCCGCAGCGCGGTCGCGAGCGCCGCAAGCCCGGCCTTCGCGCTCGAATAGGACGCGAAATGCGCGAACGGGATCGAGCCGAACACCGAGCCGGCGAACAGCACGTGACCGAAGCCGCGTTCCTTCATCCCGGGAAGCGCCGCGCGGGTGAGGAGCGCAGGGGCGAGGAGGTTCACATGATAGTCGCGCAGCATCTGCACGGCGCCTTGCGTCTCGAACGCGCCGAAGCGCTGCGCGCCAGCGAGGTGCACGAGCACGTCGGGCGAAAGCCTCGTCATCGCATCTGACGCAGCGACGATCCCCTTCGCGCACGAAAGATCCGCCTCGACGAAGCGCGCCGCGCCGGAGACGCCGCGCGAGCGCCCGATGATGGTGAGGTCTGCGTCGTGCGCGGCGAGCAGACCCGACAGCCGCGACCCGATGCCGCCCGAAGCGCCGGTGAGGACGATCCGCAGGCCTTCAAGCCGCATGCTGCACCTGTGGGGCGTGCGGAATGGCGCGGAACATGTCGGCGAACAGCACGAACATCCGTTGCGCCATGTGGACGATGGCCGCCTGGTCGCCCGTCTCTTCGATGCGGTTCACGAGCGTTTCGAAGAACCGCATGTGCTCGATGTCGAGGGAGCCGTGCGAGGTGAGATACCGGAAGCAGGTGGGCGGCAGTTTCAGCGATCGGGCGATGGCTTCCGCGCCCGCGGTGGCGAGGTGCGTGCTGGTCCCTTCGAGCACGAACACCATGCCGAAAAATCCCACCGGATTGACCCGCTGGATGAAGTCGTAGGCGTACGCGACCATGAATTCGGTCGCCATTTGCGGCTCCCCGGTGCGTACCGCGTCGGCGTCGCCGCCCGCAGCGGCGATGTCGTCGAGAATCCAGAGCTCGTGGCCGCTCTCCTCCGCGATGTACTCGTCGAACGCGGGTTCGAGCCACCGCTGCCGGTCGCCGAGCCGCGCCTTGGCGTGCTGCATCAGCGGCACGGTATGCTTCACGTGATGGTAGGCCTCGCCGAGGTAGGCGACATACGTCTCACGCGAGATCCGCCCGGCGAGCCCGTCGCGGATCTGCTGCGTCTCGAGCAGGTACTGGCGCTGCGGGGCGGTCGCCGAGGTGAGCCGGTCGAAGAAGGTCATCGGATGCTCCGATCATGGTGGCGATGAGGGAGGCGTGGGCAGCGCTGATCGTCTCGCGCTTCAGCCGGCCGTTCGCCGTCGCGAGGCCGTTATGCGGCGCGAAGGGCGGCACGACCCGCCAGGCGCCCACCTGTGCATACGCGGGCAGCGTGCGGTTCGCGGCATCGACCGCCGCCGCAATCGCGTCCGTTCCGACGCTGGTCGACGCGGGGACGAGGAGGGCCGCCAACTGCGCGGCGCCGTCGCCGACGACCATTGCCTGCCCGATGGCGGGTTGCGCCAGGAGTTCGCTTTCGACCCATTCCGGCGACACGTTGCGTCCGAAGCCGGTGATTAGAACATTCGACCGGCGGCCCTCGATCGCCAGGTAGCCCTCGGCGTCGATCCGCACGAGGTCACCGGTCGCATGGGCTTGCGGGGGGAGCGAAGAACCGGTGTACCCGAGAAAGAGCGGACGGCGCAGCAAGAGCTCACCGTCGGACGTCACGTCAGCGTCGACATGGGGCAGGAAGCGGCCCACCGAGCCTGGCCGACATTCCTCGGGCGTGTTGAGGGAGACGACCGACCCCGCTTCCGTGAGGCCGTAGCCTTCGTAGACGGGAAGCCCGACGGCGGCGGCTGCTGCGAGGAGGCGCGGCGCGACGCGGGCGCCGCCCACGGCGACGAACCGCATCGCAGGAAGGCGGCCATGCGAACCGGCGAGCGCGCCGATCAGCCCGCGCAGCAATTCCGGCACGAGGATCGTGCTGGTCGCCTCGGCGGCCAAGAGCGCCTCCGCCATGCGCGCAAACTCCGGCGCGAACGGTCTCCCGAGGCCGAGCGTGGCGAGCGGCTCGCACCGGTACGTACCGCCCGCCATCAGCACGGCGTAGTGGCCTGCGACGTTCTCGAGCAGCACGGCGAGCGGAAGCACAGGGCAATGGACGCCCGCAGTCCCGATGCCCACCGCCTCTACGACGGCGGCAGCCGTCGCTTCGAGTGTCGCCTGCGACAGGCACACGCCCTTGGGCCTGCCGGTCGATCCCGAGGTGTACGTGACCTTTGCCGTACCCTCGGGGAGAGCCACCGCAGGCGGCGCGAGCCGGCGAACCTCGAACGAGGAGCTCGCGATCGACAAGGGGGCCGATGCCGAGGGCGCCCCCTGGATCAGGAGCGTGCCCGCGCCGGCGTCCTGCAGCACGTGCCAGCGCTGGTCGTCGCTGAAGAACGGCGGGATCGGAAGGCTCGTGCGCCCCATATACGCAAGCGCGAGGTCAAGCAGCGCTGGCCCGGGTCCGTTGTCGGCGATCCAGGCCACCGGGCGACCGTCGGGTACGAAGCGGGAAAGGAGTTCCGCAGTCCGGCGGATCGTGTCTTCGAGTTCGCCGTAGCGGATCGACACGCCGCTGCCGCGCAGGGCGGGCCGCTCCGGCACGGAGCGGGCGTGCTCTTCGATCCGATCGAACAGCGCGCTCATCACACGGCTGCCAGAGCCGTGTAGAGCGGCACAAGCCGGGTCCGCGGGCGTCGCGACCACAGGGCCATGATGCAATCGGGCATGAAACCCGCGAGCACCATCGGGGAATGCTGGTAATACGTGCCCCAGCCGCGCCCGCCGTCCGGCAGCCGTTCGGGCCGCGCGGGCCCGAGCGTCTCGGTCGGCAGCGAGAGCTGGCGAAACAGCCGCTGGACGCTTCCGGTTGCGGTCACCACCCCGTAGAGGCCACGGCGCGCCACGATCAGTTCGGCGGCGGCGCCTACGAGTTCGAACAGCGCGGCAGGTTCTTCGGAGGCGAGGCTGCCGATCTCGACGATCGAACGACGCAGGACCGGCATTCCGAACGCTTCACTCAACGCCGCTTCGACCGGCGCGTCGAGGTATTGTTCGAGAAAGAGCGGACCGCCGGACGCGTGTCGCAGTCCACAGGCGGCGCGAAGCGTGCCGTTCCGAGACCAATGGCACAAGAGTTCCGGATAATGAGTCCCGGGATGTGTCGCGAATTCGCGCCGGTACGCGTTTGCAACGAAGCGTTCAGCCGCGGCGCGGCGATTGTCGTTTGCACCGACGATACACGTCAGCCCATCGTTCGGCATGCATGGCACTTTCAGCTTGGGAAGCGTACTCGACGGACGCCCACTCAACCATCCCACCCTGTCTATGCACCGGGATACTGACACCAGGCTGAAGCAGGAGGCGCCGGAGGACAGGCTCAAGCGGCGAATTGGCTGGAGTTCTGGCTGTATCCGCCGTCAATCTTGGCGTATTTGTCTTCAAAATTAACAAAAGCTTGATGCGTCGATTGTCAGACAGGATTTTGGCGTCCAATCATTGAAGTAGAACTGAAGAATCGAGGGGTTTAAGCCCATGTCTTCCCATACGATTGAACTGTCGCGTTACAGTTACGAGCCGGCCGAGCCCGTAAAAGAGGCGCTCGCGGATATGGGCAGAACCGAAGACATCGAGTTTTCGCCGGATCAGACCAGGCTGGTGATTGCGGGCTTCCGGAAACACAGTTTGCTGTTTGTGGATTTCAAACGAGACACGTCGAGCGACAGGATAACGTCGTCCAACTGCATAGAAGTCGTCTCCGAGCATATACGGCTGCCACACGGCGTTGCCTGGCTTGACAATGATACCGTGATCGTCGCCAGCCGCGGCGGGAAAGTAGCCGTTTTCGACGTTCCTGCATTTCAACCCGGGCGTGCCAGGGTGACTGTCGAACCGATCCGAGTGCTTCAGTCGAGCGATGCCAAAACGCTCAAGACGCCGGGGTCCGTGTGCGTGAACTGGATCGATGCGGATCAGGTGGATGTTCTCGTTTGCAACAACTACGTCCACACCGTCTCTCGCCACCGGCTCGTCCGGTCGCGCCGTTGGGAACAAGCCGAAGAGCAGCGAGTGTTCGGAAGCGGACTGGACGTACCGGACAGCGTAACCGCCGCCCGCGGTGGAACCTACTTCGCCGTCAGCAACCACAACAAGCATCGCGTCGATCTGTTTGCTTCCTATTCGAACAACCCGGTCAGCAAGATCGCGGGCTGCGGGTATCCCCATGGCGTTCGTTTCGTGCGCAACTGCGAGTTCGTTATCGTCGCAGATGCCGGCGCGCCCATGATCCACATCTACCGATCGCCGACCGGAGCTTGGCGCGGTTGGAAGAGCCCGGTCGTTTCAGCCCGGGTCGTGCCGGATGAAACGTTCTTTCGATTCGAAGGGCGCGGCGAAGGCGGACCCAAGGGTCTTGATTTTACGCAGGATGCAGGGGTGATGGCGACGACGTGCGAAGGGCAGGCCGTGGCATTTTTCCGGATCGGTCCGCTGCTCGATCAGCTTGCGACCGAGGGGGCGAGCTCCTCAAGGTACCGGCCGAACCTGTACGAGCGAACGCTCAATCTCGCGCCGGCGTCCCTGTTGCAGAACGGATCCTTGCGGCGGTTCGCCGGCCGCGTCCTCTATGCGCGGCATGTGGCCAGGATGGCTGCAGGCCGGTCACGCAGTTAGGGCTGGGACAGGGGGAGGACGCTTTGGGCCTCAGTGCATCTCGGGTGCACGGGAAAAGTTGTCGATCAGAATGTACACGCTGAGCAGCAGCACCCACAGCGGGAACACGGAAAACGCCCAGGCGAACCGCTGGCTCCCAAGCAGCAGGCAGAGGGCGAGCACGTATCCGAGGAGCGCCAGCCAGCGTGCGACGAACTGTGTCCGCAAGGCGAGCGTCGACGTCATCACCATGAAGACCGCCGCCATCTTCACCGCATAGAAGTTGACGATGATGAACGCAAACGAGCGCGCGATCGGAAAGCTCGCCGAGTGAATGAGCTCGCCCGGCATCAGCGTGTAGGTGGTGATGATCGCCCCCATGATCGCTGCGGCGATGAACATCAGGCCAAGAAACAGCAACCCGCTGCCGAGAAAGACGCTGGCGAAGAAGCGGTCTTCCCGGGCGCCGATCCGGTCCCTGACGACCCCGATGAACCACAGGAACGCAACGCCCGCGATCGGCATCAGCCCCAGGGCGAGAGAGACCCTGTCGAGGCTCGTCGCAAGCCAGGCCCCCGGCTCGAGCGGATCGGCGGGGATGGCGCTCCACACCAGCGCGAAGGTCAGCATCAGGAGGATCGAGAAGACGATGCCCGCCACGGCAGCCGCGCGCGGCGTTTTCAATCCCTCGGTCGTTAGGCTGCTTGCTGCGGCCATGCTCACCCTCCCAAGGCGTTCGTCATCGCGACGAGCAACGTCCCGATCAGCACCATCGCCATGCCGATGAGGATCGGCCGGCCGGCCTCCCTGCCGAAGGCGTATCCGGTCAGGAACAGGAGCCCCATCGCGACGCCGTTCGAGATCCGAAGGGCCAGCGCTGCATCACGTACGACGACAAAGGGCAGCACGACGGGCAGGGTGGAGAGGAACACCAGGAGAAACACGCCGAACGCCGCGAGCCTGTCCTGGCGCACGGGCCACGGCTGCAACTGGTCGAGCGGCTTCCGGACGAGCGCCTGCCGCATCCGCTCGTAGTCGCGCTGATCGAGCGTGTCGCGCAGCACGGGCGGCATGGCGTCGGCGATCAGGGCACGGGCTTCGGCGGGATCGGCGTGTGACACCACGGCAGCGACCGTGCGCTTGCCGATGGCCCGGTCGCCCACCATGCCCATCAGGTAGAAGATGGCGTCGATGATGCCCCATGCCACGTTGCAGCCCAGCGCGCCGGCGATCATCAGGCGCACGTCGGCCCGCTCGGCGGTTGCTGCCCCGAACGTGTTGGTGAAGGTCAGCACCATGATGAGACCGAACAGCACCTCGCTCGCCCGCGAAACGGGATCGAGCGCCCGTTCGCGAACCCTCGGTGTTCTCCCCTCGATCGCGGTTTGCTTCACGACGACGCTCCGCCCAGGCCTTGCGTGTCCGCGATGCGGGCAAGCGCCGCGTCTTCGGGGAGCGGATAGCTCTTGGCAATCGCCGCATCGAGGAGCCGCAGTTCCAGATCGAGCGCGGGCTTTCGCGCCTTCGGAAGCACCGCCTTGAGGGTCTGGATCATCGCCCGCAGCCGGCGTGCAACCTGGAAGTTCTCGGCCCCGTAAAGCCGGATCTCGCGGCACGAGAGCTCTACGAAGTCTTCCCAGTTCGGTGTCGGCAGCAGCACGCGAACGATTCCGCCGCGGTCGAAGATGCGCTCGTCGTGCAGGTTCCGCGTGCCGACGCGCTGCAGCATGCGCTGCAGCTGGTCGATCGAGACGACTGCCGTGGTCGGATCGTTGATCGCCTTCGACAGCGCCCTGATTGCGATGTCGACGATGACCCGGAATGCAAAGGTCGAGTCCTGTTCGATCGTGCGCTCGGGACCGGTGGCGACGAGGTTGCGCAGCCCTTCCTCGTCGACCTCCTCCGGCTGGCCGTGGATGATGATCAGCGGTTCGCCGTCGGCGATGAAATCGCCGATCCGGGGCACGATCTCGAGCACGCTGTCGAGCCGCTGGGCGGTGGCGATCAACGACTGGATATCGATGGCAAGCACGACGGCCGACGTGCCCTGATGGCGGACGACGCGGCCAGGTCGATGGACGGCCGGTGCCTTCGCTCCGCGCGGATCCTCGGCGACGATCGCTTCGGGGTACACGGTGTCGATCACGGCCAGGCCGTCATCGGCAACGCGCGCAACGATGCTCACGGGTCGCAACAGCCGCGCCGCATAATCGATGAGGTAGAGGAAGTCCGCGATCGAGGCGATGCCGAGCAGCGCGCAGATCCACACGAGCAGGTGCCGCACGTCGCCGCTGCTCCTGCCGACCGTTCCGATGGCGAAGAGCAGCGTGAACACCATCAGCCCCACGGAAAACCGGATCGTGTTGTCGCGCAGGAGTGCGGTTGCGATCACGCGCGAGGTCAGCTGGCCGCCCGCGACCTGGATCGCGACCAGGATCGACCCGAAGGTGAAGACGATGAAGGACAAGGTGAACGTGATGATCGACTGGAGCGTCGCCTGGGTGCCGGCGAGATCCATCGGCCAAACGGGAACCCACACCGCGCTCGACTCGACCCAGAGCGCCGCCCGGAAAACCACCTGCTCCAGGAGCAGCGCGAGGAACGGCACGAACCACGACGACGACCGCAGGTAGCTCCGGAGCTGATACCGCCGCTGCCAGTTCATGGAGCCGGACCTGAGCTGTGTCGGTGCATCCGTTCTTGCCGTCAGTTTTTCGAGGATGGCCCGGCTAAGACCTGGCGCCGCTCCTCCCGATACTTCGATAGCTTCCCGGGAAAGAACAATACTTGATTTGGATCAAGCACTTTGACTGGATATTCGATACTGTTTCATCCGTTCTCGATCAGGAGTACTTCTTGATGAACGACGAAAGCACAGTCGCCAAGACGACCCGGGCAACCGTCGAAGCGGCAACGATTGCCGATCTCTCCCATATTCCCTCGCTCGACGATCGTCTGGCGGCGGGGAAAGGCGTGCGCGAGAAGCTCCAACGCGAAGGCCACGCGGTGTGGAAGGCGCACGATGAGCGGCCCGATCCGATCGCGCTTCTGCAGCAATCGGATGCCGAGCGGATTCCGGAGCTCGTACCGATGCGGTACGGGCGCATGCTTCAATCCCCGTTTGCGTTCTTTCGCGGATCGGCGGCGATCATGGCAAGCGATCTCGGCCGGATGCCGAACACGGGCATCACCGTCCAAGCCTGCGGCGACTGCCATCTCGCCAACTTCGGCGGGTTCGCGACTCCTGAGCGGAACGTCATCTTCGACATCAACGACTTCGACGAGACCTTGCCCGCGCCGTGGGAATGGGACGTGAAGCGTCTGGTCGCATCCGTCGTCCTCGCCGGACGAGCGATCGGGATCAGCGACCGCCAGGCGCGCGACCACGCGGTTGCGGCGGCACGCACCTATCGCAAGCGGATCAACGACTTCGCGCGAATGGACCCGCTCGAATCCTGGTACCAGAAGGTGACGACCGAGCAGTTCCTGGGGTTCGTCCCGGAGTCCCACCAGAAGAACGTGGTCGCGCGCGTCGAGGCCGCCATGTCCGGCTCGGGGTCGGAACTCGATTTTCCGAAGCTCGCCGAACCGGTGGGCGGAAAGATCCGAATCCGCGAGCAGCCGCCGCTGATCTATCATCCCGAGCACGCCAAGACGCCGGAGTTCCAGGAGATCCTGCGGGCCGTGTTCACCAGTTATCGGGAAACGCTGTCCGACGATCGCCGTGCCTTGCTCGACCGCTACCGGGTGCTCGATGCCGCCATCAAGGTGGTCGGGATCGGCAGCGTCGGCAGGCGCTGCTGGATCGCGCTCCTGATGTCGCCGCAGAACGATCCCCTGTTCCTGCAGTTCAAGGAAGCGGCGCAGTCCGTGCTCGAGCCCTACGCCGGCAAGAGTGTGTACCCGCACGCGGGCCAGCGCGTGGTGATGGGGCAGCGCCTGATGCAGCCGGTGTCCGACATCTTCCTCGGCTGGGTGACCGCGCCGAACGGCCGGCAGTTCTACGTGCGGCAGCTTCGCGACGCCAAGATCAAACCGATGATCGAGAGCTTCAACGCGGAGCTCATGGAGGCATATGCCAGGGCCTGCGGCTGGGCGCTGGCGCGGGCGCATGCGAAGGTGTGCGACGTGTCGATGGTCGCCGGCTATCTCGGCGCCTCGAGCGACGCCTTCGACAAGGCGATGGGGAAGTTTGCCGTCTCGTACGCCGACCAGGCGGAGCGGGACCACGCCGCGCTCAAGGCAGCCGTTCGCAAGGGCAAGATCACGGCCTTCAAGGAAGAAGGCTGATCGGTTCCACTAAGCTGCCATGAGTGCGTCCTCAACGCCCTCCGTTCGTGCGCATGGCCTTGCGCTGCTTCCGCCGGCCCGCTGGCTTTCGGGTTATCAGCCGGCGTGGCTCACCGGGGACCTGATCGCCGGGGTCACGCTCGCGGCCTACGCCATTCCCGTCTCGCTCGCCTATGCGACGCTCGCGGGGCTCGAGCCGCAAGTCGGCATCTACGGCTACCTGCTCGGCGGGTTGGGCTATGCGCTGCTCGGCTCGTCGCGGCAGATGGCGGTCGGCCCGACCTCCGCCATCTCGCTGATGATCGCAAGTACCGTTTCCGCGATGGCTGCCGGCGACGCCCAGCGTTACGTCGAGATCGCGAGCCTCGCGGCCTTCACCGTCGCGATGCTCTGCTTCATCGCCTGGGCGTTGCGCCTGAGCGTTTTGGTCAAACTCATCAGCGACAGCGTCCTCGTAGGCTTCAAGGCCGGCGCCGGCATCACGATCGCGATGACCCAGCTCCCGAGCCTCTTCGGACTGCCCGGCGGCGGACACAACTTCATCGAGCGGATGATCGCGTTCGCCGGCCAGATACCGCAGACGAAGCCCCTGGTTCTCCTCGTTGGCATTGTGGCGATCCTCGCGTTGAAACTCGGCGACCGCTTCCTGCCCGGCCGACCGGTGGCGCTGGGGGTCGTCATCGTTTCAATCCTCGCGGCGACGATCCTTGGTCTTCCGGCGCTGGGCGTGCCGGTGACGGGCCTGATCCCGTCGGGGCTTCCCGCCTTCCATGCGCTGGCGCTGCGGCCGAGCGACGTCGAGGGGATTTTTCCCCTCGCCGGCGGCGTCCTGCTGCTGGCGTACATCGAGGGCGTTTCGGCGGCGCGCGCGTTCGCGACGAAGCACGGCTACGACCTCGACCCCCGCCAGGAATTCCTCGGGCTCGGCGCCGCCAACCTCGCCGTCGCCTTCGGGCAGGGCTACCCGGTGGCGGGCGGCCTCTCGCAATCGGCGGTGAACGACAAGGCCGGGGCGCACACGCCGCTCGCGCTCGTCTTCGCGTCTCTGACGCTTGGCCTGTGCCTCCTATTCCTCACCGGCTATCTCGAGAACCTGCCCAAGGCGGTTCTGGCGGCCGTCGTGCTGACCGCCGTTGCCGGGCTGATCAACTTCCCGGCGCTGGCGTCGATGGCGCGCGTGAGCCGCACGGATTTCCTCGCCGCCGCGATCGCGCTCGTCTCCGTCCTGCTGCTCGGGATTCTCGACGGCATTCTTCTCGCAGCCGTGGCGTCCATCATCCTGATGCTGCTCAGGGTCTCGCGCCCCCATGTCGGCTTTCTCGGCCGCATTCCGGGAACGGACCTCTATTCCGACACGACGCGCCATCCCGACAACGAACCGCTGCCGGGCATCCTCGCGTTCCGGCCGGAGGCGTCGCTCATCTACGTCAACGCGGACGAGGTTCTCGACACCGTTCTCGCATGCGTAAAGGCCGGCGGTCCAACACCGTGCCGGCTCGTCGTGTGCGATCTTTCGTCCTGTCCGATGATGGACCTTGCCGGCGTTGGCATGCTGCACAGGCTTCACGACGACCTCGAGAAGCACGGCATCCGCCTGCGCGTGATCGGCGCCGTGGGCTCCGTGCGGGACCTGCTGCGCGCGGACGGGTTCAGCGAGCGCGTGGAGGGCGTGTCCCGCGAGGTGACGCTCGGCGATATCGTCGCGAGCAGCTTTCCCCGCAACCGGGAGTCCAATTGATTGGCGTCGGCTGTATTGTCACCGGAGAGATATCTCGTTGACCCTCTGCGAGGCGCGTTGCATGTGCACGCGAGGCGACGGCTGTAGGGAAGGGCAAAGCGTGGTGATAAAGCTGCTTGGCTGGGCCGCGACGATCGCGGGGAGCATTCTCTACCTGTTCGGCTACCTGAGCGAGCCCGGCCAAACGCTGATTGACTGGGTTGCCTTCACACCGAGTTGGATCGCCTCCTTCATACCCAATCGCGTGGCGGAGTATGGGCTTGTGATCTCTCTATTCGGAAACGCCCTGCTCTACGTGCCTCCGAGCAATTGAGATCGAATGTCCACCCCGGCGGGCGCCGCGCCGCCTCCTCTGTTGCTTGAACCTCGAGACAGCCATCGACCGGTAAGGCTGGACGCTCTGTAGTGTTTACGTAAGGCATCCACGATTAGAAAAGTAATTCCAACAAGCGGTCGCAGCATATTGTGCTCGATTTGATAGGGCGATATTTCTTCATGTAAAGAAGACCAAAAAATTTTCATGCAAAGACGAGTCGAAGTTCTCGTAGAGTTTTAATCCGCTAACAAACCGGAGTCTCCTTCCGCGCTTCAACAGGAGTAATCAGATGAAGCTATTCTCATTAGCAAATTCGCTCGTGATCGTAGCCCTTTGCGTTACACCGGCGCACGCGGCCTTGATAAAGCAAACCTACACCGGCACCGTCAGTCGTGGCGGCGACCTCGGCGCCTTCGGAGTAGGTGAAAACCTGGAGGGCAAAGAGTTCGAGGCGATTTTCATTTTCGACACCCTTCTCGGTACCCTTTCGGCTGGAGACACACTCGTGCCCACCGGAGGTAAGTTCGCTCAATTGGTGGGCGGATCCTCACCTTCTGATCCATACTTCGGCAAGCCCACCCCGCTCGTAAAGGCGACCCTCAGTATCGGGGGGTCTATTCCAGTCACGATCAATGCCGGCCAAGAGGATCGTACAGCCGTCAGGAGTTTTCCGTTTCCAACTCCGAACAGCGTCCAGACTCTTGCCCCCAATAGCTTCGTGACGGATGCTGTTGGAGCAGATTCACTGACTGCTATACTGCAAAGCCGCTTGACCACCTTTCCGGACAGCCTGACCGTTCTGGGCGAATATCTTTCATCGGATCAGTCGCTTTCAACGGGCACATTTAACATCTCTGGCAAGGCAAATGGCTTTCTGAATGTACAGAAGCTCGTCGTAAGCAGCTTCGATGAAACTGTGGATCCTCCCTCCGCGCAGATTCCACTCCCCGCCGCTCTTCCACTCTTTGCCACCAGTATCGCCGTCCTCGGCATCGCCTCGCGCAAGAGGCGTAATTCGGTCACGCCAGCTTGACCGCTCGACGACGCAATCATTCCACGCGCTGCAAGGCGAACGCCCCGGCCAAGTGGTCGGGGTTCTTGTTTAGAGGCCGGCCGCCAGGCTGCCAGACGCAATTTGGTTTGAGCAAAGAGCTTCGTTGTTTTAAGATCTGCCATGCCGTTACGTAAGGAAGGCAGAAGAATCCCACCTTCGAGCCGCCGGTTCGCGCTTGGTGAGCATGTGGACATTGCAGGGAATCCTTACGGGGACACGCCCAGTCCTAGTGCGTTATTGCTCCGACGCGCGATCTTGATGATCTTGTTGGTTTTGATGAGCAGTTGCGGAATGCCTCTGACACAGAGTCAGGTGAATTCGACTCAAGAGGCAAAGATCCTGGGTGCGTTGGTAGCGAAACTTGTATCGCAAGACATGGCGTCTGCAAACGCATTGCTTAAGCCCGGGATACCGGGTGCAGAAACATTCCTAAATGATCTCGCCTCTTTGCTTTCTTCGAAGCCACCGATGTCTAGCCAGTTTATGGACAGGTGGACGGCCTACAACAACGGGACGAGCTCTTCCGGCATCGGTGCGCAGATTGAAACGCAAGACGAATGGATACTCTTGTCAGCGACATTCGGCGAAGCGTCCGAGACCTTGCCAATCATCGGATTAACCATTCAGACAGCAGTAAAGCAGCCGGGAGCAAGCTCTCCATTCGCTACATCCCCACCATACGTACGGATACTTACACTGCTATCCGAAACAATTTCGACGTTCGCCATTATTGGCGCATTTATCTTATGTATACGAGATCGAAATCTGAATCGAAAACTACTTTGGCTGTTGGCAATTCTCCTGATTACGCCCGGGATCTACATCGATAATGACAGCGGAACTATAATGCTGACGTTTTTTAACATTGGATGGATGGGACTGCGGACGGGCTTCCACACCTCGGTACCAATCGGATCAATTGCCTATTTTGTTCATCGCAGCCGACGTGTTACTGCGCAACCGTCGTGAACAGCAGTGGCGGAGAGGGTGGGATTCGAACCCACGGTACGCTTGCGCGCACAACGGTTTTCGAGACCGCCCCGATCGACCACTCCGGCACCTCTCCTGACGCTTAGGGCTCTTCCCCCGCGCACGGCCGAACCGCGGAGGGTTCCGGCAGGGGGTGGACTGGCGAAGGCGGCTTCATACAGGAAGGTTTGGGCCTTGCCAACCCCGCTTGGGGCCGTCCGCTGGGCCGTTCCGCCCCATTGGCGTTGACGTTTCCGGCGGTTGGCGATATGTACCCGGCCGCATCCGCAGGCAATCCGGCCCGCGGAGCAACAAATCGCTGCCCAAGGTTCAAGGATGCCCAGGCCGCCAGAAGCGGCCGATGCGCATCCGCCAAAGCCCGCCGCCCTTCAGGGATCGGCGGCACCGATGAAGGCGCGGAAACGAAGAACGGAAAGGGGCTCAGCCCATGTATGCTGTGATCAAGACGGGCGGCAAGCAGTACCGTGTCGCCCAGAACGACGTGATCGAGATCGAGCGGCTTGAAGCCGCGGCCGGTGACGTCGTCGAGTTCAAGGACGTGCTGATGGTGGCGGGCGAGGGCTCCGTCGAGATCGGCGCCCCGCTGGTGGCCGGCGCCACGGTCGCGGGCGAGGTCCAGGCGCTGACGCGCGGGCCCAAGGTCATCATCTTCAAGAAGCGCCGCCGCAAGCATTACCGCCGCAAGAACGGCCATCGCCAGGACCTGATGACGGTGAAGATCACCGAGATCCTCACCGGCGGCAAGGCGCCGGCGAAGAAGGCGAAGGCAGCCGCTCCGGCGGCCGCCGAGTAAGGCCGGACAGGCAGGAACAAGGAGCACCCCACCATGGCTCACAAGAAAGCAGGCGGCTCGTCCCGCAACGGCCGCGATTCGGAAAGCAAGCGCCTCGGCGTGAAGAAGTTCGGCGGCGAGAATGTTCTCGCCGGCAACATCATCGTGCGCCAGCGCGGCACCCGCTGGCATGCCGGCCTCAACGTCGGCATGGGCAAGGACCACACGCTGTTCGCCACGGCGCCCGGCCAGGTCGAGTTCCGCGAGAAGGCGGGCGGGCGCACCTTCGTGTCGGTGCTTCCGGCGAAGGCCGTGCAAGCCGCCGAGTGAACCGCACGTCCCGCGCTTTCCCTTCGGGGCGTGCGCGGGCAGACGAGGCGAGGACTCGATGATACTCGCCGCCGACCGCATCGAAACCGAGAGGCTCATCCTCAGGCCGCCACGGCGTGAGGATGCGCCGCGCATCGCCGAACTCGCCAACCACAAGGCGATCGCGAGGAACCTCGGCCTGATGCCGCACCCCTACGGCCTCGAGGACGCGCTGGCCTACATCGCACGCGTCGAGTCAACCGCGCCGCCGGGAGCCGCCTTCGCGATCACCGTGAAAGACGACGGTGACCGTTTCGCCGGCGCGGTCGGCTACGGCACGCGCGCCGACAATGGCCGCATGGACATGGGCTATTGGCTGGGCATGCCCTACTGGGGCAAGGGCTACGCGACCGAGGCCGCGGCGGCGATCGTCGCGCACGCGTTCGAGATCGCGGGCCTCGACGCGCTGCCGTCGGGCTACCATGCGGACAACCCGGCCTCCGGGCACATCCTCATCGACAAGCTCGGCTTCGAGCATGTGGGGCGCGAGATGCAGTTTTCGGCCGGCGCGGGCGAAGCGGTCGACACCGTGCTCGTGCGGCTCACCCGCGCGCGCTGGCAAGCGCTGAGGTCTGCGGCATGAAGTTCCTCGACCAGGCGAAGGTGTACGTGCGTTCGGGCGACGGCGGCAACGGCTCCGTCAGCTTCCGGCGCGAGAAGTTCATCGAGTACGGCGGCCCCGACGGCGGCGACGGCGGGCGCGGCGGCAACATCTGGGTGGAAGCGGTCGATGGCCTCAACACGCTGATCGACTACCGCTACCAGCAGCACTTCAAGGCGAAGGCGGGCGGTCAGGGCATGGGCCGCAACCGCTCCGGCGCCAACGCGCCCGACATCGTGCTGAAGGTGCCGGCGGGAACCGAGATCCTCGAGGAGGACAACGAAACGGTCATCGCCGACCTGAAGAAGATCGGCGACCGCGTGCTCATCGCCCGCGGCGGCAACGGCGGCTTCGGCAACGCCTACTTCAAGGGTCCGACGAACCGCTCACCGCGCCACGCGAACCCCGGCGAACAGGGCGAGGAGCGCTGGATCTGGCTGCGCCTCAAGCTCATCGCGGACGCAGGCCTGGTCGGCCTGCCGAACGCCGGCAAGTCAACCATGCTCGCTGCCGTCTCGGCCGCCAAGCCGAAGATCGCCGACTATAAGTTCACGACGCTCACGCCCGGCCTCGGCGTCGTGCGCGTCGGCTCGGCGTCGTTCGTACTCGCCGACATTCCGGGCCTGATCGAGGGCGCCAGCGATGGCGCCGGGCTCGGCACGCGCTTCCTCGGCCACATCGAGCGGTGCGCCGTGCTCCTGCACCTGATCGATGCGACGGCAGATGATCCGGTAGACGCTTACCGCACGGTCCGTCGCGAACTGAAGGCCTACGGCGGCGGGCTCGAGACGAAGCCCGAGGTGGTTGCCTTCAACAAGGCGGACGCCGTGCTGCCGGAGGAACTCGAAACGAAGCTCGCCGACTTCAAGCGCCGCGTCCGCAAGACGCCGCGCGTGGTGTCGGGCGCGACGGGCCAGGGCGTGCCCGAGACGATGGCTGTGCTGCTCAAGACGGTCGAGCAGGCCCGTGCCGCCGCGCGCGTGGCCGAGGCACAGGTTGATGCGGAGGCCGATGGCGACGACGGGGAGTGGCGGCCGTGAAGGCAAAGGTCTCCGCCGCCCGGCGCATCGTCGTGAAGATCGGCTCGGCGCTGCTCGTCGACCAGGCGGCGGGCAAGCTCAAGCGAGCCTGGCTCGCCTCGCTCGGCGACGACATCGCGGCCCTCAAAAGCCGGGGCAGCGAGGTGGTGATCGTCTCGTCCGGCGCGATCCCGCTCGGCCGCCGCATGCTGGGCCTGCCGAAGGGGCCATTGAAGCTCGAGGAGAAGCAGGCGGCTGCCGCGGTCGGGCAGATCGCACTCGCGCACGCGTGGCAGCAGATGCTCGCCGAGCGGGACATCGTCGCGGGTCAGGTGCTGCTCACGCTCAACGACACCGAGGCGCGCCGGCGCTACCTCAATGCCCGCGCGACACTGTTCACGCTGCTGAAGGCGGGCGCCATCCCGGTGATCAACGAGAACGATACGGTCGCGACCTCGGAGATCCGTTATGGGGACAACGACCGGCTCGCCGCGCGCGTCACCGCGATGCTCTCGGGCGACTGCCTCGTGCTCCTCTCCGACATCGACGGGCTCTACACCGCCCCGCCCGGAACGCCCGGCGCGGAACGGGTGCGCGAGGTGCGCGAGATCACCCCGGCGATCGAGGCGATGGCGGGGAAGCCCGTGTCTGGCGTCGGCAGCGGCGGCATGATCACCAAGATCGAGGCGGCAAAGATCGCGCTGGCAGGCGGCGCGCGCATGGTGATCGCCTCGGGCCACGAGATGAGCCCGCTGTCGCGCATCGACGCCGCGGGCACGCCCTCGACCTGGTTCCTGCCCTCGGCGACGCCGCTCCAGGCGAGAAAGCGCTGGATCGCCGGCACGCTGGTGCCGGTCGGCCGGCTGCAGGTGGACGCGGGCGCGGCAAAGGCGCTTCTGTCGGGGAAAAGCCTGCTGCCGGCGGGGGTGCGGGCGATCGACGGTACGTTTTCGCGCGGCGATCCGGTGAGCATCCATTCCGATGGCCAGGAGCTGGCGCGCGGGCTGATCGCCTACGACCGCCACGACGCCGAACGCATCATCGGGCGCAAGTCGCAGGAGATCGAAGGCATTTTGGGGTATCGTGGCCGCGATGAACTGATCCACCGCGACGATCTCGTGGTGCTGACCGGGCGAGGCGAGCCGTGAACAGGCCGGATTCGATCAAGGGTGAGGCGACGCGCGCGCTGATGGCCGAGGTTGGTCGCGCGGCGAAGGCGGCGGCGCGAACGCTGGCGCTCGCCTCGACCGAGCAGAAGGACGCGGCGCTGAACGCGATGGCCCGGCATCTGCGGGCGAACCAGCCCGCGGTGCTGGCGGCGAACGCGCTCGACATTGCAGCGGCGCGGGAGGCGGCGCGACCCGAATCCTTCGTCGACCGGCTGACACTGACGCCCGCCAGGCTTGAATCAATTGCGTCGGGACTCGAAACGATTGCAACGCTGCCCGATCCGGTGGGTCAGACGATGGCGCGCTGGGACGTGCCGTCGGGTCTGGACATTGCCCGCGTTCGCGTGCCGATCGGCGTGATCGGCGTAATCTTCGAAAGCCGCCCGAACGTGACGGCGGATGCCGGTGCGCTCTGCATGAAGGCCGGGAACGCGGCGATCCTGCGCGCAGGGTCTGACAGTTTCGGCTCCTCTCGTGAGATTGCGCGCGCCATGGCGGCGGGCCTCGCCGAGGCAGGGTTGCCGCCGGCAGCGATCCAGCTTGTCCCGACGGTCGACCGCGACGCGGTCGGGATGATGCTCGAAGGGCTCGACGGGTCGATCGACGTGATCGTTCCGCGCGGCGGGCGGAGTCTGGTGGAACGGGTGCAACGCGAAGCGCGGGTGCCGGTGTTCGCCCACCTCGAGGGAATTTGCCATATCTACGTGGACCGGGCCGCCGATCCGGAAATGGCGCGGAACGTGGCCGTCAACGGCAAGATGCGCCGGACCGGCGTATGCGGGGCGACCGAAACGCTGCTGATCGACCGGGCGTTCGGTGAGGATGCCGCGCGCTCGGTTGTCGCCTCGCTCCTGGAAGCGGGCTGCGAGGTCCGGGGGTGTCCTGAAACGCTTCGACTCAATACACGCGTCAAACCCGCCGCGACCGACGATTTCGGCTGGGAGTTCCTCGACGCCATCATCGCCGTCAGGATCGTGGACGGCCTCGATGCGGCGATGGCACACATCGCCCGGTTCGGCTCGAATCACACCGACGCGATCATCACCGCCGACCCTCGGGCGGCCGAGACGTTCCTCGACACCGTCGACAGCGCCATCGTGATCCACAACGCCTCGACCCAGTTCGCCGACGGCGGCGAGTTCGGCTTCGGCGCCGAGATCGGCATCGCGACGGGGCGGCTGCATGCCCGCGGGCCCGTCGGGCTCGAGCAGCTCACGACCTTCAAGTACCAGGTGCGGGGGAGCGGCCAGTGCAGGCCGTAGCGTAGCGCTTCATGGATGCACGCACGGCGCCCCACCTGGCCCTGCCGGACCCGGCCGGACGGCGCATCGGGCTGTTCGGCGGATCGTTCAACCCGCCGCATCCCGGCCACGTCGCCATCGCCAGGGCCGCGCTGACGCGGCTCGACCTGAGCGAAGTGTGGTGGATGGTATCGCCTCAAAACCCGCTGAAGGATCCCCGGGAAACCAGCGATTTTCAGGAGCGGCTCGCCGCGACCCGACACATCGTGCAGCGCGTGGACCCGAGATTTCGTGTCATTGATATCGAATCGAAACTGAAAACGCGCTACACGGCGCAGACCCTCCGTCTGCTGCAGCCCGTCTTCGACCGCGGCCGCTTCGTCTGGATCATGGGCGCCGACAGTTTCGCCGGACTGCATCGCTGGAACGAGTGGCGCGTGATCCCGGAAACCTTGCCGCTCGCGGTGTTTGCGCGGCCGGACTGGTGCCTCAAGGCGCTGTCCTCGCCCGCGGCGAGGGTTCTCGAGAACTACCGTATCGATCCGAATCACGCGCGCCTGCTGCCGGAGCTGGCGCCGCCGGCATGGTGCTTTCTCACCATGCCGCTCCGGCCGGAAAGCTCGACCGCGATCCGGAGATCCCGTACGGTCGGGGAGGCGTCACGGCCTCGTCAAACGGTGATGCTTGATTGACGGTCGCAGAGTGCTTACCTTCTACCCCGTCACCAAACCAGAGACGCAACCTATTGCCTCTTGGACTTGTGATAACCAGAGCGGGAACGAAGCCCGGCCACGCGGACGGCCAGGGTCCGGCTCCATCCCTGAAACCAAGGAAACCCACACCTGACTACGCTTCACAAGCGCAGCGGCGCGCGCAAGGTCGCCGTTCGCGTCGAGGGTCTGCCTGACGGCAGCCGCCCGGCGCCACTCGTCGACGTGATTCTCTCGTCCCTGGACGATTCGAAGGCCGAAAACGTCGTGTCGCTCGATCTCGACGGCAAGGCGGCGCTCGCCGACCAGATGGTGATCGCCTCCGGCCGGTCGAACCGGCACGTGGCGGCGATTGCCGACCAGGTCGTCGAAAAGCTCAAGGCAGCCGGAGCCGGCACCATCCGGATCGAGGGCATGCCCCAGTGCGACTGGGTGCTGGTCGACGCGGGCGACGTGATCGTGCACATCTTCCGCCCGGAAGTGCGCACCTTCTACAACCTCGAGAAGCTGTGGTCGCCGGACGCGCCGCGCGAGCGCGCCACCCACTGACCTGACGGCCGCGCGGGCGCCGTCCTCATGCGCATCGTGATCGCCTCCGTCGGGCAGGCGAAGGGCGATTTCGGCCCGATCGAGGACGACTACGTCGCCATGGCGACCAAGCTCGGCCGCACCGTCGGACTGAAGGGAATCGACCGGCTGGACCTTCCCCAGTCGAAGGCGCAGCGCCCGGCAGACCGGATGGCAGAGGAAGCCGAGCGCATCCTCGCGGCCCTGAAGGGCGCGCCGTTCTTTGCGCTCGACCCCGGCGGCAAGGCCACCTCGACGGAAGAGTTCGCCGGCCTGATCCGGCAACGGCTCGAAACAGGGGTGCCGACACTGGGCTTCGTCATCGGCGGCCCCGACGGCATGGCCCCCGGCGTGAAGACGAGCAGCGCCGGCCTGATCTCCTACGGCCGCGCCACCTTTCCCCATCGCCTCGTGCGCGTAATGCTCACCGAGCAGATCTATCGGGTGGTGACGATCCTCGCCAACCATCCCTACCACCGGGCAGGGTAGGCGAAACAACCAGAAGTTCACCTAAGCCGACAACAACAGCCCTAAGTTTGCGCTAAGTGAGCCGCCTTAGGGTGCCCCCCGCCCAGTCGGAATCGGTCCCGCTCATGAAATCGAAGTCTGCTTCTGCCGCGGCAGAAGAGCCCCGTCAGTTCTCCCTCACCGCCTTTGCTCCGAACGCACCGGCCGGGTTGTCGAGGCTGCGCGACGGCGTACGCGACCTTACCACGAGCCTTCTGAAGCGGGTCGTGAAGCACAAGGCGCCGGCACGCTTCCGCAGCACCCGCCCGCAGGTCTACGCGGTGAACGGAATGGCGGCGACGTCGCATCCGATCGCGACGCTCGCGGCGGTGAACATGCTGCAGGCCGGTGGCAACGCGATGGATGCCGCCATTGCCGCCAGCGCCGTGCAGGCGGTGGTCGAGCCGGGATCGACCGGCATCGGCGGCGACTGCTTTGCCCTCTACATGCCGAACGGCCGAGAACCGGTCGCCTTCAATGGCTCCGGCCGCCTGCCGGAGGCGGCTACGCTCGAAGCATACCGCGCGGCCGTCGGAACCAAGGAGATTCCGCGACGCTCGCCGTTCGCCGTGACCATTCCCGGTGCGGTCGATGCATGGTGCAGGCTCCTTGCCGACCACGGCACGAAGACGCTGCGCGAGGTGCTGCAACCCGCCATCGACCTCGCCTTCAACGGTTACGCGATCGCCGAGCGCGTGAACCTCGACTGGTCCGACCAGGAACGGCATCTCTCGCACGAACCACAGGCGCGCCGGACGCTTCTCCCGGACGGCATCGCGCCGCCGGTCGGGTCGATTCACCGCCAGCCCGAACTTGGCCGCACCCTCGAGGCGATCGCCGCCACCGGCCGGGACGCGTTCTACGGCGGAGAGGTCGCGCGCGACATGGTCGACAGCCTGCGCAGCCGCGGCGGCGTCCACACGCTTGCCGACTTTGAGGCAGCCGGGGGCGAGTACGTCACCCCCATCCACACCACTTTCCGTGGCCGCGATATCGTCGAGTGCCCGCCGAACGGCCAGGGGATCGTCGCACTTCTCATTCTCAACATCCTCTCGGGCTTCCGGCCGGCGAGCGGCGGGGCTGCGTCGCTCGAGCGCTATCACCGGGAGATCGAGGCCACGCGACTGGCCTACGCCGTACGCAACGCCGCGGTCGGCGATCCGGCGTTCGCGGCTGTGCCGATGGACGAGATGCTTTCGGAACAATTCGCCCGCCGCCTCACGGACATGATCCGTCCGGGCAAGCGTATCGACCACCTGCCGGCCTACGTGCCGCCGCTGCATCGAGACACGGTCACCATCTCCGTCGTCGACAAGGACCGCAACGCCGCGAGCTTCATCAACTCGACGTTCCACGTCTTCGGCAGCGGCATCATGACGGACCGCACGGGGATCGTGTTCCACGACCGCGCAACGAGCTTCTCGCTCGAGCCGGGCCACCCGAACGCAGTCGCTCCGGGCAAACGGCCCTTGCACACGATCATCCCCGGTCTCGCCGTCGCGGACGGCAGACCCGTACTTTCGTTCGGCATCACCGGCGGGCACTACCAGGCGATGGCGCACGCCTCGCTCCTCTCCAGCGTCTATGACTACGGAACGAGCCTGCAGGAGGCGATGGACCTGCCCCGCGTATTTCCGGTGCCGGGAAGCGACGAGGTAAACGCCGAGCCATCGCTTGATCCTGAGGTGGCGGATGGCCTCAAGTCCATGGGCTACCGCCTGACGCGGCCGAAGCGGCCGATCGGCGGCGCCCAGGCGGTGGCGATCGACTGGGAGCACGGCACCCTCGTGGGTGCTTCCGACATGCGCAAGGACGGCTGCGCGCTCGGTTATTGAGCGCAGAAAAGCCAGGGGGCGGAGCGGTTGGCAAGGTCCGGTTAACCAAGACCGGCAACAATGTCGGCGTGCCGGCGCCCCTCCTCGCCACGGACCGGCACCCGGCCAGATCGACCCCGGTCGTGCCTTCCCGTCCGTCGCGTGCCCCCTATCCGCGGAGCCTGCCTCCGCACCGTCCCGGAGCAACCGTTGCCGCCAGTCCCTGCACGCCAGACCCGGCTCCGGAGGAACCCCTTCCGGACGACGTTCGCCGTGGCGCTCCTTGCAGCGTGCGGTCCGACGGCGATCGTGCTCGCTGAAACCGCGGTGACGCCCACCCCCGCCGACCTGGCGACCGTCCAGCAGCAGCTCGACACCTCCGCGGCGCGCCAAGCGGATCTCAAGGCGAAGGCCAAGGCGCTCAAGGGCGACATCGACGCGCTGTCGGACGAGCTTGTCTCGCTCGCCTCCACCATCCAGGCGCGCGAGCAGATGGTGACGGCGGCGGAAGCGCGGCTCACCAAGCTCAACGAGACGGAATCCATGCTGGCCGTGGAACTCGTCAGTCGGCGCGAGGCGCTGGCGGACCTCCTCGCAGGTCTCCAGCAGCTCGACCGCAATCCGCCCCCGCCGATCGTGACCGGCCGTGACGACGCCGTCGGCGCCGTCCGGGGCGCGATGCTGTTCGCAGCGATCCTGCCCGAGGTCAGGGCGCGGTCGATGCAGGTGACGGAATCGATGGCGCGGCTCGACGAGGTGCGCGGGAAACTCGCTAAGGAGCGGCAGGGCCTCGACCAGGACCTGCAGCAGCTGGCGGACAACCGCGCGAAGATCGATGCGCTGATCGCGAAGAAGCGGGCGCTCTCGGACGCAACGGGCGATGCGCTCGCCAAGGAACGCGCCAACGCCAAGGCGCTCGCCGAAAAGGCGCGCTCGCTGAAGGATCTGCTCGCCGCCCTCGATGAACAGCGGCAGGCCGACGCGGCGAAGGCGGCGGAAGAGGCCAAGCAGGCCGAAGCTGCGCAGGCCGCCGCCACGGCGAAGGCCGAAGCGGAGCGGCGGATGGCCGCACTGCCCCCGGTTCCCCCGGATTTCGGCGAAGCCCGCGGCAAGCTCGACTACCCCGCCCAGGGCCAGAAAGTGCGCGAATTCGGCGACGACGACGGTTTTGGCGGCAAATCCAAGGGATTGTTCATCGAAACGCGGCAGAAAGCACAGGTGATCGCGCCGGCGGGCGGACGCGTCGAGTACGCCGGCGAGTTTCGCTCCTACGGCCAACTCTTGATCTTGGACGTCGGAGGCGGCTATCATGTGCTGTTGGCGGGACTGGGCACACTTTCGGCACAGACCGGGCAGATTGTCCGGCCTGGAGAACCCCTCGGAACGATGGGAGATGAACCGGCTCGCAGCACATTGATCGGCGATCTCGTGGAAGACCACAGCCCGATCCTGTACGTAGAATTCAGAAAGAACGGCGGAGCTATCGACCCCTCCCCTTGGTGGATCGGGGCCCGCAGAGAGGCACGCGGATAATGCGCAAGGAATTGAAGATTTCGCTTGGTGCTTTTGCCCTGGGAGCCATCGCGGCGACCGGCGCGTGGCAGGCCTTTAGCCCGGCCACGGCGGCGAGCACCGACACTTACAAGCAGCTGAACCTCTTCGGCGACGTGTTCGACCGCGTCCGGTCCGACTACGTCGAGGTTCCCGACGAGGAGAAGCTCGTCGATGCCGCGATCAACGGCATGCTCGCCTCGCTCGACCCGCACTCGAGCTACATGAACGCCAAGCGCTTCGAGGACATGCAGGTCCAGACGAAGGGCGAGTTCGGCGGCCTCGGCATCGAGGTCACGATGGAGAACGGCGTCGTGAAGGTGGTCTCCCCGATCGACGATACGCCCGCCGCGAAGGCCGGCGTCATGGCGAACGACCTGATCACGCACCTCGACGGCGAGCAGGTCCAGGGCATGACGCTCAACGAGGCCGTCGACAAGATGCGCGGCAAGGTCAACACGCCGATCACGCTGACGATCGTCCGCCAGGGCAAGGAAGCCCCGTTCGACGTGAAGCTCGTGCGCGACGTCATCCGCGTGAAGCCGGTGAAGTTCGAGGCAGAGGGTGACATCGGCGTCATCCGCATCTCCTCGTTCAACGAGCAGACGCAGGAAGGCCTCGAGGACGCGATCACTAAGCTCAAGGCGCAGATCGGCGCCGACAAGGTGAAGGGCTGGATCGTCGACCTCCGCAACAACCCGGGCGGTCTCCTCGACCAGGCGCGGTCGGTGTCCGACACCTTCCTCGAGCAGGGCGAGATCGTGTCGACCCGCGGCCGCAACGCCTCCGAGACGCAGCGCCTCAACGCCACGCCGGGCGACCTGATCGACGGCAAGCCGCTGGTCGTGCTGATCAACGGCGGCTCGGCGTCGGCGTCCGAAATCGTTGCCGGCGCACTGCAGGACCACAAGCGGGCGAAGATCATCGGCACCCGCTCGTTCGGCAAGGGCTCCGTGCAGACGATCATTCCGCTCGGCAGCCAGGGGGCGCTCCGCCTGACCACGGCGCGCTACTACACGCCGTCGGGAACGTCGATCCAGGCCAAGGGCATCGTCCCGGATCTCCTGATCGAGCAGGACATCCCGGACGACATCAAGGCGCAGATGGGCAAGACGGAAGGCGAGGCGAGCCTGCGCGGCCACCTCAAGAGCCAGAACGGCGAGGAGGAGACGGGATCGTCCTCCTACGTGCCGAAGGAGAAGGAAAAGGACAAGCAGCTCAAGGCCGCGATCGACGTGCTGCACGGCGTGGACGTGCAGCCGACGAAGTCGTCGACCGAGCCGGTCGCCCAGCAGCCGGCGCCTGCGCCGCAGCCGGGCGAGCCCGCCAAGAGCAGCAACTGACGATCGTCAGGCGTCCTTTACAGTCGAACACGGAACGGGCGGGGTCATTCCCCGCCCGTTCTTCTTTGCGCCATGCCCGAAAACGCGTTGCCTCCCTCGCCGATGCACACGCTATACTTTCCCCGGGTGCGATTGATTCGCGGGTTCATCCCTTCGTGACGGCTTGATGACCGACGACCTGAGACGGCCGCTGAAACGGCGCAGCGCCTGGCAGCGCATGATGGCGCGCCGGCCCAGCTCCTTGCGCGTCGCAGCCACCGTGCTCGTCTCGCTCGGCGTCCTCTTCACCCTCTGGGTCTCACGCCTGCCACTGCCGGACGAAACGGGCCACGCGGTCCGTATCGCGATCGACCAGACCGCGGTTCCGATCGATACGGGCTCGATCGCCGGGGCCAAGCAGGGCGAGGCGACGGCGCCGGACCCGAACGACGTCGCGACCGCCGATCCCGCCGAAGCGGACTCGCCGCCGGACGCCGTCGACCTCGACGCGCTGCCCTCCGACGCCTCGGGCTCCGGTTCCGGCCAGCAGACGGCGGAGCTGATCAGCCCGGCCACGATTTCGCTCGTCGCCGCGCCGATCAAGTCGGTCGTCGAGCAGGGCCCGAACGGCCCGATGCCGCGCATCGGCAAGGACGGGCGCAAGCCATGGACCGTCTATGCGCGCCCCGTGCACCGCGAACTCCTCGCCGGGAGCGGGCCGAAAATAGCCGTTGTGATCGGCGGCATGGGCCTCAACGAGGATCTGACGGCAAAGGCCATCGACCAGCTGCCGGGCGAGGTGACGCTCGCCTTTGCCCCGTACGCAACGGACCTGCAGCGCACGGTCAACCGGGCGCGGGCGCAGGGCCACGAGGTGTTCCTGCAGCTGCCGATGGAACCGCTCGGCTACCCCGGCGTGAACCCCGGCCCGAAGACACTGCTCTCGACGGCATCCGCGCAGGAGAACCTCGACAACCTGTCGTGGCTGATGAGCCGTTTTGCCGGCTATGCGGGCGTGATCAACTACATGGGCGCACGGTTTGCCGCGAACCGGGATGCGATGAGCCCGATCCTCGATGAACTGTCAAAGCGCGGCCTCGTGTTCCTCGACGAGGGGCTGGCGACGCGCACGCCGCTCGACGACGCCGCCCGCCAGTCCAACCTGCCGGTGCGCAGCGCCGCGCTGGTGATCGACGTCGACACCAACCCCGGCGCGATCGAGAAGGCGCTGGCCGACGCCGAGGGCATGGCGCGCAGCGAGGGGCTCGTGATCGTGACGGGATCGAGTTTTCCGGAAACCATCGCGGCCCTCGCCAAGTGGGCCAAAGGCGCCAAGGACCGCGGCATCACGCTGGTGCCGGCGACGGCTGCGTACCGCGCCGTTTCGGGCTAGAACGGACGCATCCGCAAAACCCTCACGAGGAGGCATTGGCGTGTCAGGCGGCAAGACGGGTCGCAAGGAAGACTATCGGCCGTGCGTCGGCATCATGCTGTTGAACCGGTCGAACCTCGTCTGGGTCGGACATCGGCTCAACACCGACAACGACGAGGGCTCCGGCAACTGGTGGCAGATGCCGCAAGGCGGCATCGACGAGGGCGAGGACCCGAAGGCCGCCGCGCTGCGCGAACTCTACGAGGAGACGCACGTGCGCTCCGCCTCGATCATCGCCAAGGCGCCGGGCTGGTACTACTACGACCTGCCGCCGCAGCTGATCGGCGTCGCCTGGGGAGGGCGCTGGCGCGGGCAGCGCCAGAAGTGGTTCGCCGCCCGCTTCGAGGGCGCGGACTCCGAGATCGACATCAGGGCCCCCGCCGGCCACAAGGCCGAGTTCGACGCCTGGCGCTGGGTCCCGATGGCCGACCTCGAGAGCCTCATCGTTCCCTTCAAGCGCGACGTCTACCGCGACATCGTCTCCGCCTTCCGCCACCTCGCGGGGTGAAGCTGCTCCCTCCTCTGTCGAGCAAACGATCACCGGCTCGAGGCCGGTGGTGACGGAAGGGGATGCGGCCGGTGAACCGTACGGGGACCACGCTATCGCACCGCGCCACCCCCAGTGTCATCCTCGGGCTTGACCCGAGGATCCAGGCGACGGCGGTCGAAGAGTAGATGGTCGGGTCGAGCCCGACCATGACAAAGGGGAGGAAGTCGATGCGGTTCCAACGACTCTCGGCGCGCCTCTCACCTTCACGCGTCATGACCGGGCCTGACCCGGCCATCCTCTTGAAGTCGTCCGAAAAAGGATCACCGGCTCAAGGCCGGTGATGACGACTTGCGCAACGTTGAGAAAGCGGGCGTCAGCGCACTGCCGACTGGAGCTCCTTCAGGTGCCCGATCAACTGGTGGGCGCGCTGGCGGGAAGCATCGTCCTTGGCGTCGGCGAGGTCTTCCTCGGCGTCCTTGATGTCGCGCGCGATCTTCTCGGGCGAAAGCTCCGCCACCGGCATCGCCTCCTCGGCGAGGATGGTGAGACCCTTCGGGTTCACTTCCGCGAACCCGCCGCCGACGAAGATGCGCTCCGACTTGCCGTCCGCACCCGTCACCGTGACGACACCGGGCTTCAGCGTCGACACCAGCGGCGCGTGGTTCTCGAGCACCGTGAACTCGCCGTCCATGCCCGGCACCACGACCTGCCGCACATCGCCCGAGAACAAGAGCCGCTCGGGCGACACGAGATCGAACTTCAACGCCATCGTCTTGCCTTTCCCGAACGGCCGGCCGCGCTGCGGCTCAGGCCTCGGCCGCGAGCTTCTGCGCCTTCTCGATGGCCTCGTCGATCGAGCCCACCATGTAGAAGGCGGCTTCCGGCAGGTGATCGTACTTGCCTTCGCACAGGCCCTTGAAGCCCTTGATCGTGTCCTCGAGCGACACGAGCTTGCCCGGTGAGCCGGTGAACACCTCGGCCACGAAGAACGGCTGCGACAGGAAGCGCTCGATCTTGCGGGCGCGCGCCACCGTCAGCTTGTCCTCTTCGGAAAGCTCGTCCATGCCCAGGATCGCGATGATGTCCTGCAGCGACTTATAGCGCTGGAGGATCGACTGCACCTGGCGGGCGGTGTTGTAGTGTTCCTCGCCGATGATGCGGGCGTCGAGCATGCGCGAGGTCGAGTCGAGCGGGTCCACCGCCGGGTAGATGCCCTTCTCGGCGATCCCGCGCGACAGCACGGTCGTCGCGTCAAGGTGGGCGAACGAGGTCGCCGGCGCCGGGTCGGTCAGGTCGTCGGCCGGCACGTAGATCGCCTGCACGGACGTGATCGAGCCCTTGTTGGTGGTGGTGATGCGCTCCTGCAGCGCGCCCATGTCGGTGGCGAGCGTCGGCTGGTAACCGACCGCCGAGGGAATGCGGCCGAGCAGCGCCGACACTTCCGAGCCCGCCTGCGTGAAGCGGAAGATGTTGTCGACGAAGAACAGCACGTCCTGGCCCTGGTCGCGGAAGTGCTCGGCCACGGTCAGGCCGGTGAGCGCCACGCGGGCGCGCGCACCCGGCGGCTCGTTCATCTGGCCGTACACCAGCGCGCACTTCGAGCCGGCGGCCGAACCCTCCTTGTGGGGGTTCTTGTTCACGCCCGACTCGATCATCTCGTGATAGAGGTCGTTGCCTTCGCGGGTACGCTCGCCGACGCCGGCGAACACCGAGTAGCCGCCGTGCGCCTTGGCGATGTTGTTGATGAGTTCCATGATCAGCACGGTCTTGCCCACGCCCGCGCCGCCGAACAGGCCGATCTTGCCGCCCTTGGCGTAGGGCGCGAGCAGGTCAACGACCTTGATGCCGGTAACGAGGATCTGCGCTTCCGTCGACTGGTCGACGAACTCCGGCGCCGGCTGGTGGATGGCGCGGCGGAGGTTGGTCTTGACCGGGCCCGCCTCGTCCACCGACTCGCCGATGACGTTGATGATGCGGCCGAGGGTTTCATCGCCGACCGGCACTGTGATCGGCGCGCCGGTGTCGATCACCTCCTGGCCGCGCACGAGGCCTTCGGTCGAGTCCATCGCGATCGTGCGGACCGTGTTCTCGCCGAGATGCTGGGCGACCTCGAGCACGAGGCGGTTGTTGCCGTTCATCGTCTCGAGCGCGTTCAGGATTTCCGGCAGCTTGCCGTCGAACTGCACGTCGACGACCGCGCCCATCACCTGACGCACGTTGCCGACCGTGCCGACCGTGGTCTTCGGCTTCTTGGCGACCGGGCGCTCCATCACCGCCACATCGCCGTTGTCGGCGGGGGCGGCCTTCTTGGCAGCGGCGCGCGGGGCTGCGGCCTTCGCGGCAGCGGGAGCAGATTTGGCGGGTGTCCTGGCCATGTTTTTCAACCTTTCCTTCGCGAAGCGGTCAGACCGCCTCGGCGCCCGAGATGATTTCGATCAGTTCCTTGGTGATCTGCGCCTGACGCTGGCGGTTGTAGCTCAGCGTCAGCCGATTGATCATGTCGCCCGCGTTACGGGTCGCGTTGTCCATTGCGCTCATGCGCGCGCCCTGCTCGGACGCGGCGTTCTCGAGCATCGCGCGGAAGATCTGCACCGCGACGTTGCGCGGCAGGAGATCGGCGAGGATCTCCTCTTCCGAGGGCTCGTACTCGTAGATCGCCCCGCCCGTCGCCTGCTGGCCCTGGCCGGCCGGCGCATCGAATTTCGCCGGGATGATCTGCAGTGCGGTCGGGACCTGCGAGATCACCGACTTGAACTCCGAATAGAACAGCGTGCAGACGTCGAACTCGTTGTCGTTGAACATCTTCAGCACGCGGTCGGCCACGGCTTGCGCGTTGGCGAAGCCGATCTGCTTGATGCCGCGCATCTCCATCGTGTCGACGATGTTGCGCGCGTAGCTGCGCTTCAGGACGTCATAGCCCTTCTTGCCGACGAACATCATCTTGACCGTCTTGCCTTCGCGCAGCAGGCGCTCGGCATGGTCGCGGGCAAGGCGCGAGATCGACGAGTTGAACGCGCCGCACAGGCCGCGCTCGGCGGTGCACACGAGAAGCAGATGCACGCTGTCGGCGCCCGTCCCGGCAAGCAGCCGCGGAGCGCCCGGCATGCCGGCGGA
Source organism: Hyphomicrobiales bacterium (assembly GCA_046349255.1). Taxonomy (GTDB): domain Bacteria; phylum Pseudomonadota; class Alphaproteobacteria; order Rhizobiales; family Aestuariivirgaceae; genus DAIODI01. Next base: position 1,210,497 of record JAXMCR010000002.1, on the reverse strand, counting down.
GGCCGCCGTGAGGCTCGCCAGCACGTCGCTCATGCGCTTCGAGAACGGACGCGCCGCTTCCGCCGCTTCCTGCGCCCGGCGCAGCTTCGCCGCGGCCACCATCTGCATGGCCTTGGTGATCTTCTGCGTCGCCTTGACCGAGGCGATGCGGTTGCGCATGTCCTTGAGGCTTGCCATGCCCTCGTGACTCCCTGGCCCTAAGGTCCCAAAAACCTTACGGCGTAAACCCCTTGGCGTACGCGTCCATCACCGACTTGATCTTGGCGCCGGTCGCATCCGAAATCTGCTTCTCCGTGCGGATCGCATCGAGGATGTCCGGGTGCTCGTCGCGCATCAGGCGCAGGAGACCGTCCTCGAACTTGCGCACCGCCGACACCGGAATCGGGTCGAGGTAGCCGTTCACGCCGGCGTAGATCACCACCACCTGCTCTTCGGTCTTGAGCGGGGAGAACTGCGGCTGCTTCAGGAGCTCGGTCAGGCGCGCGCCGCGGTTCAAGAGGCGCTGCGTCGCCGCATCGAGGTCGGAGCCGAACTGCGCGAACGCGGCCATCTCGCGGTACTGGGCGAGCTCGCCCTTGATCTTGCCGGCGACCTGCTTCATAGCCTTGATCTGCGCCGCCGAACCCACGCGCGACACCGAAAGGCCGACGTTCACCGCCGGGCGGATGCCCTGGTAGAAGAGGCCCGTCTCGAGGAAGATCTGGCCGTCGGTGATCGAGATCACGTTCGTCGGAATGTAGGCCGACACGTCGTTCGCCTGCGTCTCGATGACGGGCAGCGCAGTCAGCGAGCCGGCGCCCATCGCGTCCGACATCTTCGCGGCGCGCTCGAGCAGGCGGGAGTGCAGGTAGAACACGTCGCCCGGGTAGGCTTCGCGGCCCGGCGGGCGGCGCAGCAGGAGCGACATCTGGCGGTAGGCGACGGCCTGCTTGGAGAGATCGTCGTAGGCGATCAGCGCGTGCATGCCGTTGTCGCGGAAGTACTCGCCCATCGTGCAGCCCGCGAACGGCGCGAGATACTGGAGCGGGGCGGGGTCCGACGCGGTGGCGGCCACGATGATGCAGTAGTCGAGCGCGCCCGCCTCTTCGAGCGTGCGCACGAACTGCGCCACCGTCGAGCGCTTCTGGCCGCACGCGACGTAGACGCAGTAGAGCTTGTCGGCGTCCGGCCCGTTCTTGTGGATCGGGCGCTGGTTCAGGATCGTGTCGAGGATCACCGCGGTCTTGCCGGTCTGGCGGTCGCCGATGATCAGCTCGCGCTGGCCGCGGCCGACCGGGATCAGCGCGTCGATGGCCTTGAGGCCGGTCGACATCGGCTCGTGCACGGACTTCCGCGGGATGATGCCCGGCGCCTTCACGTCGACGCGGCGGCGCTCCTTGGCCTTGATCGGGCCCTTGCCGTCGATCGGGTTGCCGAGCGGGTCGACGACGCGGCCGAGCAGTTCGGGGCCGACCGGCACTTCCACGATGGCGCCGGTGCGCTTCACCGTGTCGCCTTCCTTGATGTCGCGGTCGGAGCCGAAGATCACGACGCCGACGTTGTCGACCTCGAGATTCAGCGCCATGCCGCGGATGCCGCCGGGAAACTCGACCATCTCGCCGGCCTGCACGTTGTCGAGGCCGTAGACGCGGGCGATGCCGTCGCCGACGGAGAGCACCTGGCCGATCTCGGAGACCTGGGCTTCCTTGCCGAAGTCCTTGATCTGGCTCTTGAGGATGGCGGAGATTTCGGCGGCGCGGATGTCCATCAGCCGGTTCCCTTCATGGCAATCTTGAGTGTGGTGAGCTTAGTGCGAAGCGAGCTGTCGACCATCTTCGAGCCGGCCTTCACGATGAGGCCGCCGAGGATGTCGGGGTCGACCGTCTCGGTCAGTTTCACGTCGCGCCCGAGAGCGGAGCGCAGTTCGTCCTTGAGGCGGGCCACCTGGTCGGGCTTCAGCGGCTCGGCCGAGGTGACCTCGGCGGTGACTTCGCCGCGGGCGTCCGCGAGGATCGCGCGGTACGCCTTGATCATGTCGGGCAGCGCGAAGAGGCGGCGGTTCTTCGCCGTCAGCTTGATGAAGTTCGACGCCGTCTGGCCGAGCCCCATCTTGGCGAGAAGGGCGGTCAGCGCCGAAACCTGGTCTTCGGAGGAGAACACCGGGCTCTTCACGAGGCGGGTGAGATCGTCGGAGGCGGCAAGGGCGGCCGAGAAGGTGTCGAGATCGCGTTCGACCTCGGTGGTCTTGCCGGCTTCGTTCGCCAGCTCGAACAGGGCCGTGGCGTAGCGGCCGGGCATTCCAGTTGCGTGCTGCTGAGCCGTCACGATCGCGTTAGCCTCTCCCAAGAACGCCGCCGGAACCGCTCGAGTTAGCGAAGCGGCAAGGCGCCGGAAATTCTGCTGGTTTTTGGCCGCGAGCGGCCGTGCGGTCGCGCGCTCCCCTTGCGCCGCGCGAACCCTCTAACACAGGGTTTGGGGGCGGCGCAACACGACTTCGGTGGCGGAATGCCGCAAGTTTCGCGATTCATGCGCGGGACGACACGCGATAGTGAACGCAGGCCCTTTCGCCTCACTGGAAGCTGTAGGGATCGACGTCGATTGCGAGCCGAAGCGTGCCTCTGGTGCGGGCTCCTGCAAGCCACGCGCGCAGGAATGCCTGAATGTCGACATCGCGCGCCGACTTGACCAGAAACCGGAAGCGGTGGCGGCCCTGGATGACGGCGAGCGGCGCAGGCGCGGGCCCCAGCACCGTCACGTCCTTCGTCGAAGGGATGAGGCGCGCCAGGCCGCCCGCGAACCGCTCCGCCTCGACCGGATCCTCGCCGGAAACGATGACAGCTGCGAGACGGCCGAACGGCGGCATGCCCGCCGCCTCGCGGATCTTGCGCTCGTGCGCAAGGAACCCGTCACGGTCGCCGCGCTTCAGCGCCTGCATCAACGGATGGCCCGGCAGGTAGGTCTGGACGAGCGCACGGCCGGGCCGCTCGCCGCGCCCGGCGCGGCCGGCGACTTGCGCCAGCACTTGCCAGGTGCGCTCGCCGGCGCGCGGATCGGTGGTCTCGAGCGCGAGGTCGGCGTCGATCACGCCGGAGAACGTGAGGTGCGGGAAGTGGTGGCCCTTGGCGACGAGCTGCGTCCCGACGATCAGGTTGTAGCGCCCCTCCGCCGCATCGCGCAGCGCGTCCTTGAGCAGCGTACCGCGCGACAGGTCGGAGGAGAGCACCGTGATCGCGGCCTCCGGGAACAACACCTTCGCTTCCTCGGCGACGCGCTCGATGCCGGGGCCGAGCGGCACCAGCGCGTGGGTTGCCCCGCACTTCGGGCACGCCTCCGGCACCGGTTCCTGGTGGCCGCAGTGGTGGCACATGAGGATGCGCCGGAAGCGGTGCTCGACGAGCCAGGCCGCGCAGTTCGGACAGTGGATGCGATGCCCGCAGGCCCGGCACAGCGTCAGCGGCGCATAGCCCCGGCGGTTGAGGAACAGCAGGGCCTGGTCGCCCTCCTTGAGCGTCCGGGCGATCTCCTCGACGAGGCGCGGCGCAAGCCACTGGCCGGGCGAGGGGCCTTCGAAGCGCATGTCGATCAGGTCGAGCGGCGGCAGGTCCGGACGACTTCCGGCACGCCGCTTCAGGTGCACGTGCGCGTAGCGGCCGCGGTCGGCGTTGACGAGGCTTTCGAGCGACGGCGTCGCCGAGGAGAGCACCACCGGGAACCGCCCGAGCGAGCCCAGCACCACCGCCATGTCGCGTGCGTGGTAGTTCGCCCCGTCCTCCTGCTTGAAGGCGGCCTCGTGCTCCTCGTCGACGACGATCAGGCCGAGCGACTGCCACGGCAGGAACAGCGCCGAGCGCGCGCCGACCACGATCTTCGCCTCCCCCGTCGAGACCGCCCGCCATACCCGCTCGCGCTCGCGCGGCCTGACGCCCGAGTGCCACTCGGCGGGCGCTGCGCGAAACCGTCGCTCGATGCGTTCGAGGAACGAGCCGGTGAGCGCGATCTCGGGCAGGAGCAGCAGCACCTGGCGGCCTTGCGCGAAGGCCTCCGCCATGGCCTCGAAATAGACCTCGGTCTTGCCGGAGCCCGTCACCCCGTCGAGCAGCGTCACCGCGAACTTCTCCGCCTCGACCGTCTCGCGCAGCATCGCCGCCGCCGCCTGCTGTTCGCCCGTGAGGTCGACCCGTTCGCCGTCCGGGTCCGGCGCCCGGAACGGCTGGAACGCCGGCAGGGCGACAGCAACCAGCGCGCCGGCCTCGACGAGCCCCTTCACCACCGCGGTGCTGGTGCCCGCCTCTTGCGCGAGTTCCCCCGCCTTCATCGGAAACCCTTGGGCGGCGGCATCGAGGACGCGGCGGCGCTGCGGCGTGAGGCGGTCGGGCGTGACGTTGCCGCGGATATAGGCGACCGTCTCCTTCGGGCCGCCGAACACGCCCGGCGCGCGCAGGCCGAGCCGAAGGATCGAGCCTTGCGCCTCGAGGTAATAGGCCGCGACCCAATCGATGAACCGCCGCATCAGGGGCGACAGCGGCGGCACGTCGTAGCGTTCGGCGATCGGCCGGAGCTTCGCCTTGTCCGGCGGCGGGCGGCCACTGCCCCACACGACGCCGATGACGTGCCGGGGGCCGAGCGGCACGCGCACGTAGTCGCCCTCGGCCACGTCGAGGTCGTCCGGTACGAGATAGGTGTACGGCCCCTCGAGCGCGTAGGGGAGGAGCACTTCGACGGTCTGGGTCCGGGTCATTGCCGGCGAGTGTATGACGCGACTTCGCCCGCCCGCAAAGGCGTGCTAGCGTCCGGCCGCCGTTCGTTCACAGCCTTGCGAGAGCCCGATGAAATTCTTCGCCGACACTGCCGACCTCAACGAGATTCGCGAGCTTGCGGCCATGGGTCTGCTCGACGGCGTGACGACGAACCCGAGCCTCGTCGCGAAGGCCGGCGGCGACTTCAAGACCACGGTGAAGGAGATCTGCAGAATCGTCGAGGGACCGGTCAGCGCCGAGGTCACCGCGCTCGATGCCGACGGTATGGTCGCCGAGGGCCGGCATCTCGCGCAGATCGCCGACAACGTGGCGGTGAAGGTGCCCCTCACCTGGGACGGGCTGAAGGCCTGCCGCACGTTGACCCAGGGCGGCACGATGGTGAACGTCACCTTGTGCTTCAACGCCAACCAGGCGCTGCTCGCCGCGAAGGCCGGCGCGACGTTCGTCTCGCCCTTCATCGGCCGCCTCGACGATGCGGGCCTCGACGGCATGGAGCTCATCGAGGAGATCCGCCAGATCTACGACAACTACGACTACACGACAGAAATCCTCGCGGCCTCGATCCGCACCGTGAACCACGTGAAGTACGCCGCGATGGCGGGCGCCGACGTCGCGACCGTGCCACCGTCGGTGCTCAAGACGCTGGTCAAGCACCCGCTCACCGACAAGGGGATCGAGCTCTTCACGGCCGACTGGAAGAAGACCGGCCAGTCGATCCTCTGAACCGTTTCTCACCAAAAAAGAACAGGAGCCGCACTCATGCCCAAGACCGTCGTCCGGACGAAGGCGCTGTCGTACCTGCCCCACGACGACTACCCCTATTCCGCCGGCACCAAGGCGCCGAACGGGATGGTCTACACGGCGGGCCTCGTCGCCTGGGACGAGAAGAAGCGGCTCGTCGGCCTAGGCGACGTCGCGGCGCAGACGCGGCAGGTGCTGAAGAACCTGAAGGCGGTGCTCGAGGCCGCCGGCGCGACGCCGCGCGACGTGTTGAAGTGCAACGTCTACCTTTCGGACATGCGCTACTTCGCGGCGATGAACAAGGAATTCAAGAAGGTGTTCTCCAAGGACCCGCCGGCCCGCACCACCGTGCTCGCCGTCCTCGCCGAACCCGAAATGCTGGTCGAGATCGAGGCCGTCGCCTACGTCGGCGAGAAGTGACGGCCACGCGCCGGTAATCGCGCGCTAACCAGCGAAGCGGCAAAGTCGGCTGGCGATGGACCAGCCGGCCGACGATCTGCTCTTCCATGGATTCGCGCCCGACGCGACGGCCGCCGCCGTGGCGTGGATCGGCACGCTTGCGGGAAGCCGGGGCGCGGCGGCAAAGACCGTCGAAGCCTATGCCCGCGACCTGCGGCAGTTCGCGGCGTTCCTCGACGACCATCTCGGCCAGTCGCCGACGCTTGACGACCTCCGCCAGCTCGCGCCGGCCGATTTCAGGGCCTTCCTCGCGCATCGCCGGGCGACGGACAGCGCGGCCAGCCGCACGCTGGCGCGCCAGCTTTCAGCCATCCGCTCGTTCTTCCGCCATCTCGACAAGGCGCTCGGCGTACGCAACCCCGCGCTCAGCGCGGTGCAGCAGCCGAAGCTCGCAAAGGCGCTGCCCAAGGCGCTCTCCGTCGACGCCGCGCGCACGACGCTCGACGATCATGCCGATCCGGACGCGCCCGACTGGATCACGGCGCGCGACCATGCGGTGCTGCTGCTCCTCTACGGCTGCGGCCTGCGCGTGTCGGAAGCGCTCGGCCTGAAGCGCGGCGACCTTCCCGCCAGCACGCTGCGCATCACCGGCAAGGGTGGGAAGACGCGCGAAGTGCCCGTGCTCCCGGCGATCAACGAGGCGGTCGAGCGCTACACGAGCCTCTGCCCCTTCGCGCTGCCGAAGGGCGAGGCGCTGTTCCGCGGCGCAAAGGGCGGGCCCCTCAGCCCGCGACTGGTGCAGCTCCTCCTAGAACGGCTGCGCTCGGCGCTTGGCCTCCCCGAGACTGCAACCCCGCACGCGCTTCGCCATTCGTTCGCGACGCACCTGCTCTCGGCCGGCGCGGACCTGCGCGCGATCCAGGAGCTTCTGGGGCATGCCAGCCTTTCGACGACGCAGGTTTACACGGGGGTGGATCGAACGCATCTCCTGAGCCAGTATCGCAAGGCGTTCGGCTGACTCATCCCATAGAGGCGCATGCATCCCCCGCTCGATTCCTTCGTGCCCGACGAGGCGTTGCCCGACCGTGTCGACGTGGTCGTCATCGGCGGCGGCATCATCGGCGTGTCGACGGCGCTCGAACTCGCCGAACGGGGCGTGTCCGTCGCGCTGTGCGAAAAGGGCGAGGTCGGTGCCGAGCAGTCCAGCCGGAACTGGGGCTGGTGCCGGCAGACCGGCCGCGACCCGCGCGAGATTCCGCTGATCCGCGTGTCGCTCGATCTCTGGCGCGGGATGAACCAGCGCGTCGGCAGCGAGACAGGCTTCCGGCAGTGCGGCATCCTCTACCTCGCCGAAACGCCGGACGAACTCAAGCAGAAGGCCGACTGGTACGAGAGCTACGGCAAGCCGTGGCAGCTGCAGTCGCGGCTCGTGTCGGGCGAGGAAGCGTCGCGCCTCATGCCCGGGTCCACGGTCAAGTGGCACGGCGGTCTCTACACGCCCTCGGACGGGCGTGCCGAACCGCAGAAGGCGGCGCCGGCACTCGCGACGGCGGCCCGACGCCACGGCGCAAAAATCCTGACGCGCTGCGCGGTGCGCTCGATCGAGACGGAAGCCGGCCGCGTGAGCGGCGTGGTGACCGAGCGCGGCACGATCCGCTGCGCTTCGGTCGTGGTGGCGGGCGGTGCGTGGTCGCGGCGGTTCCTCGGCAACGCAGGCGTGCCGCTGCCGCAGCTCGTCGTCGTCAACAGCGTGCTGCGCACGGAGCCGATCGACGCAGGCCTCGAGACGAGCGGCGCAGGCAAGAAGTTCGCCGTGCGCAAGCGCTACGACGGCGGCTATACGGTCGCGCACCGCCACCTGTCGGTCGCCGATATCACGCCCGACTCGTTCCGCCTGTTCTTCGATTTCCTCCCCGTGCTGCGCCAGGATTTGGGCGGCCTGCGCCTCCGGCTCGGGCGCGGGTTCATCGAAGAGGCAAGGCTCGCCCGCCGCTGGAAGCCGGACGAGGTCACGCCGTTCGAGCAGGTGCGCACGCTCGATCCCGAGCCCGTGCAGCCGATCCTCGACGAGGCCTTCGCCAGCCTGAAGAAGACGTTCCCCGCCTTCACGCCCGCCCGCGTCGCGCAGACCTGGGCCGGTGCGATCGACGCGACGCCCGACGCGGTGCCGGTGATTTCCGGCGTCGAGGGTCATCCCGGCCTCTACGTCGCGACCGGCTTCTCCGGCCATGGCTTCGGCCTCGGGCCGGGTGCGGGCAAGCTGATGGCCGACCTCGTCACCGGCAAGGCGCCGGTCGTCGACCCGGAACCGTTCCGCTACTCGCGCTTCGTCGACGGCACGAAGCTTCAGCCGATCGCCGGTCTCTAGCGCTCACATGTGAATGGCGCGGCCTTCGACGGCGAGCGCTGCTTCCTTCACGGCCTCCGACAACGTAGGGTGCGCATGGCAGGTGCGTGCGAGGTCTTCGGACGAGCCGCCGAACTCCATCAGCACCGCGCACTCGTGGATGAGTTCGCCGGCCTGTGGGCCGATGATGTGGACGCCAAGCACGCGGTCCGTCGCCTTGTCGGCCAAGACCTTCACGAAACCGTCGGTCGTCTGGTTCGCCTTGGCGCGGCCGTTGGCGAGGAACGGGAACTTGCCCGCGGTATAGGCGATGCCTTCGGCCTTCAGTTCCTCCTCCGTCTTGCCGACGGCGGCGACTTCGGGGCTCGTGTAGACGACGGAAGGGATCACGCCGTAGTTCACGTGGCCCGCCTGGCCGGCGAGGATCTCGGCAACCGCCACGCCCTCGTCCTCGGCCTTGTGGGCGAGCATCGGCCCACGGATCACGTCGCCGATCGCGTAGACGCCTTGAACGTTGGTGGCGAAATGATCGTCGACGATCACGCGGCCCTTCGGGTCGAGCGCGACGCCCGCTTCCTTGAGGCCAAGGCCTTGCGTGTACGGAACGCGCCCGACGGCGACCAGCACCACGTCGGTCTCGACCGTTTCCGCCGCGCCGCCTGCGGCGGGTTCGAGCGAGACGGTCAGCACCTTGCCGTCCTTCTTCACGCCCGTCACCTTGGTCGAGAGCCGGAAGGCGAGACCCTGCTTCTGCAGGATGCGCTGGAATTGTTTTGCGACCTCGAGGTCCATGCCGGGCAGGATGCGGTCGAGGTACTCGACCACCGTGACCTTCGCGCCGAGCCGCGCCCACACGGAGCCCAGCTCGAGCCCGATGACGCCCGCGCCGATGACGAGCAGCCGCTGCGGCACGCCGTCGAGGTCGAGCGCGCCGGTCGAGGAGACGACCGCCTCCTCGTCGATCTCGATGCCGGGAAGCTTCGCGACATCCGACCCCGTCGCGATCACGATCGCCTTCGTCTCGAGCGTCTTCGCCGCGCCGCTGTCGGCCTTCACCTCGACCTTGCCGGCGCCAAGGATGCGCCCCGTGCCGTGGAAGGTCTCGACCTTGTTCTTCTTCAGGAGGAACTCGACGCCCTTGGTGTTGCCCTCGATCGCCTCGGTCTTGAAGCCCATGAGCCGGCCGAAATCGAGTTTTGGCTTCTCCACGACGATGCCCATCTTCGCGAACGCGTGGCCCGCCTCGGCGAAGAGTTCGGAGGCGTGCAGCAGCGCCTTCGAGGGAATGCAGCCGATGTTGAGGCAGGTGCCGCCGTGCGTCGCCCGCTTCTCGACGACGGCGACCTTGAGGCCGAGCTGCGCGGCGCGGATGGCGCACACGTAGCCGCCGGGGCCGGTTCCGATCACGACGAGGTCATAGCCGGCCATCAGGGCCTCCTTTGTGCAAATGGGGTGGGCAGGGTCATGCGGCCTCGATCCGCCGGCGCACGTGCAGCACGATCGCCGCGTGGAGCGCGATCGCAAAGCCGAGGCCGGCAAGCGTCTGGCCGAGCGAGGCGACCGGCAGCGCCGTCCGCAGCAGCACGAGGCCGAGCGGCACGAACAGGACGACGGCCGTCGCAAGGCCCGGGTTGTAGCACTTCAGCGCAAAGCCCTGCGCGATGTGGAGCGCGGCGTTGACGAGAATGATCCATGCCGCGACCGTGGCAAAGCCTTGTGCCACGTCGCGCGTGATCCAGATCACGGCGGCGAGCACCGCCCAGACGCCGACGATGTTGATGACGAACACCGCGCGCGGTGTCAGCGCATCCCGCCCGCCGGCGAGCTTCGCGTTGACGAAGCGGCGGAAGCGGTCGTCGTCGTGCTCCTCGTATTGATGCAGCATGTAGGCGGGGAGCACGGCGAAGGTCAGGGTCTCGACCGTTGACCAGCCCGCCGTCAGCAGCGGCAGCAGCGCAAGCAGCAGCAGGCCCGCGAGGAACCCGCCGTAGACCCAGTACCGGACCAGCCGATCCGCCATCGCCTGCACGGAGCCCTCGCAGCGATTGCGTCAGAGATCGAGCACGAGGCGCTGCGGGTCCTCGAGCGTCTCCTTGACGCGCACGAGGAAGGTCACCGCTTCCTTGCCGTCGACGATTCGGTGGTCGTAGGACAGCGCGAGGTACATCATCGGCCGGATCTCGATCTTGCCGGCGACGGCCATCGGCCGCTCCTGGATCTTGTGCATGCCGAGGATGCCGGACTGCGGCGCGTTGAGAATCGGCGTCGACATCAGCGAGCCGTAGACGCCGCCGTTCGAGATGGTGAACGTGCCGCCCTGCATGTCGGTGATCGCGAGGTTGCCGTCGCGCGCCTTCTTGCCGAAGTCGGCGATGGCCTTCTCGACGCCCGCGATCGACAGCCGGTCGGCGTCGCGCACCACCGGCACGACGAGGCCCTTGTCGGTGCCGACCGCGACGCCGATGTTGTAGAAATTCTTGTAGACGATGTCGTCGCCGTCGATCTCGGCGTTTACGGCCGGGATCTCCTTCAGCGCCTGGATGCAGGCCTTCACGAAAAAGCCCATGAAGCCGAGCTTTACGCCGTGGCGCTTCTCGAACAGGTCCTTGAACTGCGTCCTGAGCGCCATCACCGCGCTCATGTCCACCTCGTTGAAGGTGGTGAGCATCGCGGCCGTGTTCTGCGCATCCTTGAGCCGGCGCGCGATGGTTGCGCGCAACCGCGTCATCCGTACGCGCTCCTCGCGCGCCTGGTCCTCGGGAGCCGACGGCGCGCGCGCTTGCGCCGCGGGCGCGGCCGGAACGGCAGGGATCGCGAGCGATGCGGCCGGCGCAGCCTCCGGCTGACGCGGCGGGGAAGCGGGAGCCGGAGCAGCCGGCTTCGCGGAAGCCGCGAGTACGTCGCCCTTGGTCAGGCGGCCGTCCTTGCCGGTGCCGGCGACGGTTGCGGGATCGATCCCCTTCTCGGTGACGGCCTTGCGCACGGCGGGCGACAGCGTGGCGTCGGCCGGCGGGGCCTTCGCCGCTGCGGGCGCTGGCGCCGGGGTGGCCTTGGCCTCCGCCTTCGCCGCCGCGGGCTTAGCAGCGGCCGCCGCCGCGCCTTCGGCGATGGCGCCGAGGATCGCACCGACGTTCACCGTCTCGCCGGGTTTCGCCGAGATCGAGGAGAGCACGCCGGAGGCCGGCGCCGGCACCTCGACCGTGACCTTGTCGGTCTCCAGTTCGACGAGCGGCTCGTCTGCCTTCACGGCGTCGCCTTCCTTCTTGAACCACTGCGCGATGGTCGCTTCCGTCACCGACTCGCCCAGTGTCGGAACCTTGATCTCGGTCGTCATCTGTCTCTCCGTCCCGCGGGGCTTTTGGCCCGCATCACTTCGCGAACGCCTCGTCGAGGAAGGCGTGCAGTTCCTTCAGGTGCTTGCTCATCAGCCCGGTGGCGGTCGCCGCCGAGGCGCCACGGCCGACGTAGCGCGGGCGGCCGTTGCGGTTGCCGGACTTGTTCATCACCCATTCGAGGTTCGGCTGCACGAACGTCCAGGCGCCCATGTTGTAGGGCTCCTCCTGGCACCACACGATGTCGGCCTGCTTGAACCGGGAGAGATCCTGCACCAGCGTCTTGAGCGGGAACGGATAGAGCTGCTCGACGCGCATCAGGTACACGTCGTCGATGCCGCGCTTCTCGCGCTCCTCGAGGAGGTCGTAGTAGACCTTGCCCGTGCACAGGATCACGCGGCGGATCCTGTCGTCGGGCGCAAGCCGCAGCTTGTCGGACGGGGCGAGCTCGGCGTCGTCCCACAGCACGCGGTGGAAGCTCGTGTCGGGGCCGAGTTCGTCGAGCCGCGACACCGCGCGCTTGTGGCGCAGGAGCGACTTCGGCGTCATCAGGATCAGCGGCTTCCGGAAGTCGCGCTTCATCTGCCGGCGCAGGATGTGGAAGTAGTTCGCCGGCGTCGTGCAGTTGGCGACCTGCATGTTGTCTTCGGCGCACATCTGCAGATAGCGCTCGAGCCTTGCGGAGGAATGCTCCGGCCCCTGTCCCTCGTAGCCGTGCGGCAGCAGGCACACGAGCCCCGACAGGCGCAGCCACTTGCGTTCGCCCGACGAGATGAACTGGTCGAACACGACCTGCGCGCCGTTGGCGAAGTCGCCGAATTGGGCCTCCCACAGCACGAGGCAATTCGGCTCGGCGAGCGAGTAGCCGTACTCGAAGCCTAAGACCGCCTCTTCCGACAGCATCGAGTTGATGATCTCGATGCGCGCCTTCTGCTCGCGCTTCAGGTGGTTGAGCGGCGTGTAGCGCTTCTCGTTCTCCTGGTCGATCACCACGGCGTGGCGCTGCGAGAAGGTGCCACGCTGCACGTCTTGGCCGGAAAGCCGAACCGGGAAGCCTTCGTCGAGCAGCGTCGCGAAGGCGAGCGATTCGGCCGTCGCCCAGTCGATGCCGACGCCATCCTCCACCGCCTTGCGGCGCGCCTCGTAGATGCGCGACAGCGTGCGGTGCGGCGTGAACCCGCGCGGCAGCTTCGTCAGGCGCTGGCCCAGGTCCTTCAGCGTGTCGATCGCGACGCCCGTCTGGCCGCTGCGCCGGTCGTCGTCGTGGCGGGCGGCCTTGAGGCCCGCCCAGCGCCCGTCGAGCCAGTCGGCCTTGTTCGCCTTGTAGCCTTCCGAGGCCGCGAACGCATCGTCGAGGCGCTTGCGGAACTCCGCCTTCATGCCGTCGAACTCGGCCTCGTCGAGCACGCCTTCCTCGATCAGCCGCTTGCCGTAAATCTCCGTCACGGTCGGATGGCGCGCGATGCGCTTGTACATCATCGGCTGCGTGAATGCCGGCTCGTCGGATTCGTTGTGTCCGAAGCGGCGGTAGCAGAACATGTCGATGACGACCGGGTGCTTGAACTTCTGGCGGAACTCGGTCGCGATTTTCGCCGCGTAGACGACCGCCTCGGGGTCGTCGCCGTTCACGTGGAAGATCGGCGATTCGATCATCTTCGCCACGTCGGACGGATAGGGCGAGGAACGCGCCCAGATCGGGCTCGTCGTGAAGCCGATCTGGTTGTTCACGATGAAGTGGATCGAGCCGCCGGTGCGGTGGCCCTTGAGGCCGGAGAGACCGAAGCATTCAGCGACCACGCCTTGCCCTGCGAAGGCCGCATCGCCGTGGATCAGGAGGCCCATCACCCTGCGCCGGTCGCCCTCGTGCAGGTCCTGCTTCGCCCGAACCTTGCCGAGCACGACGGGGTCGACGATCTCGAGGTGCGACGGGTTCGCGGTCAGCGACAGGTGCACCTTGTTGTTGTCGAACTCGCGGTCGGAGGAGGAGCCGAGGTGATACTTCACGTCGCCCGAGCCTTCGACCTCCTCGGGCGTCGAGGAACCGCCCTTGAACTCGTGGAAGATCGCCGAGTGCGGCTTCGCCATCACGCTCGCGAGAACGTTCAGCCGCCCGCGGTGCGCCATGCCGAGCACGATCTCGCGCAGGCCGAGCGCGCCGCCGCGCTTGATGATCTGCTCGAGCGCCGGGATCATCGACTCGCCGCCGTCGAGGCCGAAGCGCTTGGTGCCGGTGTACTTGATGTTGAGGAAGTGCTCGAAGCCTTCCGCCTCGATCAGCTTGTTGAGGATTGCCTTCTTGCCTTCCTTGGTGAAGGCGACGCCCTTGCCCGGGCCCTCGATGCGTTCCTGGAGCCAGGCCTTCTGCGCCGGGTTCGAGATGTGCATGAACTCGACGCCGAGCGTCGAGCAGTACGTGCGCTTCAGGATCTCGAGGATCTGGCGGACGGTGGCGCGCTCGAGGCCCAGCACGTTGTCGATGAAGATCGGCCGGTCCATGTCCTGCGGGCCGAAGCCGTAGCTCGCCGGATCGAGTTCCGGATGGGTCTCGGGCGCCTTGAGCGCGAGCGGGTCGAGGTCGGCCGCGAGATGGCCGCGGATACGGTAGGCGCGGATCATCATCAGCGCGCGCACGGAATCGAGCGTCGCCTTGCGCAGGTCCTCGCCGATCACCGGCTGGCCGCGGTCGCGCGCGGCGCGTTCGACGCGGTCCGCCACCACCCTTTCGGCTACCGGCCCGCCGATGCCGAGCGCCGTCATCAGGTCACCGTTCGGCGCGGGCGACGCGGGTTCGCGCTCCCAGCTCGGCCCCTCGGCAAGCTTCAGCGCGGCGGAGCGATCGTCCTTCAGCGAGGCGAAGAACGCCTGCCATTCGGGATCGACCGACTTCGGATCCTTGAGGTATTTCGCCTGGAGCTGCTCGATGAAGGCGGCGTTGCCGCCGTAGAGGAAGGACGTCTGTTCGAACGCCTGCGTGAGATCGCTCTTCGTCATCAATCGTCATCCGGCGGGGTTGCCGCCGGCGCCTCCTTGTTGGTCTCCGCAAACGGCTTGCGGAGCACAGCGAAGGCGTATGGAACCCGGCGCCCCTGTGGCAGGGCGCCGGGACGCCTCGCGTTAAGCCTTCAGCACCTTCGCCAGCGTCGTGCCGAGCGCGGCGGGCGAAGGGGCAATCCTGATCTTGGCCCGCTTCATGGCCTCGATCTTGTCCTCGGCGCCGCCCTTGCCGCCCGAGATGATGGCGCCCGCATGACCCATGCGGCGCCCGGGCGGGGCAGTGCGGCCGGCGATGAAGCCCACCATCGGCTTCTTCACCTTCGACTTGCGCAGGAACTCGGCAGCCTCTTCCTCGGCCGAACCGCCGATCTCGCCGATCATGATGATCGATTCGGTCTTCGGATCGGCAAGGAACAGTTCCAGCACGTCGATGAACTCCGTCCCCTTCACGGGATCGCCGCCGATGCCGACCGCGGTCGTCTGGCCGAGGCCTGCGTCGGAGGTCTGCTTCACCGCTTCATAGGTAAGCGTTCCCGAGCGCGATACGATACCCACCGAACCTTTCTTGAAGATGTGGCCCGGCATGATGCCGATCTTGCATTCCTTCGGCGTGATGATGCCGGGGCAGTTCGGCCCGATGAGCCGCGTCTTCGAACCGGAGAGCGCACGCTTCACCTTCACCATGTCCATCACCGGAATGCCTTCCGTGATGCACACGACGAGGGGCACCTCGGCGTCGATCGCCTCGAGGATCGCGTCGGCGGCGAACGGCGGCGGCACGTAGACCACGCTCGCGTCCGCATCCGTCGCCTCGCGGGCTTCCTTGACGGTGTCGAACACCGGCAGCCCGAGGTGCGTGGAACCGCCGCGGCCGGGCGTGACGCCGCCCACCATCTGGGTTCCGTAAGCGATCGCCTGCTCGGTGTGGAACGTGCCCTGGGCGCCCGTGATGCCCTGGCAGATGACCTTCGTCTTCTTGTTGACCAGGATCGACATCAGTTCGCCTCCTTCACGGCCTTGACCACCTTCTTCGCCGCGTCGTCGAGATCGTCGGCGGCGATGACGTTCAGTCCGGACTGGTTGAGGATCTGCTTGCCGAGGTCCACGTTGGTGCCTTCGAGGCGCACGACGAGCGGCACCTTGAGGCCCACTTCCTTCACCGCGGCGATCACGCCTTCCGCGATCACGTCGCAGCGCATGATGCCGCCGAAGATGTTGACGAGGATGCCCTTCACCTTCGGATCGGCGGTGATGATCTTGAAGGCCGCCGTCACCTTCTCCTTGGTGGCGCCGCCGCCGACGTCGAGGAAGTTCGCGGGCTCGGCCCCGTAGAGCTTGATGATGTCCATCGTCGCCATGGCGAGGCCCGCGCCGTTCACCATGCAGCCGATGTTGCCGTCGAGCGTGATGTAGGAGAGGTCGAACTTCGAAGCCTCGATCTCCTTCGGATCCTCCTCGGTCTCGTCGCGCAGCGCCACCACGTCCTTGTGGCGGAACAGCGCGTTCGAGTCGAAGTTGATCTTCGCATCGAGGCACACGAGCTTGCCGTCCTCGGTGACGACCAGCGGGTTGATCTCGAGGAGGCTCATGTCCTTCGAGACGAACGCCTTGTAGAGCGAGCCGACGAGCGCCACGCACTGCTTCTGGAGATCGCCCTCGAGCTTCAGCGCCGCAGCGACCGCACGGCCCACGTAGGCGGAATAGCCCGCGGCCGGGTCGACGTGGATCGTGTGGATCTTGTCCGGCGTGTCGTGGGCCACCTTCTCGATGTCCATGCCGCCTTCGGTCGAGGCGATGAAGGCGACGCGCGAGGTGGCGCGGTCGACGAGCGCGGAGAGGTAGAGCTCGCGCGCGATCCGCGTGCCGTCCTCGACGTAGAGGCGGTTCACGGTCTTGCCCTGCGGGCCCGTCTGGTGCGTGACGAGCGTCATGCCGAGCATGCGCTTGGCTTCCGCGCGCACGTCGTCGTGCGACTTCACCACCTTGACGCCGCCGCCCTTGCCGCGGCCGCCGGCGTGGATCTGCGCCTTCACGACGTAGACGGGTCCGGGAAGCTTCTGGGCCGCCGCAACCGCTTCATCGACCGAAAAGGCCGGGAATCCGTGCCCTGTCGGCACGCCGAACTGCCGCAGCAGCTCCTTCGCCTGGTATTCGTGGATGTTCACGCGTTTCCTCCCTGATGTTCAACCGGGCAGCACGTCCTTACCACGGGAGGGACCGGTCGAACCAGTGGTGGTATACCAGATACCAAGCATGGACCGTGGGCCGGATGGGTCACCCTTACGCGAGGTCCGGGGCGATCTTCTTGGCCGCGTCCATCAGCCCTTCGACCGACTTCACGGAACTGCGGAACTGCTCCCGCTCGGCCGCGTCGAGCTTGATCTCGACGATCTTCTCGACGCCGTTCGCGCCGATCACCACCGGCACGCCGACGTAGAGGTCGTGGATGCCGTACTGGCCGGTGAGGTGCGCCGCGCAGGGCAGCACGCGCTTCTTGTCCTTGAGGTAGCTCTCGGCCATCGCGATCGCCGAGGTCGCCGGCGCGTAGTAGGCGGAGCCGGTCTTGAGCAGGCCGACGATCTCGGCGCCGCCGTCGCGGGTGCGCTTCACGATCTCGTCGACGCGCTTCTGCGTCGTCCAGTTCATCGCGACGAGGTCCGGCACCGGGATGCCGGCAACCGTCGAGTAGCGCACGAGCGGCACCATCGTGTCGCCGTGGCCGCCGAGCACGAACGCCGTCACGTCCTCGACCGAGACGTTGAACTCGTCGGCGAGGAAGTGGCGGAAGCGGGCCGAGTCGAGCACGCCGGCCATGCCGACCACCTTGTTGGCGGGCAGCCCCGAGTACTTCTGGAGCGCCCACACCATCACGTCGAGCGGGTTGGTGATGCAGATGACGAACGCGTCGGGGGCGTACTTCCTGATGCCCGCGCCGACCTGGCTCATCACCTTGAGGTTGATCTCGAGGAGGTCGTCGCGGCTCATGCCGGGCTTGCGCGGCACGCCGGCGGTGACGATCACCACGTTCGCCCCGGCGATCCCCTCGTACTGGTTGACGCCCTGGAGCCTTGCGTCGAAGCCCTCGACGGGACCGGATTGCGCGATGTCCAGCGCCTTGCCCTGCGGCAGGCCCTCGACGATGTCGAAGATGATGATGTCGCCCAGCTCCTTCAGCGCCGACAGGTGCGCGAGCGTGCCCCCGATCATCCCGCCGCCCACCAAGGCAATCTTGTTGCGAGCCATGCGGTCGTCCTCCGTGATGTTCTTGTCCGGGCCGCGAAACAGGGCGTTTCGCACTGCAATATGGACGCTTCTAGTAGACCCGTTGCGTGAACCCCGCAAGACGGCTGCATCTCGTCCATTGGGCGAGGGTGTTGACGTTCACGTCAAGATTGCGGCGCGGGCGCGGTCCGGGCCAGCGGTCCAGTAGCCGGCCGACATCATCTCCTGGAGCCGCGACACGGTGCGGGCGAACTCGAAGGTGCCGGAGCCTTCCCGGTAGATCCCCTCGGGCGATGTTGCCGCCGAGGCGATCAGCCGGATCTGACGGTCATAGAGCGTGTCGATGAAGGTGATGAACCGGCGCGCCTCGTTGCGCTGGTCGGCGCCGAGTTCCGGGATGCGCTCGAGCACCACCGTGTCGAACACGGCGGCGATCGCGAGGTAGTCCGGCGGTCCGAGCGGCTGGCCGCACAGCGCGTCGAACGAAAACCGCGCCGTCTGCTTCGCCGCTTGCGGAATGACGAGGTTGCGGCCCTTGACGACGAGCGTCAGCGGCTCGCCCCGCTCCGTGTCCGTCAGGCGCTGCCAGAGCGACTGCACGGCCTTGTCGGCTTCAGGCCCGAGCGGGGAGAAGTACACGCGCTCGCCGGCGATCCGGTCGAGCCGGTAGTCGATTGCGCCCTTCAGCTCCTCGACGACCAGCCGCTGCTCGATCAGGCGGATGAACGGCACGAAGGCGTTGCGGTTGAGGCCGTGACGGTAGAGGTCCCGCGGCAGCACGTTCGAGGTCGCGACGATGACCACGCCCTCCTCGAACAGCGCCTCGAACAGGCGCCCGAGGATCATCGCGTCGGCGATGTCGTTGACCTGGAACTCGTCGAAGCAGAGCAGCGTCGCCTCTGCCGCGATCTCGGCGGCCGCCGGCTTCACCGGATCGCCCACCGTGCCCTGCCGCAGCCGGTGCACGCGCGCGTGCGTCTCCTGCATGAAGGCGTGGAAGTGGACCCGCCGCTTCTTCTCGAGGCGCACGGCGTGGAAGAACAGGTCCATCAGCATGGTCTTGCCGCGCCCGACTTCGCCCTGGAGATAGAGCCCGGCGGGCGCCTGCTTCTTCGCCCGTCCGCGGATGAAGCCGAGGAGACCGCCGCCGCCGGCCGCGCGGGCGTAGCCGTCGAGCTCGCCGGCGAGCCGGTCGAGAACGAGCGCCACGCGGCGCTGCGCCGCATCGGCCTTGATGCGCCCCGACGCGATCGCCTGGTCGAGCGCCTCGATCACGCCGTGCGGCATGGCGTCAGCCCTTGCGCGAGGACAATCGCTTTGCGTTCGCCCGCACCCGCCGCGCCGCCGGCGTTGCCGCGGCCCGGGCCAGCTGGTGCGCCGCGGCAGACGGCGTCGGCCACAGCCAGGGGGGAGCGAACATCATCTTCAGGAACGTCTGCTGGACGGCGACCATGCCCTCGAGCGCCGCCACCGGCTTCTCGAGCACCATGCGCTGCGCCTCGGCGATGCGCCCCGGCGTCGGCTCGACCGCCAGCATGCCGAGCGAGGCGAGCCTCAGGCCCACGACGGTCGCCGCGTCGAACGGATTTACCGGTATCTTCCTGCGCGCCAAGGCCCTTGCCGATCCGTTCTCGTCGTTCAGCGCATCGTCGGGATGACGAACTGCGCGCCTTCCTTGATACCGGACGGCCAGCGCGACGTCACCGTCTTGGTGTGCGTGTAGAAGCGGATCGAGTCCGGCCCGTGCTGGTTCAGGTCACCGAACGCCGACTTCTTCCAGCCGCCGAAGGTGTAGTAGGCGAGCGGCACCGGGATCGGCACGTTGATGCCCACCATGCCGATGTTGATCTTCGCCGCGAAGTCGCGCGCCGCATCGCCGTCGCGCGTGTAGATCGCGACGCCGTTGCCGTAGGAATGCTTCATCGGCAGGTCGATCGCCTCGGCGTAGTCCTTCGCGCGGACGACCGACAGCACGGGGCCGAAGATCTCTTCCTTGTAGATCTTCATGTCGCGGGTCACGTTGTCGAACAGGCACCCGCCCATGAAGTAGCCGTTCTCGTAGCCCTGCATCTTGAAGCCGCGGCCGTCGACGACGAGCTTCGCGCCCTCGCGCACGCCCTCGTCGACGTAGCCCTTCACGCGGTCGACCGCCTGCTTCGTCACCAGCGGGCCGAAGTCCGCCTCGCGGTCCGTCGACAGGCCGACGCGCAGCTTCTCGACGCGCGGGGCGAGCTTGGCGATCAGCGCATCCGCCGTCTTCTCGCCCACCGGGACCGCGACCGAGATCGCCATGCAGCGTTCGCCCGCCGAGCCGTAGCCCGCGCCGATCAGCGCGTCGACCGCCTGGTCGAGGTCGGCGTCGGGCATCACGATCATGTGGTTCTTCGCGCCGCCGAAGCACTGCACGCGCTTGCCGGTGGCGCAGCCGCGGGCATAGACGTACTCGGCGATCGCGGTCGAGCCGACGAAGCCGACGGCCTGGATGATGTCGTCGTCGAGGATCGCGTCGACCGATTCCTTGTCGCCGTTGACGACGTTGAGGATGCCCGGCGGCAGGCCCGCCTCGATCATCAGCTCGCCGAGCATGATCGGCACGGACGGGTCGCGCTCCGAGGGCTTCAGGATGAACGCGTTGCCGCACGCGATGGCGGGGGCGAACTTCCACATCGGGATCATCGCCGGGAAGTTGAACGGCGTGATGCCGGCGACGACGCCCAGCGGCTGGCGCATCGAGTACATGTCGATGCCGGGGCCGGCGCCTTCGGTGTATTCGCCCTTCATGAGGTGCGGAATGCCGATCGCGAACTCGCACACCTCGAGGCCGCGCTGCACGTCGCCGATCGAGTCGGGGATCGTCTTGCCGTGCTCCATCGAGAGCGCGTGGGCGAGCTTCTCCTTGTCGCGGTTCAGGAGGTCGACGAACTTCATCATCACGCGGGCGCGCACCTGCGGATTCTTCGCCGCCCATGCCGGCTGTGCCGCCGCGGCGTTCTCGACGGCGGCGCGCAGCTCGGCCTTCGAGGCGAGCGCGACCTTCGCCTGCACCTCGCCGGTGTTGGGGTTGAAGACGTCGGCGAAGCGGCCGCTCTTGCCGGCAACCCGCTTGCCGCCGATGAAGTGTCCGATTTCGGTGGTCATGCGCACTCCTGAAATCCGGCTCCCGGGAACGCCGGCGCCTGTCGTTTCTTGTTGAAGTGGGCGGAGAGATACGCCGTTCCGTAGGGGCCCGTCCAGTAGCCCGCCCGAACGGCCTGGTAGCCATGAGCGTGCAGCGCAGCAGATTTGCTCTCAAAATTTGTGCGGCGCACCATATGTTCACAATCGCGGTGTACCCTTTCGTCCACCGCAAACCCGGTGATTCGCGTGATCAGCGCAACGAACGACACGCTTCTCGACGACATCGTGATCCGGCGGGTCTGGCCCGCGGAGTTCGCGGCCTTGCGCGCGCATCTGAAGCGGCTCGATCCCGAATCGCGCCAGATGCGGTTCGGCGGCGCCGTGTCCGACCGGTTCATCGACGAATACGTCGATTCCGCCCATCGGCTGGGAACGGTCGTCTACGGAGCATTTCACGGTGACGACCTCGTTGCGGCAGGCGAACTGCGCGCGATCTTCGACGCGTGGCCGCTGGCGGCGGAAGCCGCGTTCTCCGTCGAGAAGGCGTGGCAGGACCATGGCCTCGGCGACACGCTGATGGGGCGCATCATCACGGTGGCTCAGAACCGCGGCATCGCCACGGTCTACATGATCTGCATGCGCGAGAACGCGCGGATGCAGCACCTCGCCGGCAAGCACAAGGCGCGTCTCAAGGTCGAGGAGGGCGACGTCGCCGGTCAGCTCGCGCCGGCCTGGCCGACGCCGTCCTCGCTCATGGAAGAGTTCTTCGATCAGGCGAACGGCTTCGTCACCGCCGTGCTGTCCTGGCCCTCACGCGAACCGGCGCACCGGGACGGCGAAGCCGCCGAGAAGTAGCCGGTCGGCCTTCCGCCGGATCCAGTCGAAACAGCCCTTCACGTCGCACGCCGAGGCGACCGCCGGCGCGCCGAACCAGGCATCGCTCGGCGGGAGACCCGGGAGCTGTTCGAAGCCTTCCTCGCGCGGATCGATTCGCACGACGAGATCGATGCGCGGCGCGCCCGACACCGTGAAGCTGGCCAGCGAGCGCGGCGCGAATCGCTGCGTGCGCAGGCCGCGGGCGCGCAACAGGTCGACGACATGCGGATTGAACTCGCGCGCAGGCTCGAGCCCTGCTGAAAACGCGCGCCACAGGCCGCGCCCGGCCCGGGCGATATAGGCCTCCGCGAGGATGCTCGCGACGGCGTTGTCGTGACAGACGAACAGGACGTTGCTGGTCGACATCGGTCTGGCCTCCGTTGGGGAAGGCGAACGTGTAGTCGTCCAATGACTCGGTCGGATGACAGAAGGTTGGCGCTTTGGGGGCAACGGGAATGCTGCGCTGCGCTCACGCCTTACGGGCGAGCGCCACGCCCGGAATCCAGCAATAGCCGTCATCGTCGAGGATGATCGCCTCGCGCAACCCATGCGGCTTGTCGATCGATCCGGCGAGCACCGTGTAGCCCGCCGCGCGCGCCCGCGCCTCGGCGGCGTCGGGGTCGCAACCGTAGAGCCTGAGCTCGACGCCCGCGCCGCGCCCGGTGACATCCTTGACGAGGCCGCCGACGGGATTGTCGTTGTAGGTGTGGTCGGCGTGCACCATCCACTCCGCACCGGGAGCGCGCAGCACGCCGAAATCTTCGTCCGCATACGTTACGGTCGCGCCGAGCACCTCGCGCGCAAATCGCGTCGCGTTGGCGACGCTGGTGACGAGCAGGTTGATGCCGATGCCGGTCTTCAACGAACGCCCGTACTCGGGCGCGGGCATCCAGGGATCCTGATCGGGCGGCCGCTTCTTCATGCGACGAAGGGTACAGCGTCCGGGTCCGCCCGGACAACGGGTCGCTTGTCGTGCCATCACCATCGCCTGCCCCTTCCGTCATCACCGGCCTTGAGCCGGTGACCCTCTTTCCACGCGCCGCGAAAGGATGGCCGGGTCAAGCCCGGCCATGACTGAGGGGTCTGAGGCGCGCAGCACGGGGACAAACGCCCGCAGTTGCCTTTGTCATGGTCGGGCTTGACCCGACCATCCACTCTTCGGCGAGTGTCGCGTGGATCCTCGGGTCAAGCCCGAGGATGACAAAGGGAGGGCGGATGGCGTGCCTTCGCGTCAGCGCCGTTCTCCCCGCATCGACATCACCGGCCTGTACTTGCCCCTTTCGTCATCACCGGCCTTGAGCCGGTGATCCTCTTTCCAAGCGCCGCGAAAGGATGGCCGGGTCAGGCCCGGCCATGACGGAGGGCTGTGGGAAGTGCAGGACGGGATGAGCGGCCGCCCTCCAAATGGGACGCACTGCCCCCTTTGTCATGGTCGGGCTTGACCCGACCATCCACTCTTTGTCGAGCGTCGCATGGACCCTCGGGTCAAGCCCGAGGATGACAAAGGGAACGAGCGGATGGCGTGCCGACCGAGGCCGTGCTCCACCGCATCGGCCGTACCAGCCCGCATCGGCATCACCCCCTTATCGTCATCACCGGCCTTGAGCCGGTGATCCTTTTTCCCGTTTCGCGAAAGGATGGCCGGGTCAGGCCCGGCCATGACGGAGGGCTGTGGGGAGCGCAGGCCGGGACAATGAGCCCTCCACACTCGACGCACTGCCCCCCTTTGTCATGGTCGGGCTTGACCCGACCATCCACTCTTCGGCGAGTGTCGCATTGGATCCTCGGGTCAAGCCCGAGGATGACAAAGGGAACGAGCGGAAGGCGTGCCTACCGCGGCCGTGCTCCACCGCATCGGCCGTACAAGCCCACACCGTCATCACCGGCCCACACCGTCATCACCGGCCTCGAGCCGGTGATCCTCTTTGAGCAGCGCAAAGGAATGTCGCGCGGCTCAGACGGTCCTGCCCCTTTCGGCGAGGAAAACGTCGAGTTGATCGAAGCTTCCCGACCAGCCGCCGTTCATCGACGCCATCATGCTGGCGAAGAACGCTTCCTCCTCGGGCGTCGCGTCGAGCGGCGTCCAGGTGAGGGTCACCTTCGTTCCTGCGCCGTCGTCGGAGAACAGGACCGTCGTCAACATCTCGAGGGGAAACTGCGCGGCGAACGGCGCGCGGATGCGGTTTCCGTCGGCGTCCGCAAAGCCGTGCACCCAGACGAGGCGCGACATCGGTTCGATCTCGCGGAAGACGAACTTGCTGTACATCGCGCCGCCATCCGGCGTTTCCATCCGGCCTCGCCACGCGCCGCCGGGGCGCAGGTCGAACGCGAGGATCGTTCCCGACGAGCCCTTCGGCCCGAACCACTGCGCAAGCGCCTCGGGTTTCGTCCAGGCGGCCCAGACCCTTGCGCGCGGGGCGTTGAAGGTGCGGGTGATCGTGAAACGAGGTGTGTCGCGCATGCTGTCTCCGTGGGCAGGGTCGGCAAGAAACGTTTCGAGGCGGTCGAAGCTGTCGCTCCAGAGGTCGCGCAGTTCGTTGATCCAGCGGCGCGCCGCATCGAGGCCCTCCGGTTTCAGCCGCCGCGGCCGCGACTGGGCGGCGCGCGACTGCTCGATCAGCCCCGCTTCCTCGAGCAGCTTCAGGTGGCGGGAGACCGCCGGCTGGCTGATGCCCAGCGGGCGCTGCAGCTCGGAAACGGTCGCCTCCCCGCGGGCAAGGCGGGCGAGGATCGCGCGCCGCACGGGGTCGGCAAGCGCCGAGAACTGTGCATCCAGCCTTTGCATAGCGATACGGTTATATAACCGACCAGTTATAGTCAAGGGCCTCGTTCTACGGTCGCTCGATCGCAAGCGACCCGCGGAGGCGTCAGACGAGAAAGTTCATGAAACCGGGGTTTGATCCCTCGCGCCGGAATTGGGCGCGGACCAGATGTCGCGAGGCTCGATCGGTCGCGGCCTCGCCGCTATCCCGTTGTCGGTCAAAGACCTAGTACTGGCGCTCGACCATCAGCTTCTTGATCTCGGCGATCGCCTTCGCCGGATTGAGGCCCTTCGGGCACACCTGCGCACAGTTCATGATGGTGTGGCAGCGATAGAGCCGGAACGGATCCTCGAGGTTGTCGAGGCGCGCGCCCGTCTGCTCGTCGCGGCTGTCGATGATCCAGCGATAGGCCTGGAGCAGCGTCGCGGGGCCGAGGTAGCGGTCGCCGTTCCACCAGTACGACGGGCACGACGTCGAACAGCAGGCGCACAGGATGCACTCGTAGAGCCCGTCGAGTTTTTCGCGATCGTCGCGCGACTGCAGCCGCTCGGTCGGCGGCTCCGGCGTCACCGTGCGCAGCCACGGCTCGATCGAGGCGTGCTGTGCGAAGAAGCGCGTGAGGTCCGGCACGAGATCCTTGACCACCGGCATGTGCGGCAGCGGGTAGATCTTCACCGTGCCCGCGACGTCGCCGATCGCCTTGGTGCAGGCGAGCGTGTTCGCGCCGTCGATGTTCATCGCGCAGCTGCCGCAGATGCCTTCGCGGCACGAGCGGCGGAAGGTCAGCGTCGGGTCGATCTCGTTCTTGATCTTGAGCAGCGCGTCGAGAACCATCGGCCCGCAGGTCTCGAGGTCGACGTAGTAGGTGTCGACGCGCGGGTTCGCTCCGTCCTCGGGGTTCCAGCGGTAGACGCGGAACTCCTTCAGGCGCGCGCCCTTGGGCCTCGGCCAGCTCTTGCCTTCCTTCACCTCGGAGTTGCGCGGCAGCGTCAGCGAGACCATCGGCGGGTTCCCCGGAAATTCCTCAGTACACGCGCGCCTTCGGCGCGATGTACTCGATGTCGTTGGTGAGCGTGAACGCGTGCACCGGCCGGTAGGCGAGCTTCACGGTGCGCGCCTCGGTGTCGGCGAACGACAGCGTGTGCTTCATCCAGTCCTTGTCGTCGCGGTTCGGATAATCCTCGCGGGCGTGCGCGCCGCGGCTCTCGGTGCGCGCCACCGCGCCACGGATCGTCACGGCGGCCTGCGCGATGAGGTTGTTCCACTCGAGCGTCTCGACGAGGTCGGTGTTCCAGATGAGCGACCGGTCGGTGGTGCGGATGTCCTCGACGCCGGCCCAGATCTCGCCGATCAGCTTGTCGCCCTCGGACAGCGTCTCGCCGGTGCGGAACACCGCGCAGTAGTCCTGCATCGTGCGCTGCATGCGCCGGCGGAGCTCCGCCGTCGGCGTCGAGCCGTTCGCGTAGCGGAAACGGTCGAGCCGCGCGAGCGCCGCCTCGCCCGCGTTCGCCGGCAGGTCGGGATGGCGCGAGCCCCGCTCCGCCGTCTCGGCGCAGCGCAGCGCCGCGGCGCGGCCGAACACCACGAGGTCGGTGAGCGAGTTCGACCCCAGCCGGTTTGCTCCGTGCACGGAGGCGCACGCGGCCTCGCCGCAGGCGAGCAGGCCGCGCACCGTCGCGTCGGGGTCGCCGTTCTTCGGGTTGATCGCCTCGCCCATGTAGTTCGTCGGGATGCCGCCCATGTTGTAGTGCACGGTCGGCAGCACCGGGATCGGACCGCGCGTGACATCGACGCCGGCGAAGATCTTCGCCGATTCCGAGATGCCGGGCAGGCGCTCGGCGAGAAGCTCCGCGCCCAGGTGGTCGAGGTGCAGGAAGATGTGGTCCTTGTTCGGGCCGACGCCGCGGCCTTCGCGGATCTCGATCGTCATCGCGCGCGAGACGACGTCGCGCGAGGCCAGGTCCTTGGCGGACGGCGCGTAGCGCTCCATGAAGCGCTCGCCCTGCGCGTTGACGAGGTAGCCGCCTTCGCCGCGCGCGCCTTCGGTGATGAGGCAGCCCGCGCCGTAGATGCCGGTCGGGTGGAACTGAACGAACTCCATGTCCTCGAGCGGCAGGCCGGCGCGCAGCACCATCGCGTTGCCGTCGCCGGTGCAGGTGTGCGCCGAGGTGCAGGAGAAGTAGGCGCGCCCGTAGCCGCCCGTGGCGATGATCGTCTTGTGCGCGCGGAAGCGGTGGATCGAGCCGTCGTCGAGGCACAGCGCCATGACGCCGACGCACGTGCCCTCGTCGTCCATGATGAGGTCGAGCGCGAAGTACTCGATGAAGAATTCAGCCGAATGCTTCAGCGACTGGCCGTAGAGCGTGTGCAAGATCGCATGGCCGGTGCGGTCGGCCGCGGCGCAGGTGCGCTGCGCCTGGCCCTTGCCGAAGTGCGTGGTCATGCCGCCGAAGGCGCGCTGGTAGATCTTGCCTTCCTCGGTGCGCGAGAACGGCACGCCCCAGTGCTCGAGTTCGTAGACGGCGGCCGGCGCCTCGCGGCAGAGGTACTCGATCGAGTCCTGGTCGCCGAGCCAGTCGGTGCCCTTCACCGTGTCGTACATGTGCCAGCGCCAGTCGTCCTCGCCCATGTTGCCGAGCGAGGCAGCGATGCCGCCCTGCGCCGCGACCGTGTGGCTGCGCGTCGGGAACACCTTGGTGATGCAGGCCGTGCGAAGGCCGGCTTCTGCGCAACCGACGACGGCGCGAAGCCCGGCGCCGCCCGCGCCGACGACGATCACGTCGTAGGTGTGGTCGGTGATCGGGTAGCTCCTGCCGCCGATCGCGAACGTGCGCGGGGCGCGCGGCCGGTCGTGCGGGCCGCCCGCTGCGCCGTTGGTCGTCTTTGCCGGCTCCTTCGCCATGTCAGGGTGCTCCAAGACCGATCTTCACGACCGCGTAGATGCCGGCGAGCGCGACGGCGCCCGCAAAGAAGCTGTTCGCGATCAGGAGCAGCTTCTTCACGCGGTCGACGTGGATGTAGTCCTCGATGATCACCTGCATGCCGAGCTGCATGTGCCAGGCGAGCGCGGCGATCGCGAGCATCAGGGAAACGGCGATCCACGGGTTGCGGATCGCGGCGACGGTATGCGCGTAGTCGGCGGTGCCCATGCCGATGACGACGAGGATCAGGAACACGATCAGCGGGATGCCGACCACGGCGGTCAGCCGCTGGCGCCACCAGTGCTCGACGCCCGACCGGGCGGCGCCGAGGCCGCGCACGCGACCAAGGGGGGTACGGAGCGTCATGTCCTCACCTCACGATGATCGCGGCGAGCCAGATCAGCACGGTGATCGCCGCCGAGGCGCCGACGACGACCAGGCCGGAGGCGCGCACCGAGTCGAGATCGAGCCCGTGGCCCGTGTCCCACACGAGGTGCCGGATGCCGCCCAACGTGTGGTGCACCAGAGCCCAGGTGAACGCGAACAGCACGAGCTGCCCGAGGACGGAATCGAACACCGCCCTTACAACGGCGAAGTTTTCCGGTCCGGACGCCGCTGCAACGAGCCACCAGACGAGAAAAATCGTGCCGAGATAGAGCGCCGCGCCGGTGATGCGGTGCACGATCGACAGCGTCATCGACAGCGTCGGTTTCCAGATCTGCAGGTGCGGCGACAGCGGCCGGGCCGGCGGCAGGGGCGTGGCGTGCGAGGGGTCTCTGGTCATGCTCCTAACCTTGCAACGGGCGTCTCATTTAGCCTTTGCACTGCAACAAGTCCAATAACCCAAAGGAACAATTTTGCCGCAGAGGAAACGCTTTCGCCTGATGGTCTTCACCGCCGCGGCAGCACCGTCCAGTAGTCGAGTTCGAGGATCACGCCCGGCTGGTCCGCCTCTCCCGCCTGCTTCGGCAGCGCGTCGCAGGGGAGGTTCTTCGTCGCCCGGGTGACGATACGCAGCGCCCCGATATCGCCGCGCCCGTCGATGTCCGCCGCATCGACGATCTCCGACCACGCGAACACCGTGTCGCCCGCAAACAGCGGCGCGACGTGCCGGCCGCCGTTGATGGCCGCGACATGAAACGCGTTCCCGAGCCCGTTGAAGCTCAGTGCACGTGCTATCGAGATGACGTGGCCGCCGTAGATGAGACGGCGGCCGAAGCGGCCCTTCGCCTCGCTGAACTGGTTGAAGTGCACCTTCGCTGTGTTCTGGTAGAGGCGCGTGGCGAGCATGTGCTCGGCCTCTTCCACGGTCGTTCCGTCCACATGATCGATCGTGTCGCCCTTCGCGTAGTCCTCGAAGCGATGCGGACTGCCGGAGAGCGCATCGTCCCAGCGCGTGCGGTCGAGCGGCGGCACTGCGGTGGCAAGCTGAGACGGGTCCACGGTCGCCGCGAGCGTCGGCACGTGTTCCTCCGGGTGCGGAACGGTTTCGTCGCGCTTGCGCACCATGACCCAGCGCACGTAGGAGAGCACCGGCTCGCACGCCGCGTTGTACCCGGTCGATCGGGCGTACACGACACCGGTCTTGCGGTTGGAGTTCTCCTTCAGCCCGATCACTTCCGAAACCGTCGACAGCGTCTCGCCCGGATAGACCGGCTTCAGGAAGCGGCACTCCGCGTAGCCGAGGTTGGCGATCGCGTTGAGCGAGATGTCCGGCACCGTCTTGCCGAACACGATGTGGAACACGAGCAGATCGTCGAGCGGCGCCCTTGGATAGCCGACCGCCTGTGCGAACGTCGTCGCCGACTGCACGGCGAACCGCGGCCCGTAGAGCGCGGTGTAGAGCGCCTGCTCGCCGTCCGTGACGGTGCGCGGCGTGGCGTGGCGGATCGTCTCGCCGAGCCTGAAATCCTCGAAGAAGCGGCCGGGGTTCGTCTTGTTCATCAGGCGGCTTCCTGCAGTTGGTCGATCGCCTCGGCGATGGCCACCGTGCGCTCCGCCATCACCATGTGGAGGCGCTCCACCATGCGGCCGTCGACGGTGATCACGCCCTTGCGCGCGTTCTCCGGCTGCGCAAACGCCTGGATGATGCGGCGCGACCAGGTGACCTCCTCGGGCGAAGGCGAGAACACCGCGTTGCAGGGGCCGACCTGCGAGGGATGGATCAGCGTCTTGCCGTCCATGCCCAGGGTGCGGCCCTGCTCGCACTCGTCGCGGAACCCCGCCTCGTCCTTGAAGTCGTTGTAGACGCCGTCGAGGATGTCGAGGCCGTAGGTGCGCGCCGCGAGCACCGACATCGCAAGCCACGGCACGATGGCGAACCGGTTCCCCAACGCCCGCGCGCGGGACTCCTTGATGAGGTCGTTGGTGCCAAGCACCATGCACGAGAAGCGGTTCTCGGCAGACGCCGCGACGGCGGCGATGTTGCGCGCGTAGAGGATCGAGGCCGGCGTCTCCATCATCGCCCATAGCTTGACATGCGCCGGCGCGCCGAGCGCATGCAGGAGCTTCGCCGCGCTCACCATGTCACCGGGCCGCGACACCTTCGGCACGAGGATCGCGTCGGGCTCGGCCTCGACCGCCGCCTTGTAGTCGTCGACGCCCCAGGGCGTCTCGAGCGCATTGACGCGGATCACGATCTCGCGCCGGCCGTAGGCGCGTGTCTTCACCGCCTTCGCCACGCGCTCGCGCGCAACGGGCTTCTCGTCGGGGGCAACCGAGTCCTCGAGGTCGAGGATCAGCGCGTCAGCCGGGATCGTCTTCGCCTTTTCGAGCGCCCGCTCGTTGGAACCCGGCATGTAGAGCACGCTGCGGCGCGGCCTGACGGTCATGGAATTCCTCGTTTCCTGCTGCATCTGTCCATGTTGCGCTGCGGCAAACTAGTCGATGCGCGCGCCTTTCGCCAACCGACTTTCGCTCAAACCCTAAAGATGACTGCCCTGCACGGCCGGAGCTTCACAGCCCGGCCCGGATGCTGCACTCTCCGGCCGGTTTTGCGGAGGCTCGATGTCTGGTTCCTCGGATGTGGTGGTGATCGGCGGTGCGGCGGTGGGTTCGGCCGTGGCGTGCTTCCTCACGGAGCATGGATTTTCGGGCTCCGTCACGGTGATCGAGAAGGACCCCACCTACACGCACTGCTGCACCACGCTGTCGCTCGGGGGCATCCGGCAGCAGTTCTCGACGCCCGAGAACATCCGTCTGTCGCAGTTCGGTATCCGGCTGCTCCGGTCGCTGCAGGAGAAGCATGGACCGACCGCGGACGTGGGGTTCCACGAACAGGGCTACCTGATCCTCGCCTCCGACGCCGGGCTGCCGGTGCTCGAGGAGAACGTGAAGCTGCAGCGTGCGATGGGCGCCGACATCGAGCTGCTCGACCCGCCAGCGCTCAACCGCACGTTCGGCTGGCTGTCGACGGAGGGCCTCGCGGCCGGCGCCTTCGGGCGCACCGGCGAAGGGTGGGTCGATCCGTGGGCCTGGATGAACCGCATGAAGGCGATCGCGCGCACGGCAGGCGTGACGTTCCGCACGGGCGAGGTCACCGCCATCGGCCGCGACGGCAACCGCGTGACCTCCGTGACGCTGGCCGACGGCACAACGATCCCCTGCGGGATCGTCGTCAACGCTGCCGGCACGTCCGGCGGCAAGGTCGCGCGCCTCGCCGGTCTCGAGCTTCCGGTTGGACCGCGCAAGCGCTACGTCTACGTCCTCGACTTGCGCGATTGCCCTGAGGAGCTTCACAAGGCCCCGCTCACCGTGGACACGTCCGGCGTCTACTTCCGCCCGGAAGGCCGGCAGTTCCTCACCGGCCTGTCGCCGAACGAGGACGAGGAACCGCCGCCGACCGACTTCGAGGTTGACTACTCCTGGTTCGAGGAACGGCTCTGGCCGCTTCTCGCCGCCCGCGTGCCGCGGTTCGAGGCCGTGCGCGTGACGCGCGCGTGGGCAGGGCACTACGACTACAACGACCTCGACCAGAACGGCGTGATCGGCCCGCACCCGGATGTGACGAACTTCTACTTCGCCAACGGATTCTCGGGTCACGGGCTGCAGCAGGCGCCGGCGACCGGCAACGCGGTCGCCGAACACATCGTGCACGGTCGCTACCGCAGCATCGACGTGTCGCGGCTCGGCTTCGAGCGAATCGCCGCGGGCAAGCCGCTGCCCGAGGTCAACGTCATCTGACCGCCATGGCGTCGCCCCCGATCCTCACCATCTCCTCGCTCGTTGCCTGGGGAAGCGTCGGCAACGCCATCATCGTGCCGGCTCTCGTCGCGATGGGCATTGCGCCCCGCGCCGTGCCGACGATCACGCTGTCGAACCATCCGGGCCTCGGCAAGCCGTCGGGCCAGCGCCTGGGCGACACGGAGTTCGCAGCACTCCTCGATACGCTCGCGGCGAGCGCGGCGCTCGCGGATTGCCGCGGCGTGCTCACGGGCTACTTCGCCAGTCCGGCGCAAGTCGCCGCCGCGGCGGCGACGATCCGGCGGCTCAAGCAGGCCCGACCCGGCCTCCTCTATCTCTGCGATCCGGTGGTCGGCGATGAGGCGGGACTTTACGTACCCGACGCCGTGGCGACGGCCGTGCGCGACCTCCTGATACCGCTCGCCGACATCTCGACGCCGAACCGGTTCGAACTCGCGTGGCTCACGGGGCTCGACGTGACGGATGAGGGCACGGCCACGATCGCCGCACGTGCGATGGGCACGGCCGAGGTCGTGGCGACGTCCATATCGTTCGATGGAGATCGACTCGGCCTGTGCCTCGTCACGGGGGCGGACACGCGCTCCATCGTCTGGCCGCGTCTCGACGGCGTTCCGCATGGCACGGGCGACCTGTTCGCCGGCCTCTATCTCGGCGCGCGGGTCCTCGATGCGCCGCCGGCCGAAGCGCTCGACACCGCAGCCTCGATCCTGAAGCGAACGATCGCCGCGAATATCGGCGCCGACGAAATCGACCTGCCGACGCTGTCGCGCATCGTGGCTGCCAAGCCCAGCGCGTCGTTCAGCGCCCCGCGGGCGGGAGCGGTCGTCGGTGTCGACGGTTGCCGCGGCCGTTGGCTCGCCGTGTCATGGAACGGCCGGCCAGATGACGAGCCGGAAGCGCGCCTTCTCGACACGTTTGCCGAAGTGCTGGCGCTCGACGCGGACGTCGTCGCGGTCGACATGCCGATCGGGCTGCCCGACCGGCTCGACCGCGCCGGTCGACGCTGCGAGGCGGAGGTCCGCGCACTGATCGGCGAGCGGCGCTCGAGCGTGTTTGCAATCCCAGCGCGGCCGGCCGTCGAGGCGGCCGACTACGGGGAATCGTGCCGCCTCGCGATGCTACACTCCGACCCGCCGCGGAAGGTGGCGAAGCAGGCGTTCATGCTGTTTCCGAAGATTCGCGAGATCGACGCGCTGATGTCGACTGAGCTGCAGGAGCGCGTGCTGGAAGTGCACCCGGAGCTCATCTTCTACGCGATGAACGGCAACCAGCCGCTGAGCCTGCCGAAGAAGGTGAAGGGCCGTCCGTTCGACGACGGCCTCGCCCTGCGCCGCCGCCTGCTTGCCGGGGCCGGTTTCCCGATCGACCGACTGAAACTTGTCGATCGCGCGCGGAAGGCCGGCGCCGACGACATCCTCGACGCGTGCGCGGCCGCGTGGTCGGCGCGGCGCATACGGGATGGCGAACACGTGCGGCTCCCGGCGACGCCGCAGCGCGACGGGAAGGGCCTGCGCATGGAGATCAACGCATGACGATCACCCGCAGCGCCATTGCTGCCGTCCACCGGCGCATCGCGCCGTTTGTGCGCAAGACACCGGTGCTCGACATCGCGATGCCGGGTGTTGCGCAACCGGTGACGCTGAAGCTCGAGTACCTGCAGCTTACGGGCTCGTTCAAGGCGCGCGGCGCGTTCGCCACGCTGACGGGTGAACCCCTGCCGCCGGCGGGCGTCGCGGCTGCATCCGGCGGCAACCATGGCATCGCGGTCGCGTGCGCGGCGCAGGCCCTTGGCGTTCCGGCGCACATCTTCGTGCCGGCGATCGCGACACCGGCGAAGATCGACCGCATCCGCTCCTACGGCGCGAATGTCACCGTGGGCGGCGCGGCGTATGCGGAAGCGGCAGCGGCCTGCGACGCCTTCATCGCCGAGAGCGGCGCACTCGGCGTCCACGCCTACGATGCGCTGCCGACCGTGCTCGGACAGGGAACGGTGGCGGCGGAACTCGAAGAGCAGGCGAACGATCTCGACACGATCCTCGTCGCGACCGGCGGCGGCGGCCTGATCGCCGGCATCGCCTCCTGGTACGGCGGCTCGCATCAGGTCGTTGCCGTCGAGCCCGAGACCTGCGCGACAGCCTCTGCCGCGTTGCTGCACGGCGGTCCGGTCGACATCGTGCCGTCGGGGGTCGCCGCGGACTCGCTCGGCGCATCGCGCCTCGGCGAGATCGCCTACGAGGCGCTCGCGAAGGCGCAGGCGCTGTCGGTCCTCGTCACCGACAACGAGATCCGCGCGGCTCAAGGATGGCTCTGGAACAATGCCCGCATCGTGAGCGAGCCGGGCGGTGCCACGGCGTTCGCGGCGCTCCTGTCGGGCCGCTACGCGCCCGAAGCGAACGAGCGCGTCGCCGCCATCGTGTGCGGGGCGAACGTGGATCCTGCCACGTTCGCCACCGTGCTGTAGATTTCAAAACAGCCCGACGATCTGGCCCTGCTCGTTGAGGCCGATGACTTCGGCCGACGGGACCTTCGGCAGGCCCGGCATCGTCATCACGTCGCCGCAGATCGCGACGATGAACTCGGCGCCGGCCGAGAGGCGCACTTCGCGGATCGGCACGACGTGGTTCGTCGGCGCGCCCTTGAGGTTCGGGTCGGTCGAGAACGAGTACTGCGTCTTCGCCATGCAGATCGGGAACTTGCCGTAGCCGTTCGCCTCGAACTCCTTGAGCTGGTTGCGCACGGCGGTGTCGCCGGTGATGTCGTCGGCGCGGTAGATCTCCTTGGCGATCGTCTTGATCTTCTCCCACAGCGGCATGTCCTCGCTGTAGAGCGGCTTGAACTGCGACTTGCCGCCTTCGGCGAGCGTCACGACGTGCTTCGCCAGCGCCTCGGTGCCCTTCGAGCCTTCGGCCCAGTGCGTGCACTTGAAGGCTTCGACGCCCTTCTCCTTGCAGAACGCCTTCACCGCATCGACCTCGGCGTCGGTGTCGGTGATGAAGTGGTTGACGGCGACCGCCACCGGCACGCCGAACTTGGCGAGGTTCTCGAGATGACGGCCGAGGTTGGCAAGGCCCTTCTTCAGCGCCGCCACGTTCTCGGTCTTGAGCTCGTCCTTCGCGAGACCGCCGTGCATCTTGAGCGCGCGCACCGTGGCGACGACCACCGCGGCGGCCGGACTGAGGCCCGCCTTGCGGCACTTGATGTCGAAGAACTTCTCCGCGCCGAGGTCGGCGCCGAAGCCCGCTTCCGTCACCACGTAGTCGGCGAGCTTGAGGCCCGCCTTCGTCGCCATGGCCGAGTTGCAGCCGTGCGCGATGTTCGCGAATGGCCCGCCGTGCACGAAGGCTGGATTGTTCTCGAGCGTCTGCACGAGGTTCGGCATGAGCGCGTCCTTGAGCAGCACGGTCATCGCGCCAGGCGCCTTCAGGTCCTTCGCCAGCACCTGGCTCTTGTCGCGCCGCTGGCCGATCACGATCTGCGACAGCCGCCGCTCGAGGTCCTGGATCGAGGTCGAGAGGCAGAGGATCGCCATGATCTCGGAGGCGACGGTGATGTCGAAGCCCGTCTCGCGCGGATAGCCGTTGGCGACGCCGCCGAGCGAGGCGACGATCTCGCGCAGCGCGCGGTCGTTCATGTCGAGGACGCGGCGCCACGCGACGCGACGGGAGTCGATGCCGAGGTCATTGCCCCAGTAGATATGGTTGTCGATCAGTGCGGAGAGCAGGTTGTGCGCCGACGTGATCGCGTGGAAGTCGCCGGTGAAGTGGAGATTGATGTCCTCCATCGGCACGATCTGCGCATAGCCGCCACCAGCCGCGCCGCCCTTGACACCGAAGCACGGCCCAAGGGACGGTTCGCGCAGGCAGATCATCGCCTTCTTGCCGATGCGGTTGAGGCCGTCGCCGAGACCGACGGTCGTGGTCGTCTTGCCTTCGCCGGCGGGCGTCGGGTTGATCGCGGTGACCAGGATGAGCTTGCCGTCGGGCTTCGACTTCAGCGAGTCGATGTAGTCGAGGCTCACCTTCGCCTTGGTGTGGCCGTAGGGGACGAGATGTTGCGATGCGATGCCGAGCTTCTCGCCGATCTCGACGATCGGCCGCATTTTCGCTTCGCGGGCAATTTCGATGTCACTCTTGACGGCCATTCTCTCCTCCTGGGCAGCCGGCGCCTCGTTGTCCAGCCATGATGCTCTATCATCGTTTGTCGCCATACCCAAGTACGGCTGACGCTGCAAAGGCAGGGTGTCGATCCCCGTAAAACCGCGAGTTATCCGCCCTTGTCGCAAATCTTTTACATCGATACGCCCCTGCAACCAGAATGACAAATAGGCAGAAGCCATGAGAAATTTTCATCTGCCCGGCCGCTCGCCGGCCTATGCCACGCAGGCGATGGCCGCGACCTCAACGCTGCCGTCGACGCTCGCCGCTGTCGAGGTGATGAAGGCCGGCGGCAACGCGGTCGACGCGGCGGTGACGGCTTCGGCGGTCCTGTGCGTGTCGGAGCCGCACATGACCGGCATCGGGGGCGACTGCTTCGCCATCGTCGGGCTGCCGGACGGAACCGTGCGCGGTCTCAACGGTTCGGGTCGCTGCTCGACGCGGGCCGACGCCGACTGGCTGAAGGCGTCCGGTCTAAGCTCGATTCCTGATCACCACGTGCACGCCGTGACAGTGCCGGGCGCGATCGACGCGTGGGACCGCCTGCTCAGGGCGCACGGCACGATGACCCTGGGCGATGCCTTGCAACCGGCGATCCGGCTCGCCGAACAGGGCTGCCCCGTTTCCGACCGCACCGCGCACGACTGGGCCTTGCAGGTCGAGCGACTGCGCGCCGACGAGGGCGCGTCACGCCACCTCCTCAAAGGCGGCAACGCCCCGAAGCCCGGCGACGTGATGCGCTACCCCGCGCTTGCCGAAACGCTGCGGACGATCGCCCGGAGCGGCCGCGACGCCTTTTACGCGGGCGCACTCGCCGACGACATGCTCGCCACCGTCTCCGCCCGCGGCTCGCTTCTGACGCGCGAGGACTTCGCCGCGACCGAGGCGACGTGGGTCGAGCCCATTGCCACCGCGTTCGCCGGCCGCGACGTGCTCGAGATTCCCCCGAACGGGCAGGGCATCACCGCCCTGATCGCGCTCAACGTGCTGAAGCGGTTCGACCTCGCGCGGTTCGCGCCCGAAAGTGTCGAGCGACGCCATCTCGAAACGGAGGCGATGAAGCTTGCCTGGGTACTGCGCAACCGCCACGTGGCGGAGGCAGGGCACATGGACATCGCCGTCGACGACCTCCTGAGCGACAGGACCGCCGACCGGCTGGCGTCGGAGATCCGGCTCGACCGAGCGATCACCGATCCCGCGGCGCGCGTTCCGAAGCGGCTCTCCGATACGATCTACCTCTGCGTGGTCGATCAATCTGGCCTCGCCGTGTCGTTCATCAACTCGATCTACGACCACTTCGGCGTCGGCATCGTCACGCCGAAGACCGGCATCACGCTGCAGAATCGCGGGTCCTGCTTCGTCACCGACACGACGCATCCCAATTGCATCGCGCCGGGCAAGCGCCCGCTCCACACGATCATTCCGGCGATGGTGACGCAGGACGGAGCCGTCGCGATGCCGTTCGGCGTCATGGGCGGCGACTACCAGCCGACCGGTCACGTCGCGATGGCGCTCAACATGTTCGTCTACGGCATGGACCCGCAGGCGTCGATCGACCTGCCGCGCACCCTCGACGAGAACGGCGTCCTCGGCATCGAGGAAGGCGTCCCGGATTCCGTGGCGGCGGGCCTCGCGGCACTCGGCCACACGGTCGTGCGCCGTCCGGATGCGCTCGGCGGCGCGCAGATCATATCGATCGACCGGTCCCGCGGCGTTCTCGTCGGTGGCTCCGACAGCCGCAAGGACGGCTGTGCGATGGGCTTCTGACCGCGCCTCTCGTTCGGCGCGGACGCCCCAGACGCTACTTGCGTGTGCTGGCGAGAACGTCGAGCTGGCGCTGGACCTTCTCCAACTGCTCCTTCAGCGTGCGGATGTCGTCTTGCGACGCCCCGGGCGCAGGACCGGCTTCCGGCGGCTTCTCCTTCGGCGCCTCCGCCGGCGTCGCGAGGCCGGCGGCGAACGGGTTGAACATCTTCATGGCCTGCTGGAACATCGCCATGTTGCGGCGCGCCTGCTCTTCCATCGAACGGAACGGCTCGGCGCCGAACGAATCCACCATCTGCTGGCGGAACTTCTCCTGTTCGCGCGACAGCGATTCGATCGAGTATTCGAGATAGCTCGGCACGAACGCCTGCATGCTGTCGCCGTAGAAGCGGATCAGCTGACGCAGGAACCGGATCGGCAGCAGGTTCTGGCCCTTGCTCTCCTCGTCGAAGATGATCTGGGTGAGGACGGAGCGGGTGATGTCATCGCCAGTCTTGGCGTCGTAGACGGCAAAATCGACGCCCTGCTTCACCATCTCTGCAAGATCGTCCAGGGTGACGTAACTGGAGGTCGCGGTGTTGTATAGACGGCGGTTCGCGTACTTCTTGATGACCACCGTATCCTTGCCGGGCTGGTCCTTCTGGCCGGTCTCGCGCGGACCGGTATCCTGTGCGCTCACTGCCGGGACCTCCTTCAGTCTCCGAGGCGAATGGCCGCCTCGCATTGCAATATTGCAAGCGCAAAACGGTTCCGCAAGCCTTGGGTTTCCTAGGTTTCCCCTGCCCTAGGCCAAACGCCTCATTGCGTCCGCGTGCATCTGCGATGATATTGCCGTCATATTGGTGAGCAAAACGCCGCTGGGCGGTCCATTGCGGGCCGTCGGCGAAAGGGAGACTGTCGAATGTCAGCTTCGGATAGTTCAGTGGTGATCGTTTCGGCGGCCCGTACGCCGGTCGGGTCCTTCAACGGCGCGCTGGCCTCGGTTCCGGCCTCGCAGCTCGGCTCGGTCGCGCTGAAGGCCGCGATCGAGCGCGCGAAGATCGAGGCGAAGGACGTCGAGGAAGTGATCCTCGGCCAGATCCTCACGGCGGGCGCCGGCCAGAACCCGGGCCGCCAGGCCGCAATCGGCGCCGGCATCCCGGTCGAAAGCCCGGCATGGCTCGTCAACCAGCTGTGCGGCTCGGGGCTCCGGGCGGTGGCGCTCGGCCTGCAGCAGATCGCCAACGGCGATGCGAAGATCGTCGCTGCCGGCGGCCAGGAGTCTATGAGCCAGGCCCCCCACTGTGCGCACCTGCGCGACGGCGTGAAGATGGGCGACCTCAAGATGATCGACACGATGATCAAGGACGGCCTGTGGGACGCCTTCAACGGCTACCACATGGGCACGACCGCCGAGAACGTCGCCAAGCAGTGGCAGATCACCCGCGGGCAGCAGGACGAGTTCGCGGTCGCCTCGCAGAACAAGGCCGAGGCCGCCCAGAAGGCAGGCAAGTTCAAGGACGAGATCGCGCCGGTCACCATTTCCACCCGCAAGGGCGACGTGGTGGTTTCGGACGACGAGTACATCAAGAAGGGCGTGACGCTCGACTCGATCGCGAAGCTGCGTCCGGCGTTCGACAAGGATGGCTCGGTGACGGCAGCCAACGCATCGGGGATCAACGACGGCGCCGCCGCGGTGATCCTGATGTCGGCGAAGGAAGCCGAGCGCCGCGGTCTCGAGCCGCTCGCCCGCATCGCCTCGTGGGCACACGCCGGCGTCGATCCCTCGATCATGGGCACGGGGCCGATTCCCGCCTCCCGCGCCGCGCTCAAGAAGGCCGGCTGGAAGGCAGACGACCTCGACCTCGTCGAGGCCAACGAGGCGTTCGCCGCGCAGGCGTGCGCGGTCAACAAGGACATGGGCTGGAACACCGACATCGTGAACGTGAACGGCGGCGCGATCGCCATCGGCCATCCGATCGGTGCTTCGGGTGCGCGCGTGCTCGTCACGCTCCTGCACGAGATGCAGAAGCGCAAGGCCAGGAAGGGCCTCGCGACGCTGTGCATCGGCGGCGGCATGGGCGTGGCGCTCACGGTAACACGCGACTGACGTCTGATCGACGACACCTGGATGCCGGGCTAGTAAAAGCCCGGCATCTTCATGAACGAACGGCATCGAGGGAGGACAACCAATGGCTCGCATTGCTCTGGTCACCGGCGGCACACGTGGAATTGGCGCCGCCATTTCGAAGGCGCTGAAGCAGGCGGGCTACACGGTGGTGGCCAACTACGCCGGCAACGACGAAGTCGCGCAGAAGTTCAAGGCCGACACCGGCATCGCCACCTACAAGTGGGACGTTTCCAATCATGACGCCTGCGCCGAGGCGCTGAAGAAGATCGAGAGCGAGGTCGGCCCGATCGACGTGCTCGTGAACAACGCCGGCATCACGCGCGACGCGATGTTCCACAAGATGACGCTCGACCAGTGGTCCCAGGTGGTGAACACCAACCTCAACTCGCTGTTCAACATGACGCGTCCCTTGTGGGAAGGCATGCGCGAGCGCGGGTTCGGGCGCATCATCTGCATCTCCTCGATCAACGGCCAGAAGGGCCAGATGGGCCAGGTGAACTACTCGGCTGCGAAGGCGGGCGAGATCGGCTTCGTGAAGGCGCTCGCACAGGAGGGCGCCGCCAAGGGCATCACCGCGAACGCGATCTGCCCCGGCTACATCGGCACCGAGATGGTGCGCGCGATCGCGCCGGAAATCCTCGAGAAGCGCATCATCCCGCAGATTCCGGTCGGTCGCCTCGGCGAGCCGGAGGAGATCGCCCGGGCGGTCGTGTTCCTCGCCGCCGACGACGCCGGCTTCATCACCGGCGCGACGCTCACCGTGAACGGTGGCCAGTACCTGACCTGATCGCCGTTCTTCACCGGGACGGCAGTCGTTGACGGCGCGGAGCACCGCGACGCTGGTCGGCTTCACGGCCGTTCTGATGTGGTCGATCCTCGCGCTGCTGTCGGCGGCGGCAGGCCCCCTGCCGCCGTTCCAGCTCACCGCCATGGCGTTCACCATCGGCAGCCTGCTCGGCCTTGCGACCTGGTTCGGGCGGCCGTCGGCGGCGGCTGCACTTCACCAGCGCTGGCAGGTGTGGCTGCTCGGCGTTGCGGGCCTCTTCGGCTACCACCTCGTCTACTTCACCGCGATGCGCAACGCGCCAGCGATCGAGGTGAGCCTCATCGCCTATCTCTGGCCGCTGCTGCTCGTCGTGTTCTCGGCGTTCCTGCCGGGCGAACGGCTCAAGGCCCATCACGTGATCGGCGTGGCGCTCGGCCTCCTCGGCGCGTTCGTGGTGATCAGCAAGGGGCAGGGTTTCGGGTTCGAGGGCGGGTTCAGGCTGGGGCACCTGCTGGCGCTCGGCTGCGCCATGATCTGGGCGGGTTACTCGACGCTGTCGCGCCGCCTCGGGAACGTGCCGACCGACGCGGTGGTCGGCTTCTGCATGGCGACGGCCGTTCTCTCCGCGCTGTGCCATCTCGCGTTCGAGACAACCGTATGGCCGGCCTCGGCGGGCGCGTGGCTGGCGGTGCTGGGCCTCGGCCTGCTTCCCGTCGGCGCCGCCTTCTACACGTGGGACTACGGCGTGAAGCACGGCGATATCATGGTGCTCGGCGCCAGTTCCTACGTGTCGCCGGTGCTGTCGACGATCGTGCTCGTGCTGGCAGGCTACGCGGCAGCGAGCTGGTCCGTGCTCGTCGCCTGCCTCCTGATCACCGCCGGCGCCGTGATCGCCGCGAAGGACATGCTGTTTCCGCGCCGCTGAGGGTCAGAAGCGGTTCTTGCGCTGGCGCAGTTCGCCGAACACCTCGGCATCCTTTGCCTTCTCCATGCCGAGGCCGCGGCGGATCGCAGGGTCCTCCGGCCTCAGAAACGGGTTTTCCCGCTTCTCCGCGCCGATGGTGACGGGCAGGGTCGCCTTGCCCTGCGCGCGCTCCGCGTCCGCCTCCCTGGCACGTGCCTGGAGCGCGGGATTTTCTGGATCGACCGAAAGCGCGAACTTCGCGTTCGCGACCGTGTACTCGTGGCCGCAGTAGATCTTCGTGTCGTCCGGCAGCCGACGCAGGCGCTCGAGGGAGGACCACATCTGGTCCATCGTGCCTTCGATGACCCGACCGCACCCGAGCGAAAACAGCGTGTCGCCGACGAACGCGACATTGGCTTGCGGGAAGTGCCAGGCGATGTGCCCCACGGTGTGGCCGGGCGTGTCGATGATCTCGGCCTCGTGGGAGCCGAAGCGGAACGACTGACCGGGTTCGACCGTCACGTCGACGCCCGGAATGCGGTGCGCATCGGCCCGGTTTGCAACCACCTTCGCGCCGTGCCGCTCCTTGAGCGGCAGGATCCCCTCCACGTGGTCGCCATGATGGTGCGTCACGAGGATGTGGGTGAGCGTCCAGCCGGTGCGGGCAAGTGCCCGTTCGACCGCGGCAGCATCCGGCGCGTCGATGGCCGCGGTGAGCTTCGTCGCCGGATCGTGAACGAGCACGCCGAAATTGTCCTCGCGACAGGGGAATTGCTCGATCATGAGGGAAGGCATCGGTTGGAACTCCTTCATCCTGTGAGCCGATCCGGGCGGCTTT
The DNA here is from genome assembly GCA_046349255.1 of Hyphomicrobiales bacterium. Lineage (GTDB taxonomy): Bacteria > Pseudomonadota > Alphaproteobacteria > Rhizobiales > Aestuariivirgaceae > DAIODI01. Next base: position 1,168,311 of record JAXMCR010000002.1, on the reverse strand, counting down.
TCGGGTATGAGTATGCTAGATTGAGGGTCCCGAGGTCGAGTGATCGCAAGACGATGGATGTCGTTGATCTGAGGGAATTTTATGCAAGCCCGCTGGGCCAGATGACGCGCCGCCTGGTGGCGCGGCGCATTCGCGCCCGCTGGCCGGACATGCGCGGCGGCGCGCGCCTCCTCGGCTTCGGCTACGCAATTCCCTATCTCGACCCCTGGCGCGACGAGGTCGAGGCGGCGATGGCGTTCATGCCTGCGCGGCAGGGCGTGATCCACTGGCCGACGGGCGGTCCCAGCGCCTGCTGCCTCGTGGACGAATGCGCGCTGCCCCTGCCGGACAACAGCATCGACTTCCTGCTCGTCGTGCACGGCCTCGAGCTGACCGACCATCTCGACGACGCCCTGCGCGAACTCTGGCGCGTCCTCGCGCCGCAGGGCCGCGCGCTGTTCGTCGTCCCGAACCGCCGCGGCATGTGGGCGCGGTTCGACTCCACCCCCTTCGGGCACGGTCGTCCGTTTTCGCGCAGCCAGCTCGTGAACCTCCTCCGCGACGCCGAGTTCACGCCCACCGGCTGGTCACACGCGCTGTTCGCCCCGCCGATCCGGCGCGGGTTTGCGATCCGCTCCGCCCCGGCCATCGAACGAACGGGATCCTGGCTCTCGCCCGGATTTTCCGGCGTGATCCTGGTCGAGGCCGTGAAGCAGGTCTACGCCCTGAGCAAGGGCAAGCGCGTGCGCCGGATCGTGCCGGTGCTCAAACCGCAGCTCATGCCCGCCCCTGCGTTGCAGCGGACGCCCCGACCTTTGCAATTGCCGCCCCGCCTCCTGTAAAGAGACGTCCGGGGACGACTGCCGGTCCGACGTCTGGATCTTCCGATGGATGCTCAACGATTGCAGAGCCAACGGCTCGACGAGGTGCGCCGCACGATCGACGAGATCGACGCCAAGCTTCTCGACCTCCTCGAACGCCGCTTCGAGGTGAGCCGCACGGTGGCGGCGATCAAGGCTGAGCAGCCCTCGGCGACGCCGACCTCCCCCGTCAGGCCGGCACGGGAGTCGCTGATCCTGCGCCGCCTGCTCGAGCGCTCGACCGGCGCCGTGCCGCCGCAAGTCCTGGTGCGGCTTTGGCGACACATCATCTCGGGCTCGACACTGGTGCAGGCGCCGGCGCTGGTGCGCGCCCCGGAAGACGTGCTCGGCGACCCGCTGCTGCGCGACATGCTGCGCGACCACTTCGGCACCGTCCCGCTGGCGCCCGTCGCCGACAGCGCGGCGGCGCTCACCGCCATCCGCGAGCGCCCTGCCGAGATCGCCGCGATCAAGCTCGGCGGCAGCTGGCTCGGCTCGTTCCGCCGCGGCGCTGCCGGCGAGGCGTGCGTGATCGGCGTCCTGCCATCGATCTCCGACGGCTCCGCGCCGGTGCTGGCACTCGTCGGCCATGCAGTGCCGGAGCCGAGCGGAGCGGATGAAACGCTCGTCGCCACATCCGGCCGCTTGCCGCGCGACTTTTCACCGTTGCCGCTCTGGGATCTCGAGACCGACACCGGCGTGCGCATCTCGAGCCTGCCGGGATTCCTGTCGGAGGCCGAGCATCCGCTCGTCGGGCTGAAGCGGGGGAACGATTCGCTTGCGCTCACCGTGCTCGGCCGGTATCCGAGCCCGCTGGAAGTGAGGCAGCCATGACATCCCCCGCCGCCGGGCCGCATCCGCGGCCGGGCCTGCTCGACATCGCCGCGTATGTGCCCGGGCGCAGCCACGCCGCCCCCGGCAAGAAGCTGCACAAGCTGTCGTCGAACGAGTCCCCGCTCGGGCCGAGCCCGAAGGCGGTCGAGGCTTACCGCGCCGCGGCGCACCAGCTCCACCTCTATCCCGACGGCGCGGCGACGCCGCTGCGCGAAGCCATCGCGCGTCGCTACGGGCTCAACGCGGACCGCATCGTCTGCGGCACGGGATCGGACGAATTGCTGCAGCTGATCGCGCACGCCTATCTGGGACCTGGCGACGAGGCCGTGCACACCGAGCACGGCTTCCTCGTCTACCCGATCGCGATCCGCTCGGCCGGCGCCAAGCCGGTCGTCGCGCGCGAGAAGAACCTCACGGCCGACGTCGATGCGATCCTCGCCTGCGTGAATGCGCGCACGAAGATCGTCTTCCTCGCCAACCCTAACAATCCGACCGGCACATATCTGCCGTTCGACGAGGTGCGTCGCCTGCACGCCGCGCTGCCTTCGACCTGCCTGCTCGTCCTCGACGCGGCATATGCTGAATACGTCCGCGCCAACGACTACGAGGCGGGGATCGAGCTCGTCTCGTCGCACCAGAACGTCGTCATGACGCGCACCTTCTCGAAGGCTTATGCGCTCGCGGGCCTGCGCATCGGCTGGGCGTACTGTCCGGAAGGCGTCGCTGACGTGCTGAACCGCGTGCGCGGACCGTTCAACGTCGCGCTGCCGTCGATCGCCGCCGGCAAGGCCGCGATCGAGGACGAAGCGCACCTGCAGGCGGCTGTTGCGCACAACGAACGCTGGCTGCCGGTGGTGACGCGCGAACTCAAGGTGCTCGGCATCGAGGTTACGCCGAGCGTCGGCAACTTCCTGCTGATCTCGTTTCCGGCCAACGGCGGGAAGAGCGCCGCGCAAGCCGATGCCTTCCTGACCGCGAACGGCGTCGTGCTGCGCCGGATGGAAGCCTATGGCCTGCCGAACGCGCTGCGTCTCACGATTGGCGACGAAGACGCCAACCGCGCGGTCATCGCGCTGCTCGGGAACTTCATGAAGGGTGCCGCGTGAACCAGCAGGCGGCAGTGCGGCCGAAGCATCGGTTCGAACGCGTGGCGCTGATCGGCGTGGGGCTGATCGGTTCCTCCCTCAGCCACGTTATGCGGCGGGAAGGCCTGACGCAGGCGATCAGTGCGCACGCGGCGACCGAACGTACCCGCGCACGCGTTCGCGAGCTCGGCCTCGCCGACGCCGTGCACGACACCGCGGCGGACGCGGTGCGCGATGCCGACCTCGTGATCCTGTGCGTGCCGGTGGGCGTGTGCGGCGAGATCGCGAAGGCGATCGCGCCGGCGCTCAAGAAGGGCGCGATCCTCTCGGACGTCGGCTCGGTCAAAGGCGCCGTCATTCGCGACGTGCTCCCGCATCTGCCGCCGCACGTGCACTTCGTTCCGGCACACCCGATCGCCGGCACGGAGCATTCGGGACCCGACTCGGGGTTCGCCGAACTCTTCGAGAACCGCTGGTGCATCGTCACGCCGACGCCCGGCGCGGACGAGGCGGCGGTCGAGACGGTGGAAGCCTTCTGGCGCGCGTGCGGGTCGAACGTCGACCGCATGACGCCGGAGCACCACGACCTCGTGCTCGCGATCACCAGCCACCTGCCGCATCTCATCGCCTACAACATCGTGGCGACCGCCGCAGACCTCGAGGAAGTCACCCAGTCCGAGGTGATCAAGTACTCGGCCGGCGGCTTCCGCGACTTCACCCGCATCGCCGCGTCAGACCCCGTGATGTGGCGCGACGTGTTCCTCAACAACAAGGACGCGGTGCTCGAAATGCTCGGCCGGTTCTCGGAGGACCTCTCGTCGCTGCAGCGGGCGATCCGATGGGGCGACGGCGACAAGCTGCAGGCGCTATTTACGCGCGCCCGCGATGTCCGCCGCGGCATCATCGCCGCTGGGCAGGACACCGCGAAGCCCGACTTCGGCCGGCGCTGAGCCGCCTAGAACAACGGCGGCAGCTTGCCGACCTTGAACGGCCCGACCGTCACTTTTCCCTTATCGACATTGACGGTGAGCGCCGTCGAGCCGATCGCTCCCAGAATGCCGAGCAGCGTCTGCGTCGCGTCGTTGCCGGGCGCGATGACGCCGGACGATTCGAGGTCGTTGACGATGGCGCCGGGCGAGGACGCCTCGACGCGGAGCTTGCCGTCGAGGTAGCCCTCTGGAGTGAGCCCGATCTTCCCCTTGCCCTTGAGCGAGAAGTTGCCGCCGTCGATCGCCATCTGGTCGATCTTGAACACGCTGCCCGCCTGCGCCACGGCCTTCAGGAACGTGTCGAGCTTCGCTGCCCCCGGTGGCGGCGGCGCCACGACGCCGTCGAGCGATACCTGCTGTGCCGAGAGCTTCGCGGGCCCATCGAAGGACGGCTGGTCGGCGCTGGCCGACAGGGTCACACGGTCGCGCTCGGGTCGCACCGTGACGCGCACGGCCTTCGTCGAGAAGGCAGGCCCGCCCTGCCCCTCGATCACCAGATCGGCGAGCGCGGCATCGACCGACTGCGCGGCAGCACCCTCGAAGCGCGCCGTCGCCTGGGCCTGCGAGAACGTGAACGTCGTTTCACCGGCTGCCGATGTCGCCTTCCCCGGCGACGTGGCGACGATGCGCACGGCGGCCGGTTCCTCGACGAGCGCGACGGCCTTCACCTCGGGAACCGCGAACGTGACCTCGGGACCCGCGAGCGTCAGCCCCTTGCACCTGTAGTCGAGGCGGAACGGGAAGCCGCTCCAGCCTTCCTCCGTACACGACCGTTTCCAGCCGTCCTGCGCAAGGCGCTGGTCGATTTGCGCGAAGGCCGACTTCGCCCCCTGCATGGTCACGAACCAGAACAGCGTCCAGCCGAACACGAGCAGGGCGACAATGCCGAGCAGCGCGAAGAAGATACGGGACTGGGTGCGGCTTTGCATTGCGGGTTGTGAGGATTGCGGGTACGTCCCCGGCGTTCGAGGAGCGCGTCCAACCAAGATGAAGGACTTCTGGGTCTTTGGCTACGGGTCGCTGATGTGGCGGCCGGGCTTCGCCTTCGCGGAGCGGCGGATGGCCTACCTTGCGGGCCTGCATCGCCAGATGTGCGTCTATTCGCACGTCCATCGCGGTACCCCGGACAAGCCGGGCCTCGTGATGGGACTCGATCTCGGCGGCGACTGCTGGGGCATGGCGTACCGGGTCACGCAGTCGCTTTGGCCGGAGACGCTCGCCTACCTTCGGGCGCGCGAACAGGTGACGTCGGTCTATCTCGAACGGACGCACGCAATCGCACTCGATACCTCCAGCGGTGAAAGCGTAGAGGCGCTCGTCTACGAAGCCGACCGGGAGCACCCGCAATATGCCGGCCGCCTCGATCTCGATGCGCAAGTACGACATGTCCTGCAGGGTGTCGGGGTGTCCGGAACCTGCCGGGACTATCTGTTCCAGACCTGCGGGCATCTGCGCGAGGTCGGCATCGCTGATCACGCGCTGGAAGAACTGGAACGGCGCGTCCGGGAGTCAGCAACCTAAGCAGACGGCATCTTCTAAGTATTCACGCATAAATTGTCTTAGTAAGTTAAAGCATCAGCTGAATTATTCTTCACTTTTATTGTTCGCGCTTCAGAAGACTCAAACAAATGCAGGCGCAAGTTGATCGGGCAAGCAAGGTCGAGCGGTGCACCCGGAAGGAAATCTCCCCCATGCGTACCATCCTTGCCTTCGTGAAGGACGAAAGCGGAGCAACCGCGATCGAATACGGTCTGATCGCCGCCGCCACGGGCCTCGCGCTCGTGGCTGCCATGCCGCCCATCAAGGCCGGCCTTGAGACCGTCTTCGGCCAGATCGGTGGCGCGCTGAAGTAATCGCGCCCCGACGGTGACTTCTCGACGACCGCCGGCTTTGGGCAGCCGGCGGTCGATTCGTTTCGGGGGTATCAGTTCTTGCGTTCGACGATGAAGCGCGCCGCCTCGCGCAGCGTCTCCGCCTTCGCACCGAACGGCTCGAGCGCCGCGATCGCCTGGTCGGCGAGTTCCTTGGCCCGGCTCTTCGCGCCATCAAGCCCATAGAGGTCGATGAACGTCGCCTTGCCCGCGCCCTTGTCCTTCTGCGTCGCCTTGCCGAGCGTCTCGGGCGTCGATTCGACGTCGAGCACGTCGTCGGCGATCTGGAAGGCGAGACCGACCCTGTCCGCATACGTCACGAGCGCGGTGCGATCGCCGGTAGAGGCTTCCGCAAGGATGGCGCCCGCTTCGAGCGAATAGCGGAAGAGCGCCCCCGTCTTCATGCTCTGCAGCGTGATGATTTGCTCGAGGTCGTGGCTCTGCGCCTCCTCGGCCTCGAGGTCGAGCATCTGGCCACCCACCATGCCGTCGTACCCCGAGGCGCGCGCCAGTTCGAGCACGAGTTCTGCCCGCACAGCCGCCTTGGGATGCGTGGCCGGGTCGGCGAGCAGTTCGAAGGCGAACGTGAGGAGGCCATCGCCGGCGAGGATCGCCGTCGCCTCGTCAAAGGCCTTGTGACAGGTCGGCTTGCCGCGCCGCAGGTCGTCGTCGTCCATCGCCGGCAGGTCGTCGTGCACGAGCGAGTAGCAGTGGACGCATTCGAGCGCGAGGCCGGCGCGCAGCGCATTCGGGTGCGGGGCGCCGAGAATGCGCGCGCTTTCCGTCACGAAGAAGGGCCTGAGGCGCTTGCCCTGCCCGATCGAGGAGTACCGCATCGCCTCGACCACGCGGCGGGCGCGCGCGCCCTTCTCGGGAAGCACCTGGTTCAGGAGCGCGTCGATCTCCGACGCGGTTCGGGTCAGCGCGGCCTGGAAGGACATCGTCGTTGGTTTCTCGGTGGTTGAGGCTTTTGGCGGTCGGTTAGCCCGTGTCATAAGGGGGCGGCCACGCGAACTCAACCGGCTTTCGGTCTTGCCCAAGCGCGCTTCCCAGCTCCTCACGTTCGCCGATACGCCCGGCCTCAAGCGGTTCGGGTGGTGGCTGCTGTGGGTGGTCGGCGGTCTGGTCGCGATCCCCTACGTGCTCACGGTCGTCTATCTCCTGGTCAACCCGCCGGTATCGACCCTGATGCTCTGGCGCGGCGTCTCGGGTGTCGGGATCGACCAGCGCTGGGTGCCGCTGTCGAAGATTTCGCCGCAGCTCGTCCAGGCGGTCGTGACGTCGGAGGACGCCCGGTTCTGCGAGCATGCCGGCGTCGATCTCGACGTCCTCGGGCAGCTGCTCGGGCGAGCGGCGGACACCGGGGGAGAGCCCTCGCGCGGCGGGTCGACGATCACCATGCAGACGGCGAAAAACCTGTTCTTGTGGCCGTCGCGCTCGTTCTTGCGCAAGGCGCTCGAGATCCCGCTCGCCTTCTGGGTCGACCTGATCTGGCCAAAGCGGCGAATTCTAGAGGTTTACCTGAACATCGTCGAATGGGGGCCCGGCATCTACGGAGCGGAAGCGGCCGCACGCTACCATTTCCGAAAGCCCGCGGCGGCCCTGAACGGCCGGGAGGCGGCGCTGCTGGCCGTGTCGCTGCCCAATCCGCTGGAACGGATGGCGGGGAAGCCGTCGCGCGGCCTCCAGCGCATGGCGACCGGGCTGCGGTTGCGCATCCCTTCGACCTTGCCCTATCTCGACTGCGTGCGCTGAAAAGGGGCTGGCCAAGCGGGCGAAGTTCGGGCTATAAGCCCGCCCAATCGTGAAGGCGGCCCTTGCGGGGCGCCTTTTTGCATCTGGAGCTTGGGTACCATGGCTGTTCCGAAGAGAAAAACCTCCCCGTCGCGCCGCGGCATGCGCCGTTCGGGCCACAAGGTTCCGATGGGCACCTACGTGGAAAACAAGCAGACGGGCGAACTGCACCGTCCGCATCACATCGACCTGAAGACCGGCACCTATCGCGGCAAGCAGGTGCTCGAGCCGAAGAGCGAGTTCTGATCGCTCGCCTCGGGCAGGCCGGCCGCTAGCTGCAGTTCGAGTAGCCGCAGGAAAAGCAGGTCGCGCAGCCCTCCTGGAACACGACGCTCGGTTCTCCGCAGCGCGGACACTGTGACGGTGCCCGCGCTTTTCGTGTCTGCGGGGCGATCTCCTGCGCCGGCGCCTCGACATCCTCGCCCGTCGCGGGCCTCAGGAACCCGGTGTCGATCATGTGCCGCTCGATGACGCCGCCGATCGCGGCGAGCAGGCTCGGCACGTAGCGGCCGTCCATCCACTGGCCGCCGCGCGGGTCGAACACCGCCTTCAGCTCCTCGACGACGAACGCCACGTCGCCGCCGCGCCGGAACACGGCGGAGATCATCCGCGTGAGCGCCACCGTCCAGGCGTAGTGCTCCATGTTCTTCGAGTTGATGAAGATCTCGAACGGCCGCCGCCGGCCCTGCTCCAGAAGATCGTTGATCGTGATGTAGATGGCGTGGTCGGAGTCGGGCCACTTGAGCTTGTAGGTGAAGCCCGGAAGCACGGGGCTGCGCTCGAGCGGCTGGCGCATCCAGACGACACTGCCCTGATCGGCGGCGATGGCCGGCATGCTCTCGATCGGATGAGAGTCCACACGAGCCGGTTCGGCCGCGGGCGTCGCGCTGAGAACCGCACCCGTCACCGGGTTCGGCCGGTAGGTCGTGCAGCCCTTCAGGCCCAGATCGAACGCATCCTCGTAGATCGAGCGGAAGTCCTCGAGGCTGATCGAGACGGGGCAGTTGATCGTCTTGGAGATCGCCGAGTCGGTGTGCTCCTGCAACGCCGCCTGCATCGCGAGGTGATCGCGCGGGGTGAGTTCCTCGGCCGTCACGAACTGCGCAGGCAGCGGCGCGGAACCCTTCATCTCGCGCCAGAGGCGGACGGCGTAATCCTCCACCGTCTCCTTGCGCGCAGAGCCGTCGGGCTGGAGGATCCTGCGGTCGTAACGGTAGGCGAAGATCGGCTCGACGCCGCTCGACACGTTGCCCGCGAAGAGCGAGATCGTGCCGGTAGGGGCGACGGAGGTGAGCAGCGCGTTGCGGACACCGTGTTGCGCGATACCCTTGCGGATGTCCTCGGGCAGCGACGGAACGCGGCCGCTGGCAAGGTAAGGCGCGCGGTCGAAAAGCGGAAACGCGCCCTTCTCGCGGGCGAGCTCGATGCTCGCGCGGTACGCCGCGTGGTCGATCGCGCGCATCCAGGCACGCGCCGCGTCAAGCGATTCGGGCGAACCGTAGCGCAAGCCCACCATCGCGAGCGCATCCGCAAGGCCCGTGACGCCGAGCCCGATACGGCGCTTGGCGCGGGCCTCGTGGTCCTGTTCGGGCAGCGGGTAGTTCGAGATGTCGACGACGTTGTCGAGGAATCTCACGGCCACCGCCGCCGCGTCCGCCAGCGCCGCGGTATCGAGCGCCGCGGTATCGAGCGCCGCGTCAGCCTCGAACGGCCGGCGAACGAACGTGACGAGGTTGAGTGAACCGAGGAGGCAGGCGCCGTAGGGCGGCAGCGGCTGCTCGCCGCAGGGATTCGTCGAGCCGATGGTCTCGCACCAGGAGAGATTGTTCCGCGCGTTGATGCGGTCGATGAAGATGACGCCGGGCTCGGCGGTCTCGTAGGTCGACAGCATGATGGCGTTCCAGAGGTCGCGCGCCTTCACGGTGCGATACGTGACGCCGGCGAACACCAGCGGCCAGTCGGCGTTCGCCTTGACCGCCGCCATGAACCCGTCGGTTACGAGCACCGAGAGGTTGAACATGCGCAGCCGCGCAGGATCGCGCTTTGCTGCGATGAAGGCCTCGATGTCGGGATGGTCGCAGCGCAGCGTGCCCATCATGGCGCCGCGGCGCGAGCCCGCGGACATGATGGTGCGGCACATCGCGTCCCATACGTCCATGAAGCTCAACGGGCCGGACGCGTCCGCCCCGACGCCCTTCACCGGCGCCCCCTTGGGCCTCAGCGTGGAGAAGTCGACACCAATGCCGCCGCCCTGCTGCATGGTCAGCGCGGCTTCCTTCAACCCCTCGAAGATGCCCGCCATGGAATCGTCGAGCGTGCCCATGACGAAGCAGTTGAACAGCGTCACACGCCGGCCGGAGCCCGCGCCCGCGAGGATGCGGCCGGCCGGCAGGAAACGGTACGAGGCCATCAGGTCGACAAACGCCGCTTCCCAGCGCGCCCGGTCCTCCACCCGTTCTGCCCCGGCGACCGCCGTCGCCACGCGCCGGAACGTGTCCGCCGGGCTCCCTTCGCCCGGCAGGCGATACTTCATCGCCCAGATTTCCCGGGCGATCGGGTCGTGATGGTCGTGCGTGTCAGCCATGGCTCGTCGGATGCTGCCGTAAGAGTATGTTCACTTTTTGTACCACGCAAGGCCTTATCGACCGGTTAGCGCGGCGCGTCCTTCCGCAACGAGCTTTTGCGTTGCCGGTTCGATCGCCTCCTTCAGCGCGCCTTCGAATTTCCGCCGCGGGAGCCCCGCCGGGATCGCCGGCAGGAATTCCACGACGATCGTGCCGGGAAGCCGCCGGAACTGCCGGCGCGGCCAGTAGAGGCCCGAATTGAGCGCGAACGGCACGCACGGCACGCCCAGCGCGAGGTAGAGTGCGGAGGCCCCCGGCTTGTAATCGGGCGGCGCGTCTGGCGCTTTTCGGGTGCCCTCCGGGAAGATGACGATCTGTCGGCCCTCCGCCACCGCGCGCCGGCCTTGCGCGACCACGTCCTTGAGCGCCGCCGACCCGGCCGAGCGGTCGACCCCGATCATCCGGAACTTTCGGGCGAACCAGCCGAACAGGGGGATCCACATCAGCTCCCGCTTCATCACCATGGCCGGATCGGCAAACAGCGGCAGCAGCGCGAAGGTGTCGAACGCCGACTGGTGCTTTCCTGCCGCAATGAACGCGCCGGGGAGAAGATGTTCGCGGCCGCGCACCTCGAACGACGTGCCGCAGACCACCCGCAGCAGCCACACGGAGGTCTTCGCCCACTGCTTCAGCGCCCACATCGACCAGGCGCGCGGCGTGACGTAGAAGCCGCAGCCGATCACCATGAAGGAGACCAGCACGACGTAGAACAGCACGTTGAACACGACCGAACGGACCGCCACCGATGCCGTCATGCCTGGTGCTCGCGCTCGATCGGCACGCGCAGCCACGCGAGCAGGTATTTTGCGTACTCCGACAGCCACAGGCGCAGCGATCCGGTCTCGGCTTCGACCGGGTAGGGCTTCAGGTCGACGTCAGGCATCCGGCGGGCGAACTCAAGGAGCGCCCGCGGCATGTGGTAGTCGCTCGTCACGACGATCAGGCTCTTGAACCCGTTCGTCTCCGCCCAGCGCTTCGTCTCCTCCGCGTTGCCGCGCGTGTCGAGGGCGGTCCGGTCGAGATCGACGCAGCATTCGAACAGGGCCTTGTCGGCGCCGGTGAGTTGCTGGAGCTGGTGCTCGGTCGTCTGCGGATGAACGCCGGAGATGAGGAGGCGGTTCGCCCGCTTCTCGGCGAGCAGTTCCATCGCCTTGTCGATGCGGTCGCTGCCGCCGGTCAGCACCACGATGCCGTCGGCGCGAAGCGCGGCCTCGTCGGGCATCGTCCCGGCGGTCAGGCAGAACAGCCCGAACCCGAGGGCGAGCAGCGCGGCAAGCGCCACCGGCGCGAACAGGAGCACGCGCATCCCCCACCGCGACGTGCCGCCGGCACGCGCGTCTGGGGCGGGCGGCGTGGTCGCCGGCGTGTCGTCAGGACGCATCCCTAGAACAGTTGCCGCAGAATCCGTCCGATGGCCAGATGCGCCGTGACGATCGTCACCAGAACGATTCCGGCCGGCGCGAGGAGGAGCTTTCCGAGGAAGACGATCGACGGCCCGAGCCCGCCGAACGCCAGCGTCCGGATGGCCGCGGGGATGCGGTCGTCGAACCCCAGTCCGTCAGCGATCGCGAGCAGCACGAGGACGACCACGGCGGCGAGCGTGCCGGCGCCCGCCGCCTTCAACGCGACGGCGACGAACCGGCTCTGCACGGCGCGCACGATGAAGCCGTCGGACGCTCCGGCAAGGTAGAGCACCTCGATCGTCTCGCGCGTCGCGTCGATGGCGCTGCGGGCCGTGTAGACGACGAGCAGCGCCGAGGCCACGAGGATCACGGCGATGATGCCGTTCCCGAGCCATTGCAGCAGCGTCGCCAACCGCAGCACCTCGCCCTGCCATTGGCGATGCGTGTCGAGCGTCGCGCCGGGGGCGGCGGAGGTGATGGCCGCCGTGAGGCGCGCCTCATCGGGCGGCGACAAGGGATCGATCGAGATCGCGACGAGCCGCGGCATCGGCAGTTCGTCCAGCATCTTGCCCGAGCCAAGCCACGGCTCGAGCAGTTTCTTCGTCTCCTCGAGCGACAGCACGCGCGCGCCCAGCACGCCCGGCTCCTGCTTTGCCGAAGCGGCGATCTGAGCGAGCGCCGATTCCATGTCGACGCCGTCCTTCGGCTTCAACTGCACGGTGAACTCGGTGCCGACCGCCGAGCGCCAGCCGCGCGCGGCGTCGTTGACGAGCAGCACGCCGGCAAGCGCCAGCGTCGCGAGAAGGCACATGACGACGATCGCCACCATCAGCGTCATCACGGCGTTGGTCGCCGTCGGAACGAGCGAGCGCGTCACGCGAACACCCGTTCCTTGAGGCGTCCCTTCTCGAGATGCAGGACCGGCGCCTTGCCGCTGGCGAAGAGGTGCTGGTCGTGCGTTGCGATGAGCACCGTGGTGCCGAGCCGGTTCAGTTCCACGAACAGCTTCAGCAGCCGGTCCGCGAGCGCCGGGTCGACGTTTCCCGTCGGCTCGTCGGCGAGGATGATGTCGGGCTTGCCGATGATGGCGCGCGCGATCGCCACGCGCTGCTTCTCACCGCCGGAGAGTACCGGCGGATAGACGTCGGCGCTCTTGGCGAGACCGACCCACGCCATCAGTTCGTTCACGTCGTCGCGGATCGCGTCGACCGTCTCTCCACGGACGATCAGCGGCAGCGCTACGTTCTCGAAGGCGGTGAGATGATCGAGCAGGCGAAAGTCCTGGAACACGACTCCCATGCGACGGCGCAGCGCGACGAGCTGGTCGCGGTCGAGCACGGCGGGATCCTCGCCGGCGATCGTGATGAAGCCGCGCGTCGGGCGAATGGCGAGGAAGATCAGCCGCAGGAGCGACGACTTGCCCGCGCCGGAGGGGCCCGTGAGGAAGGTGAAGGAGCCAGGCGCGAGGTCGAAGGAGACGTCGTTCAGCACTTCCGATCCGGTCCCGTACCTGAGGCTCACGTTCTCGAACCGTATCAACGCGAGTGGCCTCCGGGGGGCGTCAGCCGGTTAAGGGCGCATTAACCATGTTTCAATGTTCTGGGCTTAAACGAAGGTTCGAACGTCCCCGCTAAGCCATTTGGCGAATCAGAACTGGACCGCGCCGCCATGATAGTGGTCTGCCCCTCCTGCGCAACTCGCTACGATCTTCCGTGGACGCCCGGTCCGCAGGGTTCCGTGGTCCGCTGCCAGTCCTGCGGCTTCTCGTGGCTCGAAGGAAACGCCGTCGAGATCGCCGACGCGTCGGGCGCTCCGGAACCCTCGTTCGCGGTGCCCGCGCTGCCGCCGGAGACCCATGTCTCCTCGATCGCCGAGCGCATCGCCAAGGCCGCGCAGGAAGCGGCCGAGGCGAAGGCCGAAGAGCGCAGGCGCAAGCATGCGCGCCAGCGCGCGTGGGGCACCCTGGCAGCGGCGGCGATCCTGCCCGTCGCATTCGGATACCTGTTCGCCGACGTCATCCAGGATCGCCTGCCGCGCACGCAGCACGTCTACGCGCTGCTCGGCATGCCGCACGCGCCCGCTTTCGAATTGTCGAAGCTCGACCAGCAGAACCTCCTCTCGGACGGCACCCGCGTGCTGGCCGTGAAGGGCGAGGTGCTGAACCGTTCCTCCTCCGACCGTACGGCGCCGGGCCTGCGCTTCGAACTCGAGGACAAGAAGGGCAAGGTCGTCTATGCGTGGACGCTGCCAGCCGTCGCGGCGCGGCCGATGCGGGCGGGCGAAATGGCGCCCTTCGTGACGCGCGTCGCTTCGCCGCCGCTCACCGCCGTCAGCCTCAAGATTAGCTTTGCCACCCGCGATGAACTCGCTCTAAATGCGGGTCATGAAAACGGCAGCGGCAAACAGTCCGGTTCTCGAAACGCTGTTCAGTGAACAGCAGATCGCGCAACGCATCGAGGAAATGGCGAAGGAGATTTCGACGCGCGACTTGCGTCAGCTCCTCGTCGTGCCGATCCTGAAGGGCAGCTTCATCTTCGCCGCCGATCTGCTGCGCGCGCTGCACCGCTGCGGGCTGACGCTCGAGGTCGACTTCATGATGCTCGCGAGCTACCGGGCGGCCACCGTCTCGTCCGGCCAGGTCGAGGTCCTGCGCGACATCCAGACCAACGTGAAGGGCCGCGACGTGCTGCTCCTCGACGACATCCTCGAGTCGGGGCGCACACTCGCCTACGCGAAGGACCTGCTCGCCGCGCGCGGCGCCCGCAACGTGCTGGTCGCGGCGTTCCTCGACAAGCCGAACCATCGCGCCGTCGACATCGATGCGGACTTCCGCGGGTTCGACTGTCCCGATCACTTCGTCGTCGGCTACGGCATGGACATGGGCCACGCCTACCGCGAGCTGCCGTACGTCGGACGGGTCGTGCGCGCCTGATCGGGCGGCGCGGCGGACCTCAGTAGAGGCCCTGGAGCAGGCGGTCGAAGTAATCCATCTCGACCTTCGGCCGGTTCGCCTCCCCGGCGCGGTTGCGCAGGTACTCGAGGATGCGGCGCGCGCGCTCGACGGCAGCCTCGCCGGGCACCATGTTCTGGTCCGGACCGTAGTCCTCGCCGGTGCGCGGCATCGGCCGGCCCAGCGGATCGCGGTCGTCGCCCTTCGAACGGCCGTTGCGACTGTAGCGACCCTGTTCGCCCTGCCCCTGCTGCATCATCTGATCGGCCATGGAGCGTGCGCCTTCGCGCAGGCCCTGCAGCGCGTCGTTCTGCGCCTGGAGTGCGCTGTCCTTGTCGCCGTTCTTCAGCGCCTCGGCAGCATCGCGCATGGCCTTCCCGGCGCGGTTCATGCCTTGCGGGGAATCCATGCCCATCTCGCCGAACTGGCGCAGCATCTCCTCGAGCGTCTGGCCGAGCCCCTGCTGATCCTGCGACAGCTGATCGCCCGAGCGGCCTTCACCCTGGCGGCCCTGCCCCTGCTGGCCTTGCTGCCCCTGCTGCTGCTGGCCGTCCTGGCCCTGTTGACCCTGCTGGCCCTGCATGCGGAACGTTTCGTCCATCAGCTTCTGCTGCTCGCGCATCATCTGGCCGAGCTGGTCCATCATCTGGCCCATCGGGCCCTGCTGATCGCCATTCTGCTGCGACATCTGGGGCTGCAGGTTCTTCAGCATCTCCTCGAGCTGCGAGAGGAGCTGCTGGGCTGCGTCCTTCGAGCCCGACTTCGCCAGGTTCTCGATGTTGTCGAGCATCTTCTGCAGATCCTGCTGGCGCAGTTCCTGACCCTGCTGTTGCTGCTGCTGGTTCTGCGCCTGACCGTTGCGCAGCTTGTCCATCATCTGCTGGCGCATCGCCTCGAGGTACTTGTTCATCGCCTCGCGCAGTTTCTGCGTCAGTTCCGCGATCTTGTCGGGCGGGGCGCCCTCGGCGATCGCCTTCTGCAGCGCGCGGCGTGCCGCTTCGAGGTCCTGCAGCGACTGGTCGACGTTCCCGTCCTCGATGCCGACGGCGATCTTCCAGAGTGCGTCGATGCCGTGGCCGATCTCCTCGTCGGTCTTCGCCTCGTAAAGGTTCGAGGTCACCTCCTGCACCGCAAGGTAGGCGCCGGACGAGGGAAAAATATCCTCGGGCCACGCCATCAGCGCCGCGAGCGTCCGCACCACCTGCTGCTTCTTGCCCGGCGTGCGGATCAGCACGGTGCGCTGCTCGGCGAGCGCCTGGGCGAGCGGCACGGTGAACGCCCGCTCCGGCAAGGCGATACGCACGACGTTGCTCGTGCCGGTCTGTCCCGCCTGGTCGGTCGCGACGAACGCCATGTCGACCGTGAGGCCTGCCCAGTAATTCTCCGTCAGGTCCTGGAACGCCTTGCCCTTCGCCTGCTTCGGGTTGAGCGACTGGAGCGCGACGTCGAACTGCGGCGCCTTCTTCAGGAACGGGGACGCGGCATCGACGGCGGCTCCATCCGCAGGCTGCGGAGCGAGTGCGATCTTCGACTTGATCGAGGAGACGCCGTAATCGTCGGACGCGGTCCAGCCGATCGCCATCTGGCCCTTGCCCGTCACTTCGATCGGCTCGGCGATCGTGATTTCAGGCGGCGCATCGGGAATGACGGCAACGCTCCATGCGCCGAGCGTTGCTGCACCTTCCTTCACCGCGATTCGGCCCGAGGCATCGATCACCGCGTGCGCCTCGCCGTTGCCAGCGCTGTCGATCTTGAAGTCGACCGAGCGGACGGGGCCACCTGCCGAAGGCGTGATCTCCACTGTCGCGGCCGACACGTTCGACACGCGCGCGGTGAGCTTCGAACCCTGCGGCGCTTGGAACGGCTTGTCGACGCCCTGCGGATCGGTGTTGGCCTTCGCTGCGCCCGTCACGAGGATGGGCGGCTTGCCGGTATAGGCGGGCGGCGACAGCCACACGTCGAGCGAGGCGACGGCGGCCGCGTTCACCGGCGGCTTTGCAAGTTCAGCGACGCGGGTCGCGATCGGAACCCCGGCGACCAGCCAGGTGGCGATGAGTCCGAGCGCCACGGCGTTTCGGATGGCATAGGGGTCGAGGTCGCGCAGGGGCGAATGCGGCAGGCCGAGCCGGTAACCGGAAAGCCGCGCCTCGACGCGCGCGCGGTAAGCGTCCCAGATGGTGCGCTCGGGACCCGCCGCCTCCGCGCCGGGCAGCTTGTCGAGCCAGGCCGCCGCCGCACGATGGCCGTCCGGGTTGCGTCCGTCGAGCCACGCGGAGGCGTCGGCGTCCGACGGCAGCTTCACCCGGAAGCCGCGAACGAGGGCGGCGAGGAAGGCAAGCCCGAACAGGCCCGAAACGCCGTACCGCACCGCGGCAGGCAAACCGAGCAGAACGCCGGACTTCACCGCGATCAGGAAGACGCCCCCGACAAGCAGCGCCGGGAAGAAGGCCGCCAGCGCGCGTTCCCAGAGCACCGCCGCCCAGGAGGCGGCGAGCATCAGGCCGAAACGGCTGCGGTTCTTGTCCATCGGGCTACCTTAGCACGCCACTTGCGGCAGGAGTTTGCGCGAATCCGTGATCTGGAAACGCGGCAGGGGCCGTTTGGATCAATCCTGCCAGGGCGCGAGCCGGTCGAGGCCGATCAGCTGCTCGATCGTCTGGCGCGGCCGCACGATCGCCGTCTGCTGGCCCTTCACGAGCACTTCCGGCACCAGCGGGCGCGAGTTGTAGGTGCCGGACTGGACGGCCCCGTAGGCCCCCGCCGTCATGATGGCGATGAGGTCGCCCTGCTGGAGCTGCGGCAGCTGCCGGTTCCGCGCCACGTAATCGCCCGATTCGCAGACCGGTCCCACGACGTCGGCGATGACCCGTGCCCGCTCGGCGTTCTCGGTGACGGGGACGATGTCGTGGAACGCCTCGTAGAGTGTCGGGCGGATGATGTCGTTCATGCCGGCGTCGGTGATGAAGAACGTCTTCGCGGCCGTCGTCTTCACGTAGATCACCCGCGCCACCAGGATGCCGGCGTTGCCGACGATCATGCGGCCGGGTTCGAGGTAGAGCTTCACCCCGGACGAGCCGAGCGCAGCGCGCACCACGGCGGCGTATTCGTCAGGGTGCGGAGGAATGGCGTTGCCGTGCTCGTAGGGCACCCCGAGGCCGCCGCCGAGGTCGGCGTGGTGGATCTCGTGGCCGCGCGCACGCAGGTCCGCGATCAGGTCCGCCATCAGCCCGTAGGCTTTCGCGTAGGGAGCGATGTCGGTGATCTGGCTGCCGATGTGCATGTCGACGCCGCGGATCTCGATGCCCTTCATCGCCCGCGCCCGATCGTAGACGGCCGGCGCATCGAGATAGGGGATGCCGAACTTGTTGTCGGACTTTCCCGTGGTGATCTTCTCGTGCGTCTTCGCATCGACGTCGGGATTGACGCGGATCGACACTGGCGCGCGCAGCCCCATGTGCTGGGCGACCTCGTTCAGGAGTTCGAGTTCGGGCACCGATTCGACGTTGAGGCAGGCGATGCCTTCCCCAAGCGCGGTCGCCATTTCGCGGGCGGTCTTGCCGACGCCGGAGAACACGATCTTGTCGCCCGGCACCCCGACCGCACGGGCCCGCCGCAGCTCGCCTTCCGAGACGACGTCCATGCCGGCGCCGAGATCGAACAGCGTCTTGATCACCGCCTGGTTCGAGTTCGCCTTCATCGCGTAGCACACCGCGTGGTCCTGGCCCGCAAAGGCCTGGTCGAACACGCGGTAATGCCGCTCGAGCGTCGCCGATGAATAGCAGTAGAACGGCGTTCCGATCTCGTCGGCGAGCGCCTTCAGGTCGACGCCCTCGGCGTGGAGCGTCCCGTCGACGTACTGGAAGTGATGCATGGGAAACCGGAGGGCCTAGCTGCCGATGGCCTTGTCGAGGATGAACGGGTCGTTCTTCTTCGGCGGCGCGTTCGGCGGCGGTTCGAGCGGGCCGCGCACGCCGCAGCCTGTGAGAAACACCAGCACCATTGCGAACAGGATGATTCTCACCTGACCCACCGGACCCCGTTTAAGCGCTACCCTTCTAGCGCAACTGCCGCCGCGTGTAAAAGCGCTGGCGCTAACCTTCGAGCGCCTTGACCCAACGGAGCGCCTCCTGCCGTACGAGGTCCGGCGCCGTGCCGCCGGCGCTGGTGCGAGAGCGCACGGAGGCGTCGACGGTCAGAACCTCGAACACTTCGCCCGTGATGCGCGGCTCGACCGCCTGCATGTCGGCAAGCGGCAGGGTCGAGAGGTCGATGCCGCGCTGCTCGGCGAGCCCGACGAGCCGGCCGGTGACGTGATGCGCCTCACGGAACGGCATGCCGAGACGGCGCACCAGCCAGTCGGCGAGGTCGGTCGCGGTCGCGAACCCGAGGCTCGCGCCGGCGCGCATCGAGGCCTCGTTCGCGACGAGGTCGTCGATCATCCCGGTCATCGCCGCAATCGCGATCGCGTAGCTCTCCAGCGCGTCGAACGTAGTCTCCTTGTCTTCCTGCATGTCCTTCGAATAGGCGAGCGGCAGGCCCTTCATCACCACGGAAACGGCCGTGAACGCGCCGAGGATGCGGCCGACCTTGGCGCGCGTCAGCTCGGCCGCGTCCGGGTTGCGCTTCTGCGGCATGATCGAGGAGCCGGTGGTGTAGCGATCCGATAGCGTGACGAAGCGGAACTGCGCCGAGCACCAGAGCACGATCTCCTCGGCGAGCCGCGACAGGTGCACGGCCCCGATGACGCACGATGCCAGCAGCTCGAGCACGAAGTCGCGGTCGGAAACGGCGTCGAGCGAATTGCGCATCACCCCGTCGAAGCCGAGCGCCTTCGCCGTCGCCGCACGGTCGATCGGGAACGAGGTCCCGGCAAGCGCTGCCGCACCGAGCGGCGATTCGTTCATGCGGGCGCGCGCATCCATCAGCCGGCCGCGGTCGCGTCCCACCATCTCGACGTAGGCGAGGAGGTGGTGGCCGAACGTCACCGGCTGCGCCATCTGGAGATGGGTGAACCCCGGCATCACCATTCCTGCGTAGTCCACCGCCTTGCGGGCGAGCGCCAGCTGCAGCGCCTTGAGGTCGCCGTCGAAGCGGTCGGCCCAGTCGCGCAGGTGGAGGCGGAAGTCGGTCGCCACCTGGTCATTGCGCGAGCGCGCCGTGTGCAGCTTTCCGGCGACCGGTCCGATGAGATCCTTGAGCCGGCTTTCAACGTTCATGTGGATGTCCTCGAGCGCCTTCGAGAACGTGAACGTGCCTGCGTCGATCTCGGCCTTGACGGCGCGCAAGCCATTCGTGATCTGCTCGACCTCGTCCGCCGTCAGGATGCCGGTGTCCCCGAGCATCTTGCAGTGGGCGATCGATGCGGCGATATCCTGCTCGTACAGGCGCTGGTCGAAGTCGATGGAGGCATTGATGCGCTCCATGACGTCTGCCGGGGAGGTCTGGAACCTGCCGCCCCACATCTTGTTGGCCATCGCCGTCCCCTGAGGTTTCGGAGTGTTTCGCCTATGTCCGCCGCCGATCCCGCCACCGCCCGCCGCCCGCTCCTGTGGGGAGCGGTCGCGCTTGCGCTGATCGCCGCCGTGCTGGCGTACGCGCTTTACCCGAAGAGCGCCGGGCCGAACAACGGGAATGTGACCGCGGGCGCTGCCGGAACCACTGGCGCGGGCCCGTTCGCGGCGCTGGCGACCGGGCCCGTCGCAGGCTTCATCGTCCACGGCGACCGCCCCGCGATGCCCGCCTTCTCGTTTTCGGACGCCGCCGGCAAGACCCGCACGCTCGCCGACTGGAAGGGCAAGGTGGTGCTCGTCAACCTCTGGGCCACCTGGTGCGCGCCGTGCCGCAAGGAGATGCCGCAACTCGTCGAGCTGCAGTCGAAGCTCGGTTCGGACGATTTCGAGGTCGTCGCCCTGAGCGTCGACCGGAAAGGTCTCGATGCCTCCACCGCGTTCCTGAAGTCGATCGGGGCGGACGCGCTGAAACCCTACATCGACATCCCGGCCGCAAGC
Organism: Hyphomicrobiales bacterium; assembly: GCA_046349255.1. Lineage (GTDB taxonomy): Bacteria > Pseudomonadota > Alphaproteobacteria > Rhizobiales > Aestuariivirgaceae > DAIODI01. The sequence goes on along the minus strand of JAXMCR010000002.1, from coordinate 1,147,914 downwards.
ATCAACGCACTGAAGTCGCCCGGTCTGCCGACGACGGTGCTCGTCGACCGGCAGGGCCGCGAGATCGGCCGGCTGCTCGGTCCCGCCGACTGGGCGAGCCCGGAAGCCCTGAAGCTCGTTCAGGCCGCCCTGGCCGAGAAGTAGGGCGGTTCCACGTTGCAGCGCTGGAGCTGCTTGACAGGGCGCGCCCTCACTCCGCACATTCAATCACAGATTGAAACAGGTGGCTCATGCTTCTGAAAGTGCGGGACAGCATCGACTGCGCGCTGCTGTTCGATAAGCGGTATGCGGCGGTCGATCCGTTCGAACTGGAAAAGATCCTGCGGCAATCATTTCCCGCGCGCGACTTCACCCTTCGGCGTGCTGAAGGCGAGTCGATTCTGATCGTCGGCACACCGCCACTGTTCGTGTCGGTGGCCCAGAACCGCACGGCGCTCGCGCCAGAGGGATTCGAGATGGCGCTGGCGTCCCCGCTGTTGCGCATGAACTTTCCGGAAACGGCAAAGGCCGTGGCGCGGCACACCAGCAACGTGTTCATCACCGTCAGCGAGGATCCCCTGCTCGGCGCCGCCGACGCGTTGAAGCTTCAGCTCGGCATGGAGGAGGAGCCGAAGCCCGCCCGGCTCGTCGAAGAGAAGATCGCGATCTGCCAGCGTGTGGCGACTTTCCTCGCCGAGAAACTGAAGCCGACCGTGATCCACTGGTGCCAATCCAACCAGCTGCTGTCGCGCGAGATGTTCCTCGGCCTGAAGGACATGGAGTTTCCCTCGCCGATCCACGTGCACGCGTTCCTGTTTTCGAGCACCGGCGATCCTGGCCGCGTTGGCTTCGTCACCGGCGGCGCACGCTACGTGATCGGCCGGGAGATATCGTTTGCCGAATCGAGCGCCGACTTCCTGTGGGCGTACACGAAGGCGCTGGACTTCCTGATCATGACGCGCCGGAACAACTACGAACTCATTCCGGACGGGCACACGTTCGGGAGTTCGAAGGAGGAGATGATCCGGGTCCGGCACCTGCCCGCAAAGGAAGGCGAAGTCCCCGTCATCGAGCTGACGGTGGTTCGAGCGCCGCAGTTCGGGATCGGTGTCTAGCGGAGCGCGCTAGCGGGTCGGGACCGGCTTTTCGCCGCGATAGTCGTAGAAGCCGCGCTGCGTCTTGCGACCGAGCCAGCCGGCCTCGACGTACTTCACGAGGAGCGGGCAGGGGCGGTACTTCGAGTCGGCGAGGCCTTCGTACAGCACCTGCATCACCGAGAGGCACGTATCGAGGCCGATGAAGTCGGCCAGCTCGAGCGGGCCCATCGGGTGATGCGCGCCGAGCTTCATCGCCGTGTCGATCGCCTCGACGGAGCCCACGCCTTCGTAGAGCGTGTAGACCGCCTCGTTGATCATCGGCAGCAGGATGCGGTTGACGATGAACGCCGGGAAGTCCTCGGCGACCGCGATCGTCTTGCCGAGCGAGGCGGTGAATTCCTTGATCTGCGTGAACGTCGGATCGTCCGTCGCGATGCCCCGGATGAGCTCGACGAGCTCCATCAGCGGCACCGGGTTCATGAAGTGGATGCCCATGAACTGTTCGGGCCGGTCGGTGGCCGCAGCCAGGCGCGTGATCGACAGGGACGAGGTGTTGGTGCCGATGATCGCGGTCTTCTTCAGGACCGGGCAGAGCTCGGCGAAGATCGCGCGCTTGACCTGCTCGTCCTCGATCGCCGTTTCGATCACCAGGTCGCAGTCGCCGAGCTTGGTGACCGCGTCGGTCTTGGCGATCCGCGCCAGCGCCTTTTCCGGCGCGTCGGCCGGGATGCGCCCCGACTTGACCGCGCGGCTCAGGCCGGTCCGGACGACTTCGAGCGCCCCGTCGAGGCGCTCTGAGGAAACATCGTTCAACTTGACGTCGTAGCCCGCAACCGCACACACTTGTGCGATGCCACTACCCATCTGGCCGGCGCCGATGACGCCAACAGTGCGAATTGCCATACGTTCACCCGTCAAAACAGACCGCGGAGCCTATAACGGGCTTACCATTACGACAAGCGTATTTCGCAACTGCGGTAAGAGAGTCTTGCGGGCGCGAAGGCACGGGCTTCGCGCGGCTCAGTAACCGCGCTTTCCGAGCTCGCCCGCGAGTTCCGGCACCGCCGTGAAGAGGTCCGCCACCAGACCGTAATCGGCGACCTGGAAAATCGGCGCTTCCTCGTCCTTGTTGATGGCGACGATGACCTTCGAGTCCTTCATGCCGGCGAGGTGCTGGATCGCCCCCGAGATGCCGACTGCGATGTAGAGCTCCGGCGCGACGACCTTGCCGGTCTGGCCGACCTGGTAGTCGTTCGGCACATAGCCCGCGTCGACCGCAGCGCGCGAAGCGCCGACGGCCGCCGAGAGCTTGTCGGCCACCGCCTCGAGGAGCTTGAAGTTGTCGCCGTTCTGCATGCCGCGGCCGCCGGAGATGACGATCCGGGCCGAGGTGAGTTCCGGACGGTCCGACTTCGAGAGGTTCTCGCCCTGGTAGGACGAAAGGCCGGGGTCGGCCGGCATCGAGACGGATTCGACCGGCGCCTTGCCGGAGCCCGACGGCGTCGCCTGGAAGCCTGCCGTGCGCACCGTGATCACCTTCTTCGGATCCGTCGACTGGACGACCTGCACGGCGTTGCCGGCGTAGATCAGCCGCTCGAACGTGTCGGGGCCGAGCACCGCGGTGATTTCCGAGATCTGCATCACGTCGAGCAGGGCGGCGATGCGCGGCGAGTAGTTCTTGCCGTTGGTGGTGGCCGGCGCAACGATCGCGGCGTAGGGGCCGGCGAGCGACACGACGAGGGCCGCCATCGGCTCGGCGAGCGGGCGCTCGAGCGAGGCCGATTCGCAGTGGAGCACCTTCTTGACGCCGTCGAGCGCGGCAGCTTCGGCCGCGGCCTTGCCCGCGCCCTTGCCGGCGACCAGCACGTGCACGTCCTTGTCGATGGCGAGTGCGGCGGTCAGCGCCTTGGCGGTGGCGTCCTTGAGGCTCGCGTTGTCGTGTTCGGCGATAAGGAGGACGGCCATGATCAGATGACTCCCGCTTCGTTCTTCAGCTTGTCCACGAGTTCGGCGACCGACTTGACCTTCTGGCCGGCCTGGCGCTTCGGCGGCTCGGAGGTCTTCACCACCTTGAGCCGCGGCTTGACGTCGACGCCGAGGTCGGCCGGCGTCTTCTCGTCGAGCGGCTTCTTCTTCGCCTTCATGATGTTGGGGAGCGACGCATAGCGCGGCTGATTGAGGCGCAGGTCGGTCGTCAGGATGATCGGCATCTTGAGCTTCACGGTCTGCAGCCCGCCGTCGATCTCGCGCGTGACGGTCGCGTCGCCGCCGGCGATGTCGATCTTCGAGGCGAATGTCCCCTGCGCCCAGCCGAGCAGCGCGGCGAGCATCTGGCCGGTCTGGTTGCAGTCGTCGTCGATCGCCTGCTTGCCGAGGATGACGATGTCGGGCTTCTCCGCCTCGACCACCTTCTTCAGGAGCTTCGCCACCGCGAGCGGCTCGACGTAGTCGTCGTGCTTCACGAGGATCGCGCGGTCGGCGCCCATCGCGAGCGCGGTGCGCAGCGTCTCCTGCGCCTGCGCCGGTCCGATCGTCACGGCGACGACCTCGGTCGCCTTGCCTGCTTCCTTCAGCCGAACCGCTTCCTCGACGCCGATCTCGTCGAACGGGTTCATCGACATCTTGACGTTGGCGAGCTCGACGCCCGACCCATCGGCTTTCACGCGGATCTTGACGTTGTAGTCGACCACGCGCTTCACGGCGACCAGGACTTTCATCTCGAAAACTCTTCTCGTTTCAGGGAAAGGGCGCGACTTTTTCTCGGGGTTTTCCCCGAAATTCGGGCCGGACCCTAGTGACTGGCACCCCTCAAGTCAACGCCCGGACCGGCATGACTGGGACGAATGCGACCTCCGGCCCCGCGCAGGCTCACGCCCGGTTGAGCCGCGGCGCAAGCCGCTCGCGCAGCCGGTTGCGCAGCGCGTAGGTGATCAGCAGCCCTGTGCCGAAGCCGCCGATGTGCGCCCACCAGGCAACCGTCACGCCCTCGCTGTCGACTTCCGTGAGGACGAGGCTCGCGATCTGGAGCAACAGCCAGCCGACGAGCACGATGCTCGCCGGGATCTTGATCGGCAGGCGCATGAACAGGAGGATCCAGACGCGGGAGTGGGGAAACAGCACCAGGTACGCCGCGAGCACGCCCGACACCGCGCCGGACGCACCGATCAGCGGCATCTGCGAGTTGGGGAACATGAGCGCATGGATCAGCCCCGCAGCGATGCCGCAGACCAGGAAGAACACGAGGAAGCCTAAATGCCCGTAGGCGTCCTCGACGTTGTCACCGAACACCCACAGGAACAGCATGTTCGACAGGAGGTGCATCCAGTCGGCGTGGATGAACATGTAGGTGAGGAGCGTCATCGGCTCGGGGATCAGCACGAGCGAGGGATCGAGCACCGCGTGATCGGTGAGCACCGCCGGCACGACGCCGACCGAGGTCGCGAACGAGGCGAGCTGCACTTCGCTCAGCGCGTAGTCGGTGTAGAGGAAGATCAGCAGGTTCGTGACGAGCAGGAGCCCGTTCACGAGCTGGAACCGGATGACCCTCAGCGGTGCGTCGTCGTGGAGTGGAACGAACACCATGGCGGGCTCTCGGCCGTGTCAGGTCTGGCCGCGCGTCTTGCCCGGCACCCACAACACGTCGCCGCCGGCCTTGGCGTTCGCCCAGCGGCTGGCGACGAACAGGAAGTCGGACAGCCGGTTGATGTACTGCGACGCGGGCTTGCTGACGGTTTCGCCCGGCTGCTCGACGAGCTCGGTCATCAGCCGCTCGGCGCGGCGGCAGACGGTCCGCGCGACGTGGAGGTGCGCCGCCGCCGGATGACCGCCCGGCAGCACGAACGACCGCAACGGGTCGAGGTCGGCGTTCAGCGTGTCGATCTCGTGTTCGAGGCGCGCGACCTGGTCGGCGGTGATGCGCAGTGGCGGGTAAGGCGGCGGCTCCGGCGTTTCCGGCACGCACAGGTCGGCGCCGAGGTCGAAGAGGTCGTTCTGGATCCGCGCCAGCATCTGGTCGAGGGCTGCGAGCGCGGCCTCCTTCGTGTGGAGGCGCGCCACGCCGAGCACGCTGTTGGTCTCGTCGACGGTCCCGTAGGATTGAATTCTCAGGTGGTGCTTCGCCACCCGCGTGCCGCTGCCCAGCGCCGTCGTGCCGTCGTCACCGGTTTTCGTGTAGATCCTGTTCAGAACGACCATGGAGCCTTTTGTCCGAATCTGCGGTTGTGCGCCGGGAAGGCGCGCGAGCGATGGTTCCGACAGATAGCAAGTCCCATTGACCGTTGTACATCGGCGCGTTCCCTATAGGGTCGAAAAGCGTCGGTCGATTCGCCTGACCGTTGGAAGAGGAGGTGTCCTTATGCCGCGTCTCTTCACCGGGCTCGAGATTCCCGAGGACGTTGCAGACGACCTCGAACTCATGCGGGGCGGCGTCTGGAACGCCCGCTGGATCGACGCCGACAGCTATCACATCACGCTGCGCTTCATCGGCGACATCGACGAACCGCTCGCCCGCGAGATCGCCCATGCGCTGGACGGGGTGCTGGCGAAGCCGTTTACCATCCGCCTGAAGGGCGTCGGCGCCTTCGGCGGCAACAAGCCGCACTCGCTCTACGCCGGGGTGTCGGTCGACGGGGACAACCTGAAGCGCCTGCAGGCGACGCACGAGCGTGTCTGCCAGTCGCTGGGGCTGCCCGCCGAACAGCGCCGGTTCGTGCCGCACGTGACGCTCGCCCGGCTCAAGGACAGCCGGCTCGACACCGTCCACGGCTTCATCGCCCGGAACAATCTCTACGAGAGCCGGCCGTTCGAGGTGAGCCGCTTCGTGCTGTTCTCCTCCCGGCCGACGAGAGGCGGCGGACCCTATGCGGTCGAGGAAGCCTACGACTTCCAATTGGCGGTTTAGCTGGACTTTTCAAAGGCCAGATTACCAATTCGTGATTGAGCCGCGCCTTGCAACCCGGGTGCGCGGCCTCCATATTCGCCATCGCACTTCGGTGCTTACGGAGGAATAGAAATGGTTGAGACACGGTACAGGTCCGTCGCGCAGAACCAGGCCGGCGCACGGGTTCGCGAAGTCGACGAGGGCCTGCGCTCCTACATGCTGGGCGTCTACAACCTGATGGCGCTGGGCGTGGCGCTGACCGCGATCGTATCGCTCGCGGTGGCGGCCAACCCGACGCTGCTTGCGCTCGTCGCCGGCACCCCGCTCAAGTGGGTCCTGTTCATCGCGCTCCTCGGCCTCGGCTGGTTTGCGCCGCGGATGATCTTCTCGGGCAGCGCCGGAACGGCGCACGCCGCCTACTGGTCGTACGCCGGCCTTTGGGGCCTTCTGATCGCGCCGATGATCGCGCTCTACATGAACGCGAATCCCGGTATCGTCGTCCAGGCGTTCGGCATCACCGCCGTGACGTTCGCGGCGACCAGCCTCGTCGGCTACACGACGAAGCGCGACCTGTCGGGCTTCAGCACGTTCTTCATGATGGCCTCGATCGGCCTCGTGGTCGCGATCATCGCGAACGCGATCTTCTTCCAGAGCGCGATGTTCTCGCTGCTCACCTCGGTCGTGGTGGTGCTGCTCTTCTCGGCGATCACCGCGTGGGAGACCCAGTCGATCAAGGAGATGTACTACGAGGGCGACACGTCCGTGGTCGCCAAGCAGAAGTCCATCTTCGGCGCCTTCATGCTGTACGGCTCGTTCATCACGCTGTTCGTGCACATCCTGAACATTCTCGGGATCATGCGGCAAAACTGACGATCCGAACTTCCAGTCTGACGAACCCCCGGCTTCACCGCCAGGGGTTTTCGTTTGTCAGACTGTCTCGAGCTTCGGTTCCCGGATCAGGACTCTCAGGACCTGGAGCAGGTCGTGCCCGCGCTTCAGGATCATGCCGCCTGGCGCCACCACGGAATACTGGCCCTGGCGCCGGGCGAGCTTCGGATCCTTTTCGATACGGTAGAGCGGATATTCGCTCGTACGGCGGAACACGCTGAACACGGCCTTCTCGCGGGTGAAGTCCATGGCGTAGTCGCGCCATTCGCCCTGCGCGACCTTTCGGCCGTAAATGGTCAGGATCGTGGTGAGTTCGGTGCGGTCGAAACGGACAGGTGCGTGCGCGCTTCCGCCATCCGGTCTGGCTGGACCCTCCGCCGCGGCGCCGGACTGCACCGGGCGGAGTGGAACTATCTGCTCCGAGTCACTCACCGTCGCTGTTCATCCTCGTGACCCCGCAAAGGGGCGGACGACGTCACCGAACCGTCATCTCGGATGATGTGCTCTCGGGCCTGCCTTTGCAAGGGGCCGCGCTTCAGGATCGCTGCAGTTCGTCGAGCCAGAGGGTTCCGAGGATCGGCCCCGTGCCCTCTCCCTGGACGATCGCCAGGCGGCGCAGACCGGGGGCTGCCGGCACCGGAACCACAACCGCGCCGGCGTCCGGCGGGCCGGCGTCCGCAAGCGCGCGCACGACGTTGTGATAGGCAACCTTGCGCCCTGCGTTCTCGCCGCGCTCGATCGTCACGGGCACGACCGGGTCGACCATCGCCACCCACACCCGTGCCTTCTCCGGCGCATTGGAGAGCCGCAGCGCCGGACCCTCCACCGCGAGCGAGACGGGCGACAGGGCGCCACGGGCCCGGGCGATCAGGATCTCGACATCGGTCCGGTTCGAGCCGACGGCCGCGGCAGCGCCCTGCACGACCACCTGGGGCGTGTAGACCTGTCCGCCGTCGAGACGGTCGGCGTAGGCCTTTTGCCGACGGCCGTTGGCTTGCGATGCCAGCGTGTCGCGCCAGCCGAGATAGTCCCAGTAATCGACGTGGTAGGAGAGCGCCACGACGTCCGGTCGCTGCGCCAGTTCCGCAAGGTAGGCGTCGGCCTGCGGGCAGGACGAACACCCCTGGCTCGTGAACAGCTCGACCACCACCACTGCATCATCCGCCGCAGCCGGCCGTGCAAAGGGGAACGCTCCTGCGGCGACGGCGAGCCTCAGCGCGTGACGGCGGTCGAGAAGGAGCCCGTGCATGCCCTCGTGTATGACGCGCACGGGCGAACGATGCGAGTAACGATCCGGTTACGGAGCAACCGGCGCAGGGCGGCCCTGCGTCAGGCGGCCTTCGCGAGGTTTCGCAACACGTACGGCAGGATGCCGCCGTTGCGGAAGTAGTCCAGTTCCTCGAGCGTGTCGATGCGGCCGAGGACCTGGACGCTGGTCGTCGCGCCCGACGAGGACGTGATCTCGACCGTGAACGCCTGACGGGGTTTCACCTCGCCCTCGAGCCCGCGGATCGTCACCGTCTCGTCGCCCTTGAGGTTGAGGAGCTGCCAGCTGTCGCCCTCGGCGAACTGCAGGGGCAGCACGCCCATGCCGATCAGGTTCGAACGATGGATGCGCTCGAACGACTGCGCGACGACCGCCCGCACGCCGAGGAGCTTCGTGCCCTTCGCCGCCCAGTCGCGCGAGGAGCCGGTGCCGTACTCCTTGCCGGCGAAGATGACGAGCGGCACGTGCTGCTTCTGATAGAGCATCGCCGCATCGTAGATCGGCATCTGTTCGCCGGAAGGGTAGTGGATGGTCACGCCGCCCTCGACGCCCTTCACCATCTGGTTCTTGATGCGGATGTTCGCGAAGGTGCCGCGCATCATCACTTCGTGATTGCCGCGCCGCGCCCCGTAGGAGTTGAAGTCGGCGCGGTCGACGCCATGCTCCGTGAGATACTTGCCAGCCGGGCTGTCGAACTTGATCGAGCCGGCAGGCGAGATGTGGTCCGTCGTGATCGAATCGAGGAAGAGGCCGAGGATGCGCCCGTTGACGATGTCCTTCACGGGTTCCGGCGTGAGGCTCATGCCCTCGAAGTAGGGCGGGTTCTGCACGTAGGTCGAGTTCTTGTCCCAGGCGTACGTGAGCCCGCCCGTTACCTTGATCTTGCGCCAGGAGGCGTCGCCGCGGAACACGTCCTTGTAGCGCGCCGTGAACGCCTTGCGCGTGACGTTGCGGCGCACGTGGTCCGCGACGTCCTTGGCGGTCGGCCAGATGTCCTTCAGGAACACGGGCTTGCCCTTGCGGTCGTGCCCAAGCGGCTCGGTCGCGAGATCGACGTAGATCGAACCGGCGAGCGCGTAGGCGACGACGAGCGGCGGCGAGGCGAGGTAGTTCGCCCGAACGTCCGGGTTCACGCGGCCCTCGAAGTTGCGGTTGCCGGAGAGCACCGAGACCGCAACCAGATCGTTCTTGCGCACCGTCTCGGCGATCGGGTCGGGCAGCGGGCCCGAGTTGCCGATGCAGGTCGTGCAGCCGTAGCCGACGAGGTCGAAGCCGAGCTTGTCGAGCTCCTTCTGGAGACCCGACGACTTCAGGTACTCGGTAACGACCTGGCTGCCGGGCGCGAGCGAGGTCTTCACCCACGGCTTCACCTTGAGTCCCGCCTTGTTGGCGTTGCGGGCGAGCAGCCCCGCCGCCATCATGACCGACGGGTTCGACGTGTTGGTGCACGAGGTGATCGCGGCGATCACGACGTCGCCGCTGCCGAGATCGTAATTCGCCTCCGGCACCGGGAAGCGGGCGCCCGCGGTGTCCTTCTTGAACTCGTCGGCCATCACCTTGGCGAAGCCTGCGGCGGCGTCCGCCAGCGGCACCCGGTCCTGCGGCCGCTTCGGGCCGGCGAGCGAGGGCACCACGGTGGCAAGATCAAGGTCGAGCGTGTCCGTGAACACGGGTTCGGGCGTGAGCCGCGTGCGGAACATGCCTTGCGCCTTCGCATAGGCCTCGACGAGCGCGACCTGCGCGTTGGGCCGCCCGGTCGCCTTCAGGTAGTCGATCGTCTCGGCGGAGACGGGGAAGAAGCCGCACGTCGCGCCGTACTCCGGCGCCATGTTGGCGATCGTCGCCATGTCCTCGAGCGACAGGTGTGACAGGCCGGGTCCGAAGAACTCCACGAACTTGCCGACGACACCCTTCTTGCGCAGCATTTGCGTGACGGTGAGCACGAGGTCGGTGGCGGTCGTGCCTTCGGGCAGTTCACCGGTCAGGCGGAAGCCGACGACCTCCGGGATCAGCATCGAGATCGGCTGGCCGAGCATCGCTGCCTCCGCCTCGATGCCGCCGACGCCCCAGCCGAGCACGGCGAGGCCGTTCACCATCGTGGTGTGGCTGTCGGTGCCGACGAGCGTGTCGGGGAAGGCGACCTCGACGGTCTTGCCCTTGGCCTTCTCCTTCTTCGTCCACACCGTGCGGGCGAGATACTCGAGGTTCACCTGGTGGCAGATGCCGGTTCCGGGCGGTACGACGCGGAAATTGTCGAACGCGCCCTGGCCCCACTTGAGGAACGTGTAGCGCTCGCCGTTGCGGTCGTACTCGAGCTTCACGTTCTTGCGGAACGAATCGGGCTGACCGAAGTAGTCGACCATCACCGAATGATCGATCACGAGATCGACCGGGCTCAGCGGGTTGATCTTCTGCGGGTCTCCCTTCAGCGCCTTCATCGCATCGCGCATGGCGGCAAGGTCGACCACGGCCGGAACGCCGGTGAAGTCCTGCATCAGCACGCGCGCGGGGCGGAACGCGATCTCCCGTTCCGCCTTGCCGCGGTTCGTGAGGAACGAGGCGATTCCCTCGATGTCGGCCTTGGTGACGGTGCGCCCGTCCTCGTGGCGCAGCAGGTTCTCGAGCAGCACCTTCAGCGACACCGGCAGGCGGGAAATGCCGGTGAGCCCGTTCTTCTCCGCCGCCTTGAGGCTGAAGTAGGCGTAGCTCCTGGCGCCGACCTTGAGCGTCTTGCGGCACTTGAAACTGTCGAGCGATGGCGAGGACATGCGGTGCTCCCGGGTCTGGTCAGATCGATGATGCGGCGGGTTTCCGGAGGGGATGTGACAACCGTCGAAATCGCCCCCTGATTAGAGCGTTTCGCAGTGCAGCACCAGTCGACGAACGATGCAGCGTCACGGTGATCCCCGTCAGCCCATTGACTCTTTGGTTGTAATTGTGGCGCATAAACAACCTTTAACTGCAACGGGTCGGTTTCGATGCGCCCAGGCATGGTGTTCCTGTTCGGGCCGGTGGCGCGCCGGCAATCGCGTGAGTCGCTGATCGACTCCTACATCCGGACGTCCCGGCTCTGGCGCTCGCCAGCACCGGTCCAGGTCGACCACGCGCTGAAACAGTTCCTCGTACTCGACCCTGTCCCGCTCGAACTCGTCGGCATCCGGGTGCAGCACCGGCTGAAGGCAGGCCTGCCGCTCGGCAAGCGGCCCGGCCGGCCGTTCTAGCGTTGCGCAGCCCTTTGCCTTCCCCGGCGGTTCCCTGTAAGCGAAGCCCGGGATGGAGCTCATCGCGCATACTCTGGCCTGCGTCCGCGGCAGTCGAACGATCTTCCGGGGCGTTTCGTTCGCCCTTGGCGCCGGAACGCTCACCGAGCTGCGCGGTCCCAACGGCGCGGGCAAGACCTCGCTCCTGCGCACGATCGCGGGGCTGATCGAACCGGAAGCCGGCACGCTCGATCTGAAGGGTGGCGACCCTGAGCTGTCGGTTGGCCAGCAGTGCCACCTGATCGCCCACCAGGACGCGGTGAAGCCGCACCTCACCGTGCGGGAGAACCTTGCCTTCTGGCGGGATTTCCTGGGCGGCGGTGACGTCGACCAGGCGCTCGCGACGTTCGCAATCAGCCCGCTCGCCTCGTTCCAGGCGGCACTCCTGTCGGCCGGTCAAAAGCGGCGGCTGGCGCTGTCGCGGCTGGCGCTCGTCCACCGCCCCGTCTGGCTGCTCGACGAGCCGACGGTCGGTCTCGACGCCGCGTCCCGCGACCGGCTCAACGCGCTGGTGGCGCGCCATCTCGAGGCCGGCGGCATCGTGCTGGCCGCGACCCACATCGACCTCGGCATCCGCACCGGCGTCCTCGAGATGGCGCCCCAGTCGGGCAGCGCCGCATGAGTGCGCTCCTCGCCGTCCTCCGCCGCGACCTCACGCTCGCCCTCCGGCAGGGCGGCGGCTTCGGCATGGCGCTCGGGTTTTTCCTCACCGTGATGGTCCTGATCCCGCTTGCCGTCGGCCCCGACCTCGCGCTGCTCCAGCGCATCGCGCCGGGTCTCCTGTGGATCACCATGCTGCTCTCGGTGCTGCTCTCGGCCGACCGCATCTACCAGGCGGACTACGACGACGGCTCGCTCGAACTGATGACCGTCGCGCCGATGCCGCTCGAACTGACGGTTGTGGCAAAGTCGCTCGCGCACTGGCTTGCCTCCGGCCTGCCCATGGCGATCGCGGCGCCGGCGCTGGGGCTCCTCCTCAACCTCGATTCCGCCGTGGTGCCCTCCCTGATGCTGGCGATGGTGACGGGCTCGCTCGCGCTCTCCCTCATCGCGAGCCTTGCGGCCGCGGTCGTCGTCGGGCTGCGCCGCGGCGGGCTGCTCTTGTCGCTGCTGGCGCTGCCGCTCTACGTGCCGGTGATGATTTTCGGCATCTCGGCCTCGACGCCCGATCCGCTGGCGCCCGCGACGTCGTCGCACGCGCTTTTGATCCTCGTCGCGATCGTGCTGGTGACGCTGGTGGTGACGCCGATCGCAGGCGCCGCGGCCATTCGGGCGCACCTGCGCTAGGTGCGGCCTCTCAACCGGTTGCGCGCGGCAGAGCCTGCCTATAGACCAGAGCGCCATGCAGCGTTTCGCCAACCCCAACCGGTTCCTGAAGCTTGCGGCCGCCGTGCTGCCGTGGGTGTGGGGTGCGACCATTCTCCTGTTCGCTGTCGGCCTCTACATGGGGCTCGTCACCTCGCCTCAGGATTTCCGGCAGGGCGAGACGGTGCGCATCATGTACGTGCACGTGCCGGCGGCTTGGATGGCGCTGATGGTCTACACTGTCATGGCGCTCGCTTCGGCGACCGCGTTCATCTTCCGCCACCCGCTCGCCGACGTCGCGGCGAAGACCGCCGCGCCGATCGGCGCCTGCTTCTGCTTCCTTGCGCTGGTGACCGGCTCGCTGTGGGGCAAGCCGATGTGGGGCACGTGGTGGGTGTGGGACGCGCGGCTCACGTCGATGTTCGTGCTGTTCCTGCTCTACCTCGGCTACATCGCGATCTGGCAGGCGATCGAGGACCAGAGCCGCGCCGCCAAGCTCGCCGCGATCGTGGCGCTGGTCGGCTTCATCAACGTGCCGATCATAAAGTTCTCGGTCGACTGGTGGTACACGCTGCACCAGCCGGCGAGCGTGTTCCGCATGGACGGGCCGAAGCTCGACCCCTCGATGCTGCATCCGCTGCTGATCATGGGGCTTGCCTACACCTTGCTGTTCGTCGCGCTGCATCTCACCGCGATGCGCGCCGAGATCGAGAGCCGCCGCATTCACCAGATGGAACTGGCGCGCGCCGGCGAGGTCTGATCCTGACATGAATTTCGACAACCCGCACATCGGCTTCGTCGTCGCCTCCTACGGCATCACGGCGTTCGTGCTCTTGAGCCTGATCGCTTGGATCCTGCTGCGCGCGCGGCGCACCGCGGACCGACTGCGCCTCCTCGAAGCGGAAGGCGGGCCGCGCCGTCGCCGCGCGGACACCTCGTCATGACCGATCCGCAGACCAACGAACCGCCCCGCAGGGGCCGCCCGTGGCTGGTGCTGCTCCCCCTCCTCGCCTTCGCCGCGATCGCCGCGGTGTTCGGCGTGGGCCTGTTCGGCGACCCCGCCCGCGTGCCCTCGGCCCTGATCGGCAAGCCCGCGCCGCAGTTCTCGCTGCCGGCGCTCGCGGGCGCGTCGCTCGATGGAAAGCCCGTGCCGGGGCTTTCGACCGACGATCTCAAGAAGGGCGAAGTGACGCTCGTGAACGTCTTCGCCTCCTGGTGCGTACCATGTCGGGACGAGCACCCGATCCTGCTGGCGCTCGCCAAGGAGGGCGTGCGGATTGTCGGCATCAACTACAAGGACGAGCCGGAGAACGCCCTGCGGTTCCTGGGAATGCTCGGCATCCCCTATCAGGCGATCGGTACGGACGTCGCCGGCCGCACGACGATGGACTGGGGGGTCTACGGCGTACCGGAAACGTTCGTCGTCGATGGCAGCGGGAAGATCCGCTACAAGCACATCGGCCCGATCACTCCTGAGGCGGTCTCGGCCGTGCTGCGCCCTCAGATCGAGGCCGCGCGTTCCCCGCTGCCTTGACCTGGGCGGGTCTCGCGTCCCCGTTGGTCGCCTGGAGTTTCGCCGCCAGCGCCGCGAGGCCCTCCACGAAGCCCTTGCGATAGCGCGCCGGCACCGCCGCGATCAGCTGCTCGTCGGTCTCCCTGGCGCCCGGCTCGGCCGCCTTCAGCACGCGCCGGCCTGCGGGCGTCGTCCGCAACGCGTTGGTGCGGCCGTCGTCGCGCGTGCGGCGGCGCTGGAGGTAGCCTTGCGCGATGAGGCGCGCCACGAGTTCCGCCAGCGTCGAACGGTCGATGCCGGTGCGCGCGGAGAGCGCGGTCTGCGAAATGCCGTCGTTCTCCTCGACGGTGGCGAGCACCGCGAACTGGCGCGGCGTGACCCCGCTTTTCGCCGTCACGTCGCCGAAGACCTGCGTACCATACTGGGTGGCGCGCTTCAGCAGCGCGAGGACGGCCACGGATTCGGTGGGTTTCAAGTCGGTCTCAGACATGCGGTCGCATCCAACCTTGAGTTGCGCAATGACGGGCCCCGGCCCCGAGGAATTGCTCGGAGGGACATGACGCTTCCAGGACAGCGCCAAGTGTTGCCCGCCCCCCCGACTCGCAACCCGTCTAAACTAGCGGCTTCAGGCGCAATATCAATGCAAACGTACTCGCTGGAGTAGCAAATTATGACCGATGGAACCCTTCCGGAGCACTTTTCGAGACGCGTTCCCACGGGCGACAGCATGGAGCGGGACGTTTGCGACCGCTGCGGGTTCGTCGCCTACCGCAACCCCAAGGTTGTAACCGGTAGTGTGGTCCGGCACGAGGGTGCGATCCTGCTGTGCCGCCGCGCCATCGAACCACGGCGCGGGTTCTGGACGCTCCCCGCGGGCTACATGGAACTCGGCGAGACGGTCGAGGACGCAGCTCGCCGGGAAGCGCAGGAGGAGGCAAAGGCCGACGTCGCGCTCGAGCGGCTGCTCGCCGTCTATTCGATCCCGCGCATCGCGCAGGTGCAGGTGATGTTCCTCGGATCGTTCGCCCGCCCGGGCTTCGCCGCCGGGCCCGAGAGCCTCGAGGTCCGCCTATTCCCTTGGGACGACATCCCCTGGGGCGACCTCGCGTTCCCCTCAGTGCGCTGGGCGTTGACGCAGGCCCGCTCCGTCGAGGGACAGGCGGCCTTCGTGCCGTTCACCAACCCGCCCGGAGAGCGGGGCGACTAGGGGTCCGGCGTCGAACGGTCCTCCTCGCGCATGTGCCGGCTCATCAGCGGCGCCTGCAGCATCGCGAAGACGATCGTGATCGGCAGGATGCCGAACACCTTGAAGTTCACCCACGTGTCGGTCGGCACCGACCGCCAGATGATCTCGTTCAGGACGGCGATAGCGAAGAAGAACACGCCCCAGCGGATCGACAGCTTGCGCCAGCCCTCGTCGTCGAGGTCGATCGCCTCGCCGAGCACCACCTTGAGGAGCGGCTTGCCGGCGAAGACGCCGCCGAGCAGCATCAGCCCGAACAGGGCGTTGATGATCGTCACCTTCATCTTGATGAAGGTTTCGTCGTGGAGGAACAGCGTCAGCCCGCCGAACGCCAGGACGAAACCCAGCGTGACGACCGGCACGATCGCGATGCGCCGCGTCAGCACCCAGTTGACGGCGAGCGCTATTGCAGCGGCAGCCATATAGACGAGCGTGCCGGTGAAGATGCCGCCCTTCGCGTTGGCGATGAAGAAGGCGACGAGCGGACCCATCTCGATCGCGATCTTGAGCCCGGGCGAGAGGTGCTTTCCTGTGCCTGAGGTTTCCGTCATGTCGCCGC
This sequence comes from Hyphomicrobiales bacterium, assembly GCA_046349255.1. Lineage (GTDB taxonomy): Bacteria > Pseudomonadota > Alphaproteobacteria > Rhizobiales > Aestuariivirgaceae > DAIODI01. The sequence continues at coordinate 1,131,924 of JAXMCR010000002.1, read as the reverse complement.
CTCGTCGGGTAGTCCGGCAATCGCGCGCGCAAAAGCCTCGGCGTCGAACGGCTGGAGGTCGTCGACCGACTCGCCGACGCCGATCGCGTGCACCGGCAGCTTGAAGCGCTCGGCGATCGCCGCGAGGATGCCGCCGCGCGCGGTCCCGTCGAGCTTCGTCATCACGATGCCGGTGACGCCTGCGACCTTCGTGAACACGTCGGCCTGCGAGATCGCGTTCTGGCCGGTCGTCGCATCGAGCACGAGCAGTACGGCGTGCGGCGCGGTCGCGTCGATCTTCTTCAGCACACGCACGATCTTTTCGAGCTCCGCCATCAGGTCCGCCTTGTTCTGGAGGCGGCCCGCCGTGTCGATGATGAGGATGTCGCTGCGGTCGTCCTGCGCCGCCTTCAGCGCATCGAATGCGAGACCCGCGGCGTCCGCGCCGGTCGGTCGCGACACGACATGGGCTCCGATGCGGTCGCCCCACACCCTCAGCTGTTCGATCGCGGCGGCGCGGAACGTGTCGCAGGCGGCGATCGTCACCTTGAACCCTTCGCGCGTGGCGATCGCGCCGAGCTTGCCGATCGTCGTCGTCTTGCCGGAGCCGTTCACGCCGACGACGAGGATCACGAACGGCTGCTCGGTGCCGAACGTGAACGGCACCTCGACGGGCTTCAGCACCTTCGCGACTTCGGCGGCGAGAATGCGCTTCACCTGGTCGGGGCTCACTTCGCGGTCATAGCGCCCTTCGGCGACGGCGCGCTTCACGCGCTCGGCCATCTCGAGGCCGAGGTCGGACTGGATCAGCACGTCCTCGAGGTCATCGAGCGTCGAGGCGTCGAGCTTGCGCTTCGTGAAGATGTCGCTGATGCCGGTCGACAGCTGCCGCGATGATTTCGACAGGCCCTCCGAAAGGCGGCGGAACCAGCCTTTGCGTTCCGGCTCGACGGAGACCGGCACCGGTGCAGGTTTTTCCGCCTTGGCGACGGTCAGCGGCTTGCGCTCGCGCGCAGGCTCCGGCGCGGGTGACGGGGTCGGCGCGGGTTCGACGGCCGGAGTCGGTTCCGGCGCTGCCGGCGGCGGGGCTTCGACAGGCGCCGGGGGCGGAGGCGGCACGGCTTCGACGACCGGCGCCGGCAAGGGCTCGGGCTTCGCCTTCTTCGGCTTCGCCGGCGGGGGAGGCGGTGGCGCAACCTCGACGAGGCGCGGCTCGGGTTTCGGCTTCCTGGCCTTGGGTGCGGCCGGTTGTGGAGCAGGCGGAGGCGGAGGCGGTGGTGGTTCGGGCTCCGGCACGCGGACCTTGGCCGGTGGCGCCTTCTTCGCGGGAGACTTCTTCGCGGGCGCCGACGGCGGAGGCGGTTCGACCTCCCTGGTCTTCGCCTTGGCGGCCGGCGCCTTCTTGGGCCCAGGCTTCTTCGGCGTCGGCGCTTCCGCGGGAGGGGCCGGTTGGGCTTCCTCGATCTCCTCGAGGGCGGCGATATCTGAAGCTTCCTGCGCCTCGTCGGGCGTCAGCGACGGTTGCGGCGAAATGCGCTCACCCACGGGGGCCGGCGCTTCGGCCCCCATCTCGGACTGTTCGGCTTCGAGATCGGCCCGCAGTGCCGCCATCGCGTCGGCGAGCTGCCGCGACGCCTCCGAGATGTCGACTTCGGGCGCAGCGGCCGGCGTTTCCGCGACCGGTTCGGGTTGCGGCTCGGGCGTACCGGTGCGGCGGAACAGGCGGCGGAAGAACCCGCCCTTCTCCTCGCTCATGCCGCCGCCCTTTCGGCAACGCGGCCGAGCAACTCGCCATCGCGTGCACCCACGATGTCGACTCGAATCGTCGAACCCGGTCGCGCCGCACCCTCGAACGAAACGCCTGCGTGCTGCGGGGTGCGCCCGAAACCATCCCGCTCGACCAGCACGTCGCGAGTCGAACCGATTTCTGTACGGAGGAATTGTTCGGCAGCCGCCTGCCCTGCGGCGCGCAGGCGCGCGGCCCGCGCCTTGATCGCGGCAGAGGCGACTTGCGGCATCTTCGCTGCCGGCGTGCCGGGGCGCGGCGAGAAGGGAAACACGTGCAGCCACGTCAGGCCGCAGTCCTCGACGAGCCGCAGCGTGTTCTCGAACATCGCCTCGCTCTCGGTCGGAAATCCCGCGATGAGGTCCGCGCCGAACACGGTGTCGGGGCGAATCCGCCGGATCTCCATACACAGATCGATCGCTTGCGCACGCGTGTGCCGTCGCTTCATCCGCTTCAGGATCAGATCGTCGCCGGCCTGGAGCGACAGGTGCAGATGCGGCATGAGGCGCGCCTCGCTGGCGAGTGCGTCCATCAGGTCGTGGTCGATCTCGACCGAGTCGACCGACGAGAGGCGCAGGCGCGCAAGCTCTGGCACGTCGCGCAGGATCGCCTTGACCAGGGCGCCGAGGCGCGGCGTATCCGGAAGATCGCCGCCCCACGACGTGATGTCGACGCCGGTCAGCACCACTTCGGCATGGCCGTTCGCGACGAGACGCCGAACTTGCGCGGTGACGTCGGTCGCCGGAACGGAGCGCGAGTTGCCGCGGCCGAACGGGATGGTGCAGAAGGTGCAGCGGTGGTCGCAGCCGTTCTGCACCTGCACGAACGCACGCGTGCGGTCGGTGAACGAACTGAGCGTATGCGGAGCGACGGCGCGCTCCGCCATGATGTCGCCGACCTGGATCTTCGCATCCGAGTTTGCGGCCGCCGCAGTCCACGTTTCGGGCCGAATCTTTTCGGCGTTGCCGATAACGCGATCGACTTCCGGCATTGCGCCGTACGTATCGCGTTCGACCTGCGCGCCACAGCCGGTGACGACGATGCGTCGGTCCGGCGTTTCGCGTCGAATCTTCCGGATGGTTTGCCGCGCCTGGCGGGACGCTTCCGCCGTGACGGCGCACGTGTTCACCACCACCGTGTCGGTCACGCCGGCGGATTCCGCGTTGACCCGGATCACTTCGGATTCGAGCGCGTTCAGCCGGCAGCCGAAACTCACCACCTCGACGCCGGGCATCAGGCGTCCTCGGTCGCGAAGGCCGGCAGCACGCCCTCGAAGTCGTAGCTGACGGGGCCCGTCATCAGGATGTGGTCGTCGCCCTCGCGCCACTCGATCAGGAGATCGCCGCCCGGCAACGTCACCGTCACCGTGCGGCCCGTCAGCCGCTTGCGGGCGGCGCACACCGCAGCCGCGCACGCGGCGGTGCCGCAGGCGCGCGTGAGACCCACGCCGCGCTCCCAGACCTTCAGGGTCAGCGCGTCGCGGCTCGTGACGTGGGCGAGTGAAATGTTGGCGCGTTCGGGAAACATCGGGTGGTGCTCGAGCATCGGCCCGACCGCGGCGAGGTCGATGACGTCGAGAGACTTCACCCAGAAGATGCAGTGCGGGTTGCCGACGTTGACGACGGACGGCGAATGGATGATCGGCGCGTCGATCGGACCGACCTGCAATTCGATCGCGCGGGTGTCGCGGAATTCCTCCGCCAGCGGAATGTCCTGCCAGCCGAACCGCGGCGTGCCCATGTCCACCGTGACGAGACCCTCGCCGTGGCGGGTGCAGGCGAGGTCGCCGCCCAGCGTCTCGATCGAGACGGCGGGCTTGGCGGTCTCCCCGATCAGGAGGTCGGCGATGCAGCGCGAAGCGTTGCCGCAGCTTTCGACCTCGCCGCCGGACTGGTTGAAGATGCGCATACGGACGTCCGCCCGATCGGACCGCTCCATCACGATCAGCTGGTCGCAGCCGATCCCGCGCTTGCGGTCGGCGATGGCGCGGACCTCCGCTTCGGTCAGCGAAAGCGGCCGCACGCGCGCGTCGAAGACGACGAAATCGTTGCCGAGTCCGTTCATCTTGCGGAAGGGTATGCCCTCAAGCCGTGACATGGCCGCCTATATGGCGAAATGTCGGGCGAAAAACCAGCCCGAACGGCGGTTTCGGCCGGGCTTGGTTGACTTTCCGCCCGCGAAGGCCTAGGAACGCGCGCTTCCGCAAGGTCCTTGAACGACCTTCGGCTGCCCCACACATGGCGCTGAGACAGGCGCCGGGAGGTGGGACGGCCAACACCCGCCAGCGATGTTCGCCCGCGGGTGCGTTCGTCGTTTGGGCCAAGCGTAACAGGAAAAACGGATGTTCGAGTCACTCCAGGAACGCCTTTCCGGCATCTTCGACAAGCTCACCGGCCGCGGTGCGCTGTCGGAGGCCGACGTCGACGCCGCGATGCGCGAGGTGCGCCGGGCGCTGCTCGAGGCGGACGTGTCGCTCGAGGTGGTGAAGACCTTCACCGACGACGTGAAGCAGAAGGCGGTCGGCAAGGAAGTCGTCCGCTCCGTCACGCCGGGCCAGATGGTCGTCAAGATCGTCAACGACGCCCTCGTCGACGTGCTGGGGCGCGATCCGGTGCCGCTCGACCTGAAGGCCGCGCCGCCGGTGCCGATCATGATGGTCGGCCTCCAGGGCTCGGGCAAGACGACCACGACGGCCAAGATCGCCAAGCGGCTGAACGAACGCGACAAGAAGCGGGTGCTGATGGCCTCGCTCGACACGCGTCGTCCCGCCGCGCAGGAGCAGCTGGAAATTCTCGGCAGGCAGATCGGCGTCGACACGCTGCCGATCGTGAAGGGCGAGGACCCCGTCACGATCACGAGGCGCGCGCTGAAAGAAGCGCGCCGCGGCAGCTACGACGTGGTGATGCTCGACACGGCCGGCCGCCTCCACATCGACGACGACCTGATGGCCGAGGTCGAGGCGGTGCGCGACGTCTCCGGTCCGCACGAGACGCTGCTCGTCGCGGATTCGCTCACCGGCCAGGACGCCGTCAACGTGGCGCGCGCCTTCAACGACCGGATCGGCGTCACCGGCATCGTCCTGACCCGCATCGACGGTGACGGCCGCGGCGGCGCGGCGCTCTCGATGCGCGCTGTCACCGGCAAGCCGATCAAGCTGCTGGGCACCGGCGAGAAGCTCGAGGGCCTTGAGGACTTCCACCCGGAGCGCATCGCAAGCCGCATCCTCGGCATGGGCGACGTCGTCAGCCTCGTCGAGAAGGCCGCGCTGACGCTCGACGCCGAGAAGGCCCAGAAGATCGCCGCCCGCATGAAGAAGGGCGCGTTCGATCTGGAAGACCTCGCCGACCAGCTGAAGCAGCTGCAGAAGCTCGGCGGCATGTCCGGCGTGATGGGGATGCTGCCCGGCATGGGCAAGATCAAGAAGCAGCTCGAGGGCGTCGACCTCGACAAGCTCGTGCTGCGCCGCCAGCTCGCGATCATCGGCTCGATGACCCCGTTCGAGCGGCGCAATCCGAAGGTGCTCAACGCCTCGCGCAAGAAACGCGTGGCGAAAGGCTGCGGCGTCGACGTGCCGGAGATCAACCGTCTGCTCAAGATGCACTTGCAAATGGCCGACATGATGAAGCGCATGGGCAAGGGCAAGGGCATGTTCGGCAAGATGTTCGGCGGCGGCAACGCCATGCCGGACGCAGCCGAGATGGAGAAGATGCAGGCGGAACTCGCCAAGCTCGACCCGAACGCGTTGCCGCCGGAACTGAAGGACATGATGGCGGCGGGCCAGGGCGGCGGCATGCCGAAGCTCCCGGGCCTCACCGGAGGCGGACTGCCGGGCCTTCCGGGCCTCGGCGGCGGCAAGATCCCGGGCCTTCCGGGCCTCGGCGGCGGTTTCAAGGGTTTCCCCGGATTTCCGGGAAAGAAGAAATGACGAACCTCACGACAATCGAAGGAGTGACCAAATGGCATTGAAGATCCGGCTGGCGCGCGGTGGCGCCAAGAAGCGCCCTTATTACCGCATCGTGGTGGCGGATTCGAACTCCCCCCGCGACGGCCGCTTCATCGAGAAGATCGGTGCGTGGAACCCGATCCTGCCGAAGGATTCGAAGGACCGCGTGACGCTCGACGCCGAGCGCGCCAAGCATTGGCTGTCGGTCGGCGCCCAGCCGACCGATCGCGTCGCCCGCTTCTTCGACCAGGCCGGTCTCCTGAAGCGCGAGGCCCGCAACAACCCGACGAAGGCGCTGCCCGGCAAGAAGCGCACCGAGCGCGAGAAGGCCGCGGCCGAAGCCGCCGCGAAGGCCGCCGAAGCGGCGGCAGCGGCTGCCGCGGCGCCGGCCGAAGGCTGAGCTGACCATCGGTGACGGCCCGTGACCAGCGGCGAGACACGCGTCGTGCTCGGCGTGATCACGGGCGCCCATGGCATCCGGGGCGAGGTGAAGCTCAAAAGCTTTACCGCCGACCCGCGCGCCATCGCGACCTACGGCCCCGTGACGCTCGGGGCCACGGGCCGTAGCGCGAAGATTTTGTCGCTCAGACCGCAAGGCGATGCGTTCATCGCGCGGCTCGAGGGACTTGCCGATCGAACCGCCGCAGAGGCGCTGAAGGGCTGCGAGATCACCGTTCCGCGCGCTGCATTGCCTCCCGCGGGCGAGGGCGAATTCTACCAGAGCGACGTGATCGGCCTGCCCGTGGAACTCGCCGACGGAACCGCGGTCGGCACCGTCGTCGCGATCGCGAACTACGGGGCGGGTGACCTCCTCGAGATCGAGATGCCCGGCCGCCGCCAGACGGCGCTGGTGCCGTTCGTCGAGGCGATGGTCCCGGTCGTCGATGTCGCCGCCCGCCGCATCGTCATCGACCCCCCGGAGGGCTTGCTTGACGAACCGGGCCCGGAGCGCGAACAATGAGTTTCCGCGCGTCCGTCCTCACGCTCTATCCGGAAATGTTTCCGGGCCCGCTCGGCCTGTCGATCGCCGGCAAGGCGCTCGAGCGCGGCGACTGGACGCTCGACGTGCACGACATTCGCGCGGTTGCGACCGACCGCAATCGCACCGTCGACGATGCCCCGGCCGGTGGCGGCCCCGGCATGGTCCTGCGATGCGACATCCTGGCGAAGGCGATCGACGCCGTGCTCGCACCGGACGATCCGCGCCCACGCCTGCTGATGAGCCCGCGCGGCCGCCCGCTCGACCAGTCGCTGGTGCGCGACCTCGCCGCGGGCCGGGGCGCGCTCGTTGTTTGCGGGCGGTTCGAAGGGGTCGACGAGCGGGTCATTGCAGCCCGCGCGCTGACAGAAGTGAGCGTCGGGGACTTCGTCCTCTCCGGCGGCGAACCCGCAGCGCTCTGCCTGCTCGACGCCGTTGTCCGCCTGCTGCCCGGCGTGATGGGTCACGACCAGTCGGGCGCGTCCGAGAGCTTCGAGGACGACCTCCTGGAATACCCGCAGTACACCCGTCCCCGGGACTTCGAGGGGCGGGCGATCCCGGACGTGCTGCTGTCGGGCGATCACGGCGCGATCGCCCGCTGGCGCCGGGATGAGGCAGAACGGCTGACCCGGGAGCGCCGGCCGGACCTCTGGCGCAGGCGAAGCGCCCGGGAATGAGATTTTACTGCCCGGGAGGTTGATTTTGCGCGCCCTTCCGAGTAAAGACCCCCAACCCTAGATCAAGGTTTTCCGACAATGAACATCATTCACGAGCTCGAAACCGAGCAGGCCGCGAAGATTTCGGCCAAGCGCAAGGTGCCGGAATTCGCCCCGGGCGATACCGTCATCGTCGCCGTCCGCGTCAAGGAAGGCGAGCGTTCGCGCATTCAGAACTACGAAGGCGTGGTGATCGCCCGCGGCGGCTCCGGCTTGAACGAGAGCTTCACTGTCCGCAAGATCTCCTACGGCGAGGGCGTGGAGCGCGTGTTCCCGGTCTTTTCGCCGCTGGTGGACAGCATCAAGGTGGTGCGCCGAGGCAAGGTTCGCCGTGCGAAGCTCTATTATCTGCGCGGTCGCACCGGCAAGTCGGCCCGCATCACCGAGAAGCAGCGTGGCGCGGGCGTCGAGGCGACCGCTGCCGAGGCCGCTCCGGCCCCGGCTGCCGCCGAGAAGTCTGCCGAGTAAGCAGCCCGCTCAAGAAGCTTCGAAAGGCCGGCGCTCTGCCGGCCTTTTCGTTTGGGAGGACGCCATGTCCGAGGAGTACTTCGGCGCCAATCGCGCCATGTGGGACGAGCGCGTGGCGATCCACCGTCGCGACGAGACCGGATTCTACGCGGTCGAGCGCGTGCTGCGGGGCGAGGACAAGCTCAACGCCATCGAGGCGGACGAGATCGGCGACCTCCAGGGCTTGCGCGTCGCGCACCTCCAGTGCCACTTCGGGCTCGACACGATCTGCCTCGCCCGCCGGGGCGCGTCGGTCACCGGTCTCGATTTTTCTGCCGCCGCCGTCACCGAGGCCCGCGCACTCGCGACGGCGTGCGCGGTCGACGCCGCGTTCGTCGAGGGCAACGTCTACGATGCCCGGCGCCTGCTCGAGGGCGACTTCGACCTGGTCTACGTCACCTGGGGCGCGATCAACTGGCTCCCCGACATCTCCCGCTGGGCGTCCGTCGTCGCCTCGCTCCTGAAACCCGGCGGCCGGCTGTATCTCGCCGAAGCGCACCCGACGATCCTCTGTTTCGACTGGGTGGAGGGCCGCATCGGCCCGCGCTTCGACTGGCGCACGCCGCAGGCCGCGCCGATCCTCGATGAAACAGAGACGACCTACACCGGCGCGGCCGACCGGCTTGTCAACCGGCGTGCCTACGAGTGGATCCACCCGCTTTCCGACATCCTGAACGGTCTGATCGCCGCCGGCCTGACCATCACCCGCTTCACCGAGCATCCTGCCCTGACCTGGGCGCTGTTTCCCAACATGACCGAGGGCGAGGACGGGCTCTGCCGGCTGCCCGCCGATCACCCGCAACTGCCGCTCGCGTTCTCGCTCGACGCCCGCAAGGGCTGAGCCAGCCTGTCGCAATCCGCCGGAGCGAGGTCGTTCCGCCTCGCTCCCCTCGCCCTTCGAGGACTATTGTGGCGGCCGAACCTGGAGACGTTCGGGAAGGACAAGGGCGATGCAGACACAGGCACGCGTGGTGGTCATCGGCGGCGGCGTGGTGGGCGTATCGACGCTCTACCATCTCGCGAAAAAGGGCTGGAGCGACGTCGTCCTCATCGAGCGCAAGGAACTGACCTCCGGGTCCACCTGGCACGCGGCGGGCCTCCTGCCGCTCTTCAATCTTTCCTACTCGGTCGGCCAGATCCACAAGTACTCCGTCCGCTTCTACCAGGAACTCCAGAAGGAGACCGGCCTCAACGTCGGCTTCTCGAACGTCACCAACATCCGTCTCGCCCGAACGAAGGACCGCTGGGACGAGTTCATGTATTACGCCGGCGTCGCCGAGACGATCGGCGTGCCGCTCAACATCCTCACGCCGCAACAGGTGAAGGAGGTCTGGCCGCTCTGCGAGACGGACGGCATCCTCGGCGCGATCCAGCACCCTGAGGACGGCTACATCCAGCCCGCCGACCTGACGCAGGCGCTGGCGAAGGGCGCGCGCGACCGCGGCGCCACCATTCATCGCAACACCACCGTCACCGGCATCGAGCGGAAGCCGTCGGGCGAGTGGCGGGTGAAGACCGACAAGGGCGACATCACCTGCGAGCACGTCGTCTCCGCGACCGGCAACTTCGCCCGCAAGACGGGGGAAATGGTCGGTCTCGACATTCCGGTGATTCCGGTCGAGCACCAGTACATCGTCACCGAGCCGCACCCCTTGATCGTCGAGCGCAAGAAGAAGGGCCTGCCCGAGATGGGCGTGCTGCGCGAGAGCGACTCCTCCTGGTACATGCGCGAGGAGAACGGTGGGCTGCTGCTCGGCCCCTACGAGCACGGCGCGCCGTGCTGCTACGTCGACGGCCCCTCGAAGGACAGCGAGTACGAATTGTTCCAGGAGGACCTCGACCGCCTCGCCCCGCACATCGAGACGGCGATCGCGCGCGTGCCCGCCTTCGCCGAGGTCGGCATCAAGAAGGTGTACAACGGCGCGATCGCCTATACGCCCGACGGCTCGCCGATCATCGGCCCGGCCTGGGACCTCAAGAACTTCTGGCTGAACGAGGGCCATTCGTTCGGCGTGACGGCCGCCGGCGGCGCCGGCTGGCAGCTCGCCGAATGGATCGTCGAGGGCGAGCCCACTGTCGACATGATGGGCGTCGACCCGCGCCGCTTCGGCCCCTATGCCTCGCGCGGCTATCTCAAGGTGAAGAACGAGGAGGCTTACGCCAACGTCTTCACGCCGCACTACCCGGACGAGGAACGCGCCGCCGCGCGCCCGCTGAAGCGGTCGCCGTGCCACGAGCGGATGGAAGCGCTCGGCGCCGTGTTCGGCTCGGTCTACGGCTACGAGCGGCCGGGCTGGTTCGCGCCGCAAGGCTATGGCCTCACCAAGGAAGAGCTTGCTTCTCCGGACGTGCTAACGAACCACAACCATGCTCCCCCGGCCAAGGACGGCAAGATCAAGGAGAAGTGGTCGTTCCGTCGCTCGAATTACTTCGGCTTCGTCGGCGCCGAGTGCCGCAACGTGATGGAGAACGTTGGCCTCCAGGACATGTCGGCGTTCGCCAAGATGCAGGTGACGGGGCCGGGCGCTCGCGAGTGGCTCGAGAGCATCCTCGCCAACCGCGTACCGAAGACGCGCGGGCGCATCGCGCTGTCGCACCTTCTCACCCCGCGCGGCGGCGTGCGCTCGGAATTCACCGTGTACGAATATGCGCCGGGCGCCTTCTATCTCGTCTCGGCGGGCGCGCTCGAACGGCATGACCACGACGTGCTGCGAAAGCTCGCGCCGACCGACGGCTCGGTGACGCTGACGCCCGTGACCTACCGCTACGGCGTGCTGGTGATCGCCGGTCCGCGCTCGCGCGACGTGCTCCAGAAGCTCACCGACGCCGACCTCTCGAACGCCGCCTTCCCGTGGCTTTCGGGCAAGGAGACCAGCGTCGGCCATGCGCGCTCGCACGTGCTGCGCGTCAACTACGTGGGCGAGCTGGGCTACGAGTTCCACCACGAGATCGAGATGCAGAACACGATCTTCGATCTCCTGATGGACGCGGGCGCCCCCTATGGCATCAAGCCCTACGGCATCAAGGCGATGTCGTCACTGTCGGTCGAGAAGTCCTACCGCCTCGTCGGGCGCGAGATGTCGATCGAGTACTCGGCCTTCGAATCGGGTCTCGACCGCTTCGTGCACCTGAACAAGGGCAACTTCATCGGCCGCGATGCGCTGGTGAAGAACCGCGAGCAGGGGCTTGCCTGGAACTTCGTGACGCTCGAGGTGCACGGCATCACCGACAGCGACGCGCGCGGCTCCGAAGCCATCCACGACCGGAAGGGCAAGCTCGTCGGGCGCGCCACCAACGGCGCGTTCGGCTGGCGCGTCAACAAGTCGATCGCGCTCGCCATGGTGAAGCCGGAGTACGCCGCGCTCGGCACCGAGCTGTCGATCCGCATCCTCGGGAAGGATCATGCCGCGACAGTGATCGCCGAATCGCCGTACGATCCGGAGAACACGGCGCTCAAGGGCTGACACGCCCCGCGCCGCCTTTGGGACGGGGAGGCGCGTGCAGGGACGACCGGAGCAGAGCTTTGCCGCCGGCATCGCATTCGTGCTGCTGGCGACGCTCGGCTGGAGTCTTTCCGGCGTCTTCGTCCGTTTCCTCCCCGGGCTGACCGGCTGGCAGATCAACTGCTGGCGCGGCTTCTTCATGTCGCTCGCGCTCATCGTCTACCTCCTCGCCGCATACGGATTTTCCGGCGCGCTTTCGAGGTTCCGGGCGATCCCGCTTCCGGCGATGCTGTTCTGCGCCGGATTTTTCGCCCTCGGATCAACGCTTTACGTCACCTCGCTGACGCTGAGTTCAACCGCGAACGTCTCCGCCATCGGCGCGACCTCGCCGTTGTTCGCAGCCACCGTCTCGCCGCTCGCGACGGGGGAACAGGCGAGCGTACTGACGTGGATCGCGGCGCTGGTGGCCCTCGCCGGCGTCGGCGTCATCGTCCAGGACGGGGTGACCACGGGGCGCTACATCGGTGACCTGACGGCCGTGCTGGTGGCGCTCTCGTTCGCCGGGCAGACGCTGGCGCTGCGCCGCTACCGGGACATCGAGCTCATGCCGGCGATGGCGGTGGGCGGGCTCGTCGTGTTCGCGGTCGCCGCGCTCGTCGGCGGCGGCCTCCACGTACCGCCGCGCGACATCGCGATCCTCGCCGCCATGGGGCCGTTGCAGCTGGCGTTGCCGATCCTGCTCTACGCCCGGGGCGCGCGGTCGGTGCCGGGCGTCACGCTCACCATCATCGTGATGCTGGACGTGGTGCTGAACCCGCTCTGGGCGTGGATTGGCGCCGGCGAGCGACCCACCGTCAACAGCCTGATCGGCAGTGCCATCATCGTCGGCGCCGTTGCGCTCTCGATCGCCGCCGCGCAGTACGGCAATCGTCGCCGGCGGCGCTAGCGCATCGCGTCAGGCGGCTTTCTTCATGAGGCCCCGGTTCACGATCGCCTCGGCGATCTGCACCGTGTTGAGCGCCGCGCCCTTGCGCAGGTTATCGGAGACGACCCACAGGTTGAGGCCGTTCTCGATCGTGATGTCCTCGCGGATGCGTGACACGAACGTCGCGTAATCGCCGACGCACTCGACCGGCGTGACGTAACCGCCGTTCTCGCGCTTGTCGACGACCAGTACGCCCGGCGACTCACGGAGAAGCTCGCGCGCTTCTTCCGCCGAGATCGGCTTCTCGAACTCGATGTTGACCGCCTCCGAGTGGCCGACGAACACCGGCACCCGCACGCAGGTGGCGGTGAGCTTGATCTTCGGGTCGAGGATCTTCTTCGTCTCGGCCGTCATCTTCCACTCTTCCTTCGTGTCACCGGAATCCATGAACACGTCGATGTGCGGGATGACGTTGAAGGCGATCTGCTTGGTAAACTTCTTCGGTTCCGGCGCGTCGGTGACGAAGATGCCCTTGGTCTGGTTCCAGAGCTCGTCCATCGCGTCCTTGCCAGCGCCCGACACCGACTGGTAGGTCGCGACCACCACGCGCTTGATCTTCGCCGCGTCGTGCAGCGGCTTCAGCACCACGACGAGCTGCGCGGTCGAGCAGTTCGGATTGGCGATGATGTTCTTACGGTTCGCCCGCTTCATGTACTCCTCGAGCACATGCGCGTTCACTTCCGGCACGACCAGCGGCACCTCGGCGTCGTAGCGCCAGCACGAGGAGTTGTCGATGACGAGGCAGCCCTTCGCGCCGATCTTCGGCGACCAGTCCTTCGACACCGCCGAGCCCGCCGACATCAGGCAGAAGTCGACCTTGCCGAAGTCGAACTGCTCGAGGTCCTCGCATTTGATCGTCGCGTCGCCGAACGACACTTCCGTGCCGAGCGAGCGGCGCGAGGCGATGGCGTGCACCTTGCCGACCGGGAATTCGCGTTCGGCGAGGATGTTGAGCATCTCGCGTCCCACGTTGCCGGTGGCTCCGACGACTGCGACGTTGTAGGCCATGGTTTCGGGTCCTGCTTGAAAGAGCGCGCTCCTTACACCCGAACGCGCCCGTACCTCAACCGTTCTCTCCGAGCGCCGCCAGGATGGCCTCGCCCATCTGCTTCGTGCCGACCTGCTGCATGCCGGGCTGCATGATGTCGCCGGTGCGCAGGCCGTCCGCCAGCGTCGAGGCGATGGCGGCATCGACGCGGTCGGCCCATTCCGTCAGGCCGAAGGAGTATTTGAGCGCCATCGCGAACGACGCGATCATGGCGATCGGGTTGGCGAGGCCCTTGCCCGCGATGTCCGGAGCGGAGCCGTGCACCGGCTCGTACAGCGCCTTGCGGCGTTTCGTCTTGGGATCCTCGGCGCCGAGCGAGGCCGACGGCAGCATGCCGAGCGAGCCCGTGAGCATCGCCGCGACGTCGGACAGCACGTCGCCGAACAGGTTGTCGGTGACGATCACGTCGAACTGCTTCGGATTGCGCACGAGCTGCATGCCGCAGTTGTCGGCGAGGATGTGCTCGAGCTTCACGTCCTTGAATTCGCGGGCGTGCGTCTGGGTGACGACCTCGTTCCACAACACGCCCGACTTCATGACGTTGCGCTTCTCGGCGGAGTGCACGAGGTTGCGCCGGGTGCGGGCGAGTTCGAAGGCGACGCGGCTGACGCGCTCGATCTCGTAGGTGTCGTAGACCTGCGTGTCGATGGCGCGCTTCTGGCCGTTGCCAAGGTCGGTGATCGTCTTCGGCTCGCCGAAGTAGACGCCGCCCGTCAGTTCACGGACGATCAGGATGTCGAGCCCCTCGACCACGTCGCGCTTCAGCGACGAGGCGTCGGCGAGCGCCGGGTAGCAGATCGCCGGACGAAGGTTGGCGTAGAGGGCGAGATCCTTGCGCAGGCGGAGGAGGCCGGCTTCCGGGCGCTTGTCGTAGGGCACCTTGTCCCACTTCGGCCCGCCGACCGCGCCGAACAGTACGGCGTCGGCGGCCTTGGCCTTCGCCATGTCGCCTTCGGAGATCGCCTCGCCGTGCGTGTCGTACGCGGTGCCGCCGACCAGGCCTTCCTCGACCTCGAACTTCGCGATCCCCTGGCTGTTGAACCAGCCGATGATGTCCTTCACCGGGGCCATGACCTCCTGGCCGATGCCGTCGCCCGGAAGTAGTAGAAGGTGGAAGGATGCCATGCTACGTTGCCTCGCCCTTTCGAAAAACGCGCCCTTCGGTAACGGCTGGAGACCGCGATGGCAAGGCGTCCCCGGCCGATTCTGGCGATTTGGCTGTCGCTGCTGGCGCCGCACAGCGCGGGCGCCTTCGAACTCGCCGTGCCGGTCGACTGTGCGGTCGGGACGGCCTGCTTCATCCAGCAGTACGTCGACCATGATCCGGGGCCTGGCGCGCGCGATTATCGCTGCGGAAGCGCCGTCTACGACGGCCATGACGGCACCGACATCCGCGTGCGCTCTACTGCCGAGGCAGGCACGGTGCCGGTGGTCGCCGCCGCGCCTGGGGTGGTGAAGGCCGTGCGCGACGGCGTCGAGGATCACCTGATGCGCACCGATGCCGACCGTCAGGCGGTGGGAAATCGCGAGTGCGGCAACGGCGTCGTGATCGACCATGCGGGCGGCTACCAGACGCAGTACTGCCACCTCTTCAAGGGGTCCGTTTCGGTCAAGCCCGGCGACACGGTCGACACGGGCGCAAAGCTCGGCACGGTCGGCTATTCGGGCGCGGCGCAATATCCGCACGTGCACCTGACGGTCCGCAAGGATGGCACTGTCATCGATCCGTTCGCACCGGAAGCGTCCCCCGACAGCTGCTCGGCGAGCGCGGACCCGGCGTCGCTGTGGAGCGAGCAGGCGCGGCGGAACCTCGCGTACCATCCGACGGCCGTGCTCGATTTCGGATTCACCGACGCGCCCCTCACGCTGGCCGACCTCGAGACCGGTCGGCCGGCGACCGTGCCGGCCGACAGCGGGAGCGCGGCAATCGTCGTCTACGTGCGCGCGATCAACGTGCCGAAGGATGCGAAGGTCACGCTTTCACTCGACGGTCCGGGCGGGACGATGGTCGATGATGCGCAGGTTGTGGACCGCTCCAAGGCGCAGTTGTTCCGCTTTGCCGGGAAGAAGCGTCCGACGGACGGCTGGCAGGCCGGCGATTACACCGCCCGCCTCGAGATCGTGACGGGCGCCGGCGAACCGCTGGTTACCGAGGAGCGCACGCTGGCGCTGCCGCATTGACGGTCAGCGCCCGAGCGTCGACCACAGGTACCAGAGCAGCCCCATCGCAAGCACGATCGACAAGCCCCGGCCGATGCGCTTGCCCCAGCGCTCGATCGGATCGTCATCGCCCGGGCCTTCAGGACCGCCGGTCAGGAGCCGCTCGGACTGCTGCTGCATGTGGCGCAGCTTGGGGTCGCGCTCGCTCATTCCCCGGCTTGCGCCTCGATCTGCGCCATCGCCTCGTCCGAGAGCCCGAAGTGATGGCCGATCTCGTGCACGAGCACGTGCGTGACGACTGCTAGCAGCGTCTCCTCGAATTCCGCCCAGTAGTCGAGGATCGGGCGGCGGTAGAGGTGGATTGTGTTCGGCAAAGCGTTGCCGTCGCTCGCACCCGCGTCGATCACGTTGATGCCCTGGTAGAGGCCGAGCAGGCCGAACTCGGACTCGATGCCGAGATCGTCGAGCACCTCTTCGGTCGCGAAATCCTCGACGAGGATCACGATGTCACCCGTCAGCGCACGGAATTCCTCCGGCAGCCCGTCCCACGCACTGACTGCAAGCGCACGAATGTCGTCGAGGGACGGCGCATGGTGCGACGCCCAGCGCGAGGCATCTGCCCCGCTCATCGGCATTGCTCGATCATCGGCGCGCACGTCACGTGCACGCCGTCAGGTTCAGTTGGAAAGGGATGCCACCGGGGGGGCTGCTTCGACGGACGTCACCGCGGCGCCGACGCCGGCAATCAACGTGGCGGCGATGAGGCCGAAAAGGATTCGCCGCAAGAAACGCGCATCTGCCGTAACTGTCGTCATGACCGCCTACTGACCCCTCAATTCCCCAAGTTCGACACATTCCCCGGGCGCCGAACTTATGCCCCAACCATTGCAGTAGCGTTAACGTGTTGAGCAGATTCATGCCTTTGAGGCAAATTAATTCCACTTTCTCACGTCCACGAACCGGCCCGCGATCGCGGCCGCCGCAGCCATCGCCGGCGAGACCAGATGCGTGCGGCCCTTGTAGCCCTGCCGGCCCTCGAAGTTGCGGTTCGAGGTCGAGGCGCAGCGCTCGCCGGGCTTCAGCTGGTCCGGGTTCATGCCGAGGCACATGGAGCACCCCGGTTCACGCCATTCGAAGCCTGCGGCCCTGAAAATGCGGTCGAGGCCTTCTTGTTCCGCCTGCTCCTTCACGAGACCGGACGCCGGCACGACCATGGCCGAAACACGATCATGGACCTTGCGGCCCTCGATGATTCGTGCGGCCTCGCGCAAGTCCTCGATCCGTCCGTTCGTGCACGAGCCGATGAACACCTTGTCGATGACGATGTCGGTGATCGGCGTGCCCGCCTTGAGCCCCATGTACTCGAGCGCCCGCTGCTTCGACTGCCGCTTGTTCTCGTCGGTGATCTGCGCTGGATCGGGAACGACGCCCTCAACCGAGATCACGTCCTCGGGGCTCGTGCCCCAGGACACGATCGGCGGGAGCTTCGCGGCATCGAGCCGGATCACGCGGTCGAAGTGCGCGCCCTCGTCGGAGAACAGGGTGTCCCAATGGCGGATCGCCTTCTCCCACGCCTCGCCGGTCGGCGAGCGCGGGCGACCCTTCAGGTACTCGTAGCACTTGCGGTCCGGTCGGATGAGGCCGGCGCGCGCGCCGCCCTCGATCGACATGTTGCAGACCGTCATGCGGCCTTCCATCGTCAGCGCCTCGATCGCCTCGCCGCAATACTCGATGACGTGCCCGGTGCCGCCGGCGGTGCCGATCTCGCCGATGATCGCGAGGATGATGTCCTTGGCGGTGGCGCCCGGCGCGAGCGTGCCGTTCACCTCGACCTTCATGTTCTTCGCCTTCGACTGGATCAGCGTCTGCGTGGCGAGCACGTGCTCGACCTCCGACGTGCCGATGCCGTGCGCGAGCGCGCCAAACGCGCCGTGCGTGGAAGTATGGCTGTCACCGCAGACGATCGTGGTGCCGGGCAGCGTAAAGCCCTGCTCGGGGCCGATGGCGTGCACGATCCCCTGCCGCTTGTCGAGTTCGGAGAAGTATTCGATGCCGAACTCGGCGGCGTTGCGCGCCAGCGTCTCGACCTGGGTGCGGCTCTCGGGCTCGTCGATGCCCTTCGAACGGTCCGTGGTCGGAACGTTGTGGTCAACGACGGCGAGCGTCTTTTCCGGGTGGCGCACCTTGCGGCCGGTCATGCGCAGGCCCTCGAACGCCTGCGGGCTCGTCACCTCGTGGACGAGGTGGCGGTCGATGTAGAGGAGGCAAGTGCCATCCTCACCTTCGTGCACCAGGTGGTCGTCCCAGATCTTGTCGTAGAGCGTGCGCGGCTTGGCCATAACTCGAACCATTTCGATGACTGTGGGGGAAGCCCGGTCCCGGGCTTGCGGCGCGTTTTAGCCCGTCCGGCGGGCCTCAGGAAAGCCTTTTCGCCTCATGGCAGGCCGAACGCGCCGTACGGGATGAAATCGACCAGGTCGCCCTCGAGAACGGGCCCGCGGGCTTCCGGGATGTCGATCAGGCCGTCGGACTGTGACAGGCCGGAGATAAGCCCGGACCCGTCGCGCTCGAACTTCTTCACGCGCAGGCCTTCGGCCGTGTCGACCAGCGAGCCGCGCCAGAACTCGCGCCGCCCGGTCTTGCGCGCCGGCACGGAGAAGGCCGCCGGCAGGGGATACCGCCGCGGCGGACGCCAGTCGGCGCCCTGCAGGATCGCGAGCATCGGCTGGGCGTAGAGGAGGAAGGTGACGAACGCCGCGACCGGGTTGCCCGGAAGCCCGAAGTAGACGGTGTCGCGAATCTGGCCGATCGCGAGCGGGCGGCCGGGCTTCACCGCGATCTGCCACGCGGTGAGTTGACCGAGCTTGGCGATCGTCTCGACCACGTAGTCCGCCTCGCCGCGACTGGCTCCCCCCGTCGAAAGGATCGCATCGGCCTGCGCGGCAGCGCCCGCCACGGCGCTTTCGACCGCATCGCGCCGGTCGGGCACGACGCCGAGGTCGAGCACCTCGACACCCTGGAGGCCGAGCAGCGCGCGGATCATCGTCCGGTTCGAATCATACACCCCACCGGGCCGGAACGGCTGGCCGGGCGCCAGGAGTTCATCCCCGGTCGACAGGACCGCGACCTTCAGCGGCCGATAGCACGCGGCAGTCGCAGCGCCTGTGGAAGCGATGGCCGCCACTTCCTGCGGGCGCAGGCGCGTGCCGGCCCGCACCACGACGTCGCCCGCCTTGACGTCCTCGCCCGCCTTGCGCGTGTTGGCGCCCTTCCTGAGCCCGGCAGGAACGGCGATCGCGTCGTCCGCGACCGTCACGTCCTCCTGCATCACGCACGTGTCGGCCCCCGGGGGCATCGGCGCGCCCGTGAAGATGCGCGCCGCCTGTCCCGGCGCGAGCGGCGTTTCGGTCGAAGCGCCCGCGGTGAGCCGCATCGCAATGGCGAGAGGCGTTCCGCCGGCGAGGCTTTCGTAGGCGAAGGCGTAGCCGTCGACGGCGGCATTGGTGAACGCCGGCACCGGCCGCGGCGCAGCCACGTCGGTTGCGAGAACGCGCCCGGCAAGGCGATCGAGTGGCGCCTCCTCGACGTCCGCCACGCGCCGAAGCCGCGTGCGGATCAGGTCGATCGCATCGTCATGCTTCAGCCGGTCGCGGTCATGCAGGAAGCAGTCGTCGAGAAGCTTTCGGCTCATCGGGACGGAAGCTCCATGCGCCCGACGATGAAGTCGGCGAGCGCGCGCACGTCATCGCGGGCGAACACGGGAACCGGCGCTTCAACCGGCGCACTCGCCGCCAGCGCGATGACCGTCGGGTCGTCGCCCGCGAGCTGCGGATGCGACAGGGTAACGTCGCGCACCTCAATCTTCGGATGCTGGTCGCGCTTGTAACCTTCGACGATCACGAGGTCGCACGGGGCGAGCTTCGCGAGAATCGCCTCGAGCGGCGGCTCGCGGTCATCGCCGCGGTTCTCGTGGATCAGCGCCCAGCGATTCATCGACACGACCGCGACTTCGGCCGCCCCTGCCTTGCGGTGCCGGAAGCTGTCGCGACCCTCGTGGTCGATGTCGAACGAGTGATGCGCGTGCTTCACCGTCGAGATGCGGTAGCCCCGTCCCGTGAGTTCCCGGACGAGCCGTTCGACCAGCGTGGTCTTGCCCGCGTTCTTGAATCCCGCGACCCCGATCACCTTTTGCCGGCCCGCCGCCAGGCGCTTCGCTTCGGCAATGTCGTCCGGCCGGTTGACGTTGAAGAACGGGTCGACGGGCGCCGCCTCGTAGTCCGCCGTCGCGAGGCGGTAGCGCGCCGTGAAGACGTCGACCTTGCGCACGCCCTCCTCGACGAGCGCCGCTTCCAGCGCGTCGGTCATCGACACGGGCCACAGGCCGAAGACCGGATGCGCCTGTCCGCCCGAGGCGGCACACGCCAGGTCCGCCCCCTGCTGTTTCACCGCCGCAAGCAGCCGCTGCACGAGGTCGGCCGGAAAAAACGGTGTGTCCGTTGCAACGGTCGCGACCCAGCGCGCTTCCGGCACGTTTGCCCGCGTCCAGGCGAGGGCCGCATGCACGCCGGCGAGCGGTCCGGCAAACCCGGGGACGGCATCGGCCACGACCGGCAGGCCGAACGCTGCCAATCGCGCAGGATCGCCGTTCGCGTTGAGGATCGCGCGCGACACTTGCGGCTTCAGCCGATCGATCACGGCCTCGAGAATGGTTCGGCCGCCGATCTCGACGAATCCCTTGTCGCCACCGCCCATGCGCCGCGCGAGGCCGCCGGCGAGCACGCAGCCGACGACGGCGTCCGTCTCAATCATCGCCGTCCGCTCCCTTGCGGCGGTGACGGCGGTCTTCCTCGACGGCCGCCGTCTCGTCGACGTCGAATACAATCCGCTCGAGGCCTGCCAGCGCGACGAAGCGGTGACCGCGCGCGCGACCGATCAGCGTGAGGTTGAAGCGCTGTGCAAGTTCCGCGCCCCAGGCGGTGAAGCCGGAGCGAGACACGAGCACCGGGATGCGCATCGCCACGCACTTCAGGATCATCTCCGACGTCAGTCGGCCGGTCGTGTAGAAGATCTTGTTCTCCGGCGCGACGCCGTTGAGGAACATCCAGCCGGCGATCTTGTCGACCGCGTTGTGCCGGCCCACGTCCTCGACGTAAGCCAGCGGACGATCCTCCTCGCACAGCACGCAGCCGTGAATCGCGCCGGCCTTCAGATAGAGCGACGGCGCCGTGTTGATCTTCTTCGTCAGGGCGTGGAGCCAGCTCAGGCGGATCCTTGCGTCCTTCGCCAGCTCGACGCCTTCGAGCTGCTCGAGCAGGTCGCCGAACACGGTGCCTTGCGCGCAGCCGGAGGTGCGCACCTTCTTCTGGAGTTTTGCCTCGAAGTTGGTTTCGGCCGGCGTGCGGACCACCACCACGCCGAGATCCTCGTCGTAGTCGACGCCGGTGACGGCATCGCCCGCCTTCAGCATCCCCTGGTTCAGGAGGTAGCCGATCGCCAGCCAGTCCGGGTGGTCGCCGATCGTCATGGCGGTGACGATCTCCTGGCGGTTCAGGTAGATCGTCAGCGGGCGCTCGGTGACGACGTACTGGTCGACCGGCCTGCCGGCCTGGTCGATGCCGTCGACGCGCTGCACGAGCCGCGGATCGTCCGGGTCCGGAGCGACCAGGAACTCAGGAGGAGCCGCTGCAACGCTTCCATTCGGCGAAGCGTCCTTGTGCATCGACTGACGTATGCGTAATGGATCGGGCACGGCCTACCTCTCGTCCCCCTCCAGATAATGTCGGCACCCAGCGTCAACCAGTATCACCGCGGTCTCCTGATGCTGCTCGGCGGGTCGCTGGCGGATTCGAGTTCCGGCCTGTTCACCCGGCTGATCTCGGCGGATGCCCCAACGATGAGCTTCTGGCGGGGCATCTTCGCGTTTCTGGCGATGCTCTGCTTCGTCGCCTGGAAGTACCGGTCGCGGACGCTGCAGGCGTTCCTGCGCATCGGCGGCATCGGCGCGCTGATGATCCTGGTGCTGGCGTTCGGCATGGTGGCGAACCTCGCCTCGCTCCGGCTGACGGCCGTCGCCAATTTCTTCATGATCTTCGCGACCGCGCCGTTCGCCGCGGCGATCTTCGGGCGCATCTTCCTGCGCGAGCCGCTCGATGCCGCGACGCTGGTCGCGGGCGCCGTCGGGTTCTGCGGCATCGCGATCATGATGGCGGGTTCGGCGCGCTCGGGCGGCCTCGCGGGCGATCTCCTCGCGCTTCTCGTGGTGTTCCTGTACTCGACGCAGGTCACGCTGTTCCGGCGCTTCCCGACGGTCGACATTCTGCCGATCATCGCGGTGACGACGCTCTTCAGCGGCCTGATCGCCTGGCCGCTCGCCCACCCGGGCGACGTCGCGGCGCGCGACCTCGGGCTCCTCGCCCTGTTCGGCGCCTGCCAGCTGGCGCTCGGCAACATCCTGATCTTCTCCGCCGCGAGCCGGATTCCGGCGGCGCAGGCCGGGCTTCTCGGCGTCATGAACTCGGCCTTCGCACCGTTGTGGGTGTGGCTGTTCCTGCGCGAGGTGCCGCCTGAGGCGACGCTCATCGGCGGCGGCATCGTGATCGCTGCCTCGCTCGCCCACTTCGCCTGGAAGTGGTTCGGACCGGCCCCCGATCGCTGACGGTCAGTGCACCCATGTGCGGCGCGTCGGCACGTGGAGCACGATCTCGTCCCCCACAGATATCGCGCCCGGCTTCTCGACCCAGCCGACGACCCCGCGCTTGTGCTGGGCCGCCTTGACGAAGCGACCGCCGACGCCCGGATGATGCTTCTCGATCACGTCGCCCACGTAGCGGCACGGCGCGTTCTCGAGGTCGACGATGATCGTCGCTCCGGAGGAGAACATCAGCCGCGTTGCGGGCGGCAACAGCGTCAGGTCGGGGATACCGGCCGTCACGATGTTGGCGCCGACCCACTCCGGCGGCAGCGCCGCGATGCCGAGGGTCGCTGCGACCTGCGCAAGCTCCTCCGTCGAGAGGATCGACACCTGCCGGGTATTGGCAACTTCCGTGCCGCGCGCGTACTGCTTCAGCATGCGGCTGTCGGATGCCCGCGTGCGGCCGCCGTGGCAATCGCCCTCGACGCCGTCGAAGGTCATCGTCAGCCGGTCCGCCCGATGCTTCTCGAGGCCCGTCTCACGCTTCGGGCTCAAGAGAAGCGCCTCGACGCGTCCCTTCAGGTCGAGCTTGTCGAGCAACGCCATGGACGACCTATTCCGCGGCCTCGAGCCGGCTGCGCTTCACGGGCTCGATCTTCACGGCGCAGTACTTGAACTCCGGGATCTTGCCGAACGGATCGAGCTTCGGGTTGGTCAGAAGGTTCGCCGCCGCCTCGACGTAGGCGAACGGGATGAACACCACGCCCTGCTGCACCATGCCCTCCGCGCGCACCCGGATGACGATCGAACCGCGCCGCGATGTCACGCGCACCTGGTCGCCGGGCTCGACGCCGAAGCGCGCGACGTCCGCCGGATGCATCTGCACCGTCGGCTCCGGTTCGACGGCGTCGAGCACGCTCGCGCGGCGGGTCATGGCGCCGGTGTGCCAATGCTCGAGCTGACGGCCCGTCGAGAGCACGAACGGGAACTCCGCGTCGGGGCGCTCGTCCGGCGGCAGCACGTTCGCCGGCACGAACTTGCCGAGGCCCGACGTCGTCGGGAAGCGGTCGGAGAACACGATGTCCATGCCGGGATGGTCCGGCGCCGGGCAGGGGTAGGCGACCGCGCTCTCGCGCTCGAAACGGTCCCAGGTGATGTTGTCGAGCGAGGGCATCGCGAGCTTCATCTCGGCGAACACGTCCTTCGGGTGCGCGTAGGTCCACGGCAGGCCGAGACGCTTGCCGAGCTCGATCGTGATCCACCAGTCCGGCCGGGCTTCGCCGGGCGGCGACAGCGCGCGGCGACCCATCTGGACCTGCCGGTTGGTGTTCGACACCGTGCCGTCCTTCTCCGGCCAGGCGGTCGCGGGCAGCACCACGTCGGCGAACATCGCGGTCTCGGTGAGGAAGATGTCCTGCACCACCAGGTGCTCGAGCATCGCCAGCGAATGGCGCGCATGGTTGGCGTCCGGGTCCGACATCGCGGGGTTTTCACCCATGACGTACATGCCCTTCACCTTGCCCGCGGCGATCGCGTCCATCGTCTCGACGACGGTGAGGCCGGGCTCGGGATCGAGCTTCGCCTGCCAGAGCTCCTCGAACCGCTCGCGGATCGAATCGACGCCGACCTTCATGTAGTCGGGGAACACCATTGGGATCAGGCCCGCGTCGGAGGCGCCCTGCACGTTGTTCTGGCCGCGCAGCGGGTGGAGGCCCGTGCCGGCGCGTCCCGTCTGCCCGCACATCAGCGCGAGCGAAATCAGGCAGCGCGCATTGTCGGTGCCGTGGGTGTGCTGCGACACGCCCATGCCCCAGAAAATGATGGCAGCGTTGGCGCGCGCATACTTGCGGGCGACCGCGCGAATCTCGTCGGCCTTGATGCCGCAGATCGGTTCCATCGCCTCGGGCGTGAACTGCGCGAGGTGCTGCTTCAGGCGCTCGAAGCCTTCCGTATGCGCCTGGATGTACTGCGTGTCGTAGAGTTTCTCGGTGACGATGACGTTCATCATCGCGTTGAGGAGCGCGACGTCACCGCCGTTGCGGAACTGCAGCATGTGCGAGGCGTAGCGCTTCATCGCCGTGCCACGCGGGTCCATGATGATGAGTTCCGCGCCGCGCTTGGCCGCCTGCTTGAAGTACGTGGCGGCGACGGGATGGTTCTCGGTCGGGTTCGCGCCGATCACGATGATGACGTCGGAATCCTCCACCGCCGTGAACGGTGCGGTGACCGCGCCGGAGCCGATCGTCTCCATCAGCGCCGCGACGGACGAGGCGTGGCACAGGCGCGTGCAGTGGTCGACGTTGTTCGATCCGAAGCCCGTGCGCACGAGCTTCTGGAACAGGTAGGCTTCCTCGTTCGAGCATTTTGCCGAGCCGAAGCCCGCGAGCGCCTTCGGCCCGTGCTCCTTCTTGATCCGGGCAAGCCCTGAAGCGGCGAACTCCAGCGCCTCTTCCCACGTCGCCTCGCGGAAATGGGTCAGCGGGTTCTTCGGGTCGATGTTGATGCCCTTCGGCAGGCCGGGCTTGCGGATGAGCGGCTTCGTCAGCCGCTCGGGGTTCGCGACGTAGTCGAAGCCGAAGCGGCCCTTGATGCAGAGGCGGTTCTCGTTGGCCGGACCGTCACGCCCCTCGACCCAGGCGATCTGTTCCTTGCCGGTCTCGTCCTTGCGCAGGTTGTAGGTGATCTGGCAGCCGACGCCGCAGTAGGGGCACACCGAGTCGACCTTGCGGTCGGCGACGCGGCCGCCGCGCTGGTTCTCGTCGACGATCGACTTCGGCATCAGCGCGCCGGTCGGGCAGGCCTGCACGCACTCGCCGCAGGCGACGCACGTCGACTGGCCCATCGGATCGTCGAAGTCGAACACGACCTTCGACTCGGCGCCGCGCCAGGCCATGCCGATCACGTCGTTCACCTGCACTTCGCGGCAGGCGCGGACGCACAGGTTGCAGTGGATGCACGCGTCGAGGTTCACCGCCATCGCCGGATGCGACAGGTCGGGCTTCGGCGAGTCGTTCTTCGGGAAGCGAGACACCTCGACGTTCATCGCCTTCGACCAGGCGAGGAACGCCGACTGGCTGTCGTGCGCGTCATCGACCTTCGGCTGGTCGGCGTAGAGGAGTTCGAACACCATGTGCCGCGCAGCCTTGGCGCGGTCGGTCTGGGTCGAGACCTTCATGCCGTTGGTCGGCTGCCGGATGCAGGACGCGGCGAGCACGCGCTCGCCCTCGACTTCCACCACGCAGGCGCGGCAGTTGCCGTCGGCCCGGTAGCCGGGAGCGTCCTTCCAGCACAGGTGCGGGATGGTGGTGCCGAGCCGCTTGGCGACCTGCCAGATCGACTCGCCGGGTTCGGCCTTTACGGTCTGGCCGTCGAGAGTGAAGGTGATTTTGTCAGCCATCACGAAATGTCCTTCGCAAAGTGCTTGATCACCGACCGGATCGGGTTCGGCGCCGCCTGGCCGAGACCGCAGATCGATGCATCCGACATCGCCGTCGAGAGTTCGCCGAGCAGGTCGGCATCCCACTTCTTCTTCGACATGAGCGCCACGGCCTTCTCGCAGCCGACGCGGCAGGGCGTGCACTGGCCGCAGGATTCCTCCTTGAAGAAGTGGAGGAGGTTCAGCGCCACGTCGCGCATGCTGTCCCGGTCGGAGAGGATCACGACCGCGTGGCTGCCGACGAAGCAGCCGTACTTCTCGAGTTGACCGAAATCGAGCGGCAGGTCCGCCATCGACGCCGGCAGGATGCCGCCCGAGGCGCCACCGGGCAGGTAACCCTTGAACGCGTGGCCTTTCGCCATGCCGCCGCAGCGCGCGATCAGTTCGTTCGCCGTGGTGCCGGCGGGAGCGAGCACCACGCCGGGGTTCTTGACGCGGCCCGACACGGAGTAGGAGCGAACCCCCTTGTGGCCTTCCTTGCCGAGGCCCGCGAACCACGCCGCACCCTTGGCGAGGATTTCCGGCATCCAGTAGACGGTCTCGACGTTGTGCACGAGCGTCGGGCGATTGAAGAGGCCGACCTGCGCGACGTATGGCGGCCGATGGCGCGGCAGGCCGCGGTTGCCCTCGATCGATTCGATCATCGCCGACTCTTCGCCGCAGATGTAGGCGCCGGCGCCGCGGCGCAGTTCGACGTAGCCCTCCGGAATCAAGCCTTCCTTCTCGAGCGCGCGGATTTCCTTCTTGAGGATCCACCGCGCGGCCGGATATTCGTCACGCAAGTAGATGTAGGCGCGGCGTGCTTCGACGCCCCAGGCCGCGATCAGCATGCCTTCGAGAAACTGGTGCGGCTTCGTCTGGAGGTACATCCGGTCCTTGAACGTGCCCGGCTCACCCTCGTCGCCGTTGATGCAGAGGTAGCGCGGCCCGCTGCCGGCGCGCACGAACTTCCACTTCTGGCCGGACGGGAAGCCCGCGCCGCCGAGACCGCGCAGGCCCGCCGCGAGGAGCTCCTCGATCACCTGGTCGGGCGTCTTGCCGCCCTGCCGGAGGCTCTTCAGCACTTCGTAGCCGCCCGCCTTCCGATACTTTGCGAGCGATTGGTAGTCGGGCCTCTCGGGCTCCGTCTCGCCGGACTTCGCCAGCGCCAGCAAGCCCTTCGCCGTCGCTTCGCCGACGTAGTTCTTGCCGACCGCCGCAGCCGGGGCGACGTCGCACAGCCCCATGCAGGGTGCGTGCAGGATGCGGACCTTCTTGCCCGCCTTCGACTTCAGCGCCTCGATCAGCTCTTCGGCACCGGCCATCGCGCACGAGAGCGAGTCGCACACGCGGATGGTGACGTCGGGCGGCGTCGGGTCGCCTTCCTTGATCACGTCGAAGTGGTGGTAGAACGTCGCGACCTCGAACACTTCCGCATACGGAAGACGCATGGTGAGGGCGAGCGCGGCGAGATGCGGCGCCGAGATGTATCCGAACTCGTCCTGGATCAGGTGCAGGTACTCGATCAGGTGATCGCGCTGGAGCGTACGCCCCCTGAGCAGCTGCTCGATCGCCTTCAGCGCATCGGGCTGAACCTGCCGGCCCTTCGGGAACGGGCGCGCCTTGCGCTTCTCGCCCGCGCCGGGACGGATGGGCTTAAAGTCTTCGGGGTTCGACGGCTTGTTCATGGTGTCGGTCTTCTGCGCGTGAAGGCGCGTTCAGGCGGTTGCCTCAACCGGGCGGTCGTGAAACCTTGCTCTGGTCATATGGGTCGCCACGCGTCGATTTTCGACGTCCACAATAAAATGGAATGGGTCGCAGTGTCCACACGTTCGCCGCCTGCCGATGATGAAATCGACGTCAGGGGGCTTCTGTGCCCCTTGCCCGTGCTGAAGGCGCGCAAGCGCCTGCAATCCATGAAAACCGGCCAAATCCTGAGAATCCTGGCAACCGATCCGGCGGCGGCGATCGACTTCCCGCACTTCTGTAGCGAAAGCGGAAACGAACTGCTAGAAGCCTCGCAGGGACCGGACGGCCTTCAATTCATCATTCGAAAAAATCATGGCAAGTGAATTCAACGAATACTCGCGGCTGTCCCGCGTCGCGGTGCGCCGTCCGGAAGCTGCGTTCCAGAGCGAAGCGCGCATTGCCGAAGAATGGCGGCCGCTCAACTACCACGCAGCACCGGACCTTGCGCAGGCAAATGCCGAGTACCGGGCCTTCGAGGCCGTGCTGAAGTCGGTCGCGGACGACGTGGTGGCGCTCCCCGATGCGCCCGGTCTCGGCCTCGACAGCCTGTACGTGCGCGACAGCCTGATCGTGACGCCGGCGGGTATCGTCGAGGCGGCGATGGGAAAACCCGCCCGCGTCAACGAGCCCGCCCGCAACGCGAGCCTCCTCAAGAGCGCCGGTTTCGAGGTGATCGGCCGGATCGAGCCGCCGGGCAAGATCGAGGGCGGCGACCTCGTCTGGATCGACCGCAATACCCTGCTGGTCGGCCTCGGCTACCGCACCAACGCCGCCTCCGTCGACCAGCTGCGCGCGGTCACCGGCGGGCGGTTCGCGATCCACACGTTCGATCTGCCGCATTACAAGGGGCGGTCGGACGTGTTCCACCTGATGTCGGTACTTTCGCCCGTCGACCGTGATCTCGCCGTCGTCTACCTGCCGCTGATGCCGGTCCGCCTCGTCGAGTTCCTCGAGGAGCGCGGCATCCGGTTCGTTGAAGTCCCCGAGGACGAATTTCCGACGATGGGCTGCAACGTGCTGGCGCTCGCTCCGCGCCACGTCGTGCTGGTCGAGGGCAACCTGGAGACGGAGCGTCGGCTGCGCGCGGCCGGTTGTCGCGTGGAGGCGATCAAGGGTGCGGAGATCTGCCGGAAGGGTGAGGGCGGGCCGACGTGCCTTACCCGGCCGTTGATCCGGTCGGCCTGATCGAGAGCGTGGTGTCGGCGGCCGCCGCGCCGCTGCCGGTGAGCGGATCGACGAACGCCGCATAAAGCTTCTCGATGTCGGCCTTCGCGATGTCGCGCGTGATGAACACCAGCCGCGAACGGCGATCCGCATCGGGCCACGCGGCAAGCCGGTGCGGCGGATGCAGCACATGCTGCACGCCATGCAGGACGACGGGGCGGTTCGGATCATCCGCCATCTTCACGATCGCCTTGAACCGAAGGAGGTTCGGCCCGTGATAGCTCTGCAGCAGTTCGAGAAACAGCTCGAGCCCTTGCGGCGAGATCGCCTGCTCGGTCGCGAACGAGAACGACTTTATGTGATCGTCGTGCCGGTGATGCTCGTGGTCGTGGGCATGGTTCGCGTCGTGATCGTGAGAATGATCGTGCGCTCCACGCCGCCCGCGGGGGCGCCCGGTCTTTTCGGCGTACGCCTCGTCGGCGAGCCAGCGTGACACGTTCACCGACTTCGTGTCCGGGTCGTAGAGCCCCGTGTTGAACAGCCGCGCGCCGGTCGGCTCGCCCGAATGCGTGTCGAGCATGCGCGCCGACGGGTTGAGCTTGCGCAGGCGGCGCACGATCGCGTGCAGGTTTTCCTCGCCTTCGCGCCCGACCATCAGGTCGGCCTTGGTGAGGACGATCCGGTCGGCGACCGCCACCTGCTTCACCGCCTCCTCGTAGGCGTCGAGCGTCGATCCGCCGTGGAAGGCGTCGACCACCGCGATCACGCCTTCGAGACGGTAGCGGGCGAGGAGCGAGGGATCGCGCATCAGCGTGTGCAGGATGGGCGCCGGGTCCGCGAGGCCGGTGGTTTCGATCACCACGCGGTCGAATGCCTTGATCTCCCCGCTGTCGCGGCGCTCCATCAGGCTGAGCAGCGTCTCGCCGAGGTCGGAGCTGACCGTGCAGCAGAGGCAGCCGGAGGGAATCTCGACGATATCGCCATCCGCCTTCTCGACAAGCGCGTGGTCGAGGCCGATCTCGCCGAGTTCGTTGATGATGACGGCTGCGTTGGAGAGCATCGGGTCGCGCACGAGCCGCGACAGGAGCGTCGTCTTGCCGGCGCCGAGGAATCCCGTGATCACGCTCACCGGAACGACGTCGGCCTTGCGGTCATCGCTCATGCGGAACTCCTATGCGTTGCGCGCGCACGCGGCGCCAGGCGGTCGCCGAAGCCGACGGCGACCACCGCGGCGAGCACCATCGCCCCGCCGAGATACTGGTTGAGCGTCAGCGTTTCGCCGAGCATCAGCGCCGCGACGGCGATGGTGGTGACCGGCTCGAGGTTGAAGAACGGCGCGACCGTCGTCGCAGGCGCAAGGCTCAAGGCGCGCATCTGCAGGAAGAACGACACGACGTAGAGCGCGCACACGGCCGCAAGCGTCGCATAGCCGGTGACGGTCACCCCGGCCGGATGCAGGGCGGCGATGCCGCCGCCGTCGAGCCACCACGCGAGCGCGAACGCCGCCGGCAGGAATCCGACGTGGGCGACGAGGCCGAACGCTACGGGGTGCATCGAGCCGCCGAGCGCGCGGGCGGAAAAGAACTGCACGACAGCGCCTGCCGCAGCCATCGCCGCCAGGATGATTCCGCGCGGATCGAGCGAGCCCGTGCTCGGCCCGATGGCGATGGCGAGCCCCAGGAAACCGAGCGCTGCGAGCGCCAGCCGCCAGGCGCCGATCGGGCGGCGCTCGACGAGCGGCGAGGCGAGCAGCAACGCGACCGGGAAGGTGAAGAAGATGATGACCGCGAGCCCGACCGGAATGAACTGCACCGAGGCGAGATAGCCCGTCGAGATGGTGAACGTCGCGGCGGTCAGCGCGAGCATCGGCCAAAAGTTTCCGCGGGTGATCGCGATGCGGTAGCCGGCGGTTCGAACGATGACCGCATAGGCGACGACGGCCGCGAGCGTCCGGAACAGGGTGCTGTCGATCGGTGGCACGCCGTTCAGATGCGCGAACTTCACGAGCGCCGGAACGAGCCCGTACCCCAGCGCGGCCGACAGCGCGGTCGCCTTCGCGAGAGTCGGACGGTCGGCCATCGCAGGTTATTCGCCGAGGTCGGGATCGGGTTTCTTCGGCCGCGCGGCGGCCGGCTCCGGCTTGCCCTGCTTGCCTGCGATCGTGCGGAAGGTTGCAAGCGACTCGGGGTTCAGCGGCTCGCAGTACCGGTTGAGCGCCTTCAGGTAGTTGCAGAGCTGCACCGTGTGCTGCTGCTCGAGCCCCCAGGCCAGCGCTAGGTAATCGGTCTTCGAGGCCGGCACGCGCACGAGCCCCGTCGGCACCTTCTCGAGTGCGCCGCCCGTAACGGCTTCCGTTGCGGTCAGTGTCGCATCCGCCTTCACGATGCCCTTCACGCGCCCGAACGAGACGCCCCACCCGGTGAGCTGGGACGTGTCGGCCGTCTTGATGCCGGTGAGACACACGGCTTCCTTCAGGTTCTGCGGCGGATCCGGCAGGTCGTTGATCGACGTCAGCGTCTCGGTGCGCTTGCCGGAGGGCGTGGCGAAGCCGAATTCGAGCAGCGCCTGCGCGGCATCGGCGCGGGCGTACGCGGTGCTCGTGCCCAGCACGACCGCAACCAGGCGTCGGCCGTTGCGCGTGGCGCTGGCGACGAGATTGAAGCCCGACGGGCAGACGAAGCCGGTCTTCATGCCGTCGGCATCCGGCATCTGCCGCAGCAGCATGTTGCGGTTCTTCAGTTTCCGCTTGCCGATCTGGATGTAGGGCTCGGCGAAGTAATGCTGGTACTGCGGGTACTTGCTGATGATCGCTGCGGCGAGCACGCCGAGGTCACGTGCGCTCGACACCTGGCCCGGATCGAACAGGCCGTGCGGATTGACGTAATGCGTGGTCGACATGCCGAGCTGCTTGGCCGCATCGTTCATCCGGGCGACGAAGGCATCATGCCCGCCCTGCGCCTCGGCCAGCGTGAAGGCCATGTCGTTGGCCGAATAGACGAGCATCGCCCGGAGCGCGAGATCTACGGGAACCGTCGTGCCGGGCTTCATGCCGAGCTTCGAAGGCGGGATTTTCAATACCTCGGCCGGCACCGTGAGCTTCTGGTCGAGCTTGAGCGATCCTTTCGCGAGCGACTCGAACGTGAGGTACGCGGTCATCAACTTGGTGAGCGAGGCGGGATACCAGGCATCGCCCGCTTCGTGCTCGAGCAGCACTTCGCCCGACGACACGTCGAACAGGAGGAGGGGGCGCGCTTCGGCGCGCGGCGCAACCATCCCCGAAACGAGGAGAAGTACGAGGACGGTCAGCGCCTGTCTCAGGCGGCATGTGGCGTATGGCGTGATCACGTCGCTTCGTATCAGCTTCCCGATGCCCTGCACAACGGCAGCGGAAGGATGTGGTGCCCCTGGCCGGAATCGAACCAGCACGCCCTTGCGGGCAACAGATTTTGAGTCTGCCGCGTCTACCAGTTCCGCCACAGGGGCAATCGGTCGAGATTGCGCGCGCGATCATAGGGGGAAGGCGAGGCGCGTCAACCCCGGCGCGGCCTCCATGGACGCGCCCGCAAAGGCCTGCTATCGGGGCAGGAACGTCAAGGACCTCCGACATGCTGCACTCGTTCGGCCACTGGCTCCTGAACCTCCTGAAGCACCGTTTCGCGCCGACCGTGCTGGCGCTCGTCGCGTTCCTCGATTCGGTCGCGATCAAGTTCCCGGCGGACGTGCTGCTCGCGCCCATGGCGTTCGTGAAACCGCGCTCTTGGGCGAAGCTCGCAGCCCTCACGACGGTCGCTTCAATCCTCGGCGGGATTACGATGTTCCTGATCGGCAGCCTCGTGTTCGACACGCTGGGCCAGATGGCGCTCGACGGCTTCGGCCTGCAGGACACCTTCAAGGAGTTCGTCCGTCAGCATGCGAACGAAGGGCCGATGGCGATCATCTTCGCCTCGCTCGCCTTCGTGCCCTACAAGGCGATCGCGCTCGCCTGCGGCGTGGTCGAGATGCCGTTCTGGCAGTTCCTGCTGATGAGCGTCCTGATCCGCGGGGTGCGCTACTTCGTCGTTGCGTTCATCGCCGCACTTGCCGGTCGAACGCTTTTCGGCGATGAGGCGCAGCGATGACGACGGCACAGACACGGCAGGCCTACGGCGCGCAGGTCGCGGGCATCATCGCGCTGGCGACGATCCTCGGCGCCTGGGGCTTCCAGCTGATCGGCGGGTACGTTCCGTGCCCGCTCTGCTTGCAGCAGCGCTGGCCCTACTACATTGGCATCCCGATCATTGCGCTTGCCTGGTGGTTCGCGACCTCGGGGAAACCGGGCGCGCGTCTGCTGCTGACGCTGTTCGCACTCGTCATGCTGGTGGGAGCGGGCCTTGGCGTCTACCACTCCGGCGTCGAATGGCACTGGTGGCCGGGTCCCACGGCCTGCGCGAGCGGGGCAGGGCTCTCCGGCGGGTTGCCGGACCTGACGAAGGCGCGCGTGATCTCCTGCGACCAGGCGCAGTGGCGTTTCCTTGGCCTGTCGTTCGCCGGCTGGAACGTGGTGGTTTCGCTTCTCGTCGCCGCGCTGGCGCTGCGCGCGGCGCGGGCCCGCGACTAGGGCTCGAGCTCGGTATCCCAGTAGAGAAAATCCTGCCAGCTTTCGTGCAGGTAGTTCGGCGGAAACAGCCGGCCATTGGCGTGCAGCTGCTGCACCGTCGGCCGGAACGGCATGTTCCTCGGCCACATGTCGACGTCGCCCGGCATGTGCCCGCCCTTGGACAGGTTGCATGGGCTGCACGCAGTCACGACGTTGAGCCAGGTCGTCTTGCCGCCGCGCGAGCGAGGGATCAGGTGATCGAAGGTCAGGTCTTCCCTGTCGCCGCAGTACTGGCACGTGAAGCGGTCGCGCAGGAACACGTTGAACCGGGTGAAGGCCGGATGGCGGGCGGGTTTGACGAAGGTCTTGAGCGAGACGACGCTCGGGAGCCGGAATTCGAAGCTCGGGCTTCTGACGACCTGGTCGTACTCGGAGAGGATGTTGACGCGATCGAGGAACACGGCCTTCACCGCATCCTGCCAACACCACAGGGACAAGGGATAGTAACTCAGCGGCCGGTAGTCCGCGTTCAGCACGAGAGCAGGACACGACTCCGGCGAGATGGCGGCGTTGTGCACCAAACCTCCTTTCGCTCGGCACGCCGGCTCTGACCCGGACGGCAAATCACCGTTCCTTCCTCGATACTATATCTTGTGCAACAGGGGTGTGAAGCCCTTCCCGTTGCGGCGTTTTTCCGCGTGCGTAGTAGCTCCAGAGAAGCCTGGCGGCCACGGCGCGCCAGGGCCGCCAGCGATCGGCGACGGCGGCAAGCGTCCGGATGTCGGGGCGACTGTCCGCGCCGGAGAGCGCCATCCACCCGACCTGCAGCGCGAGGTCGCCGCCGGGCCAGGCATCCCTGCGCCCGAGGCCGGCCAGGAGATACATGTCGGCCGTCCACGGGCCGATTCCCGGCAAGGCGGTAAGCCGGTCGCGCACTTCCTCGTCGTCCATGGCATCGAGGACGTCGAGGTCGAGCGTTCCATCCGCAACGGCAGTCGCAAGCGCCCGGATCGTGCGGATCTTGTTGCGGGACAGGCCGCACGCAACGAACGCCGTGTCGTCGGCTGCCGCGAGCGCGGCGACATCCGCGCCGGGAAACGCGGCCGAGAACCGCGCCCGTATGGCGGCCGCCGAGGCGAGCGACACCTGCTGGTCGATCACCAGGCGCACCAGTGTCTCGAGGCCCGCCGGCCACCGGCGCAGCGGCGGAATACCAACATCCGCATGGGCGCGCGCCATGTGCGGACAGAGTTCCGCCAGTTCGGCGATCGCCTGCAGGAGGTCGGTTTCGGTATCGATGCGGCTCATTCGAACAGTCGGGTTCTACAGGCGGACCGGACGCAGTATAGGCTCCCCGTCATGACGCCCGACACCCCCGCCACGTTCCGCTTCGCGCCCTCGCCCAACGGCGAGTTGCATCTCGGGCATGCCTACTCGGCGCTGTTCACCCAGCATTTCGCGCGCAGCGAACGGGCGCGCCTGCTCCTCAGGCTCGAGGACATCGACACGCTGCGCTGTCCCAATCGGTTCTGCCAGCAGGCGGTCGAGGATCTGGACTGGCTCGGCTTCCACTGGGACGGGCCGGTACTCCGGCAGAGCGAGCACTTCCATCGTTACCGCGCGGCCATCGACCGCCTCGACGACCTCGGCGTCCTTTATGCGTGCGTGTGCTCGCGCACCGAGATCGTGGCGCGGGCGGGGCCCATGCCACCCCTCGATCCAGACGGGGTGCCGATCTATCCGGGGACGTGCCGGCACAAGCCGCTCGATCGCCGGGAATTGGCAAGGCGACACGTCCGATATGCGCTCCGGCTCGACATGGCGGCCGCGCTTGCGCTGCTTGACCGCCGACTCACGTTTCTCGAACTCGGGCTCGGACCCGGCGATGAAACCGGCGTGCTGGAGACGACGCCCGAGCGGTGGGGCGACGTGGTGCTGGCGCGGCGCGACATCGGCACGAGCTATCACATCGCTGTCGTGACTGACGATGCGTTGCAAGGCGTGACCTGCGTCACCCGCGGGCAGGACCTTTTCTGCGCCACCAGCATCCACCGCCTCCTGCAGGCGCTGCTCGCGCTGCCGGAACCGGCGTACCGGCACCACAAGCTCCTGCGGGCCGGAGACGGGCACAAGCTTTCGAAGAGCCTCGGCGCGAAGTCGCTGCGCACGTGGCGGGAGTCGGGCGCGAGCGCCGACGATATTCGCCGGATAGTCGGCCTTTAGGCGGCCGCTTCCTCAAAGCGCTTGCCGATCAGGCCGGCGATTTCGGACAGCATCGCGTTCACGCGGAAATCCTTGGGCGTGTAGACGCGGGTCACGCCGAGCTGGCGCAGCACGTGGCGATCTTCCTCCGGAATGATGCCGCCGACGACCACCGGCACGCCGTCGAGCCCGGCCGCTCTCAGGCCGCGCACGACGTCCCGCACGAGTTGCACGTGGCTGCCCGAGAGGATCGAGAGCCCGACCGCATCGACCTTGTTTTCGATGGCGGCGGCGACGATCTCCGCCGGGGTCAGCCGGATGCCTTCGTAGATCACCGCGAAACCCGCTTCGCCGGCCCGCACGGCGATCTGCTCGGCGCCGTTGGAATGCCCATCGAGACCGGGCTTGCCGATCAGGAGTTTTGGCGCGCGGCCCAGCCGTTCGGCCAGCGTTTCGACCACGCGGCGGACGTCTTCCGTCTCCTTCGTTTCGAGCACGATCACCGTGCCGACGCCCGTCGGCGCCCGATACTGTCCGTAGACGGAACGAAGTGTTTCGCCCCACTCGCCCGTGGTGACGCCGGCCTCGGCGCAGCGGATCGAGGCCTCCATGATGTTGCGGCCTTCCTGCGCGGCCGACCGCAGCTCGCCGAGCGCTGCCGTGGCGGCCTTCGCGTCGCGCGCGGCCCGCCATGCCTTGAGGCGTTCCACCTGGTCGAGCTCGACGTGCTCCGGCACCGTCATGATCGCCGGCCCGTCGCCCGACGACAGCGGGGAAGGTTCCGTCTCCGTGAAACCGTTGACGCCGACGACGATCTCGTCACCGGTCTCGATCGCCTTCAGGCGCTCGGTGTTCGACTGGACCAGCGCGGCCTTCATGTAGCCGCTCTCGATCGCAGCGATGGCGCCGCCCATCTCCTCGATGCGCTGAAGTTCCGCGCGGGCTTCGCGCTTCAGTCCCTCGACCTTGCGCTCGAGCACCACCGATCCATCGAAGATGTCCTCGTGGTCGAGGAGATCGGTCTCGAAGGCGACGATCTGCTGCATGCGCAGCGACCACTGTTGGTCCCACGGCCGCGGCAGGCCCATCGCCTCGTTCCAGGCCGGGAGCTGCACGGCGCGGGCACGCGCGTTCTTCGACAGCACCACGGCCATCATCTCGATCAGGATGCGGTAGACGTTGTTCTCCGGCTGCTGTTCGGTGAGACCAAGGGAATTCACCTGCACGCCGTAGCGGAAGCGGCGCAGCTTCTCGTCCTCGACGCCGTAGCGCTCGCGGGTGATCTCGTCCCAAAGCTCCGTGAACGCGCGCATCTTGGCGAGTTCGGTCACGAACTTGATGCCGGCGTTGACGAAGAAGCTGATGCGGCCGACGACCTCGGGGAACTCGGATGGCGGCACCTCGCCGGAGGCTTTCACTGCGTCGAGCACGGCGACGGCGGTCGCCAGCGCGAACGACAGCTCCTGCACCGGCTTCGCACCCGCTTCCTGCAGGTGGTAGGAACACACGTTCATCGGGTTCCACTTCGGGAGCTCCCGGGTCGACCACGTGACCGTGTCGGTGATCAGCTTCAAGGAAGGCTTCGGCGGGAAGATGTACGTCCCGCGCGAGAGGTACTCCTTGACGATGTCGTTCTGCGTCGTGCCCTGCAGCTTCGACAGCGGCGCCCCCTGCTCCTTGGCGAGCGCCACGTAAAGCGAAAGCAGCCACGCCGCTGTCGCGTTGATCGTCATCGAGGTGTTCATGTCGGCGAGCGGCAGCCCGTCGAACAGCGTGCGCATGTCGCCGAGGTGCGAGATCGGCACGCCCACCTTGCCCACTTCGCCGCGGGCGAGTTCGTGGTCGCTGTCGTAGCCGGTCTGTGTCGGCAGGTCGAAGGCGACCGAAAGCCCGGTTTGCCCTTTCGCGAGGTTCGTCCGGTAGAGCTTGTTGCTCTCCGCGGCGGTCGAGTGGCCGGCGTACGTGCGGAAGATCCACGGACGTTCGCGTTTCGGGCGTTGGGTCATGAGCGCGGTCTCTCGGGAAGGGAATTGCGACGATCGAAGCACGCGCCCTTGTGCAGTGCAATACCCACAACGGCCAACGGTCGGAAAGGTCAGGCCGCGTTTCGGCTGAAATAGATGATGAGCAGCGCCATGATGATCATGCCGACATTGGCGACGACTGCGGCGATCGCCACGCTGTCGAGGACCTTGTAGCCGACCGCCTGGTAGGCGAAGTTGGCAACCACGCCACTCGCGAGCAACGCCCCGGCGTTGATCGCGCCGTTCATCCAGGTTCGGTGCTGCACGAAGAAGTTCAGGATCAGCGCGCCGACGACGCTGAAGATCGCCATCACCACGAACGTTTCATCCGGAATGAAGCCAAGCCCGGGGATCCCCAGCCATTGCGACGGCGAGATGAAACCTCGCAGCAGATCCAGCAAAGAGCTCATCGTGCAAATCCTGCGTCTGCCCCGGCGAGGCATGCACCTGAACGTGCGAGCCTAACACCGATCCTCCATCATCGCGCCCAATGGTTACCGATATCGTAAATGGCGCGGTTAACCGGTTCGCTGCAAATTGCTGGGCTTTTCCGCGTGCGATCCGACCATTATTGCATTGCAAAAACATCGCGGACGATTAACCTGCCGCGGTCGTTCAGCCCTGAGGTTCGGTCCATGGCGTCATCCGGTGCAGCTGCTGCGGTCGCAGCGAACGTCAATACGGCGGTGAAGGATCTCTACGAGATCGGCGAAATTCCGCCGCTCGGCCACGTTCCGTCGCGCATGTACGCCTGGGCCATCCGGCGCGAACGCCATGGGCCGCCCGACAGCGCGATGCAGATCGAAGTCGTCCCGACCTGGACCATCGGCGAGGACGAAGTGCTCGTCCTCGTGATGGCGGCGGGCGTTAACTACAACGGAATCTGGGCCGCGCTCGGCAAGCCGATCTCGCCTTTCGACGGGCATAAGGAGCCTTTCCACATTGCGGGATCGGACGCGTCCGGCATCATCTGGGCGGTGGGCGCGAAGGTGAAGCGCTGGAAGGTCGGCGACGAGGTCGTCATTCACTGCAACCAGGACGACGGCGACGACGAGGAGTGCAACGGCGGCGACCCGATGTTCTCGCCCTCGCAGCGGATCTGGGGCTACGAGACGCCGGACGGCTCGTTCGCGCAGTTCTGCCGCGTCCAGGCCCGCCAGCTCCTGGCGCGGCCGCAGCACCTCACCTGGGAGGAGTCGGCCTGCTACACGCTGACCCTCGCCACCTCCTACCGGATGCTGTTCGGCCACCGTCCGCACACACTGAAGCCCGGCCAGAACGTGCTGGTGTGGGGCGCCTCGGGCGGCATCGGCTCGATGGCGATCCAGCTCATCGCGACCGCCGGCGGCAATGCGATCGGCGTCATCTCCGACGACGACAAGCGCGACTTCGTGCTGGGCCTCGGCGCGCGCGGCGTCATCAACCGCAAGGAATTCAACTGCTGGGGCCAGATGCCCAAGGTCGGCACGCCCGAGTACGCCGAGTGGCTGAAGAACGTGCGCGAGTTCGGCAAGGCGATCTGGGCCTTCACCGGCAAGGGTAACAACGTCGACATCGTGTTCGAGCACCCCGGGGAAACGACGTTCCCGGTGTCGAGCTTCGTGGTGAAGCGCGGCGGCATGGTGGTCATCTGCGCCGGCACGACCGGTTTCAACCTCACCGTCGACGCGCGGTACCTGTGGATGCACCAGAAGCGCCTGCAGGGCTCGCACTTCGCGAACCTCGCGCAGGCCTCGGCCGCGAACCGCCTCGTCATCAGCCAGCGCATCGATCCGTGCATGTCGGAAGTCTACGCCTGGCGCGACATCCCGAAGGCCCACACCAAGATGTGGAAGAACGAGCACCGCCCCGGCAACATGGCCGTGCTGGTGAGCGCGCCGCGCACCGGCCTTCGCACCTACGACGACGTGCTCGAGGCGTCAGCGAGCGCCGGCTGACCCGGATGGCCTGCGCGGGGCCGGCAACGGCACCCGCACTTGCGCTTCGCGCCGGAGCATCAGGACGCGGTTGAGCTCGCCGCCGAAGATCAGCACGATTGCGGCGAGGTAAAGGAAGAACAGCGCGGCCACGATGCTGCCGAGGCCCGCGTACGTCGCGGTGAACAGCGGGAAATAGATCAGGTAATACCGGTACACGATCGCCATCACGACCCAGGCGATCAGCGTGAAGATCACGCCCGGCCACACTTCCGAGACGTGCCGCCGGCCCGCCGGCAGGACCAGGTGGAAGATCGTCAGCAGGCCTGCAAGCAGCGCGATCGCCAGCGGATAGCGCACGTTGTCGACCTGGCGGAGCGCGATCTCGCTTTCCGGCCAGGTCTGCTTCACGAAGGCGAGCGCGATCGGACCTACGACGAGAAGCACGGCCACGACGAGCAGCGCCAGCGCCCCCAGCACCACGAACATCATCGACGTGAAGAAGATTCGGACGATGCTGCGGTTCTCGCGGATGTCGTAGGCGCGATTGAGACAGACGCGGATGGAATCGACGCCGCCCATGGCGGACCAGATCGTGACGAAGAACGAGACGGTGAACAGACCGCGCTGCGGCGTCGAGAGCACGTCGTGGATTTCCCGCGCAAGCGGCTTCACGATGTACTCGGGCGCGACCGACAGCAGGAAGTCCACCGTCCGCGAGGCGAGCGTCGCGTCGCCGAAGATGCCGCCGAGCGTCGTCAGGAAGATCAGGAACGGAAAGGTGGCGAGCAGCGTGCGGTAGGCGATGTTGCCGGCGAGCGGCAGGGCTTCATCGGCGAAGAGCCGGAGGATCGCCGCGCTGATGAGGCGGAAAATGCCCGCCTCTCCGGGAAGCGGAGTCTGCTTCTCGACGCTGGTCAAAGATCGGAGTCTCCGCCGTCACCGTATACGGTGGCAATTAAGGGTTTCGGACGGTGGTCTGCAAGCCTTGAGCTTTACGAAATGGTCGCATTCCGTCATAGGGTGCGTCCGCTATAATGCGTTGGCAAACCGGCAGAAAACGAGCGTGAACATGGCTGTCGCCCAGAAAGTCGCTTCCGAACCCTCTCTCGGGGAACGCCTGCAGCAGATGCGCGACGCGGTCGCCGAGGTCGATGCCCT
The DNA here is from genome assembly GCA_046349255.1 of Hyphomicrobiales bacterium. Classification (GTDB taxonomy): domain Bacteria; phylum Pseudomonadota; class Alphaproteobacteria; order Rhizobiales; family Aestuariivirgaceae; genus DAIODI01. Next base: position 1,091,540 of record JAXMCR010000002.1, on the reverse strand, counting down.
CGTGGCGCTTGCGAAGTCGCGGGTGCAACCGCTCGTCACGGTTAACGGGAAGCTGTCGTCGGCGGCCGTCGACCGCGAGCAGCACCTCCTGCACGGACTCTCGTGGCTGGCGACCTACGCCGCCACGCTGCGCGCCGTCGAGGGTTGGGCGCAAAGCCTCGCCGACCGAGGCCAGTTCGGCGAGATCGAACGGCTCACAGCGGAAATCCTGTTCGGGGAGTACTTGAACCATCTCGCCGGCGGCATCCCGATGAACCAGCAGGAGTTCATCCGGCTGTCCGACTTCGGGCTGTCGCACAAGGACGCCGCGCGCCTCGACGAGGGCGGCGCCGGTGTTTTGAAGCACACGGGATCGACGCCCAAGTCGCGGGCGAGGCTGGCGGAACTGATGGCGCTGATGGGTCCGCATTCGCCGTTCGGCAACGGCGGGCTGGACGAGACGCTCGAGCACATTCGCCTCGAGATGCAGAAGTTCGTCGCCGACCGCGTCGCGCCGAACGCGCACCAGTGGCACCTGGACAACGCGTACATCCCGCTCGAGATCATCGAGGAACTTGCCGGTCTCGGCGTGTTCGGCCTGACGCTTCCCGAAGAGTACGGCGGCATGGGTCTCGGCAAGGAGGCGATGTGCGTCGTCTCCGAGGAGCTGTCGCGCGGCTGGATCGCGGTCGGGTCGCTCGGTACCCGCACCGAGATCGCAAGCGAACTCATCCTCGCCGGCGGCACCGACGAGCAAAGGCAGAAGTGGCTGCCGAAGCTCGCTTCGGGCGAGATCCTGCCGACGGCCGTCTTCACGGAGCCGAACACCGGGTCCGACCTTGCCTCGCTGAAGACGCGCGCGGTGAGGGACGGCGACGTCTACAAGGTCACCGGCAACAAGACGTGGATCACCCATCCCGTTCGTGCCGACGTGATGACGCTCCTTACACGGACCAATCCGAACGAGCCGGGCTACAAGGGGCTGTCGATGTTCCTCGCCGAGAAGCCGCGCGGCGACGACGCCAACCCGTTTCCGGCGAAGGGCATGTCGGGCGGCGAGATCGAGGTGCTCGGCTACCGCGGCATGAAGGAGTACGAGATCCGTTTCGAGGACTTCGAGGTGAAGGCCGAGAACCTGCTCGGCGGCGTCGAGGGCCAGGGCTTCAAGCAGCTCATGCAGACCTTTGAAGCCGCGCGCATCCAGACGGCGGCGCGCGCCGTGGGCGTTGCGCAGAGCGCCGTCGAGATCGGCCTCAAGTATGCGCTCGACCGCCAGCAGTTCGGACAGGCGATCATCAATTTCCCGCGCATCTCCGACAAGCTCGCCATCGCGGCCGCCGAGACGATGGCGGCACGGCAGCTCGTCTATTTCTCCGCCCGCGAGAAGGACGCCGGCCGGCGCTGCGACCTCGAGGCCGGCATGGCGAAGCTGCTCGCCGCGCGCGTGGCATGGGCCTCGGCCGACAACGCGCTGCAGATCCACGGCGGCAACGGCTTCGCGCTCGAGTACCCGGTCAGCCGCGTGCTGTGCGATGCGCGCATCCTCAACATCTTCGAGGGCGCGGCCGAGATCCAGGCGCACGTGATCGCGCGCCGGCTGCTCGAGGGAGCGAACTGATCAGGGTGCGGAGGACGCCGGGATTTCCGCGGCGTCCTGCAGCCGCTCCTTGGCGCGCAGACGCTTCGATTCCGACTTGAGCTGACCGCAGGCGGCAAGGATGTCGCGGCCGCGGGGCGTGCGCACGGGGCTCGCATAGCCCGCGTCGTTCAGTACTTCCGCGAACGCCTCGATGGTGTCCCAGTCCGAGCATTCGTACTGCGTGCCGGGCCACGGGTTGAAGGGGATGAGGTTCATCTTCGCGGGGATGCCCTTCAGGAGCTTCACGAGGCGTTTGGCATCGGCGAGGGAGTCGTTGACCCCCTTCAGCATCACGTATTCGAACGTGATGCGCCGCGCGTTCGACAGCCCGGGATAGGCGCGGCAGGCCGCCAGAAGCTCGGCGATCGGGTACTTCTTGTTGAGCGGCACGAGGCGGTCGCGCACCACGTCTGTGGTCGCATGCAGCGAGATCGCGAGCATCGTGCCGATCTCGTCGCCGGCGCGGACGATCTCCGGCACGACGCCCGAGGTCGACAGCGTGATGCGCCGCTTCGAGATCGAAATGCCTTCGCCGTCGCTCACGACCTCCATCGCATCGCGCACGTTGTCGAAGTTGTAGAGCGGCTCGCCCATGCCCATGAGCACGACGTTGGTGATGTAGCGGCCGCTGACTGGCGGGGCGGCGGACGCCGCGAGCTCCTCCGGCCACTCGCCGAGCCGGTCGCGTGCCACCAGCACCTGCCCGACGATCTCGCCGGCGGTGAGGTTGCGCACCAGCGTCTGCGTGCCGGTGTGGCAGAACGTGCAGGTGAGCGTGCAGCCGACCTGGCTCGAGATGCACAGCGTGCCTCGGTCTTCCTCGGGAATGTAGACGGTCTCGACCTCGTGCCGTCGACCGGTCGCATCAGGGGCGAGCCGCAGCAGCCACTTGCGGGTGCCGTCGGTCGAGATCTGCTCGGTCACGACCTCGAGGCGATCGATCGAGAAGGCGCGTTCGAGGTCCGCCCGCAAGCCCTTGCCGATGTCGGTCATCGCGTCGAACGAGCGGGCCCCGCGGTTGTAGAGCCAGCGAAAGACCTGGTCGGCGCGCATCCGCCGCTGCCTCTCGGGGATGCCGACGAGCCCCATTGCCTCGCGCAGCTTTTCGCGCGTCAGACCGACGAGCGACAGCCGGGACTGTCCCGGGGCTTCGGCCCCGGCGTCCGGCATCGTCGTCTTGAACACGGTCGTCATGCTGCGTCGCTCGGTGTTGCTCGAAAGGTCACTTGCAGAGCGAATCGATCTTGTCCATCGCCGCCTGCACACCGGCGAGCGAATACGTGTCGGTCGTCGAGGCGCCGCGCTGCGAGGAGCCCTTGATGCTCATCGAGTGGCCCTTCTTCATCGCCGCGACGATTGCGGCGTCCTTGGAGTCCGACCACGCGCCGTCGCCCTTGGTAAAGAGCGAGAAGTCGGTGTTGTCGATCGTCAGCTTGGCGACCGAGTCCTTCTTGAACGGATAACCGATGATGGTGTTCACCTCGTTGCGCACCTTGTCGCCCGGCCGGTGGGTCACGAGGAAGAAGACGGGATCTCGCTTCGAAACCTTCGGGTCCGACTTCTTCGGTTGCGAGACGATGTAGCACACGAGCCCGTTCGCGCCCTTGTAGCTGTAGGCGGCCCAGTCGTTGAACGTGCCCGCAAGCGTCGGCTGGTCGGCCGCCGTCGCCAACGCGGGCGCCAGCACGACTGCCGCAACTGCCGCGCCGGTCGCGCGTGCAAGAATCCTCTCCAGAACTGCCATGAGGTGCCTCTTCACCACTTCGCCCTTACGAACCGTCCTGCCCATGAGATATGTCATTGTTCGGGCCGTTCGCCAAACCCCTGCGTGGCCTTCAGATGAGGGGTGCAGGCATCGCACGCAAGAGGAAACTGTCGCGACCATGAGAGCCGTTCTGTGCAAGCAACTGGGAACGCCGGAAGACCTGGTGCTCGAGGACATCGCCGACCCCGTGCCGGGGCCAGGACAGGTGCTGGTGCGCGTCAAGGCCGCCGGCCTCAACTTCTTCGACACGCTGATCATCCAGGGGAAGTACCAGTACAAGCCGGACCTGCCGTTCTCGCCGGCCGGCGAATTCGCCGGGATCGTGGAACGGCTTGGCCCGGGCGTGGACACCCTGAAGGTCGGCGACCGCGTCATGGGCTACCTGAAGTGGGGCGCGGCGCGCGAGGCCGTGGTGGCGGACGCCGCCATGCTCGCCAAGGTTCCCGAGAACGTACCGCTGACCGAAGCCGCCGGGCTCATGGTCACTTACGGCACCACCGTTCATGCATTCCGCGACCGGGCGAACCTGCAGCCGGGTGAGACGGTGGCGGTGCTCGGCGCCTCGGGCGGCGTCGGCCAGGCGGCAATCGAGATCGCCAAGGTGATGGGCGCCCGCGTGATCGCCTGCGCCTCCTCGCCGGAGAAGCTCGCCTTCTGCAAGGAGCTCGGCGCCGACGATCTCGTGAACTACGAGACGGTGGACCTGAAGGACGAACTGCGGCGCTTGACGGACGGCCGGGGTGTCGACGTGGTTTACGATCCCGTCGGCGGCGACCAATGCGAAAAGGCCGTGCGCGCAATGGCGTGGGACGGGCGGTTCCTCGTCATCGGCTTCGCCTCGGGCACGATCCCCAAGCTGCCGCTGAACCTCGCCCTGCTGAAGGGCTGCTCGATCGTCGGGGTATTCTGGGGCGAGCACACCAAGCGCGAGCCGGAGCGCCACGCGGCGAACATGGCGTCGCTGCTCCAATGGTGCGAGGAGGGCAGGATCAAGCCGCACATCGACCGGACGTTCGACCTCGCCGAAGCGCCGAAAGCGCTGCGCCTGATCGCTGACCGGAAGGTGAAGGGAAAGGTGATCCTGACCGCGTGACGCGCGTCAGACGGCGGCGTCTTCCTCGCGCATCCGTTTCAGCGTTTCGCGCGCCTGGTCGTAATGGTCGGGCTTCATGTGGTTGCGGATGAGCGAGATCGCCGTCAGCAGCACCGTCATGTCGTCGGTGAAGCCGAGCCCGAGAATGGCGTCCGGAATGACGTCGAACGGCATCACGAAGTAGGCCAGCGCGGCGAGCAGGATGCCCTTCGCGCGCAGCGGCGTCGCGGGGTCGAACGCGCAGAACCAGGCGGCAACGGCGTGTTCCGCAAACGGGAGCTTGGCGAGGTTGCGCTTGAGCTTCTTCCAGAACCCGTCCCGCACCGTGCGCTCGTTGCGCGCGACGGCGGCGGGCAGTGCGGCCCGGTCGTAGTCGGGATAGGAAGCGGCTTCGGTCATCGTTTCGGCCTGGTTTCGGACAAATCGACGAAGGAGATGGTGTGCACCGGCCGGAATTCCAAGTACGGCCGATGAAACTGGCGGAAAACGGCGGCTCAGCCGCCCATCGCCCAGATCGTCGCCATGATCAGGACGATCGCCACGAACTGCAGGATCACGCGCCAGCGCATGAGATTCTGCGAGGTGCTGGCGCTGCCGCCCTTGGTCATGTTCCAGAGGCCCGCCAGCAGCACGAGGAACACGGCGCCGACGGCGAACGGCAGGATGAGTTGCAGGGTGTGGGCCATCAGATGCTCATTGCACAGCTTTCAACGGAATGCACGCGGCCGCTCACTGATCGGAGGACTTATGGAGCAGGGCTTCCATCAGGCGGTCGGGCAGAACCCTCTTCAACACCGCCATGGCATGGGTTGGCACGGTGACACGATAGCGCGCCCTGGGCCGCGGGCTTTCGAGCGCCAGCAGCAGCTTCGCGAACACCGCCTCGGGCCCGAGCTTGAAGCGCGCCGACCCGCCGCGGCCCAGTCGCGCGCGCTGGCGGGCGTAGGCCGCCGCATAGTGGCTTCCCGCCTCGTCGACGTTCGCTTCGAACGCCGCGAGCGCGTTCTGCGTGAACCGGCTGGCGATCGGGCCGGGCTCGATCAGCACGACCTTGATTCCGGTGTCTGCGAGTTCGAGCCGCAGCACGTCCGACAACCCTTCCAGCGCGAACTTCGAGGCGACGTAGGCGCCGCGCCACTTCATGCCGACGAAGCCCAGGATCGACGAGCACTGGACGATGCGCCCCTCGCCGTTCGCCCGCATCAGCGGCAGCAGGCGACGCGTCAGGTCGTGCCAGCCGAAGACGTTCGCCTCGAACTGGCGGCGCAGCGCATCGCGCGACAGGTCTTCCACCGCCCCCGGCTGGCCGTAGGCGCCGTTGTTGAAGAGCGCGTAGAGCCGCCCGCCCGTGCGCCGTGCGACCTCGCCGGCGCAGGCTTCGACAGAGGCCGGATCGGCATAGTCGAGCGCCACTGCGGCAAGTCCTTCGGCCTCCAGTCGCGCGAGATCCTCCGGCTTGCGCGCGGTCGCGATCACCTCCCAGCCCCGGCGCTTCAGTTCGCGCGCGCAGTATTCGCCGATGCCGGAGGAACAGCCGGTGACCACGATGCTGCGAGACTGCATGGAACGCCCCCAGACGACTTGGAAAGCCTTGCGCTTCCGACAATAATCCGCGCGGCCTCGAGAGGGAGCATGCCCGCGTCATGGATGCAATGAAAAGCATGAAGCTGTACGACCACGTCGACCGCATCCCGGCGGAACTGCGCGCCTTGGGCTTTGGCGACAGCGATCCCCTGAACGTCGAGGCGTTGTCGACGCTCGACCAGTTCCACTACCACGGCGTCGAGGCCGTGAACGCGGCGATGGAACGCTGCGGCATCGGGCCGAAGACGCGCGTCCTCGAAGTGGGCGCCGGGGTCGGCGGGCCGGCGCGATGGATCGCGGCGAAAAGCGGCGCCGTCGTCGCCGCGGTCGAACTGCAGCGCGACCTGAACGACCTCGCGCAGTCGCTGACACGCCGCTGCGGGCTCGACGACCGCGTGCGCCACCTGTGCGCCGACATCCTCGCCGGGCCACCCAAGGGCGCACCGTTCGATTGCGTGACGTCGTTCCTCTGCTTTCTCCACATCGCGAACCGCCCGCAGCTGTTCGGTGTACTGAACGACAGCCTCGCGGCCGGCGGCACGCTCTACGTCGAGGACTTCGTCGCGCTGCGCGAGCCGACGCCAGATGAGGCGCGCGCGCTTGCCGTGAAGGTTCAGTGTCCGTGGCTGCCGACGGCTGCGCAGTACCGCGACGACCTCGCGCGCCATGGCTTCATCGTCGAGGACCTCGCCGACCGAAGCGTCGACTGGACGGCGTTCACGAACGAGCGCCTCGGCGCCTTCCGGGCGAACCGCGCGCGGTTCGTCGCGCTGCACGGCAAGGAGTGCTTCGACGGCCTCGAGGATTTCTACGCCGCGGTCGCGGGGCTATTTGCGAACGGGTCGATCGGCGGCGTGACCATCGTGGCGCGCAAGGCCTAAAGCACGATCACCTTCGCCCCGATCTTCACCCGGTCGTGGAGGTCGATGACCTCCTCGTTCAGCATACGGATGCAGCCGGACGACATCGCCTGCCCGATCGTCTGCGGCGCATTGGTGCCGTGGATGCGGTAGAGCGTGTCCTTCTGCCCCTGGAAGAGATAGAGCGCACGGGCGCCGAGCGGGTTGTTCGGGCCGCCGGGCATCACGTCGGGAAGCCTTCGGCCGTACTGGGCAAGCTCGCGCTCAATCATCTCCGGCGGCGGACGCCATTCGGGCCACGTCTGCTTGGCGCCGATACGGGCGACGCCCGACCACTCGAACCCCTGGCGACCGACGCCGACGCCGTAGCGCACCGCCTTGCCGTCCGGCAGCACGAAGTAGAGTCGCCGCTCGGCCGTGTTCACGATCACGGTGCCGGGCTTCTCGCCCGTCTTGTAGGGGATGATTTCCTTGCCGCGGTAGGCGTTGCGCCGCGCGGTCTTCTTCGGGCTGAAGGTCGACCCGAAGTTGAAGTCCCGGTCGCCGCTCGCGAGGGCGCCGGAGGTCATCCCGGCCAGCGCGAGCGACGACAGGAGAAACGATCGCCGATCCATTCGACCCCTCTGACGCAGCAGGCGCGTCCCCAATAATTCGCCTGCGGAAGATCAAACGGATTTCTGACGCGAAGCTTGCGTCCCGGCAATCGCCGGGTCGATCAACTTCTCTTGTTCTGCCGGTTGGCGATCAGGTCGTCGACGACCGCCGGGTCGGCGAGCGTCGACGTGTCGCCGAGGTTCGAGAAGTCGTCCTCGGCGATCTTGCGCAGGATGCGACGCATGATCTTGCCGGAGCGCGTCTTCGGCAGGCCGGGCGTGAACTGGATCAGGTCGGGCGAGGCGATCGGTCCGATCTCCTTCCTCACCCACTGCACCAGTTCCTTGCGCAGGCCTTCGTCGCCCGCGTTGCCCGACATCAGCGTGACGTAGCAGTAGATGCCCTGGCCCTTGAGATCGTGCGGATAGCCGACCACGGCGGCTTCCGACACCTTCGGGTGCGCGACCAGCGCCGATTCGACCTCGGCCGTGCCCATGCGATGGCCGGATACGTTGATCACGTCGTCGACGCGACCGGTGATCCAGTAGTAGCCGTCCGCATCGCGCCGGCAGCCGTCGCCCGTAAAGTACGTGCCCTTGTAGGTCGAGAAATAGGTCTGCACGAAGCGGTCGTGATCGCCGTAGACGGTGCGCGCCTGGCCGGGCCACGAGTCGAGGATCACGAGGTTGCCGTCGGCCGCGCCGTTCAGGGTCTTGCCTTCGCCGTCGACCAGTGCCGGACGCACGCCGAAGAACGGCCGCGTCGCCGAGCCGGGCTTCAACGCGGTCGCGCCGGGCAGCGGCGTGATCATGATGCCGCCGGTCTCCGTCTGCCACCAGGTGTCGACCACCGGGCAGCGCTTCTCGCCGACCACGTGGTAGTACCATTCCCAGGCTTCCGGATTGATCGGCTCGCCGACCGAGCCCAGGAGCCGCAGCGACTTGCGCGACGCGTTCAGCACCCACTTGTCGCCCGCGCCCATCAGCGCGCGGATCGCCGTCGGCGCCGTGTAGAAGATGTTCACCTTGTGCTTGTCGACGACCTGCCAGAAGCGCCCGGCGTCCGGGTAGTTCGGCACGCCCTCGAACATCAGCGTCGTCGCACCGTTCGCGAGCGGTCCATAGACGATGTAGCTGTGCCCGGTGACCCAGCCGACGTCCGCCGTGCACCAGTAGATGTCGCCGTCGTGGTAGTCGAACACCACCTGGTGCGTGAGCGAGGCATAGACGAGGTAGCCTGCCGTCGTGTGCAGCACGCCCTTCGGCTTGCCGGTCGAACCCGAGGTGTAGAGAATGAACAGCGGGTCCTCCGCCTTCATCTTGGCAGGCGGGCAGTCGGCGCCGACCTTCGCGGCCTCCTCGTGGTACCAGAGGTCGCGGACCGTGTTCCAGGCGATCTGTCCGCCCGTGCGGCGCACGACCAGCACCTTCTCGCCGCCCTTCGTCTTCTTCAGCGCCTCGTCGACGTTCGCCTTGAGCGGCACCTTGCGGCCGCCGCGCAGGCCTTCGTCGGCGGTGATGACGAACTTCGAATCGCAGTCCTCGATGCGGCCCGCGAGCGCATCCGGCGAGAAGCCGCCGAACACCACCGAATGGATGGCGCCGATGCGCGCGCAGGCGAGCATCGCGTAGGCAGCCTCCGGGATCATCGGCATGTAGATTGTAACGCGATCGCCCTTCTTGACGCCGTTCGCCTTCAGCACGTTAGCGAAGCGGCAGACGTGCTCGTAGAGCTCGCCGTAGGTGATCTTCTTGTCGTAGTAGGGATCATCGCCCTCCCAGATGATCGCGGTCTGGTCGGCGCGCTTGGGGAGATGACGGTCGATGCAGTTCCAGGCGACGTTCGTGACGCCGTCCTCGTACCACTTGATCGACACCTTCGGGTAATCGAAGGAGACGTTCTTCACCTTCTTGAACGGCTTGAACCAGTCGATCCGCTTGCCCTGCTTCGCCCAGAACTTGTCGGGCGACTTCACCGAGTCGGCATAGGCCTTGAGATAGGTGTCGTTGTCGAAATAGGCCCGCCGCTTCCAATCGCTGGGGACCTTGTAGACCTTGGCGTCCGACATGCCTGACTTCTCCCGCGGGATTTGTTTCGTTGCCCAATTGTTAGCCTCCGCGCCGGACCCCGGCAATGCGCCAAGAGTCCAACGTCCGGCCGGGTTTTGGCGGCTGCCGGGCGCGCGGCTCGACGCACCGGTCCCGTTGGGCTAAGGATCGCGCCGCCCCTGCGAGCGAGGTCTTTCGAATGCATCTGCTGGCGCTCGTTTCGCTTGGCCTCTTCTGGGGTCTGTCGCCCTCGCTCTACAAGCTGATGGGCGACCAGGGCATTCCGGTCACCCACATCGTCGTGTTCACGGGGGTCGGCGTCGGCCTCGGTCTCCTGTTCGCCGGCAACCCGCGGGCACGGTACGTGTCGCCCCAGATCATCTGGTACGGGCTGGGCTGCGGCGCGCTCCTCAACCTGCCGTTCGCCCTGTCGCTCGAGATTTCCCGCCATGTGCCGGTGACGGACTACGCGCTCATCGTCTCGACCTTCCCGCTGTTCAATTACCTCCTGTCGCTGGTGATCGGCCGCGAGAAGCTTGCCGCCACACGGGTCGCCGCGATGGCGCTCGGCTTTGCCTCGAGTGCAATTCTCATCCTCGGCAACCGCACCGAGGGGCACGACCATCACCTGACGTGGTGGACGCTCGCAACGTTCGTTGTGCCGTTCCTCTACACCTTCTACAATTACTTCTGCTCAGCCTACTGGCCGCGCAGCGCCGACGCGCGCACGCTCGGCATGGCGGAAAGTTTCGCTTCCGCGATCCTCGCCGTGCCGTTCCTCCTCTGGTTCGATCCGCCGTGGTCGCCCGGCTTGCCAGGCCCGTTGAGCTACTGGCCGCTGATCGTCGCGGTCGCCATCTGGGTGATCGAGCGGATCGCCTACTTCACGCTGATTCGCGACCGCGGCCCCGTGTTCACCGGGCAGGGCGTGTTCATCGCCACGCCGGCGAGCGTGCTCTACGGCATGATCTTCTTCCGGGACGCGGGCGGCTGGCTGCTTTGGCTCAGCCTCGCCCTCCTGATGATCGCGCTGTGGCTCAACACCAAGCGCGCCTGATCAGCGCAGACGCCAGACCGCCGTGCGCTTGATCTCGCTGTCCTCGAGCTCGCGCGACACCGGCACGGAGTACTCCGCAACCTGGACCAGCGCCTCGCGCGGCAGGTAGCTGCGGCCGGGATCGCCGACGAGTACCGTCGCGCCGGCCGACTGCTGCCGGTGCAGAAAGGCGAGCGCCGCCTGGGCGAGGCCCTTCTCGTAGAAGAGGTCGCCGACGAGAACGCACCCGAACGCAGGCAGATCGCGCGCCAGAAGATCCTCCTGCGTGACGTCGACCGCGACGCCGTTCAGTGCGGCGTTGAGGCGGACAGCCTCGACGGAGAACACGTCCACGTCGGCACAAAGCACGTGCGCGGCGCCCGCCTTCGCCGCCGCGATGCCGACGAGGCCGGACCCCGACGCGAGATCCAGCACGGAACGGCCCCGCACCATTTCGATATGATCCAGAACGTAGCGCGCCAGCGCCTGCCCCCCGGCCCAGGCGAATGCCCAGAACGGCGGCGGCAGGCCGATCTCGGCGAGCTGCTCTTCAGTTTTCTGCCAGATCGGCACGGCCTCGTGCGCGAGATGCAGCCTCACTTCCGGCACGAGCGGCACCGGCAGCACTTCGGTGTTGTCGCGAACGAACGCGGCGCGGTCGTCGGCCCGCATCACCGCTTCGGTTTCGGGACGGGCTTCAGCCCGCCCATGCGGCACACTTCCGCCCATTCGTCCGCCGTGACGGGCTGCACCGAGAGGCGCATCGAAGTGACGAGCGACATGTCCTTGAGTTTCGGGTTGGCCTTGATGTCCTTGAGCGACACGGGCTTCGGCATGTCGGTGACCGCGCGCACGTCGACGCACTCCCAGCGCGGATCGTCGGTCGTCGTGTCGTGGTGGGCGAGGGCGCACACTTCGACGACACCCACCACCTCGAGCCCCTCGTTCGAGTGGTAGAAGAAGCCGAGATCGCCGAGCTGCATCGCGCGCATGTTGTTGCGGGCGAGGTAGTTGCGCACGCCGTCCCACTGCTCGCCCTTCGCACCCTTCTTCTTCAGCATCTCGAAGGAGAACTTGAACGGCTCGGACTTGAACAGCCAGTACGCCATCGCGCCTCACGCCTCCGGGTTCTTGATCAGCCACCGCCACGGCCGCACCTCGACCGAGGCGAAGAGACCCGCCTTCGCATACGGATCGGCAGAGAGGATGGCTCTGCACGCGGCTTCGTCCGAAGCTTCGACGAAGAGCAGGCTGCCGTTGGGCTGGCCCTTTTCATCGAGAAACGGCCCGGCCCCCTTGATGGCGGTCCCGAGCGTCTCGATCCAGGCGAGGTGCGCCGGACGGGTCTCGAGGCGCAGTGCCAGTCCGTCGGGTTTGTCGTTGCAGATTGCGGCAAAGAGCATCGCGGTTCCCCCGTTTATGCCAAAACTAGAACTCCGACTTCGCCGGCCGCGCAAGCAGCCGCGAGATTTCCGCTTCCGCCGACGAGCGGCCATCGATCACTGCGAGCACGGCCGTCGAGATCGGCGCCTCGAGACCGTGGTCCTGCGCGAGCTTGACCGCCGCCGAGGCCGTGAACCGCCCTTCGCTGACGCCGTGGAGGCCCTCGAGTGCTTGCTCGAGCGTCAATCCCTGCCCGAGCCTGAGACCCAGGCTGTAGTTGCGCGACTGTCCGCTGGTCGCCGTGAGGATGAGGTCGCCGAGACCGGACAGGCCGGCAAGCGTTTCCGGCCGGGCGCCCCGCGCAATGGCAAGCCGCGACAGCTCCGCGAAGGCGCGCGTCACGAGCGCTGCGCGGGCCGAGTCGCCGAGCCGCTTGCCGTCGGCGATGCCGCAGGCGATCGCGAGCACGTTCTTGAGCGCACCACCGAGCTGCACGCCGATCAGATCGTCGGTCGGGTAGACGCGGAACTGCGGCAAGGCGAACAACGCCGCGACTTGCCTCGCCGCGTCGACCGTCACCCCCGCCAGCGCCAGCGCGACCGGGCGGTTCGCGGCCACATCGGCCGCAAAGCTCGGGCCGGACAGAACGGTCAGCTGCGAGCGGGGCATCTCTTCCGAGACGACCTCCGTCAGGAGTTTCGCGGAACCCTCCTCGAGCCCTTTTGCCGCGATGACGACGTGCCCCTCGAACGCCCGCCCAACCCGCGCAACGGTTTGCCGCACCGCCTGCGCCGGCACCGCGACGACGAGTGTGCGGGCCGTGCGCACGGTCTCGATGTCCGCAGACCGGCTCCAGAGCCAGGCGCGGTGTCCCGTTCGCGCCAGCACGGCCGCGAGGGCCTGCCCCCAGGCGCCTGCACCGAGGACGGCAACTGCGGTCTTCTCAGTCATGCCTTCACGCCGGCATACGGCGCCTTCGGTGCGAGTTCGTCGAGCGGCCAGCGCGCGTGCGCAGGCGCCGACAGCGGGGAGGTGATGCCGCGCGCCAGCCGTTCGCAGGCGGCCCAGGCGACCATCGCGGCGTTGTCGGTGCAGAGCGCAGGCGGCGGCACGCTCAGGCGGAAGTCGCGCGTCTCGCACAGCCGTTCGAGTGCGGCGCGCATCGCCCGGTTGGCGGCGACACCGCCGGCGACGACCAGCACGCGGCCCTTGCGGTGTGTTTGCGCGTAGCGCTCCATCGCGTGACGCACCCGGTCGGTCACCACGTCGATGGCCGCCGCCTGGAAACTGGCGCAAATGTCGGCGGCGTCGGTTTCGCTCAAGGGCTGCGGCAGCTCTTCGGCCGCGACGCGCACGGCGGTCTTGAGCCCTGAGAACGAGAAGTGGCAATCGTCACGCCGCTTGAGGGGGCGCGGAAAGGCGAACCGGTCCCCGCGACCGTGCGTCGCGAGACGCTCGACCGCCGGGCCGCCGGGGAAGTCGAGCCCCAAAAGCTTCGCCGTCTTGTCGAACGCCTCGCCGAGCGCGTCGTCGATCGTCGTGCCGTAGCGCGTGTAGATCCCGACTTCCTCGACGGCGACGGTCTGCGTGTGGCCGCCCGATACAAGCAGCAGAAGGTAAGGCGGCCGCAGGCCGTCCGTCAGGCCGGGCGTCAGCGCGTGCGCTTCGAGGTGGTTGACGGCGACGAGCGGCTTGCCGAGCCCGATCGCCATTGCCTTCGCCGTCACCAGGCCGACCAGCAGTCCGCCAAGCAGCCCCGGCCCGGCGGTCGCGGCGATCGCGTCCACGTCGTGGCGGTCGACACCCGCATCGGAGAGCGCCTTCCTTGCAAGCGTGTCGAGACGGCTGATGTGGCTGCGCGCCGCGATTTCGGGCACGACTCCGCCATAGAGCCGGTGCTCCTCGAGTTGCGACAGGACCACGTTCGACAGGATTTCCCCTCGCCCGTCGGGATGCCGGCGCACCACGGCCGCCGCCGTCTCGTCGCACGACGTCTCGAACGCCAGAACCGCCAGGGGACGGGCAGCCACGCGGAGGGGTCCTTTCTCATCGCCGCGGGACGCGATAGTGTCCGCATCCGCAACCGTCAGAAACGCCAAAGAAGAGCGCCCGCTCTACCATCGGAAACGACCCATTGCCAACGCCGCTGCTGAAGATCGGAACCCGCGGATCACCGCTCGCGCTTGCCCAGGCGCGCGAAACCCGCGAACGCCTTGCTCGCGCCCACGGCCTCGACCCCGAGGCGCTGGAGATCGTCGTCATCACCACGACGGGCGACCGGGTGCGCGACCGCCCGCTCGCCGAGATCGGCGGCAAGGGCCTGTTCACCAAGGAGATCGAGGAGGCGCTGATGTCGGGCGCCATCGACATCGCCGTCCACTCGATGAAGGACATGCCGGCGCAGTTGCCGGACGGCCTCGAGATCGCGGCGATCCTGCCGCGCGAGGACCCGCGCGACGCGTTCCTCTCGCCCGTGGCGAAGACGCTCGACGCCTTGCCGCAGGGCGCCGTGCTCGGCTCCTCTTCCGTCCGGCGCGTGGCGCAGGCGTTGCGGCTGCGGCCGGACCTCAAGCCGGTGCAGTTCCGCGGCAACGTCGAGACGCGCCTGCGCAAGCTCGACGAAGGCGTGGCGCACGCGACGTTTCTCGCCTGCGCCGGCCTCAACCGGCTCGGGCTCTCGCACGTGATGACGAGTGCCGTGCCCGTCGAGGCGATGCTGCCGGCGGTCGCGCAAGGCGCCGTCGGTATCGAGATCCGCTCGGCGCACACGAAGGCGCGCGAGCTGGTCGCGGCGATCAACGACCCCGTCTCGGCCACGGCGGTTGATACCGAGCGCGGGTTCCTGGCGGCCCTCGACGGGTCCTGCCGCACGCCGCTTGCCGGCCATGCGAACGTCGAAGGCGGCCGCATCGCGTTCCGCGGCATGGCGCTGACACCCGACGGCGTGCACGTCTTCGAGACGAGCCGGGCGGGCAATGCTGCCGACGCCGCACGGCTGGGCCGCGACGCCGGCGAGGAGGTGCGCTTGACCGGCGGAGCGCTGCTCACGTTCTGATGCGGCTCGTCGTCACGCGGCCCGCGGAGGACTCGCGCGCCTTGACGGCGAAACTCCGCGCGCTGGGGCATGACGTGATCTCCTGCCCGCTCATGACGATCCGCTTCACCGGCGCGCCTGTTCCCGAACGCGACTATCGCGCCGTGCTGGTGACGAGCGCGAACGGTGCCCGCGCGATTGCTGCTCACCCGGCGCGCGAGCGTCTGGTTCGAGCAACTGCCATCGCCGTCGGCCCCGCTTCGGCAAGGGCCTGTGGTGAGGCCGGCTTCACCAGGATCGAGCAGGCATCCGGTGACGTCGGGGGCGTGATCGACCACGTGACGAAAGAGCTTCTGCCGCACGCAGGATCGCTGCTCTACCCCTCCGGCGAAGTCACGACCGGCAGCCTCGAAGAGGAATTGGGCGCGCTGGGGTTCAACGTCGACCGCGTGGTGCTTTACCAGGCGGTTGCAGCAGAAGCGCTCGACGATGTCGCGCTGGCGCTCCTGACCGATCCGGCCGATTCCGGTGTCCTGCTCTACTCGCCGCGGACGGCGAAGATCTGGGTCGATCTCGTGGTGAAGGCGGGATTGGCGAAGCAGGCGGAAAGCCTGCGCTACTACTGCATTTCCCTTAACGCCGCCCGCGTCGTTTCCGGCGCTTTACCTCGGGCGGCAGTGTCGGTAGCTTCCACCCCGACAGAAGAAGGCATGCTCGCGCAGCTGGCTCAACCCTCGGCCTGACGGTCAGGCCAACGCCTCCGCACTGGTTGCCTTAACCGACGCGAATGGAGCGGCAGACGATGAACCGCAAAGAGAGGCGGGCGCGCGCAGGCCTGAAGCCCGAGACGATCGACCTCAAGGCTGAGGACGTGACACCCGTCGCCGAAGCGGCTGCAGTCTCGGAAGGCAATTCGGCAAGCGACACCGCATCGGGCGAACCGACGGAGCGCCCGTCCGAAACGGTCGTCGAGCACGTCGATCCGGCGAAAGCAGACGCCGAAACCGTGGTCGACCGTTCCGAGCCGGAGCCGGTGTTTGTCGACGAGGCCATAGCCAACGCTCGCGCAGAGGAACCGGCGAGGGTCACGGAGCCGCCGACATCGACGCCGCGCCGCTCCGGCCGCGTCCGCGCCTGGGCACTGGGCCTGCTGGCCGCGACGCTGCTTGGCGCCGGCGGCATGTGGTGGCTGACGAACAACTACCTTCCCGGCAACGACGACCAGATCGCGAGCCTCACGGCCCGGCTGCAGAAGGCCGAAAGCACGATCGATTCCCTCGGTCGCGACCTCGCCGACGCCAAGAGTTCGCTCGCAACGCTCAAGGACAAGGTCGACCCGCTCGCGGCCCAGGTCGCATCCGGCGGCAAGCCCGTGGCGGATCCGGCCGTCGCGGCGCAACTCACGAGCCAAGCGAAATCGGTCACGGATCTGCAGGCGGCGGTGAAGGACCTTCGCGCAGCCCTGTCGAACGCCGCAAGCGCCGCCGGCGGCGCAGCGCAGGCGATTCCTACAGACGTGACGCAGAAGATCGGCGAGCTCGACCAGCGCCTGAAGGACCTCGACGCGAAGGTGGCGGCGCTTCCGCCACCCCCGCCGTCCGCACAGCCGGCTGTCGACGCGCTGGCGGGCCGCGTGGACGGGCTCGAAAAGAAGGTGACGGAAGGACTGGAGAAGGCCCAGTCGGCGCAGCAGCCGGCCGCCGTCCTCGCGCCGCTGAACGCGCTTGCCGCAAGGATCGCCGGCGGCCAGCCGTTCGCGCAGGATCTCGACGCAGCGATCGCCGCGGCGCCGACCGTCACTGCGCTGCAATCGCTGAAGACGCTCGCGCCCGCTGGCGTGCCGACGCTTGCGGCGCTGCAGACGGCCTATGCCAACGTCGCCGCCTCCGTCACTGCCGCGACCGAACCGCCGCCCGCGCCGGCGGAGAGCGGGTTCTGGAACGCCTTGACGTCGCGGCTCGAAAACGTGGTGAAGGTGCACCGCCGCGAGGACGTGGTCTGGCCGGAAACGGTAAAGGCGGCCACGCCGAGCGTCGAGAAGGGCGACATCGCGGCGGCATTGACGATCCTTTCCGCCACCGCGAACCCGCCGCAGGCGGTCGCCGACTGGATGCGCGGAGCAAAGGCCCGCATCGACGCCGACGTCGCCATCAAGGCGGCCCTGCAGGACGCGGTCCAGCAGGTTTCGGCCTCCCAATCGAAGGCAACGCCATGATCCGCCTCGTCTGGACGTTTCTGATCATCGCCGGCGTCGCGTTCGTCCTGACCTGGTTCGCCGACAATCCCGGCCACCTGACGATCGACTGGCGCGGCTACGTGATCGAGCTGTCGGTGTTCAGCGCCGTGCTGCTGCTGGCAGCCGCCGCCGCGGCGTTGTGGCTCCTGTTCTGGATCACGCTCTACGTCGTGGGCTCGCCGTGGGCGCTCGGGTCCTACTGGAATGCGCGGCGCACTAGGCGCGGAACGGACGCGCTCACCAACGGCCTCGTGGCCATCGGCGCCGGCGACCTCGACACGGCACGGCGCGAGGCGAAGGTCGCCAGTCGCGTCTTGGGCGACAGTCCGCTGGTGAAGTTGCTCGAAGCGCAATCCGCGCAGCTTGCCGGCAACCACCAGGAAGTGAAGCAGGTGTTCGAAGGCATGCTCGGCGATCCCACGACCGAGCTTCTCGGCCTGCGCGGCCTCTACGCGGAAGCCAAGCGCAACGGCGACCACGCGAAGGCGGCGCTTCTTGCCAAGCGCGCAGCGGAGCGCAACCCGGGCCTCACGTGGGCGTCGCAGGCGCTGCTTGCCGAAGCCGCGGTTGCCGCCGACTGGGCGACGGCAGAAACGCTGCTCAACCGGCAGCGCCAGAACCGGCTGATCGACGAGAAGTCCTACAACCGCGCGCTCGCCTCGATCCTGACCGCGCAGGCGCTGGCGGCCGAGGACACGGACGAACCGAAGGCGCTGAGCTATGCGCTCAAGGCGAACGGTCTCGACCCGTCGCTCGTGCCGGCCGCCGTCGTCGCCGGCCGTCGCCTGAGCGCACAAGGCTCGCTGCGGCGGGCGCGCAAGGTCGTGGAGAAGACGTGGGCGCTCACGCCGCATCCCGAACTTGGCAACGTCTACGCGTTCGCACGGTTCGGCGACGGCCCGCTCGACCGGCTGAAGCATGTGCGCGCGCTGATGCGCGTGTCGCATGGCGGCGAGGACGGTGCAGTGGTGCACGCAAAGGCGGCGATCGACGCGTCCGAATGGCAGGAGGCGCGCTCGGCGCTCCATCCGTGGACGGAGAACAATCCCTCGCCGCGCGTGTGCGTGCTGATGGCGGAGATCGAGGACGGCCAGTTCGCCGACCGCGGCAAGGTGCGCGAGTGGCTGTCGCGGGCGTTGCGCGGGCCGCAGGATCCGGCGTGGGTCGACCCCGAAGGCTACGTCTCGACCGAGTGGCTCGCTGCCTCTCCGGTGACCGGAGACATCGGGCGGTTCGAATGGCGCACGCCGACATCGAACCCGCAAGGCTCCGCGATCCTCGACCAGCTCACGCAGGCGATGGAGGCGCTGCCGTCGCCAGCGGCCGCAGTTCCGCCGCCGGAACCTGCCCCGGTTGAGGAGGAGGCGCCTGAGGCCGTCGCGCCCGAGGAACCCGAAGAGACGCCGCCGGCCCCCGTCGAGAAGCCGATGCCGCCTGTCGCGGCCGTCGTGGTCGCCGATCCGGTGGACGTTGCGGACGACACGGCCGGACGGCGAGCCGGCTTCCACCAGCCGGACGATCCGGGTCCCGAAGCATCGGAATCGGACGCCGGCCGCCGCAGCTGGGTCGCCCGCATCGCCGGTGGCTGAGGAAGCCTGTTGAATTGACGGCCCATTGGGGCTAGGAGAAGCCCTCCGCCGTCCAGGGACGCCCCGGGCCGCTTTAGCTCAGCTGGTAGAGCACCTCATTCGTAATGAGGGGGTCGCGTGTTCGAGTCACGCAAGCGGCACCAATAAAATCAAATACTTAGCCGTGGTTGTCGCTCATGCGCCGCTGTGTCGGTAAGCACCTGGTAAGCGGGTCGCGCGGAAACACACGCTTTCGGCAGAAAACCCCCCGGGTTTGGTGTTCTAGGGGGTGGGTGGGAGTCACAGTAAGGAACACCTTCCTCTCACAAACGAAAGCCCCGGATGGTGACCGGGGCCCTTAACTGCAGTGTCTAAGGATCATGCGGCAGCTTTAGCCTTGCGCCTGCGCCCGACGTAGCCGACGGCGGCGAGGCCTGTGGCGAAGAGTGGGAGGGCGGCGGGGATAGGTACAGCCGCTATGGTGTATGAACCTGCAGCAAAATCAAATTCTATTCGCCCTGAAGTAGGATTGAACGCCCCGAAATAGTAACTCCTCAGAGGCCCGTTATCAAACGCCAGAACGCGAAGATTAGCGTCTACACTCAATTGATTTGCAGGATTATCGGAGTTTTTGGAAAGAGTGTTCGTGGCGAGATCATACG
Source organism: Hyphomicrobiales bacterium (assembly GCA_046349255.1). Classification (GTDB taxonomy): domain Bacteria; phylum Pseudomonadota; class Alphaproteobacteria; order Rhizobiales; family Aestuariivirgaceae; genus DAIODI01. The sequence continues at coordinate 1,072,059 of JAXMCR010000002.1, read as the reverse complement.
ATAGAGGGGGAAGCCCTAGAACATCAAACAAGTATTTGTATGTTATTGAACCTATAGCCACGTTGAATGCTGTAACTGTTCCGCCGCTAGAGGGTGCATCAAAAGATCCAAGAGAAAGACTTCCGCCGTTTTCGGCGAACGTAATATTAAATGTTGCAGCGCTGGCTGGACCAATACTCAGCGAGAGACACGAAGCTAAACCAAGTGTAGCGAGTACTTTGTTCGTCATGTTGCTTGCAGTCCTCTCTTGAGATGCTATGTCGTCAGTTACGCGCGTTCGTTATTCGTCGCACGAACCTTACAGTGTCGAACGTCTAGCATCCGTTAGGACAGCCTTTAAAATCCGTTTTTCGTTTTCTCAGAAACCAGATGTTTAGAGGCACTTCGCGCTGACAATACCGCGCCTTCGACTGTCATTATACAGTCAGAACAGCCACTCGTGGCCATTTCCATTTGTTTTACCCCTGGATGTCCAGCGGCAGGAATTCTTGTTGAAGGTGACTGCCTGTTCAGAGTCGGCGAGTCGCGGCCGCGCCCATAAAGGATAACAACGCCTCCGCGTGCCCGCGTGATGGACGCGTGTGAATCGCCGTATCGAGTACCAGAAAGAGGGTAGCCTAAGCCATTGTCCTGCGGTCCATGGTACTGTTCTCTTTGGGTAGGGTAGTCACCGCTTGGAACACCTAAGCTTTGCACAACGACTATTTTTACGTTAGGGCATATTGGCGCATTATTGGATTGATCTGATGAACTCGACTTCCGTCGATAGTGAAATTGTGGACTGTCTATTGGACATGCTTCCAGACGGTTTGGATGTCGAGGAGTTTTACAAGCGAGCGCGCCTCCTGATCGGCAACGAGTCGGAACCCGAGATCGACGACGCGTGGTGCAAGTACTGCGAGAACGGCTGGGATTTTTCATACCCAAGCCTTTAGATCATCGCCGGGCAGGTCATCGCCACCTGGCTTGATGACCGCTTGGCCGTCGCGGTCCGGCCCGTGTTCTGTCGCCGCTCCGCCGTGTCGTCACCGCGAAGCATATGGCGATCGAGTAAAACTCGCCCCGCTGTCTACAAGAATTTTTCGTAGAATTCACACGATAGGGCCTCGATTTGTCGTCAGAAGCATAGTCAAAGGTTAGTATTGCGCAAGTATTGCTCCATAAATGCGGGTGGACGGGACAACGGGCAGAGAGCGGCTGGAAAACGTCGATGGGCTGCGCGCGATCGCGATCGCGGCAGTGCTCCTGTTTCACTACACGACCCGGTTCCCGGCTCATTACTACCGTGCCGACTCGATGCCGCTCTCCTTCCCGATCGGCGCTTACGGCGTCGACCTCTTCTTCGCCATCAGCGGCTTCTGCATCTTCATGACGCTGGAGCGGACGCCGACGGTGGCGGAGTTTCTCGCCAAACGCGTGGCCCGGCTGCAGCCGGCATACATGGCGGCGGTCGTGATGACGTTTGTCGCCGTGGCGATCGCCGGATTGCCGGGCCGCGAGATCGGCATGCTTCACGCGCTCGGCAACCTCGTGTGGCTCGAGGCGATCCCGGGCTGGCCACCGGTTGATGGAGCGTATTGGTCTCTCGTGGTCGAACTGAAGTTCTACGCGCTGTTCGCCGTGCTCTATGTCGTGGCGCGAGGCCTTTCGATGTCGCTCGCCTGGGCGTTGTTCTGCGCCGTGGCGATGGTGATGGCCCTTGCCGCCGAAGACCTTCCGGCCGGCGTGCATGCGGGCTTCGTATCGCAGGAGCTCCTGATTGCGCCGTTCGCGCCACTCTTCCTGGTCGGCATCATAGCCTGGGAATCGCGGTCCGGCTGGTCACGGGCCCTGACCGCAGCGAGCGTGGTGGCCGCGGTGCTGCTCACGATATCCCCGCGCTTTGCAGACCTGCCTTGGCTTGGCCTCGCGATCGGCATTCTGGCTTTCGGAGGGCTTCGCATGACCCGCCTGCGGATACCGCGTGCGGTGACGTTGCTCGGTCTTGTCAGCTATCCCCTGTATCTGATCCACCAGAACATCGGGCTGATCGTCATGCGCGAGCTTGCGCCTGTGGTTCCGCCCGTCTCCGTGCGGATCGTGCTCGCCACCGCCGTGGTCACGGGTCTGGCGGTCGCCCTGCACCGCAGCGTCGAACTGCGCTGGCAGAAGCCGCTGGCTGCGCTTCTCCTCGCGCCGCTGCGGACGATTGCGGTGCCGGCGGAGGGCTTCGCGCGCACGTCTCGATAGCGCGACGGTGACAGCCTGCGCTGCCCGCATGGCGGCCGCCGTTTACCGACCCTCTCGTTCGGCTCGCGTTCATCTTCGATCACGATTGTGATATGTGCCGAGGGTCCTGCTGGCGGCCGGCCCGCCGTATCGATGGTTTCCGCATGACACGACCGGTTCACCCTCCGTTTACCAAGATCGTGCATATCCTTTGCAATCGGTCCTCGAACGGGAACTGGCAGGATGCACGACAGGTCATTGAAGCATTTGCTGGCGGGCGCCGCCGTGTCGGCCGTTCTCGCCACCACCCAGCCGGCCCAGGCAGGCGGCTGCCTGTCCTATTACTGGTGCGGACCCGGACATCCGACCTCGAACCTGTCGGAAGCCAACATGCTGCCGCCCGGCCACCCGCCACTGCCGACCGACCGGCAGTACTGGGCGCCACGCAATTACGGCCACTGGCACTACTGGGGTTATCCGCGCGTCCGTGGCTACTCCGCCAACCCGCCCTTCCAACCCTATGCTTACGGCCAGTATCCAAGCTACCCCGGCAACGGCGGCTGACCCGCGCGGCGGACGTCTGCCGCGTCCGCGATCGGCTGACCGGAGACCCGCGATGAGCGTGCCGGTCTTCCCGTCCGCACCCGGCAAGGTGCTGCTGATCGTCCACCAGGAGACCTCGACCCCCGGCCGGGTGGGTGTGAAGCTCAGGAAGCGCGGCTACGCCCTCGACGTGCGCCGCCCCTGCCTTGGTCACACGCTGCCGGAAGACCTTTCGGAGTACGCGGGCGTGGTGGTGTTCGGCGGCCCGATGAGCGCCAACGACTGCACGCAGCTCGATTTCATCCGCTACGAGATCGACTGGATCGGCCGGCCGCTCGACCAGAACGTCCCCTACCTCGGCATCTGCCTCGGCGCGCAGCTTCTGGCGCGCCATCTCGGGGCGAAGGTCTCGCCGCATCCCGAAGGTCGCGCCGAGATCGGCTATTACGCCGTACGGCCCACGCCGAAAGGCGCGGAACTGGGACCGTGGCCGGAGAAGGTCTACCACTGGCACCGGGAAGGCTTCGACCTTCCGGCCGGAGCCGAATTGCTCGCCGAGGGTGACGACTTCCGCAACCAGGCGATGCGCTACGGTGACACCGCGTTCGGGCTCCAGTTCCATCCGGAAGTGACGCTCGCCATGGTGCACCGCTGGACAGCGCGGGCCGCGCACCGGTTCTCGCTGCCGGGAGCGCAGGACCGGGACGCCCATCTCGAAGGCCGCCTCATCCACGACCATGCCGTCGAGCAGTGGCTCGACCGGTTCCTCGACCATTGGCTCGCGTCGCGCAGCCGCGCCGACGTTGCAGACTGCAATTGCACTTTGCAACGCGAAAGCGGCTGACCCGCCTGCGCGGCCGTTATTTCGACAGGGACCGCTTCGGAACGACTACATCTTGCGGTCGCGCGGCTGGTTCGACTCTTGCGGACTGACAGTTATCCGGGATGGAAGTATTGCGTACCCGGAGCTCGTTCATCTGGAGGCCGGCCCGTCCGGCCTCCTTTTGTTTCACGAGCGCGCCGGATGGGCGTCGCGGGCGAAGCGCGAGGATCATGGCAACGAACTTGGCGGAAATGGTGGAGCAGAGTGCGCCGACCTTCTCGTTGCCCCTCTGGAAAGTGGTTGGCGAGACGAGAAGCACCGCTACCAGTGGGGACAAACCATGACCACCTATTTGCGCTCCGATCCGCGGGCTTTCGGTCGGTCGGCACAGTAGAGGTTTTGGGCGTACTAAGCCCAATCTGGTCAACCAAGCACGAAACGGCGTCACGTGTGCGCAGCCGGATCGAGTAGGTTCTGGACTATGGTCCACGGTTGGAGAGACGGCGACAATTCCGCGCGATGGCACGGCTACCGCAAAGGCGTCCTCCCCGTCTCGCTCGAGGGCATCTGCCCGCGATGGAAAATCGGCTGGTGCTGCAACTTGGAGAACGGGATGCGTTAGCAGCAAGAGCTTTGGAGGCGACGATCCTCACCGCGTGCCGGACGAGTGAGGCATTGAAGGCCAAACGGGAGGAGCTTGATCTAGCGGGCGCAGTGTGGAGGATTCCGGCTTCATAGGACCAAGCGAGCCGAGCTTCACCCGATTCCCCTCTCCAAACCTGCATTGGATGTGTTGAACCGACTGCATGCGCACAGCAGTTCGGATTACGTGCTTCCGGAGTTCAAGCCGGGCAAACCTCTAATTCATACGCCAATCGAAATGCTGCTCAGGAAGATGGGAGTGGACAAGGACGGTACACGGTTTCCGAAGCTCGTTTCGAGATTGGTGCGGAGATGAGACGACCTTTCACGTAACATTGTTGAGCTTGCGCGATCTCACAAGGTCGGCAACGCGGTTGAACTCGCCTACCGGCGCAGCAAGGCGCTGGAGAAGCGGCAGCAAACTATAGAGGCTTGGGCTTCAAACTGCACTCCATTGCCCGAGCAGGGTAACGTGGTGCACTTCCGATCCGTATAAGGCATTAGACCCGTGATGTCGTGCCAAGTTAGAAGAATAAGCTGCTGGAAAGGTATGCTTTTTAGTCCGAAGACCCGCGGGTATGGGGGTCTTGGGGGTGGGTGGCAATAACAGCCATGAAAAACAGCTAGAACAGAAAGCAAAGGTGATGCGGGACAGACCGGAAAGAAATCTCATCCTGGGATTTGCTACAGGTATAAAAATTCAAGATTTTTACACATTTGCAGTTTCAGCGAGGAAAAACTGTAAGGATAACGTAGATATTGCGATTATTACTGATGTATCAGACGAAAACATTTCCTCAATTAGTCTTAAATACAATATAATAATTATCCCGACAGAGAGCAGCTGGCTATTGATTCAAAAGTATTTGGTTGCAAAAATGTTATATAGAATTCAAATTTCAATATTACGATTGTTTTGTCTATTAAAAACCGGATCACGATTTTTCTTCGAAACAGAGCTTAAAAAGTGTCTTAGTAGATGGATGTATCCGATTGCTGGTCGTTGGTTTGAGTACGAAAACTTTTTGAAGATAAACCTATGCTATACCAATGTTATGATTTCCGATGTGCGAGACGTATTTTTTCAAGCCGACCCATTTGCAAATATTGATAACTCGGAGCTTCACTTATTTGCACAGAACGGAATGAAATTCAGCGCTGACTTCGAGCGCCCCGATAATCATTGGTACCACTCAATGTACGGCGTAGACGAATTTAACAAAGCTATTGGACACCCGATTATTTGTGCCGGTACTATCATAGGATGTTCAAAAACAATACTACGTCTGGTTTCAATAATAGTAATTGAAATGACAAAGAGGGTATACAAAATCGTAGATCAACCAATGCTTAACAAGGTCATCATTGACGGGGGCTTCAATAATGTTCGGATATATTCATCGAATGAAGGTCCCGTTTTGACCTTATGCGGAGATCATTCAGACCTCTGGAGGTTAGAAGATGAGAAAGTTTTGGTCGCAGGTCGTCCCATCCCTGTGGTTCATATGTATGACCGTGTTGAGGTGGTAAAGGACCTGGTTACAAGGAAATACAACGCGATGTGACCACGCATTAGACAATACACTGGTTGTCTTACTGGAGATGATTGCCGATCGCGGCTCAGGTCGGGTTCATCTGGGATGCATGCTCGCTGGCCCTTGCCCGTACAAAACAACTAAATACCAAAGAATTGATACTTGATAATGGTGGAGCAGAGGGGGATCGAACCCCTGACCTCGGCATTGCGAACGCCGCGCTCTCCCAGCTGAGCTACTGCCCCGTTCCGACCCCGCTTCTAGAGGCCTTGCCCGCCCCAGTCAAGCAAACCCGAGGGCGCGACGAGAGCGGCGCTTGCGCCCCGCCCGCCGGGCCGTTACACCTCGCCGCGGTCCCGAAACCATTGGCGCGCCCTAGGCCCATGTACCCGTTCATCTGGCTCATCCTCACCCTGATCAACCTCTACATGTGGGCCGTGATCATTTCGGTGATCGTCGAGCTGCTCGCGAACTTCCGCGTGCTCGACGCGCGCAACCCGTTCGTGGGCCAGGTGCGCTATGCCCTTCGCCGCCTGACCGAGCCTGCGCTCGCGCCGATCCGGCGTCTCTTGCCGGACCTCGGCGGCATCGACATTTCGCCCGTGATCCTGATCGTGCTCCTGCAGTTCGCCGCGATCGCGATCAACCAGTGGACGCAGTCGCTCCTTTGAAGACGCGAACGGACGACAGGGCGACACTCCTCACCGTGCGCGTCCAGCCGGGCGCGTCGCGCGATGCGGTAACGGCGGTGGCGCTCGACCCGCCGTCGCTCGAGGTCAAGGTGCGGGCGCGACCGAAGGACGGCGAGGCCAACGACGCCGTCGTCCGGCTGCTGTCGGCGGAGCTTCATGTTCCAAAATCGTCGATCGCGATCCATCGTGGCGAATCCGGCCGAACGAAGATCCTGCGCATCGGACTCCCCGAGTCGGCGCTGCACGACAGGCTCAAGACACTCTCTGCTCACGCGCAACACCAGACAACGAGGACCTGAACCATGGCCAAGGTGATCGACGGAAAGGCATTTGCCGAGCGGCTGCGCGGCCGCATCGCGAAGGCCGTGGAGGAGTTGAAGTCGAAGAACGGATTCACGCCCGGACTGACGGTGGTGCTCGTCGGCGAAAATCCGGCGAGCAAGGTCTACGTCGCCAACAAGGCCAAGCAGACCGTCGAGGTCGGCATGAACAGCTGGGAGCACCGGCTGCCGGAGACCGCGTCGGAGAAGGAGCTCCTCGACCTGATCCAGAAGCTCAATGCCGATCCGGCGGTCGACGGCATTCTCGTGCAGTTGCCGCTGCCGAAACACATCGACGCCGACAAGGTGATCAACACGATCGACCCGGCGAAGGACGTCGACGGGTTTCACGTGGTCAACGCGGGCCGCCTCGCGACCGGACAGGAGGCCCTCGTGCCGTGCACGCCGGTCGGCTGTGTGATGCTGGCGAAGGACGAACTCGGCTCGCTCGCCGGGCTCGAGGCGGTGGTCATCGGTCGCTCGAACATCGTCGGCAAGCCGGTTGCGCAGCTGCTGCTCCAGGAAAGCTGCACGGTGACGATCGCGCACTCGAAGACGAAGGATCTTCCAGAAGTCTGCCGGCGCGCCGACCTGCTCATTGCGGCCGTCGGCCGGCCCGAGATGGTGAAGAGCAACTGGGTGAAGCCCGGCGCCTGCGTGATCGACGTCGGCATCAACCGGATCGAGCGCGACGGCAAGAGCCGCATCGTCGGCGACTGCGATTACGACGATTGCGCCAAGGTCGCAGGCTCGATCACGCCGGTGCCCGGTGGCGTCGGGCCGATGACGATCGCCTGCCTATTGCACAACACGGTCCGCGCCGCGTGCGCGCGCCGGGGGCTGCCGGCGCCGAAGAGCCTCTAGAGGATCGGCCGGCGGGCGTTCAGCCCGCCGCCTTGTCGCCGTTGTAGCGCTTGATCGCCTCGTTGATGAGGTCGTGCGCCTCGGCCTGGTCGCCCCAGCCGATGACCTTCACCCACTTGCCGGGCTCGAGGTCCTTGTAGCGCTCGAAGAAGTGCCGGATCTGCTCGAGCGTGATCTCGGGAAGGTCCTTGTAGGAGTGCACCTTCTCGTAACGGCGCGTGAGTCGCGTCGTCGGGACGGCGATCACCTTCTCGTCGCCGCCGGCCTCGTCTTCCATCTTGAGGACGCCGATCGGGCGCACGGCCATCACGGCGCCCGGCACGATGCCGCGCTGGTTTGCCACCAGCACGTCGATCGGGTCGCCGTCGGAGGAGAGCGTGTGCGGAATGAAGCCGTAGTTTCCGGGATAGCGCATCGACGTATAGAGAAAGCGGTCGACGATCAGCGTGCCCGCCGCCTTGTCCATCTCGTACTTGATCGGCTCGCCGCCGACCGGGACCTCGACGATCACGTTCACTTCGCGCGGCGGGTCCTTGCCGATGGAAATCGCGTCGATGCGCATGCGGGCACTTCCCTGTTGAAACTGCGCGACACCATGTCGGAACCGGCGCTGCTTGCGCAAGTACGACCTTGGGCGCTTCGGGTTCCTATGGTTTACGCAGGCTGGGCGGTGCGCGCGCGTTCCGCCTTCTTGCGCTCGTTCGGGTCGAGAATCGCCTTGCGCAGGCGGATCGACTTCGGGGTCACTTCGACGAGCTCGTCGTCCTGGATGTAGGACAGCGCGCGCTCGAGCGTCATGCGGATGGGCGGCGTGAGCAGGATGTTCTCGTCCTTGCCGGCCGCGCGCACGTTCGAGAGCTTCTTGCCCTTCAGCACATTGAGCTCGAGGTCGTTGCCGCGCGTGTGCTCGCCCACGATCATGCCTTCGTAGACGCGCGCGCCCGGCTCGATGAACATCGGGCCGCGGTCCTGCAGGTTGAACAGCGCATAGGCCACCGCCTCGCCGGCCGCGTTCGACAGCAACACGCCCGTGTGGCGCGAAGGAATGTCGCCCACGTGGTCGGCGTATCCGTGAAACAGGCGATTCATGATGGCGGTGCCGCGCGAATCCGTCATGAGCTCGCCCTGGTAGCCGATCAGGCCGCGCGTCGGCGCGAAGAACACCAGCCGCTGCCGCCCCGTGCCGGAGGGGCGCATATCCTTCAGTTCTGCGCGACGTTCGGAAAGCTTCTGCACGACCGCGCCGGTGAACTCCTCGTCGACGTCGATGATCACTTCCTCGATCGGCTCTTCCATCTGCCCCGTCTCGGGGTTCTTGCGCATCACCACGCGCGGCCGGCCGACGGTCAGTTCGAAGCCTTCGCGCCGCATCGTCTCGATCAGGATCGCAAGCTGGAGTTCGCCTCGGCCCGATACCTCGAACGAGTCCGCCTCGCCCGGGATGTCCGCGATGCGCAGCGCCACGTTGCCTTCTGCCTCGCGATAGAGCCGCTCGCGAATGACGCGGCTCTGCACCTTGTCGCCTTCCTGGCCGGCGAACGGTCCGTCGTTGATGCGGAACGTCATGGACAGCGTTGGCGGGTCGATCGGCTGGGCGGCGATCGGCTCGCTCACCTCGGGCGCGCAGATCGTGTCGGAGACGGTCGCCGTCGAGAGACCGGCAATCGCGATGATGTCGCCCGCCGACCCGAGCTCGACCGGCTGGCGCTCGAGCCCGCGGAAGGCCAAGACCTTCGACACGCGGCCCTGCTCCACCACGGACCCGTCGCGCGACAGCGCCTTGATCGACTGGTTCGGCTTCACCGTGCCGGAGCGCACGCGGCCCGTGAGGATACGGCCGAGGAACGGGTTCGCCTCGATCGTGGTCGCAAGCATCCGGAACGGTCCTTCCTCGACGATCGGCGCGGGTACGTGCTCGATCACCAGGTCGAACAGGGCCGACATGTCGTCCTTCGGACCCTCGGGCGAACGGGCCATCCAGCCCTGCTTCGCAGAACCGTAAAGGATGGGGAAGTCGAGCTGGTCGTCGGTCGCATCGAGCGCGGCAAAGAGGTCGAACACCTCGTTGATCACTTCGACGTGCCGTTCGTCCGCCTTGTCGATCTTGTTGATGGCGACGATCGGCCGAAGCCCGATCTTCAACGCCTTCTGCAGCACGAACTTGGTCTGCGGCATCGGCCCTTCGGAGGCGTCGACCAGCAGCACCGCGCCGTCGACCATGTTGAGGATGCGCTCGACCTCGCCGCCGAAGTCGGCGTGCCCCGGCGTGTCGACGATGTTGATGCGGGTGCCCTTCCAGTCGATCGACGTCACCTTGGCGAGGATGGTGATGCCGCGCTCGCGTTCGAGGTCGTTCGAATCCATGGCGCGTTCGGCCACCCGCTGGTTCTCGCGGAAGGCGCCCGACTGGGCGAGGAGGCGGTCGATGAGCGTGGTCTTGCCGTGGTCGACGTGGGCGATGATCGCAATGTTGCGCAGCATGAAAGGTCCGAACTCGTCTGATGTTGCGGCGCGACATAGCACGCCCGGAGCGCCTTGGCGCAGGTTTTCCTGCAGCACGACTGTGAAGGTTTGCCGTCGACCTAGGCCGGAAGCCCGAGCGCCACGGCGTGCGCACGGACCCGGACCGGCAGGCGGTCCCGGATCATCTGGTAGACGGGAGCGACTTTCGCAACGATTTTCGCCTGGTCCGGCCCCTTCTTGGCCATTGCCAGGTCGACCTCGTTGGCGAGCAGGATCTCGGCGAGCGCCGCCGCCTGGCCAGCACTCACCGGTAACGGTTCGGGTCCGAATCGATCGCTGATTTCCGACTGGCCCGATGCCCGGAGAAACTCGTCGCGATGCAGCGCGCAGAACCGGTACGTGACGTCCTCCGCCTCGGCGCCGATGAGGGCGCGCACACGCGCCCGGTTCCGAGGCGTCGGCGGGAGGGTGGCCACGTCGAAGGCTTCTGTCCCGTAGATCGAGTGCAGAAGGCCCGCCAGCGCGACCGGCTCGGGCGCATCCCATTGCACGAGGATGCGCCACGTCGCGACGAGATGGGCCTTGAGCGAGCGATTCGCCTTGTGCGCCGTCGCCTGCGTCTCGAGGTCGTCGAGGAACGCCAGCACGTGCGCCGGGGGCTCGCGCGTCACTCGACCGAGGACCGGCGGGCCGCGAGCGTCCGGAGCCTTAGGGCATTGAGTCGGATGAAGCCCTCCGCATCCTTCTGGTCGTAGGCGCCGCGGTCGTCCTCGAACGTCACGAGTTCGTTCGAGTAGAGCGAGTTCGGTGAGCTCCGGCCGACGACGATCACGTTGCCCTTGTAAAGTTTCAGCCGCACCGTGCCCGACACGCGGTCCTGGCTCTTGTCGACGAGCGCCTGCAGCATCTCGCGCTCGGGCGAGAACCAGAAGCCGTAGTAGACGAGCTCCGCGTAGCGCGGCATCAGGCTGTCCTTCAAGTGCGCCGCCTCGCGATCGAGCGTGATCGATTCGATCGCCCGGTGCGCCGTGTAGAGGATCGTGCCGCCGGGCGTCTCGTAGATCCCGCGCGACTTCATGCCGACGAAGCGGTTCTCGACGAGGTCGACGCGGCCGATACCGTTGACGCGCCCCAGGTCGTTGAGGTGCGCGAGAAGCTGCGCCGGGCTCATCGCCTTGCCGTCGATCGACACGGCGTCGCCCTTGGCAAACCCGATCTCGACGTAGGTCGCCTTGTCGGGCGCATCCTCGGGCGCGACCGTCCGCTGGAAGACGTAAGCCGGAGGCTCCTCCCACGGGTCCTCCAGCACCTTTCCTTCGGAGGAGGAATGCAGGAGGTTCGCGTCGACCGAGAACGGCGCTTCGCCCTTCTTGTCCTTCGGCACCGGGATCTGGTGCTTCTCGGCGAAGTCGATGAGGTCGGTGCGCGACTTGAACGTCCACTCCCTCCAGGGCGCGATGATCTTGATCGCCGGGTTGAGCGCATACGCCGTCAATTCGAAGCGGACCTGGTCGTTGCCCTTACCGGTCGCGCCGTGCGCCACAGCATCGGCCCCGGTATCGCGGGCGATCTCGACGAGGCGCTTGGCGATCAGCGGACGGGCGATCGAGGTGCCGAGCAGGTAGACGCCCTCGTAGAGCGCGTTGGCCCGGAACATCGGGAAAACGAAGTCCCGCACGAATTCCTCGCGCAGGTCCTCGATGAAGATCTCCTTGATGCCGAGCATCTCGGCCTTGCGGCGCGCCGGCTCCAGTTCCTCGCCCTGGCCGAGGTCGGCCGTGAACGTCACGACTTCGCAGCCGTAGGTCTCCTGGAGCCACTTCAGGATGATGGAGGTATCGAGGCCGCCGGAATAGGCGAGGACGACCTTCTTGACGCTGCCGCGCTTCGACATGAACGGAGAACCCTTCCCGGGAATGTGAAAAGCGCGTGAGCTTTACAATCCGGGTTCCGGGTTCGGCAAGCCGTTCAGAAGTCGGAAACGATGCCCTTCTTCTCCCAGTCGCCGTAGCGCGTGGGTTCGGGCCCCTTCGGACCGTTGATTTCCTTAGCGGCCGGTTCAGCGGCCCTGGCCGTCCGGCGGCGTTCCTCGGCTTCTGCCAGGGCGCGGCGGGCGGCATCGGAAATCTCGCGTTTTTCTTGCGTCATCTCGGGGTGCTTGTAGCGCAACGGTTGCCAACCCATCATATAGCGGCCCGTTCGGGCCGAACCAACCCGTCAAGGACCTGCCATGAACTACGCCCGTACCGCCCTCCTCCTTGCCGCGCTCACCGCGCTGTTCATGGTGGTCGGCTACGCCATCGGCGGCCAGACCGGCATGGTCATCGCGTTCGCGCTGGCGCTCGCCAGCAACTTCTTCGCCTACTGGAACTCCGACCGGATGGTGCTCTCCATGTACGGCGCCCAGGAGGTCGACCGGCAGACGGCGCCCGAGTTCTACGAGATGGTCGAGACGCTCGCGCAGCGGGCCGGCCTGCCGATGCCGAAGGTCTACCTGATGCAGAACCCGCAGCCGAACGCGTTCGCGACGGGCCGCAATCCGGAGAACGCAGCCGTCGCCGCCACGACCGGCCTGCTCGACCAGCTCTCCCGCGAGGAAGTGGCAGGCGTCATCGCGCACGAGCTCGCACACGTGAAGCATCGCGACACGCTCATCATGACGATGACGGCGACGATTGCCGGCGCCATTGGGAGCCTCGCCAACATGGCCATGTGGATGGGCGCCGGCCGACGCGACAACAACGGCATGGGGCCGATCGCGACGATCGCGATGATCGTGCTCGCGCCGATCGCCGCCATGCTCGTGCAGATGGCGATCTCGCGCACCCGTGAGTACGCGGCCGACCGCGGCGGCGCCGAAATCTGCGGCAACCCGCTGTGGCTCGCCTCGGCGCTCGAGCGCATCTCGACGGCGGCGCACCACATCGAGAACCGGCCGGCGGAAGCGAACCCGGCGACCGCGCACATGTTCATCGTCAACCCGTTGAGCGGCATGCGGATGGACAACCTGTTCTCGACGCACCCCAACACCGAGAACCGCGTGCGCGCGCTCGAGGCGATGGCCGGCGAAACGCTGGCGCAGGCGCCGGAGCCCGCGGGCCACCGCGGACCGTGGGGGTGAGCGCCGGTCTCGACGCGCGCCGCGTCGCCGTCGACGCCGTCGCCGCCGTTCTCGGCAAGCGCATCGATCTCGGCCGCGCGTTCGCGCCGCCTGCATCGCTAACGCCGGCCGACCGCGGCTTCGCCTACTCGATCACCACCACCACCTTGCGCCGTCTGGGCGAGATCGACGCGCTGCTGTCGCGCTTCCTCGACAAGCCGCTGCCCGCACGCTCGGGGCGTGCTCGCGACCTCCTGCGCACCGCCACGGCGCAGCTCGCCTGTCTCGGCGTTGCCCCCTACGCCGCCATCAACACGGCCGTGGAAATCGCCCGCGCCGACCCCGGCGCCCGGCATTTCGCCGGCCTGGTCAACGCCGTGCTCCGGAAAGTGGCGAACGCCGGGGGTATCGGGGCCGAGGCCGACCCCGGCATCGACACGCCTGCGTGGCTGTTCGATCGCTGGAGGGTGGCCTACGGCGACGATCGTGCGGCAGCGATTGCAGCGGCACATCGGAGCGAGCCTTCGCTCGACATCACCGCCAAGGCCGACGCCGACCGTCTCGCGACCGTCCTCGGCGGTGAGCGCCTCTGGAACGGCACCATCAGGATCGCCGAAACGAAGGGCATGATCGAGGCGCTGCCCGAATACGCGGACGGCACCTGGTGGGTTCAGGATCAGGCGGCCGCCCTTCCGGCGACGCTGTTCCGCAAAGCCCCGGTGACTGCGCTCGACGTTTGCGCTGCGCCGGGTGGCAAGACTGCACAGCTCGCCGCGCGGGGCGCCGCCGTGACCGCGATCGACCGGTCGCTGCAGCGCCTTGACGTCCTGCGCGAAAATCTCGCCAGGCTGAAGCTTGAGGTAACGGTGGTTGCAGCGGATTTCCTCGAGTGGACGGGCACCGAAAAGTTCGATGCCGTCCTCCTCGATGCGCCCTGCACCGCGACAGGAACCGTCCGCCGCAACCCGGACATTCCGTGGCTGCGCCAGCCGGCCGACGTCGAGAAGCTTGCGGCCCTTCAGGCGAGGCTGCTCGACCGTGCAGCGCAGGCCGTGGCCGACGGCGGCACGCTCGTCTACTGCACCTGTTCGCTCGAGCCGGAGGAAGGGGAACGCCAGATCGCCCCGTTCCTTGCAGCCCACCCCGAGTTCACGCTGGACCCCGTGACGGTTGCCGACGTCGCCGGGCACGAGACCCTCGTCACGCCGGAAGGCTTCCTGCGGACGCTCCCCTGCTTCGGCATGGACGGCTTCTTCGCCGCCCGCCTCGCCCGCAAACATCGTTAGCCAATCGTTAACGACCCGGGCTGCCATATAGCGGCGAATCAGGTCGCTCAGGTAGCAGGCGTGGCAAGCGCGTCGTTTTCAGATGTCGGATCGTTGCTGGTGCGAAGCGTTCTCGAACGCTCCGCGCGGCGCCTCGGCGCGCTCGCCCGCACCGCCCCCACGCGACTCTACGCTGCCACGCGCGCGCAGGTTCCTGCGGGTCTGCGCGCCGTCCCGGCGTTGCCGCTGCCGGCCGACCCCGGTCTTGCGGCCGAGTTCTACCAGGGGCACTACCCGCTCGGCGGCTCGACCATCACGTGCGGTCCGGAAGGGCCGTTCGCCCTGAGGGGCGCGCCCGAACCGTGGCTCGACGCGTTGCACGGATTTGCATGGCTGCGCCACTTCGGGAGTGCGCGCGGCGAGCTCTACCGCGTGCATGCACGCGCGACCGTCAAGGACTGGATCGCCCAGCCGGGCGAACGGCTTCCTGCCGGAGCCAAACCGGCCATCCGTGCCGCGCGTCTTTGCGCGTGGATCGTGAACGGGCCGTTCCTGCTGCAGAACGCAGGACCGGACTTCGAACGGGAGTTTCTCGGGAGCCTCGGGCGGCAGGCTCGCTCGTTGTCGGCAACGGTGCAGGGATTTGCCCGGCCGGAAGAGCGCCTCCAGAGTGCGACGGTCCTGTGCCTCGCTGCACTGGCGCTCAAGGGCTTCGAAAGCGAACGCGCGGCAGCCTTCGCTCTCCTCGAGCGCGAGCTCGACCAGCAGATCCTTCCCGACGGCGGGCATCTGTCGCGCTCGCCGCAGACGCTGCTCGCCCGCGCGTGCGACCTGCTCCTCGTCCGGCTCGCCGCGGAACACCTGCGCCTCGAACTGCCGCGGCCGATCTTCGGGACGCTCGACCGCATGCTGTCGATGCTGCGCTATCTCCAGCATGGTGACGGCGGACTGGCGACCTTCAACGGGGTCTGCGATCACACTCCCGCCCTCCTGCGCATCGTGCTTGATGCAGCAGGGGAAACCTCCAGCCGGATCCCGGCGCGCGCGCCCTATTCGGGCTACAGCCGACTGGCGGCGGGCGACACGTGCCTGATCGCCGACACGGGACTTCCCCCGCCCGCGGGGTGGAACGTCATGGCCGCCCCGGCGCCAGGGGCGTTCGAACTGTCCGACGGCTTGCAGCGCCTCGTCGTGAACTGTGGCGCTCCGGCCGATCCGACGTCGCCGTGGGCTTCTGCTGCACGCCTGACGGCAGCCCACAGCACGGCGGAGATCGGCGCAGCCTCCGCGGCCGTCGCCGTACAGCCCGCACTGCTCGCGCGGCTGCTGGGATCCCCCGCCTACCTTGGCCTCACCGATTGCCGCACGGAGCTCGACGACAGCCCGCTCGGTTCGATGATCTCGACCGTTCACGACGGCTACGCGGGTCGCTTCGGCTGCTGGCACGAGCGACGCCTGTTCCTGTCGGCGGGCGGCGCGGACCTGCGCGGCGAAGACCGGTTCCGCTGCCGTGATGGCGACGTCCAGCGACCGGAATTCGCGATCCGGTTCCATCTGCACCCCTCCGTCCGGCTTTCGGAGGACGAAAGCCAGTCCGGCCTGCGATTGCACGGCAGCGCCGGCGACTGGCTGTTCCGCTGCCGGGGCGGCCAGCTTTCCATCGAGGAAAGCGTGTCGCTTGCCGACCACCCGGCGCCGCAGCGCACCGGCCAGATCGTGATTCGCGGCCGCATCGGCGACACCGAGCGCGTAACCTGGAGTTTCAGGAAGCTCCTCGAACTGCCGCCCGAGACGACCTAGAAGACCGCGCGTCCAGCCGCTATGAAGGAAGCCGCCCAGGCGGGGAGAGGCTTCATGGCAGGTCGCATCAGGCGCGCGCTCATTTCGGTGTCGGACAAGGCGTGTCTGCTCGACCTCGCGCGCGATCTCGAAAAGCTGAAGATCGCGATCATCGCCACCGGCGGCACGGCGGCCCGGCTCGCCGAGGCCGGCATCGCGATCACCGATGTCTCCTCCGTCACGGGTTTTCCCGAGATTCTCGACGGGCGGGTGAAGACGCTGCATCCGAACGTGCACGGAGGGATCCTCGCGCGGCGCGACGACGAGGAGCACATGCGCACGCTCTCAGCGCGCGGCATCGGCACCATCGACCTCGTGGTGGTGAACCTCTACCCGTTCGAGGCGACGGTTCAGGCGGGAAAGCCGTTCGACGAGATCGTCGAGAACATCGATATCGGCGGCCCCGCGATGATCCGCGCCGCAGCGAAGAACTTCCGCGACGTGGTCGTCGTGGTCGATCCCTCGCAGTACGGCGACCTCCTGACCGAGCTTCAGGGAAACGACGGCTGCGTGTCCGACGACCTGCGGCGGCGCTTTGCGACCGAAGCGTTCTGCCGTACGGCCGCGTACGATGCCGCCGTGAGCAACTGGCTTCTGTCGCAGGAGACGGATGCGCCGGCCCCGAAGTGGCGCGCGCTCGGCGGCACGCTCGTCCAGGCGCTGCGCTACGGCGAGAACCCGCACCAGCAGGCGAGCTTCTATCGCCTCGGCGCGGGCGGTGGCGGACTTGCCGGCGCACGCCAGGTGCAGGGCAAGGAGCTTTCCTACAACAACATCAACGACGCCGACGCCGCGTTCCGGTGCGTGGGGGAATTCGCCCGCGACGAACGCGCGGCGTGCGTGATCGTGAAGCATGCGAACCCGTGCGGCGTCGCGGTGGCGGCGACGCTGAAGGAGGCTTACGCGAAGGCCTTCGCATGCGATCCGACCAGCGCCTTCGGCGGCATCGTCGCGCTCAATCGTCCGCTCACGGAAGACGTGGCGCAGGCGATACTGGACATCTTCACCGAGGTCGTGATCGCGCCCGCTGCGGACGATGCCGCACTCGCGCTCTTCGCCCGGAAGCCGAACATCCGTCTCCTGATCGCATCGCCGGGCGATGACGACGCCGGCATGGCGGTGCGCACCGTGTCCGGCGGCTTCCTCGTGCAGGATCCCGACGCGGCGATGGCGACGGCCGACGAACTCAAGGTGGTCACGATGCGGTCGCCGACGCCGGAGCAGCGCGCCGACATGCTGTTCGCGATGAAGGTTGCCAAGCACGTGAAGTCGAACGCGATCGTGCTGGCGGCGGGCGGCGCGACGCTCGGCATCGGCGCCGGACAGATGTCGCGCGTCGATTCGACTCGCATTGCCGCGCAGAAGGCGCGCGAGACGCTCGACCGCGTGGGCGCAAAGCACGGCGACATCGTCGCCGCCTCCGATGCGTTCTTTCCGTTCGCGGACGGCCTGCGCGAGGTCGTCGGCGCCGGCGCGACGGCGGTCATCCAGCCGGGGGGATCGATGCGCGACGAGGAGGTCATCGCCGCCGCGAACGATCTCGGCGTCGCGATGGTGTTCACCGGCCTTCGCCACTTCCTGCACTGAGGATCCATGTCGAGCACGACCGAAGACAAGGTGCGCCATCTTCCCTGCTGGTCGGGGACGCCAAAACTCGAACGCCTGAGCGGCGGCGTCAGCAACGAAAGTTTTGCGGTGACGGACGCGAAGGGACGCTGGGTCGCGCGCGTCGGCGTCGACTATCCGTTCCACCATGTCTTTCGCGATCGCGAACTCATCGTCAGTCGCGCTGCGCACGCTGCCGGCCTGTCGCCGGAAATCCTTTACGGCGAAGGCAACGCCATCGTGCTGCGGTTCATCGAGGGCAAGACCTTCGGCGAGAGTGACGTGCGCGCCAACAGGGAGGCCTGCGTCGATCTCCTGCGCACATGCCACCGCGTGGTGGCGCAGCACGTGACGGGACCGGGGGCGATCTTCTGGGTGTTCCATGTCCTGCGCGACTACTGCCACGCGCTGGTGCGCGAAGGTCATCCATTTGCCAAGCGCGCGCCGGCCTGGGTCGCCGTGGCGAACGAGATGGAAGCCGAGCAGGAACCGCTCCCGATCGTGTTCGGCCATCACGATCTTCTGCCCACGAACTTCATCGACGACGGCAGGCGGCTGTGGCTGATCGACTGGGAATACGGCGCGTTCGGCACCGCCATGTTCGATCTCGCCAATCTCGCCGCCAACAACTCGTTCGGCCCGGACGAGGAACGCGACGCGCTCGAGCGTTACTTCGAACGGCCCGTCGACGCGCGACTCGAACGCTCCTACGACGCGATGAAGGTCGCAAGCGCGCTGCGCGAGGCGCTGTGGGGATTGATTTCCGAGGTCTACCTCAAGACGCCCGGCATCGACTATCGTCAGTATGCGGAAAATCAGTTTACGCGCTACGATGCCGTGCTCGCCGCCTACCGGCAGAAACACGGCTGAAGGGCTTCATGTCGACACTCGAGACTGAAAAGCGCCTCCTCGGCGATCTCGTCGCGTTCCCCTCCGTCACCGGCAAGCCCAACCTGGACATCGCCGGATACGTGCGCGAAGCGCTCGCCGCGAAGGGCATCGAGGCGCACCTCGACTTCTCGCCCGACGGCCGGCAGGCGAACGTATTCGCAACCGTCGGCCCTAAGATCGACGGCGGCGTCATCCTGTCGGGCCACATGGACGTCGTGCCCGCGTCTGCCGACGGCTGGACGACGGACCCGTTCCGTCTCGCCGAGCGTGACGGCCGGCTGTACGGACGCGGCGCGGTCGACATGAAGGGCTTTCTCGCCCTCGCGCTCGCCGCGGCCGGGCGCGCGGCGACACGGGCAAACGCGTTGAAGCGCCCGCTCCACATCGCGTTCACGTACGACGAGGAGATCGGCAGCTTCGGCGCCCGCAACCTGCAGCCGTTCCTGAAGGCGCTGCCGTTCCGCCCGGCCATCGCGATCGTCGGCGAACCCACGACGATGCAGCCGATCATCGGTCACAAGGGCGGCATCGAACTCATCACGGAGATCACCGGCAAGGGCGGACATGCCTCGGTGCCGTACCGCGGCGTCAACGCGGTCTACGCGGTCGGCCGCCTTATCGCCTTCCTCGAGGCGAAGGCCGCCGAACTCGCCGCGCGGCCACGCGCGGGATCGCCGTTCGAACCGCCCTACACGACGATCAGCGTCGGCACGGTCGTTGGCGGTGAGGCGCGCAACGTGATCCCCCGGTCAGCCCGCATGCTGTGGGAAGTGCGCCCGGTGCCGGAGGAGGACGCGGACGCGCTGCTCGCCGACATCGATGTGTTTGCCCGCAGCATCGACGAAGATCTTCGGGCCCGCGACCCCGACGCCGGCCTCAGGACGATCGTCGAGGCCCGCTACCCTGGCCTCCTGCCGGAGGCGAACGCGCCCTCGCTGAAGCTCGTGCAGCGACTCTGGGATGGCGGACCGCCGCAGGTCGTTTCGTTCGGGACGGACGGCGGCTATTTCCAGGGCGTCGGGATTTCGACCATCGTCTTCGGCCCCGGCAACATGCGCGAGGCGCACCAGCCGGACGAATTCATCGCCGTGGACGACCTCGCTGAGGGGGCAAAGTTTCTGGACCGCCTGATCGACGCGCTCTGTTCGGATTGACCGCGCAAGGTGCACGGGCGGCTTGCGGTCGTCCGTCTCTAAAACTCGCTTTTGCGCAGCGGCCAGGCCGGCGTCGGGTGGTCGGGGTGCTGCCGGTTCGAGTTGCGGATCAGGTCGAAGCGCTCGGGTGTATCGCCCTCGCCGTTGTCGCCGTCGCCGGTCCTGGTGCCCGGCAGACTCATGATGTCGGAGAGCCACGGTTCGCGCGCTTCCAGGCCGTACTGGAATTCGGGCTTCATGTCGCTGTGCCGGTCGAGCGAACCGATCGACACCGAGATCCGCGGCCGCGACAGCGCCCTATAGGTCAGCGGCGTTCCGCAGTCGCGACAGAACCCGCGCTCGGCATCGTCGGAACTCCTGAACACCGCCAGTGTCCCGCGCGTGATGCGGAAATGATCCGTGTGCGCACCGGCGAAGGACCCGAAAAAATTCCCGAACTGCTTCTGGCACATCCGGCAGTGGCAGATGCACGCGTTAACGGGGCGGACGGTAAACTCGTAGCGAACCGCGCCGCATTGGCAGCCGCCGTGCCAGAGTTCGCGTTCCATGCTTCATCCTCCATCTGGACGTCGCGTTGCGCCTGCAAGGGATGTCGCGGGGAAACGATGCTCCTGCAGACGCGCATCTCGGGCAAGGCCTGGAAGCACGGTCCTCCTCCGGTCCAGCACCGCCATCAGCCACAGTTTGAGTTTTGGTTCCGGGGGAGATCGATTCCCACGGAAATTCGGCTTGCTGCGACCAAAATGCAAATCCCTGCAAGAAAAAGGGCGCCTCCGGTCCACAAAGCAATGCCCGACGCTCCCAATAGAGATCCCGACAGAAAGACGATGATACCGACGTTCGCGAGCCCGTACGCACGCCCCGCCGCTCGCTTGTCGACATCGGTTGGCCAGATGTCACGCGGAGGCTCTTCGCCGAACTCCTGACGATACAAGTCGAGTGTGCGGACATAGAGTGACTGCGCCTCCTCAGGGGACAAGCCTGTCCGATGCTCGAGGTGCTGACCGGAAAGCACATCCCTGCAGAAGCGACTCCAGCCGTTGTCCTCCGATCCAAGGTGAAAGTGCCAGGCTTGATCCACGAGTCGCGAGGGCGCGAGCAGGCCACCGTCGACAGCCTTGAGATAGAGGAAGCGTCGATACTCCTGCTCGAGACGCCGCGCCGACTCCTCCGTCAGATTGTGGGCGACATAGAGCCACTCCTGCAAACTGGCGTCGGTCGACCACGTCTTCCGAGTTGCTCCGGGAAGATCCGCATCGCGAATTGCAGCCCAGAGTGCCGGGCGCGAGAGACTTGGCATGACGTCCGGGTGCGTCATCTGCAAATCGCCAAAGTCCTGCCGACGTTCGGCTTGCAACATTATTGCAGAATACGACCAACGCCGGCGACTCACAATTAGGGTTGCCGACAGGCAAATCTGCGAATGAAACGCACTATGCTCTCAGCGACAACCGGTTTGGCTGCCCCATCCAAGGTCGAGAATTTTTGCGGAATTGGAGCGGGCGATGGGATTCGAACCCACGACCCCAACCTTGGCAAGGTTGTGCTCTACCCCTGAGCTACGCCCGCACGGCGTTCGACCGGGTCTGTCGAAGGACCGCCCTTATTGCGTAAAGCGCCCGCAAATGCAATAGCGCGCGCCAACGCGAACGAAGGGGCGTTCTGGCGATGCCGCACACACGGGAAACGCTTTTGGCCGAGCTCGGGAAGCTGCAAATTCCCCATGTCGTCGTCGATCACGAACCGGTGTTCACGGTCGAGCAGGCGAAGGCCCTGCGCGGCGAGATTGCGGGCGTCCACGTCAAGAACCTGTTCCTGAAGGACAAGAAGGACCAGCTCTGGCTGGTCGTGTGCGAGGAGGCGGTGACCGTCGACCTCAAGTCCCTGCCGGACCGGATCGGGGCGGCGCGACTGTCGTTCGGCAAGGCGGACCTCCTGCGCGAGGTTCTGGGGGTCGAGCCGGGCTCGGTGACGCCGTTCTCGGCGATCAACGACCGGGAGAAGCGGGTCAAGGTCGTGCTCGACCAGGAGGTCGCGGAAGGCCCGACCGTGTGCTGCCACCCGCTGGTCAATACCGCGACCGTGAGCCTGTCCTCGGCCGATCTCCTCAAGTTCCTGCGGTCGGTTGACCATGAGCCGCTCATCGTCGATATCGTGGGCTGAGGCGGCCCGGGCGGTTGCAGAAGCGCCGGGTTGAGACCATCTGAAGGTCAAGTTGGCGGCCGGAATGGAGACCGCCAGGGAGCAGAAGAAATGGACAAGCCTTTCATGAGCATGGGCTCCGCCTCGACCATGGCCGGGCCGGCCCCGGCCGCCGCGGGCGACCTCGTCAAGGAATCGAGCACTCGCACCTTCATGGCCGACGTCATCGAGACGTCCCGCCAGGTCCCGGTGATCGTCGACTTCTGGGCGCCCTGGTGCGGCCCCTGCAAGCAGCTCGGGCCCGCCCTCGAAAAGGTCGTGCGCGAGGCCAAGGGCGCCGTGCGGATGGTCAAGATCAACGTCGACGAGAACCAGCAGCTCGCCGCGCAGATGCGCATCCAGTCGATCCCGGCCGTGTTCGCCTTCGTGGACGGCCAGCCGGTCGACGGCTTCATGGGCGCGCTGCCGGACGCAGAACTGAAGAAGTTCGTCGCCCGCCTCGCCAAGAGCGGCATCGGCGCGCAGATCGAGGAAGTGCTCGCCGAAGCAGACGGGCTCCTTGCCGCAGGCGACGCGGAGAACGCCGCCAAGGCCTACGCCGAGGTGCTCGGCGCCGATCGCGAGAACGCCCGCGCGATTGCAGGTCTTGCGCGCTGCCAGATCGCTTCGGGCGACCTCGAAGGCACGAAGGTGACGATCGGGCTCGCGCAAGGCGCGCTCGCCAACGATCCGGCGATCGCTGGAGCCCGTGCGGCGCTTGAGCTGGCGGCGAACCCGGTCGACCTGAGCGAGGTCACGCGGCTGACCGAGGCTGTCGAGAAGGATCCGGCGGACCTCCAGGCCCGCTTCGACCTCGCGATGGCGCTCAACGCCGCCAACCGTCGCGATGAGGCGCTCGACCACCTGCTGACGATCGTGCGCAAGAAGCGCGACTGGAACGACGACGGCGCGCGGAAGCAGCTGGTGAAGCTCTTCGAGGCGTGGGGTCCGAAGGACGAGCTGACGGTCGCCGGACGCAAGAAGCTGTCCTCCATCCTGTTCTCCTGAGCCATGGCCGG
Organism: Hyphomicrobiales bacterium; assembly: GCA_046349255.1. GTDB lineage: Bacteria > Pseudomonadota > Alphaproteobacteria > Rhizobiales > Aestuariivirgaceae > DAIODI01. The sequence continues at coordinate 1,048,915 of JAXMCR010000002.1, read as the reverse complement.
CACCGGACAGTCGCTCACGCTTTCGACGCTGCCGAAGCGGATCCCGGTGTTCCCGCTGACGGGAGCGCTGTTGCTGCCGAAGGCGCAACTGCCGCTCAACATCTTCGAGCCGCGCTATCTCGCGATGGTGAACGATGCGATGTCGGCCGAGCGTATCATCGGCATGATCCAGCCCGGCCTCGGCGGCGACATGATCGACGCCGACAAGCCGGCGCTCTGCGCCGTCGGCTGCGCCGGCCGCATCACCGCGTTCGCCGAGACGCCGGACGGACGCAACCTGATCACCCTCACGGGCGTCTGCCGCTTCGCCGTGCGCCGCGAACTGCCAAGCCCCTATCCCTATCGCATCGTCGAACCGGACTTCACGGCGTACGCGCAGGATCTCGAGCCTGCGCCGGAGCTCGACCGCACCGGGCTCTTCTCGACCATTCGCGATTTCCTGAAGGTCTATGACCTGAAGGCCGACTGGGAAGAGATGCAGCGCGCCTCGACCGAGACGCTGGTCAACACGTTCTCGATCTTGGCGCCCTGTTCGCCGCAGGAGAAGCAGGCGCTGCTCGAGGCCAACGACCTCAAGGCGCGCTCGGACGTCCTGAAGACGCTCACCGACATTGCCGTTGCCACCATGGGCCAGGACGGCCCGCGGTCGATCCAGTGAAGCGCGCCGAACGATGAACGACGAGTCGGGACCAGGCGCTGCGATCGATCCAAAACTCCTGTCGCTGCTCGTCTGTCCCCTGACGAAATCGACGCTCGAATACGACCGTGCGCGCCACGAGCTCGTCTCGCGTCGCGCGCGCCTGGCCTACCCGATACGCGACGGCATCCCGATCATGCTTCCGGAAGAGGCGCGTGAACTTGACGACTGAGGAGACGTGGCCGGAGGAACTGCGGCTTGCGCGCGACGGAGGAATGCTCACGGTCGTGTGGTCCGGCGGGCGCGTCGACAGCCTCGATGCGGAATACCTGCGCGTCGAAAGTCCGAGCGCCGAAGTGAAGGGGCATGGGCCTGGGCAGGAGAAGATCGTGCCCGGCAAGCGCCGCGTACGCATCGAAAGGCTCGAGCCGGTCGGAAGTTACGCGGTCCGGCTCCTGTTCGATGACGGTCACTCGACCGGCATCTACACGTGGCCTTATCTCGCCACGCTGGCGCAGACGCACACCGAGACGTGGGCGCGCTACCTCGACGCACTGACGGCGCAAGGCCTGTCGCGCGACTGAAGCGTCAGATCGCCTGGCCCTGCAGCAGGCAGGGAACGTCCGTTCCGCCAAGACCCTTCGCCTCGCGCATGAACGCCGTCTTCAACGGCGGCAGCCGGTCGACCATCCCGAGGCCTGCGTCGCGCACCGCCCGCACGGCCGCGTTGTCGTTGGAGAACAGGCGATTGAGGAACTCCGTCATCATCGCGACCGACCACGTATCGGCGCGCCGCCACTGTTCATAGCGCGCGAGCACTGCGGGCGATCCAATGTCGGTTCCCTCGCGCGCGGCGAGCGTCACCACCTCGGCAAGCGCTGCCGTATCCTTGAGGCCGAGGTTGAAGCCGAGGCCGGCGAGCGGATGAACGACGTGCGCGGCATCACCAACAAGCGCGATGCGATCGGCGACGAACCGCTTTGCGATGGCGAGCGTCAGCGGCCACGACTGCAAGGGTGTCCACGCAAGAAGGCGTCCGAGGCGCGGGTTCAGCCTGCGGACGATTTCCTGATGGACCTCGTCCGGCGGCAACGACATGATCGCGGCGCCGGAGGCCGTCGTTTCCGTCCACACGATCGAGGAACGATGACCCGGCAGCGGCAGGGTTGCGAACGGCCCGGGCGGCAGGAAGTGTTCTTCCGCAATGCCGTGATGGGAGTGCTCGTGGTCGATCGAGAACACGATCCCGACCTGGCCGTACTCCCAGCCGACGGTCTCGATGCCGGCGCTCTGGCGCACCAGCGACCGGCGCCCGTCCGCCCCGACGAGAAGTCGGCCGCGGACGGATGAACCATCGGCGAGGGTGAGCGACACGCTGCCGGGTTCGACCCGCACCGCGTCGATCGGCGCTTCGTCGCGCACCGTGATCGCCGGAGATCGTCGCAGCGCGGTCCGCAGCGCCCGGTAGAGGAACTGGTTCTCGATGATGTGTGCCGACGCCGTCTCGTCGCCGCCGAAGTTGAGGAGACTGGGCCTCGCGGCGTCACCCAGGCGATCGTCGATCACCTCGATCCGCTGCATCGGCTGGGCATGCGCCGCAAGCTCGTCCCAGATGCCGAGCGCCGTGAAGAGGTTGCGCGAGGCCGCCGAGATGGCGGACGCCCGCCGGTCGGCCGCTTCGGCAACCGGTCGCTCGAGGCTGCCGGCATCGACCACCAGCACGTCGAGGGGGCTGCGGGCGCGGTCCCCGCCGAGCGCCAGCGCGACTGCGAGCCCGTTGAGGCTTCCCCCCGCAACAATCACGTCATGCATTTTCAAGGCGACATCCCGTTGGCGAATTCGCGATAGCCTAGCGTACATTGGCGCAGAACTGGAGCAGGCGCATGAACGACACGACCTTGGCCCACTCGGTGCTCGCGACGCTCGATCTCGAGACGCTCGAGGAGAATCTGTTCCGCGGCGTGAGCCCCAAGGTTGGCTGGCAGCGCGTGTTCGGCGGCCAGGTGATCGGCCAGGCGCTGGTCGCCGCCTCCCGCACCGCGCCCGAAGACCGCGCCGTCCATTCGCTCCATGGCTACTTCATCCGTCCGGGCGATCCCGAGATCCCGATCGTCTACCAGGTTGAGCGCTACCGCGACGGGAAAAGCTTCACGACGCGGCAGGTGGTCGCGATCCAGCATGGCCTGCCTATCTTCACGATGACGGCGTCGTTCCATGTCGCCGAACCCGGCCTGGAGTTCCAGGCGGAGATGCCGGACGTCCCGCCACCGGAAGAGCTGCCCAGCGAACGGGAGATCCTCGAAAAGTTCTCCGACCGGATGCCCGACAACATGCGGCGCTACTTTTCGCGCCGTCGCCCGATCGAACTGCGCCCGGTCACGCCCCTGCACTACCTCGAGCCGCGGGCCGGAGCCGAACCTGTCCAGAACGTCTGGATCCGCGCCACCGAGACGTTGCCCGAGAACCCTGCCATTCATCAGTGCGTGCTCGCCTACGCTTCCGACATGACCCTGCTCGACACGTCGCTCGTCGCGCACGGCCGCAATTTCTTCGATCCGGCGATCATGATGGCGAGCCTCGACCACGCCCTGTGGTTCCACCGGCCCTTCAAGGCGGACGAGTGGCTGCTCTACGCGCAGGATTCCCCCTCGACGCAGGGGGCGCGCGGATTTACGCGCGGCAGCGTGTTCGATCGGGAAGGTCATCTTGTCGCATCGGTCGCCCAGGAGGGACTGATTCGGGTGCGTCGGCCCGCGTAGCGTTCGGGCAAGTGCACAAGTTTTGTTCATGCTTCCGGTTTTGCCTGTGTTTTAGGCAGTACTACCAGGGCACGGCGCCTCTCCGATTCGCAAAAATCCAATGATTTCAAAAGCCTGAACGGCCGACTCAAACTGGCACAAAATTTGGGTTTGGAGTCCCTTGGACGGGAGGCTTCCCGGCCTTCTACAGGGAGGGTTTTGTCGTGTTCAACACCGAAAACAGTTCGGGCCGGGGGCGGACAGGTGCGCTTGCGACCACCGTCGCAGCCGTCGCAGCCCTCATCGCCTCGACCGCGCCGGCCCTTGCGGCGCAGGACGTCAACAAGGGCGACACCACATGGATGCTGATTGCCACGATCCTCGTCATCCTGATGACGATGCCGGGTCTGGCACTGTTCTACGGCGGTCTCGTGCGCGCCAAGAACATCCTGTCGATCTTCATGCAGGTGATCGCCTGCTTCTCGATGGTGGCGATCCTCTGGGTCTTCTACGGCTACTCGCTCGCCTTCACGGCCAACTCCTCGGCGAGCCTCACCCCCTTCATCGGCGGGCTGTCGAAGGCATTCCTCCACGGCGTCGACACGACGACGCTCGCGGCCACCTTCTCGAAGGGCGTCTACATTCCAGAACTCGTCTACGTGATGTTCCAGATGACCTTCGCCTGCATCACGCCGGCGCTCATCATCGGCGCGTTTGCCGAGCGCATGAAGTTCTCGGCGGTGCTGCTGTTCCTGTTCCTCTGGTTCACCTTCTCGTACCTGCCGATCGCCCACATGGTCTGGTTCTGGGGCGGGCCTGACGCCTACACGCTGGCGCAGGACAATCTCGCCTTCCTGTCCTCCGTCATCGGCGAAGACACCGCGAAGAAGCTGCTGGCCGATTACGCGGCGGCCGCGACCGACGACGCCAAGGCGGCGGTCCTGGCGCAGCTCAACGATGCCGTCGCCGCGGGCAACGGCTTCCTCTTCAACAAGGGCGCGATCGACTTCGCCGGCGGCACCGTGGTGCACATCAACGCGGGCGTCGCGGGCCTCGTCTGCGCCCTGTTCCTCGGCAAGCGCGTCGGTTACGGCAAGGAGGCGATGGCGCCGCACAACCTCGTGCTGACGCTGATCGGCGCCTCGCTGCTCTGGGTCGGCTGGTACGGCTTCAACGCCGGCTCGAACCTCGAGGCGAACGGCCTCACCGCGCTCGTCGTGCTCAACACCACGATCGCCACGGGCGCCGCGGCGCTTGCCTGGGCGCTTGGCGAAAAGGTCCTCCGCGGCCATGCGAGCGCGCTGGGTGCTGCCTCCGGCGCCGTCGCGGGCCTCGTCGCGATCACCCCGGCCTGCGGCTGGGTCGGTCCCGCCGCGTCGATCTTCATCGGCGCAGCCGCCGGCTTCGTCTGCCTCTGGGCGGTCACCTGGCTCAAGGGCAAGTTCGGCTACGACGACTCGCTCGACGTGTTCGGCGTGCATGGCATCGGCGGCATCCTCGGCGCGCTGCTGACTGGCATCTTCGTCAACCCGGCGCTCGGCGGTGTCGGCGTCACGGACTACCTCGCCGCGGACACCTCGACGAAGGTCGTTCCCTACGACTTCGCCGCCCAGTTCGGCGCGCAGATCTGGGCCGTCGGCACGGCGGTCGTCGTCACCACGGTGGTAAGCATCGTCGCCCTCGTCATCTGCAAGGCGACGGTCGGCCTGCGCGTGACGGAGCAGGAAGAGCGCGAGGGCCTCGACATCGTCGACCACGGCGAGCGCGCCTACAACACGTGACCTGACCTTTAAGGGGGCTGACGGAACGGGCGGGGCCGCAAGCTCCGCCCGTTCTGCTTTCCGGACACTTAAGCCGGAATTAACCAAGCGGCCGGAGAGTGGATTTTCGGGTCTCTCTCTCAACGTGGCGCGTCCATGGCTGCTCAGGATCGGCTGGAAACCAGCGATACCGTCCTCCCTCTTGGCCTCCGGTTGTTCCTGCGCAACCGGGTTCTGGAAATCGCCGGCCTCGGCCTGCTGGCGCTGATCGGCCTGGTCACGGTCGCGCTGGCGACGTGGCAGGCCGCGGATCCTTCGTTCAATCACGCGGTCGATACGACGCCGTCGAACGCGCTGGGCCTGCCCGGCGCCTACGTATCCGACCAGCTCATGCAATGGTTCGGCCTCGCCGCGATCGTCGTGGTGGCGATCCCGCTGGCGTGGGCCGTCCAGCTCCTCGCGCACCGCCCGATCGGCCATACCGGCCGCCAGCTTGCCGCGTGGTTCGGTGCATCGGCTGCGGCGGCTGCGCTTCTTTCGTTCGCCCCGGCCCCCTCGGGCTGGCCGCTCGGAGCGGCCTGCGGCGGCGCGCTCGGCGAACTGCTGGGCGACGGCGTCCAGACGATTCTCGGCCTCCTGCTGCACGCGTGGATCGCGCGCTCGGTCACGCTCGTGCTGTTCGCCGCCGGCTTCCTGGCCGCGTTGAGCATCGCGCTCGACACGGGCCATCTGCCAGCGCTGCATCGCTCCAACGAACCTGCGCCTGCCCGAAAGGCTTGGCGACCGACGGTCGCGTCGATCCTGCGCTACGTCGGCCGCCTCTTGTGGCAAGCGGCGCGCCTCGCCTGGCGCGGGGTGCTCGCGGGCATCGCGGCACTGCGCGAACGACTGGCGGAACGTCACGAGGATCAGCTGCGCGCGGCGGCCGGGGAACGCATGGAGCCGCGGCTCGACTACGCAGCGCTTCCCGACGAGATGCCCCAGCCCGAGACGTACTCCGGCGCGCTTGCTCCGGTCGTCGACGACAGCGATGCCGATCGCGAATACGCCGAGACCGACGAGGACGGCCTCGACGCGCTGCCGGGTCCCCGGATCACGCCGGCCGCGAAACCCGTCAAGCAGGGCAAGCGACTCGCGAAGGATTCCCAGCTGTCGTTCCTGGCGAAGCCCGAGGCGTTCGAGCTGCCGGCGCTGACGCTGCTCGCCGAACCGAAGCACAAGGGCCGCACGACGGACCTGAGCGAAGAGGCACTGACCAACAATGCCCGGATGCTCGAGGGCGTGCTCGACGACTTCGGCGTGCGCGGCGAGATCATTCACGTCCGGCCGGGTCCGGTCGTCACGCTCTACGAGCTTCAGCCCGCGCCCGGCATCAAGTCGTCTCGCGTCATCGGGCTGGCCGACGACATCGCCCGCTCGATGAGCGCCATCTCCTGCCGCGTCGCGGTCATCCCGGGGCGCAACGTGATCGGCATCGAACTGCCGAACGCCCACCGCGAGACCGTGTACCTGCGCGAACTGCTCGGATCGACCGTCTACGAACGATCTTCGCAGTCGCTGTGCCTCGCGCTCGGCAAGAACATCGGCGGCGAGCCGGTGTTCGCCGACCTCGCGCGCATGCCGCACCTCCTGATCGCGGGCACGACCGGTTCCGGCAAGTCGGTCGGCATCAACACGATGATCCTGTCAATCCTCTACAAGCTGCCGCCCGAGCGCTGCCGCCTCATCATGATCGACCCGAAGATGCTGGAGCTTTCGGTCTACGAAGGCATCCCGCACTTGCTCGCACCCGTCGTCACCGATCCGAAGAAGGCGGTCGTCGCGCTCAAGTGGGCGGTGCGCGAGATGGAAGAGCGCTATCGCAAGATGTCGAAGCTCGGCGTGCGCAACATCGACGGCTTCAACGCGCGCATCGAGCAGGCGATCGCCAAGGGTTCCTCCGTCACGCGCACCGTGCAGACGGGCTTCGATCCTGAGACCGGTGAGCCGATCTTCGAGAAGGAAGCGCTCGACCTCAAGCCGATGCCCTACATCGTGGTCATCATCGACGAGATGGCGGACCTGATGATGGTGGCGGGCAAGGAGATCGAAGGCGCAGTGCAGCGCCTCGCCCAGATGGCGCGCGCCGCGGGCATCCACGTGATCATGGCAACGCAGCGTCCCTCGGTCGACGTGATCACCGGCACCATCAAGGCGAATTTTCCGACCCGCATCAGCTTCCAGGTCACCTCCAAGATCGACAGCCGTACGATCCTTGGCGAGCAGGGCGCCGAGCAGCTGCTCGGCCAGGGCGACATGCTTTGGATGGCGGGCGGCGGCCGTATATCGCGCCTGCACGGACCGTTCGTCTCCGACGACGAGGTCGAGAAGATCGTCCGCCACCTGAAGGACCAGGGCGCGCCGGACTATGTCGACAGCGTCACCGAGGATGACGAGGAGTTCGGTGGGCCGTCGGGTGGCGGGGCCAGTGAAGGTGGCGGGTCGGGCGACGATCTCTACGACCAGGCGGTCGCCGTCATCCTGCGCGACAAGAAGGTCTCGACCAGCTACGTGCAGCGCCGGCTGCAGATCGGCTACAACAAGGCGGCGAGCCTGATCGAGCGGATGGAGAAGGAGGGCCTGATCTCCGCTCCCAACGCCACCGGACGGCGCGAAATTCTGGTTCCCACCGGCGCCGGTCACGATTAAGCCGTGCTTTCGTGGTCGCTCTCCTGCAACATTCCGAATCGACGAAACCCTGAGGACTGATCAATGGCGATGAATTCGATGGCGCGCTGGGCCGGAGCCTTCATGATGACGGTGGTTGCGTTCACCGGGCCGTCCTGGGCGACGGAGCTCACGCAGGAGCAGGGCGCGCTCCTTCAGAAGGTTCAGGGCTATCTGAACGACATGAAGAACCTGAAGGGCGAGTTCACGCAGGTCGGTCCCGCAGGCACCGTATCGACCGGCGTCTTCTTCATCAGCAAGCCCGGCAAGATGCGGTTCGAGTACGCGAAGCCCAATCCCTATCTCGTCGTTTCGGACGGCCGCTGGGTCGTCGTGAAGAACGAGACCAAGGACAAGGCCGACCAGTACCCGGTGTCTTCGACGCCGCTCAGCATCCTCCTCGCCGACAAGGTCGACCTCGCGAACGCCGATATCACCAACGTCGAGGAACGCGACGGTACGGCGTGGGTGACGATCCAGTCGAAGGACAAGATCGTGCCGGGGCAGCTCGTGCTGATCTACGATCTCGCGAAGTCGGAACTGCAGCAATGGATTGTCGTCGACGGCCAGGGTCGCAAGACCAGCGTGTCGATCGCCAACCTCGATCCGAGCGTCACCCCGGATCCGAGCCTCTTCAAGGTCGAGTTGCCGAAGCCCGCGGCAGGTCAGGACAACAACTGACTGGGTTGGTTCGGCGGCTTCAGAGCCGCCGGAACGACTTCGCCTGGTCGAACAGCACTTGCACTTCCTTGAAGTGCTCGAGCGTCATCGACAGCTTGCCGGCGACCGATTCGAGGATGCGTTGCGCCGACTCCGGGAACTCCCGGCAAAGCCGCACGAACACGTCATGCCCGATCTCTCTGACGCTCATCTCCGACGCGGCGATGACGGTGAACGGGTATTCGAGGCGGGCGACCATGGCGAGTTCGCCCAGAAAGGCGCCACGCTCGATGAGCGCCACCGGGTGCTCGCGGTCCTCGCCGAAGGCTTGCGCAGTCCCGCCCAGCACGAGATAGGCGCAGTCGCCGCGCTCGCCCATGTCCATGAGTCGTTCGCCGGTGCCGATCGACCGCCGGGCCGATGAAAACAGGAGGACCTGGAGATGCGACGGGTCGACGTCTGCGAACAGCGGAATCTGTCGCATGAGCTCGACGTCGGACTTGACGCTCATTCCCCGCGCCCCGCTGAACCCCTTAACCCCTGGCGCCTATAGACGCATTGCCGCGGTTAAAAAGTCCAGCACCAACTCCCGCGTGCAGGAGGGACGCTAGGGGACGAGCTTGTAGCCCCCGGGTTCCGTCACCAGAAGCTTGGCCTGCGAGGGGTTCAGCTCGATTTTCTGCCGCAACCGGTAGATGTGCGTCTCGAGCGTATGGGTCGTTGCCGCCGGGTTGTAACCCCAAACCTCGTTGAGGAGCGTCTCCCGCCCCACGACCTGCTGGCCCGACCGATAGAGGAACTTCAGGATGTTCGATTCCTTCTCGGTCAGCCGCACTTTCTTGTTGTCGGACTTGATCAGCACCTTCGAGGCCGGCTTGAACGTGTAGGGCCCGATGCGGAACACGGCCTCTTCGCTCTGCTCGTGCTGGCGCAACTGGGCACGGATGCGTGCCAGCAGAACGTTGAATCGGAACGGCTTCGTGACGTAATCGTTCGCCCCCGAATCGAGCCCGCGCACCGTGTCGTGCTCGCCGTCGCGCGCGGTCAGCATGATCACCGGACCCTTGTAGCCGGCTTCGCGCAAGGCAAGGCAGACGTCGCGTCCGTCGCCGTCGGGCAGGTTCACGTCGAGGATCACGAGGTCGGTCACGCCGGCGGCAACCGCGTCCATCGCGCCCGCGGCGGTGCCGGCCTCGTCGAGGTCGAATTCCTGGAGGATGTCGAGCTGCTCCTTGAGCGAGTCCCGCAATGCCACGTCATCGTCCACGATGACAATTCGCCGCCTCGAGGAATTCACGACCGTCGTCTCCGCCTGTAAAGTGGTCCCCTGATACATGGACATCCAGATAAGCGCTTTTCCACGCCGTCAAACCCCCACCATGCCGATTGTCGTCACGCGTCGCGGTCCTGCACGCCACTTCGGGACCATTCGAAGTCCGGAACTCGGCTCTGCGCCTTGCGCGCTGGCCCGCTCGGGCATCCTGTCACAAAAGCGTGAGGGCGATGGCGGAACCCCGCGCGGCGCCTGGCGGATGCGATGCGTCTATTATCGCCCGGATCGCGTCCTGGCGCCACGCACAGCTTTACCGGTCCATCCGATCACGCCTTCCCTCGGCTGGTGCGACGAACGCGGCCACCCGGCCTACAACCAGCCGGTCGAGCGTCCCTTCGCCTTCAGCCACGAGGCGATGGCGCGGGAGGACCACCTCTATGACCTCTGCGTCGTCCTCGGCCACAACGACGCTCCGGCCGTTTCGGGGCAGGGAAGCGCTATCTTCCTGCACCTCGCGTCTCCCGAGTTCGGCCCGACCGAAGGCTGCGTGGCCGTGCGCGAGCCCTACTTGCGCCGACTTCTCGAGCAAGCCGACGGGCACACGGTCCTGCGTATTTTCTAGACGGGCCTGGGGCGGGTTCCAAAGATCGCCGACCCGACGCGCACGAGCGTCGCGCCCATTTCGACGGCCACCGGGAAGTCGGCGCTCATGCCCATGCTGAGCTCGCCGATGCCGTTTCGCCCGGCGATCTGGCGCAGCAGCGCAAAGTAGGGCGCCGGCGGCTCCTCGACGGGCGGAATGCACATCAGGCCCTCGATCGACAGGCCCAGGTCGCGGCAGCGGGCAAGGAAGGCGTCCGCCTCGACCGGGAGGACGCCTGCCTTCTGCGCCTCCTCGCCAACGTTCACCTGCACGAACAGCTTCGGCCGGCGTGCCTGCTTCTTCATCTCCGCCGCGAGCGCGACTGCCAGCTTCTCGCGGTCGACCGTCTCGATCACGTCGAACAGCGCCACGGCGTCCGCCACCTTGTTGGATTGCAATGGACCGATGAGGTGAAGTTCCACGTCCGGATGCTGCGCCTTGAGGGGAGGCCACTTGCGCTGGGCTTCCTGCACGCGGTTCTCGCCGAAGCGCCGCTGCCCGGCGGCGAGCACCGGGAGAACGTCCGGCGCATCGAACGTCTTGCTCACGGCGACGAGCTTGACAGACGCCGGGTCGCGCCCCGCGCGCCGTGCTGCGTCTGAGATCCCGGCCATTACGTCCGTCAGTCCCATCGGCTGCTTCTCCCTCGACCTTTCCGCGGCGTCCCGGAGCCTTGCGGCCCCCGGAAAGTGCTGTTACTTCACGCGCTCGGTTTGGTCCATGCCGCGGAATCCTTGATGAGCAGCGAGCGTTACAACCCCGTCGTTTCCGAGCCTCGCTGGCAGGCCCGGTGGGAAGAGGCGTCCTGCTTCAAGGCGACAACCGACGCCGCGCGTCCGAAGTACTACGTGCTGGAGATGTTCCCGTACCCCTCGGGCCGCATCCACATGGGCCACGTGCGCAACTACACCATGGGCGACGTGCTCGCCCGCTTCAAGCGCGCGCGCGGCTTCAACGTGCTGCACCCGATGGGGTGGGACGCCTTCGGCATGCCGGCCGAGAACGCCGCGATCGAGCGCCGCGTCCACCCGCGCGACTGGACCTACGAGAACATCGCCACCATGCGTCGTCAGCTCAAGGCGATGGGCCTCTCGCTCGACTGGTCGCGCGAGATCGCGACGTGCGATCCCGAGTACTATCGCCACGAACAGGCGATGTTCATCGACATGCTGGCGGCCGGCCTGGTCGAGCGGAAGGTGTCAACCGTCAACTGGGACCCGGTGGACCAGACCGTGCTCGCCAACGAGCAGGTCATCGAAGGCCGCGGCTGGCGGTCCGGCGCGCTGGTCGAGACGCGCGAGCTCGCCCAGTGGTTCTTCAAGATCACCGACTATTCGCAGGAGCTGCTCGACGCCCTCGACGAATTGGGCGGCTGGCCGGAAAAGGTGCGCCTGATGCAGCGCAACTGGATCGGCCGGTCGGAGGGCTTGCGGTTCTCGTTCGCCCTCGAAGACGCGGCCGGCAACCGGCTCGACGAGCGGCTCAGCGTCTACACGACGCGGCACGACACGATCTTCGGGGCGACGTTCTGCGCAGTTGCGCCGGAGCATGCGATCACGCGGCGCATCGCGGCGACGAACCCCGAGGTCGAAGCCTTCCGGCGCGAATGCAGTGCGCTCGGCACCAGCGAAGAGGCGATCGAGCGCGCACCGAAGAAGGGCATTCCGCTGGGGCTTTATGCCATCCATCCGTTCGACCCGTCGCGCAAGGTGCCGGTCTACGCGGCGAACTTCATCCTGACCGGCTACGGCGAAGGCGCGATTTTCGGCTGTCCCGGCCACGATCAACGCGACCATGATTTCGCGACCAAGTATGGCCTGCCGATCATCCCCGTCGTTGCGCCGCGCGCCAAGCCGGTGACGGCCCCCGACGTCTCGAAGGAGCCCTACCTCGAAAAGGACGACTCAGAGAGCGTCATCGTGAACTCGTCCTTCCTCGACGGGATGACCGTCGCCGAGGCGAAGGAGGACGTGGCGCGACGCATGGAGGACATGGGCGTCGGCGAGCGCCGCGTGAATTTCCGCCTGCGCGACTGGGGCATTTCGCGGCAGCGCTACTGGGGCTGCCCGATCCCGGTCATCCACTGCGAAACCTGCGGCGTCGTGCCGGTGCCGAAGAAGGATTTGCCGGTCGTGCTGCCGTCCGACGTGACGTTCGACAAGCCCGGCAATCCGCTGGAGCATCACCCGACGTGGAAACACGTTGCGTGCCCCACGTGCGGCGGCAAGGCCCGGCGCGAGACGGATACCTTCGACACGTTCGTCGATTCCTCGTGGTACTACGCGCGCTTCTGTTCGCCGCATGCGGACGTTCCGGCCGTTCCGTCCGATGCCCGCTACTGGATGCCGGTCGACCAGTACATCGGCGGCGTCGAACACGCGATCCTGCATCTTCTCTATTCGCGCTTCTATGCGCGGGCGATGACGAAGATCGGCGATCTCGACCTGAAGGAACCGTTCAGTCGCCTGTTCACGCAAGGCATGGTCATTCACGAGACGTTCCGGACACCTTCGGGCGAGTGGGTGTTTCCGGCGGACGTGCGCTCCGTGGACGGAAAGTTCGTGCACGCCAAAACCGGCGAGCCGGTCGTCCTCGGGTCGCCCGAGAAGATGTCGAAGTCGAAGAAGAACGTCATCGACCCCGAGCAAATCATCGCCCGCTACGGCGCCGACACGGTGCGCTGGTTCATCCTCTCCGACACGCCGCCCGAGCGCGACATCGAGTGGACCGAAGCGGGCGTCGAGGGAGCATGGCGGTTCGTCCAGCGCTTCTGGCGGACGATCTCCATGGTGGCCGCGCTGCCCGTCGACGGAGCCGGGTCGGCGAGTGACGGAGCATTGGCACTGCGTCGCGCCACGCATCGAACGATCGACGCCGTGACGCAGGATCTCGAGCAGCTGCGGTACAACCGCGCCATTGCGCGCGTCTACGAACTCGTCAACACGCTGAACGAGCCCTTGCAGGCGGGGCAGACGGCGGGTCTCGAGGCTCCGTTGCGAGAAGCCGCCGTCGCCGTCACGCAACTCGTGGCGCCAATGATGCCGCATCTCGCGGAGGAGTGCTGGACGCTCCTCGGCCAGTCCGGTCTGGTCGCAAGCGCGCCGTGGCCGACGGCCTTGCCGGAGTTCCTGGCCCGCGACAGCGTCACGATCGCGGTCCAGATCAACGGCAAGCGGCGTGATGAAATCGTGTTGCCCGTCGACCTCGACACGCGCATGGTAGAGGCGGCGGTACTGGAACTCGACTCGGTCAAGCGGGCGCTCGAGGGCAAGCAGGTCCGCAAGCTGATCGTGGTCCCGGGACGGATCGCCAACGTCGTGACGAGTTAGGCCATCGCATGAGGTTCCTTCGCAGCGTCGTCGCCGTCGCCCTCCTGGTGTCGCTGGCGGCATGCGGCTTCAAGCCTCTCTACGGCACGGACAGCCAGGGCCTGTCGGTCGCCACCCAGCTCAACAACGTCGGCGTTGCCGAGCAGTCGACGCGGGCCGGCCAGCTCGTGCGTAATGAAATCCTTGCAACCGTTCCGCCGGGCTCGGGCAATTATCAGTACAGGCTCGATCTCTTGCCGGTCGTCGCCGAAACGAACACCATCGAGCAGCGCGACACCAACACCGCCCGGTTGACCTACCGGCTGAACGTGAGCTTCGCCCTGATCGACGTCGGCACGGGGAAGTCCGTGTACAAGGGCCAAACCTTCTCGTTCGTCTCTTATGACCGCGTCGATTCGCCAGTCGCGAACGTTCAGGCGCGCACGAATGCTGAAGAGCGCGCGGCACGGGAAGTTGGGATAGATATTCGTACCCGCCTGGCTGCATTTCTCGCTTCAAAGTGACTGCCGTGTCAGTTAAGGCACGGCCCATTGTTCAGCTAATACTTGGCAGTACTGGCTGGCGGCGGCAGCAGGTCGAAGTATTGCTGAAAGAAATACTTGGATCCAACGTAACCCCGCTTAATCCTGTTCAGCTCACCGAGGATCAGCTTCGAAACGATCCGGCCCTGCTCGACACCGAAGTCAACACCATCCCGATGTTCGGCGACCGGCCGGTTATCCTGGTGCGGCAGGCGGGCCTCCTGGCGTTGCGGCAGATCGAGAGCCTGATCGCGGATGGGCGGATCACCGACACCGGGGCGATTCTGGCTGAAGGCGAACCGACGCCGGCCGTGGTGCAGGCGGCCCAGAAGCTCAAGTCCGCACGCGTTGAGATTCTGACCGAGCCCGTGCGGAGTGCGGCGACCGTCCTGCACGATACGCTGAAACGCTTCGGGCTCGACCTGGAACAGGAAGCACGGGACGCGCTGTTCGACCTGACGGCGGAGGATGCAGGCCTGATCGAGGCAGAAGTCGAAAAGCTTGCGTTCTACGCCGGGGGCCGGACGACACTTACCGTGCAGGACGTACGTGACGTCTGCGTCGACGCCGGCAGTCCGACCGTGGAAGAGCTTCTGGACACGGCGCTTGCAGGGAATCTCTCCGGGCTGCCCCGCGCCATGAGCCGTGCGAGAGAAAGTGGCGCCAACCCGCAGCAGGTCGCCGTGTTCCTGGTGCAGCGGCTGTTCCGATCGCTGCGGGCGGGCCAGGGGGGCGCGCACCTTGCGCCGCTGTCAGAGCTGGCATTCCAGCTGGTTCGCGACACGCGGTCAGGGTCGGACCTTGACGAGGAATACGTCGAGCGCGCGCTGATTCGCCTTGCCGTTCAGAACCGGCGGGCGATCGGCACCGGCATCAACTCCGGATGAGGCGCCGGCAAAGGTCGTCGAGCTGCTCGAGCGTTCCGTAGTGGAGCGTGATGCGGCCGCCCTTTCGGCCACGATCGGTGATGTCCACGCGCAGGCCGAGATGGTCCATCAGCTCGTTTTCGAGCGCCGCGATGTCGACCGACTTCTCTGGCCTCTCCGCTTTCGGTTTGCGCTGCTCCGACGTTTCCCGCGACAGCCGTTCGGCGTCGCGCACCGTCAGTCCCAGCTTCACGATCTGCTCGGCGCTTTCGATCGGGTCGGCCGTCGCGATCAGGGTGCGGGCGTGGCCGGCCGTGAGTTCGCCTGCTTCGAGCTTGCGCTGCACTTCGTCCGGCAGCGTCAGGAGCCGGAGTGTGTTGGCGATATGGCTGCGGCTCTTGCCGACCGATTCGGCGAGCTTCTGCTGCGTGTAACCGAACTGGTCGATGAGCTGGGAATAGCCCCGCGCCTCTTCGATCGGGTTGAGGTCGGCGCGCTGGATATTCTCAACGAGGGCGATCTCGAGTGCTTCCCCGTCGCTCAGGTCGCGGATCAGCACCGGCAGGTCGTGCAGGCCGGCGCGCTGGGCCGCGCGCCAGCGGCGCTCGCCGGCGATGATCTCGTAGCGGTTGTCGCCCTTGCGGCGGACGAGAAGCGGCTGCAGCATCCCTTTTTCCCGCAAGGAGCGGGACAGGTCTTCGAGATCCTCCTCGCGGAACAGTCGACGAGGATTGTTGGGCGACGGTTCGATCAACTCGATCGGAACGTGCCGGAGCGAGCGGGCGTCCTGCACCACGGCTTCTTCGGTCGTGTCGTCGCCGATCAGGGCGGCGAGACCGCGGCCAAGGCGACGGGCTTTTGGAGGTTGCGTCATGGACTCGTTCCAGTTGAAACGGAGGCGAATCAAGCGGCTCTCAGGCTGCTCTCGCGCCTGATCATTTCGGAGGCAAGTCGAATGTAGGCCTGGCTGCCCATGCAGGTGCTGTCGTAGAGCAGCACGGGCTTGCCGTGCGAGGGCGCTTCCGAGACGCGGACGTTGCGCGGAATCACGGTCTGGTAGACCTTGTCGCCGAGCACGCTGCGGACATCCTGGGCGACCTGTTCGGACAACGCATTGCGCCGGTCGAACATCGTCAGGACGACGCCCTGGATCTCGAGGCGATTGTTGAGGTTGGTGCGCACCCGCTCGACCGTCTTCAACAACTGGCTCAATCCCTCGAGGGCGAAGAACTCGCACTGCAGCGGCACGATGATCGCGTCGGCGGCGCACAACGCGTTGATCGTGAGGAGGTTCAGCGACGGCGGGCAGTCGATGAGGATGTACGTGTAGGCGGCAGCAATGGCCGGGTTGCCAAGGATCGCATCGCTCAGCCGGTAGGTCTTGCGCTCGAGGCTGGCGAGTTCGAGTTCGGCGCCCAGCAGGTCCATCGTCGAGGGCGCGCAGTGAAGTCGGGGAATCCCCGAGTCGACGATGATGTTGCTCAGCAGCTCTTCGCCGACGAGTACATGATAGGTCGACACGGTCGAGCTTCCGCGGGGAATCCCGAGCCCCGTCGAGGCGTTGCCCTGCGGGTCGAGATCCACGACCAGGACGCGTTCGCCCACTGCGGCCAGCGCCGTTCCGAGATTGATTGCGGTCGTCGTCTTCCCGACGCCACCCTTCTGGTTGGCGACGGCGAGAATGCGCGGCCGGGTCGTTGCGTCAGTCGGCGCCTGGGACACGCGTGGGGTTTCCTATCTCGACGATCCAGCTGTCGCGCTGGAGGCGACTCGGATGTTTCTGGACCGTGAATCTCCAATATTTGGTGGCGTCCGTCAATTCGGCATCCACATCTTGTCCCTTGGGGAACAGGAGCTGCGTCCCCTCTTCAGCCAGCGGCGCCGCCCAATCGAGCAGCGTTCCGATCGGCGCAGTGGCGCGCGAGACGATCGCGTTGACCGGGCGAGGAAAGGCGGCGGGGGGGAGGTCCTCGATTCGGCGGTTGTGAACGACGGCGTGGCTTTCCGTCACGCGCAGCGCTTCGCGCAGGAAGGCGGCCTTCCTGGTGTTGCTTTCAACCAGGTGAAGCCGAGCGGCCGGGAGCACAATCGCGAGGGGGATGCCGGGCAGCCCGGCACCGGACCCGATGTCGAGGATCGTCCCCTCGCGGCGCCTGAGCAGCGGGACGAGTTGGAGGCTGTCGACCACGTGCCGCCTCCAGGCATCGTCGGCGGTGCTCTTGCCGATCAGGTTCATCTTGGCCTGCCACTTCAGCAGCAGGTCCACGTAGCGCTTGAGCCGCTCACGTGATTCACGTGAAACATCATCCGGCACCCCTGGCGACGGTGCCGCTTCCGAAAGTTCACGCGGCATCGGCGTCGTCGACGGCCTGGTGCTTGCGGACGACGCCGATCAGCAGCGTAACCGCGGCAGGGGTCATACCTTCGATCTCCGCTGCATGGGCAATCGTCGCCGGCCGGTTGGCCATGAGCTTCTGCCGGATTTCGGCGGAAAGCCCCGGCACGGTCGACCAGTCGAGTGTCGGCGGCACCGGGTGGGAGAGATCGCTCCGGTAGATCGAGGCTTCCCGATGCTGCCGGTCGAGGTAACCGGAATAAAGAGCCTCGGCTTCGAGCGTCTGCCAGAGGTCGGCGTCGATCTGACCCAAACCGGGCCATCGCGCCTCGAGTGCCGCCCGGGTGACGCCCGGCAGGCGCAGCAGGTCAAAGACTGACCGCCGCAGGCCATCCTGATTGACGGCAATGCCAAGCCGGGCCGCTTCCCGAGGCGTGACGGTTTCGGAGGTGCAGAATGCGCGCGCCTGACGGAGTTTCTCCGCCCTCGTCCGGTACTGCACCGCCCGGGAAGACGAAACGACACCGGCGCCGATGCCGAGTTGCGTGAGCCGCTCATCGGCATTATCCGCGCGCAGCGTCAGGCGGAACTCCGACCGCGAGGTGAACATCCGGTAGGGCTCGGTAACGCCACGGCTGATGAGGTCGTCGATCAGCACGCCGATGTAGGCCTGCGTTCGATCGAGCGTGAACGAGCCGCCGCCTCCCGCGCGAAGGCCCGCATTGATGCCGGCGACGATCCCTTGGGCAGCCGCTTCCTCATAGCCCGTCGTACCGTTGATTTGTCCGGCCAGGAACAGTCCCCCGACCGCCCGGGTTTCGAGCGTGGGCAACAGCTCTCGAGGGTCGACGTAATCATATTCGACCGCGTACCCCGGCCGCAGCACCACGGCCTTCTCGAGCCCGGCGATCGACCGGACCAACCGTTCCTGCACGTCGGCGGGAAGCGATGTCGAGATGCCGTTCGGGTAGACGGTCGGGTCATCCAGGCCTTCCGGCTCGAGAAAAATCTGGTGAGCCTCCCGATCCGCAAACCGGACGATCTTGTCCTCGATGGACGGGCAATACCGCGGCCCTACCCCCTGGATATGGCCACCATACATAGCCGAAAGATGCAGGTTTTCCCGAATGAGGGCGTGCGCCTGCGGGTTCGTTCGGGTGATGGCACAGGCGATCTGGGGCGTCGTGATCGCGCGGGTGAGGAAGGAGAACGGACGCGGCGGATCGTCTCCCGGCTGGCGGTCCAGGCGATCCCAGGCGATGGTCCTGCCGTCGAGGCGAGGCGGGGTCCCGGTCTTCAGTCGACCCACCGCAAAGGCCTGCCGCAGCATCTGACCAAGCGCCCGCGCCGGCGGCTCGCCGATGCGGCCCGCCTCCCGACGCACATCGCCGATGTGGATGATGCCTCCGAGGAACGTGCCCGTGGTCAGCACCACGGCGGCGGCGTGGAACTCGCGTCCATCCGACGTCAGCAGCCCTCGGAGCCTGCCGCTGGTGAGGAGGAGACCCGAGACTTCCCCTTCGACCATTGTCAGGTTCGCGGTGTTGCGTATCTCGCGCTGCATGGCGGCGCGGTAGAGTTGGCGGTCGATCTGGGCGCGAGGCCCGCGCACGGCAGGACCACGGGAGGCGTTGAGGACGCGGAATTGAATGCCGGCCTGATCGGCCACGCGCGCCATGACGCCGTCGAGCGCATCGATCTCGCGAACGAGGTGGCCCTTGCCGACACCACCGATGGCGGGATTGCAGGAAAGCTCGCCGATCGTAGCGAAAGCATGCGTCACCAATGCGGTGCGGGCGCCAAGCCGCGCCGCGGCTGCGGCCGCCTCGCATCCGGCGTGACCTCCGCCGACGACGATGACATCGAATACCGTCATTCTGGATTCGTCCGTGCACGTTTCACGTGAAACAGGATATCACTTCCCGATGCAGAATTCCGCAAAGACCCTGTCGAGAATATCCTCGCTCGTCGTGCGACCGACGAGTTCATCGAGCTGACGTAGTGATTCTCTGAGCCGTTCCGCAACCAGTTCGAACTGCGGTTCAAGCGCAATGGCCTCGAGCAACCGCACAACGGCTTCGAGCTTCAGGCGGTGCCGCGTCCGGGTCGCAATGCCGGGCTCAGCGGTGGTATGGCCGACGAGACGCTGGGACAGTTTCTCGAGCAGCACATCGAACCCCTTAGAATTTCGGCATGATATCGGAATCGAATCGAAACCATCTGGGGTAGGGCCAAGATCCGACTTGTTCCAAACTCGTATCGTGCGCGAATCGAGTCTAACCGGTAGGGCCGTCTCGTCCGCCTCGATCAAAGGCGCATCCACCCACACAATCACATCGGCGCGGTCCAGCTCCTGCACCGCGCGACGAACGCCTTCTGCTTCGTCTTCATCCGCGTCCACAGATCGTAACCCGGCCGAATCGATCATCGTCACCTCGACACCGCCAAGTTCGAGCGGCACCTCGATCAGGTCCCGCGTTGTTCCGGCCCGATCCGACACGATGGCGCGATCGCTGCCGGCGAGATGGTTCAGTATTGATGACTTGCCCACGTTGGGGGCGCCGCAAAGCAGCACGCGATACCCCTGTCGAATCTTCACTGCCGCTGTCGCGCGCTCCACATGCCGGCCGATCTCCAGCCGCAACTGTACGAGACGATCGATCACGCCCTTCTCGAGCGACTCGATCTCCTCGACATCGTCCGCAAAGTCGATCACCGCCTCGGCTCGGGCCAGCGCGTCCCGCAACGCACGCTGCCACTCCTCCACCCGCGACGACGACACGCCGGAGAGTTGTGCATACGCCTGTTCGCGCTGAAGCCGCGTCGAGGCATTGACGAGATCGGCAAGCCCCTCGACCTCGATCAAGCTCAGCTTCCCGTTGACGAACGCCCGTCGCGTGAACTCGCCCGGTTCGGCAACGCGGCAACCGTCCACTGCACCAAGCGCCGACATGAGCGCAGCCGTCACGGCCGGACTGCCGTGAACGTGAAACTCCAATACATCTTCGCCGGTGAAGCTCTTGGGCCCCTCGTGCCAGAACGCCAGACCACGGTCGAGCGCTTCGCCTGACACCGGGTGCCGGAAGGTGCGCAGCACAGTTTTCCGAGGATCCGCCAGCGTTCCACAGACGTCACGGAACAGGGTTTGAACCCGGGGACCAGAGACCCTGATCACCGCAACACCACCACGGCCCGGGGCTGAGGACAGCGCAAAAATCGTATCGCGCGACAGGATGGCCACGGGATAGCTCCGACGAGATTCCGCGCGCCTCGACCGGCGCGAAACCGATCAGGCGTTCATCGAATCGAAGAAATCTCCGTTCGTCTTCGTCTGGCGCAGTTTGTCGAGCAGGAACTCGATCGCGTCGACCGTTCCCATCGGATTGAGGATCCGGCGCAGTACGTACGTCTTCTTGAGCTGATCCGGCTTCACGAGCAGCTCCTCCTTGCGCGTGCCGGACTTCAGAATGTCCATGGCCGGGAACACGCGCTTGTCGGCGACCTTGCGGTCGAGCACGATTTCCGAGTTGCCGGTGCCCTTGAACTCTTCGAAGATGACTTCGTCCATGCGGCTGCCCGTATCGATCAGCGCGGTCGCGATGATCGTCAGCGAACCGCCTTCCTCGATGTTGCGCGCCGCGCCGAAAAACCGCTTGGGACGCTGCAGCGCATTGGCGTCGACGCCGCCGGTCAACACCTTGCCGGAGGAGGGCACCACCGTATTGTAGGCACGGCCCAAGCGCGTGATCGAATCGAGCAGGATCACCACGTCGCGGCCGTGTTCGACCAAACGCTTGGCCTTCTCGATCACCATTTCGGCAACCTGCACGTGGCGCACGGCTGGTTCGTCGAAGGTCGAGCTGATGACTTCGCCCTTCACCGATCGTTGCATGTCCGTAACTTCTTCCGGACGCTCGTCGATCAGCAGCACGATCAGGTAGCACTCGGGATGATTCGAGGTGATCGAGTGCGCGATGTTCTGCAGCAGCACGGTCTTGCCGGTCCGAGGCGGAGCGACGATCAGCCCGCGCTGGCCCTTGCCAAGCGGAGCCACAAGATCGATGACGCGCGACGAGAGATCCTTCTTCGTCGGGTCGGCAACCTCCATCTCGAGGCGCTCGTCCGGGTAGAGCGGCGTCAGGTTGTCGAAGTGGATCTTGTGGCGAGTCTTTTCCGGATCTTCGAAATTGATCGTATTGACCTTAAGCAGCGCAAAATAGCGTTCCCCGTCCTTGGGACTGCGGATATCACCGTCGACGGTGTCACCGGTACGGAGGTTGAATCGGCGAATCTGGCTGGGGCTCACGTAGATGTCGTCGGGACCAGGCAAGTAATTCGCGTCCGGCGACCGCAGGAACCCGAATCCGTCCTGAAGAACTTCGACGACCCCTTCGCCGATGATGCTGACATCACGCGCAGCAAGACTTTTCAGGATGGCGAAAATCAGCTCCTGCCGGCGCAGTATGCTGGCATTCTCGATCTCGAGGACCTCGGCAATCCCCAGGAGTTCCGTTGGAGAGCGCTCCTTCAAATCGTGAAGCTTGATTTCCTTGAGTTCGGAAACGTTGATCGGTGCGGTGGCAGTGGTGGTGGCCTGCATGGCGGTCTTGTGCTCGACTGGCGGGACGGGGCAGAGATCGAGTCCGTCGTCCTCAAGCGGAACGAACGGACGGTTTTTGGTGGGACAGGCTTCTGAAGAGAGACCGAACTCTGCCTAACGGTCTCCGGCAGACAACCCGTAACGGTCTTGTACGCGAAAACGCTCCCGACAACCAGCCCCAATCTTCTAGATATCCTTAAGCACCACCGCGAACACGATACCGATCATCAGCACCGTAGGTATTTCGTTGAGAACACGAAAGTATACCTGTGGTCGTTGATTGGAATCGTGGGCAAATTCGGATACGTGATAGGCAAGCATGAAGTGCACCACGGTCATCGACAAGACCAAGACCACCTTAATGATGAACCATGTGGGCCAGGTCACTACATAACTCATATAGAAAGCAAGAAAAAGACCGAAAATCCAGGACGCTATCATTGCAGGCGTCATAATATACTTCAGTAGACGTCGCTCCATAACCTTAAACTGGTTAGAAACATCACCAGGCGTATTTTCACCGGCATGGTATACCATCAGTCTCGGCAAATATAACAGACCAGCCATCCAGGCAATGATCGATATGATGTGGAGGCTTTTTACGACGAGATACGTCATACCCTTCAATTCATCTTGTCTTTGGAGCGGATCGTGTTGATCAGATCTTCAACGTTGGCGATGGGCGTTTCCGGCCGAATGCCATGGCCCAGATTGAAGATATGGCGGTCCGCCGGCAAGACCTCGAGGAGCCTCGCCACTTCGTCCCGCATCACTTGGCCACCGGCAATCAAGGCAATCGGATCGAGATTTCCCTGCACCGGACAAAGCGGCGTGAGCGCCTGCGCCGCCCAGGTTGCCGGCACCGTCGATTCGAGCCCGCAGGCGGATACACCGGTCCACGACACGAAATCGACGTGGGCCGCACCCAAGCCACGCGCAAACCCGATCACCGGAACGTGCGGATGGCTCTCCCGCAAGGCCTGGCGAATCTTGCGAATCGGTTCGAAGCAGTACCGGGCGCGCAATTCGCCCGGCAAATCAACCGCCCACGTATCGAACACCTGCACCACCTCGGCGCCTGCTTCGATCTGGTTCTGCAAGTACGTAACCGACGACTCGACAAGCACCGCGAGCAGATCATCGAGCCACGCCGCGCGACCCCACGCCGCCAGCCGCGCCTTCATTCGCTCTTCCGACGATCCGCCTTCGATCATGTAGGTGGCAACCGTCCATGGAGCTCCGCAGAAGCCGATCAGCGTCTTTCCCGCAGGAAGCCCATTCCGGACAAGCCCGACGGTCTCGTAGACCTTCTTGAGCTGATCGCCCAGCCGGTCCGGACGCAACCGCGCCACAGCCGCGGCATCTGCCGTCTTCTCGACCACGGGGCCTTCGCCCACCTGGAAGGAAACTCCAACGCCCAGCGCCTGCGGCAGGAGCAGGATGTCCGCGAACAAAATCGCGGCATCGAGGTCGAAGCGACGCAACGGCTGAAGCGTCACTTCGCACGCGAGCTCAGGCGCATAGCACAGATCGAGGAACGAACCCGCCTTGGCACGCGTTGCCCGGTACTCCGGAAGGTAGCGCCCCGCCTGTCGCATCATCCACGCCGGCCTGCGTGACGGTGTGCGGCCATGCAGGACATCGAGCAGCGGCGCCGATAGTCTTTCCATTCCCCCTCGCAATCTCTTTTACTTGGTTCTGATTCTGTTGGCGGCCTTGCCAGCGGGACAAGCTGCTCGACCCATGCTGCCCACAGTCCATTCGATTAATCAACGGTTCCCGTCGCCACAAGCGACACTGGGCTCAGGCGCCACAAGCCCTTGTTCAGGTGGACTAATCCGCTACGCATAACGAGGTCGTCCACAGCCTCTCGACAGCTCGATCAGCCCTACCCAGCCATACCGCACCGTCCTGTCCGTGCTCGTTCGACCGGGGACAACGCAGGGTGTTGTTCCCATGGTGGCGATCCGACCGTCAACCGGACGCTCGCTTTTCCAGAACTTTTCGTATAGTTGCCCCATGCCCTTCCGCCGCTCGGCCAAACAGTTCTTCCACATGCATCTCGTCTCGGACGCAACCGGCGAGACGCTCAATACCGTCGGTCGTGCGGCTGCTGCCTATTACTCCGATTTTCAGCCGATCGAGCACGTCTATGCGCTCGTGCGGACGGCAAAGCAGCTCGACCGGGTGCTGGCCGAAGTCGAACGCCAGCCCGGCATCGTTCTGTTCACGATCGCCGAGCCAACCTTGCGTCAGACGCTCGAGGAGCGCTGCAAGGCACTGTCGATTCCGTGCCTGTCGATCCTCGATCCCGTGATCTCGAGCCTTGCAACCTATCTCAATTCGGAATCGCGGCCTCACGTCGGCGGACAGCACGTGCTCGATGCCGAGTACTTCAAGCGCATCGACGCGCTCAACTTCACCATGGCGCACGATGACGGTCAGCATGCGGACAACCTGGACGCCGCGGATGTCGTGCTGATCGGCATCAGCCGGTCATCGAAGACACCCACCAGCATCTATCTCGCCAACAAGGGGATCAAAGCTGCGAACATTCCGCTCGTTCCGGGCGTGCCGCCGCCGCCGGCGCTTTTGACCGTCACGCGACCCCTCGTCGTCGGCCTGGTTGCCAGTGCGGAGCGGATTTCGCAGATCCGGCGCAGCAGGCTCCTCACGCTGAACGAGTCGCGCGAAACGGATTATGTCGATCGCGATTCGATCACGAAGGAGCTGGTCGAAATGCGAAAGCTTTGCACGCGCTACCAGTGGCCGATGATCGACGTCACCCGACGCTCGATCGAGGAGACAGCCGCCGCAATTCTCAATCTGCTGTCCGAGAAGCGACGCGAGCACGCGGATGCTGAAGGCTGAACTCACCCTCGCCTCGAAGAGTCCGACGCGGCGCACGATTCTTGAGAACGCCGGGCTGCGCGTGGTCGTTTCGCCGCCGTCATCGACCGTGGAGGACGCCGCCAAGCGGCACTACGCCGGCAATGCGCACGGCCTCGCGCTGCATCTTGCTCGTGCCAAGGCGGAGGCGGTTGCGCAAACGACGAATGGCCTCGTTCTCGGCGCGGACCAGACGCTGCTGCTCGGCGAACACGTCTACAGCAAGCCGCGATCGATCGAGGACGCGCAGGACCACCTCGCCGCGCTGCAAGGGCGGACGCACGAGCTCGTGTCGAGTCTTGCTGTCTGGCGGGACGGCAACGAGGTGTGGTCGTTCACGGACAGCGCGCGGCTGACGATGCGCCCGCTGACGAAGACGGAGATCGTCGACTACATCGGGATCGCCGGGTCCGATGTCCTGTCGTCCGTCGGGAGCTATCAGCTCGAAGGCGTCGGCATTCAGCTGTTCGAGCGCGTGGACGGCGACTATTTCACGATCCTGGGATTGCCGCTGCTGCCGCTGCTGCGCGCCCTGCGCAGTTTCACGTAAGGGCCACGGAATGCGCAAGACCGCCTGCGTCATCGGCTGGCCCATCCGGCACTCACGCTCGCCGATCATCCACGGTTATTGGCTGAAGACGTACGGGATCGACGGAACCTACGACAAGGTCGCCGTCGCGCCTGAAGACGTGCCGGCCTTCATTGCCCGCGTCGGGACGGACGGCTTCGTCGGGTGCAACGTCACGATCCCGCACAAGGAAACGGTGGCGCGCCTCGTTCACGTCGAGGATCCGGTGACGGCACGCATCGGCAGCGTCAACACCGTCTATGTCGACGCGCAAGGTCGTATCGCTGGCGAATCGACCGACGGGTACGGCTTCATGGCCGAGCTTCGCACGGCCTACCCAAACGATGATTTCCAGACGGTCACGCTCATCGGTGCAGGGGGCGCTGCACGCTCCGTCCTCGCTGCCCTCATCGAAAGGCGCACGCAATCAATCGAGATCGTCGCTCGGGACGTCGCCAAGGCGCAGACGCTTGCTGACCTGTTCGGCTCCGAATCGATCCGCGCGACTGGCTGGCCGTCATTGTCGGACGCGCTCCGCCGCACCGACCTCCTGGTCAACACGACACCCCTCGGGATGACCGGTTACCCGGACCTCGAGATCGACCTGTCGCACTTGAAGCCCGGTGCTGTCGTCTACGACCTCGTGTACGTGCCTATGGAAACCGGACTGCTCCGGGAGGCCCGTCAGCGGGGGTTTCGCACGCTCGGCGGTCTCGGCATGCTGCTGCACCAGGCCGTGCCCGGTTTCGAACGGTGGTTCGGCGTGCGGCCCGCTGTCACGCCCGAACTTCGCGCGCTCGTCACGCGCGACATCGAGGGGACGGCCTGAATGTTTACGATCGGTCTCACCGGCTCGATCGGCATGGGGAAGTCCGATACGGCAAAACTGTTCGCGTCCCACGGCTGGCCCGTCTTCGATGCAGATGCAGCCGTGCACCGTCTCTACACCGTAGGCGGGGCAGCCGTGGCGCCGGTCAAACTCCGCTTCCCCGATGCCATCGTGAACGGTGCGGTCGACCGCAAGGCGCTGGCGCAGCTGGTCCTGGGAAAGCCTGACGCGCTCGCCGACCTGGAAGCGATCGTGCACCCGCTGGTGCGGCGCGAACAGGAAGCCTTCAGGGCGCGCGCTGCGTCGGATGGATGCGAAGCGGTCGTGCTCGATATCCCGCTGCTGCTCGAACAGGGCCGGGAATCGGACGTCGACGTGGTGGTCGTGGTCAGTGCGCCGGCCGACGTCCAGCGCGAGCGGGTCCTGTCCCGTCCTGGGATGACGAACGAGAAATTCCGCGCCATCCTCGCGGCGCAGATGCCTGATTCGGACAAGCGCGCGAAGGCGGATTTTGTTGTGGATACCGGAGCCGGACGCGAGGCTGCCGCGACGCAGGTGGAGCAGATTGTCAGGACGATTCGCACGCAGCGCCTGAACGCACAGAGATGATCCGGGAAATCGTTCTCGATACCGAAACCACGGGGCTCGATCCGGTCGACGGCCATCGCGTCGTCGAAGTCGGCGCGATCGAACTCATCAACCACGTACCCTCGGGCAAGGTATTCCACCGCTACTACAATCCCGGTCGCCCGATGCCGGAGGAAGCGTTCGCCGTACACGGATTGTCGGATGCCTTCCTCGCCGACAAGCCGCGCTTCGAAGTTTTGATCGAGGAACTCGACGCCTTCCTCGGCGACAGTCCGCTGATCATCCACAACGCGGCGTTCGACTGCAAGTTTCTGGCCTGGGAGTACAAGGCAGCGGGTCGTCCCTTCGTCACGGACGGTCGCGTCGTCGATACGCTGCAGCTCGCCCGGCAGCGCCACCCCATGGGGCCGAACAGTCTCGACGCCCTGTGCCGCCGCTACGGGATCGACAACAGCCGGCGCACGCAGCACGGCGCATTGCTCGACGCGGAACTCCTGGCCGAGGTCTACCTCGAACTGATTGGGGGCCGGCAGACGGCGCTTGTCTTCGGGGACACGGCACGACGCGCGGAGCAGCGCACCATCATCGAGTTCCAGCCGCTTCGGGCGCGCCCGACGCCGCTGCCGCTACGCCTCACGGCAGCAGAGCAGGCGGCGCACACGGTTCTGGTGAATTCGCTCGGGCCCGCCAACCTGTGGGCCAGCTACCGACCGGATCCCGACGACGTCAGGCCGTAGCGGACTTCTGCTGCTCGGCCAGACGACGCTGGTACATGCTCGCGAAATCGATCGGGTCGAGCATGAGCGGCGGGAAACCGCCGCTGCGCGTTGCATCGGCAAGAATCTGTCGCGCGAACGGAAACAGCATGCGCGGGCACTCGATGAGCACGATCGGGTGCAGCGCTTCCTTCGGAATGTTCTCGAGACGGAACACGCCAGCGTAGAGCAGGTCCGCCGCAAACACGACGCGGCCCTGGTTGGTCGCCTTCGCCTCCAGATGCAACTCGACCTCGAAGTCGGTCGGCTGCCCCATCGGCTTGGCGTTGACGTTCACGGCGATGTTGATCTCGGGCTGCGTCTGCAGCGTCATCGACTGGGGCGCGTTCGGGTTCTCGAACGACAGGTCCTTGAGGTACTGGACGATCACCTTCATCGATGGCTGTGCACCAGGAGCGGGGGCAGCGGCCGTCAGATCCGGGGCAGCAGGCGCAGCGGCGGGCTTTGCAGCCTCGTTGGCTCCGTTGACTTCGCCCTTCTTCGTCGATTTTGGCGCCTTCGCCATGCCGCATGGCTCCTCTAAGTTGTTGCAGCCGCCGTCGCTAACACGCGGCTGGGCAGGCCGCAAGCACCGATCGCCCGCCCGCATCGTAGGAATGACCGCGGTTGATGTTTGGTGATCGGCAACCGCTATACTATATGCTCGTTGCTCAAGAACCCTCTCGCAGAACCACGGGACCGCCCGAATGGATCAGACATTTGACCCGCTCACGCTGTTGATTTTCGGGGTCGCGATTTTCCTGGTCTTCCGGCTGCGCTCGGTGCTTGGAACGCGCACCGGAAACGAGAAGCGTTTCGATCCGCTGCCGCCGAAGGATGCCGCGGTGCCGGGCACGGTGCGCAACGATGACGGCGTCGTGATGTTCCCGGGTCGGCGCCCTGCCGCCGGGCAGCCGCAGTCGGCCGACGAAGATGCTCCCGCGCCAGAGCCCGTCTGGAAGGGTTTCGCCGAGGAGGGGTCGCCGGTCGCCCGGGGACTCGAAGCGATTGCCAGGTCGGATGCCACCTTCACGCCGAAGTCGTTCCTCGACGGCGCCCGTGTCGCCTACGAGATGATCGTTTCGGCCTTTGCCGAAGGCGACAAGAAGGCGCTGAAGCCGCTCCTTGCCCGCGACGTCTACGACGGGTTCGCCAGCGCGATCGACGCCCGCCAGAAGGCCGGGCAGACGCTCGAACTTCGGTTCGTGGGCCTGAATTCGGCGAACATCGTTAACGCAGAGCTGTCGGGCACCAAGGCGAGTGTGACCGTCAAGTTCGCGAGCGACCAGATCACCGCGACCAAGGCGTCCGACGGGTCAGTGGTCGACGGCGACCCGTCGAGGGTGCACGAGGTCACCGACGTCTGGACGTTCGAGCGCGACACCACCTCGCGCGACCCGAACTGGAAACTCGCCGCCACCGAAGCGGTCGCCTGACGTTGCGCGACGGCGCATCGACCGTCGACCTCGTCCCGCTGACGTTCACCGAACTGCCAGGATGGGACGTTGCCGATCTGGCGCGGGCTTGGCGCGGGTTCAGACGCTCGAGTACCGACATCCTCGGCGTCCAGCGAGCATTTTCCCGACAGCCGCTGTTCGGAGAAGACGTCTTAGCGTGGCGCAGCGCAGCGGCAGCGTGCCTTGCCAGTGACGAGGCGCAGGCGCGATCATTCTTCGAAACGACCTTCCGTCCTCATCTGGTCGAAGACAGCGAGCGACCGCAGGGACTGTTCACCGGCTACTACGAAGCGCAGGCGAACGGCAGCTTCACCTGCTCCCCCCGCTACCGGTTCCCGGTACTGGCGGGACCGAAGGACCTCCACCGTCAAGCAGGCGAGGGCCCCGAGGGCGACGCCCGGTACGGCCGGCGGAGCGGCGAGGCGATCGTCCCGTACTTCACGCGGGCCGACATCGAGACGGGCGCGCTGGACGGGCAGGGGCTAGAACTCCTTTGGGTCGACTCCGCCATCGACCTCTACTTCATCCACATCCAGGGCTCGGGTCGCATCCTCATGGAGGATGGCAGCCTCGTGCGCCTCGCGTACGCCGCCAAGAACGGGCATTCCTACACGTCGATCGGCGCACGGTTGATCGCATCCGGCGACATCAGCGCCGAGCGCATGTCGATGCAGACGCTGCGCGCCTGGCTTGCGCAGGACGAGGCGCGCGCAACGGCGCTCATGCGGCAGAACGCGTCCTACATCTTCTTCCGGCTCCTGCGCGACATGCCGGCAGACCTTGGTCCACCGGGCGCGCAGGAAGTGGGTCTCGACGCGCTCGCGTCCCTTGCCGTCGACCGCCGCTTCTGGCCGCTCGGCATGCCGGTCTGGCTCGACACGGTCGTTCCGGACAGCAGTACGGGGGGCCGACCGTTCCGCACGCTCCTGATTGCACAGGACACGGGGTCCGCCATTCGCGGCGGGGCGCGGGGCGACATCTTCTTCGGTGCAGGGGAAGAGGCCGCATTCGCCGCGGGACACATGAAGGCGCCCGGCCGGATGATCGTTCTGCTTCCGAATCGTCCGTCATGAGAAACGGGCCGCGAAAGCCGCTGAACGATGACGACCGACGGCTGTGGGAAGCGGTCGTGTCGGACGTGCACCCGCTGACCGGCCATCGACCGGCGAAGCGCAAGGTGCCCGCGACGCTCGAAACCGGACACGCATCGAGCAAGCCGGGCTCTTCGACGCCCCTATCGCACCGCGCGCCAGAACAGCGGGTGTCGGCGCCGTCGCCCCAACCCCTGTCACTCGACCGGCGAACGCGCCAGAAACTGCTGCGCGGCCAGGTGGAGATCGACGGGCGACTGGACCTGCACGGTCATTCCGTCGCCAGCGCCGAAGTCGAGCTCGAGCGATTTCTCACGCGCGCCTACCACGCGGGTCACCGCGTGGTGCTCGTCGTCACGGGGAAGGGCGGGAGCGACTACGTACGCCACACGCTCCATTCGGCGACGCACTGGCACGCGCCGGAGCGGCAAGGGCGACTGCGGCAGATGCTCCCCGAATGGCTCGAGACGACGCGGCTCAGGTCGCTGGTCTCGGGCTATCAGCCGGCGCACCCGCGCCATGGCGGCGGCGGGGCCTGGTACGTCCGCCTCAAGAAGAGCGATCGCTTCGTCAGAGAATGAACTTCGACAGGTCCGTGCTGCGGATGACGCCGCCGAGCTGCTGTTCGACGTAGGCGCGGTCGACCGTCATCGTCTCGCCGCTCTTGTCGGCGGCGGCGAAGCTGATGTCGTCGAGCACCCGCTCGATCACCGTGTGGAGTCTGCGCGCGCCGATGTTCTCGACGTTCTGGTTGAGGTCGGCGGCGATCTCCGCCAGCGCGTCGATCCCGTCCTCGGTGAAGTCGAGCCGCACGTTCTCGGTGCCGAGAAGCTCCCGGTACTGACGAATGAGGTTGGCTTCCGGTTCGCGCAGGATGCGTCGGAAATCGTCCTTGGTCAGCGCCTTGAGCTCCACGCGAATGGGCAGGCGCCCCTGCAGTTCGGGCAGCAGGTCGGACGGCCGTACGGCGTGGAACGCACCCGAGGCGATGAACAGGATGTGATCCGTCTTCACCGAACCGTGCTTGGTGCTGACCGTGGTTCCCTCGATCAGGGGCAGGAGATCGCGCTGGACGCCTTCCCGACTGACGTCTGCGCCCTGTCGCTCGGACTTGCCGCAGATCTTGTCGATCTCGTCGATGAACACGATGCCGCTCTGCTCGACGAGGGCGATTGCTTCCTGGGCGATCTGGTCCTGGTCGAGGAGCTTGTCGCTCTCTTCCGCCAGCAGCAGCTGGTGGCTTGCAGACACAGTCATCCGCGTCGCCTTGGTGCGGCCGCCGAGCGCCTTGCCGAGCAGGTCCGACAGATTCATCATGCCGACCGAACCGCCCGGCATCCCCGGAATTTCAAAGGTTTTTGGGCCAAGCGGCTGGCTCACCTCGATCTCGATTTCCTTGTCGTCGAGCTCGCCCGCCCTGAGCTTCCTCCGGAACGCATCCTTGGTGGAAGCCGACGCGGTAGCGCCGACGAGGGCGTCGATCACCCGGTTCTCGGCATTGAGCTGCGCCTGCGCCTCGACGCTCTTGCGCTTCTGGTCGCGCATCAGCGCGATACCCACTTCGAGGAGATCGCGAATGATCTGGTCGACGTCGCGGCCGACGTAGCCGACCTCGGTGAACTTCGTCGCCTCGACCTTGAGGAACGGGGCGTTGGCGAGTTTCGCCAGCCGTCGCGAGATCTCGGTCTTGCCGACGCCGGTCGGCCCGATCATGAGAATGTTCTTCGGCATCACCTCTTCGCGCAAGAGAGGGTCGAGCTGCTGGCGGCGCCAGCGGTTGCGCAAGGCGATCGCAACGGCGCGCTTGGCGTCGCGCTGGCCCACGATGTGGCGGTCGAGTTCGGAAACGATCTCGCGTGGAGAGAGTTCGGTCATCGGCAATCGTCCTTCAAAGCCTCATATGCTGTCGAGCGTTTCGACGACGAGGCTTCGGTTCGTGTACACACAAATATCGGCGGCGATGTCCATGGCCCTGCGCGCGATCGTTTCCGCGTCGAGCGGCTGGTCGAGCAATGCGCGCGCTGCCGCCAGCGCAAAGTTTCCCCCCGAACCGATGGCGACGGCGCCGTGGTCGGGCTCAAGCACGTCGCCGGTGCCGGTCAGCACCAGCGTGATCGTCTTGTCGGCCACGATCAGCATTGCCTCAAGCCGGCGCAGGTAGCGGTCCGTGCGCCAGTCCTTGGCGAGTTCCACGCTCGCGCGCGCAAGCTGGCCCGGGAACTGCTCGAGCTTCGATTCGAGCCGCTCGAACAGCGTGATCGCGTCGGCCGTTGCGCCGGCAAACCCGACGAGCACGGACCCCTCGGCGAGCCGCCGCACCTTCCGCGCGCTCGCCTTCACGACCGTGTTGCCGATGCTGACCTGTCCGTCTCCGGCAACGACGACCTTGCCGCCCTTGCGGACGGCGAGAATCGTGGTGCCGTGCCAAATGTCGCTCAAGCGTCACCCTTGCTGTTGGGCATCGATCTGGTGCATGTAGGCATTCAACCAGACCTCTCAATAGGTTAGTGCGGCAAAGATGCGGAAGAGCAGCGTCCGGCGCAAGACCAGCGAGACCGAAATCTCGGTTTCGGTGAACATCGACGGCGAGGGCCGCTATGCCGTGTCGACCGGCGCGGGCTTTCTCGACCACATGCTCGCGCAACTCGCGCGCCACAGCCTCGTCGATCTCGAGGTCGAGGCGAAGGGCGACCACCACATCGACGCGCACCATACGACCGAAGACACCGGCATCGCGATCGGCCAGGCGCTGTCGAAGGCACTCGGCGAACGGCGCGGCATCCAGCGCTACGCCTCGATCGACCTGCCCATGGACGAGGCGCTGGTGCGCTGTGCGCTCGACCTGTCGGGTCGCCCCTACCTCGTCTGGGACGTCCGCTTCCCGACGCCCAAGGTCGGCGACTTCGACACCGAGCTGTTCCGCGAGTTCTTCCAGGCGCTTGCGCAGAACGCCGGCATCACGCTGCACCTGACGGCGCTGGCCGGCCAGAACAGTCACCACCTTGCGGAAGCAAGTTTCAAGGCGTTCGCGCGCGCCTTTCGCAGCGCTGCCGAGATCGATCTTCGGCAGGCCAATCTCATCCCGTCGACCAAGGGCACGCTGACCGCGTGATCGTTCCATGCGTCTCTACTCCGTCCACCGCCCGCTGACGTCACCCGCCGATGCGGCCGACACGACCCGGTTCGTGAAGGAGGGTTTTAGCTGGCCCGCTTTCTTCTTCACCGGCATCTGGCTTCTGTGGCATCGCCTCTGGATCGAATTCATCCTCTTCGCCGTGGTGCTTGGGGGCGCGGAGTTTCTCGTGCAGTCGATGAACTGGCCCGACGGGTTGAGTTCGTTGCTCTCTCTGGCGGTCGCCTTGTTCCTCGGCTTCGAAGGCAACGACATCCGCCGCTGGAACCTCGAACGTCGCGGCTTTGCCGAAGTCGCCGAAGTGGCGGCCCCCGACCTCATGGGGGCGGAACACAAGTTCTTCAGCGTCACGCCGGCGGGCGCCGTCACCACTGCTCCATGACCGTCGCCATCGTCGACTACGGCTCGGGCAACCTGCGGTCCGCGCAGAAGGCGTTCGAACGCGCCGCCCGCGAACGGGGCGTGCGCGCTGGCGACATTCGCATAGCGCGTAGCGCCGAGGACGTCCGCCGGGTCGAGCGAGTCGTCGTTCCGGGCGTCGGCGCGTTCGCCGATTGCCGCTCCGGTCTTGTTGCCATCGACGGCATGTGGGAGGCGCTCGACGCGCACGTCGAGGCAGGCAAGCCGCTGCTCGGCATCTGCGTCGGGATGCAGTTGCTGGCCTCCCTCGGGCTCGAGCATGGTTCGACGCCGGGGTTCGGATGGATCCCGGGCACGGTCGTGCCGATCGAGCCAAGGCCGCCGCTCAAAGTTCCGCACATGGGGTGGAACGAGCTTGCCGTGACGCGCGACCATCCACTGCTCGAGGGCTGTACGCTTGGGCCCGAGGGGCTGCACGCGTACTTCTGTCACTCCTATCACCTGGTGCCCGATGCGCGCGCCGACGTGCTGCTGGAGACCGATTACGGCGGGCCGATCACCGCGATGGTTTGCCGCGGTAACGTTGCCGGAGCGCAGTTCCACCCCGAAAAGAGCCAGGAGCTCGGCCTCAAGGTCATCGGCAATTTCCTCGGGTGGTCGCCATGATCCTGTTCCCGGCGATCGACCTGAAGGACGGCCGCTGCGTGCGCCTGAAGCAGGGGGACATGGCGGCGGCGCAGGTCTACAACGACGACCCGGTCGCCCAGGCCCGCCTCTTCCAGGAGGCGGGGTTCGAGTGGCTGCACATCGTCGATCTCAACGGCGCGTTTTCCGGCAAGGCGGAGAACGAGCCGCACGTACGCGCTATCCTGGCTGCCGTTTCGTTACCGATTCAACTGGGTGGCGGCATCCGCACGCTCTCCGACATCGAGCGCTGGCTGGGTCTCGGCGTCCGGCGCGTGATCCTCGGCACGGTCGCCGTACGCGATCCCGCCCTCGTCAAGGAAGCCTGCCGATCGTTCCCGGGCCGAATCGTCGTGGGCGTCGATGCGCGCGACGGCCTCGTCGCCGTGGAAGGGTGGGCGACGGCCAGCACGATGCGGGTGAAGGACCTTGCCGCGCTCTACGCCGACGCCGGCGTTGCGGCGCTCGTCTACACCGACATTGCGCGCGATGGGATTCTCGCAGGCGTGAACGTCGAGTCGACCCTCGACCTCGCGCGCGCTACGCCAATTCCGGTGATCGCGAGCGGCGGACTCGCGTCGATGGCCGACATTGACCGACTGTGCGCGCCCGAATGCGCCATCCTCGAAGGGGTCATCTCGGGCCGTGCGCTTTACGACGGCCGCATCGATGCGGCCGACGCGCTTCGCCGCCTCGCCGCCGCGCGGCCGGGAGCCTCCGTATGCTGAAGGTCCGGCTGATCCCGTGCCTCGACGTGAAGGACGGCCGCGTCGTCAAGGGCGTCCAGTTCGTCGATCTGCGCGACGCCGGCGATCCCGTGGAAGCGGCGGCTGCCTACGATGCCGCCGGCGCCGACGAACTCTGCTTCCTCGACATCACGGCGAGCCACGAGGCGCGCGGCATCCTGCTCGACGTCGTGCGGCGCACCGCGGAGCAGTGCTTCATGCCGCTGACCGTCGGCGGTGGGGTTCGCACCGTGGACGATATTCGCACGCTGCTGCTCGCCGGCGCGGACAAGGTGTCGATGAACAGCGCCGCCGTCGCCTCGCGCGCGCTGGTGACAGATTCGGCGCTGAAGTTCGGCTCGCAGTGCGTGGTGGTCGCGATCGACGCCAAGCGCGTGTCGGCCGAACGGGAAGCGCCCCGCTACGAAGTCTTCACCCACGGCGGGCGTCGGCCGACCGGGCTTGACGCCGTCGAGTACGCCGCCGCGGTCGTCGAGGCGGGGGCAGGGGAAATTCTCCTCACCTCGATGGACCGCGACGGCACCGGCGCAGGCTTCGACGTCGAACTGACGCGCCAGGTCGCCGATGCCGTGACCGTCCCGGTGATCGCCAGCGGCGGCGCCGGCACGCTGCAGCATCTGGCGGACGCCGTCACGCAAGGTCATGCGGCGGCGGTTCTCGCTGCATCAATTTTTCACTTCGGCCAGTATACGATCTCGCAAGCGAAGGACTTCTTGACGAAGGAAGGCATCCCGATGCGCCCTGCCGGAGTGTCGCGCCATGCATGACGACCAGCCCGACCTTGCGGTCCTGGCCGATCTCGCGCGCACGATCGCCGCACGGCGGGGCGCCGACCGCACCAGTTCGTACACGGCGCAATTGCTGGCCGATGGCGTCGAGCGATGCGCCAGGAAGTTCGGCGAGGAGGCGGTCGAGGTGATCGTCGCCGCCCTTCGCACGGACGACGCGGCCATGGCGGCGGAAGGCGCAGACCTCCTCTACCATTTCCTCGTGCTACTCGAGGCGCGCGGCGTGCCATTGGACGATGTGCTTAAGGCACTCAGGAAGCGCGAAGGGCAAGGTGGCCTGGCCGAGAAGGCGGCGCGCAACAGGGC
Source organism: Hyphomicrobiales bacterium (assembly GCA_046349255.1). GTDB lineage: Bacteria > Pseudomonadota > Alphaproteobacteria > Rhizobiales > Aestuariivirgaceae > DAIODI01. The sequence goes on along the minus strand of JAXMCR010000002.1, from coordinate 1,012,653 downwards.
TTTGGATTGAATGGACCAGCAGGCGAACGAGCTTTCCCCCTACCGCATCTTCACGCGCAGCGAATGGGCGACGCTGCGCGCCGATACGCCCCTGACGCTGACAGCGGCGGACCTCGACGAACTGCGCGGCCTCAACGACCGCATCGACCTCGACGAGGTCGTGGCGATCTATCTGCCGGTGGCGCGCCTGCTCAACCTCTACTTCGACGCCACGCAGGAGCTGTTCCTCGCGACGAAGAAGTTCCTGGGTCCCGACCTGAACAAGGTGCCTTACGTGATCGGCGTCGCGGGCAGCGTCGCCGTCGGCAAGAGCACGACGGCGCGCATCGTGCAGCGGCTGCTCGCGCGCCTCTTGCCCGGCAAGAAGGTCGACCTCGTCACGACCGACGGCTTCCTCCTCCCGAACGCGGTGCTCGAGAAGGAAGGCATCATGAACCGCAAGGGCTTTCCGGAGAGCTATGACCTGCCGGCGCTGTTGCGGTTCCTGTCGGACATCAAGGCCGGGAAGAAGCACGTCGAGGCGCCCGTCTACTCGCACTTGAGCTACGACGTGCTGCCGGGTACGCGCATCGTCGTCGATCATCCCGACGTGCTGATCCTCGAGGGCCTCAACGTCCTGCAGACCGGCCGGCCGCCGCGCGATGGCAAGGCGATCCCGTTCGTCTCCGACTTCTTCGACTTCTCGATCTACATGGACGCCGACCCGGAGGTGCTGCGCACGTGGTACGTCGACCGCTTCTTCTCGTTGCGGGAGACTGCGTTCCGGAATCCGAAATCCTACTTCCACCGCTACTCGTCATTGACCGACGACGAAAGCCGCGAAACGGCGAACCGCATCTGGGAGACGATCAACCTCGTCAACCTGAAGGAAAACATCCTGCCGACCCGACAGCGCGCCGACCTGATCCTGCGCAAGGGGCCGGACCACATCATCCATTCGGTGTGGCTGCGGAAACTTTAGAAGCGCGTCAGGCAGGAAGCAGGTTCTGCCGGCGCGCGAGGTCGCGCAGGTTCGTCTCGGGACGTGCTCCCACGTGCGAGATGATTTCCGACGCCGCGAGCGATCCGAGCCGTGCCGCGTGCGCGAGCGGCAGGCCGATCGCCGTCCCGTAGAGAAATCCCGCCGCATAGAGATCGCCGGCCCCGGTGCTGTCGACAACCTTGGCCACCTTCTGCGCCTCGACGACGTGAATCTCCTCTCCGCTGACGATCACCGAGCCTGCGCCGGAACGGGTCAGCGCCGCCGTGCCGCAATCGCGGCGCACGTGCTGGAGGGCGTCGTCGAACGTCGCCACCTGGTAAAGCGATTTGATCTCGGACTCGTTGGCGAACAGGATGTCCACGGTTTCGCGAATGAGCGACAGGAAATCGTCCCGGTGGCGGTCGACGCAGAAGGAGTCGGACAGCGTCAGCGCGACGGTCCGTCCGGCCTGCCGCGCGACGCGCGCCGCCTTGGCGAACGCCTGCTTCGCGTCGGGGCGGTCGAACAGGTAACCCTCGAGATAGACGATGCGGGCGTTGGCGACGGCGTCTTCGCGCACGTCGGCCGCGGACAGGTAGGAGCTTGCGCCGAGGAAGGTGTTCATCGTGCGCTCGCCGTCGGGCGTCACGAGGATCAGGCAGCGGGCCGTCGAGGGCCCGGTCGTCGCGGGCGCGCTGTCGTAGCGCACCCCGATCGAGCGGAGGTCGTGAGCGAACACCGAGCCGAGCTGATCGTCGCGCACCTTGCCGATGAAGCCCGCCTGGCCGCCGAAGGAGGCGATGCCGGCGATCGTGTTGGCGGCGGACCCCCCCGACACCTCGATCGCCGGGCCGATCCTGTCGTAGAGGGATGCCGCTTCCGTTTGGTCGATGAGCCGCATCGATCCGCGCGTGAGCCCGTTGGCGAGGAGAAACGGCTCTTCCACGCGGGAAATGACGTCGACAATCGCGTTGCCGATCGCAAGGACCTGAAGCGGTTCGTTTTTCATGAGACGGGATTGGGTCTGAGGAGGCGTCGGAGGACGCTGCGCGGGTGGAATGGCGATGCTAGAAGACGAGGCACACGAGGACAACCCCGATGATCCAGGCCGCTCTCGGCGCCATCAGCGCTCTCTCCGCTCCCGCCTTGCGTTGGGTGCTTCTGAAGTCGCTTGCGCTCACGTTGGCTCTCTTCGGGGCAATTCTCGCCGGAGCCTACTTTGCGATGTCGAATCTCCTGCACCTGCAATGGGGCTGGCTTCAAACGACGCTCGAGATTCTCGCCGGCGCGGGTCTCGTCCTCGCGATGGTGTTCCTGATGGCGCCCGTCACGGCGATGTTCGCGGGCCTCTTCCTCGACGAGGTTGCGGACGCGGTCGAAGCCGCGGACTACCCGGACCATCCGAAGGGTGAACCGATGACGGTCGGCCAGTCGATCGTGGTCGGCATCAAGTTCCTATTCGCGACGCTTCTCGTGATGCTGGCGGTGCTGCCGTTCATCCTGGTCGGCATCGGCGCGATCGCGTGGATCGCGGCGAACAGCTACCTGATCGGCCGGGAGTACTTCACCATGGTCGCCACCCGCTATGTGCCGGCGGCAGAGGCCGAACGGCTGCGGCGAGAACAGTCGCTCTCGATCACGATGGCCGGGCTTTTGCCGGCGCTGCTTTCGCTCGTCCCCGTGCTGAACCTTTTGACGCCGGTTTTTTCGACGGCTTACTTCGTGCACTTCGTGAAGGCGTCGTTGGGCCCGAGGGCCCGATGAACGACTTGTCGTCGAACTTGCAGATGTCGGAGATCAGGCAGCGCCAGCATTCGGGCATGCGCGCCTTGCACACGTAGCGGCCGTGCAGGATCAGCCAATGGTGCGCGTAGAGCTTGAACTCGGAAGGAATGCGCTGCTCGAGCGCCATCTCGACGTCGTGCGGGGTCTTGCCCGGTGCAAGGCCCGTTCGATTCGAAACCCGGAACACGTGCGTGTCGACCGCGATCGTCGGATGGCCGAACGACATGTTGAGCACTACGTTCGCGGTCTTCCGCCCGACGCCGGGCAGCGCTTCGAGCGCCTCGCGGTCGACCGGCACTTCGCCACCGTGGTCTTCGACGAGGATGCGGGACAGCTTCATCACGTTCTTAGCCTTCGTGCGGAACAGCCCGATGGTGCGGATGAACGCGATGAGCTTCTCCTCCCCGAGGTCGATCATCTTCTGCGGCGTGTCGACGACCTTGAACAGCGGTCCGGTGGCGCGGTTGACGCCTTCGTCGGTCGCCTGCGCCGACAGCACGACGGACACCAGCAGCGTATAGGGATTGGGTGCGATCAGTTCGCCCTTGGGCTCGGGTTCCGCCTCGCGGAACCGCTCGAACATCTTCTCGATTTCCGGTTTCTTGAGCTTTGAGCGCAACACGGGAAAGTGACCCTCCGGACGGCCTCGACTCGTAGGAGCTTAGCGATTTTCGTTATCGAAGTGCAGGACCGGCCGTGACCGACGCCGACAAACCCTTGCTCGCCATCGAGCTCAAGCCGAACGCATCGCTCGCGCCCGGGGTGCTGCGCTGGATCCTGATCGGCGTCATCACCGTGAACGTCGTCGTCGCGGTGGGTTTCGCCTGGAACGGGGCCTGGCCGGTGGTGGGGTTCTGCGGTCTCGACGTTCTGCTCATCTGGTGGGCGCTGAAGGCCAGCATGAAGACGCAGCGCATCGAGGCGATCACCATCACGGCCGGTGAACTCGTCTGGCAGGAACAACGGGAAGGAAAGGCGGTGCGCGAACTCCGCTTTCCGCGCGCCTTCGTCCGGGCACGGATGGTCGAGGACCGCTACGGTGCGAAGGAGCGCCTCGTGCTCGCCTCGCGCGGCAAGTTCTTCCCGATCGCCCTGGGACTCGGTGTCGCCGAGCGCGAGCAGCTCGCGGACATCCTGAACGAAGCGCTCAGGCGCGTCGTTACGCCCGCCTAGGCCGAGAGCACGTCCTTCGACACGATGCGGCTGTCGGGTCCGAGTGTGTAGACGATCGGCACGCCGGTCGGCAGCTCGCGCGTCAGGATCTCCTGCGGCGACAGGCCTTCGATCACCATGATGAGCGAGCGCAGCGAATTGCCGTGCGCGACGACGAGGATGGTCTCGCCCGACAGCACGAGCGGCTGGATTTCCCGCATGTAGTAGGGGAGCACGCGCGCCAGCGTGTCCTTCAGGCTCTCGCCGCCCGGCGGGGGAATGTCATACGAGCGACGCCACTGGTGCACCTGCTCCTTGCCCCAGCGCATGGCCGCTTCGGTCTTGTTGAGCCCCGTCAGGTTGCCGTAGTGGCGCTCATTCAGCGCCTGGTCGCGAACGATTGGAATGTGCGTTTCGCCGATCTCCTGGAGGATGAGCTGCAAGGTGTGCTGGGCGCGCGACAGGACCGACGTGAACGCCTTGTCGAAGCGGATGCCGCGCGCCTTCAGGCGGCGGCCGGCCGTGCGCGCTTCCTCGATGCCGAGTTCGGTGAGGCCGGGATCTTCCCAGCCCGTGAAGAGGTTCTTCAGGTTCCATTCGCTCTGCCCGTGGCGGACGAGCACGAGAGTCCTGGTCATCATGGCTCCTTCAAAGTCCGAGTACGTCGCGCATCGAGTAGAGACCCGGCGGCTGATCGTAGGCCCAGCGGGCGGCGGCAATCGCGCCGCGGGCAAAGATGTCGCGCGACTCCGCCCGGTGCACGAGTTCGATGCGTTCCGCTTCGCCTGCGAAGATCACGGCGTGTTCGCCGACGACGCTGCCGCCGCGCAACGTGGCGAACCCGATATCGCCGGAGGCCCGCGCTCCCGTGTGACCGTCGCGCACGCGCACGGAGCGCTCCTTCAGGGAGACATTGCGTCCGTGGGCAGCCGCTTCGCCGAGCAGCAGGGCCGTGCCGGAGGGGGCGTCGACCTTTCGGCGATGATGCATCTCGAGAATCTCGATATCGAACTCGGGGCCGAGGCTCGCGGCTGCCTTCTCGACGAGGAGCGCAAGCAGGTTCACGCCGAGGCTCATGTTGCCCGACTTGACGATGCGCGCGTGGCGGGCCGCGGCGCGAATGGCGGATTCCTGCGCCTCCGACAGCCCCGTGGTGCCGATCACGTGCACGATACGGGCCTGTGCGGAGAACTCGGCGAGCGCAGTCGAGGCGGCAGGCGTCGTGAAATCGATGAGGGCGTCGACCTGCCGCAACACGTCGAGCGCGTCGCCCGAGACCGACTTCCCGGTCGCGCCGATGCCGGCGAGCACGCCGAGATCCTCGCCGATCGCGGGAGATCCCGGACCCTCGAACCCGCCGGCGAGGGCGACGCCGGGCGTCTCGCTCACGAGGCGGACGAGCGTGCGCCCCATCCGGCCGGCCGCGCCGGCAATGGCGATCTTCAGTTCGCCCATCGCGTGTCCTTTCCGTAGCGTGGGACGCCAGATATCAGCCGCGCGGCATCCTGAAAAGCACGCGTTGCATGCATCCTTACGATTGGTATTGTGACGGTGAAGACTGAACAATCTCCACAACGCCTCGGGAAGCCCCATGACCAAAGTCCGCCGCACGCTCGAACTGACCGCCTCGCCAGACGACGTGTGGAAGGTCATCGGGGGGTTCGACGCGCTGGGGAACTGGCACCCGGCCGTGATGGCCTGCAGGATCGAGGAGAAGGACGGCAAAACCCTCCGTGTACTGACATTGGGCGGCGGCGCGCAGCTCACCGAAGAGCTGGTCGAGGACAACAAGGCCGGCCGCAGCTACTCCTACACGATCCTGAACGGACCGCTGCCGGTCGCCAACTACAAGGCGACGATCGCGGTTGCCGCGCGCGACGGCGGATCGCTCGTCACGTGGGAAGGCAATTTCGAGCCGAGCGGCGCCAGCGAAGCGGATGCGGCAGGCGTGATCGGCGGCGTGTACGATGCCGGTTTCGACAGCCTGAAGAAGAAGTTTTCCTAAGGACCCTGATGCCGGACCGTCGTCGCGTGCTGGTCGCGCTGGCGCTTCTGCCAGCGTTTCCGGCGCTTGCCGTCGCCAACACGGCAAGCTACCGGGCATTCGCCGAACAGCTCGTTTCGAAGCCGCCGGCCGGCATGATCGTGCGGCCCGACATGGAGGCTTATCTCGACGCGAAGGCGTCGGCAGCCCGGACGGGTCGCGGATATCCAGCGCTCAAGGCGAGCGACGCCTTGCGCACGGCCGCCCGCGCCCAGGCGATCGAGATGGCGATCGGCAATTACGTCGGCCACCAGTCGAGCACGGGCGAACCGTTCCGCGTCCGATTCGAAGCGTTCCTGGGCGATGGCGGAGCATCGAGCTTCGGCGAGAACGCGGCCCGCGATCGCCAGAAGGGCGGGATCGACACCGTCAAAGCAGACCGGCTCTTCCAGCAGTGGCTCGACTCGGCGGGCCATCGCAACAACCTGATGAACCGCAACTACCAGTACGTGTCGACCGGAGCGATCCAGGTCGGCAATCATCTGTATGCTGTGCAGATTTTCTGGGATTACGATCCCGCGCGTGTCCGCTCGGTCGGATCGCCCGCCCAGGGCGGCACCGTTACGTTCTACTAGCCGGAGCGTTTCAGGAATTCGCGGAATAAAGCCTTGATCTTGTGGGAGCAGGAGGGCAGGAACGGCTCCGCATTCGTTTCGCCGACGCGCAGGTCCTGCGCTCGAGGCGAAATCGCAAGACCGCACGCCGTCGTCCCCCGCACGTCGTCATGGTGATTCAAGGAATGGCAACGCTCTTCCACTTCCCCCTCGATCCGCTCTCGCGCCGCGTCAGGCTGGCGATCGCCGAATACGGCTTCGAAGTGGAGCTCGAAGAGGCACGCCCCTGGGAGCCGAGCCCGCTGCCGGAGGACCTCGTGCCGCCGGCCGAACTACCGATCCTCGTGGACAACGGCGGCGCCTTCGTCTCAGGGCTCGGGCCCGTGTCGGAGTATCTCGAGGAGGTGAACGATGCGGCGTCGGTCACCCTCTTCGGCAAGACACCGTCGGAGCGCGCCGAAACGCGCCGGCTCGCCGCCTGGTTCGACCAGCATTTCTACTCCGACGTCAGCGGCCCATTGCTGAGCGAGAAGATCGTGCGCCGGTTCCTGCCGCGCGAAGCCGGCGGCGGCTCGCCCGACATGACGCGCGTGCGCGCGGCGCTCGGCCAGATCCGCATGCATCTCGACCTCATTGGCGACCTCGCCGAGAAGCGGAGCTGGCTCGCAGGCCGCGAGCTGACCATCGCCGACCTCGCGGCGGCCGCGCACCTGTCGGTCGTCGATTACCTGGGCGACGTGCCCTGGCACGAGAACGAGTCCGCGCGCCACTGGTACCAGCGCATCAAGTCGCGCCCGTCGTTCCGTCCCTTGCTCGCGGACTACATTCGCGGGCTCGCGCCGCCGAGGCAGTACGCCGACCTCGACTTCTGATGCCGGGGCTCGCCGCCGAGATCAGACACAAGGCGCAGGAGCTCGGCTTCGCTACGGTGGGATTTGCTCCGACAGACTTCGACGCACGGCAGGCGGAGCGCTTGAGGGCCTTCGTCGACCGCGGCCTTCACGGCGACATGGCCTGGCTCGCAACGACGCTCGATCGGCGCGTGTCGCCCGAAAGACTCTGGCCGGATGCCCGAACGGCGATCGTCCTGACGATGTCCTACCCGGAGCCGGACGATCCGTTCGGGAGACTCCAACGGCGATCGCAGGGCACGATCGCGGCGTATGCGCTCGGACGCGATTACCACGACGTACTGAAGGGCCGCCTGAAGCAGCTCGCCGGATGGCTCGCGGCGCGCACGGGAGCCGAGGTCAAGGTGTTCGTCGACACGGCGCCGCTGATGGAGAAGCCGCTCGCGCAGCGCGCCGGTCTCGGCTGGCAGGGCAAGCATACGAACCTCGTGTCGCGAACGCTCGGCTCGTGGACGTTTCTGGGAGCGATCCTCACGACGCTTGCGATCGATGCCGATACTCCGGACACGGATCATTGCGGCTCGTGTCGCGCCTGCCTCGACGTCTGTCCCACGAGCGCGTTTCCGGCGCCCTACCAGCTCGATGCGCGCCGGTGCATCTCGTACCTCACGATCGAGCACAAGGGGCCGATTCCAGACGAATTCCGCAAGGCCATCGGCAACCGCATCTTCGGCTGCGACGACTGCCTCGCCGTCTGTCCGTGGAACAAGTTCGCCGCGAAAGCGAGCGAGGCGAAGTTCGCCGCGGATGAGCGCCGCGTATCACCGTCGCTCGCCGCGCTCGCGGAACTCGACGATGGCGCCTTCCGGACGCTGTTCGCCGGCTCGCCGATCAAGCGGCTCGGGATCGACCGCTTCCTCCGGAACGTGCTGATCGCCATCGGCAATTCCGGTGACGAGGCACTGTTGCCGGCGGCCGAACGGCATCTGAAGCACGCTGCACCGGTCGTGCGCGGTGCAGCGGTCTGGGCCATGCGCCAGTTCGTATCGCCAACGGCGTTCGATGCCTTGCGCCATGGGGCACAGGGCGAACCGGATCCGACGGTCCGTCGCGAATGGGGACTGGACGAATGAACACGCTGCTGTGCATCGGCATGGGCTTCTCGGCGCTGGCGCTCGCGCGGCAACTCGACCGGAGCGACTGGCGCATCATCGGCACCAGCACGACGCACGACGGCGTCGAGCGCCTCAAGGCCATGGGGATCGATGCCGTGCGGTTCGACGGGTCCCGGGCGATCGATGCGGCAGCGCTCGCGGCGGCGACGCACTTCCTCGTCTCGGCCCCGCCCGGCGCGGACGGCGATCCGGCATTTCGATCCTCGCTCGATCCGCTGCGCAAGGCGGCACGGTCGATCCGCTGGGCGGCCTACCTGTCGACCACCGGCGTCTACGGCGACCGCGCCGGCGAGTGGGTGGACGAGGCGTCTCCCCTCACGCCCACGAACGAGCGCAGCAAGTGGCGCGTGGCCGCCGAGCAGGGATGGCTCTCTCTTCACGAACACCACGGATTGCCCATCGGTGTCTTCCGGCTCGCCGGCATCTACGGCCCGGGCCGCAACCAGATCCGCTCGCTGCTCGACGGCACGGCGCGGCGCATCGTGAAGCCCGGCCAGCTGTTTTCGCGCATCCACGTGGACGACATCGCCGGAGCGCTGCTTGCTTCGATGGGAAAGATCGAAGGCGGCGAAGTCTTCAACGTCTGTGACGACGAACCGGCCCCGCCGCAGGACGTGATCGTCTATGCGGCCGAACTGCTGGGCATCGCACCGCCGCCGGCGGAGTCGTTTGCAACCGCACAGCTCTCGCCGATGGCGCGCAGCTTCTACAACGACTCCAAGCGCGTCTCGAACGCGAAGCTCAAGGCGGAGCTTGCGTACCGCTTCCGCTACCCGACCTACCGCGAAGGCCTTCAGGCGCTGCTGCCGTTCGAACGCGCCTCGGCCTGATCGATCCGTCGCGCCAGCGCTTCCGTCGTCTCGAGCAGGAGACGAAGGTCGTCGGCCCGCGACAGGCGATGGTCGCCGCCCTTCACGATGGTCAACGCGGTATCCGGCCCGTCGAGCCGATCGAACAGGAGACGCGCGTGCGCCTCGGGAACGTCGGGATCCTGGTCTCCCTGCAGGATGCGCACCGCACAGGGAACGGCCACCGGGGCGTTGAGCATCAGATGGCGGGCGCCGTCCTCGATCAGCGCGCGCGTGATCACGTAGGGTTCCGGCGAATAGAGCGAGGGAAGCTCGAGACGCCCGGTCGCCTCGATCGTGCGGCGCTGCGCGGAATCGAAGTCCCGCCACATCAGCCGGTCCGTCATGTCGACGGCGGGCGCTAGCAGCACCAGTCCCCTGATCCGGTCGACACCCTTCTGAAGCAGGCGCCGCAGCAGCAGGAGGGCGATCCAGCCGCCCATGCTCGACCCGAGCACGACCTGCGGGCCATTCGTCAGGCCCTCGAAGGCCTGTGCGGCCTCGTCCAGCCAGAGCGAGATCGTGCCGTCGATCAAGGCGCCGCCCGAAATGCCGTGTCCGGAGTAGTCGAAGCGCACGCACGCGCGCCCCTCGGCCACGGCATGCGCCGACAATGCCTGTACCTTGGTGCCGCTCATGTCCGACTTGAAGCCGCTCAGCCAGAAGAGCCCGGCGCGCGCGGGCGTCCCCGCCGGGGGTTCGTCGCGGCGCCACTCGATGCGGTTGCCGGCAGCCGAGAGAAACGATCCCGAGGCGGATTTTGCGGTCAAGGCCGGCCCTCTCGCTTGACTTCCGTGATACGATTACCGTCTATACCCGGAGTTCAACGGGCCGCAACTCGCGTAACCGCCGCCGGTGGGCCCAATCAAGGAGATATGCCATTCGCAAGCCTATGAGGGCACCGCAACCGCCCCGTGACGACGGTCCGCGCATCAACCAGTTCATCGAAGCGCGTGAAGTGTTGCTGATCGACGCCGCCGGAGAGAAGCGGGGCGTCGTGTCGCTGAACGAAGCCCTGAGAGTGGCGGAAGAGGCCGGGCTCGATCTCGTCGAAGTATCGCCCAACGCCACGCCGCCCGTCTGCAAGGTGCTCGACTACGGCAAGTACAAGTACCAGGCGCAGAAGAAGGCCGCCGAAGCCCGCAAGAACCAGAAGGTCATCGAGATCAAGGAGATCAAGATGCGCCCGAACATCGACACGCACGACTACGACGTGAAGATGCGCTCGATCCGCCGGTTCTTCGAGGAAGGCGACAAGGTCAAGGTGACGCTGCGGTTCCGCGGCCGCGAAATGGCCCACACCGAACTCGGCGTCGATCTCCTGAACCGGGTCAAGTCCGACACCGGCGAGATCGCCAAGGTTGAATCGGAGCCCCGTCTTGAGGGCCGCCAGATGGTGATGGTGCTGGCGCCCCGCTGACCGCCTGAATCAGCGCGGTTGCAAACCGGTTCCGACGCGACTATAAACCCGCGTCCCCAAGGACAAAGCCGCCCGGCAGGGCATGCCGTGGCGGCTTTCTATGCTCCAAACTGAAAAGGTAAGCAAAATGCCCAAGATGAAGACGAAGTCGTCGTGCAAGAAGCGGTTCACCGTCACGGCGACTGGCAAGATCCGTGCGCCCCAGGCCGGCAAGCGCCATGGCATGATCAAGCGCACGAACAAGCAGATCCGCAATCAGCGCGGCACCATGATCCTTGAGCCCGGCGACGCCGGCCTGCTCAAGAGCTACATGCCGTATCGCTAAGGCGCATCGAGGAGAACCGATATGGCACGCGTGAAGCGCGGCGTGACGGCACGGGCCCGTCACAAGAAGATCATCAGCCAGGCCGCCGGGTACTACGGCCGCCGCAAGAACGTGTTCCGGGCGGCCGTGCAGGCGGTCGAGAAGGCCGGCCAGTACGCCTACCGCGACCGCAGGGTGAAGAAGCGCAACTTCCGCGCCCTGTGGATCCAGCGCATCAACGCGGCGAGCCGCGAACTCGGCCTCACCTACGGCCGGTTCATCGACGGCCTGACGAAGGCCGGCGTCGCCGTCGACCGCAAGGTCCTCGCCGATCTCGCCGTGCGCGAGCCGGCGGCGTTCCAGAGCCTCGTCGAAAAGGCGAAGGCTGCCCTCTGACCGGCTGATCCGGACAGACACCGACATTCTTCGGGCGGCTGGCGGGGTCTCCGTTTCAGCCGCCTTTTTCGTAAGGGACAACGGTCCATGCTGGACGAGAAGGATCTGGGCACGCTGGGCGACGAACTGATCGCCGACGCGAAGGCCGCCGAAAGCGAAGCTGCGCTCGAGGACCTGCGCGTCAGGACGCTCGGCAAGAAGGGCATCATTTCCGAGCGCATGAAGGCGCTGGGCGCGCTCTCGCCCGACGATCGGCGCACCGCCGGCGCCGTTCTGAACGCGCTGAAGGACCGGCTGCTCGAAGCGATCACCGAACGCCGCGACGGTCTCAAGGCGCAGGCGCTCGAGCAGCGGCTCCTGACCGAGACCGTCGACGTGACGCTTCCGGCGCGCCCGGCGCCACAGGGCACCATCCATCCTGTGAGCCAGGTGTGGGAGGAGGTCGTCCAGATTTTTGCAGACCTCGGGTTCTCCGTCGCCGAAGGACCGCACATCGAAACGGACTGGTACAATTTCGGTGCGCTGAACATTCCCGCCGAGCATCCCGCGCGCCAGGAGCACGACACGTTCTACCTGATGCCGAAGGCGGACGGCTCGCGCATGGTGCTGCGCACGCACACGAGCCCGGTGCAGATCCGCACGATGGAGGCGTCCGAGCCGCCCATCCGCATCATCGCGCCGGGCCGTACGTTCCGCAGCGACTCCGACCAGACGCACACGCCGATGTTCCACCAGATCGAAGGGCTCGTGATCGACAAGACCACGCACCTCGGCCACCTGAAGTGGACGCTCGAGGAGTTCTGCAAGGCGTTCTTCGAAGTCGACGCCGTGAAGATGCGCTTCCGCGCCTCGCACTTCCCATTCACCGAGCCGTCGATGGAGGTCGACATCAACTGTTCGTGGAAGGACGGCCAGGTGAAGATTGGCCAGGGCGACTCCTGGCTCGAGATCCTGGGGTCGGGCATGGTGCATCCGAACGTCATCAAGGCCGGCGGGCTCGATCCCGACGTCTACCAGGGCTTTGCCTTCGGCATGGGCCTCGATCGCATCGCGATGCTGAAGTACGGCATCCCTGACTTGCGGGCGTTCTTCGAGGCCGACTTGCGCTGGCTGCGCCACTACGGGTTCCGGGCGCTCGACGTGCCGACGCTGGCGGGAGGTCTGTCGTGAAGTTCACCCTCTCCTGGCTCAAGCAATACCTGGAAACGAGCGCCACGGTCGACCAGCTCGCCGCCGGGCTGGTGGGCTGCGGGTTCGAAGTCGAATCGCTGACCGACCGCACGAAGGATCTGGCGGCGTTCACCGTGGCGCGCGTCATCGAGGCGCGCCAGCATCCTGACGCCGACCGCCTGCGCGTGTGCGCCGTCGAGACGGCGCAAGGCCGCATCCAGGTGGTTTGCGGCGCGCCGAATGCGCGCACCGGTCTCGTGGGCGTGTTCGCTCCTGTCGGCAGTCACATTCCCGGCACCGGCATCGACCTGAAGAAGGGCGTCATTCGCGGCGTCGAATCGAACGGGATGCTGTGCTCGGAGCGCGAGCTTCTCATTTCGCAGGATCACGAGGGGATCATCGAGCTCGATGCGAACATCGCCGTCGGCACGCCTGCCGCGCAGGCGCTGGGCCTCGATGACCCCGTGTTCTACATCAAGGTCACGCCGAACCGCCCGGACGCGCTCGGCATCTACGGCATCGCGCGTGATCTCGCGGCCAAGGGTCTCGGCAAGCTGAAGCCGCTCGACCTCACGCCCGTGAAGGGGTCGTTCCGTTCCCCGCTCGGGGTGTCGCTCGCACCCGATGGAAATTCGTGCGCCCTGTTCGTCGGCCGCTTCTTCCGCGGCGTGAAGAACGGGCCGTCGCCCGTGTGGCTGCAGCGGCAGTTGAAGGCGATCGGCCTGCGCCCGATTTCGGCGCTCGTCGACATCACCAATTTCATGACCTTCGCGTTCGGCCGTCCCCTCCACGTGTTCGATGCGGCGAAGGTGCACGGCAAGACGATTTCGGCACGGCGCGCCCGCGAAGGCGAGACGATCGAGGCGCTCGACGGCCGCACGTACGCGCTCGATCCGTCCATCACCGTGATCGCGGACGAAGAAAGCGCCGAGGCGATCGCCGGCATCATGGGCGGCGAGCCGTCGGGTTGTTCCGACGCGACGACCGAAGTGTTCCTGGAGGCAGCGTACTTCGATCCGATCCAGACGGCGGCCGCGGGGCGCAAGCTCGGCATCCAGTCGGACGCGCGCTACCGCTTCGAGCGCGGCGTCGACCCGGCGTTCGTGCGCCACGGCGCAGAGCTCGCAACACGCATGATCCTCGAGATCTGCGGCGGGGAGGCCTCGGAGATCGTCGAAGCCGGTGCCGCGCCGACGACCCGTCGCACGGTGTTCCTGCGCCCAGACCGCGTGGAAAGGCTGGGCGGCCTCAAGGTGGCGGTGACGACGCAGATGGTGATCCTCTCCGACCTCGGCTTCGGCGTCGTCGAAGGCGAGGACGGCCGCCTCGAGTGCGTCGTCCCGACATGGCGGCCGGACGTCCACGGCGAAGCCGACCTCGTCGAGGAAGTGTGCCGCATCGTCGGCCTCGACGAAGTGAAGCCCGAGCCGCTGCCGCGCATGGCGGCGGTGGCCAAGCCGGTCTTGAGCGTGCGCCAACGCCGCATGGTGACGGCGCGCCGCACGCTCGCCGAACGCGGCCTCAACGAAGCGGTCACGTGGTCGTTCCTTCCCGAAGCGCAGGCAAGGCTGTTCGGCGGCGGCGAGCATCACCTGAAGCTTGCGAACCCGATCTCGTCTGAACTCTCCGATATGCGCCCGTCGCTCCTTGCGAACCTGATTGCCGCGGCTGGCCGCAACGTCGCGCAAGGCTACCCCGACATCTCTCTGTTCGAAGTCGGCCAGGTCTATGCCGGCGACCGGCCGGAAGACGAGTCGCTCCATGCCTCCGGCGTGCGCCGCGGCAACGGCGCGCCGCGACACTGGGCCGGCAAGGCGCGTCCCGTCGACGCCTTCGACTCCAAGGGCGACGTCATGGCCGTGCTCGAGGCGCTCGGCGTCTCGACCGCCGGCCTGCAGGTCGTGCAGGGCGGTCCCGCCTGGTATCACCCGGGGCGCTCCGGCACGTGCCAGCTCGGCCCGAAGCTGAAGCTCGCGACGTTCGGCGAACTCCACCCGGCCGTTCTCGAGCGCATGGACGTGAAGGGCCCGCTGGTAGGCTTCGAGATCAACCTCGATGCGCTTCCGCTGCCGAAGGGCGCCCGCCAGGCGACGCGTCCGCCGTTGCAGGCGTCACCGTTCATGCCGCTGCGGCGCGACTTCGCCTTCGCGGTGACGCGCGAGACGGCTGCCGACAAGGTCGTCCGTGCGGCGCTGTCGGCGGACAAGACCCTCATCCAGGACGTGACCGTGTTCGACGTGTTCGCCGGCCCCGGCGTCGAGGACGGCTGGAAATCGCTCGCCATCGAGGTGCTGATCCAGCCGCGTACCGCGACGCTGACCGACAAGGAGATCGAGGCGCTGGGCGCGAAGATCGTCGAGCAGGTCGCGAAGGCGACGGGCGGCCGGCTGCGTCAGTAGGCTCGCGCTCAGGCGCTGCCGATCAGGATTCCGGTCAGGAACACGAGGAACCCGCCGACCGCCACTTGCATGGCGGCGCGCAGGAACGGCGTGTCCATGTACTTGTAGCGGATCCACGAGATCACCCAGAGCTCGACGAACACGACGGCCGTCGCCACCATCGTCGCCGTCCAGAAGTGCGGGATGAGGTAGGGCAGCGTGTGACCGAGCCCGCCGATCGCCGTCATGATGCCGGCGGCAAGCCCGCGGATCATCGGGTGGCCGCGCCCCGTGAGCTTGCCGTCGTCCGACAGGCCTTCGGCGAGGCCCATCGAGATGCCCGCGCCGACCGAGGCGGCAATGCCGACGAGGAAGGTCTGCCAGGTGTCGTGCGTCGCGAAGGCCGCGGCGAACAGCGGCGCGAGTGTCGAAACCGAGCCGTCCATCAGGCCGACGAGACCAGGCTGAATGACCTGCAGCAGGAACAGCCGGCGCTCGGCCTCGAGTTCCTCCAGCTTGGCATCGGTCGTCAGGTGCTTTGCCTCGAGCCTGCCGGCGAGCGACTCGTGGCCCTTCTCGGCGGCAGCGAGATCGGTGAGCAGCTTCTGGATCTGCGGATCCTTGCTCTGGTCGGCGGCCTGCTTGTAGAAGCGGTAGTTCTCGAGCTCCATCACTTCGGCGCGCTGGCGCACGGTGTCGAGGCTCAGGTGCTGCATCAACCATGCCGGCTTATGCTTCACGAAGCCGGCGACGTCGTCGCGACGAATGAGCGGGATGAAGTCGCCGAACTTCCGCCGGTAGGCGTCGGTGAGGCGGCGGCGGTGCTCGTGCTCCTCTTCGGCCATGTCGATGAAGACGCGGGCGGACGCCGGGTATTTCTCCATCAGCGAATTGGCGAACGCGGCATAGGTGCGTGCGTCGTCGTCCTCGCTCGATATCGCGAGGGCAAGGATTTCCTGCTCGGTCAGGTCGGAAAACCGCTTCATGGCTCGATCCTTCAGTCCTCCGGGGAGGCTAGCATAGGCATCCGCGATTCCCATCCTCGAACGGTCGGGAAAACTTGATTTCCGGGGCCGGTGATGCGAAACCCGCCCGCATGTCTGACCTGAGCCATATACGCAACTTCTCGATCATCGCGCACATCGATCACGGGAAATCCACCCTTGCGGACCGTCTGATCCAGTACTGCGGCGCGGTTTCGGATCGCGAGATGAAGGACCAGATCCTCGACTCGATGGAGCTCGAACGCGAACGCGGCATCACCATCAAGGCGAACACGGTTCGGCTCAACTACAAGGCGCGCGACGGGCGCGACTACGTGCTGAACCTGATCGACACGCCCGGGCACGTCGACTTCGCCTACGAGGTGAACCGCTCGCTCGCCGCCGTCGAGGGCTCGCTCCTCGTCGTCGATGCGAGCCAGGGTGTCGAGGCGCAGACGCTCGCGAACGTCTACCAGGCGATCGACAACAACCACGAGATCGTGCCGGTCCTGAACAAGATCGACCTGCCGGCCGCCGAACCTGCTCGCGTGCGCCAGCAGATCGAGGACGTCATCGGCCTCGACGCGTCGGACGCGATCGAGATCTCGGCGAAGACCGGGCTCGGCATTCCGGACGTGCTCGAAGCGATCGTGTCGCGCCTGCCGGCGCCGAAGGGCGAGGCCGACGCGCCGCTCAAGGCGCTGCTCGTCGACAGCTGGTACGACGCCTACCTCGGCGTCGTCGTGCTCGTGCGCGTCGTCGACGGCGAACTGCGCAAGGGCCAGCGCATCAAGCTGATCTCGACGGATGCGACGTATCTCGTCGACCGTGTCGGCATTTCGCGCCCGAAGCAGGAGGCGGTCGAGAAGCTCGGTCCCGGCGAAATCGGCTTCTTCACGGCCGCGATCAAGCAGGTCGCCGATACGCGCGTCGGCGATACGATCACCGACGAAAAACGTCCGTGTACGGAACCGTTGCCCGGCTTCAAGCCCGCACAACCGGTTGTATTTGCAGGATTTTTCCCGGTCGATACGGCGGAATTCGAAGGCCTGCGCGAAGCGATCGGCAAGCTGCGGCTGAACGACGCGAGCTTCTCCTTCGAGATGGAGAGCTCGGCCGCGCTCGGCTTCGGCTTCCGGTGCGGCTTCCTCGGGCTCCTCCACCTCGAGATCATTCGCGAACGCCTCGAGCGCGAGTTCAACATCGACCTGATCACCACGGCGCCGTCGGTCATCTACCACCTGCGCATGACCGACGGGACGGAGCTCGAACTCCACAATCCGGTCGACATGCCGGAAGCGCACAAGATCGAGACGATCGAGGAGCCGTGGATCGAGGCGCGCATTCTCGTTCCCGACGAGTATCTGGGCTCGGTGCTTAAGCTCTGCGAAGATCGCCGCGGTCGCCAGAAGGAACTCACCTACGCGGGCGCGCGCGCGATGATCGTGTACGAACTGCCGCTGAACGAAGTGGTGTTCGACTTCTATGACCGCCTCAAGTCCGTGTCGCGCGGGTACGCGAGCTTCGACTACCACATGATCGGCTACGAGGCGGGCGACCTCGTGAAGATGTCGATCCTCGTCAACGACGAGCCGGTCGATGCGCTCTCGATGATCGTGCACCGCTCGCGCGCCGAGCAGCGCGGCCGCGCCATGTGCGAGAAGCTCAAGGAGTTGATCCCGAAGCACCTGTTCAAGATTCCGATCCAGGCGGCGCTCGGCGCAAAGATCATCGCGCGCGAGACGATCTCGGCGCTGCGCAAGGACGTGACGGCGAAGTGCTACGGCGGCGACATCACCCGCAAGCGCAAGCTCCTCGACAAGCAGAAGGAAGGGAAGAAGAAGATGCGTCAGTTCGGACGCGTCGAGATTCCCCAGGACGCCTTCATCGCCGCGCTCAAGATGGACGAGAACTGACCCGTCGCCGGCTCAGGCGTTCTGTGCCTGGCGGTCGATGAAGTCGACGATGCGCGGCACGATCTCGGCGCGGAACTTCGAGCCGTTGAACACGCCGTAGTGGCCGACCTTCGGCTGCAGGTAGTGGCTGCGCTGGTCGGGACGAAGGTTGGTGCACAGGTCGTGCGCCGCCTCGGTCTGGCCGACGCCCGAAATGTCGTCCTTCTCGCCTTCGACCGTCAGCAGCGCCGTCTTGCGGATGGCGGAGGCGTCGATGCGCTCGTTGCGGTGCATGAACGTCCGGTTCGGCAGCGCGTGCTTGATGAACACCGTTTCGACGGTCTGCAGGTAGAATTCGGCGGTCAGGTCCATGACGGAGAGATACTCGTCGTAGAAGTCGCGGTGCTTGTCGGCCGAGTCGCCGTCGCCTGCGACGAGATGCCGGAACAGTTCGCGGTGCGCGTCGAGGTGGCGGTCGAGGTTCATCGTCATGAACCCGGTGAGCTGCAGGAAGCCCGGGTAGACCTCGCGCATGAAGCCCGCATGCGGCAACGGAACGCGCACGATCACGTTGCGCTGGAACCAGTCGATGCCGCGCTCGACCGCGAGCTGGTTCACGACCGTCGGATTGCGCCGCGTGTCGATCGGGCCGCCCATCAGGGTCATCGTGGAGGGCGTCGCCGGATGTTCGCGCGCGTTCATCAGCGCCACGGCCGCCAGCACCGGCACCGAAGGCTGGCAAACGGCCATCACGTTCGCGTCAGGCCCGATGTGCTCGAGCATTGCGATCACGTAGTCGATGTAATCGTCGAGATCGAAGGTGCCTTCGCTGAGCGGCACCTGGCGGGCGTCAATCCAGTCGGTGATGTAGACGTCGGCGTGCTGCACCATCGCCTCGACGGTGCCGCGCAACAGCGTCGCATAATGTCCCGACATCGGCGCGACGATCAGGATCTTCCGGCGCGGCGCCCCGTTCGGCACGAGCGCCGTGAACCGCAGGAGCGTGCAGAACGGCCGCTTCCAGACGGCTTCCTGCACCACGGGGACCGTCTGCCCGGAGACCACCGTCTGCGTGATGCCGAACTCGGGCTTGGCGTACCGGCGTGTGACGCGCTCGAACATGTCGAGCGAGGCCGCCATGTGCCGGCCGATGTACGTGGTCGCCAGCGGGTTGCCGGGATTCTTCCAGAAGAACCGCCCGAAATCCGCTGCTGCCCGCCACGGCGCAACCGCTGCATGATTCAGTTCGTACAGATAGTAGAGCATCGGTTACAAGCCTGTAGCGTTCGGCCGCCGGGAGTTCCGGTCACGCCGATGTGATTGGCAGCCTAGCAGGTGGCAACTGCGTACGGCAACCGGACATTGGTCATATGCCGGGTCCGTGCCATTCCCAGAGTGAAGTACGAGATCGCTTATGTCATCGTTAACGGCAGAGCAGACAACCCGTTCCGCAGCCTACAGAAACCGCCTCGAGCCGCTGGTTCGGCACGAGACGCACGAAGGCTTGCGCCTCCAGACGATGATCCGGCTTCGCTGGCTCGCCGTGCTAGGACAGACGATTGCCGTGCTGGTCGTGGGCGTGCTGCTGAAGTTCCCGTTGCCGCTCGCCTGGTGCCTCGCCGTGATTGCGCTGTCGGCGTGGCTGAACATCTTCCTCTCGGTGCGATGGCGCTCGGGCGTGCGGCTTGCGGAGCGGTATTCGACCATCCTCCTCGGCTACGACGTCCTGCAGCTTTCCGCCCTGCTCTACCTCACGGGCGGTATGGCCAACCCGTTCTCGTTCCTCCTGATCGTGCCGGTCACGGTGTCGGCGGCGGCCCTACCGCTCGAGCGTACGATGCTGCTCGGGATGCTGGCGCTTGGCCTTTCGGCCATGCTGACCTACTGGCGGTTGCCCTTGCCGTGGCCGTTCCACCAGCCGATCGAACTGCCGCAGCTCTACATTTTTGGCATGTGGATGGCGGTCGCGAGCGGCATTTCGTTCTCGGCGCTCTACGCCTGGAAAACCGCCTCGGAAACGCGCGCCATGTCGAAGGCGCTGGCGGAGACGGAGATGATCCTGGCCCGCGAGCAGCAGCTTTCCGCGCTCGACGGTATGGCCGCCGCTGCCGCCCATGAACTTGGCACGCCGTTGGCGACCATTCACCTCGTGGCGAGCGAGCTGCGGAACGGCCTTGCCCATCCAGACCAGCTCGACGAGGACATCGAGCTCCTGTTCACCCAGTCCGCCCGCTGCCGGGAGATTCTCGCCCGCCTGTCGAGCCGCGAGGCGGGACCGGACGAAATGTTCTCGCAGCAGAAGCTGTCGATCATGGTCGAGGAGATCGTCGCACCGTTGCGCACCGGAAAGGTCGCCATTGATGTGAGCAGTCGAACGGCCAAGGGCAGCGGACCGGAGCCGAGCATCCATCGCAACCCTGGTATTCGCTATGGATTAACGAATCTGGTGAGCAACGCCGTCGATTTTGCCGCTAGCAGGGTCGATATCGACGTCGAGTGGTTTCAGGACTCGGTCGCCATCGTGATCGCCGACGATGGCCCCGGGTTTTCTGCAGACGTGATCGACCGGCTCGGCGAGCCGTTCGTCACGACGCGCCGGCTGACGGACGGCCTTCGCCAGGAAGGGTCGGCTGAAGGCGGCATGGGTCTCGGCTTCTTCATCGCCAAGACGCTGCTCGAACGGTCCGGCGCGCGCGTGTCGCTCGCCAACAAGCCGGTGCCCGATCACGGCGCGGTGGTGCGCATCGACTGGCCCCGAACGGCGCTCGATCGCCTGACACGGCGGGAGACCTGATCCCGCGTCTGCAAACGGGCGTATCCGCCCAGAGAGTACGAGGAGTTGGACATGGAACAGCACGTTGCAGAAGGCCAGACGCTACTGGTCGTCGACGATGACAAGCCGTTCGTGTCGCGTCTTGCCCGCGCGATGGAAGTGCGCGGCTTCGCCGTGCGCGTCGCCGAGTCGGTCGCGGGCGCGGTCGAGGAAGTCAGGCGGGATCCGCCGAAGTATGCCGTCGTCGACTTGCGGCTTGCGGACGGATCGGGACTCGACATCATCGAGGCGCTGCACCAGGCGCGTCCCGACGCGCGCGCGGTCGTCCTCACCGGCTACGGCAATATCGCGACGGCGGTGACGGCGGTGAAGCTCGGCGCGATCGACTATCTGGCGAAGCCTGCCGAAGCGGACGCCGTGCATCGCGCGCTCGTCGCAGACGTCGAGGTGCGCGCGGCGCTGCCCGAGAACCCGATGTCGGCGGACCGAGTGCGCTGGGAGCACATCCAGCGGGTCTTCGAACTGTGCAACCGCAACGTCTCGGAAACGGCGCGCCGGCTCAACATGCACCGCCGCACGCTCCAGCGCATCCTCGCCAAGCGCGCGCCGAAGTAGCCTCAGAGCGCGCTGGCGGGATCGAGGCCGAGTTGCAGGCGCGCCGCGGCGACGCGCGCGAAGTCGAGGATCATCTTGCGGCGGCGCGCAGCGTTGAGCGGATGCTCGATGGATGGATGCCGCAAATACTCCGCCCCGAACGCATCGGCGACGATGAGGCCTTGGTCGGCCGGCAGGATCGCGTGGTCGAAGTCGCTCGTCGTCGCGAAGTAGAAGCGGTCGCACCAGGCGCAGTAGTGGTGCCACTTCTGGTCGCTGCGGAAATCCGCAAGGCTCGACTTGATCTCGACGATACAGAGCTCGCCGTCCTTCCCAAGCGCCAGGATGTCGGCTCGATGCCCGTCGGCGAGCGTCGCTTCCGGCAGGCAGGCGAACCCATGTGCGCGCAGGAGGCGCGCCGCGCCGCGTTGAATCGCCGCAGCCGTCGGCGACTGCCGTCCATCCGGAGGGAGTGCGACGGCCGTCACGATCGCCCCTCCGGTTCCCAGCGGAACAGCTTGATCGCGACGACGGCGCCGGCAAGCCCCCACGCCGCCAGCACGGCAAGATGCCAGCCGATGGCATAGGTCGTCTCGTCCCCGTAGAACGCAAAGCCGCTGCCGTCGAGCAGCGGCTTGAATCCGTCCGCGAACGCCAGCACGAAGTGCTTCAGCGGAAACACGTTGCCGAGGGTCGAAATCCACTCCGGATGCTTTGCCGATGGGCGAACGAACACGTCCGAGATGAATGCCATCGGCAGAAGCGTCGCATTCGATACGGCCTGCACGGTCTCGCTGTTCTTGCAGAGCCCCGTGAGCGCCATCCCCATCGCCGAGAAGGCGAGGCAGCCCACGATGAGCGACAGGCTCGCGGCGAGGATCTTGTCGGGCAGCAGCACCACCGAATAGAGCATCCCGCCGACCAGCATCACGAGCACCGCCGTGACGATGCCGATCACCGACACGGCGGCGATGCGGGCCATGATGTAGACCCACGGCGGCAAGGGCGTGCCGCGCAGCCGCTTCAGAATGCCGAGATCGCGCGCCGCCGACGTCGAGATCGAGAGGTACGTGTAGCAGGCCATCACTGCACCGAAGACGGCGAGGCCCGGCGTGTAGAACTGCGCCGTCGTGATGCCGAGACCGGGTATCTCCTCGTTGCCGAAGATCGAGGTGAAGAGCAGCAGCAGCACGACCGGCATGAACACGACGAAGAACACGGCCGGCGGCCGGCGGCTGAACAGTTTCAGCTGGTGCAGTGTCTCGGTGAGGAGCAGTGCGTTCACAGTGCGTCCTCCGTCTCCTCGTGGCCGACCTCTTCGCGATCGACGAGCTCGAGGTAGAAATCTTCAAGCGACGGGCGCGCCACAACCAGCGTGCGCAGACTCCGGCTGTGGCGGTTTGCGGTCTCGGACAGTGCGTGAATGACGGGCGTCGGATCGTTGGTGCGGAACTCGAGCCACTGTTCCTTGCGCACGGCGCGGCGGGCAAGATCCGCCGGCAGGAGATCGAGGAGACGGGCCTCAGCCTCGTTCACGCGCACGATCGATTCAGCCGAGAAGTTTTCCCGCAGCGAGGCAGGCGATCCCGTGGCGACGATCTTTCCGGCCGACAGCACAATCAGGCGATCGGCCAGGGCTTCGACCTCTTCGAGGTAGTGCGACGACAGCACGATCGTGGTGCCATGCTCGTTCAGGCGCCGGATGAGTTGCCAGATGCGTCGCCGCGCGCCGGGGTCGAGGCCGGTCGTGGGCTCGTCGAGGAACAGCACCTTCGGCTGGCCGATCACGCTGAGCGCGATGTCGAGACGGCGAAGCTGCCCGCCCGACAGCGTTCCGACGCGCTTGTCGACGAGATCCGACAGCGTCACGAGATCGAGCGCCGCCCGCGCCGCGATCGGCCGGTCGTAGTAGCGCCGGAAGCCTTCCACAGTTTCGAGGACCGTGAGTTCGGGTTCGAGCGCCGTGCGCTGGAGCAGGATGCCGACCTCGTGGCGCAGGCGCTGCAGTTCGGCCGGCCGCCCGGGATCGCGCCCCGCCACCGTCACCTTGCCGCCGTCCCGGCTGCGGTAGCCTTCGAGGATCTCGATGGTGGTCGTCTTGCCGGCCCCGTTTGGCCCGAGCAGCGCGAATGTCTCGCCTGCGTTCACGCTGAAGGATATGCCATCCACGGCGCGAAACGATCCGTACTCCTTTCGGAGATTTTCGACGACGATCATCGCCGCGATGGCCTTTCCTGCCGAGAATCGAACCCGTACCGATTAGGGTATGGACAATCGCTTGTGAACGGGGAAGAAGGCGTTTGCGGAGACCGGGGCAATCCGCAGCCTTTTGCGGCCCGACAGTTGCATAGAGGTCGGTTCAAAGGCTATCAGGACGCCCACTTGGGGGTGCAGGAGTTCCAGTTTTGAAAGGTAACGGCAAAGCAGCGTCGCGCCGCATCGTCGTTGTCGGCGCGGGGCCGGGAGGCCTTGCTGCCGCAATGATATTGCGTCGCATGGGATGCGACGTCACGCTGATCGAAAAGCAGGCCCGCGTCGGCGGCCGAACCTCGGCGTTCACCGCCGACGGGTTCACCTTCGACATCGGCCCGACGTTCTTCCTCTACCCCCGGGTTCTCGAGGAAATCTTCAAGTTCTGCGGCTTCGACCTGTGGAAGGAACTCGACCTCCGCCGGGTCGACCCGATGTACCGGGTCGCCTTCGAGGACGGTCAGTATCTCGACGCGGTGTCGGGCGAAGAGCCGATGGAGCGCGAAATCGCCCGTCTCTCTCCGGCCGATGCGAAGAACCTCGGCCGTTACATGCAGGACAACCGGCGCAAGCTCGAAAAATTCCGGCCCGTTCTCGAAAACCCGTTCCAGTCGATCCTCGAGTACCTGCGCCCTGACGTGCTGGCCTCGATCCCGCTGCTCAAGCCGCACGTTGGCCTCGACGACGACCTGCAGCACTACTTCAAGGACCCGCGCGTGCGGCGCGCGTTTTCGTTCCAGGCCAAATACCTCGGGATGTCGCCGTTCAACTGCCCGAGCCTGTTCACCATCCTGGGCTTCCTCGAGCACGAATATGGCGTGTGGCATCCGATCGGCGGCTGCAACGCCGTGATGCGCAAGATGGGCGAACTCTCCGAGAAGCTCGGCGTCGACATTCGCCTTTCCGAGGCGGTGGAGAAAGTCGAGTTCGACGGCCGCCGCGCCAAGGGCGTGCGCACCAACAAGGGCCATTACGAGGCCGACGCGGTCGTCATGAACGCCGACTTCGCCGAGGCGATGAAGACGCTGGTGCCGGGCGCGGTACGCAAGCGGTGGACCGACAAGAAGATCGATGCGAGCCGTTACTCGTGCTCGACCTTCATGCTCTACCTCGGCATCAAGGGGCCGCTGCCGAACGACCTGCAGCACCACACGATCCTGCTGTCGGACGACTTCAGCGGCAACATCGACGAGATCCAGAAGCACAAGGTGCTGCCGACGCATCCCTCGATGTACGTGCAGAACGCCAGCCGCACCGACCCGACGCTCGCGCCCCCCGGCCACTCGACGCTCTACGTGCTGGTGCCGGTGCCGCACCTCACCGACGACATCGACTGGACGAAGGAGACCGCGAGCTTCCGCGCGAAGACCTTCCAGCGCCTGTCGCTGCTCGGCCTCGACCGGATCGAGGAGCGGATCGTCTACGAGAAGGTGTTCACCCCGCTCGACTGGAAGAAGGAGCTCGACGTCTATCGCGGCGCGACCTTCAACCTCTCCCATAACCTCGGCCAGATGCTGTACTTCCGGCCGCACAACCGCTTCGAGGACGCCGACCGGCTCTATCTCGTCGGCGGCGGCACGCACCCGGGCAGCGGCCTGCCGGTGATCTTCGAGTCGGCGCGCATCTCCTCGCGGCTTCTGGCGCAGGATCTCGGTCTGTGACCGATGGGCGATGCCGGGACGACGTCCTCGTCGGTTCGTGAGAAGGCAGCCGACGAGATCGTCGCGGCGCGCAGCGCCCGCGTGCTCGGGCTCTTCAACGTCTGGCTCGAACGCTACTTCCGGCGGAAGTTCACGTCAGTCCGTGTGCTGAAGAACACCGTGCCGGCGGTCGATCCCGGACGCTCGCTCGTCGTATTCGGCAACCATCCGGCCTGGTGGGATCCGCTGACCTTCATCCTTCTCAGCAACCGCCTCTTTCCGCAGTACCGCTCGTTCGGGCCGATGGACGCGCGGATGCTCGAGAAATACCGGTTCATGCGCAAGCTCGGCGTGTTCGGCGTCGAGCAGGAGACGATGCGCGGCGCAGCGCAGTTCCTCCTCGTCTCGCGCGGGCTGTTGTCGGATCCGGCGAACGCATTGTGGCTCACCCCGCAAGGACACTTCTCGGATGCGCGCGTGCGCCCCGTGACGTTTCGCGCCGGGCTCGGGCACACGGCGCGCGACGTCGAGGCGACATTCGTGCCGATTGCCATGGAACTGGTGTTCTGGAACGAGCCGTCGCCTGAGCTCCTGGTCGCGTTCGGCGCCCCGATCGTTTCCACGGGTGATGACAAGCCGGAAGCGTGGACGCAAAGGTTCGAGGCGGCGCTCGAGGCGACGATGGACCGGCTCGCGCAGGCGAGCATGGCGCGCGATCCCGCGCTGTTCGACGCGCTGCTCACGGGCGACGGCGGCGTGTCGCTCGCCTACGACGTGTTCCGCCGGCTGAAGGCGCTGGCGCAGGGCAAGCCGTACCGCCCCGCGCACGGTGACCAGTGATGCTGGCCTCGCTCGCCTTCGCGTCGCTGGTCCTCGCGCTCATTCCCCTCGCGCTGCTGCTGTCGAACCTCCTGTTCTACCGGCGCCTGCCGCCTGCCGAAGGCGCGGCCGAGCCGCTGTCGGTGCTGATCCCGGCCCGCAACGAGGCCGAGCGCATCGGCCCCGTGCTCGCGAGCGTGCTCGAAAACCGCGGCCTCACGTTCGAGGTTGTGGTGGGCGATGATTCCTCGACCGACGGCACGGCCGAGATGGTGAAGGCGCTCGCCGCGAGCGATGCCCGCGTGCGGCTCGTCACGGTGCCGGCGCTGCCTGCGGGCTGGATGGGCAAGAACAACGCGCTCCAGTTCCTCTCCACGCAGGCACGCTATCCGAACGCGCTGTTCCTCGACGCCGACGTGACGCTTGCGCCCGATGGGCTCGCACGCATTTCGCAGCACCTCTCGGCGCGGCCCGACCTCGCGCTCACCAGCGGCTTTCCGAAGCAGATCGCCGGCGGGTTCTGGGAGCAGATGCTCATCCCGCTCATCCACTTCGTGCTGCTCGGTTACCTGCCGTTCGCCGGCATGCGCTTCACGCGCTATGCCGCCTTCGCCACGGCGTGCGGGCAGCTCGTCGCGGTGAAGCTCGACGCCTACCGCGCGATCGGCGGGCACGGCGCCATTCGGGATCGCATCCACGACGGCGTCGCGCTGCCGCGCGTGTTCCGCGCCAAGGGGTTCGACACCGACCTGTTCGACGCGACCGACCTTTCGGCGACGCGCATGTACACCAATGCGCCGGACCTCTTCCGCGGCCTCGCCAAGAACGCGCACGAGGGCATGGCGACGCCCGTCGGCCTGCCGGTGTGGACGACGCTCCTGTTCGGCGGTGAAGTGCTGCCGTGGCTGCTCGCGCCGCTCGCCTGGGCAACCGGCGCGGACGAGGCGCTGCGTTACGCGCTCTGGGCCGTTGCAGCAGGCCTCCTGACGCGGATCGTTCTGGCGCTGCGCTTCGAGCAGCCGTGGCTCGGCGTGGTGCTCAACCCGTTCAGCATCCTCACGCTGCTCGCCCTCCAGTGGACCGCCTTCCGCCGCCACCGCGCCGGCCACCGCGTCGCCTGGAAGGGAAGGTCGTACGGGTGAGGGGTCTCTAGAGACGGTCCGCGTTCCTCGGTGCTGCCTGGCAGCGAGCGTTGGGGGCAACACCTATGGTAGCATTCGCATCGTAAAGGCGCGACCGGCCGTTTCAGTCCGGATCGTCATCAACAGCTCAATCGCCCATGAAACTGGCGCACCCGGCACGATTCGAACGT
Organism: Hyphomicrobiales bacterium; assembly: GCA_046349255.1. Lineage (GTDB taxonomy): Bacteria > Pseudomonadota > Alphaproteobacteria > Rhizobiales > Aestuariivirgaceae > DAIODI01. The sequence continues at coordinate 985,349 of JAXMCR010000002.1, read as the reverse complement.
GCGACCTCTGCCTTCGGAGGGCAGCGCTCTATCCAGCTGAGCTACGGGTGCCGCGCCTTCACCCTATATAACAGGTGTCGAAGACCCGGCAATCCTTGTCCGTTCCCCGTCGGGTTCGGCTAGACTGGGGTCGTGAGGCCAATTCCCATCCGAAGAGAGTTTGCGTGACCGCCGACACTGCGCCTGATCCCTCGTCCCGGGGCGAGACCGTCTACCTGATCGACGGATCGGGCTTCATCTTCCGCGCATACCACGCGCTGCCGCCGCTCACCCGGAAGTCCGACGGGCTGCCGATCGGCGCCGTGCAGGGTTTCTGCGCGATGCTGAACAAGCTCCTGCGCGAGACCAACGCGGCGAGCCGGCCAACGCACCTCGCCGTCATCTTCGACAAGTCGGAGCGCTCGTTCCGCAACGCGATCTACCCCGAGTACAAGGCGCATCGCCCGCCGGCGCCGGCCGACCTCATCCCGCAATTCCCGCTGGTGCGCGAGGCGGTGAAGGCGTTCAACGTGCCCTGCCTCGAGCAGGGCGGCTTCGAGGCCGACGACCTGATCGCGACCTACGCCACGATCGCGCGCGAGCGCGGCGCGACCGTGAAGATCGTCTCCTCCGACAAGGACCTGATGCAGCTCGTCGGCGACCGGGTGCGGATGATCGACGCGATGAAGGACAAGGAGTTCGGCATCGGCGAGGTGATGGAAAAGTTCGGCGTGCCGCCCTCGAAGCTGATCGACGTGCAGGCGCTTGCGGGCGATTCGGTCGACAACGTGCCGGGCGTGCCGGGCATCGGCGTGAAGACGGCAGCCCAGCTCGTCAACGAGTACGGCGACCTCGAGGCCATTCTCGCCAACGCCCACCAGATCAAGCAGCAGAAGCGGCGCGAGAACCTCATCGAGCACGCCGAGGCCGCGCGGCTGTCGAAGCGCCTCGTCACCCTGCGTTGCGACGTGCCGCTTGATGTGCCGCTTGACGACCTGAAGGTCAGGAACCCCGACGCCGACGCGCTGATCGGCTTCCTGAAGGGTCTGGAACTCACGACGCTGACGCGCCGCGTCGCGAGCGAGCTCGGCGTCGATGCGGGCGGCATCTCGGCCACCGGCGTCGCTGAAGGCAAGGGCCCGGGTCCGGCCGCTCCGGCGGCCGCCGCAGCGCCGGACGAGGCGGTCACGGGCGATTCGCTCAAGCCCATGGCGCCGCCGCGCGCGGCGTTCGGACCCTACCCGACGCTCTCCTCGCTCGACCAGGTCGAGGCGCTGGTGCGGCTCGTGCGCGATCAGGGGCACGTCGCGCTCTACCCGGTGCTGCGCACGGGCGATGCCTTGCGTACCGACATCCTGGGCCTCGCGCTCGCCGTGGCGCCCGGCCAGGCGGCCTACATCCCGACGGTGCACCGCACCTCTGCCGAACTCGACTTCGGGGCGGACAGCAACGCGTTCCTGCCGTGGGCGAGCGTGCTCGAAACGCTGAAGCCCGTCCTGCAGGACCGGGGCATCCTGAAGATCGGCCACGACATCAAGCGCGCGGCGCTGTTCCTGTCGCGCTTCGGCATCCGCCTCGATCCGGTCGAGGACACGATGCTGCAGTCCTACGTGCTCGACGCCGGCCTGCGCGGCCACGAGCTCGAGACGCTGGCGGCGCTGCTCCCCGGCCACGAGAGCGCCTTGCTCGGCAGTCGCAAGGAACGCGCCGGCATGGACAAGCTGCCGGCCGACGTCGCCGCGACGCTGGCGGCCACGTCGGCCGACGTCATCCTGCGCCTGTCCATGGTTCTGAAGCATCGCCTCACCGTCGAGCACAAGGTGACGGTGTACGAGAAGCTCGAGCGGCCGCTGGTGTCGGTGCTCGCCGACCTCGAGCGCGAAGGCGTGCTGATCGACCGCACGGTGCTCGCGCGCCTGTCGCAGGAGCTCGGCACGAAGGCGTCCGCGCTCGAGCAGGAGATTCACGCGCTCGCTGGCGGCGCCTTCAACATCGGCAGCCCGAAGCAGCTGGGCGACGTGCTGTTCGGCAAGCTCCAGCTCGATTCCGGGAAGAAGACCTCGACGGGCGCGCGCAGCACCGACTCCGACGTGCTCGAGGAGCTTGCCGCGCAAGGCATCGAGATCGCCCAGAAGGTGCTCGACTGGCGCCAGCTCACCAAGCTCAAGTCGACCTACACCGATTCACTGCCGCTCTACATGAACCCCGATACGGGCCGCGTGCACACGTCGTTCTCGCTCGCGGCGACCTCGACCGGCCGCCTCGCCTCGACCGACCCGAACCTGCAGAACATTCCGGTGCGTACCGACGAAGGCCGAAAGATCCGCAGCGCCTTCATCGCCGCGCCCGGCCGCACGCTGATCTCGGCCGACTACAGCCAGATCGAGCTGCGCGTGCTCGCCCACGTGGCCGACATTCCGCAGTTGCGCCAGGCGTTCGTCGACGGGGCGGACATCCACGCGATCACCGCGTCCGAAATGTTCGGGCTGCCAGTCGAAGGAATGGACCCGATGGTGCGCAGGCGCGCCAAGGCCATCAACTTCGGCATCATCTACGGCATCTCGGCGTTCGGGCTAGCAAACCAGCTCGGCATCTCGCGCGAGGAGGCGGGCGAGTACATCCGCACCTATTTCAAGCGCTTCCCCGGCATCCGCGACTACATGGAGTCGGTGAAGGCGTTCGTGAAGGAGCACCGCTACGTCGAGAACGTCTTTGGCCGCCGCCTGCATTTTCCCCGCATCACCGCGCCGAACCCGTCGGAGCGCGCCTTCCAGGAACGCGCCGCGATCAACGCCCCGATCCAGGGGGCGGCGGCCGACATCATCCGCCGGGCGATGATCCGTTTGCCCGCTGCGCTCGAAAAAGCAGGGTTGTCGGCGAAGATGCTGCTCCAGGTGCACGATGAATTGATCTTCGAGGCGCCGGTCGAACAGGCGGAAGCGGTCATGGACGTGGCAAAACAAGTGATGGAACGCGCGCCCGAGCCCGCAGTAAGGTTCAAGGTGCCGATTCGGGTCGACGCACGCGCGGCGAGCAACTGGGAAGAAGCACACTAGAACGCTCACGGGACGGGACACGATGGACGACATCATCACCAGTCTTGAACGCGTCAGCCGCCTCATGCGGTCGGCCGAGTACGTCGCCGGGCTGAACCCGGCGCAGTGGGAAGCGTTGCGCTATCTCAATCGCTGCAACCGGCTCTCCAACTCGCCCATGGCGCTGGCAAAATTCCTTGGCGCGACGAAGGGCACCATTTCGCAGACGCTGACGGCGCTCTCCCGCAAGGGCCTGATCGAACGCACGATGCGCAAGGGCAATGCGCGGTCGATCGAACTCGCTATCACCGACCTCGGGCGCGAGCGCCTTGCCTCCGACCCGTGGAATGGACTTCAGGAAACGATCGACCAGCTTCCCCGCAAGGTGCGGAAGCGCATGGCCGAAGGACTCGCAGCACTGCGGGACGCGGAGATCCAGCGTCGCCGGGGACAGCACTTCGGCGTCTGTCGCCAGTGCCGCTTCTGCTCCGAGGCGACGTCGGGCGACGGCGACGTCGCATACCGCTGCCTTTACGTGGATGTGCCGATCGCGCCTGTCGAGGTCGACCAGCTCTGCATGGAATACGTGCCGCGCTGAGGGTCTACTCGGCGGCGATGTTTTCCTTCGGCCCGGCGCCGCGCACGTCCGGGTCCACGTACTTCTCGAACTTCGTGAAGTTGTCCATGAACAGGCGGACGAGGCGCTTGGCCTCGGCGTCGTAGGCGGCCTTGTCGGTCCACGTCGAGCGCGGGTCGAGAATCTCCGGCGACACGCCGGGCACCGCTACGGGGACATCGAACCCGAAGTAGGGATCGCGCCGGAACTGCACCTTCTCGAGCGACCCGTCGAGCGCCGCCGACAGCAACGCGCGCGTCACGCGAATCGGCATGCGCTCGCCGGTGCCGAAGCCGCCGCCGGTCCAGCCCGTGTTGACGAGCCAACAGGTCGAATTGTGCTTCAGCAGATTGTTCTTGAGCAGGTTGCCGTAGACGGACGGATGCCGCGGCATGAACGGCGCGCCGAAGCAGGTGGAGAACGTCGCCTGCGTGCCCTGGACGCCCTTCTCGGTGCCGGCGACCTTTGCCGTGTAGCCCGAGAGGAAGTGGTACATTGCCTGCGCCGGCGTGAGGCGCGCGATCGGCGGCAGCACGCCGGAGGCATCCGCCGCCAGCATGATGACGGCGCTCGGGTGTCCCGCGACACCGGTCGAGGAGGCGTTCGGGATCGATTCGATCGGGTAGGCGACGCGCCCGTTCTCGGTGAGGCTCGCGTCATTGAAGTCCGGCTCGCGCGTTACGGGATCGACCTTTACGTTCTCGAGCACCGAGCCCCACATGCGCGTGGTCGCGTGGATCTGCGGCTCGGCTTCGGCCGAGAGACGGATCGTCTTCGCATAGCAGCCGCCCTCGAAGTTGAAGACGCCTTCGTTCGACCAGCCGTGTTCGTCGTCGCCGATCAGCGTGCGGGCGGGGTCTGAGGAGAGCGTCGTCTTGCCAGTGCCTGAGAGCCCGAAGAACAGCGCAACCTTGCCGTCCTTGCCGACGTTCGCCGAGCAGTGCATCGGCAGCACGTCGAGTTCGGGCAGGTAATAGTTCAGTGTGCTGAACACTGACTTCTTCGTCTCGCCCGCGTACTCGCTGTTGCCGATCAGGATGAGGCCCTGGCTGAGGTTGCAGGCGATCACCGTTTCGGACCGCACCGAATAGCGCTCGGGGCTTGCCTGGAAGCTCGGCAGGTTGACGATGGTGAGCTGCGGCTTGAACGACTTGAGCTCCTGCGCCGACGGCCTCCGCAGCAGGTGGCGGATGAACAGCGCGTGCCAGGCGAACTCCGAGACCACGCGCACCGAGATCCGGTGATTCGGATCGGCGCCGCCGTAGAGGTCCTGGACGAACAGCTCCTTGCCCTTGGCGTGCGCCGCGAAATCGGCCTGCAGCAGGTCGAACGCGGCGGGCTTCATCGCCTTGTTGTTGTCCCACCAGACGGCGTTCTGCGTGGCCTTGTCCTCGACGATGTACTTGTCCTGCGCCGAGCGTCCGGTGTGGATGCCGGTCGTCACCGCAAGCGGTCCGTGATTGGCGACGATTCCTTCGCCGCGTCTCAGAGCGAGTTCGTAGAGCGAGGCCTCGTTGAGGTTCACGTGAACCTTCTGCGCCTGTTTGAGGACGGACGACGTCCAGTCCAAGGTAGCTGACGAGGCTTTGACTGACTGCACGATCCTTCTCCCGATTGGCGCAGATAACCCTTTGGAACGTGATCCCAAAACTACGTCCTTAGGATGTCGCGGACAACTCGACCAAATGGCTAGCGGCCAGACTAAAGCAGAAATGGGTTAAGCGTGTCCGCGCGCCCGCTGCGCAAGGGCAATCAGCACCGGGCGCAGATCCCCCCGGTTGCGGAGTGGTTTGGGGAACTCGATCCGCAAGCCGCGGTCTTCGAGGGTCAGGTCGAAACCGTCCGCGTCGAGCGACGACATATGCCAGGGCCCGGGGGAAGCTCCTGCCATCCGTGCATAGTCGGCGATGGCGTCGCGGTGGTCGGCGTTCATGTGCTCGATCGCGCCCGGTGCAACCTCTGCGATATCCCGGCACAGCGATTCCGGCAGCAGCATCTGCTCGCCCGCAAATGTCGAGATGCGCCCGAAACCGGCGACGACGTGCACCGATTCGACCGACATGCGCCAGAAGCTGAAGTCGGCGAAATCCGCATAACCGGCCGAGGCGGGGTGGGCGGCCAGGTAGCGCGCGCGGACCTCCGGGTCGGTCGTGCGCCTGAGCGTGCCGATAACCGTCGCCCGCATGCCGGTAAGGGCATCTCCCGATCCCGTGGGTGTGTCGTCGCGCACCATCACGCTCGCCCGCGCGTCGGCCTGGATGTTCTTCGTGTGAACGGCCAGTTGCGATACCAGAAACAGCGGGTTTCCGGCCAAATCCGTGGCGACGTTGACGAGCGAGGCGTAAGGGTGGCCGCTCCCGGCCATGGCGGTCGCCAGCGTTCCGGTGCGGGCGCGGCGCAGCAGTCGGCGGGTTTCGTCTGGAACTTCGGTCATCGACGCATCTTGTAACCGTGGCGAGCGGGGGACACATTGCGGAAAGATGGTGACGGCATTGGGGCTCCGTGATTCGGCCCAAAACGGGCGAACTGCCTCATTTTGCGCGCTTTTGGCGGCATAAGTCGCTGCCGGTTCAGTCAAGGAAGGGTTGAAGAATGCCAACGATTGCGCTGGTGGACGACGACCGCAACATTTTGACCTCCGTCAGCATGGCGCTCGAAGCGGAAGGTTATCAGACCAGCACGTACACGGACGGCGTCGCGGCCCTTCAGGGGCTGCAGGACAACCCCTGCGACATCGCCATCTTCGACATCAAGATGCCCCGCATGGACGGGATGGAGCTCCTGCGCCGCCTGCGCCAGCGCTCCGACATGCCGGTGATCTTCCTCACGTCCAAGGACGACGAGATCGACGAGCTGTTCGGCTTCAAGATGGGCGCCGACGACTTCATCCGGAAGCCGTTCTCGCAACGCCTGCTCGTGGAGCGTGTAAAGGCGGTGCTGCGCCGGGCCCAGCAGAAGGACGGCACCGTTCCGGCGGTCGAGCCGTCGCGGGCGATCGAGCGCGGCAAGCTCGTCATGGACCCCGACCGGCATTCGTGCACCTGGGATGGCCGGCCGGTGACGCTCACCGTCACCGAGTTCCTGATCCTGCAGGCGCTCGCCCAGCGCCCGGGCATCGTGAAGAGCCGCGATTCGCTGATGGACGCCGCCTACGACGATCAGGTCTACGTCGACGACCGAACGATCGACAGCCACATCAAGCGGCTGCGCAAGAAGTTCAAGGTCGTCGACGACGACTTCGAGGCGATCGAAACCCTGTACGGCGTGGGCTACCGGTTCAAGGAATCCTGACGTTCTGCCGGTAACGCCTCGTTCGTCCGTTCTGGTATAGTTCGTCGTCCCGGACGGCGGGACACAGGTGATTCACCAACGGTGCCCGATCGGCGATGACAGCGGTTGATACCCGGGACAGAGCGGAAGCGGACGACGGCGCAGGCGCCGCCGAGGCCGTACGCGCGCCCGGCCTGTCGATCCACGACCTCGCGCCGGCGCACCTCACGAGCCGCATCATCCTGTTCAACTTCGTCGGCCTGCTGATTCTCGCCGCCGGCATCCTCTACTTCTCGCCGTCGCGCGACAGCCTGATCTCCTCGCGCGTGCAGAGCCTGATGACGCAGGGCCACATCATGGCCGCTGCGATCGCCTCGTCGGCCACGATCGACACCGGCGACATCGTCATCGATCCCGACAAGCTCGTGCAGGACGAGACGCAAGGCAACCTCGACCCGCGCAGTCTCGACTTCCTGATCAACCCGGAACGCGCAGGACCTGTGCTGCGCCGGCTTGTCTCGTCGACCGACTACGCCTCGCCCGACATTCGCGCGCGCATCTTCGACCGCGACGGCGCGCTCGTGGTCGACAGCCGCTATCTCTACGGCCGCGGCGACGTGCTGAAGAGCGAGCTGCCGCCGCTGCAGACGCCCGAGCCCGGAATCGTCGAGCGGTGGTGGAAGAAGGCGAACGACTGGCTCTTCACGAACGACTACCCGGTGCAGAAGGAATACGGCTTCGACAACGGGAAGGAGTTTCCGGAAGTGACCGCGGCGCTCAACGGCGCCTCGGTGTCGGTGGTCCGCGTGAACGACAAGAAGGAGATCGTCGTCTCCGTCGCCGTGCCAATCCAGCGCTTTCGCGCGGTGCTCGGCACGCTCGTGCTCTCGACGCAGGGCGGCGAGATCGACGATGCGCTGCGCACCGAGCGCCGCATCGTGTTCTTCACCTTCCTGTTCGCCGCGCTGGTGGCGAGCCTGCTCGCGATGTCGCTCGCCGGCCACATCGCGGAGCCGATCCGGCTCCTGTCGCTCGCCGCCGAGCGGGTGCGCAAGGGCGTCGACAACCGCTCCGAGATCCCGGACTTCACTTACCGTCGCGACGAGATCGGCCACCTGTCGGGCGCGCTTCGCGACATGACGAACGCGCTCTACCGGCGCATCGATGCGATCGAGGCGTTCGCGGCGGACGTCTCGCACGAACTGAAGAACCCGCTGACGTCGCTCAGAAGCGCCGTCGAGACCTTGCAGTACGCCAAGAACGACGAACAGCGCGCGCGCTTGACCGCGATCGTGAAGGACGACGTGCGCCGCCTCGACCGGCTCATCACGGACATTGCCGATGCCTCCCGCCTCGACGCCGAACTCGCGCGCAACCAGGCGCGCCGTGTGAACGTCGAGCGGCTGCTCACGGCGATGATCGAGTTCGCCCGCGAGACGAGGAAGCCGGGCCAGCCCGACGTCCGGCTCGAGGTGGTCGCCCCGCGCAACTCGCTCGATCGGCGCAAGGCCTTCCAGGTGATGGGGCACGACACCCGTCTCGGGCAGGTTGTCCGCAACCTCGTCGACAACGCCATCTCGTTCTCGCCCCCCGGTTCGATGGTCAGCGTGGGGCTGCGCCGTCTGCCGCGTGAAGTGGAAATCCGCGTCGAGGACGAAGGGCCGGGACTGAACCCCGACCACATCGAGAAGATCTTCGAGCGCTTCTACACCGACCGCCCGGCCGGCTACTTCGGCAAGAATTCCGGTCTCGGCCTGTCGATCTCGCGCCAGATCGTTGAAGCGCACGGCGGCACGATCTCGGCCGGCAACCGGCTCGGACCGACCGATACGGACGGCAAGCGTCCGGTGCTCGGCGCGCGGTTCATCGTGCGCATCCCGGCGGCCGAGGAGCGCAACGAGACCGTGGCCGCCGAGTAGCCCGTGTCCGACAGCCCGGCGACGACGACGCTGCATGCCACCTGCGTCGAGGCGGGCGGCGCCGCCATCGTGCTCACGGGCGCCTCGGGGGCCGGAAAATCTGACCTCGCGCTGCGCCTGCTCCACGCCGAAGGCCCAAGGAAATTTCGGCTCGTGGCCGATGATTCGTTGCCCCTCGAGCGCCGGAATAACCAGTTGGTGGCCCTTGCGCCCAGGCGGCATGCGGGGTTAATCGAGGTCCGGGGGTTGGGATTGGTTCGGGTGCCGTTCACGGCTGAGGCGCTCGTGAAGCTGGTTGTGTCGCTCCGGCCGTGGGCGAGTATCGAGCGCTATCCGGGTGACACCCTGCGACGAACGAACATACTGGGACTTTCCGTGCCAACCACCGATATCGATCCGCAGTCGGCGTCCGCTGTCGCACGCGTGATGCTGGCTCTCGACGTCGTGAACGATCCGCGAAGGCTTTTCAGCGATGATTGACACCGGGTTCGCCGCAACGGCCAGGACGTGCGCGTGGCCGTTGCGCAAAGGACTGGCCTTCGCCAGTATGTCGCGCATTTTGGTCGGACGCTGACGATGCTGGTCCGCCTCGGAGCAGAGCATAAGATGATCGGTATCGTGCTGGTGACGCACGGCAGGCTCGCGCACGAACTGCGCGCCGCGCTGGAGCATGTCGTCGGGCCTCAGCAATACTTCGAAACCATCGCCATCGGCCCAGATGACGACGTCGCCAACCGGCGGGAAGAGATCATTGCTGCGGTGAAACGCGCGGACGTCGGCCAGGGAACGGTGGTGCTCACCGACATGTTCGGCGGCACGCCCTCGAACCTCGCCATCTCGGTGATGAAGAAGGGCGAGGTCGAAGTGCTGGCCGGCGTAAACCTGCCGATGCTCGTAAAGCTCGCCAGCGTGCGGCGGGACTCGAACCTCGACACCGCGGTGGAGCAGGCCCAGGACGCCGGCCGCAAATACATCAACGTGGCGAGCCGCCTGCTCTCCAAGTGAGCGCAATGTCCGGCGACGCGACCCTCCTCAGCCGTGAACTGACGATCGTGAACAGCCGCGGCCTGCACGCGCGTGCATCCGCGAAGTTCGTGAAATGCGCCGAAGGATTCGACGCAGACATCACGGTCACGCGCGACGGACAGTCGGCGTCGGGCATCTCGATCATGGGTCTGATGATGCTCGCCGCCGGCGAAGGCTCGACGATCCTCGTCGAGGTCACGGGTCCCGAAGCCGAACAGGCCCTCGAGGCCGTTTCGGCGCTCGTGTCGTCCGGCTTCGGGGAAGACGACTGATCCTGCCGTTCAGTCCTTCTCAGGCGCGTAGGACCCGTCGGCGCGGTGCGTCTCGCGCCCGGTGAGCGCCGGAACGAAGATGCACACGAGCCGGAGATCGCCTTTCAGCGCCCGAACGATGTGGGCGTCGTGCTTGTCGAGCGCGTAGAGCGTGCCGGCCTTGATCGGCCACTTCTTTCCGGTCGCGACTTCCTCCACTTCGCCTTCGCCGCCGAAGCAGTAGTTCGCCTCGATGTGGTGCTTGTAGTGGAGCTTCAGCTCCGATCCTTCCTTCACCACCGTGTCGTGCAGCGAGTAGCCGAAGCCGTCGTCCTTCAGAAGGACACGCCGGCTGAGCCAGCCCGGCCCGGAGACGTCGCGGTCCGTTCCCTTCAGTTCCTCCAGCGTCTTGACAATCATGAAGCACCCTCCTTGGAAGACATAAAGAAGTCTTTATATAGCGGTTGAAACTTCGCCGAGGCGCTGTTATAGCCTGCCGCGCAACCACCCCGACATCCTCGATCAAGGTATACTTCCCATGTCCAAGTCCGCCGATTTCCACGTTGCCGACCTGAAGCTTGCGGAGTGGGGCCGCAAGGAGATCGCCATGGCGGAGGTCGAGATGCCGGGCCTCATGGCGACCCGCGCCGAGTATGCCTCGCTGCAGCCCCTGCGCGGCGCCCGCATCTCGGGGTCGCTGCACATGACCATCCAGACCGCTGTCCTGATCGAGACGCTGGTGGCCCTTGGCGCGGAAGTGCGCTGGGCCTCCTGCAACATCTTCTCGACGCAGGACCACGCGGCGGCAGCGATCGCGGCGGCCGGCATCCCGGTGTTCGCCTTCAAGGGCGAGAGCCTCAAGGAGTACTGGGACTTCACGGGCCGCATCTTCGACTGGCCGGACGGACGCCCGTCGAACATGATCCTCGACGACGGCGGCGACGCGACGCTCTACATCCTGCTCGGCTCCAAGGCGGAGAAGGACCCGAGCCTCATCGTGCATCCGAAGAGCGAGGAGGAGGAGTACCTCTTCGCCGCGATCAGGAAGCGCATCAAGGAACAGCCGGGCTGGTTCGACAAGGTGAAGGCGTCGATCAAGGGCGTCTCCGAGGAGACGACCACCGGCGTGCACCGCCTCTACGAGCTGCAGAAGAAGGGCGAACTGCCGTTCCCCGCGATCAACGTGAACGACTCGGTGACGAAGTCGAAGTTCGACAACAAGTACGGCTGCCGCGAGTCGCTGGTGGACGCCATTCGCCGCGGCACCGACGTGATGATGGCCGGCAAGGTCGCCGTCGTGTGCGGCTACGGCGACGTCGGCAAGGGCTCGGCCGCCTCGCTCCAGGGCTCGGGCGCGCGCGTCATCGTCACCGAGGTCGATCCGATCTGCGCGCTGCAGGCGGCGATGGACGGCTTTGCCGTGCAGACGCTCGAGGACGTCGTGCGCACCGCCGACATCTTCGTGACGGCGACCGGCAACAAGGACGTCATCACCGTCGACCACATGAAGCAGATGAAGGACATGGCGATCGTCTGCAACATCGGCCACTTCGACAACGAGATCCAGGTCTCCGAGTTGCGGAACTTCAAGTGGACCAACATCAAGCCGCAGGTCGACATGATCGAGATGCCGTCGGGCGCGCGGGTCATCCTGTTGTCGCAGGGCCGTCTCGTGAACCTCGGCAACGCGACCGGCCATCCGAGCTTCGTGATGTCGGCCTCGTTCACCAACCAGACGCTGGCCCAGATCGAGCTCTACTCCTCGGCAGGCTCCGGCAAGTACAAGAACGAAGTGTACGTGCTGCCCAAGCACCTCGACGAGAAGGTGGCCCGCCTGCACCTCGGCAAGCTTGGCGTGCGGCTCACCGAGCTGCGCGACGACCAGGCGGCCTACATCGGCGTGACCAAGCAGGGTCCGTACAAGCCCGACTACTACCGCTACTGAGACCTTCGTCCGGTACCCGGAGGGCCGCGCTGCCTGTGGGCAGGGCGGCCCTTTGGCTGTATACGCGCTGATGAGGAGCCGGAGCGGTGATTCGCCGCCGGTTGCGAGCGGTCGAGGCGGGGCGGGTAGAGCCTTCTGACCGTTCACGGGCTCCGGCGCGCCGTTCACCTGCGGGAAGGGGAAGGGCGCTGGCACGAGGGGACGCGGGCACGCAGATGGATGCCGGGAACGGGGCATCTCCGGGTCGCAGGATGCGGCCGTTCGTGATCGTGACGGCGGCAGTCCTGGCGCCGGCCGCGGCCCGCGCCGATGCGATGAACGACATGAGCGCCGCCGCGGCCGCCTACTGGCCGCTCACGCTGGTCGCGGCGCTTTCGGTCATGGCGATCGGATTTCTCCTGCATCTCGTGCGCAGGCTCAACCGGGCGGCCCTCGAAACCCGCCGCCAGATGAGCGATCTCGAAACGGACCTCAACGAGGCGGAAGCGGCGCTCGGCGCCGAGCCCAACATCCTGATGATCTGGCGGGGGTCCGGCGAGGCGCCCGACCGCATCCTGGGCGACATGCGCGGCACGGCCGACGTGCCGGCGGATCGCCGCGTCCTCCCGGACTTCGATCGCTGGCTCGAGCCTGAGTCGGCCCAGACGGTGAAGGACCATCTCATCGTCCTGCGCGAGATCGGCAAGCCGTTCAACTTCGGCATCCGCACGACGAAGGGGGAACTGCTCGAAGTCGACGGACGTTCTGCCGGCGGCTCGGCGACGCTGCGGTTCCGCACGCTCGCCGGCGAACGGCGCCAGACGACGGAACTCACGCTCGATGCGCGCAAGCTCGGCAAGCAGGTCGAGCGCCTCAGCGCGATTCTCGACGCTGCCCCCCTTGCGATCTGGCTCGACGATCCCGAACAGCATCTCCTGTGGGCGAACCGCGCCTACGTCGACAGCGTCGAGGACCCCGACTTCGAGGGGATGCTGGCGCGCCAGACGCGCCTCGTCGATCCGGCCCGCATCGAGTATGACGCGACACAGCCATTGAAGAACGTGAAGCGGGGCCGGGCGCACACGGTGATCGCCGGCCGCAAGACCGCGCTCGACGTCTACGAAGTGCGCCTGAGCGAAGGCACGGTGAGCTTCGCCGTCGACATGACGCTGCTCGAGGAGACGCAGAAGGAACTGAAGCGTCACATCCGCGCCCACGCGAGCACGCTCGACAAGCTCGCGACCGCCATTGCGATCTTCGGACCCGACCGGCGTCTGCGCTTCTACAATTCTGCGTATGCGGAGCTTTGGGGACTGGAGACGGGCTGGCTCGACCAGCATCCGCTCGACGGCGAGATCCTCGACCGCCTGCGCGAGATGCGCCGGCTGCCCGAGCAGGAGAACTTCAAGGACTGGAAGGCGCGCCAGCTCGCCGCCTACCAGACGCTCGAGCCGCGCGAGATGTGGTGGCATCTGCCCAGCGGACAGACCCTGCGCGTGATCTCGGAGCAGCACCCGTTCGGCGGCGTGACCTACCTCTACGAGAACGTGACGGAGCTGATCCGCCTCGAGAGCCAGTTCAAGGAACTGATCGGCGTCCAGCGCGAGACGATGGACAACCTGCACGAGGGCGTCGCGCTGTTCGGCACCGACGGTAAGCTGAAGCTGTTCAATCCGTCGTTCACGCGGTTCTGGTCGCTTGATCCGGAGCGGCTGACGAGCGAGCCGCACATCGATGACGTGATCGCGTTGTGTCGGCCGCTTTATCCGGACGACGACATCTGGGACGACGTGAAGGTGGTCGCGACGTCGCTCGACACCGGCCGCCGGTCGCTGCAGGGGCGCATGATGCGGCCCGACAGCACCGTGCTCGATTACGCGACGGTGCCGCTGCCCGATGGCAACACGCTCCTCACCTTCGTCGACATGACCGCGAGCGCCGGCATCGAGCGGGCGCTGCGTGAACGCAACGACGCGCTCGAGGCGGCCGACAAGCTCAAGACCAACTTCCTGTCGAACGTCTCCTACGAACTGCGCACGCCGCTCACCAACATCATCGGCTTCTCCGAAGGCCTGACGCTCGGCATTGCCGGACCGATGCAGCCGAAGCAGGTCGAATACCTGAAGCACATCCGGACCTCGTCGAACGACTTGCTCTCGATCATCGACGCGATCCTCGACCTGACCACGATCGACGCGGGCCGGATGGAATTGCGGCTCGCATCGGTCGACGTCGCCACGCTGCTGGAATCGACGGCCGAGGCGGCCGCTCCCGAGATCGAGCGCCGCGACCTGCAGGTCTCGATCGAACTGGCGGAAGACGCGACCTCGTTCCTCGCCGACGAGAAGCGCGTGCGCCAGGTGGTGACGAACCTCCTGTCGAACGCGATCGGCTTCTCCGATCCAGGCGCGACGATTCGCATGGGCGCCCGCCGCGACGGCCCCGACATGGTGCTGTGGGTCGCCGACACCGGGCGCGGCATCGATCCCGACTATCAGACGAAGGTGTTCGAGCGATTCCAGGCACGCCCGATTTCCGGCGGCCACCGCGGGCCGGGCCTCGGCCTGTCGCTGGTGAAGAGCTTCGTCGAGCTGCACGAGGGCAAGGTGTCGCTGATCTCGCGCGTCGGCAGCGGCACCACCGTGATCTGCCGCTTCCCAGTCGACGGCCCGGGCCACCGGTCGCTCGTGAAGCACGCCTAGCGCGTCCGGTTGCGAGCCGGTCCGCCATCCTGTTCTATCCAACGCCATGACGCGTGATTCGATCATCGAGTGGCACCTTGAAGACGAGGCGGCGACCGAGGCGCTGGGCCGCGAACTCGCGGCGTTCCTGACGCCGGGGATGCTGGTCTGCCTCTCGGGCGATCTCGGCGCCGGCAAGACGACGCTCGCGCGCGCGTTGATTCGCAAACTCATCGGAAACCCGGACGCCGATGTGCCGAGCCCGACGTTCGCCATCGCCCAGGTGTACGAGGACGGACCCGTGCCCGTCGCGCACTTCGATTTCTACCGCCTCGGCAGTGCCGCCGAAGTCGACGAGGTCGGCTTCGCGGAGGCGCTCGATCGCGCCGTCGTGCTCGTCGAATGGCCGGAGAAGGCAGGCAACCTGCCGCCCGACCGCATCGACGTCCGTCTCGAGACAGAGCGGGATGGACGCCGCGTGTATCTGTCAGGCCTCGGGCAGGGGGCGGAGACGGTCGCCCGACTTGTGGCCCGGCGGGCGTTTCTCGACGAGGCGGGCTGGGGCAATGCCGAACGCGACGCGTTGCCGGGAGATGCGTCCACCCGGCGATACGAACGGGTGACGAACCCCGACGGATCGCGAGCGCTCCTCATGGACATGCCGGCGCGGCCGGACGGGCCGCCGGTGCGCAACGGCCTTCCCTACAGCCGCATCGCCCATCTGGCCGAAGATGCCTCTGCCGTTGTCGCAGTGAACCAAGAACTCAAGCGCCGCGGCTATGCGGCCCCCGAGGTGATGGCGTTCGACCTTTCGCAGGGGTTCGTCCTGATCGAGGATTTCGGCACGACCAGCTTCAACGCGCTGGTCCGGGCGCGCGCCGATCTGTCCGAACCGTTCGCAGCCGCGACGTCGCTCCTCGCCGCGATGGCGACGGAGACCTGGCCGTCCTCGGCGCCGGTGCCGGGGCATGCCGCACACGCCGTGCCGCCGTACGACCTCGAAGCCCTGCTGATCGAGGCGGAGTTGCTCGTCGACTGGTTCGCTCCCGCCTATCTCGACAGGGCGCTCCCGGATACCACGGTGACGGACTACCGCACCGCTTGGACGGCCGTTCTCGAAACCGTCGCAACGCCGGATCGCCCCGTGTGGACGCTACGCGACTTCCATGTCGACAACCTGTTCTGGCTTCCCGACCGCGAAGGGCACGCGCGGGTCGGGCTGATCGATACGCAGGACTGCGTTCGCGGGCATCCCGCCTATGATCTTGTGTCGATGTTGCAGGACGCACGCGTCGACATCGCCGCCGACACGGAAAGCGATTTCCTCGCGATCTATTGCGAAGAGCGCCGCGTCGCGGATCCGTCCTTCGACGAGGACGAATTTCGTTCCTCCTACGCGATTCTCGGCGCACAGCGCGCGGCAAAGATCCTCGGCATCTTCACGCGCCTTTCGAAGCGCGACGGCAAGCACGGCTACTTGCGGCACCTGTCGCGCGTCGCGCGGCTGTTCGCGAAGAACCTCTCCCACCCGGCTCTGGCGCCAGTGAAGGCATGGTTCGACCGGCACGCGTCGCTCGATACGCTCCGCGAGCGGTTGCCGTGATCGCCGTCGAGCGGGCGATGATCCTCGCCGCCGGTCTCGGCAAGCGCATGCAACCGCTGACATTCACCACGCCCAAGCCGCTGATTCCCGTGCTCGGTCGGCCGATGATCGACTATTCCTACGACCGGCTCGCCGCCGATGGTGTCAAGCGGATAATCGTGAATGCCCACTACCTGCCGGACCAGATTCGCGCATGGGCGAACTCGAAATCCGCGCCGCCGGTCAGCGTCACCGACGAGACCGCCCTGTTGCTCGACACGGGCGGTGGCGTGGTCAACGCGATCGCGCGCCTCGGCTTCGAGCCCTTCTATGTCCTCAACGGCGATTCGTTCTGGCTGGAGACGAGGCCGGTCCTCGAGCGCCTGCGCCGCAACTTCGATCCGAAAGCGATGGATGCACTGCTGCTGCTGTGCCCGCTTGACCGCGCCGTCGGCTACGACGGCCCCGGCGATTTCCACATCGAGGCCGACGGTCGCCTCGTGCGGCGCGGTCAGCGCACGTCGCCGGCGTACGTGTATGCCGGCTGCCAGCTGGTGCGGCCGGCGCTGTTCGCCAATGCGCCGGAAGGTCCCTTCTCGACCAACCTCCTGTGGGACAGGGCCGTGGGCGACCGGCGGCTGTTCGGGATAGCCCACGACGACCTGTGGCTGCACGTCGGCACGCCGGCTGCGATCCCCCTTGCCGAACAGGCGATGCGCGCGCATTCCTGAAGAGGAATGAACGTCTACACGATTCCGCCCGACGCCGACTTTCTCAAGACGCTTGCGCGCGCGGTGCTGTCCGGTGATTTCCCCGTCGTCGGGCACGGACGACCGGTGCCGGAAGATCTGGCGCGCTGGCGCATCTACTTGCCGACGCGGCGCGCGCAGGACGCCCTCGAGCGCGCCTTTCTCGCAGAGAGCGCAAGCGACGCCCTGCTCCTCCCGCGCATCGTGGCGCTGGGCGAAGTCGACGATCTCGTTGACGACTTGCCCGGCGACGGGCTCGAGGATCTCGAACCCGTGCGACCGTTCGAGCGCCGGTTCATCCTTGCACAGATGATCGATCATTGGGCCGGACGGTTCCCGCAGACTGCCCTGGCGCAGACGACGCGTGCGTCGGCGGCGCAGGCGCTGGCGCTCGCTGATGCCCTTGGCCGGTTGATCGACGGCTTCGAGATCGGCGACGTACCGCTGACACGCATGGCCGAACTGCTCGAGTTCGAAACGCCGGAACACCTCGCCGAGGCGATCGCCTTCCTGCAGATCGTGCGCGACGAATACCCGAGGCGCCTCGCGGCCCGCGGCCGCATCGGCGCATACGACCACCAGCGTCGTACGCTGACCCGCCTCGCCCGCCTGTTCGAAGAACAGCCGCCGACGCATCCGGTGATCGCCGCAGGTTCGACGGGCTCGATGCCCGCGACGGCAACGCTACTCAAGGCGATCGCCCTGTGCGCGAACGGGGCGGTGGTTCTGCCGGGCCTCGACCGGACGCTGGAAGAGCCGGCATGGCAGGCGCTCGAACCGCAGGATGCGCAGTACGGCCTGAAGGAACTGCTGGCGCGCTTCGCCATCGACAGAAGCGCCGTGAAGGACATCCCCGCCGATCGGCGGCCGGGTGGCGCCGAGCGCGCCTTTGTCCTTGGCGAGACACTGAGGCCGGCGCAGACGACGGACGCCTGGGCCGGCGTGACGCGGCGTGATGCAGAGCGACTGAACCAAGGGTGCGAGGGTGTTCGGTTGTTCGAGGCGCCGGATCAGCGCACCGAAAGCCTCGCGATCGCCCTTAGGATGCGCGAGGCGCTGGAGACGCCGGGCCGCACGGCTGCTCTCGTCACGCCCGACCGCAAGCTCGCCATGCGCGTCGCCGCCGAACTGCGACGCTGGTCGATCAACGTCGAGGATTCGGCAGGCGTGCCCCTGTCGCACACGGCGCCGGGCTTGCTGGCCGTTCTGCTCGCGCGCGCCTTAGGGCCGAACGCCGAGGCGCATGATCTTCTGGCGCTGCTGCGGCATCCGCTTCTTGCGATTGCCCGATCGCCGGAATGGCTGATGCGAACCGTGGGCCGTTTCGAGATCGCCGTCCTGCGCGGTCCGCGACAGGCGATCGACCCCGCCTCGCTGCGCCGGCGAGTCGAGCAGGCGCGTCACCCGGCAGACGATGACCACGTACACCGCCTCGTGAAAGCGCTGTCCGACCGCGACTGGGACGATCTCGCGAAACTGGCGGAACTCGTCGAACAGTCCTTCGGCCCGTTGCACGCGGCGTTGGCGCCACAAGGCCAGAGATCGCTGGACCGTCTGCTCGACGTTCATCGGGAAGCGTTCTGCGCCGCGGCGGGCATCGTATCGGGCCACACGCGCGCGACGTGGGACTACCGTACGGGGGATCGCGTGCTCGCGTTGTTCGATACGCTGCGCGAGCATGCGGGGCTCGCTCCCGCGCTGTCCGGGGTCGACTACGCCGACTTCTTCGCCGACGTCGCACACCAGGAGATCGTACGACTTCCGGGCACAACGCATCCACGGCTGAAGATCCTCGGCCTCCTCGAAGCGCGACTTGTCCGCAGCGACGTCACGATACTCGGCGGCTTGAACGAAGGCATATGGCCGGGCCAGCCGAAGCCCGAGCCCTGGATGAGCCGTCCGGAGAAGCGGAAGCTGGGACTGCAGCTCCCCGAGCGCCGGATCGGCCTGATGGCGCACGACTTCGCGCAGAACGCCGCTGGACCGGAGGTTTGGCTCACGTGGTCGCGCAAGGTCGGCGGTCAGCCGTCGCTGCCGTCACGGTTCGTGCAGCGGCTCACCATGCTGATCGGCAAGGATCGCAGTGGGGCGCTGCAGGATCGCACGCTTGCCGCACTCGTGGCCCTTTGCAACCGCGTCGGCGATCACAGTCCAGCACCAGTGCCGAAGCCGTCGCCGCCGGTCGACAAGCGACCGAGGCGGCTCTCTGTGAGCGCGGTGAACGACCTGCTGAAGGACCCCTACGGGTTCTACGCCAAGCGCATTCTGAAGCTGCGTGCGCTCGAACCGCTTGCACGCGAGCCGAACTATGCCGACCGCGGCAATCTCGTGCATGCGATCGCGGACCGCTACGCCCGCGCAATCGCGCTTACGCCGGACGCCGACGGCGTTGCGCTCTTTCGACGCCTCGCGACGGAGGTCGTGTCGCACATGCCGGCCGATCCGACGACGTTTGCCTTCCTGACCGAACAGCTGTCCCGCATGGCGCGCTGGTTCGTCGCCTTCGACCGGGAGGCGCGGACCGGCGCGCTGGCGACGTTCACCGAAGTCGATGGCGCAATGACGGTCAACGACGGCGATCCCGGTCACGCGACGGTGACGGCGCGTGCCGACCGCATCGACCTGTTCAGCGATGGGGTGTCGATCGTCGACTACAAGACCGGGTCGATCCCGTCGACCAGCGACAAGGCCGAACAGTTCCATCCGCAGCTGCTGCTCGAGGCGTTGATCGCTCAAGATGGCGGGTTCGAGAATGTCCCCAAGGCGCCGGTCAAGGCCGCCACGCACGTGCGGCTCACCGGTCGAGACGTCGAAGGCGAAGTGAAGGAGGTCGAGGAGCTTGCCCGGAAGCTTGCAACGACAAGGAACGGCATCGCGAACCTTCTGAAAGCCTACGCGGCCTCCGACCAGGCCTACAACGCAGTGGTGCCCAAAGAAGGCGCTGTGACGAGCGACTACGAGCTCCTGTCGCGCTGGCGCGAATGGTCCTTCGAGCTCGACCCGCCGGAGGGACCGGGTACGTCGGCCGACTCCAATGCCGGCGGGGAGGACGAGCCGTGAACGAGCATGCACGGCCGTCTGGTCCTGACCGCAACGACGCCGCCGATCCCTCCGCCAGCGCTTTCGTCGAGGCGAACGCCGGTTCGGGCAAGACCAGCGTGCTGGTGTCGCGCGTGACGCGGCTGCTGCTCGCCGGCGCACCGCTCGAGAAGATCGTCTGCCTGACGTTCACGCGCGCCGCGGCGGCGGAAATGGCGGGCCGCCTGTTCAGGACGCTCGGCGGCTGGCTGGCGCTCGACGACGATGGACTTGCCGCCCAGATCAGGAAGGATTGCGGCGAGGATGTTGCACGCGGCCGCCTTGTGGCGGCCCGCCGGCTTTTCGCGCGCGCGATCGAGACGCCAGGCGGGCTGAAGGTCCAGACCATTCACGGCTTCTGCGAATCGGTGCTGCAGCGCTTTCCCGTCGAGGCGGGTGTCGTTCCGGGCTTCCGTGTGCTCGAGGAGGACGACGCCAGAGCGCTGCTCGAACGCGCGATCGAGCGCGTGCTCGACGCGGTATCGAACGCGCGAGCCGGCGACCTCGCCGCTCATTTCCGCACGATCGCGCCGCACATGCTGCAGGACAAGCTGGTCGACATCGTCCGGCTGCTGATGATCGAGGAGGAGGCGCTGGCGCGCGCGCTCGCTGCCGAGGCGCAAGGCCGGCTTGCCGAGGCGCTCGCCGCTGATCTTGGCATCACGGCGGAGACGGCGCCTGAGTGGTCGATCGACGAGGCCGCATGGCGACAGATGCTGACGGCCCTGCAGGATCGTCCATCGACGACGAACGATGGACGTGCCCATGCGGTGGCGCACCTTCTGGCGACCAGCGACTCCTCCGCACGGCGCCGGCTGCTGAACGAGGTCCTCTTCAAGGGCGACGGCGATCCACGCACGGTCAAGAAGATCATCGCTGCCGGGAAGAAGCCCGTGCCGCAGCACCTGCTTTCGTTTCTCGAGGAGGAGCAGATGCGCGTCGCGGCGCTCGAAGACTGCGCGCGCGCGTGTGATGTACGCGATCTGAGCCGTGCGCTCGTCATCATCGGATCCGCGGTGATCGATACGTATCGTGCCGAGAAGCAGCGTCGGGGCGTTTTCGACTTCGCCGATCTGATCGCGGCGACCAAGCGGCTGCTTGACGGGGGCCGGGCGCCGTTCGTGCTGTACAAGCTCGACGGCGGAATTGACCACATCCTGGTCGATGAAGCGCAGGATACGAGCCCCGATCAGTGGGACATCGCAAGTGGGTTGAGCGAGGAGTTCTTCGCTGGCGCCGGGGCGCGCGACGACGCATCCCGTACGGTTTTTGCCGTGGGTGACCCGAAGCAGTCGATCTTCTCCTTCCAGGGCGCCGCACCGGAGCGATTCGGCGCGATGCGATCCCTGTTCGAACGACGCGTAACCGGGGCGGGCGGGGCGTTCCACAGCGTGCCGTTGCACGTGTCGTTCCGCACCGGGCCGACCATACTGCGCTGCATTGACGCGATCTTCGCCGACCCGCAGCGTGCGCGCCAGGTGACGGGCCGGCCCGAGCCGACCGTGCACGAAGCGTCGGACAAGGCGCTGCCGGGCATCTTCGAACTCTGGCCGCCGATACCGCGCCTCGATGCAGCCAAGCGATCCCGGTGGACGCCGCCGCCGCCCGGCGGCGCCGTCACACCCGCCGAACGGCGCGAGGCGAGGCGCATCGCGGCCGCCGTCGCCCGCTGGATCGCGACGGGGGAGGAAGCGGCGCCCGGCGGACCGCCCATCACGCCAGCCAGCGTGCTGGTGCTGGTGCGTCGGCGAACGCAGTTGATGGACGAACTCGTGCGCGCGCTCAGAGCCGCCGGCATTCCGGTCGCCGGCGCCGACCGTCTCAAGCTCGCCGAGCACATCGCCGTGCAGGATCTTCTGGCGGCCGCCCGCTTCGCGTTGCTGCCCGACGATGAACTGAGCCTTGCCGAAGTGTTGAAAGGCCCGTTCATCGGCCTCGACGACGAGGCGCTCATGGCGCTGTGCTTCGGACGCGGGCGGCAAACACTCTGGGAGGCGGTGCAGTCGGCCGACGCACATGCCGAGGCCCGCGTGGCGCTCGAATCGCTCGTCGATGCTGCTGCGTCGAGCGGACCGTTCACGTTCTTCTCCCGGTTGCTCTCGGGAGACCACCGTCGCCGCATCCTCGAGCGACTGGGGCCGGAAGCGGCCGAACCGATCGACGAGCTTCTCGCGCTCGCGCTCGACCACGAGACAGGCGAAGGCGCAACGCTTGCCGGCTTCATGGGCTGGATCGCCGCCGCCGAACCCGAGATCAAGCGCGACATGGAAGCCGGGTCGAACGAAGTCCGCGTGATGACCGTGCATGGTGCAAAAGGTCTCGAAGCCGACGTCGTGATCGTCGCCGACACGTGCTCGACACCGGACGACCGCTTCCTGCCGTCCGTGCTGGTCGGTGCCAGCGGCTATCCGCTGTGGCGACCCTCCAAACGCTTCGGCTGCAGGGCGGTTGAGGCTTTGCGGGATCGTGCCAAGGCCGCCGCGGCGGAGGAGTACCAGCGGCTCCTGTATGTGGCGCTGACTCGCGCACGCTATCGCGTGGTGGTCGCAGGTCACGAGGTGAAGGACGGGAAGCGGGACGCGTGCTGGCATGCGGCCGTGCTCCAGGCGCTCGATCCCCTGCTGCCGCCGCCGGATGCAGCGTATCCGGTCGAGGGCGCGCGCCGGATCGTGGAGGTCGGGGCGGTGAAGCCTGACGACCGGCCGAAGCCGCCGGCGATAGCGTCCATCGTCGCGCCGGGCTGGCTCGCCAGAGCGGCGCAACCCGAAACGCGCCGTCGCCTGTCGCCGTCGGCGTTCCTCAAGCCGGCACCGGGGCGGCCTGCGGTGGCGGCAGGTGGTGGCACGCGGGAACGCGGCGTACTGGTGCACCGGCTGCTCGAAGTGCTGCCATCCCTGGCTGAAGAGGCTCGGGAAGCCCGTGCGCAGCACTGGCTTGAGCGGCGCGGGCTCTCTGCCGGGGAGGCGGCAATGCTCGCGGCCGAAGTGATGGCAATCCTCAACGATGCTGCATTCGCCCACCTGTTCGGTCCGGCGAGCCTAGCCGAAGTGCCCGTCGTCGGCCGTGTCACGATCTCGGGCGTCGAGCATGAAGTGTCGGGGCGAATCGACCGCCTTGCCTTCGACGGGGACACCTTGTGGCTGGCCGACTTCAAGAGCGACCGGGCCCCGCCCCCGGCCGGGGGCCCTGCGCCCGCCTCCTATGCTGCCCAGCTCGCGCTCTACGGGAAGCTGCTGTATCGCCTCTACCCGGCGCGGCGGATCAGGGCTGCGCTCGTCTGGACGGCGCTGCCGCGCCTCGACGAAGTGCCCGAGTCCCTGCTTTCGGCAGCCTACGCGTCCGCTGAAGCGGCGTTCGACCCCACATCTTGACCCTGAGGGGTCCGATCCATACGTTCCCTGTCCACCCAACGCGACATGAGCCGAAAGCGAGGATTCGATGGCGACGGTCAAGGTTTCCGATACTTCCTTCGACACCGAGGTCCTGAAGTCCGACACCCCCGTGGTCGTCGATTTCTGGGCCGAATGGTGCGGGCCGTGCCGCCAGATCGCGCCGGCACTCGAGGAACTGGCCTCCGAAATGGCCGGCAAGGTCAAGGTCGTGAAGATCAACGTCGACGAGAACCAGTCGATCGCCGGCAAGTACGGCATCCGCTCGATCCCGACGCTGATGATGTTCAAGGGCGGCAAGGTAGAGGCAACCTTTGGCGGCGCAGCCCCGAAAAGCCGCATCGCGGACTGGATCCAGCGCTCGATCTGACCGTCTGATGGTTTGAGATTTGCGACCGCCTGCGGCGCTCAGCCGCGGGCGGTTCCCGTTACGGCAGAGCCACTTTCGCCCCGGTGCAGGGCGAGCACCCGGCCGGCGAGGTAGAGCGAACCGCAGATCAGCACGCGGTTGGGCCCCCCGGCTCCGTTGCCTGCTTCGCGAACCGCCTCTTCGATCGACCCGCACGGCTCCGCCGACAATCGCTCCTCACGCGCCATCGCCGCGAGCTCGCTCGCGTCGAATGCGTTCTCTTCCCCCGGAATCCTGAGCGTGAGCACGCGGCGCGCGAGCCCCTGGAACGGCCGGAAGAACCCTTGCGCCTCCTTGGTGCGCAGCATCCCCGTGACGAGCATCAGCGGCCGGGGCGACTTCTCGTCGAGGTCGGCGAGACTTTGCGCGATGGCACGCCCGGCGGAGGGATTATGGCCTCCGTCGAGCCAGAGTTCTGTGCCGTCCGGTACGAGCCCAGTGAGAAGCCCCGGACCGAGCCGCTGCAGCCGGGCCGGCCACTCGGCCTGCTTCAGGCCACGCTCGATTGCCTCCTCGGTCAGGCGACCGTCGTCGAGGCGACGCACCGCCGCGATCGCCGTGCCGGCGTTGTCGATCTGGAACCGGCCGGGCAATACCGGCAGCGGCAGGTCGAGCAGGATCTCGCCATCTTCGTAGACGAGCCGTCCATGCTGCTCGAACGCCTGCCAGTCCCGCCCGGCCACCGCGAGCGGCGCGCCGACCCGGTCGGCGGCCGCTTCGATGGCGGCGAGCGCTTCATCCGGCTGCGGCGCAACCACGGCTGGAACGGCGGGCTTCAGGATGCCGGCCTTTTCGCCTGCAATCTGCGTCAGCGTGTTGCCGAGGTATTGCTGATGATCGTAGTCGATCGTGGTGATGACGCTGAGCTTTGGACGCTCGATCACGTTCGTCGCATCGAGGCGGCCGCCCAGCCCCACCTCGAGGATCAGGTAGTCCGCCGGGTTGCGCGCGAAGGCGAGAAATGCCGCAGCCGTCGTGATCTCGAAGAAGGTGATCGGTTCGCCGCCGTTCGCCACTTCGCACTCCTCCAGCAGCGCCGTGAGGTCGGCCTCGGGGATGAGCGCGCTGCCGAGAGGGTTGGCAAGGCGAATGCGTTCGTGGAACCGCACCAGATGCGGCGAAGTGTAGACGTGTGCCGTGAGCCCGGCCGCCTCGACGATGGCGCGGGTGTAGGCGACGACCGAACCCTTGCCGTTCGTACCGGCGACATGCACCACCGGCGGCAAGCGTGTTTGAGGATTGCCGAGCCGGTCGAGCAGCCGCCACATGCGGTCGAGCTTCAGGTCGATGATCTTCGGATGCAGCTCGAGCAACCGCTTCAGGATGGCATCGCTCATCGCCATGGGACTGCTGCGCTCCGGCCTGCGTTGTGCGTTGCCGTCAGGCTTCGGCGCCGTCGCTGGCAGCCGGCGCCAGCGCTTCGGCCTCTGCCGGCGGCGCAGCCGCCACGATGCGGCGCTCCGGAGCGCGCGTGAGAAGGCCGATCAGGCGCGACACCGTCTCGCGCATCTCCTTGCGCGGCACCACGAGGTCGACCATGCCGTGGCGCTCGAGGTATTCCGCCCGCTGGAAGCCCTCGGGAAGCTTTTCGCGGATCGTCTGCTCGATCACGCGCGGGCCCGCAAAGCCGATGAGCGCGCCGGGTTCGGCGAGATGCACGTCGCCCAGCATGGCGTAGGAGGCGGTGACGCCGCCGGTCGTCGGATTGGTCAGCACGACGATATAGGGCAGGCGCGCTGCCTTCAGCTCCTGCACGGCAACCGTCGTTCGCGGCATCTGCATGAGCGACAGGATGCCTTCCTGCATGCGCGCGCCGCCGGAGGAGACGAACAGCACGAAGCTCGCTGCCTTATCGACGGCCGTGCGCATGGCGGTGATCACGGCCTCGCCGGCCGCCATGCCGAGCGAGCCGCCCATGAAGGCGAAATCCTGCACCGCGATCACCGCGGGCTGCCCGTCGAGCGTACCCGCCCCCGCCATCACGCAGTCGTCGCGGCCGGCCTTCGTGCGCGCTTCCTTGAGCCGGTCGGCGTAGCGCCGCTCGTCGCGGAACTTCAGCGGATCGACCGCCACGGCCGGAAGGGCGATCGCTTCCCACGCGCCGCCGTCGAACATGGAGCCGAGCCGGATGTCGGGCGGCATCCGCATGTGGTAGCCGGAGCCCGGAATGACGAACTGGTTCGCCTCGAGATCGCGGTAGAACACCATCTCGCCCGTCTCGGGGCACTTCACCCACATGTTGTCCGGCACGTCGCGCTTGACGCCCCAGATCGAGCGAATTTTGGGCCGGACGAAATTCTTGATCCAGTTCATGGGATGAACCCTCCGGAGCCGCCCTCTCAGGCGACCTTTGCGCCCTGGCCCAACCGTACGCCCGACGCGAGCAGGCGGACGAGATCGAGCACCGCCGGCACGGTGGCGGCGGTCGCCTTCCCCCGCGGGTCGAGACTGTCGCGCACGGCGTTGACCAGCGCCGAGCCGACGACGACGGCGTCGGAGCCTTCGGCGAGCGCGCGCGCCTGCTCGGCGGACTTCACGCCGAAGCCCACTGCGATCGGCAGCGTCGTGTGCTTGCGGATGCGCTTGACGGCGGGGAGCACCTTGCTGATATCGGGCGTCTTGGTGCCGGTGATCCCGAGCACCGAGACGTAATAGAGGAAGCCCGAGGTGTTCCTGAGAACCGTCGGCAGCCGATGATCATCCGTTGTCGGAGTGGCGAGCCGGATGAAGTTGAGGCCGGCCTTCATCGACGGCACGCACAGTTCGTCGTCTTCTTCCGGCGGCAGGTCGACGACGATGAGGCCGTCGACTCCTGCGGCCTTCGCATCGATGAGGAACTGCTCCCGGCCGTAGACGTAGATCGGGTTGTAGTAGCCCATGAGCACGAGCGGCGTAGCGGTGTCCTTCGCGCGGAAGGCGCGCACCATCGCAAGCGTTTTCTTCAGGGTCTGGCCGCCCTTCAGCGCACGCAGGCCCGCCGCCTGGATCGACGGTCCGTCGGCCATCGGATCGGTGAACGGCATGCCGATCTCGATGACGTCCGCGCCAGCCGCCGGAAGACCGTCGAGAATCTTCTGCGATGTTTCGAGGTCGGGATCGCCCGCCATGACGAACGTCACGAGGCCGGCGCGGCCTTCCGTCTTCAGCGCCGCGAAGCGCGCGTCGATTCGGGTTCCGGCGCTCACAGCTTCACCCCGAGGTGCTCGGCGACGGTGAAGATGTCCTTGTCGCCGCGGCCGCACATGTTCATGACGAGCAGGTGGTCGCGCGGCTTCGTCGGCGCGATCTCGATGACCTTGGCGAGTGCATGCGACGGCTCGAGCGCGGGGATGATCCCTTCGAGCTTGCAGCAGAGCTGGAACGCGTCGAGCGCCTCCTGGTCGGTCGCCGAGACGTAGTTCACGCGCTTCATGTCGTGCAGCCACGCGTGCTCCGGCCCGATGCCCGGATAGTCGAGGCCGGCCGAGATCGAGTGCGCCTCGGTGATCTGGCCGTCGTCGTCCATCAGCAGGTAGGTGCGGTTGCCGTGCAGCACGCCGGGCTTGCCGCCGGTGATCGAGGCGGCATGGAGCCCAGTGTCGATGCCGCGGCCTGCTGCTTCGACGCCGACGATCTCGACCGACGTGTCGTCGAGGAACGGGTGGAACAGCCCCATCGCGTTCGAGCCGCCGCCGATCGCCGCAACCAGCATGTCCGGCAGGCGCCCTTCCCGCTGCAGCATCTGGCGCTTGGTCTCGACGCCGATCACCGACTGGAAGTCGCGCACCATCGCAGGGTACGGGTGCGGGCCGGCGACCGTGCCGATGCAGTAGAACGTGTCCTCGACGTTGGCGACCCAGTCGCGCAGCGCATCGTTCAGTGCGTCCTTCAGCGTGCGCGAGCCCGACGACACCGGCACGACTTCGGCGCCGAGCAGCTTCATGCGGAACACGTTCGGCTTCTGGCGCTCGACGTCCACCTCGCCCATGTAGACCACGCAGTCGAGCCCGAACCGGGCGCATGCTGTCGCGGTGGCCACGCCATGCTGGCCGGCGCCGGTCTCGGCGATGATCCGCTTCTTGCCCATGCGGCGGGCGAGCAGGATCTGGCCCATCACGTTGTTGATCTTGTGCGCGCCGGTGTGGTTCAGCTCGTCGCGCTTGAAGTAGATCTTCGAGCCGCCGAGATGCTCGGTCAGGCGCTCTGCGAAATAGAGCGGCGATGGCCGGCCGACATAGTGCTCGAGGAACGAGTCGAGTTCTGCCTGGAACGAGGGGTCGGCCTTCGCGTCGGTGTAGGCCTGCTCGAGTTCGAGGATCAGCGGCATCAGGGTTTCGGCCACGAACCGGCCGCCGAACAGGCCGAAGCGCCCGTGCTCGTCGGGCCCGGTGCGGTAGGAATTCGGTGTGGTGACGTTCATCGGCAAGAAACCTCCGGTCCGGGAAACGCTGGACCTTGCGTCCGGCGCTGTTCTAGCGGGCGGCCCGCACTGCCTCAATGAAATTCCGGATCATGGCAGGATCCTTGATTCCGGGCGCAGATTCGACCCCCGACGACAGGTCCACGACGGGTGCACCCGTCGTCCGGATGGCCTCGGCGACGTTCTCGGTCGTCAGCCCCCCGGCGAGCATGAAGGCGGGCCGGCGTTCGCCCTCGAGGAGGCCCCAGTCGAAGGCGTGACCGTTGCCGCCCGGCAACGCGTCCTTCAGCGTTTCCGGCGCCTTCGAGTCGTAGAGGATGATGCTGGCGACGTCGGCGTAATCGGCCGCAGCGGCGATGTCCGCAGCATCGCGCACGCGGATCGCCTTGATCACCGGCTTTTTCGTCAGGCGGGCGATCTCGCCGATGCGCTGGGGGGTCTCGCTGCCGTGCGCCTGCACGAAGTCAGGATCGACCCTCGCGACGATCTCCTCGAGCAGCGCGTCGTCGGCGTCGACCACGAGTGCGACGATCTTCACGCGCCCGCGCGCGAGGTCGGCCAGCGCCGCCGCTCGGTCGATCGTCACGTACCGGGGACTGGGCGGGTAGAAGTTCAGGCCGATGAAGTCCGCCCCGGCAGTGATCGAGGCCTCGACGGTCTCCGGCGTCGAAAGGCCGCAGATCTTCACTTGTGTCATGCCGACACCCGAAGGCTTGCGAGGATCGCCTGCGCGGCCTGCACCGGTTCCGCGGCGGCGGTGATCGGGCGGCCGATCACCAGCCAGTCGGCGCCGGCGGCGCGGGCGGCTTCCGGCGTCGCGATGCGCTTTTGATCCTGGACGCCGGCCTCGGCAGGGCGGATGCCCGGCACGACCGTCAGGAAGTCCCGCCCGCACGCAGCGCGGACGCCTGCAAGATCGAGCGGGCTGCACACCACGCCGTCGAGCCCGGCCTTTTGGGCAAGCTGGGCGAGCGCCACGACGTGCCCTGCCGTGCCCTTCGCCGCATCGAAGCCGATCTCGGCGATGTCACCGGCCGAGAGGCTGGTCAGCAGCGTGACGGCGATGAGCTTCGTTTCCGCTGTCACGGCCTCGCGCGCCGCTTTCAGCATCTCGCTGCCGCCGGTCGCGTGCACGTTGACGATCGCGGGCCGCGGATCGAGTGCGAGCAGTGACGTCAGGCCCTGCCGGACCGTAT
The DNA here is from genome assembly GCA_046349255.1 of Hyphomicrobiales bacterium. Taxonomy (GTDB): domain Bacteria; phylum Pseudomonadota; class Alphaproteobacteria; order Rhizobiales; family Aestuariivirgaceae; genus DAIODI01. The sequence goes on along the minus strand of JAXMCR010000002.1, from coordinate 955,846 downwards.
TCGGGATGTCGTGCAGCTTGAGGTCCAGAAACAGAGGGACGCCTTCGGCCGCGATGCGACGGTAGCCGTCGGCGCCGGCGGCGTAGTAGAGCTCCATGCCGACCTTTGCCATGCCGATCGACGTCTTCAGCGTGCGCACGAGATGCGCCGCCTCGCGCGCATCCTGCGTGTCGAGCGCGAGACAGATCGGGGAGGCGGTCACTGGACGACGGCCGGCGGGCCCGCGGTGTGCGACTGCGCGCTCTTCAGTTCGGCGCGCGCCTCGCGGGCGGCGCGGCGGTAGCGGCCGTGATTGATCCACGCGGCAATCCAGCCGGCGAGCAGCCCGACGAGGATTGCGGCGAACATCGCCAGCCACAGCGGCACGTCGAGGGCGAGCCACGGCGTGTCGGGTGTGAGCGGGTCGAAGTTTACCCGGATCACCTGGCGGTTGGCGAGCGCGAAGGCCACGAGCGCGACCATGGCGACGAGCACGACGAAGCGGGACAGTAGACGTTTCATCGCCCGAGGACTCCGAACGTTGCGGGAAGGCGGGCGGTTCAGCCTTCGCCGTTGTTGAGACGGTCGCGCAGTTCCTTGCCCGTCTTGAAGAACGGGATGCTCTTCGCCTTCACCGGCACCTGGTCGCCGGTGCGCGGATTGCGGCCCTGCCGGGCATTGCGCGTCTTGACCGAAAAGGCGCCGAACCCGCGCAGTTCCACCCGGTCGCCGGCGGCGAGCGCACCGATGATCTCGTCGAAGATCACGTTGATGATGCGCTCCACGTCGCGGTGGTAGAGGTGGGGATTGCTTTCCGCAATCGCCTGGATGAGTTCGGATTTGATCATGAAGGTTATGGGCTTAGCCGTAACAGCCGTTTCAGGGGCGAGCCTGCCAAAGCGACAGGAGACCGTCAAGGTGCACGCTTTGGGCCCGCTCGTCGAAGAGTTTCGCCAGCGTCGGGAAGCCGGCGAATTCGAGCCCGGCGCTCGCCATCGAGAAGATTCCGAAGCCCTCGAAGCCGTCGTTCGGCTTCCAGTCGACGATGCGCAGCTTCGGCACCTTCTTCTCGTCCTGAAGCCACTTGACCGCGACCTCCTCGCCGCCGATCGCGTCGACGAGTTTTTCCTTCAGCGCCTGCCGGCCGGTGAACACGCGGCCCTGCATGTCGACGATCTTCTGTTCCTCGATGCCGCGTCGCTCGTGCACGAGGCCGGTGAACCAGCGGTAGGAGTCCTGCACCATCTCGTTCGTCACCGCGAGCACCTTCTCCGAGGGCGGGCCGAAGAAGTTCGGTTCCGCCTTGAGCTCGCCCGACTTCACTTCCTCCATCTGCACGCCGACGGTCTGCAGGAGCTTCTCGAGGTCCGCCCACTGGAAGATGACGCCGATCGATCCGGTGATCGTGTTGCCGCGCGCGACGATGTAGTCCGTGCCGATCGCGGTGATGTAGCCGCCCGACGCGGCGACCGTTCCCATCGTCGACACGACCGGTTTCTTCGCGGCGATCTTGCGCAGCCATTCGTAGATCGCCTCCGATCCCGCGGTGGTGCCGCCGGGGCTGTCGATCGAGACGATCAGCGCCTTGACGCGATCGGCCTTCTCGATCTGCTCGAGCATCTTGAGCGTCTTCGCGTCGCCGGTGATCAGCCCGTCGACCTCAATGCGCGCGATGTGGTCGCCGCGCCGGTCGAGCACCCCGCCCGATGCGGCGAGGATGATCGCGCCCAGAGCAAACAGTCCGCCGAGAACGGCGAGCACCCGCCAGAGCGTCACCGAGCGGCGCAGCTTGCGGCGGGCGGTGATGGCGTCGGCGTCGTAGGTCATGCCCCGGTCTCCTGTGAAAGCGACAGCGTCACCTGACAAACAAAAAGGCCCGGACGAAGGCGTCCGGGCCCTGTCTTTTGCACCAAGTCGCGCTTACGCGCCACCGTCCTTCTTCGCCTTGTTGAGCGCGGCGCCGAGAATGTCGCCGAGCGATGCGCCGGAGTCGGAGGAGCCGTACTGGGCGACCGCCGCCTTTTCCTCGGCGATCTCGAGCGCCTTGATCGACACGGACACCTTGCGGGCCGCCTTGTCGATCTGCGTCACCTTGGCGTCGACCTTCTCGCCGACGGCAAAGCGCTCGGGGCGCTGCTCGGAGCGGTCGCGTGCGAGGTCGGAGCGGCGGATGAAGGCCGTGGCCTCCGTGCCCGCGATCTTCACCTCGATGCCGTTCTCCTGCACGGCCACGACCTCGCAGGTGACGGTGTCGCCCTTCTTGACGCCCTGCACCTGCTCCATCGGGTCGCCCTGCACCTGCTTGATGCCGAGCGAAATGCGCTCCTTCTCGACGTCGACGTCGAGCACGCTCGCGCGCACCACGTCGCCCTTCTTGTAGTCCTTGATCGCCTCTTCGCCCGGCCGCTTCCAGTCGAGGTCGGAGAGGTGGACCATGCCGTCGACATCGCCCTCGAGCCCGACGAACAGGCCGAACTCGGTGATGTTCTTGACCTCGCCCTCGATGGTCGAACCCACCGGATGCTTGTCGGCGAACGTCGTCCAGGGGTTGGCGAGCGTCTGCTTGAGGCCGAGCGAAATGCGGCGCTTGACCGGGTCGACCTCGAGCACCTGCACCTCGATCTGCTCCGAGGTGGAGAGGATCTTGCCCGGGTGCACGTTCTTCTTGGTCCAGCTCATCTCGGAGACGTGGACGAGGCCCTCGATGCCCTCCTCGAGCTCCACGAACGCACCGTAGTCGGTGATGTTCGTGACGCGGCCCGTGACCTTGGTGCCCGGCGGATACTTCGCCGCCACGCCTTCCCACGGATCCTTCTCGAGCTGCTTCATGCCGAGCGAGATGCGGTGCGTCTCGGGGTTGATCTTGATGATCTGGACGCGCACCTGCTGGCCGACCGACAGCACGTCGGTCGGATGGTTGACGCGCTTCCACGAGATGTCGGTGACGTGGAGCAGGCCGTCGATGCCGCCGAGGTCCACGAACGCGCCGTAGTCGGTGATGTTCTTGACGACGCCGTCGACGATCTGGCCCTCGAGCAGGTTCTGCACGAGTTCCGACCGCTGCTCGGCGCGGTTCTCTTCCATGACCGCGCGACGGGAGACGACGATGTTGCCGCGTCGGCGGTCCATCTTCAGGATCTGGAACGGCTGCGCCATGTTCATCAGCGGGCCGACGTCGCGGATCGGGCGGATGTCGACCTGGCTGCCGGGCAGGAACGCCACGGCGCCGCCGAGATCCACGGTGAAGCCGCCCTTGACGCGCCCGAAGATGACGCCGTCGACGCGCTCGTTGCCCTCGAAGGAGCGCTCGAGGCGCACCCAGGCTTCCTCGCGCCGTGCCTTGTCGCGGGAGATGACCGCCTCGCCGAGCGCGTTCTCGATGCGCTCGAGGTAGACTTCCACTTCGTCGCCGGGCTGCAGCCGGGTGTCGCGCCCGTGGCCCTGGAATTCGCGGAGCGGCACGCGGCCTTCCGTCTTCAGGCCGACGTCGATGATCGCAAGGTCGTTCTCGATCGCGACCACGCGGCCCTTGACCACCGAGCCTTCGGTGGCGGTCGTGTCGTTGAAGGTCGCATCGAGCATGGCCGTGAAGTCGTCACGGCTCGGATTGAGAGTATTGGCTTGAGCCATCAGTCCTCGTCTTTCTTCAATGGGGTTGGCCTGCGGCTATGTCCGCAGGACTTCCCGCGTTCCGCCGCCTTGATGAAGGCTGCGACGCCGCGGGCGTTGCATGCACAGGTGTCCACGCTCGGCAGGTGATGCGATGGAGCGGCCTTCAGGAGGCTGCAACGTCGCGCTGTCTTGCGCCCTCGACGATGGCGAGGGCCGCCTGGAACGCGGCCTCTATATCCAAATCCGTGGTGTCGAGCAAGCGCGCGCCCTCGGCCGGCCGCAGGGGGGCGACGGCGCGCTGAGCGTCGCGTTCGTCCCGCCTGAGAATATCGTCGAGCACGGCGGCATAGTCGACGGTCCGTCCCTGGGCGATCAGCTCCCTGTGCCGGCGGGTGGCGCGCACCTCGGGGCTCGCCGTCACGAACAGTTTTACCCGCGCCTCTGGGCAGACCACCGTGCCGATGTCGCGCCCGTCGAGAACGGCCCCGGCGGGGTGGGCGGCGAACCGGCGCTGGTAATCGAGGAGGGCCGCCCTGACTGCCGGGATCGCCGCGACGATCGATGCGAGTTCCCCCGCCTGGCCGGAGCGCAGGTCGAAGTCGGAGAACGCCGAAACGTCGAGGTGGCGCGCGGCCGCTTCGGCTGCGGCCGGGTCGTTCGGATCTCCCCCGCGGGCGCGAACGGCAAGGCCCGTGGCCCGGTAGAGGAGGCCCGTGTCGAGATGCGGGAGGTCATAGTAAACGGCAAGCCTCCGGGCGAGCGTGCCCTTGCCGGAGGCGGCGGGGCCGTCGACCGCGATGATCATGCCGCTCCGCCCGGCGCGAGCGTGGCGCCGAGGCCCTCCATGAAGCCCTGGAAGTCTGGGAAGCTCGTCGCAATCATGGCCGTGTCGTCGACCGTCACGGGAGAACGCGCCGCGAGGCCCATGACCAGGAACGACATGGCGATGCGGTGGTCCATGCGGGTCGCCACCGTGCCTCCGCCCGGAGCCATGCCACCGTCGACCTCGAGCCAGTCGTCGCCGGTGCGGTGAGAGACGCCGTTGGCCGCGAGGCCTTCGGCGACGGCCGACAGGCGGTCGCTTTCCTTCACGCGCAATTCGTGCAGACCCTCCATCCGGGTGGTGCCCTCGGCGAAGGCGGCAGCGACCGCGAGGATGGGATACTCGTCGATCATCGAAGGCGACCGCACGGCCGGCACCGATACGCCCTTGAGGCGGCTGTAGCGGGCTGTGACGTCGCCCACGGTTTCGCCGCCCGAGACGCGCTCGTTGGCGATCGTGAGGTCGGCGCCCATCTCCTGGAGCGTGACGAGGAGGCCGGTGCGCGTGGGGTTCAGCAGAACGTTCTCGACCGTCACGTCCGAGCCCGGCACGAGGAGTGCTGCAACCAGCGGAAAGGCCGCAGAACTCGGGTCGGCCGGCACGGTCACGTCCTGCGCGGTGAGTTCCTTCTGGCCGCGCACGGTGATGTGGCGCTCGCCGTCCTTCTCCTCGACGGTGATGTCGGCGCCGAAGCCGTGCAGCATCTTCTCGGTGTGATCGCGTGTCGGTACCGCCTCGATCACGGTCGTTGCTCCGGGCGCATTGAGACCCGCGAGCAGCACGGCCGACTTCACTTGCGCCGAGGCGACAGGCAGTCGGTAGACGATCGGCACCGGGTGGCGCGCGCCGTGCACCGTCATCGGCAGGCGTCCGCCGGGTGCCGTGTCGAACGTCGCGCCCATCTGTTCGAGCGGCGTCGTGACCCGCGCCATCGGCCGCTTCAAGAGCGAGGCGTCGCCCGTGAACGGCGCATCGATCGGGGAGGTGGCGATCAGACCGGTCGTAAGGCGCGCGCCGGTGCCGGAATTCCCGAAATCGAGCGGAACGGGCGGAGGGGAAAAGCCGCCGACGCCCACGCCGTAGACGTGCCACACGCCGTCGCGCCAGCGTTCCACGCGCGCCCCCAGCGCCGCCATGGCCTTCGCCGTGTTCAGCACGTCCTCGGCCTCGAGCAGCCCGGAAATGTGGCTTTCGCCGATCGCCATCGCAGCGAACATCAGCGCACGGTGGGAAATCGACTTGTCGCCGGGCACCGTCACGCGGCCCTTGAGCGGGTTCGAGGCAAGACCCTTGAGCGGCCTGGCAATCGTGTCGTGCACCCCTTGACCCTTCTTCCGCTTCGCCCCATGTGCGGCCGAGCCGGCGTCTGCCGGCGCAACCGGCCCGTGACTTACACGCGGGGCGCGCCGGTGTCACCCTCAAGCCTTAGGTTTTGACAGGGCCTCTCGGAAGTGGCATGGGAACGCCCCAATCCATCATTTCCGGCCCATTCGAGAAGGATTTTCAAGCCTTGGTCAGCGCCGAACTTGGAACCAAGCGGACGTGCCCGAGCTGCGCGGCCCGCTTCTACGACCTCCTGAAGAACCCGATCGTGTGCCCGAAGTGCGGCGTGTCGTTCGTGGCCGAGGCCCTGCTGCCGTCGAAGGGCGAGCACGCGCCGGTCGTCCACAAGGTGCGTGAGCCGGTGGTCGCCGAGGAGACGGAGGAGGCCGACATCGAGCTCGTCAGCCTCGAGGACGTCGACGAGGGCGGCGAGGAGGAAGGCGAGGACGTCGAGATCGGCGGCTCGGACGCGGGCGACGAGGTCTTCCTCGAAGAGGAAGAAGAGGAAGGCAACGTCTCCGGCATCATCGGCGGCGGCAAGGGCGGCGAAGAGGAGCCCTGATCCTCGTTTTGCCGCCCCTGAGCGGGCGGTCCCGGCGGCCGGTCCCCCGGCAAGTTTCGCTTGATTGTGCGGGGCGCGGGACCTATGGTCCGCCCCGCTTCGGAGCCGTTCCGGCGTCCGGGCTTCCCAAATTCCGTGGAACACGGGGCCATAGCTCAGTTGGGAGAGCGCTTGAATGGCATTCAAGAGGTCGGCGGTTCGATTCCGCCTGGCTCCACCAATACGATAAGCTCGAAATTCGCGCTGCTGATGCGCCTGAAGCGTTCGGCTACGGGCAGCAACATCTAGCGTAGTAAGTTCAGCGAACGCAGGTAGCTTCGGCCCAAGTATTTCAAATAATTGAGCCCCGTTCCCCAGTCCTTACCGTCATAGCCTCTTCGACCCTGGACGTTTGGTTCGAAAGCGAACTGGCGCACGCCGCTTGTCGACATCAAATGTTTTGCGAGCACCATCTCCGGGGGCCTGTTGTTGAGATCATCTCTTAGTAACTTGTAAGAATTCCTGAGAACTTGGTTGAAATCACTTTGGTTCCACCCCATGATTCGAAGATCAAGCCATGGGTTGCGCGTGTAATTTCTAATGTCATAGAACAGATGAGTTTTTTCAATTCTAGAAATCAACTTGCACAAATTGAGGATTTTGTATCTGCCGGTCACCTTAACATAAAAATTGTCGCTACTGTATTCTTCCCGATCCATAACGCTTTGTAATAATTTCATTTCGGAGTAGCCATAACCGAAACTTGGAGGATGGTTTTCCTGCGGGTTAGCGATGAACCGTACAGGAAATCCGGCTGCGATTCGTCTCAGTTCTTCAAGGTCACTTCCAGAGTTCTCCGCGAATATTATTTCGTCAACACATTGTCCGATAAATTTCAGGTTGAAGGATAGTGCATCCTTGTACTCGGATAATCTTTGCTCGGCATCCGCTATTGCAGTTATCACCCCTGTTCGGGGTCGAATTGTAGCGGTCATCACGAGGATGATTCTCACTTGCGAGTCCACATTGCTTATGGGTGCGCGCGCGGAGAGCTCCAAAGCGCCATTTTATTCACAATCTGTAAGAGATTGCGGTAGTCCGATCAACTTAATCTCCAAAATTTGTAGAGCATTTTAAGTCTAGCAAAAAATCTTGGTTTAGAGTTCGGAAGGTGGGTGCTCTAGCTTGACGATCCGGTGTGCGCCGCTGACCGACGGTCACTGGAGCGTCATTTGCCCTCAGTAGTGTCCCCGCGTATCATAAGCCACGAGGGCGAAAGCGGATGCTGCAGCGGGACGGGGCGACGTCGTTCAACGAGGTTCTGGCGGTCCGGTTCGACCGGCGCGCCTTGCTGAGAAGCTCCGCGGCAGCGGCCGCGCTGGCCGTCGGCGCGCCGATCAGCGCAATCGCATCAAGGCCGGCCAGGGCCGCCATTTCCACGCTCACCTTCCCGGAACTCAAGCGCATCTACGACAAGACGCACCATGTCGCCGATGGCTACAAGGCCGACGTGCTGATCCGCTGGGGCGATGCGGTCCTGCCGGGCGCACCGGCCTTCGATCCCGCCGCCCAGACGGCAGCAGCCCAATCGAAGCAGGCCGGCTACAACAACGACTTCCTCGGCTTCTTCCCGCTGCCGATGGGCTCGGGCTCCTCGGACCGCGGCATCCTGTCGATCAACAACGAGTACCCCGATTACCAAATCATGTTCCCGGGCCTCGTCACCACCGAGGACGACGCGGGCAAGGCCGTGTCGAAGGAGCAGGCCGACATCGGGCTCGCCTCGATCGGCCTGACGCTGGTCGAGATCGAGAAGAAGGACGGCGCCTGGCGTGTCGTTGCGGAGTCGACGAACAACCGGCGCATCACCGGCACGACCGAGATTGCGCTTTCCGGACCGGCCGCCGGCCACGATCTCCTGAAGACGTCGGCGGATCCGACCGGCACGAAGGTGTTCGGCACACTGACGAACTGCGCCGGCGGCGTCACGCCGTGGGGCACGGTGCTCACCTGCGAGGAATGGTCGAACTCGTTCTTCGGCGGCGATCCGGCGAAGACGCAGAGCCGCGAGTTGCTTGAGCGTATCGGCATGGCGAGCGAGGACTATTACGGGCTCGCCCGCTTCTACGATCGCTTCAACGTCGAGAAGGAGCCGAACGAGCTCAACCGCTTCATGTGGGTGGTCGAGATCGACCCATACGACCCGGCCTCGACACCGGTGAAGCGCACGGCGCTCGGCCGCTTCGGCCACGAAGGCGCGGCCCCCGTCCTCAACAAGGACGGCCGCGTGGTCGTCTACATGGGCGACGACGACTACTTCGAATACCTCTACCGCTTCGTCTCGAAGGGCACGTTCAACCCGAACGACCGCGCGGCGAACCTGAAGCTTCTCGACGAAGGCACCCTCTCGGTCGCGAAGTTCGACGCCGACGGCACGCTCCACTGGCTGCCGCTGGTCCACGGCCAGGGTCCGCTGACACCGGAGAACGGCTTTGCGGACCAGGCGACGGTGCTGATCAATGCGCGGGGCGCCGCCGACAAGCTCGGCGCAACCCCGATGGACCGTCCGGAAGACATGGAAGTGAACCCGGTCAACGGCCGCGTCTACTCGGTGATGACGAAGAACAAGAAGCGCAAGGCCGACAAGGTCGACGCCGCCAACCCGCGCGCCGAGAACAAGTGGGGCCACATCCTCGAACTCATCCCGCCGGGCGCCGGCAAGGACGTCGATCACGCCGCCGACACGTTCAAGTGGGACGTGCTGCTGCTCGCGGGCGATCCCGGCAAGCCGGAGATCGGCGCAAAATTTCATCCCGAGACGACGGCCGACGGCTGGTTCGCCACCCCGGACAATCTCGCGGTCGATCCGAAGGGTCGGCTTTACGTCGCAACCGACGGGCAGAACGATTTCGGCATCGCCGACGGCGTGTTCGCGATGGATGTCGACGGACCCGGGCGGGCAATGCCGCGCGCGCTGTTCGCCTGTCCCTCGGGCGCGGAAGCGACCGGCATCAACTTCACGCCGGACGGCAAGACGCTGTTCGTCTCCGTGCAGCATCCCGGCGAGGACTCCGAGAACGTGACGAAGCTCACGACGACCTGGCCGGACTTTGCGCCGAACGGGCTGCCGCGTCCCTCCGTCGTGGCGATCACCCGCGCGGACGGCGGCGACATCGGCAGCTGAACCGGGCAGCCGCGAGGCGCGTAGGACTTCCCATCACACGGGGAGTCCATGCGCCATGGCCATCCGCTTCATCCGCCTGCTGACGATGATCGCAGCGTTCTGGGCCGTTCCGGCGATGGCCCAGCAGGCGCTGCCCCCGTCGGACGCGGCAGCCTTCCGCGAAACGATCACCCGGCAGATCGAGGCGTTCGGCAAGGGCGACGGCGGCACGGCGTGGTCGTTCGCCTCGCCCGGCATCCAGGCGAAATTCGGCGACGCCGGCACCTTCCTGCGCATGGTGGCGCAGGGCTATGGCGCGCTCGTCAATCCGAAGTCGGTCGAGTTCGGCGACGTCACGAGCGAGCTCGGCTGGCCCACGCAGGTCGTGACCGTGGTCGATCGCGACGGCCACGCGTGGCAGGCGCTTTACGCCTTCGAGCGGCAATCGGACGGGTCGTGGCGCATCTCCGCCTGCACGCTGCGGCGGCTCGCCGGGGCGGACGCCTGACGCCGGCAGCCCAAGCGGAGCCTAGTGCTCCACTTCCTCCATCTTGGCGAACGACGACCGCAGCGCCGCCGACCAGTCGGAGGAGAGCTTCTTGAAATAGGGATCGTCGCGGTCGATGCGGCGCAGGCCGTCGGCGGCGAGCGAGTCGCGCGCGTACACCATGATGTCGAGCGGCATGCCGACCGACAGGTTCGAGCGCAGCGTCGAATCGAAGGAGAGGAGCAGAAGCTTCCCGGCCTGCCCGAGGCTCATCGTACGGTCGGCGACGCGGTCGAGGATCGGCTTGCCGTACTTGTGCTCCCCGATCTGGAAAAACGGCGTGTCGGTCGTCGCCTCGATGAAGTTGCCGGCGGCGTAGACGTTGAACAGCCGCGGCCGCTCCTTGCCGATCTGTCCGCCGAGAATGAACGAAGCGGAAAACGATTCGCTTACCGCCTGCAGCGCCGGCGCATCCATGTCGCGCACGTGCCGCACGGCGTTGCCGACGACACGGGCCGCCTGGAACATCGTCGGCGCGGTGTAGAGCGTCGGATGCGCCTTCGACCGCTTCGGCGAAACGGCCGATGCTTCGGCCTCCTCGGTGAGAAGGTTGACGACGGCCTGCGTCACCGCGAGGTTGCCCGCGGCGAGCAGGATCAGCACGCGGTCGCCGCGACGTTCCCAGACGTAGAGCTTGCGGAACACGGCGATGTTGTCGACGCCGGCGTTGGTGCGGGTGTCGGCGCCCATCACCAGGCCCCCGTCGAGCAGCAGTCCCACGCAGTAGGTCATCGGATCGAAAGGCTCCTCATTGCGCAGGCCCCACGTCGACCGAAACGGTCATCTCCTCGCTCGAACCGCCGCGCCGGATGCCGGTGACGGGAGCGGCCCCGTGCGCGTCGAGGCCGATGGCGAGGCGCACATAGCGGTCGGTCGGGCAGATGCGGTTGGCGACGTCGAACCCCACCCAGCCGAGGTCGGGCACCAGGGCTTCCGCCCACCCGTGGCTCGCTTCCGCCGGTTCGCCGTCGGCGACGACGAGGTAGCCCGAGACGTAGCGGGCGGGAATGTGCAGCGCGCGGGCGGCCGCGATGAACACGTGCGCGTGGTCCTGGCAGACGCCGCGCCCTTCGCTCACCGCCTCGGCGGCCGTCGTGTGCGCGTGCGTCGCGCCGATCACGTAGTCGATGCGGTCGCGCACGCTGTTTGCCAATGCGTGGAGCAGGTCCAGACCCTTCAGCGCCTGAACGGCGGCCGCGAGCCCACGGATGGCGTCGTCCGCCCGCGTCGCGTTCGTCTCGCGCAGGAACAGCACGTCGGGCACGCTGCCTGCGCGGTTGAGGATGACGCCCGCCCGGTCCTGCGTCTCGACTTCGCCCGCGGCGACGATCGTGACGTCGCGGTGCAGGTCGTTGCGGGTCAGCACGTGCGTGAGGTTGCCGAACGCGTCGCGGTAGGCGAGCGCGTCCTTCATGCCGCGTGCCTCGATGCCCCACCGCTTGACGCTCTGGCCCTCGAACGAGGGCGGCGTCAGCCGCAGCCGCTGGATCGAGTAGCGCGTGTCCTCCTCGAAGCGGTAGCGGGTCTCGTGGCGTACGGAGATCAGCATCAGGGAAAATTGTAGGTGTTGGCGATCTTCGAAGACAGGGCGTTGTTGCGCGCGAGGAAGTCCGACAGGAACTCGTGCAGGCCCGACTGGAAGATGTCGTCCATCCGCCCGGTCGCGAGATCGTCGACCATGGCCTGCGCCTCGGCGTGGCAGTCGTTGCGCTCGCCGTAATCGTGCGCAAGCCCGTCGAGGGCGGACAGGATGCGGCGGTAGCAGAACAGCAGCGACCGCGGCATCTCCTCGCGCAGCATCATGAACTCGGCGATTTTCCAGGGTGTGTACTGGCTGTCGCGGTAGAGCCAACGGTAGGCGCGGTGCGCCGACACGGAGCGCAAGACCTGGCTCCACTGCCAGTTGTCGGCGTCGCCGCCGACCGAGGCCGTGTCGGGCAGGAGCACATAGTACTTCACGTCGAGGATGCGCGCGGTCGAATCGGCGCGCTCGATGTACGTGCCGAGCTCTGAAAAGAAGAACGTGTCCTTGCGCAGGATCGTCGAGGTCACCGCGCCGTGGAACAGCATCGAGCGCTGCCGCACCCAGTCGAGGAACTCCGGCAGGTCCTTGTCGGCGATCTTGCTGCGGTCGATCGCGTGGAGTTCGTTGTAGGTCGTGTTGAGCGCCTCCCACACGTCGCGCGACAGTGCGGTGCGCACTGCGCGCGCGTTGTTGCGGGCCGTGGTGATCGCCGACATGACGCTCGAGGGATTGGTGGTGTCGAACAGGAGGTGTCGGATCACGTTCGCCTGGTTGATCTCGTCGTAGCCGACGGCGTGGAAGCTCGCTTCGCAACCGCAGCTCTGCAGCGTCGAGCGCCATTCGTCCTGGTGGCCGTCGATCGCCCGCGGCATCAGCGATATCCGGTAGCCCACCTCGAGCAGGCGCGCCATGTTCTCGGCGCGTTCGATGTAGCGCGACATCCAGTAGAGCGAGGCGGCAGTGCGGCCGAGGAGCATGGTCGTCAGTCCTCCAGCACCCAGGTGTCCTTGGTGCCGCCGCCCTGGCTCGAGTTGACGACGAGCGAGCCCTTCTTCAGCGCCACGCGCGTAAAGCCGCCGCGCGTGATGCGGACGCGTTCGCCGGTGAGGACGAACGGCCGCAGATCGACGTGCCGCGGCGCGACGCCCGAAGCCGTGAACGTCGGCGCGGTGGAAAGCGCGAGCGTCGGCTGGGCAATGTAGTTCGCGGGGTTTGTCTTGAGGAGCGTGCGGAACGACGCGATCTGCGCCTTGGTCGAGGTGGGACCGACGAGCATCCCGTACCCGCCCGAGCCGTGCACTTCCTTCACCACGAGTTCCGCCAGGTGGTCGAGCACGTAGGCGAGGTCCTGCGGCTCCGCGCACCGCCAGGTTGGCACGTTCGACAGCATCGGCCGCTCGCCCGTGTAGAACTCGACGATCTCCGGCATGTACGAGTAGATGCACTTGTCGTCGGCGATGCCGGTGCCGGGCGCGTTGCACAGCGTTACGCGGCCGGCGCGGTAGACGTCGAACAGCCCCGGCACGCCGAGCGCGGAATCGGCGCGGAAGGTGAGCGGGTCGAGGAACGCATCGTCGATCCGGCGGTAGATCACGTCGACGCGCTTCGGTTTCTGCGTGGTGCGCATGTAGCACCAGCCGTCGGAGACGAAGAGGTCCGAGCCCTCGCAGAGCTCGACGCCCATCTCGTCGGCGAGGAAGGCGTGCTCGTAGAACGCCGAGTTGTGGATGCCGGGTGTCAGCACCGCAATCGTCGGCGAGTCGCCGGCGCTTGGAGGCGCGACCGACTTCAGCGTCTTGCGCAGCATCTGCGGGTAGTTGTCGATCGGCGCGACGCGGTGGCGGGCGAACAGTTCCGGGAAGAGGAACATCATCGCCTCGCGGTCCTCCAGCATGTAGGAGACGCCGGATGGCGTGCGGCAGTTGTCCTCGAGCACGTAGAACTCGTTCTCGCCGACCCGCACGATGTCGATGCCGATCACGTGGGCGTAGACGGAGCGCGCCGGCGTCATCCCCATCATCTCGGGCACGAAGGCCGAGTTGCCGAGGATCAGGTGCGCCGGTACGCGGCCCGCCCGGATGATCTCCTGGCGATGGTAGATGTCGTGGATGAAGGCGTTGAGCGCGCGCACCCGCTGCTCGATGCCGGCCGAAAGCCTGCGCCATTCCTGAGCCGAGAAGATGCGCGGGATGAGGTCGAAGGGGATGAGGCGCTCGTTCGCGTCGGTCGCGCCGCCGACGGCGAAGGTGATGCCGGAGCGCCGGAACAGCTGTTCGGCCTCGCGGTGGTTCTTCTTCATCTCGGCCCGCGGCATCGCCTCGAGCCACGCGTGGATTTCGCTGTAAGGCGCGCGCACGGCGCCGTCCACGCCGCGCATTTCGTCAAAACAGGCCGTCATCCCGCTCCCCCCTCAAGCGCAGCGAGTTTCGCGCGGGACGGGCAGGTCTGCCAAGCCGAAACAGCAGGAGGATTTAGGACCCGCCGTACGTCCGGGCCGGATCCTGGCCTTGCTTAGCCGAGCGGGACGTTGACCTTCGGCCGGTACCAGAATTTCTGGTGGTGGAGGTGCGCGAGGACCTCGCGGAGGTCCCGCACGGTCTTCAGCGCTTCGGGCGAGCCCTTCTCACGGACTTCGGCGGAAACGCGGGCAATTTCGGAATGCAAGGCATCCTCGATCAGCGACAGTTGGCGCGGATTGAGCTTGAACGTCGGGTTGTACCCCATGGGTGCCTCCATCAGGCCCCGCCCGGAACCCTGTCGGGCAGCGACCATCCGCAGTTTAGGGCTTGGACCGTGGTTTGGATCACCGCGATGCGGGACGTTTGTTCCGCATCGTGGAATGAGCAGCCGCCAAAATGGCATCGGCAGTCGCTTCAGGAGTCGACCCGGAGGCGATCCGGGCCCATTGCAGGCCCTCCAGAGGGGTCGCGAGCTGCCGGTCGAGAACCGACAGGTCGGCATCCGAGGCCCCTCTGGGGCGCCCGGACAGCCTCTTGCGCAAGGCATCCGCCCCGACCTCGAGCCACACTCCGGCGAAGCTGCTGCCGCTTGCCGCGGCCTCCATCGCCGCACGCGTGTCGGGCCGGTCGAAGACAGCCGCCGTAACGACGCTCGCCCCCGACCGGAGCAGGGCTTCCGCGCGCTTCTCGAGCATCGCGTAGACGCGCGCCGACACCGGCGGCTTGTACGCTTCGGCCGGCAGGTGGGTCTCCGCCGGCACGCCGAACATCGCCTTGCGCAGCCGGTCGGTCTCGAGCGTACGCGCGCCGGGCGCGGGCAAAAGATTGGGTGCGACGAGGGCCGACACGGTGGTCTTGCCGCTGCCGCTGAACCCGCCGATCGCGACGAGGCAGGGCGGCGCCTCCTCGAGCAACTCGCCGGCGAGACGGAAGTAGGAGCGCGCCTCCTCGAGGAGCGTCGGGTCGTCCTTTCCGTCCGCCGCCGTCGCCGTCACGTGCGCGCGGATGGCGGCGCGAACCGCCATGAAGAAGGACAACAGGGCATAACCGTCGTCGGAATCGTCTTCATCGACGTACCGGTTCGCGACGAGGTTCGCGATCTCCTTGAGCCCGCGATGCCAGAGGTCCATCAGCAGGAACGCGAGGTCGTAGAGCACGTCGATCGTGGAAAGCGCCTCACTGAAGTCGAGGCAGTCGAACAGAACAGGCTTGCCGTCGATCAGGCAGATGTTCCGCAAGTGGAGATCGCCGTGACATCGGCGCACCCACCCGTGCGAGGAGCGGCGGTCGAGGTGCGCAGCGTGGCGGTCAAGTGCACGCCTGAAGGCGCGGTCGAGCGTGTCGACGGCGTCGGGCGCGAAGAGCGGCTGCTCCCGGAACGACACGAGGTTCAGGTCGATGATCGATCGCAGGATCTCGCTGCCCGTGCGTTCGTGGCTCACCGGTGCGCGCGCGTGAAAGGCATGGATCGTGCGGGCGAGGTCGAGCGCAATGTCCGCCGTGACGAGGCCCGCCGCCGCGCGGCGGTCGAGCAGCAGGTTCTGGTCGAACCGGCGCATTTCCACGACGGCGTCGACAAGCGGGCCTTCGGCATCGAACGCGAGCGTGCCGTTCACCGACCGCACGATCCGCCGGACACCTCGGTAGAGTTGCGGCGCGGTTGGCGCGTTCAGCGTGAATTCGCGTTCGCAGGCCGCAAGACGGATTTCTGCCGAGGAGAAATCGACATACGGCAACTTCACGGCCCGCTTGAGCTTCAGCGCGGTGTCGCCCGCGAGGAACACGCGCGACACGTGGGTCTCGATCACGGTGACGGGCTCCGCCGCGCCGAACAGGGAAGGATCGCGCAGAAAGCGCGTAACCTCCGACTGATCCTCGACGACGCCGGTGGTCATTGGATCGCGTTCAGCCGTCTATGGCGACGTCGGTCGCCGGCACACCGCGGGTCCGGATCTCGCGATGCCAGAGCAGCGCGCCCGTCGCAGTGGCGAGCGCAAACACGTGTCCGGCACAGCCGGCGATAACGACGTCGCCGTTCGCCGAGACGCTTACCCGTTCCCCGGCGCAGGCCGACGCAAAGCCCGAGAGGTCCACTTGCCAGAGGAGCGCCCCCGTATCGCGCGCGAGGAGCGACACGCGCCCGCCCTGGCCGATCGCGACGGCAGCGTCAGTCATGGTCTTCGATCGTCACGAACAGGAGCACGATGCCGATCGAGACGATGAAACGGAACGCGGCTTCCTGCCCGTTCCAGGTCTGCGATTGCCACATCGCGAACCACTCGCCGCCGACGGTGAGAAAGCCGAAGAACCAGAGCGCGAAGCCCGTCGTGAGGCCGGCGATCGCGGTGCCCTTCGCCGCGTTGAAGGCGCGCGCCGGAGCGCGCACCTTGGCGGCCAGCAGCGCCGCTCCGACCAGACACAGGATGCCGGTCAGCAGTTCGGCGGCGATGATCGCCCAGTAGGCGGCCGTGTGGAGCGCGGGATCGGTGATCGCGCGGCTCAAGAGCTTGTTGCCGGGAAACGTCGTGTCCATCGACAGGACATGGCGCACGAATTCGTAGTTCGAGTCGTAGTCGACGAGGTTGTCGTAGCCGACGAGCACGGCGAAGAGCCCGATCAGCACCACCGTCAGCACCTTCGCCAGCCGGATCACCATGGGTCGCGTCCGATCTCCGTTTGCACCGTCCCTAGGAGTAGCGGGAGAGGTAGTCCTCGCACAACGCCGTCGTCTGCTCCGTGTACTGAACGCCCATCGAGCGGGCGAGGTCGGTCTCGCTGTGCGATCCGATCCAGGCGACGAGCAGCAGCCGGCGATACATGACGAACGTCGGAATCTCGGCCTCGTCCTCCGCGGCAAGCGGCAGAACGCGGCGATATCCTTCCTTCCAGCACTCCAGGAGCTCCGGCACCTGCGGCTCGTGCTCGTAGAACGAGACGGGCGTTGCGGCGTCGTACATGTACCAGCCGAAGCCGCAGTCGTCGAAGTCGATCACCTTCACGGCCGGACCGTCGACCAGGAGGTTGGCAAGCCGGAGGTCGCAGTGGACGAGGCCGAAGCGGTCGGCGCCCTTGCCGTAGCGCGAAAGCCGGAGGCCGATCGCATCGACGGTGCGCTGGAACAGGCGCTCCTTCGCGCCGTCCATGCCCATCCCGTCGCGCCAGCGTCCCCAGTGCGGCCGCTCCGGGCCGAGCGCCGTGTCGAAATCCCACGTGAAGCGCGTGAACCACGAAGGCCGGTCCCAGGTCCGCGTGAAGCGGTGCATGCGCGCGGTGACCTCGCCCAGCACTTCGAAGGGAGCGCGCAGGTCCTCGCCGATGCCCGGTTCCGCGCCCGCCTCCCAGTCGAACAGCACGACATGGCGTGGCCGCGGCAGCGCCGAATGCGCCTGCCGCTGCAGGATGTCGCCATCGCGCGCCGCGACCGGTTTCGGCGTCGTCACGATCCCTTCCGAGCGCAGCGCCTGAAGCCACGCGAGTTCGGAGCGGATCGCTGCCTCGCTGTGGTAGCCGTCACGATGGACGCGCAGCGCCATCGCACGGCCATCTTCCGACTCGACGCGGTAGGTGGCGTTCTCCGACAGGTTCACCATCTCGACCGGCACGTCGGGCGCGATGCCGTAGAGCGGCAGTGCCGAGCGGGCGAGCTCGGCGAGATGCCGCAGCTTCTCCTCGTGCGGCAGCGTGTCAAAGTCCTGCTGGGTCATGGCCAATCCCTGCCAGAGCCGGAGGCGCTCCCGCAACCCCCGGCAAGCCGGCGGCGGTTCAGGGCGAGGTGCGCCGCTCCTCGCCGGCCGCCGGGTCGCGCTGCCACGGCCAGCGGCCCTCGATCTCGAGGACCAGCGCCCAGGTGAGGAACGTACGGATGACCACGAGGGCCGCGAGCTCGCCGAGGTTGGTGAAGGTGAGCTCGGTCGCGACCGTCTTCACGATATCGGCCGCAACGAGCACTTCGAGGCCGAGGAGCAGCGAGCGGCCGATCGCGATCTTGTAGGCGTCGTAGCCGCCGCCCGTGGACGCCCGCATGTAGTTGAGCGTCGACAGGAGGATCCCGAGGACGATGATCGCGACGCCGAACACCTCGATGCCGCTGCCGACGAGATGCACGATGGCATCGATCGTCGACTGCACCTGCCGCACCGTTTCCGCTTCGCCCGTGTACGCCGTCGGGTTCACTGGCTGCCGTCGTTCCCGTTTCCGATCGGCTCACCATATGGTGCGAGTTGCGTCCGGTCCAGCCGGGAAGCCATTGAGCCGCCGTCATCAACGCGCAACAATGGGGTTCTTCAACCGACACGGCACACACAGGGAACCAAGGAGAGACGTCCCATGAGCGATCTCGTGTTCATCGCCTACCCGACCGAGGAAAAGGCCGAGGAAATGCGCAAGAAGGTGCTCGACCTGCAGAAGAGCTACCTGATCGAACTCGCCGACGCGGTGGTCGTCGTGCGCGATCCGCAAGGTCACGTGAAGCTGAACCAGCTCGTGAATCTTACCGCAGCCGGCGCGGCGTCGGGCGCGCTGTGGGGCACGCTGGTCGGCCTGATCTTCCTCATGCCGCTGGTCGGCGCGGCGGTCGGCGCTGCGTCGGGCGCGCTCGGCGGCAAGCTGTCGGACGCCGGCATCAACGACCAGTTCATGAAGGACGCCGCGAACTCGCTGCAGCCCGGCACCGCGGGCCTTTTCCTCCTCATCCGCAAGATGACGACCGACAAGGTGCTGGCGGATCTGCGCGGATCGGGCGGCACCGTGATGCAGACGTCGTTCGACGAGGCGAAGGAAGCGCAGTTGCGCGAGGCGCTCGCCGCGCACGTCGCTTCGGCGCCGGCCGCAACGCCTGCCTCGTGAGCCGGGCTGTCAATTCGTATACGGATTATTTCGCGGTTTGAGGCAAATGCTCCCGTCCGTGGAAACCCAGATGTAATGAACGAAGCGTTACCTTGGCTCCCGACGGTAACGGGAGCCAAGGACCATGCGGTGGTCGCGCGGATTGAGGAGACTGAGCATCGTGGTTAGCGCCGCGGCGCTGTCGTGGTTCCTCCTGATCGTCGCCATCGCCGCGAAAGTTGACCATATGACAGGCGACCAGACGGTGTTCATGTTCCTCTCCGTCATCGGTCCGATCGCCATCACGGCGTCAACCTGCGGCGGTCTGGTGTGGGCATGGCTCGGCCTGAAGCCGCGCACGCGCCGCGGCGGCGCCGTCTACGCCGTGAAGACCGCCGACAGCGACCGCTTCGCGGTTCCTGCGGTGCGTACCGCGGCAGAACCGATGCGCAAGGTGCGCGTCGGCATCGTGGCGCGGCCCGCGCCGATGGCGCCGCGCGCACAGCACGCCTGACCGATCAGCGCGCGAGCGCCGTCCGCGACGGCGCGATGTCGGCTGCGCCGACGCCTTGTTCCAACACGTAGCCCGGCAGCGGCTGCCGCTTCAGCAGGCATGCCGCTGCTTCCGAGAGCGCCGGCGACGTCTGCATGCCGTAGCCGCCCTGTCCGGCGAGCCAGAAGAAGCCCTCAGCGGAATCGTCGTAGCCGACCACCGGGTCGCCGTCGGGCGCGAACGTGCGAAGCCCGCCCCACGAGCGCTCGACCCGGGTGATCGGCCAGTCGATCAGCCGCTCGAAGGCGGCAGCTCCCTCCGCCAGGCGGAGATCGTCCGCATACGCATCGTGCGGGTCCATGGGATCGGCGTCCGCCGGCGAGATCATCAGCTTGCCCCCGGTCGGCTTGCAGTAGAAGTCCTCGCGCGCCGGAAACACCTGCGGCCAGCGGTCGACGTCCTCGCCTTCGGGCGCCGGGCAGATCATCGCGCTGCGCCGCTTGGGCTGGAGGCCGCGCGGACGCGCGCCGAACAGATCCGCGATCCCATCGGCCCATGCGCCCGCCCCGTTCACGACGACCGGCGCCTCGACAAGGCCCTTCACCGTCTCGAGGCGCCAGGCGCCGTGCGCCCGCGTCGCCTTCAGGAGCGGCAGCGAACACGACACCGTCGCGCCGGCCCGTTTCGCGGCGCGCAGATACCCCTGGAGCAGCACGTCCACGTCGATGTCCTTGGTCGCGCCGTCCCACAGGAAGCCGATCGCGCGTTTGAACCGGATGCGCGGTACGAGGGCGCGCGCGAACGCTTCGGTCGCCGGTTCGTATCCCCAGGTCAGCGCTTCGGCGAGCAGCGCCTCGTCGCCCGGTTCCCCGACCATCAGCACGCCGCGGTCGGTGACGAGCGGTGATTCGGCGAATCCTGTCGGCGGATCATGGAAGAAGGCGCCGGACGCGCGCGTGAAGGCGCGCATCACCGGCGGGCCGAAGGTCGGCTCGTACATGGCGGCGGAACGCCCGGAGGCATGGTAGCCGGGCCAGTCCTCGCGCTCGAGGATCACCACCTTCAGCGCCGGCGCGAGCCGGTAGGCGAGGGAGACGCCGGCGATCCCGGCGCCGACGATCGCGACGTCCGCCGTGACGGTCATGCGCGGATGCGCCGCCCATTCGCGTCGAGCAGCACGCAGTCCTTCGGGGCAATCGTCACGTCGACCGCCTCGCCTTCTCGGAACACGCGGTCTTCGATGGCATTGGCGGCGATGAGCTCGACGCCGCCCGCATCGATCACGTAGCTCGCGGTGCCGCCGAGATAGCTCGTCGACTTGATGCGTCCACCGAGCTTGTTTGCGCCGCGCGGGGCAGGTCCGCCGACCTGCACCTTCTGCGCGCGCACCACCACGCTCACCGTTTCGCCTGCCTGAAGCGGGCGCGGCGCTTCGACCACGAGCTTCCTGCCGCCCGGAATCTCCACCGCGGCTTCGCGGCCTTTCGCCGCCACGCCGTCGAGAATGTTCGACTGGCCGAGGAAGCTCGCGACGAACCGCGTCTCCGGCGTGCGGTAGACCTCTTCGGGCGAACCCATCTGCTCGACCACGCCGTGGTTCATCACCACGATCCGGTCGGACATGGCGAGCGCCTCTTCCTGGTCGTGGGTCACGAAGATCGTGGTGATGCCGACGTCGCGCTGGATGATCTTGATCTCGGTGCGCATCTCCTCGCGCAGGTTCGCATCGAGCGCCGAGAGCGGCTCGTCGAGCAGCAGCACGTCCGGCTCGATGACGATGGCGCGGGCGAGCGCGATGCGCTGCTGCTGGCCGCCCGACAGCTGGCTCGGGAACTTCCTGCCCGATCCCGGCAGGCGCACCATCGACAGCGCCTTCTCGACGCGGGCCGCGATGTCGCCCTTCGGCACGCTGCGGTACTTCAGCCCGAAGGCCACGTTGTCGAACACCGTCTTGTGCGGGAAGAGCGCGTAGTTCTGGAACACGAGGCCGATGTTGCGTTTGTGGATCGGCACGTCGTTGATGCGCCGGCCGGCCACGATGATCTCGCCGCCGGAAGGATGCACGAGCCCGGCGATCGAGCGCAGGATCGTCGTCTTGCCGCAGCCCGAGGGTCCGAGCAGCGTCACGAACGAGCCCTTCTCGATGTCGAGGCTCACGTCGTTCACCGCGACGAACTCGCCGTACGCAAGGCGCACGTTCTTCAGGCTGACGGCTGCGTTCTGCATGGACGTTCCGGACACGGGGAAGGAGGCGCCCCGGCGATTACCGCCGGGGCCGCCGATGCGTCAAGGCGAGCTCGTCAGCCGCCCTTGGAGATGCGATCCCACTGCTTCTGCCAGGCGTCGTTGTTGGCCGCCCAGTAGTTCGGGTCGGCGAACGTCAGCGACTTCATCGTGCCGGTGGGGTCGAACGCCGGCAGCTTCTGGATCTTCTCGGTGAGCTTCACCTTGGTCGGGTCGAGCGAGGGCGGATAGTTCTGCCCTTCGGCCACCGCGATCGCCGTCGTCGGCTCGATCATGAAGTTCACGAGCTGCTCGCATTCTGCCATCGGCGAGCCCTTCAGGATCAGCATGTCCTCCATCCACGCGTAGGAGCCCGGCGGATCGAGGTAGCCAATCGGCGAGCCCTGCTGCTGCAGCGCCGCGATGCGGCCGGACCAGCCGTCGGTCACCACGATCTCCTCCTTGGCGAGGAGATCCATGAGCTCGGCGCCGGACGACCAGTACTTCTTGGTCATGTCGCGGGCTTCGCGGATCTTCGCCCACGCCGCGTCGACGTCCTTGATGTCGTTCGGCGTCTGGCCGGTCTGCAGCGCGGCGTACCACATGCGGGTCACCATGTCGCCGTAGGCGCCGATCTTGCCGGCGTACTTCTTGTCGACGAGCAGGTTCGCGCCCTTCTCCTTGGCTTCCGCGTCGGAGATGACGTTGCGGTTGTAGGCGATGCCGGTCGTGCCGTAGTCGTAGGGCACGCACGAGAGCTTCGGCGTCATCTTGCGGAACGGCTCGATCATCGCCGGCATCACGTACTGCATGTTCGGGATGTTCGCCTCGTTGATCTCCGAGACGTAGCCGCCGTCGACGTACTTCTTGTAGTACTCGACGCCCGAGGAGTGGATGACCTGGAAGTCGCCGGGATTGGCGGCCTTGATCTTGGTCAGCACTTCGCTCTCGTCGCCGAAGGTGCCCTGCACGACCTTGATGCCGGTCTTCGCCGTGTAGGGCTGGAAGGCGTACTTGTCGATCGCGTCCTGCACGACGCCGCCCCAGCCGTCGAAGCGCACTTCGGTGACGGCGGCGAGCGCCGGCGCGGACCAGCGCGTCTGCAGGCCGCCGACGGTCGCGGCCGCGGCGACGAGGCCGAGGAAGGTGCGGCGGTCGAGGCCGCCGTTCAGGTAGCGCTCGCGAAGGCGGGCGAGCCGCTGTTCGGTGGTGAGCTTGGTCATGCGTTCTCCCTAGCTTGGTTGGGGCTCAACGCTCGCCGCGGGCGAGAACGCGCGACAGTGCGCCTCCCACCAGCGGCAGCCCGACGGTTACGATGATCATGATGGTGCCCAGGGCGTTGATCTCCGGGCTGATCGAAACCTTCAGCATCGACAGGATCTGCGTCGGCATCGTCTCGACGCCCGCCGGGCGCCAGAACATGCTGGCCGAGATGTTGTCGAAGCTGATCGTGAAGACGAGAAGCAGACTCGCGAGAATGGCGGGCGCCAGCAAGGGCAGCGTCACCTCGCGGAAGGTGTGGAAGCGGTTCGCCCCGAGGCTCATGGCGGCTTCCTCGTAGACGCGCTTGATGCCGATGAGCCGCGCCTGCACCACGAGCACGACGTAGGGCAGCGCGAGCATGATGTGGCCCGCGACGAGAAGGCCCATCGTGCGCGGCTGGTGCGCGAACCGGATGAGCAGCAGGAGGCCGACGCCCAGCACGGTTTCCGGCACGAGCGCCGGCGCGATGATCAGGGTGTTGATCCACTGCTTGCCCGGAAACTCGTAGCGTACGAGCGCGATCGCCGCGAGCACGCCGAGGATCGTGCACACGATCGCGGTGACGAGCGCCACCCAGAGCGACGTCTTGAACGCGTTCAGCACGATCTCGTTGTGGAGGAGCTTGTCGTACCAGCGCAGCGACAGGCCGGTCATCGGGAAGCCGCCGAACTGCGAGGCGTTGAACGACAGGATCACGACCACGAGGATCGGTGCGAACATGAAGACGTAGACGAGGATGGTGAAGACCTTCACCGTCTGCCAGCCCCAGCCGCCGGTCTCGCTGCCTGCCGCGGCGCTCATCGGCTCAGGCCCTTGAACATCTCGGAAAGACCCATGTAGCGGCTGTAGATCGCGGTGAGGATGCCGAGCAGCACGAGGAGCACGATCGAGAGTGTCGAGCCCATCGGCCAGTTCAGCTCCTTCATGATCGTGTCGAAGATCAGGTTGCCGAAGAGCTGGTCGCGGTTCGAACCGAGAATCTGTGGCGTCACGTACGAGCCTGCCGCGAGCACGAAGGTGAGGAGCAGCCCCGCCATGAGGCCGGGGAGCGACAGCGGCAGCGTCACTTCGCGGAACGCCTGGAGGCGCGTGCAGCCGAGCGTGCGGGCAGCCGAGATCAGGTTGCGGTCGATGCCCTCGAGGCTCACGTAGATGTTGAGGATCATGTAGGGCAACAGGAAGTGGATCATGCCCATGATCACCGCGCCTTCGGTGTAGAGCATCGGCAGCGGCTGGTCGATGATGCCGAGACCCATCAGCACGCTGTTGATCGCGCCCTTTTCGCCGAGGATGTGTATCCAGCTGTAGGTGCGGATGGTGAAGCTGATCCAGAACGGCACGATGAGAAGGAGCAGCAGCAGCCACTTGTGGCGGAACTCCGTCATCGCGATGAAGTAGGCGGGGGGAAAGCCCATCAGCGCGCACAGCGCGGCGGTGATCAGCGACACGCGCGCCGTCTTCCACAGGAACATGTGGTAATAGGTGTCGGTGAAGAACTCGTGCCAGTTCTCGAACGAGAACGCCGGCTTGTCGACGCCCGCCGTCACGAACTCATAGAACGTGTAGACGAACATGATGATGATCGGGATGACCATCAGCACGATCAGGGCCAACACGGTCGGGCCGACGAGCAGCCACGGCCTGCGCCTGTCTGCCAAGCTCGTCACGAAACCTCCGGAAGACGCGATGCGGAACGAACCACGATCGGGCAAGGCTAGCCCAGCGGCGCGCGTCCTGTCGAATGAAGATTGAACGCACGCGTCCAAGCGTGCATTAGCGGGGGAACCCTGAAGGAACGCGATTCCGCATGTTCACTCCCGTCGTCCAGTGGCTGATCATCGCCAACGTGGTGATGTTCTTCGGCGAGCCGTACCTGCCGCGGGCGTGGGCGGGCTACATGGCGCTCTGGCCGGTCGGCACGTTCTTCGAGCCGTGGCAGCTCGTCACCTACGCCTTCCTCCACGGCAGCCTCGACCACCTGTTCTTCAACATGCTGGGGCTGTTCGTGTTCGGCAACGACCTCGAGCGCGTGTGGGGCGGGCGCAGGCTCCTCAACTGCTACCTCCTGTCGGTGATCACGGCCGGCATCACGCAGCTGATCTTCGCCGCCTCGACGGGTGCCCAGGAGCCGACGGTCGGCGCCTCGGGCGGCGTGTTCGGGCTGCTGCTCGCGTTCGCGATGGTGTTTCCGAACCGCCGCCTCATGCTGATCTTTCCGCCGATTCCGATGTCGTCGCGCACGCTCGCGATCGGCTACGGGGCGATCGAACTGGCGCTCGGCGTCACCGGCACGCAGGCCGGCGTCGCCCACTTCGCGCACCTTGGCGGCATGCTCGGCGCCTGGCTCTACCTGTCGTTCTGAGCGATCAGTGCGCCATGTCGGAGGCCGAGATTCCGGCCACTTCGACCGGCTTCTTCATGGCGTCGCGCCGGAACGGCTCGCCGAGCTCCTGGTTGATCATCGCCTCGATGAGCGTGGTCTTGCCGTGCTTCATCTGGTCGTCGACAGCCTTGGACAGCGCGGCCGTCAATTCGTCCATCGTGCGCGCCACCACGCCCTGCAAGCCGCAGGACTTCGCGATGCCGGCGTAGCTCACGCCGGTGTCGAGTTCGGTGCCGACGAAGTTGTCGTCGTACCACAGCGTCGAGTTCCGCTTCTCAGCGCCCCACTGGTAGTTGCGGAACACCACCATGGTGATCGCCGGCCACTCCTTGCGGCCGATGGCGGTGAGTTCGGTCACCGCGATGCCGAACGCGCCGTCGCCGGCAAATCCCACGACCGGCGTGTCGGGGCAGGCGATCTTCGCGCCGACCACCGAGGGTAGCCCGTAGCCGCAGGGGCCGAAGAGGCCCGGCGCCAGATATTTCCGGCCGGCGTCGAACGTCGGATACGCGTTGCCGATGGCGCAGTTGTTGCCGATGTCGGAGGAGATGATCGCCTCGCGCGGCAGCGCCGCCTGGATCGCGCGCCATGCCATGCGCGGGCTCATCCAGTCGGGCTTCGCCTTCCGCGCGCGCTCGTTCCAGGTCGTGCCCGGATCGTCCTGCTCGTGGTCCATGGAGGAGAGCTCCTGCGCCCAGGCCGACTTCGTCTGCGCGATCGCCGCCTTGCGCTCGGCGCGGCCTGCATCGCCGGCGGATGCCGAGAGCTTCGCGAGGATCTGGCGCGCCACCTTGCCCGCGTCGCCGACGATGCCGACGGTCACCGGCTTCGTCAGGCCGATGCGGTTCGGGTTGAGGTCCACCTGGATGATCTTCGCCTGCTTCGGCCAGTAGTCGATGCCGTAACCGGGCAGCGTCGAGAACGGGTTGAGGCGCGTGCCGAGCGCCAGCACCACGTCGGCCCTGGCGATGAGCTGCATCGCGGCCTTCGAGCCGTTGTAGCCGAGGGGCCCGGCAAACAGCGGGTGCTTGCCCGGAAACGCGTCGTTGTGCTGGTAGCCGCAGCAGACGGGCGCATCGAGCCGCTCGGCAAGCGCGATCGTATCGGGGATCGCGTTCGCGAGCACCACGCCCGCGCCGTTCAGGATCACCGGGAACTTCGCCGAGGAGAGCAGCTTGGCCGCCTCAGTCACCGCCTCGTCGCCGCCGGCGGGGCGTTCGAAGGAGACGATCGCGGGCAGTTCGATGTCGATCACCTGCGTCCAGAAATCGCGCGGCACGTTGATCTGCGCGGGCGCGCTCTGTCGCTTCGCCTGCAGGATCACGCGGTTCAGGACTTCCGCCATGCGGTTCGGATCGCGCACCTCCTCCTGGTAGGCGACCATGTCCTTGAACAGCGCCATCTGCTCGACTTCCTGGAAGCCGCCCTGGCCCATCGTGCGGTTGGCGGCCTGCGGCGTGACGAGGAGGAGCGGCGTGTGGTTCCAGTAGGCGGTCTTCACAGCGGTGACGAAGTTGGTGATGCCCGGTCCGTTCTGGGCGATCATCATGCACATGCGGCCCGAGGCGCGCGTGTAGCCATCGGCCATCATGCCGCCCGAGCCCTCGTGCGCGCAGTCCCAGAAGCGGATGCCGGCCTTCGGGAACAGGTCGGAGATCGGCATGAACGCCGAGCCGATGATGCCGAACGCATCCTTGATGCCGTGGCGCTGCAGCACCTTCACGAAGGCTTCTTCGGTGGTCATCTTCATCGGCGGTGATCCCTTCGCATGTGCGGCAGGCCCGGCTCCGGCCGGGCCTTGCTGTTTTCCGCGGGATATTAGCCGGGACTTGGCGTGCTGCTAGAGCCAACCGGAAAAACCCGGTGCATCCAGCGGCAAGCCGACGTCAGCCGCGTTCGCGCGCGAGCAGCTTCGCCTTGCGCTCGCGACCCCAGCGATAGCCGGAGAGATCGCCGTCCGCCCGGATCACCCGGTGGCAGGGGATCAGCACGGCCGTCGGGTTCGCCGCGCAGGCGCCCGCCACCGCCCGCACGGCCGCCGGGCTGCCGATGGCGGCGGCGATCTCGGCATAGGTGGCAGTCGACCCGGCAGGGATCGCACGCAGCGCCCGCCACACGCGCTCCTGGAAGGCCGTGCCGCGCACGTCGAGCGGCAGGTGCGGGTTGAGGTCAAGGCCCTCGATCGCGGCAATGACCGCGTCGAGGTGCCGGGCGCGGGCGGGGGTGCCCGGTTCGAGCCGCGCCTGCGGGAAACGGCGCTTCAGGCTGTCGGCCATGGCGCTCTCGCCGTCGCCGAACTCGACGGCGCAGACGCCCCGTTCGGTCTCCGCCACCACGACGCGGCCGA
Source organism: Hyphomicrobiales bacterium (assembly GCA_046349255.1). GTDB lineage: Bacteria > Pseudomonadota > Alphaproteobacteria > Rhizobiales > Aestuariivirgaceae > DAIODI01. The sequence goes on along the minus strand of JAXMCR010000002.1, from coordinate 928,341 downwards.
GCGAACAGTCGCCGAACACGTAGCGGATCGTCTCGCCCGCACCGCCGTGACGGCGCGCCGACGGCGTCATCCCGAGGCGGTCCTTTGCAGCGTCGTAGAAGCGGCTGCTCGACGAGTAGCCGGCGGCGTAGATCGCGTCGGTAACGCGGGGCTCCGCGGCAAGGGCGCTGGTCGCCGCCTTCGACCGCTGCGCGGCGGCATAGGCCTTCGGCGTCACCCCCGTCGCCTTGCGGAACAGGCGATGGAAGTGGTGCGGCGCGTAGCCGGCGCGCCGGGCGAGCGCTTCGAGCCCCGGCGCCGGATCACCGTTCGCAATCGCGGTCTCGATCATCCGCGCCGCGGCGCGCACGGCCTGGACGCCGAGGCGCTCGTCCGGCTTCTCGTCCGGCCGGCAGCGCTTGCAGGCGCGGAAGCCGGCGGCACGGGCCTCCTCCACGGTCTGGAAAAACGACACGTTCTCGCGCTTCGGCTGGCGCGCGCCGCAGGACGGACGGCAGTAGACGCCGGTCGTCTTCACGCCGAACAGGAAGCGCCCGTCGAAGCGGGCGTCACGGCCGACCACCGCCTGCCAGCAGGCGTCGTCGGTCAGGGGTGGCACGTGCGGTGCCTCAGGGGTCAGGGCTGTCATGGACGGTCTCATCGTACGCGCTCCGGGCGGGGTCTCGATGCCCAAAGATGAGGCAGGTTACCTGCCGAAACGCTCCGTATCTTGCCGTCGAAATCCGCCTGTCGGCACAAACGGTGGTTGAGGATTCATACGGGTAAATGTTTTTTCCCGACAGTTTACATCGATCCTTCAGATGGTATCATCCTGAATCGCGGTCGAACATCTCGGCCGGGGGGATGCCAGCAGGGCACGAAGAACGCCTGCGGCACGGAAAACCTGTCAGGAGGAGGACCATATGCGCCCGCTACGGGAGCGTATCGAAACCATGTATCAGCGCGATCGCGCTGTCGCCTATGCCTTCGTCATCGGGCTCTGGCTCGCACTCATCTTCGTGTTCTTCCAGGTATGGCCGCTCATCCCGGCCGACAACACCGGGCTCGGGTACGTCCTGATCATCGCCGGCGCCGCCGTGCTGATCTTCAACACCGCCTCGATCGGGGCGATGGTGAAGCACTACCAGGAGGACAAGGACTTCATCTACGGGCTCGACATCCGTCACCTCGACGAGATGCGGGCGCGGCAGGGCAAGGAATAGGAGGGGGATCATGGCGAGGGGACATTACGAACCGCCGAAGCAGGGCTGGGCGGGCCAGCTCATCGACGTGCTCACGCTACTCGTGCTGACCGTCGGCGCGCTCTACCTGCCGCTTTATATGGGGCTCGCGGGCGGCGGCAAGGTCACGACCGAGATGACCGATCCCACCTGGGAGAAGCTCCAGCAGAACGAGGCGATGCAGCATGCGTGGACGCAGCTCGGTCTCGATCCCGCGGGCGCGGCGGCCATCATCAATTCGCGCTTCGACTACTCGTTCAGCCTCTTCGAGCTGATCGTGCTGGTGGTCGTCGTCCTCGGCTACTTCCTGCTGGTCGTGAACCTGTCCGGCAAGGAATACCGCGACGTCATCGCCGAACGCTTCGACAACCGGCGCTGAGGGAGAGCAAGCCATGGATTACTGGCATTTTCTCGAATACGCGGCGTGGGCGCTCTCGGCGGTGCTCGGCATCTGGATGCTGCTCGACTGGCGGCGTACCGACTCGAGCTACTCCGAAGACCTCCTGACCTCCTCTCGCGAAGGCGAGATCGAGGCCACCACCGAACAGCACAAGCTCTAGGGGCACCACGATGGCAGTCACCGATACCAAAGCTGCTTCCGGCGGCGCCGCTGGCGCGACCGAGCAGCGCATTTCGCTCTTGCGCGTTCTCGGCCCCGCTCACGTGTGGGCGCTCGGCGTGGGCATCGTGCTCGTCGGCGAATACATGGGCTGGAACTTCTCGGTGGGCAAGGGCGGCGCGATCGCCGCGCTGATCGCCTGCTGGGTCGCCGGGCTTCTCTACACCTGCGTCGCGATGATCGACTCGGAGGTGACGTCGACCGTCGCCGCCGCCGGCGGCCAGTACGCGCAGGCCAAGCACATCGTCGGGCCGCTGATGGCGTTCAACGTCGGCCTCTACCTCGTCATGGCCTACACCATGCTCGAGGCGGCGAACGCCATCACCATCGGCTACCTGCTCGACGCCGTGGCCCAGATGACGGGACACACGGGCCTCGACCAGCGGCCCTTCGTGGTGCTGTCGGTCGTGTTCCTCGCCTGGCTGAACTACCGCGGCGTTCTCGCGACGCTCACGTTCAACCTCGTGATCACGGCGATCGCCTTCATCGCGATCCTCGTCCTGTTCGTCGGCACCCTGTCGTGGACGCCCGGCGTCGCGGTCAACCATCCGGCCATGATGACGGCGCAGAACGCGTTGCCCTACGGCTGGATCGGCGTCGTCGCGGCGTTGCACTTCGGCCTCTGGTACTACCTCGGCATCGAGGGCACCTGCCAGGCGGCCGAGGAAGTGCGCTCGCCGGCGCGCTCGCTGCCGTTCGGCACGATGATCGGGATGATCACGCTGCTGATCGCGGCGACGCTCACCTGGTACATCTGCACCGGCCTCATGCCGTGGGAATATCTCGGCCAGGCCGCGACGCCGCTGTTCGACGCCGCCCGTCTCACCGGCCTCTTGCCGCTGATGGTGCTGCTCTTCATCGGCACGCTGTTCTCGACGCTCGCCTCGGCGAACGGCTGCATCAACGACGCCTCCCGCGCGTGGTTCTCGATGGGCCGCGACCGCTACCTGCCCTCGTGGTTCGGCGCGGTGCACCCGACCTATCGCACGCCCTACCGGTCGATCATCTTCCTCGTGCCGATCGCGCTGATCTTCGCGCTCGGCGCGCCGCTCGACCAGGTGATCACGTTCTCGATCCTGTCCGGCCTCCTCGGCTACACGTTCATGACGTTCAACGTGATCATGTTCCGCAACAAGTGGCCGCTCAACTCGATCAAGCGCGGCTACGAGCATCCCTTCCACCCGCTGCCGGCGCTCGTGCTGCTCGTGTTGTGCGCGACCACGTACTTCGCGATCTTCCTCGGCTACGGCACGCAGCTCGTGGCGATGATCTCGTTCTACATCATCGCCTCGCTGTGGTTCCACTTCCGCCGCTACCAGTTCGTCCGCCGTGGTGCGCAGTTCACCATGCCGTGGCCGAAGCCGCGCGGCTACTGAGCAAGAGGGGAGAGGGGATCATGGTGCAGAGCATCCTGTGCGCCGCCGACGGCTCGAAGATCGCCGACCGCGCGGTGGACTTCGCGATCGGTCTCGCCAAGCAGACCGGCGCGTCGCTGACGATCCTGACGGTGGAGCGCGTGTCGCGCTCCGCCGCCGCCCGGTCGCCGTTCTGGGATTCGAACGTGCTCGACGCGGCCGACGCGATCGTGCGCGCCGAGTTCAAGGCGGCGCACAAGAAGGCGCAGGCCGCGGGGCTCAAGGACCTGCGCTGCGTCACCGCGGAAGGCAAGAACATCGCCCACGCGATCGTCGCCTACGCGAAGAAGAACAAGCACGACCACATCGTCACGGGCTCGCACGGGCACAAGGGGCTGCAGCGCCTCGTGCTCGGCTCGATCGCCGAGGCGGTGGTGACGGAAGCGCACTGCCCGGTTACCATCGTCCGCTGACGGGGGTTCATCCGGAGACGCGCCTTGGATTGGCACCAGTCGGCGGTGCTGGCGCTCGCCGCGGCGGGCATCCTCACGGTGATCCTCGTCGGTCGCCGTGAGGAAGGCAGGCTCGCAGCCGAGCGCCTGGCTTTCTTCGACCGGTGCGGCCCGCTCCTCGACCGGGCCCGCCGCGAGCCGCAGCCTGCCGGATACCCGGTTCTGACCGGCAGCTATCGCGGGCGGGCCTTCTGGGTCGAGCCGGTGATCGACACGCTGTCCGTGCGGAAACTTCCCTCGCTCTGGCTCAAGGTGACGCTGGTCGAGCCGATGCCCGTCGAGGCGACGACCGACATCCTGCTGCGCCCGCTCGGCACGGAGGACTTTACGCCGTTCCCGCATCTCTCCCACCAGGTCGAGACGCCGGAGGGTTTTCCGTCACATGCGGTGGTGCGCACCGATGCGCCGCTCGGCGTCGCTCCCGCCGAGGCGCTCCTGCCGGCCGCCGCGCTTCTCGCGAAGCCCTACGGGAAGGAGCTGCTCGTCACGCCGAAGGGGGTGCGGGTGGTGGTGCAGGCTGGCGAGGGAAACCGGCTCTCCTACCTTCTGCGCCAGGCCCGGTTTTCGCCGGAGCCGCTCGATCCGGAGATGCTGAAGGAGGCGATGGACGCGGCGATCGCGGTGGCGGACGGCCTGAAATCGGCAAGCGGAGTTTAATGACAGGAAACTTAGTTTACCGCCATTGACGATCCCTCGCCCGCTTGTTACTTCACTCTCATCCGTTTTTCCATCGCCCCAGGAGACGACGCCATGTGCGGAATTGTCGGCCTCTACCTCAAGAACCAGAAGCTCCAGCCGAAGCTCGGCGAGATGTTCGCGCCGATGCTGATCGAGATGACGAACCGCGGCCCCGACTCCGCAGGCTTCGCCATCTACCGCGACCCCGTCAAGTCGAACCAGATCAAGCTGACGCTCGCGGCCGACGACCCGGAGTTCAACTGGCACACGCTCGACGGCGAGATGGAGAAGGCGCTCGATTGCGACGTCAAGGTGAAGAAGATCGGCAACCACGCCGTCCTGAAGACCGACGCGCCGGAAGCCGACGTCACGCGCTTCCTCGCCGAGAAGTTTCCGGCCGTACGCATCGTCGGCGCCGGCCACCTGATCGAGATCTTCAAGGAGACGGGGCTGCCAGCAGACGTGTCCGAGAAGTTCGAGCTGCCGAAGGCGAAGGGCACGCACGCGATCGGCCACACCCGCATGGCGACGGAGAGCGCCGTCACCACGGCCGGCTCGCATCCGTTCTCGACCGGCGACGACCTCTGCCTCGTGCACAACGGCTCGCTGTCGAACCACAACCGCCTGCGCGAGAACCTGAAGAAGGAAGGGATGACCTTCCAGACCGAGAACGACACCGAAGTCGCCGCCGCCTACTTCACGTGGCGCCTGCGCCAGGGCGACAGCCTGCGCGAGGCGCTCGAGAACGGCATCAAGGACCTCGACGGCTTCTACACCTTCTGCATCGGCACCGCCGACGGCTTCGCCGTGGTGCGTGATCCGATCGCCTGCAAGCACGCGGTGCTTGCCGAGACCGACGACTGGGTGGCGATGGCGACCGAGTTCCGCGCCATCGCCCACCTCCCCGGCGCCGACAAGGCGAAGATCTGGGAGCCGGAGCCGCAGACGATCTACACCTGGGAAGGCCACGCCTGATGATCGAATACAACGTCGAGAAGGAAGGGGTGCGGGGGCTGAACGAGCGCCTGCACCGCATCCACAACCTCACCAACGAGCGCACCTGGCTGGTGAAGGGGCCGAACGGCGCCCACAACATCGCCGTCGGCGTCGACGCGCCGGTGCAGATCGAGGTCGACGGCCACGTCGGCTTCTACTGCGGCGGCATGAACAAGCAGGCCGACATCACCGTGAACGGCCACGCCGGGCCGGGCGTCGCCGAGAACATGATGTCGGGCTCGGTGCGCGTGAAGGGCAACGCGAGCCAGGGCGCGGGCGCGACCGGCAACGGCGGCCTCCTCGTGATCGAGGGCGATGCGTCGTCGCGCTGCGGCATCTCGATGAAGGGCATCGAGATCGTGGTCGGCGGCTCGGTCGGCCACATGTCGGCGTTCATGGCGCAGCTCGGGTCGCTGGTGATCTGCGGCGACGCCGGCGAGGCGCTCGGCGACTCTATCTACGAGGCCCGCCTCTACGTGCGCGGCAAGGTCACGAGCCTCGGCGCCGACTGCGTCGAGAAGGAGATGACCGACCATCACCTGAACAAGCTCGCCCGCCTCCTCGACCGCGCGCAGATCAAGGCCGACCCGAAGAGCTTCCGGCGCTACGGTTCGGCGCGCAAGCTCTACAACTTCAACATCGACAACGCGGACGCCTACTGATGGCCTACGACACGCCCAAGACCACCCCGCGCAAGTCGGCGACGTTCGACGACTACACGCTCTCCGAAATCCGCCGCGCCGCGGCGACCGGCATCTACGACATCCGCGGCGGCGGGGCGAAGCGGCGGGTACCGCACTTCGACGACCTGCTGTTCCTCGGCGCATCGATCTCGCGCTACCCGCTCGAGGGCTACCGCGAACGCTGCGGCACCAACGTCGTCATCGGCTCGCGCTTCGCCAAGAAGCCGATCGAGCTGAAGATCCCGATCACCATCGCCGGCATGTCGTTCGGCTCGCTCTCGGGTCCGGCCAAGGAAGCGCTCGGCCGCGGCGCGACGCTCGCCGGCACCTCGACCACCACGGGCGACGGCGGCATGACGCCCGAGGAGCGCGGCCATTCGAAGACGCTCGTCTACCAGTACCTGCCGTCACGCTACGGCATGAACCCGGACGACCTGCGCAAGGCCGACGCGATCGAGGTGGTCGTCGGCCAGGGCGCCAAGCCCGGCGGCGGCGGCATGCTGCTCGGCCAGAAGATCTCCGACCGCGTGGCGAAGATGCGCTCGCTACCGAAGGGCATCGACCAGCGCTCGGCCTGCCGGCACCCCGACTGGACGGGGCCCGACGATCTCGAGATCAAGATCCTCGAACTGCGCGAGATCACCGACTGGGAGAAGCCGATCTACGTAAAGGTCGGCGGCGCGCGGCCCTACTACGACACGGCGCTCGCCGTGAAGTCGGGCGCCGACTGCGTCGTCGTCGACGGCATGCAGGGCGGCACGGCCGCGACGCAGGAAGTGTTCATCGAGCACGTCGGCCAGCCGACGCTCGCCTGCATCCGCCCTGCCGTGCAGGCGCTCCAGGACCTCGGGATGCACCGCAAGGTGCAGCTCATCGTCTCGGGCGGCATCCGCAACGGCGCTGACGTGGCGAAGGCCCTGGCGCTCGGCGCCGACGCCGTGTCGATTGGCACGGCGGCGCTGGTGGCGCTCGGCGACAACGACCCGCGCTTCGAGGCCGAGTACGAGAAGCTCGGCGCGACCGCCGGCACCTACGACGACTGGCACGAGGGCAAGGACCCGGCGGGCATCACCACGCAGGACCCGGAGCTGGCCTCCCGGCTCGACCCGATCCTCGGCGGCCGGCGTCTCGCCAACTACCTCAAGGTGATGACGCTCGAGGCGCAGACCATCGCGCGCGCCTGCGGCAAGAGCCACGTCCACAACCTCGAGCCGGAGGATCTCGTCGCGCTGACCGTCGAAGCGGCGGCGATGGCGAAAGTCCCGCTCGCCGGCACGAACTGGATCCCGGGGACGCCTCTTTCGTGAGGCGTCCTTTTTTGTTCATCTGAGCCCACAACAAGACTTCGATCCCGGAGAGGAACCGTCCGATGTCTGATCTCGCGAAGTACGCCAAGGATAACGGCGTAAAGTTCTTCCTGTTCAACTTCACCGACCTGTTCGGCACGCAGCGCGCCAAGCTCGTTCCGGCGGAAGCGGTCGGCTCGATGCAGAAGTCGGGCGCGGGCTTCGCCGGGTTCGCCACCTGGCTCGACATGACGCCGGCGCACCCGGACATGTTCGTGATGCCGGACCCGTCCTCCGTCATCCAGCTGCCGTGGAAGCCTGAAGTGGCCTGGGTGGCGGGCGACCCGTGGATGGACGGCAAGCCCGTCGAGCAGGCGCCGCGGCTCGTCCTGAAGCGCCTGATCGAGGGCGCGGCGAAGAACAACATGAAGCTGATGGCGGGCGTCGAGCCCGAGTTCCACCTGATCAGCGCCGACGGCTCGGCGGTGTCGGACGGCCGCGACACGCAGGAGAAGCCCTGCTACGACCAGTCCGCCGTGATGCGCCGCTTCGACGTGATCTCGGAAATCTGCACCTCGATGATCAAGCTCGGCTGGGGCCCCTACCAGAACGACCACGAGGACGCGAACGGCCAGTTCGAAATCAACTGGAACTTCAACGACTCGCTGACGACCGCCGACCAGCTCTCGTTCTTCAAGTTCATGGTCAAGTCGATCGCCGAAAAGCACGGCCTGCGCGCCACGTTCATGCCGAAGCCGTTCGTGAACCTCACCGGCAACGGCTGCCACGTCCACATCTCGGTGTGGGACAACGACCGGAAGAAGAACCTCTTCCACGACGACAACGGCGAGCTCGGCCTTTCGGCGCTCTGCTACAACTTCCTCGGCGGCCTCATGCACCACGCCGAGTCGCTCGCCGCGATCACCAACCCGACGGTGAATTCCTACAAGCGCATCAACGCGCCGCGCACCACCTCGGGCGCGACGTGGTCGCCGAGCTCGATCACGTTCGGCGGGAACAACCGCACCCACATGGTGCGCGTGCCGGACACCGGCCGCATCGAGCTGCGCCTGCCGGACGGCGCGGCGAACCCCTACCTCATGATGTCGGTGATCCTCGCCGCGGGTCTCCACGGCATCGACGAGAAGATGGATCCGGGCAAGCGCCTCGACATCGACATGTACACGCAGGGGCACACGGTGAAGGGCGCGAAGAAGCTGCCGCTGAACCTGCTCGATGCGATCCGCAACTACGACAAGGACAAGTACCTGAAGAACAAGCTCGGCGACGAGTTTTCGGCCGCGTACGTGAAGCTCAAGACCAACGAGTGGAACCAGTACTGCCGTCACCTCACCGAATGGGAACGGCAGACCACGCTCGACTGCTGAGGGAAGGCTGCCCCATCCGCGACGATCGTCATGGCCGGGCTCGACCCGGCCATGCCGGTCTCTGAAAGACCGGTCAGCCGCCGAACGCCATCTCGGTACCGAGCGCCATGAAGATCGTTCCGGCCACACCCTCGATCAGCCGCCGCGCACGCCGGTAGCCGTCGACGAAGGCGGGGCTGCCGAACAGGACGAGCAGCGTCGCGTACCAGCAGGCGCTCATCGCCACCATGAGCGCCACGCCCGTGAGGCCGAGCCACAGCGGGCCGCGGGCGATCTGCGTCGAGGCGAACAGGCTCGTCACGAACGCGAACGACTTGGCGTTGGAGAGATTCGTGAGAAACCCCAGGCGGAAGGCGCGCGCCCGCGTGAGCGGCCCGAGCCGGTCGCCGACGTGCCAGGGAACGCCGGGCCCGGCGACGGCGCCGTAGAGGAGCATCCCCCCGCGCCACACGAGATAGAGCCCGCCCGCCATCTTCACGGCGTGGTAGGCGGAAGGAAACCGCGCCGTCGCCCAGATCAGGCCGAAGAGCCCCGCGAGGCCCCAGAGCGTCGTGCACGAGAGGATGCCGGCGACCGTCGCGACCGCCACGTCGCGCGGCTGGCTCAGCGCGATCCACGTGAACAGCAGCGTGTTCGGGCCCGGCATGAAGATCGCGACGAGCCAGAACGCGGCGAACGGAACGAGCGCCTCGACGCCCATGGGACGTGCGCGGGAACTCGGTTCAGAGCATCGAGGGGAGCACGCGGTCCGGCGGCTTGTGGCCGTCGACGAACGTCTTGATGTTGATGATCACCTTCTCGCCCATGTCGATGCGGCCTTCGATGGTGGCCGACCCCATGTGCGGCAGGAGCACCGCGTTCTTGAGTTTCAGGAGGCGCGGGTTGACGGCGGGCTCGTGCTCGAACACGTCGAGCCCGACCGAGCCGAGGTCGCCCGCCTCGAGCATGCGGGTGAGTGCGTTCTCATCGATCACTTCGCCGCGCGCGGTGTTCACGATGATCGCGTCCGGCCGCATCAGCTTGAGACGGCGCGCCGACAGCAGGTGATAGGTGGCCGGCGTGTGCGGGCAGTTCACCGACACGATGTCCATGCGGGCGAGCATCTGGTCGAGGCTTTCCCAGTAGGTCGCCTCGAGCTCTTCCTCGATCCGCGGGTGGACGGGTTTGCGGTTGTGGTAGTGGATCTGCAGGCCGAACGCCTTGGCGCGGCGCGCGACGGCCGTGCCGATGCGGCCCATGCCGACGATGCCGAGCCGCTTGCCCCAGATGCGGTGGCCGAGCATCCACGTCGGCGACCAGCCGGCCCACGAATTGTCCGGCCCGATCACCTTCGCGCCCTCGATGATGCGCCGCGCGCAGGCGAGAATGAGCGCGAGCGTCATGTCGGCGGTGTCCTCGGTCAGGACGCCCGGCGTGTTGGTCACGGTGATGCCGCGCGCGGTCGCCGTCTCGACGTCGATGTTGTCGACGCCGGTGCCGAAGTTGGCGATCAACTTCAGCTGGTCGCCCGCCTGGTTGATCACCGCCTTGTCGATGCGGTCCGTCACGGTCGGGATCAGGACCTCGGCCTCCTTCACGGCCGCCACCAGGTCGGCCTGCGACATCGGCCGGTCGTCTTCGTTCAACTTGGCGTTGAACAGCTCGCGCATCCGCGTCTCGACCACGTCCGGAAGCTTGCGCGTGACGATGACGAGGGGCTTGCGTTTGGGCATGCGGCTCTCCTGAACGGGCAAAGGCCAGCAATTCCGGCCCCTTGCGCGACCGGTCGACCTTGCGGGGCGACCGGTTTCCCGACTCTTTAAGTCGGGCGTCGACTCGTGTAAACTCAAAGCTGTTCCGGCAGGTGGGGAAACCGCCGGAATCGGTCCGGGACGGCCGGTGTGTTCGGGGAATAGAGCAGCAAAGCATGGGGACGCGATCGGAAAAGCGTCGGTGGGGCGCCACCGTCACGATGATGGCGCTGTTCGTCGTCATGGGCCTCGTCGTAGCCTCGCTCATCAATGCCGGATTCAGCGAAACGGGGTCCGCCTCGGCGGCGCAACTCGCCCAGAAGGTGCCGACGATCGAGGCGAACGGCCTGCAGACGGCTGCCGTGTCGCCCGCCGTGCAGCAACAGGACGAGACGAACGAGCCGGCTGTCGAGCCGAGCACGACCGCCCCGAGCCTGTCCGCCAGCCGCCAAGCCGCCCGCGCCGCGACGCAGACCGGCCTGCCCGTGCCGCGGTTCGTCAGCCTGAAGGCCCAGCGGGTGAACGTGCGCAAGGGGCCCTCCAGCGAACATGACGTCGCCTGGGTGTTCACCCAGAAGGGTCTGCCGGTCGAGATCATCGCCGAATTCGAACTGTGGCGCCGCGTGCGCGACAGCGAGGGCGCGGAAGGCTGGGTCTACCACAGCATGCTGTCCGGCCGGCGCACGGCGCTCGTCGCTCCCTGGAAGGGCCATTCGGCCGTGCCGATCTACGCGCAAGGGTCGAAGGACGCCTCCGTGGTGGCGCTCGCCAAGGGCGGCGTCATCGGCGACGTCGACAAGTGCGACGGCCAGTGGTGCGAGATCGAAACCGGCGGCTACCACGGCTACGTCGAGCAGACGATGCTGTGGGGTGTGTACCCGGGCGAGCAGGTCTCGAACTAGATCCTACCGGAGTTTGCCTAAAGCGCTGGGAACGTGCCGGCCGGTCAGCGCGTGCGGACGAGCCGCACGATGACGTCGATGCGCGACACGACAGTACCGTCGGGCGCTTCGGGGAGCCCGAGCACTTCGACATCGGCCGACGGGATGTCGACCAGCCGGCCTTCGGGTTCGAGGTAGTAGTGGAAGTGGTTCGACGTGTTGGTGTCGAAGTAGGCCTTGTGGCCCTCGATCGCGACTTCGCGCAGCAGGCCTGCCGCCGTGAACTGGTTCAGCGTGTTGTAGACGGTGGCGAGCGACACAGCGACGCCTTCCGCCTGCGCCTCGGCGTGGAGCGATTCCGCCGAGAGGTGGCGGTCGCCGGAAGCGAACATCAGCCGGGCGAGCGACAGCCGCTGGCGCGTCGGGCGCAGGCCGTGCGCCTTCAGGCGCGCCGGGAGCGCGCCGAGGTCGCTGGTGGTTGCAGTATGGCCCGTCTTCATCGTTCGCCGTTCGATAGCGTCGGTTGCCTTCACCGCCCCGTGGCAGTAAAGCATCTTGCGGAAAATAGTCATGGGGACCTCGCGGTGCAACTCCGGCAGGGTGCCGCAGGGTCGATGTCCGTATACGGTTGATCGTACGCGTGTTTTTGCGGTTATCGTGCAGGCGGTTTGAGGGGCGGCGCCAGGGCGCCGGGACGGCGGGATCGGGCGAGGATGGCGGAACGCAGGTCGAGTTTCGATTACGAGGGGCTGCTCGCGTGCGGGCGGGGCGAACTGTTCGGGCCGGGCAACGCGCAGTTGCCGCTGCCGCCGATGTTGATGTTCGACCGGATCACCCACATCTCCGACCAGGGCGGTGAGCACGGCAAGGGCGAGATCGTGGCCGAACTGGACATCAAGCCCGACCTCTGGTTCTTTCCCTGCCACTTCCAGGGCGATCCGGTGATGCCCGGCTGCCTCGGGGTCGATGCGCTGTGGCAACTGCTCGGGTTCTTTCTGGGATGGCTCGGCGCGCCGGGCCGCGGCCGGGCGCTCGGGGTGGGTGAAGTGAAGTTCACCGGCATGGTCACCCCGGCCGTGAAGAAGGTCGAATACGTGGTAAGCCCGAAGCGGGTCATCCTGCGCAAGCTCAACCTCGGCATCGCGGACGGCGTGATGAAGGCGGACGGCGAAACGGTCTACGCCGCGACCGACCTACGGGTCGGGCTGTTCGGCGCGTGAAGTCATCAGGGATTTGGGCATGAGACGCGTCGTCGTCACCGGGATCGGCATCGTTTCGAGCATCGGCAACAACGCCCAGGAGGTGACGGAGTCGCTCGCGACCGCACGCTCCGGCATCGTCAAGGCGGCCGACTATGAACGACTCGGCTTCCGCTGCCAGGTGCATGGCGCGCCGACCTTCGACCTCGACAGCGTCGACCGCCGCGTACGCCGCTTCATGGGAGACGGCGCAGCCTGGAACTACGCCGCCATGGGCCAGGCGATCGCCGACTCGGGTCTCGAGGAGAAGGACGTCAAGAACGACCGCACCGGCATCATCATGGGATCGGGCGGCCCTTCGACGCGCATCCTCGTACAGTCGGCCGACACGGCGCGCGAGAAGTCGCCGAAGCGCGTCGGGCCCTTCGCGGTGCCGGCCTGCATGTCGTCCACCAACTCAGCCACGCTCGCCGTGCCCTACGGCATCCGCGGCGTGAACTACTCGATCTCGTCGGCGTGCGCGACCTCGACCCACTGCATCGGCAACGCGACCGAACTCATCCAGTGGGGCAAGCAGGACGTGATGTTCGCCGGCGGCGGCGAAGAGCTCGACTGGACCCTGTCGGTGCTGTTCGACGCGATGGGCGCAATGTCCTCGGGTTACAACGCCACGCCCGCAAAGGCGTCGCGCGCCTACGACGCCAACCGCGACGGGTTCGTGATCGCCGGCGGAGCGGGCGTGCTGGTGCTCGAGGAGCGCGAACGTGCGCGGGCGCGGGGCGCCAAGATCTACTGCGAGGTCGTCGGTTACGGCGCGACGTCGGACGGAGTCGACATGGTGCAGCCCTCGGGCGAGGGCGCCGAGCGCTGCATGCGCCAGGCGCTGTCGACCGTGAAGGAGAAGGTCGACTACATCAACCCGCATGCCACCTCGACTCCGATCGGCGACAAGAAGGAGATCGAAGCGATCCGTGCGGTGTTCGGCAAGGATGTCCCGCCGATCGCGGCGACGAAGTCGCTGACCGGCCACTCGCTCGGCGCCGCCGGCGTCCAGGAGGCGATCTACTCGATCCTGATGATGAAGAACGGCTTCATCTGCGAAAGCGCCAACATCGAAACCCTCGATCCGGAGTTCGAAGACATGCCCATTGTCCGCAAGCGGATCGACAACGCGCGCCTCGACGTCGTCATGTCGAACTCGTTCGGGTTCGGCGGCACCAACGGCACGCTCGTGTTCCAGCGCCATGAATGAGCAGCCGGTGACGCAGATTGCTCCCGCCGGCCTGATGGCGGGCAAGCGCGGCCTTGTGATGGGCGTCGCGAACGACCACTCGATCGCCTGGGGCATTGCCCGCATGCTGGCGCGCCAGGGGGCGGAGCTTGCCTTCACCTATCAGGGCGAAGCGTTCGGCAAGCGCGTGACGCCGCTCGCCCAGTCGCTCGGCTCGAAGCTCGTGCTGCCGTGCGACGTCGAGGACCTCGCGACCGTCGACCAGGTTTTCGGCGCGCTGAAGGAGGCGTGGGGCACGATCGATTTCGTCGTGCACGCGATCGCCTATTCCGACCGCAACGAGCTCAAGGGCCGCTACGCCGACACGACGCGCGAGAACTTCGTGCGCACCATGGTGATCTCGTGCTTCTCGTTCACCGAGATCACCAGGCGCGCCGCGGTGCTGATGCCGGACGGCGGCGCGCTCGTCACGCTGACCTACGGCGGCTCGATGCGCGTCATGCCGAACTACAACGTGATGGGCGTGGCGAAGGCCGCGCTCGAATCCTCCGTGCGCTATCTCGCAGCCGACTACGGGGAGCAGGGCGTGCGCGTGAACGCGGTATCGGCCGGGCCGATGCGCACGCTCGCCGGCGCCGGCATTTCGGACGCGCGCGTCATGTTCAACTACCAGAAGCGCCACTCGCCGCTGAAGCGCACCGTGACGCTGGACGAAGTCGGCGGCGCGGCGCTCTATCTGCTCTCGCCGCTGGCGGGCGGCGTGACGGGCGAGATCCACTACGTCGATTCCGGCTACAACATCATCTCGACCCCGCAGCCGTCCGAGATCAAGGGCGGCGGCTACGCCAACGGGGACGACTGAGCCGGCCTCTCACCGCTGCTGTTTTGCGGCGAGCGTCTTCAGCACCTCGAGGAATACGGCGAACCGCTCCGGCCCGACCTCGTCCGACCATCGCTGCTCGAGACCGGCGAGGAACGACCGCACCGCGACCTTCGCGGCATTCCCCCGATCGGTCAGATAAACCCGCCGGCGGTCGTCGCCGCCGTCGGCGCGGCGCTCGACGTAGCCGAGCTCTTCCAGTTGCGCGAGGAGATAGTTGACCGCCTGCCGCGACATCTGCCGGCTGCGCGCGATCTCCGAGGGGCGCATGCCCTCCGGCACCGGCCAGGAGAAGATGGCGAAGTGCGCGTCCTGGAAATCCGTAAAGCCGGCCTCGTGCAGCGCGGCCAGCATCTCGGCGCGCACGGCGCGGAACGCCATGCGCAGCAGGGCGCCCACGTAGGGCCCGGTGTCGGTCGACGGTTTTGCCTTTGACATTTATGTAAAGCCATTTTACAAAAAGCGTAAAGTGACTTTACGCTAGGACCCCGAGCGATGGAAGACCTGAAGGACGCCGTGCGCATCGGCGAACTCGACCTGAGGTTCCTGATCGACAGCGACGGAGCGACCGTGTTCGAGTTCATCGTCGAACCCCGCGCGCGCGTTCCGGTACCGCACTACCACGCGGCGGCGGACGAACTCGTGTATGGGCTCGAGGGCGTGTTGACCGTGACGCTCGGGGGCGAACGGCACCTGCTTCATCCGGGCGAAGCGATCTTCATCCCGCGTGGCGCCGTGCATCATCACGCGAACGAGCACGAGATGCGCTCGCGCACGCTCGTGTCGATCACGCCGGGAACGATCCGCAAGCGCTACTTCGAGGAAATCGCCGCTGCAGCAGCAGGGCCGGGTCGGCCCGATCCGGCTGTCCTCAGGGAGATCATGCTGCGCCACGGCCTCGTTCCCGCCTGAGCACGGAACGCGACGGCGGGCCTCTAGCGGAACAGGTCCGGCCGCCTGAGACGAAGGGCGTTGACGAGGAACATGGTCTTGAGGTCCTCGACGCGGTCGTCGTCGAGGGCGGCGAGCGGCTGCTCGACGACCGTGATGTTCTCGTGCTCCTCCGCGAGCCCGCCGCCCTCGCCGTTGCGGTCCGTCTCGCCGTAGGCCGCGAGGAAGAAGTGCATGCGCTCGGTCGAAATGCCGGGCATCGACCAGAACGAGCCGACGAACTCCAACGCCTTCACCTCCAGCCCCGCCTCTTCGCGCAGTTCCCGCCGCGCGCCTTCTTCCGGGGATTCATCGTCGCGAATGCCGGCCGGCGCCTCGAGTAGCGCGTCCTTGCCCGCCGCCTCGAACACCGGCGCGCGGAACTGCGAAACGAGGAGCGCCACCTTCCTGTCGGGATCGTAGGGGAGCACCACGACGGCCTCGCCGTGGTGCTCCACCTCGCGGGTCAGTTCATGGCCGTCCGGCGACTCGAGTTTCACGAGCGACAGGCTCGCAAAACCCTTGTGCAGGACCTTCGCGCCCTTGCGCCGCCAGCCCGAAGGCATCGCGTCAGGCCGCCTTCGCCAGCGGTTCGAGCGCGTTCTCGATCGCCTGCTCGACGCGCTCGAGCCAGATGAACTCGAGCCCTTCGCGCGCCGACTGCGGGATGTCCTCGTAGTCCTTCCGGTTCCTTGCGGGAAGCATCACGCGGCGAATGCCGGAGCGGTGCGCTGCCACGACCTTCTCCTTGATGCCGCCCACCGGCAGCACGAGGCCACGCAGGCTGATCTCACCGGTCATCGCCGTGTCGCTCCGCACGGTGCGGCCCGTGAGCAGCGACACGAGCGCCGTGTACATCGCCACACCTGCGCTCGGGCCGTCCTTCGGCGTTGCGCCGGCCGGCACGTGCACGTGGATGTCGGACTTCTCGAACAGCGCATCCTCGATGCCGAGCTTGCCCGCGTTGCCCTTGACGAGCGACAGCGCCGCCTGGACGCTCTCGCGCATCACGTCGCCGAGCTGGCCCGTGAGGATGAGCCCGCCCTTGCCGGGCACGCGCGTCGCCTCGATGAAGAGGATGTCGCCGCCGACCGGGGTCCACGCGAGCCCCGTCGCCACGCCGGGGACGGAGGTGCGCATGGCGATCTCGTCCTCGAAGCGCGGTGAGCCGAGCAGCGCGGGAAGGTCGCCGACGTCGATCTTCACGTGCGTCGCCGAGCCTTCCGCGATCTTCACCGCCGCGTTGCGCAGCGCCTTGCCGACCTCGCGCTCGAGATTGCGGACGCCCGCCTCGCGCGTGTAGCCGTCGATGATGCCGGCGATCGCGGCGTCAGTGATCTCGGCCTGGTCCGGCTTCAACCCGTTCGCCTCGAGCTGGCGCTTCACGAGGTAGCGCCGCGCGATCTGGAGCTTCTCCTCTTCCGTGTAGCCGGCGAGCGAGATGACCTCCATGCGGTCGCGCAGCGGCCCCGGGATCGTGTCGAGCATGTTGGCGGTGGCGATGAACACCACGCGCGACAGGTCGAAGGGAACGCCGAGGTAGTTGTCGCGGAACGTGCCGTTCTGTTCGGGGTCGAGCACCTCGAGCATCGCGGCGGACGGATCGCCCTGGATGCCGCGGCCCATCTTGTCGATCTCGTCGAGCATCATCACGCAGTTGCGCGCGCCCGCCTTCTTGATCGCCTGGATGATGTTGCCCGGCAGTGCGCCGATGTAGGTGCGACGGTGGCCGCGGATCTCCGCCTCGTCGTGCACGCCGCCGAGCGACACGCGCACGAACGGACGGTCCATCGCGCGTGCGATCGACTGGCCGAGCGACGTCTTGCCGACGCCCGGAGGACCGACGAAGCACAGGATCGGCGCCTTGCCCTGCGGGGCGAGCTTCCTTACCGCGAGATACTCTAGGATGCGCGTCTTGATCTTCTCGAGGCCGTAGTGGTCCTCGTCGAGGATGCGGCGGGCGTCCTTGATGTCGATCGGCTTCTCCTCGGGCAGCGCCCAGGGGAGTTCGATCAGCCAGTCGAGGTAGGTGCGGATCATGCCCGACTCGCCTGCCGCTTCCGGCATGCGCTCGTAGCGCCGCAGTTCCTTCTTCGCCTGCTCCTCGACCTCCGGCGGCATCTTCGCCTCGGCAATGCGCTTCGTGAGTTCGGCGACTTCTTCGGACTTGCCGTCGCCTTCGCCGAGCTGGCGCTGGATCGCCGCCATCTGCTCGCGCAGCACGGCCTCGCGCTGGCGCTCGTCGAAGGCGGCCTTGGTCTGCCGGCCGATCTCCTGGGAGATGCGCAACACCTCGATCCGCTGGGCGAGCAGCTTCGAGACCTTGTCCATGCGGGTGAGCACGTCGATGGTCTCGAGGATCTCCTGCTTCTCCTCGGGCTTCAGGTCGAGGTAGGCAGCCGTGAGATCGGCGAGCTGGCCGGCGTTCTCCGCCTGCTGCACGGTCTGCACGAGTTCGGCCGGCGCGTTGGGCATCAGGCCCAGCGCCTCGACGGCCTGGTTCTTCAGGTGCAGGAAGCGGGCTTCCACTTCCGCGCCCTTGAGGTCGGCCTCGGGGATCGTGAGGGTACGGGCGAGCAGGAACGGCGCGCCCGGCAGGAAATCGAGCACGCGGAAGCGCTGCGTTGCCTGCACCACGATGTGGTGCGTGCCGTCGGGCGCGGTGAGGTAGCGCACGATGTTGCCGATCACGCCGACGCGGTGCATGTCGGCGGGGCCCGGTTCGGCCACGTCGCTGTCGCGCTGCATCAGGATGCCGACCGGGCGCTCCTCGCGCACGGCGCGCTGGGCGGCCGCGATCGACTGCGGACGGCCGACCGACAGCGGCGCGACCGTTCCGGGGAACAGCACCGTGCTGCGCACCGGCAGGATGATCAGCGCATCGTCGGGCAGCGGCACGGAGGCCGGGTCGTTCGCGCGGTTGGTGGGCGCGGCGTCGAGCGACAGCGACTCGGCGCTGTTGGGATCTGTATGGGGGGTGTCGTCGTGGAGGGTCATGGGTCTATCCGGCCTTCCTCAGGCAACCTTCTCGAGGCTGAAGACAACGCAGCCGTTTCTGGAAAACCGCCGGACGGCGGAATAGTGCCCGGGCGGCAGTGAAATGCGGCGCTCGAACTGTCCCTGCGGCAGTTCGAGACGGTGGATGACGGCGGTCGAAAGCTCCGGCGGGAGCGTGCGTCGGCCGGCGACGACCAACGCGCCGTCGTGGATGACGGCCTCGACCTCGTCGGGGTCCACGCCGGGCAGCGCCACGAAGATCAGCACGGCCTTCGCCGTTTCCAGCATGTCGACCGGCGGTTCCCACGCGGGACAGCGCGGGGTGCCGCGGTTCAGGCGGAAGAATTTTCGATGCATCCGTTCGGCGCGGTCGAGCGACTCGATCGCCTCGGACATCATCCAGTCGAGGGGGTCACGCATGGGGAGAGGCCCTGTCGGTCTTGGTTGTCCCACAATGTGGGAGCCCGATCCCGTTACGGCAACCTCTCCCGGTACCGATGAACCCTCCGGGCCCGCGCGCCTCAGGATTTCGCGGCGTAGGCCTTGCGCATGACTCGCGTCAGCCGCTCGGCGAAGGCCTTCGGATCCTCCGGCGGCTCGCCGTCGAGAATTCTCGCCTCGTCGTAAAGGAGGTGGGCGATGTCGCTGCCGGCGACGGGCTCGCGCGCGTCGAGGGCTGCCAGCGCCTCGATCAGGTCGTGGCGCGGGTTGACCTCCAGCACCGGTTTGCCGGCCGCCGAAAGCTGCCCGGCGCGGGCGAGGATGCGCTCGAGCTCCCGGTCCATGCCGCTTTCCGGGGCGACGAGGCAGACCGGGCTTTCGGTCAGCCGGTCGGAGGCGCGCACGTCCTGCACGCGGTCGCCGAGCGTCGCCTTGAGCTCGGCAATCAGCTTCTTCACCGCATCGCTCGCCTCGGACGACGCCGCCTTGCCCTCCTCGAGCAGCGGAACCTGGCCAAGGTCGGCCTGGCCCTGCGTCACCGAGCGGAACGGCTTGCCCTCGTAGTCGATGCCGGCCGTCACCCAGAACGAATCCACGGGGTCCGGCAGGAGCAGCACCTCGATGCCGCGGGCGCGGAAGCCTTCGAGCTGCGGGGAGGCGGCAAGGCGCGCCGCGTCGGACCCGGCGATGTAGTAGATTGCCGTCTGGTTCGGCCGCATCGCGCTGACGTACTCGGCGAGCGAGCGCCAGGTGTCCTTCCCGGCCGTCGTCCTGAAGCGGGCGAGCTTGAGGAGCTGGGCTCGGCGGTCGAAGTCCTCGTAGATGCCCTCCTTGAGGACCGAGCCGAAATTGTCCCAGACCTTTGCGTAGGCGGCCGCGTCGTTCTCGGCGAGCTTCTCGAGCTCGGTGAGGATGCGGCCCGTCACGCCCTTGCGGATGGCCGCGAGGATCGGGCTCTCCTGGATCATCTCGCGCGACACGTTGAGCGGGATGTCTGCGGAATCGACGAGGCCGGTCACGAAGCGCAGGTAGCGCGGGACGATGTCGGCCTCGTCCGTGATGAACACGCGCTTCACATACAGCTTCATGCGCCCGCGGCGTGCCGGATCGAACAGGTCGAACGGCTTGGCGCCGGGCACGAAGGCGAGCACGGTGTACTCGTGCCGGCCCTCTGCACGGTAGTGCACGGTGAGCGCCGGCTCGTCGAACTGGAACGCGAGCGTGCGGTAGAAGTCGGTGTAGTCGGCGGCGCTGATCTCGCTCTTGGGCTTCGCCCAGAGCGCGGCACCGTCGGCGATCTCGGCAGGCTCGCCCGTGCCCTCGACGATCGCGATCGGCACCGGCACGTGGCCGGACTGCGCCTTGACGATCCGCTCGAGCGTTGCGCGCTCGGTGAACGCCTTCTCGTCCTCCTTCAGGTGCAACACCACGCGCGTGCCGCGGGCGGGCGCGGTCGCGGGATCGGCGGCGGAGACGGTGTAGGACCCTTTGCCGTCGGACGACCAGAGCGTGACCTCGTCCGAGCCCGCCCGGCGCGAGATCACGTCGACGCGGTCGGCGACCATGAAGGACGCGTAGAAGCCGACGCCGAACTGCCCGATGAGCTGCGCGCTGTCGGCGGCCTTCGCGGCGGCGACCCGCTCCATGAAGGCCTTGGTGCCGGAGCGCGCGATCGTGCCCAGCGCTTCGATCATCTCGGCGCGGCTCATGCCGATGCCGTTGTCCTCGACCGCCAGCGTGCGGTTGCCCGCATCGGGCCGCAGCGTGATTTGCGGCTTCCAGCCCCCGTCGAGGAGGGCGGGGTTGGCGATCGCTTCGTAGCGGAGCTTTTCGCAGGCGTCAGCAGCGTTCGAGATCAGCTCGCGCAGGAACACGTCCTTATGGGAGTAGACCGAGTGCACCATCATCTCGAGGAGGCGCGCGACGTCCGCCTCGAACACGTGGTTTTCCTGCTCCGCAGCCGCCGTCTTGCGCTTCGCCATGCTCGTCCCTCTTAACGTATGTCATTGAATGGACGCGATTTGGCGCGGGTCGCGGCGGATTTCAAGTCTCGGCGTGGATCCCCTCGATCGCCTGCGCGAGCGCCTTTGCCCTCGCCTCCGGGAGTTCGACGAACGGCGGCTGCACGGCCGCAAGCGACGGCTTGCCGAGGCGTTGCGCAAGCGCGCCCTTCACCGCGGGCACGAACGGCAGCCCGTCGAACAATTTGCGGATGCGCACCGCCGCGTCGAGCGCCCTCTCGTCGCCGGCCCGGAATGCGCGGGCGCACAAGGCCGCGTTGACGCCCGCCGATGCCGAGATGCAGCCGGCGAACGGTCCGTCGCGCGCCTCCATCAGCGAGGCCTCGTTCGAGGGAAACACTTTCAGGCTGTTCGATAAGGCGGCGACGGCGCGCGCGTAGGCGAGATCGCCGGAGGAATCCTTGAGCCCCGCAATGCGCTCGCCGAACAGTTTTATCAGCCGTTCGACCAGCGGCACCGCATAGGCGACCCCGGCCATCGCCGGGAAATTGTAGAGGTAGAGGGGAATGGCGCTCTCGCGCGTCGCGGTCGCGATCGTATCGATGTAGCGGACGATGCCGTCCTCCGGCACGCCCTTGTAGTAGAACGGCGGCAGGAGAAGCGCCCCGGCGAAGCCTTCGCCTGCAGCCACCTGCGTCAGCGTGACGGCATCGGCGACGGCGGCGGCCCCGGTGCCGACCATGAGGCGCTCGTGCGGCAGGCTCGAACGCCCCACCGCCCGCATCAGCGACAGGCGCTGCGCGGTCGAGAACGAGGTCGCCTCGCCGGTGGTGCCGAGCACGTTGAGGCCGTCGGCGCCGTCGGCGAGGAGCCACGCTGCGAGGTCGAGAAAGGCAAGGGCGTCGGGGGCGCCCGCACCGTCGATGGGGGTGACGATCGCCGGCACGACGCCGGCAATTCCCGTTGTGGTTGAGATGATGGGTGGCATAGCTACCTTAAGCAATTTTATGTTTGACGCAAATCAAAGAAATTGCGGCCGATCCAATGCATCCTGTGTCCAACAAAAGCGATGCCCCTCGGGGCGGCGGGGCTTGATTGCTCCAGTCAATCGCAACGTGGAGGTGATGTCATGGACTTTCGGTCTCTGATGCCATTGGGACGCGGCGACTTTACGAGCCTGCGCCGTGAGATGGACCGCCTGTTCGAGGATTTCTCGCGCGGCGTACCGGCGCCGCTCGCCCAGATGGCGCAAGGGTTCCTCGCACCGAAGATCAACGTCGCCGAGACCGAGAAGGGCCTCGAGGTGACGGCCGACCTGCCGGGCGTCGACCAGAAGGACATCGAGCTCGACCTGACCGACAACGTGCTCACGCTGAAGGCCGAGCACGAGGAGCGAAACGAGGAGAGCGACGAGAAGCGTCAGTACCATCTCGTCGAACGTTCCTCGGGAACGTTCCTGCGCCGGCTCGAGGTGCCCTTCGAGGCCGACGACCAGAACGTGGACGCAAGTTTCCAGAACGGTGTGCTGAAGGTGTTCGTCCCGCGCCGGGCCGAACCCGAAAAGCAGGCCAGAAGGATCGAGATCAAGGCGGGCTAAGATCTGCCCCCGGCGCTTGCCTTGGTGAGTGGACGCCGGCAATCTTGCCGGCGTCCTTCGTTTTGGGGGTAGCGTTCGTTGAGCAGGACAGCCGGCATCCGCGCCCTCGTCGCCAAGGGGGAGACCGAACGGGCGCGCGCCGACGTCGCCTGCCTGCTCGCCGACCTGTTCGCGATCGAGCCCGTGGCGGTGGCGCTCAACACGGATCAGTACAGCCTCAATTCGCTGAACGGCTTCTTCGAGGCGGGCGGCGAACCGTTCTTCTTCAAGTTCCACCAGGAAGAGGGCGAGGAGGCGATGAGCGGCGAATACTACCGCGTCGGCCTGCTGGCGCGCACCGGCCTGCCGATCGACATGCCCGTGCACGTCTCGACGGAGGCCGGCGAGCAGGTGCTCGTCTACCGCCGCCGGTCGTCGCCGCGCTTCGCCGACGTCCTGCGCGGCTTCGACGAAGTGGGTGGCGGCCCCGAGCGCGAGCGTGCGCTCGCCGCCGAACGCATCCTCGCCCGGCAGGTGGGCCAGGTCTACTGCGACAGCCTGCACCCGATCACGGCCGAACAGTCGGCGGGCGAGGCCATCCACCGGCTGTTCTTCGACCGCCTCGTCGATCCCGGCACGCACGCCTATCCCTGCGGTCGGCTGAAGGGATTCTACGTCGGCCACACGTTCCGCTTTCCGGGCGTCGAACTGCCGTGGGATACGCTGAAGGACCTCGTGATCGAGGTGAACGGCGTACGCTATGCCCGCACGCTCGGCGCGTTGTTCGATGAGGCGCATGCGCGGCTGGCGCCGGAGGCGCTGTCGGGCGGCGGCGTCATCGCGCACGGCGACGCGCACAACGCCAACGTCTGGTACGAGCGCGACGGCGACCGTGCGCGCCTCGTGCTGTTCGATCCGGCGTTCGCCGGCGAGCACGTGCCGGCGCTTCTCGCCGACATCAAGGCGACGTTCCACAACGTGCTCGCGCATCCGTTCTGGCTCTACGAGCCGACGGAAGCGCGGGTGCGCTTCCAGGCATCGGGCGAGCGCATGGGCGATACGCTCCGCATGCGCACGACCTGGGGCTTGCCGCCGCACCGCGAGGCACTGCTCGACATCCGCGCGGACGAGGTCTGGAAGCCGCTGCTCGCGCTGCTCAGGACGCGCGGGCTGCTGCCCGACGACTGGCAGCGCGTGATGCGGCTCGCCCTGTTCCTGTGCCCGACGATGGTGATGAACCTGCGCGCCGGCGCGACCGTCCACAACGAGGTGTCGTCCGCCATTGGCATCGCGGCCGCCGTCATGTGCGGCAGCGAGCCCGAACAGGGGGACGACCTCGTGTCGCGATTCTTCGTGAGGATCGCGCCTTAAGCGGTCGCCGCCTCGTAGCGTGCGCCGAGTGCGAGCAGCACGCGGTCGTCGCCGATGTCGCCGGCGATCTGGATGCCGACCGGAAGGCCTTCCGCGGTGCGCCTTGCCGGCAGCGCCAGTGCAGCGCCACCGGTGAGGTTGAACAGTCCCGCGAACGGGAAGATGCGCGTCATGCGGTCGACGTGCAGGGCCACGTCGTCATGATCGGTCGGGAAGCTGCCGAGGCGCGGCGGCGGCTCGGCGAGCGCGGGCGTCAGCAGCACGTCGACGTTCGGCCAGACGGCCGTGGCGAAACGCCGGGCGAACCGCTGGCCGCGCCGGACGATGCGCAGGAACGCCGCCGCCGACATGCCTCGCCCGAGAAGCAGCGCCGCACGATTGATCGGCTCGAAGGCGTCCGGCACCGGCTTCCCTTCGAAATCAGCGGCAAGCTGCGCGCAGTTCTGGGCGAGGTAGACCTGCCGCGGAACCGCCCAGTCCTCGGGAAGAAATGGCAGGTCGAGGGGGGCAACCTCGTGACCGAGCGCGCGGAACACGCCCGCCGCCTCCTCCACCGCCGCAAGCGCCGCGGCCGACACCGGCGTGTCGGCGGCTCCTTGCGTGATGATGCCGATGCGCAGCCGGTCCTTCGGCGGTTTCAGCACGGGAGCCGCATAGGAGGCCCCCGCGTCAGGACCGGCGATCGCGTCGAGCACGGCTGCCGTATCGCGCACGGTGCGGCTGACCACGCCCTCGACGACGAGGCCGCCGAAGACGTCCGTGTACTTCGGCCCCTGCGGCACCAGTCCGCGTGACGGCTTCAGCCCGACGAGCCCGCAGGCGGCGGCGGGAATGCGGATCGAACCGGCCCCGTCGGTCGCGTGCGCAACCGGCACCATGCCGCTGGCAACCGCCGCTGCCGCCCCGCCCGAAGACCCGCCGGGCGTGCGCGTCACGTCGAGCGGGTTGCGCGTCGCGCCGAACGCGACGGGTTCGCTCGTCACGTTGAAGCCGAACTCGGGGATGTTCGTCTTGCCGAGGATGGCAAAGCCCGCCTTGAGGAAGCGCAGCGACAGTTCGTCGTCGTGCGACTGCGGCGGACCGTCCCGGAACAGCGCGCTGCCGAGCCGCGTGCGCTTGCCGGCAAGGCCTGCGCCGACGTCCTTCAGCAGGAACGGCACGCCGGCGAACGATCCGTGGGCGGAGGGATCGACCACGGGCGGATCGTAGAGATCGATCACCGCGTTGAGGCGGGGATTCTCCTCGCCGATGCGGGCATATGCGGCCCTCAGCACGTCCGCCCGGCTGACCTCGTCACGCGCGATCAGCTGCGCGAGCGCGGTTCCGTCGAGCCGCGCGTACTCCTCGGGCGTCATGCCAGCACCTCTCCCAGTTCGGCCGCGACGATCGACTCGCTGCGGATCTCGTGCAGGACCCGCGCCTGAAGCTCGCGGAACGCGGGCGAGGACACGAGGTCGTAGTGGCGCGGCCGCGGCAGGTCGATCGGCACGAGGCTCTTGATGCGGCCGGGCCGGTTGGTCATCACCGCCACGCGGTCGGCGAGGTACACCGCCTCCTCGACGTCGTGCGTGATGAACAGCACGGTGAGGCGATGCTGTTCCCACACGGCGGTCAGGAGCTCCTGCATGTGGTGGCGGGTCAGGGCGTCGAGCGCGCCGAAGGGTTCGTCCATCAGCAGCATCTTCGGCCGGTAGCTCAGCGCCCGCGCGATCGCCACGCGCTGCTTCATGCCGCCCGAGAGCTCGGCCGGATAGGCGGTCTCGAACCCGTCGAGCCCGACGAGCTTCAGGTGCGCGTGCGCGATCTCGGCCGCCTCGCGCCCCGTCTTGCCGGCGGCGCGCAGCGCGAACTCCACGTTGCCGAGCGCGGTGAGCCAGGGCAGCAGCGTGTAGCTCTGGAACACGACGCCGCGGTCGAGCCCGGGCGCGACGATCGGCTCGCCGTCGATCGTCACGGTGCCGTCGTCGTAACTTTCGAGCCCGGCGACGATCGACAGGAGCGTCGACTTTCCGCAGCCCGACGTGCCGACGAGCGCCAGGAACTCGTTGTCGCCGATCTCGAGGTCGACGCCCGCGAGCGCCACCGTCTCGCCGCGGTCCGAGCGGAACGTCTTCGTCAGCCCACGGACGACGAGCTTCGGCGAAGGGGTCGCGGCCGGCATCGTCAGCGTACCTCGAGGTAGCGGAAGAAGCGGCGGCCGAGGATCTTCATCACCTGGTCGGTGGCGAGGCCGAGGATGCCGAGGATGATCAGGTAGCCGAAGATCAGGTCGGTCTGGAAGAATCGCTGCGCCGTCGTGATGCGGTAGCCGAGCCCCGAGGTCGCGGCGACGAGTTCGGCGACGACCAGCCACGTCCACGCCCAGCCGAGGCTGATGCGCATCGAATCCCAGATCGCCGGCGCCGCCGAGGGCAGCACGATGCGGCGCAGGATCTTCAGCTCCGGCATCTCGAGCGTGCGGCCGAGGTTGATGAAGTCGCGCGGCACGGACTTCACGTTGTCCATCACCAGCAGCACCTGCTGGAAGAACGTGCCGATGAAGATGATCAGGAACTTCTGGATGTCGCCGGTGCCGGTCCACAGGATGGTCAGCGGCACGAACGCCACGACCGGCATGTAGCGGATGAAATCGACGAACGGCTCGATCGCCGCCTCCCAGCCGCGGTAGCAGCCGATCAGCACGCCGATCGGCAGCGCGAACAGCGTCGAGATGATGAAGCCGAGCGTGATGCGGTAGATGCTGATCGTCACGTCCTGCATCAGCTGGCCCGAGCGCCACAGCTCGCCAAGACGCGAGGCGACGTGGCCGGGCGAGGGCAGGAACAGCGGCTGGACGAGGCCGAGCGCCGTCGTCAGCCACCACACCGCGAAGAGGCCGGCGAAAACGAGGCCGGCGATGGAGACGAACTCCATCGCCGTGATCTTGCCACCCAGCGAAAAGCGCGCAGAGCGCGCCTTCGGCCTACTTCGTGGCGGCATCCACGAACCGCGGATCGATGGCGGTGGTGAGGTCGACGTCCTTCTGCAGGATGCCGGCCTTGCGCGCCGCCGCATGCACTTGCGGGATCACGTTCTTGGCGAAGTCGCCGCCGAGCTGCCCCTTGTTCTCGGCGAGCGAATAGTAGACGACGCCGTCGAAGGCGGTGGCGAGTTCTTCCGGCTTCGCGCCGACCGCCTCGGAGATGATGGCGCGGCCGCCCTTGGTGTCGGCGCGGTAGTCGGCGAGCGCCTTGTCCCAGGCCTTCAGCAGCGCGACCACCTGGCCGGGCTTCTCCTTCAGGAACTCCTCGCGAACGACGAACACGTCGGAGATGAGGCCGGGGTTCTCTCCGGCCGAATAGATCATCTTCACCTTCGGGTTCTGCTGCATGGCGAGCGTGAGGTAGGGCTCGTAGGTGACGGCGACGGGCACCTTGCCGCCAATCAGCGCGGCACCGGCGTCGGAAGCCGGCATCGGCACCTTCTGGATGTCGGCGACCGTCATGCCGTTCTGCGACAGCGCGTAGTTGAGGAGGATGTCGCTGGTCGTGCCCTCCTCGTAGGCGACCGACTTGCCCTTCAGGCCCTTGATGTCGGTGACCGAGCCGTCGGAGAGCATCGCGTCCGCCGTCTTCGAGACGTCGAGCAGCGCCACGATCTTGATCGGCAGTCCCGCCGCGATGAAGTTCATCGCCGTGTGCGTGGCGATGTTCGCCGCGTTGAGCTGGCCGGCGGCGAGCGCGGCGTTGATGTCGGCGTCGGTGTTGAAGTTCACGATTTCGACCTCGTCGAGGCCGACCTCCTTGAACATCCCCTTCTTGTTGGCGATGTGCCACTGGCCGTAGCCCAGCCACGGCTCGATGCCCATCTTGATCGCGCCCGTCTCGGGCTTCGCCGGGATGCTGTCGTCGGCGTAGGCGAAGCGCGCACCGAGGGCCGAGACGGCGAGCGCCGTGCCGGCCTTCAGAACGTCGCGGCGGTTGCGGAGGGTAGCCATGATGCGTTTCTCCCTGTTCGTGGCTCTTGTCGGAAAGGACGCTAGACGGGCGGGGTCACTTCCGCAACGTCAGCGCTTGAAGAACTTGTCGCGCAACGGAGATACCGCGTTGGCGTGCGCCTCGAACCCCTCGTAGGTGGCAAGCGCGCGGGCGTGCCTTGCAAGCTCCGGATAGCCCTTGTCGGTCACGTAGGCGATCGAGGTGCGCTTCATGAAGTCGAAGACGGAGACCGGCGAGGCGGTCTTGGCCCACCCCGACGTCGGCAGGACGTGGTTCGGGCCCAGCACGAAATTGCCGAGCGTCACCGGCGTGTGCTCGCCGAGCAGGATCTCGCCGGCGTGCTCGAGGCGGCCGAGGTATCGGAACGGCTCCTTCGACAGGACCTCCAGATGCTCCGGGGCATAGTCGTTGACGAAGGCGATCGCCTCGTCCTCGTCGCGGGCGAGCACGATGCCGCCGATCGGGCCGCCGAGCACGGCGGAGGAGAACGACACGCGCTGCTCGCCCATCTGCGCCCAGTACTCCGGGATCGAGGCCATCGCCTCCTCGGCCACGCGGCGCGACCAGGTGACGAGGTAGGCGGAGGAATCCGGCCCGTGTTCGGACTCGATCAGTAGGTCGAGCCCCGCCATGCGCCCGTCGACGGTGTCGTCGGCGATCACGATGAGCTCGCTCGGGCCGGCGGGCGAACCCGTGTCGATCAGGTGCGAGACGAGGCGCTTCGCCGCCGCCACCCACGGGCTTCCCGGCCCGATGACCTTGGAACACTTCGGCACCGTCTGCGTGCCGTAGGCGACGGCCGCGATGCCTTGCGCGCCGCCCGCCTTGAACACCTTCTCGACGCCCGCCATCCGCGCGGCGACGAGGGTTGCATCGTCTAGCCGGCCATCGGGGCCCGGCGGGGTGATGATGACGACCTCCGGCACGCCCGCGACCTTCGCCGGGATCGTCGTCATCAGGGCGACGGAGGGGAAGGCGCCCTTGCCGCGCGGCACGTAGCAGGCGGCCGAGGGGATGGGCTTCGTGCGGTCGCCGGCGAACGCACCGGGACGGATTTCGTGCAGCCACATCTCCTCGGGCTTCTGGTCCTCGTGGAAGCGGCGGATCGAGTCGGCCGCGAACTCCATCGCGGCCTTGACCTCGGGGGCGAGCGCCTTCTCGGCCCGGGCGAAGTCGGCTTCCGTGGCGGCGATCGCGGTCGCCTCGACGGGCGCCTTGTCGAACTCGCGCGCGAACCGGGCAAGCGCGGCGTCGCCTTCTGCCGCCACCGCCGCGACGATCGGCTTCACCTTCGCCTCGAACGCCGAGAGATCGGCCTCCGTGCGCTTGAGCAGCGCGGCGCGCTCATCGGCGGAGAGCGTTGCGAGGTCGTGCAGGTTGATGCGGCGGGTCATGGGATGTGTCCGTTTGTGGTCTAGAGCGCGGCGAGCGTGCCGCCGTCGACGGGAAGCGAGATGCCGGTGACGTACTGGGCGGCGGGCGAGCAGAGGAACACGCTCGCGCCGACGAGGTCTGCGAGATTGCCGAAACGGTTCAGCGGGATGTTCGCGAGCATCGCCTGCTGCCAGTCGTCGCTGGCGTAGAACCCTTCGGTGAGCGCGGTGCGGAAGTAGCCGGGCTCGAGCGCATTGACGCGGATGCCGATCGGCGCCCATTCGACCGCAAGCGCCCGCGTCATACCGACGAGGCCCGTCTTGGAGGAGCCGTAGGGCACCGCCGTCGGGATGCCGCGCTCGGAGGTGAGCGAGGCGATGTTGAGGATCGCGCCGCCGTCGCGCATCTCGCGCGCCGCGGCCTGCGCCGTGAAGAACGCGCCCTTCAGGTTGGTGTCGACGATCAGGTCCCACGTCTCCTCGGTGAGCGACAGCGAGGGCGACACCTGCTCGACGCCGGCGTTGTTGACGAGGATGTCGAGGCCGCCGAGGCGCTCAGCCGCCAATCGTGCGCCTGAGCGGCAGGCCTCGACCGAGCGGACGTCGATCTCGACGGCGACGGCGTTGCGCCCCGCCGCGAGGATGGTCGCCGCGGTGGCTTCGAGCGACGACGCGTGTCGCGCGGCGATCGCGACGTCGGCGCCGGCCGCGGCGAGCCCCTCGGCGATCGCCCGGCCGATGCCGCGGCTCGCCCCGGTCACCAGCGCGCGCTTGCCCTGAAGGGAGAAGAGGTCCTGCGTCATGGGAGGGCGACTATCGGCACCGCCCCGATTAAGTCAACGGTCCGGACCGACGATTTCGCCGCCCCCCGCAACCGCCTCGATCAGCCGCACGTTGCTCGCCAGCGCGACGTCGCGGATGGTCGGCGGGCAACGGTCGGTGATGAAGGTGCCGACCTGCGACAGATGCCCGATGCGCACTGGGGCGGAGCGCTCGAACTTCGTCGAATCGGCGACGAGGATCACCTGGCGCGCGTTCTCGATGATCGCGCGCGCCACCTGCACCTCGCGGTAGTCGAAGTCGAGCAGCGATCCGTCGGTGTCGATCGCCGAGACGCCGATGATCGCAAAGTCGACGCGGAACTGCCGGATGAACTCCACCGCCGCCTCGCCGACGATGCCGCCGTCGGACCGCCGCACCACGCCGCCGGCGATGATCACCTCGACGTTGGGCAGCGGCCGCAGGATGCTGGCGACGTTGATGTTGTTGGTGATCACCATCAGCCCGGAATGCCGGCTGAGCGCCTGCGCCACGGCTTCGGTGGTGGTGCCGATGTTGATGAAGAGTGCAGCCCGGTCCGGGATGAGCGCGGCTGCCGCGGCGCCGATGCGTTCCTTTTCCGCGGCGGCGATTGCCCGGCGCGCTTCGTAATCGACGTTCTCGATCCCCGACGACACGATCGCCCCGCCGTGCACGCGGGCGAGGAGGCGGCGCTCGCACAGGTCGT
Source organism: Hyphomicrobiales bacterium (assembly GCA_046349255.1). Lineage (GTDB taxonomy): Bacteria > Pseudomonadota > Alphaproteobacteria > Rhizobiales > Aestuariivirgaceae > DAIODI01. The sequence goes on along the minus strand of JAXMCR010000002.1, from coordinate 897,550 downwards.
TCAGGTCCTTGCGAATCGTCTGCGGCGTCACGTCGAAATGGGCGGCGAGCCCTTCGACGCTGACGCGGCCGGCGCGGCGGGCGATCTCGAGTATGGCCTGGTGGCGTTGGTCGACGAGCATGGCACGAACTTTCGCCATCTAACGTAACCGAAACTATTTTGGCAAGAAACGAAAGTTATCCACTCAAATTTGCGTGATTTGGCTTTCGGTTGACTTTCGAATTGTTTCGCTTAGCGTCGATCGGATCGTGCTGACGCCTCGGGCCAGGGGTGACAAGGGGCGCAGCATCCGGGAGGGTCATGACGCAATCCTGCGACGTCTTCGTCGTCGGCGGCGGTATCAACGGCTGCGGCATCGCGCGCGATGCGGCGGGCCGCGGGTACACGGTGTCGCTCGCCGAGATGAACGACCTCGCCAGCGCCACCTCCTCCTGGTCGACGAAGCTGATCCACGGCGGCCTGCGCTATCTCGAGCACTACGAATTCCGCCTCGTGCGCGAGGCGCTTATCGAGCGCGAGATCCTGTGGGGGAACGCGCCGCACATCATCGGTCCCCTGCGCTTCGTTTTGCCCCACCATGCGGGCCTGCGCCCGGCGTGGCTCCTGCGCACCGGCCTCTTCCTCTACGATCACCTCGGCGGCCGCCGGAAGCTTCCCTCTACGAGCACGCTCGACCTGGAGACGGCGATCGAGGGCAAGCCGCTGAAGCCCGAGTACCGGACGGGCTTCGAGTATTCCGACTGCCGCGTCGATGACTCGCGCCTCGTGGTGCTGAACGCGATGGATGCGCGCACCCGCGGTGCAGACATCCGTACGCGCACGAAGGTGACGGCGATCCGACGCTCGGGCGACCGCTGGCTCGTCAGCGAGACCGACACGCGGACCGGTGCCGTGCGTGAAACCGAGGCGCGCGTGGTGGTGAACGCCGCGGGCCCGTGGGTCGATCACGCGTTCGACGGGATGATCAACCCGACGAACGCCAAGGTCCGGCTCGTCAAGGGCAGCCACATCGTCGTGCCGCGCCACTACGAGCACGACCGCGCCTACATCTTCCAGAACGCCGACGGCCGCATCGTCTTCGCCATTCCCTACGAGGACGACTTCACGCTGATCGGCACGACCGACGTCGACTACCACGGCGATCCGGCGGCGCCGGCGATTTCCGCCGAGGAGACCGACTATCTGTGCAAGGCGGCAAGCGCCTACTTCCGCAATCCTGTCACGCCCGAAAGTGTCGTCTGGAGCTACTCCGGCGTCCGCCCGCTCTACGACGACGGCGCCTCGAAGGCGCAGGAAGCCACGCGCGACTACGTGCTGAAGACCGAGGGCGGCAACGGCGTGCCGGGGCTCGTCAACATCTTCGGCGGCAAGATCACCACCTACCGCAAGCTCGCCGAGTCGGCGCTCGGCGAGATCGAGACGCTGATCGGCGCGAAGGGTCCGGCGTGGACCGCTAGCGCGCCGCTGCCCGGCGGCGATTTTCCGACCGACGGCCGCGAGGCGCTGGCGCGCTCGCTGGTGTCGACGCATCCGTTCCTCGAGCCCGCGCAGGCGAAGCGGCTCGTCAAGCTCTACGGCACCAACGCGCGCCGGATCCTCGATGGTGCCCGCTCCGCGGCCGACCTCGGCGAGGCCTTCGAGGCAGGCCTCACCGCCCGCGAAATCGCCTGGCTCGTGAAGGAGGAGTGGGCGGAAACGTCGGACGACATCCTGTGGCGCCGTTCGAAGCTGGGGCTGCGTGTCTCGTCAGCAGGGCGAAAGCGGCTCGACGAGCATCTGGCCACCGTCAGGGCCGGCGCGGCGCGGTCTGCGGAGGCGGCCCGATGCTGAGGCTCGAGAACGTGCGCCTCGACAAGGCCGGCCAGACGGTGATGGGTCCGGTCGATCTTGCGCTCGAACGCGGCAGCCTCAACGTGCTGCTTGGGCCAACGCTCTCCGGCAAGACCACGCTGATGCGCCTGATGGCGGGCCTCGACCGGCCGACGCACGGCCGCGTCACCTTCGAGGGCAAGGACGTGACCGGCGTGCCGGTGCAACGCCGCAACGTGGCGATGGTTTACCAGCAGTTCATCAACTACCCCTCGCTCACCGTCTACGAGAACGTCGCCTCGCCGCTGCGCGTCGCGGGACGGCCGGCGGACGAGATCGACCGCAAGGTCAGGTCCGTCGCCGAACTGCTGCGGCTCACGCCCTATCTCGACCGGCTGCCGCTCAGCCTCTCGGGCGGCCAGCAGCAGCGCACGGCGATCGCCCGCGCGCTGGTGAAGGACGCGAGCCTCGTGCTCCTCGACGAGCCGCTCGCCAACCTCGACTACAAGCTGCGCGAGGAACTGCGCGCCGAGCTGCCGCGCGTGTTCGAAGGCTCGGGCGCGATCTTCGTCTACGCGACCACCGAGCCGTCCGAAGCGCTGCTCCTCGGCGGCAACACGGCGACGCTGCACGAGGGCCGCGTGACGCAGTTCGGCCCGACGCTCGATGTCTACCGCACCCCGCACGACCTGCGCACGGCGGCCGCGTTCTCCGATCCGCCGCTCAATACGGTTGCGGCCGAGAAGAAGGGCGGCGGCCTGCTGCTCAAGGGCGGCGGCCGCATGACGCTATCCGGCGAGGCGAAGCGGCTGCCCGACGGGCCGGTGGTCGCGGGCTTCCGGCCGCACCACCTGCGGCTCGATCACCCCCGCGACGGCGGCGTCGAGGTCGACACGAACGTGGTCGTGACGGAACTCACGGGATCGGAAAGCTACATCCACGTCGACTGCGACGGCGCCCGCTGGGTCGCGCTCGCGCACGGCATCCACGACGTCGATCCGGGCAAGGCGCTCAAGCTCCACATCGAGCCCACGGGCCTCATGCTGTTCGACCGCGACGGGCGCTTTCTCGCCCGCGCCGCGGCAGAGGCTGGAGGCTCGCATGGCTGAGATCGTGCTCGACCGCATCCGCCACTCCTACCTCGCCCATCCGCGCGACGAGAAGGATTACGCGCTGAAGGAGCTCTCGCTTACCTGGAAGAACGGCGGCGCCTACGCGCTGCTCGGTCCCTCCGGCTGCGGGAAGACGACGCTGCTCAACATCATCTCCGGCCTGATCGCGCCGAGCTCCGGCAAACTGCTGTTCGACGGGCGCGACGTCACGAGCCTCTCGACGCGCGAGCGCAACATCGCGCAGGTGTTCCAGTTCCCGGTCGTCTACGACACGATGAGCGTGTTCGACAACCTGGCCTTCCCGCTGCGCAACCGCGGCGTCGGCGAGGCGGACGTCGAACGGCGCGTTCGCGAGGTGCTCGACCTCATCGGGCTCTCCGCCAAGGCGCAGCAGCGCGCGCAAGGGTTGACCGCCGACGACAAGCAGAAGATCTCGCTCGGGCGCGGCCTCGTGCGCTCCGACGTCAACGCGATCCTGTTCGACGAACCGCTCACCGTCATCGACCCGCACATGAAGTGGCAGTTGCGCTCGCAGCTGAAGCAGCTGCACCGCCGCTACGCCTTCACGATGATCTACGTCACGCACGACCAGACCGAGGCGCTGACCTTCGCCGACCAGGTGGTGGTGATGTACGAGGGCGAGGTGGTGCAGGCCGGCACGCCCGACGAGCTGTTCCGCAAGCCGAAGCACACGTTCGTCGGCTATTTCATCGGCTCGCCCGGCATGAACATCATTCCGTGCACGGTCGACGGCGCGAAGGCGATGGTGGGGAGCCACGCCATCACGCTGCCGAAGGGCGTGCGCCCGGCGCCCGGCCAGAAGACGGAGCTTGGCGTTCGGCCCGAGTTCGTGAAACTCGGCGGCGGCAGGACCGGCATTCCCGTGACGGTGCGCAAGGTCGAGGACGTCGGCCGCTACCGCATCGTACGCACCGACCTCGACGGCATCGCCGTCAACGCGATCGTCGGCGAGGGCGAGCCGATCCCGGAGAGCCCCCGGATGTCGTTCGTCGACGGCGCCGCGAACCTCTACGTCGACTCGCGACTGATCGAGCCCGGGGCCTGAGCCATGGACAAGACCTGGAACAACAGGGCGTGGTTCATGGTGCTGCCGGTGCTGATCATCGTCGCCTTCAACGCCATCATCCCGCTGATGACGGTGGTGAACTACTCCGTTCAGGACACCTTCGGCGACAACGTGTTCTTCTTCGAAGGCGTGAAGTGGTACGCCGAAGTGCTGCGCTCCGACCGCTTCCACGACTCGCTTCTCCGGCAGGCGATCTTCACCGCGGTGATCCTCGCGATCGAGGTGCCGCTCGGCGTCGCCATCGCGCTCGCCATGCCGCGGCGCGGCGTGTGGGCCTCGGTATGCCTCGTGCTGATGGCGCTGCCGCTGCTGATCCCGTGGAACGTGGTCGGCGCGATGTGGAACATCTTTGCGCTGCCCGACATCGGGCTCCTCGGCTACGGCCTCAACGCGCTCGGCTTCAAGTACAACTTCAGCCAGAACGTCGCCTCCGCCTGGTTCACGGTGGTGCTGATGGACGTCTGGCACTGGACGTCGCTGGTCGTGCTGCTCGCCTACGCCGGCCTCCAGTCGATCCCGGACGCCTACTACCAGGCCGCCTCGATCGACGGCGCCTCGCGCTGGTCGGTGTTCCGGTTCATCCAGCTGCCGAAACTCAAGCACGTGCTCATCATCGCGTTCCTGCTGCGCTTCATGGATTCCTTCATGATCTACACGGAGCCGTTCGTGCTCACCGGCGGCGGCCCCGGCAACGCGACGACGTTCCTGTCGATCGACCTCGTGAAGGCGGCGCTCGGCGAGTTCAACCTCGGCACCGCGGCGGCGATGAGCATCATCTACTTCCTGATGACGCTGCTCGTCTGCTGGCTCTTCTATACGCTGACGATGAAGGGGGAGACGGCGAAATGAAGCTGCGCTGGCTCGTCCCCACCCTCTACATCGTGTTCCTGATGCTGCCGATCTACTGGCTCGTCAGCATGTCGTTCAAGACCACCAACGAGATCCTCGGCGGCTTCAGCCTGTTTCCGCGCGAGTTCACGCTCGCCAATTACGAGAAGATCCTGACCGACCCCTCCTGGTACACGGGCTACATCAACGCGATCATCTACGTCGGCCTCAACACGGTGATCTCGGTCGCCTTCGCGCTGCCGGCCGCCTATGCCTTCTCGCGCTACCGGTTCCTCGGCGACAAGCACCTGTTCTTCTGGCTGCTGACCAACCGGATGGCGCCGCCGGCCGTCTTCGCGCTGCCGTTCCTGCAGCTCTACTCGGCGCTGGGACTGTTCGACACCCACATCGCGGTGGCGCTCGCGCACTGCCTGTTCAACATCCCGCTCGCTGTGTGGATACTCGAGGGTTTCATGTCGGGCGTGCCGAAGGAGATCGACGAGACGGCCTACATCGACGGCTACTCGTTCCCGCGCTTCTTCACGAAGATCTTCATGCCGCTCATCGCCTCGGGCATCGGCGTCACCGCGTTCTTCTGCTTCATGTTCTCCTGGGTGGAGCTGCTGCTTGCGAAGACGCTGACCTCGGTCGCGGCGAAGCCCATCGCGGCGATGATGACGCGCACCGCCTCGACCTCGGGCTACGAGCTCGGGCTCCTTGCGGCGGCCGGCGTTCTCACCATCGTGCCGGGCGCGATCGTCATCTGGTTCGTGCGCAACTACATCGCCAAGGGCTTTGCCCTGGGGAGGGTGTGATACATGGAACAGCACGCATTCGACCTCTCGTGGATGGCCTGGACGTGGCAGACGGGCCTGTTCTTCGGCCTGATCGCGCTCGCCCTCGTCGGGATGTCGCTGTGGGAGATGGCGAGCCCCGGCGGCGCGCCGCGCCACGGCGTGCTCGGCCTCGACACGACGCGCGGCGACCGGCTGTTCATCTCGCTGCTCGCGGCAGCCTACGTCCACCTGATCTGGCTCGCTCTCACCGATGCGCCGCTGTGGGGCGCGTCGATCGTTTCGGTGCTGCTTGCCCTCGCGGTGTTTCGATGGGTCTGAGCGGCACCACAATGCATCGTCCGGGGGCAGTCCCGGATGCATCCGGCGCAAGGGGCGTGGCGGCGCAAGACCGGCCGCTCCGGGCGACGCACACACGGTCATCGTGTGCATCAGCAACGCGAATGGAGGATATGCCATGAGACTGAAATTGCTGGCGTCGGTCGCCGCGATCGGACTCCTGTACGGAGCCGCTCCGGCGTTCGCCGACATGGCCGCCGCAGAGAAGTGGGTGAACCAGGAGTTCCAGCCTTCCGCGATCTCGAAGGAAGATCAGATGAAGGAGATGGAATGGTTCATCAAGGCAGCCGAGCCGTTCAAGGGGATGGAGATCAACGTTCTCTCCGAAACCATCCCGACGCACGAATACGAATCGAAGGTGCTGGCCAAGGCCTTCGAGGAAATCACCGGCATCAAGGTGAACCATCAGCTGCTCGGCGAGGGCGAAGTCGTCCAGGCCGTGCAGACCCAGATGCAGACCAACCGCAACCTCTATGACGGCTACATCAACGACTCCGACCTGATCGGCACGCACTCGCGGCTCCAGTCGGCGGTCAACCTCACCGACTGGATGGCGGGCGAAGGCAAGGACGTCACCAACCCGACGCTCGACGTCAACGACTTCATCGGCATCTCGTTCACGACGGGTCCGGACGGCAAGATCTGGCAGCTGCCCGACCAGCAGTTCGCGAACCTCTACTGGTTCCGCAAGGACTGGTTCGACAAGCCGGAACTCAAGGAGAAGTTCAAGGCCAAGTACGGCTACGAGCTCGGCGTGCCGGTGAACTGGTCGGCCTACGAGGACATCGCGGACTTCTTCACCAACGACGTGAAGGAGATCGACGGCGTCAAGATCTACGGCCACATGGACTACGGCAAGCGCGCGCCCGACCTCGGTTGGCGCATGACGGACGCGTGGCTGTCGATGGCGGGCTCGACGTCGCCCGGCCTGCCGAACGGTCACCCGATCGACGAGTGGGGCATCCGCATGCCGGCCGGCACCTGCAATCCGCAGGGCGCTTCGGTGACGCGCGGCGGCGGCACCAACGCGCCGGCCTCGGTGTTCGCGATCGCCAAGTGGGACGAGTGGCTGAAGAAGTACGCGCCGCCCGGCGCCGCCGACCTCGACTTCTACCAGTCGCTGCCGGCGCTCGCGCAAGGCAACGTCGCCCAACAGATCTTCTGGTACACCGCGTTCACCGCGAACATGGTGGCCCCGAAGAGCGAGGGCAACAACACCGTCGACGACAAGGGCATGCCGCTGTGGCGGATGGCGCCCTCGCCGCACGGGCCCTACTGGAAGGACGGCATGAAGCTCGGCTACCAGGACGCGGGCTCCTGGACGCTGTTCAAGTCGACCCCGCTCGACCGCCGCAAGGCCGCCTGGCTCTACGCGCAGTTCGTGGTGTCGAAGACCGTCGACACGAAGAAGAGCCACACCGGGCTCACCTTCATCCGCGACAGCACCGTGCGTGGTCCGTCGTTCACGGAGCGGGCGCCGCAGCTCGGCGGCCTGATCGAGTTCTACCGCTCGCCCGACCGCGTGAAGTGGACGCCAACCGGCATCAACGTGCCGGACTATCCGAAGCTCGCGCAGGTCTGGTGGCAGCAGATCGGCGACGTCAGCTCCGGTGCGTTCACGCCGCAGCAGGCGATGGATCGGCTTGCCGGCGAGATGGACCAGATCATGGCCCGCATGCAGTCGGCCGACGAGAAGCAGAACGTGTACAACGGCTGCGGACCCCGGCTGAACCCGGTCGTCGACGCCTCGCAGTGGCTCGGCAAGGCCGACGGCCCGGCCGCCAAGCTCGAGAACGAGAAGGAGCCCGGCCAGACGATCGCCTACGAGGAGATCATCAAGCGCTGGCAGTGAGGCGGGAGCAAGCCAGAACACTTCGACAAGGGACTGGACCGGGGCCGCGCGCCCCGGTTTTCTTATCGGCGACCGAACGATCCGGAGAAACCGCATGGGCCACATCCTCGCCATCGACCAGGGCACGACCTCCTCGCGCGCCATCGTGTTCGACCGGCACTACGCCATCCGGGGCGTGGGCCAGCAGGAGTTCGCCCAGCATTTTCCGCAAGCCGGCTGGGTGGAGCACGAGCCGGAGGACATCTGGCAGACGACCGTCGAGACCGCGCGCAAGGCGATCGCCGCCGCCGGGCTGGACGCCAAGGACATCGCGGCGATCGGCATCACGAACCAGCGTGAGACCACGGTCGTGTGGGACCGGAAGACCGGCCGCGCCATCCACCGCGCGATCGTGTGGCAGGACCGGCGCACCGCCGACCTGTGCGCCACGCTGAAGGCGCGCGGCGCGGAAGCGATGGTGACGAAGAAGACCGGCCTCCTGCTCGACCCCTATTTCTCCGGCACCAAGGCGGCCTGGATTCTCGACCGTGTGGACGGCGCGCGGAAACTGGCAGAGGACGGGCGCCTCGCGTTCGGCACCGTCGATTCGTTCCTGCTGTGGCGTCTCACCGGCGGCCGCGTGCACGCGACCGACGCAACGAACGCATCGCGCACGATGCTCTTCAACATCGACACCGGCGACTGGGACGACGAACTGCTCGATCTCCTCCGCGTGCCGCGTTCGATGCTGCCAGAGGTGAAGGACTGCGCCGCGACATTCGGCGTGACGGACCCAGGCATCCTCGGCGCGCCGCTGCCCGTGCTCGGTATCGCCGGTGACCAGCAGGCGGCGCTCCTCGGCCAGGCGTGCTTTGCGCCCGGCATGCTGAAGGCGACGTACGGCACCGGGTGCTTCGCCATTCTCAACACCGGGGCCAACCGCGTCGCCTCGACCAACCGTATGCTGACGACCGTGGCGTCGCGGCTCAAAGGCAGGACGTCGTACGGGCTCGAGGGCTCGATCTTCATCGCCGGCGCGGCCGTGCAGTGGCTGCGCGACGGGTTGAAGATCGTCTCGACCGCGGGGCACACCGGCGCAATGGCGGAGGCCGCCGACCCGGCGCAGGACGTCTATCTCGTGCCGGCCTTCACCGGCCTTGGCGCGCCGTGGTGGGATGCCGAGGCGCGCGGCGCGATGTTCGGCCTGACGCGGGGAACGGGGCCGAACGAATTCGCGCGCGCCGCGCTTGAATCCGTCTGCTACCAGACCGCCGACCTGATCGATGCGATGCGCCGCGACTGGCCGGGCATGACCCAGGCGGTGCTGCGGGTCGACGGCGGCATGGTCGCCTCCGACTGGACCATGCAGCGTCTTGCCGACCTGATCGACGCGCCCGTCGACCGCCCGGCGGTGCTCGAGACGACGGCGCTCGGCGCCGCCTGGCTCGCCGGCCACCAGGCGGGCGTCTGGCCGGGGGAGGAGGGCTTCGCCAAGGGCTGGCAGCTCGAACGCCGGTTCGAGCCCGCGATGGACGACGGGCTTCGGGCAAAGAAGCTTGCCGGCTGGCGCGACGCCGTCTCCCGCACGCTCACCCGCCGCGCGCCGTGATCCTCATTGGCCGGCTCAGCGCTGGCCGACGAGCGGCGTGATGCGGCGGATGGTGACGCGGCGGTTCTCCGGTTCCTGATCGGGCGTCGGTATCTTCAGGTACTGCTCGCCGTAGCCGACCGTCTCGAGGTTCTCGGGGCGGATGTTGAAGTACTGGACGAGCGACGCCTTCACCGACTCGGCGCGCCGGCGCGACAGGTCGAGGTTGTAGGCATCGGAGCCCACCGCGTCCGTGTGGCCTTCGATGAGGAACACCTCGTTCGGGTTCGTCCTCAGGATCTGCTCGAGGATCTCGCCGATGCGCGACAGTTCGCCGATCTCCTCTTCCGGCACGAAATCCTCGTTGAAGCCGAACTGGATGGTGTCGATCTCGATGCCGGGCATCGCCTGTCGCAGCGCCGGCGTCTGCTCGATCTCCTCGACGCTGTAGCGTCTGTCGATCGGCATCGTCGGCGGCGCGATGAGCTGCTCGCCGAGCATCTCGTCATCAGCCTCGGCGTACTCGAGCGGCGGCCGCCACATCGGCGGCTGGTTCGGCAGGATCATCAGGTTGATGCCGATGTTGACGTCGTTGTTCTGCCGGTACCAGTCGTAGCGCTCGTTGCGCCAGCCGACCATGCGCCGTCGCATCTCGTAGCGGTCGCGCTCGATCTGCCGCTGCAGCACGTCGGGCGGTACGCCGGCGTAGCCGTGTTCCAGCGCCCACCGGTTGGCGCGGATGCGGCGGTTGAGGTCGCGATCGTCGAGCGCATTCGGCGGGCGGCGGTCGTTCAGTACGTCCTCCCACCCGGGGCGCGGCGTGTTGCCGTTCCAGCGCCCGTCGTCCTGGGTGAGGTCGTCGAACCGGTCCGGCGGGCGGCGGCGGTCGCTTTCCTGGCGCTGCCGCTGCTGGCGCCAGTCCGACTCGGCGCGCTGGCGCAGAGCCTCGCGATCCGTTCTGAGCCGCTCGCGCAACGCCTGCTGGTCCTGGTCCGACAGGCCTTCGACGTTGAGCAGGGTTCGGTTGCGCTGCAGCCGCGCCCGGAGGTCGTCCTCGGAGAGCTGGTCCGCGGGCCGCCGGTCGTCGATGACCGTCTTCGCCTCGGCCTGCGCCTTCGCGGGATCGGCGATCACCGCTTCGGGGAGTTTTCCGCCGGTCGTGCGCTCGACGCGGCGGGTGAGTTCCTCCCGGTCGGCCTTCGTGCGCTGGTCGAGGGCGGCGCGATCCGCGGGCGAGAGGTTCGGGTTGTTGAGCGCCTCGCTGTTCTGGCGCAGGCGGCGGCGCAGGTCACGATCGTTCAGCCGCTGCGGATCGGCGCCCTGGGCGACCGGCGGAAGCTGCTCGCTGGCGGCGGGCGCCTGCGGCTTCGGCGGTTGGCCGGCGACAGGCGGCAGCTGTTCCGGCGGCTGCTCGCCGGCGACGGGGGGTTGGCCCTGCTGCGGTTGGCCCTGCGGAGGCTGCTGGGCCTCGACCGGCTGGCCGTTCTTGTGGCCCTTGAGGCGCCGCTGCATTTCCTCCTGCGCGCGCTTGCGCCGGTCCTGCTGGCCCGTGCCATCACCGGTTCCCGGCGGCGGCAGCGTTCCCGGCTCCGCCTGCTGGCCGGCTTGCGGCAGCGGCGGCTCACCGCCCTGGCCCGGCGGCAGCTGTTGCGGCTGGGCCTGCTCCTGTTGCTGTTGCTGCTGGCGGCGCTTCTTTTTGTTGCCCTGGCCCTGGTCGACCCCGCCCCCCTGCTGCTGGGGCTGGTATTGATCCGGGTACGGCTGCGGCTGCGCCTGTTCCTGCTGTTGCTGGCGGTGTTTCTTGCGATTGCGGTTCTGACCCTGACCTTGCCCCTGCTCGTAGCCACCCTGCGGCGGCTGCGGGGCGTACTGGTCGGGCTGCGCCTGCTCCTGTTGCTGTTGCTGCTGGCGGCGCTTCTTTTTGTTGCCCTGGTTCTGGCCCTGGTCGAACCCACCCCCCTGCTGCTGGGGCTGGTATTGATCCGGCTGCGACTGCGGCTGCGCCTGCTCCTGCTGCTGCTGGCGATGCTTCTTGCGGTTGCCCTGGCCCTGCCACTGTCCCTGCGCCTGGTCGCCCCCCGGCGGCGCCTGCTCCTGCATGCGCGGCTGCGCCTGCTGCTGCTGCTGGGGCGGCTGTTGCTGCTCCTGCTGCTGGCGATGCTTCTTCTTCTGCTGGTCGCCCTGGCCCTGATCCCCCTGATCGCCCTGCGGCGGCGGAGGCACGCCCTCGGTCTGCGCCAGAAGGACCGGGGCAGCCGATTGCGCAACGACAGGGACGGGTGCCCCGAGCGCGAACAGCGACACGGCGGCAAGCAGGAGGGTACGCGGGGGCATCAACGACTCCGACAGGGTTTCGAGGACGAACACCTAGGGAGCCGATATGGCGATGATCGGGCCGCTTTGCGAGGGACAGAGGCGCTTGAGGAGCGTCAGGCGCGGATGAGGTCCGCCCGGCTCGCCAGGAACTCGTCGACCGCCGCGACGAGCGTGTCGGCATCCGCTTCGCTCGAGGCGAGCGACAGGTTCCCCATGCCGCGCCGCGCGATGTAGACGCCGGCCGCCAGCATGTCGAGGTGGAACAGCTTCTTCAGCGACGCGAGCGCGTCCTCCCGCCCCTTCGCGCCTTCCTCGATGTCGTGCGCGTTGCGGATGGGGCCGTCGTGGAAGTGGAGGCCGAAGATCGAGCCGACGCCGGTCGCCTGCACCGGCAGCGCGTGCTTGCGGCCGAGCGCGTTCAGGCGCTCGCGCACGCTGTCACCCAGCGCGTTGAGGCGGTCGAGCGCCTCGTCCGTCAGCACCTCGTTCACGACGCGCGCGCCCGCCGTCATCGCCAGCACGTTGTTGTTGAACGTGCCGCCGTGCGGCCAGGCGTCGGGGTTGGCGGGATCGAACCGCGCCATCACGTCGGCGCGCCCGCCGAAGGCGCCGAACGTGATGCCGCCGCCCAGATACTTGCCAAGCGTCACGAGGTCGGGGCGGATGCCGTCGCGCGCCTGGAGGCCGCCCTTGTGGGCGCGCGAGGTCATCACCTCGTCGTAGACGAGGAGGACGCCGTGGCGCGCGGTCGCCTCGCGGAGCGCGCGGAGGAATTCGGGCGTGCCGGCGAGTGCACCGCCGGAGCCCTGCATCGGCTCGACGATCACCGCCGCGAGGTCCTTTGCATGCCGAGCGATGTCGTTGGCCGCACGCTCGGGATCGTTGAACGTCGAAGTCACCACCGGGAACGGCATGTTGAGCGGCGAGGGGCCGTGACCGAAGTAGAACAGGCTGCCGTGGTAGGCGGCGTCGAAGATCATCACGTGCGACTTGCCGGTGTGGGCGCGTGCCGTCGCAAGCGCGAGCAGGTTCGCCTCGGTGCCCGAGTTGCAGAACCGCAAGAGTTCCATGGCCGGGAAGCGCCGGCGAATGGCGGCCGAGAGTTCGACTTCGCCTGCCGTCGGCGCCCCGAGGTTGAGGCCTCCGCCAAGCGCCGTCTCGATCGCGTCCTTCACCACCGGATGCGAATGACCGAAGAGGCCGGCCGTGTACTCGTTGACGAAGTCGACGTAGGTGTGGCCGTCGACATCGGTCAGCGTCGAGCCCTTGCCGCCCGCCATGTAGAGCGGGAACGGCGAGAAGAACAGCGTCGTGCGCGTGTTGCCGCCGGGCAGGGTGCTGCGGGCGGCGTCCGCGAGGCGGCGGCTTCCCGGATTGGCGGCGACGTAACGCTCCTCGGCCTCGGCGACGGCGGCCTCGAGCGACTGGTTCTTCCCGTGGCGGGGCGGCTGCTGGATGTTCATGGTGCTGAGCCTACGCCGGTCCGGGGCGGACGAAAAGGGCAGGACACGCGTGCGCCGGCAGAATGGCTGACCGTGCCCGCGGGAAACTTGCCACGCAAGAGCCCCGCCGATAGGGTCCGGCCCGGAAATTCGACAGCACCCGGAAACCACGACCATGGCCCAGCACTACGACGCGCTTTCCCTCTTTATCGGCGGCGACTGGATCGGCGCTGCCCAGCGCGACTGTCACGAAGTCGTGAACCCCGCGACGGGCGAGGTGGCGGGCCGCCTGCCGCTCGCGACCAAGGCCGACCTCGACCGGGCGCTCGCAACGTCGGCGGAAGCGTTCCAGGTGTGGCGCAAGAAGCCCGCCTACGATCGCGCCAAGATCCTGAAGAAGGCGGCCGACCTGATGCGCGAGCGGACCGACCACATCGCGACGCAGCTCACCATCGAGGAAGGAAAGCCCTTCGCCGAGGCCAAGGGCGAAGTGATCGCCTCGATCGACATCCTCGAGTGGTCGCTCGAGGAAGGCCGGCGCGCCTATGGCCGCGTCATCCCGGGCCGCATGGCGGGCCATCGCAGCATGATGGTGAAGGAGCCGGTCGGCCCGGTCGCCGCCTTCACGCCGTGGAACTTTCCGGCGCTCACGCCGATGCGCAAGATCGCGACCTCGCTCGCGTCCGGCTGCTCGTGCATCATCAAGCCTGCCGAGGAGACGCCCGGCACGGCGCTCGCCATCGCCCGCTGCCTCGACGACGCCGGCTTGCCGAAGGGCGCGCTCAACGTGGTGTTCGGCAACCCGGCGGAGGTGTCGTCCTACCTCATCGCCTCGCCCGTCATCCGCAAGGTGTCGTTTACCGGCTCGACGGCGGTCGGCAAGCTCCTCATGAAGCTCGCCGCCGACGGCGTGAAGCGCACGACGATGGAGCTCGGCGGCCACGCGCCGGTGATCGTGTTCGACGACGCCGACGTCGAGAAGGCAGTGCCGCAGGCGGTCGCCTTCAAGTACCGCAACGCCGGCCAGGTGTGCATCTCGCCGACGCGTTTTTACGTGCAGGAGAAGGTGTACCCGGCCTTCGTCGAGAAATTCACGCACGCCGCGCAGGCGATCAAGCTGGGCAACGGCCTCGAGCAGGCGACCGGCATGGGCCCGCTCGCCAACCCGCGGCGCATCGACGCGATGGAGCAGCTGATCGGCGACGCGAAATCATCCGGCGCACGCGTCGCGACCGGCGGGCACCGCCTCGGCAACGTCGGCAACTTCTGGCAGCCGACCGTGCTCGCCGAGGTGCCGGAGGACTCGCGCATCATGAACGTCGAGCCGTTCGGCGCAGTTGCCGTGATGAACCCGTTCAAGACGTTCGACGAAGTCATCGGCCGCGCCAACCGCCTGCCGTTCGGCCTTGCCGCCTACGCCTTCACCGGCTCGGCCGCGACGGCGAACGCGCTCTCGGAATCGATCGAGAGCGGCATGGTCGGCATCAACACCTTTATGGTGTCGCTGCCCGAGACGCCGTTCGGCGGCGTGAAGGAATCGGGCTTCGGCTCGGAAGGTGGCATCGAGGGCAACGAGGCCTACCTCGCGACGAAGTTCGTCAGCCAGATGTAAGCCCCGCGTTCCGCGCGCCTCGGCCAACTCTCGCCTCGCCCCCACCTTTGTCATCCTCGGGCTTGACCCGAGGATCCATTCCGCGACGGCGCGGAAACGTGGATGGTCGGGTCAAGCCCGACCATGACAAACGAAGGCGGCCAGTCGTCCCGTACCGCAGTCCTCAAACCCCTCCGTCATGGCCGGGCTCGACCCGGTCATCCTTTCACGGCTGCGTGGAAAAAGGATCACCGGCTCGAGGCCGGTGATGACGACGGCAGCGCGAGGTGCAACTGCGTGCGTTAGGCGTCGCCCTCGCACGACCATCCACCCCCCGCCCCATAGTCATCCTCGGGCTTGACCCGAGGATCCATTCCGCCGGCGGCGAGAAAGAGTGGATGGTCGGGTCAAGCCCGACCATGACAAACAAAGGCGGCCAGTGGTCCCGTACCGCAGTCCTCAAACCCCTCCGTCATGGCCGGGCTCGACCCGGCCATCCTTTCGCGACTGCGCAGAAAAAGGATCACCGGCTCGAGGCCGGTGATGACGACGGCAGCGTGAGATGCAACTGCGTGCGTTTGGCGTTGCCCTCGCACGACCATCCACCCCCCCCGCCCCATTGTCATCCTCGGGCTTGACCCGGCCATCCTTTCGCGAATGGCGGAAAGAGGATCACCGGCTCGAGGCCGGTGATGACATAAGCCCCTGTCATCCGCAGGCTCGACCCGAAGATCCGCGGTCGGCGCGTCCGCAGCCGTCAGTACTCCACCACGCCGTCGAGCGCGTAGTGCTTCACCGTCTTGCGGTTGGCGATCAGCTCCTTCACCGTCGGCTCGCCCTTCATGGCGCGCGCGATCGCGAGCTTCGTCGCCTCGTAGTTGGTGCGGTAGAGGTCGGCCTTGTCGAGGTTCGGATCCTCCGGCACGCGCGGGTCGAGCCACACGGTGATGATCATGCAGAGCTCATCTGCAAGCGCGGCCGGCAGCGTCCCGGCGGCCACGCAGTCGACAATCGCGTCGCCGAGCGCGCCCTGCACCACGCCGCCGAACAGGTCGACGTAGGCCGCATTCGGGATCGTCACCTTCGACGTCATCATGGTCGCCGGGCGCACCATCTGGTTGAGGTCGCGGATCACGAAGAACCGCGTGTGGCCGACGGCCTGCCCCATCATCGAGGCGAACGCGGTGCCGACCGGACCCTTCACCGAGCCGATCACCACTTCCGGCATCGCATCGGTGAACTGACCTTCCTTGGCGAGCACCGTCGCCTCGCCGGCGCGAAACCAGATCGTGTCCATCAACCGTCTCCTTCTTCCCGTTCCGTTCGGAATTTTCCCGCGGCCTCTATACGGCGGCGAACCCCGTCGGCCAAGCCCGCGACCCGAGCGCAGGACGCGGCTGCCCCGCGCGCTGCGGGTCTTTGGTCTGTCACCGGAATCGGGATAGAACCCGGCCGGATCCTTCACCGACGGACAGTGCACCTCCTCCCCATGGCGTCCCCATCGCAGGCAGACACCGCGGCATCGCGCGCGCTTTCGGGCATCCTGCTCATGGTGGCGGCCGTTTGCACGTTCTCGATGCTCGATTCGACCGCGAAGTACATGGTGACGCAGCTCCCCACGCCCGTCGTCATCCAGTTCCGCTACGCGTTCGCCGCGATCATGGTGGGGCTTGCGCTCTGGTACACGGGCGGGCGCGACCTCCTCGTCACGCATCACTTGCGCCTGCAACTGTTGCGCGGCCTGTTCATGCTGGGCTCGACGGCGTTCAACTTCCTCGCCGTGAACTACCTGCGCCTCGACCAGACATCGGCGCTGTCGTTCACGACGCCGCTGCTCGTGTGCGCGCTGTCGGTGCCGCTGCTCGGCGAGCGCGTGGGGCCGCACCGCTGGCTCGCCGTCATTCTCGGATTCATCGGTGTGCTGATCATCATCCGGCCGGGCACGTCCGGCTTCCACTGGGCGATGCTCGCCTCGCTCGGCTGCGCCATGTGCGGCGCGCTCTACCAGATCGGCACGCGCCACGTCGGCCACAAGGATCCGGCGATCACCTCGCTCTTCTACGTGAGCGCGGCCGGATCCGTCATCGCGACACCGCTCAATCTCGCAGGCTGGCAGATGCCGCACGGCTGGGAGTGGTTCGCGCTCGCCGCCATGGGCTTCTTCGGCTCGGTCGGGCACTTCTTCCTGATCGAGGCGCATCGGCGCGCACCTGCGCCCGTGCTGGCGCCGTTCGTGTACGTGCAGATCGTGCCGATGAGCATCATCGGCTACCTGTTCTTCAACAACGTGCCGGACGTCTGGACGCTGATCGGCGCCTCGATCATCATCGCCTCGGGGCTCTACGTGTTCTACCGCGAGCGCAAGCTCAACCGCATCGTCGCCTCCGACATCCAGGAGATCGCATGAAGAGGATCGGACTTGCCGGCGTCGGCCTGATGGGCTTCGGCATCGGCGACCGCCTGCTCAAGGCCGCCTTTCCGCTCTCGGTGATCGCGCACCGCAACCGCCGGCCGGTGGAAGAACTCGTCGCCAAGGGCGCCGTCGAGCAGCCGACGCCCGAAGCGCTCGCGTCGGCAAGCGACGTCGTGATCCTGTGCCTCTCGAACTCGGCCGCGGTGGAGGACGTCATCGCCCGCATGGAGCCGCATCTCGCGCCGGGCGCGATCGTGATCGACACCGGCACCTCGAACCCGGCTTCTACGCGGCGCCTTGCCGAACGGCTGGCGCGCCGCCAAGTCGCGCTCGCCGACGCGCCGATGACGGGCGGTCCCGAACAGTCGCTCGCCGGCGAGGTGGGCATCCTCCTCGGCGCCGACGATGAAACCGCAAAGGCCATCGAGCCGGTCCTTCAGGCGTTCGCCGCGCGCGTCGCCCATTTCGGCCCGCCGGGATCGGGGCACGCGGCAAAGCTCGTCAGCAACTACCTCGTCACGGGCATGATCGCGCTGGTGACGGACACCTTCCGCGCCGCCGATGCGGCGGGCGTCGACCGGGCGAAGCTCTACGAGGTGATGCTGCTCGGCTCCGGCAATTCGGGCGTGCTGCGCAAGATGGCGGGTCCGGCGATCGGCTCGGGCGACTACGACGGCTACAGGTTCGCGATCGCCAACGCGGCAAAGGACCTCGGCTACTTCTGCGACATGGCGAAGGATGGCGGCTTCCGGTCGAAGCTGGCCGAGGCGTTGCAGGCGGCATGGCGCGGCCATCTCGGCGAGCGGCAACCTGACTCGAACGTCAGCTGGCTGATCGAACCGCCTGCCAAATTGACCTGAACGTCAAAAGGAGCGGCCATGCCGCGCGCCGATTGCGAGGGGGGGCAGGTTGGGCGCGCGGACATGGCCGGAGGTCAAGTCGGGGTATGCAGGACGGCCGGTACGGGATACGTGGAAGGCCTGCGAGAACCGTTCTAGCGACCGGACGTAACGGTTTGTTAACGGTTCTGGCCCGGGGAATCGTCAAAGATCGCGACAACCGGTGCAACAGGGCGCGACAACGCGCGTACAAGGCTCGATGAACGACCGGTTTTACGCCGATCTCGCGCCCTTCACGTCGTTTACCGACGTGCTCGACGACGCGCACTACCGGGCCATACCGGACGGGTGGTGGGTCGGCGTCTCCGACGTCGTGAACTCGACCGGCGCCATCGCGGAAGGCCGCTACAAGGCGGTGAACCTGGTCGGCGCAAGCGTCATCGCCGCGGCGCTCAACGCGTTGAAGGGGAAGGCTTTTCCGTTCGTTTTCGGCGGTGACGGGGCGGGCCTTGCGGTATCCGGCGAGGACCACGGCCGGGTCTTTGACGCGCTCGCCGCGACCCGCGTCTGGGCGGCCGAGGAGATCGGCCTTCAACTGCGCGCCGCCCTCGTCCCGGTCGCAGACATCCGGGCTTCCGGGGCAGACCTGAAAGTCGCGAAATTCTCCCCTTCTCCGGGCGTCACCTACGCGATGTTCGCCGGCGGCGGCATGGCCTGGGCCGAGCGGCAGATGAAGGAGGGACGCTTCGCAGTCGCCGAGGCGAAGCCGGGGACGCGGCCGGATTTGTCAGGTCTTTCCTGCCGTTACGCCCCGATTCCGAATGCGCGCGGCGAGGTCGTTTCGCTGATCGCACTGCCGCGCCCGGGGCACGCGGCCGACTTCGGAACCCTCGTCGCCGAGATCCTCGCCCTCCTCGGCAAGGCGCGCGGCGAGGGCCGCCCGGTCCCCGCCGAGGGCCCGCCGTTCGCCTATTCGCCCCGCTCCCTCCTCTTCGAGGCCCGCACCGCTCACGACCTGCCCTTGCCGCTTGCTGCGGCGCGCACCTTCGTGCGCGGCGGCATCGCCTGGGTTGTCGCCAAAACCGGCTGGAAGATCAAGGGGTTCGATCCCGATCACTACCGTCGGCAGACAGCGGTGAATACCGATTTCCGCAAGTTCGACGACGGCCTGAAACTCACCGTCGACTGCGACAGGGAAACCTCGGGAGTCCTCGAGTCGCTCCTCGAACGAGCCCATCGCGACGGCACCTGCTTCTATGGACTCCACCGGCAGCCCGACGCACTGATGACGTGCCTCGTGCCCTCGCCGTTCCGCGACGACCACATGCACTTCGTCGATGGTGCAGGCGGCGGCTACGTCGAGGCCGCGACCCGGCTCAAGAAGCAGATTTCAGCGTCTGCGTAACGAGTTACCGGACGCGCCCCGGTCGCGACGGCGGCGCGTGCGCGGGATCCTCCGGCCACGGATGTTTCGGGTAGCGGCCGCGCAGGTCGCGCCGCACGTCGCGGTAGCCGCCCTGCCAGAACGAGGCGATGTCCTGCGTCACCGCCACCGGCCGCATCGCCGGCGACAGCAGTTCGAACCGCAGCGGAACGCGGCCACCGGCGATCGTGGGCGACTCCGTCAGCCCGAACATCTCCTGCAGGCGCACCGCGACGGTAGGGCCACCTTCAGCGCCGTAATCGATGCGCAGCGCAGCCCCCGAGGGCGCGGTGAATCGATCTGGCAACTGACGATCGAGCGTGCGCTTGTTGTCGTAACCCAAGGAACTTTCGAGGATTTCCCGAAGATCGAGAGCGCCGAGATCGCTGAGCTTGGTCATGCCGGCGAGGTAGGGCCCGCACCACTCCTCAAGTGTTGCGAGAAGCGTTTCGGCCGACCAGTCGGGCCAGTCGCCCGCGATCTTCAGTGTGCGGGCGAACTTCACGCGCGACATCAGCGCTTGCGCCTCGCTCGTCCACGGAAGGCACGAGAGCCCCTCCTTGCGGATGCCCTCCACCAACGCGCGCGTCACGGCCTCGCCCTTCAGCACGGTCAGCGGTTCGCGCGACAGGATCAGCGCGCCCAGTCGGCGCTCCCGTTGCGCCACGACGCACTTCGACCGGCTGTCCCACTCGATCCGCTCGCGTTGCTCGATGCGTCCTGCGAACCGGCGTTCGATCGAGGCAAGCGATAGGGGCGCGGCAAGGCGCACGCGGGCTTCGAGCGCATCCTTCGCGAAGTCGACGTCGGCGATGGCGAGAACGGGTTCGCGCGCCAGCGGATCGGTGGGCTCGACCTTGGCGCCGCCCCCTGACGCCATGAGAAAGCGCCCGTCGCCGCCGCGCCGCATCGCGATTCGATCCGGCCACGCGAGCGCAACGAGGCCGCCGATGTCGCCCTCGACCGAATCGCCGCTGGTTCGAGCCGCTCGTCGAAGCTGGCTCGCCACCTGACGAACGCGCTGCGCACCGCGCCCGGACCGGCGGACCTCTTCGAGCCTGGTTTGGAGATCGATACCGCGGTCGCCGCCTGAGCCAGGCTCGGACAGGATCGCCGCGAGGTCGCAGGCAAGTGCCCCCGAGCCTTCCTCGGTGGCCACTCCAATCATGTGCGCCAACCGCGGATGGACCGGGAGCGACGCCATCCGTTTGCCGATGGCCGTAATCGCACCGGTCGCGTCGATCGCATCGAGGTCGCGCAGAAGCGATTTTGACTCAGCGACGCGCCCTGCCGGGGGCGGATCGATCCAACGCAACGAAAGCGGCTCGTTGACGCCCCAGGCCGCAAGCGTGAGCACCAAAGGCGCGAGGTCGGCCGACAGGATCTCGGGTTCGTCATGGTCGACGAGCTGTCGGTCTTCGGCCTCAGACCAAAGCCGGTAGCATACGCCCGGCCCCAATCGCCCGGCCCGGCCCCGCCGCTGATCGGCCGCCGCGAGCGAGACGCGCACCGTGCGCAGGCGCGTGACGCCACGCCGCGCATCGTAGCGCGGGCCGCGCTTGTAGCCGGCATCGACCACCGCCGTGATACCCTCGATTGTCAGGCTCGTCTCGGCAATGGTCGTCGCGACAACAACCTTGCGCTGGCCCGGCGCAAACGGGCGCAGCGCCTCGTCCTGCTGCTGATCCGGCAGCGAGGAATACAGCGGGAGGATCGATAGGTGCGCCCTGTCATCGGCACGCAGGAGCTCGACACATCGGCGGATTTCGGATTCGCCTGGCAGGAAGACCAGAATGTCGCCCGAGTTCTCCCGCAGCGCGCGCTGCGTCGTCTTCGCGGCGGCCTGGACGAGCTCATGTACGACCGGCCGCTCACCGTAGCGCGTTTCGACGGGAAACGTCCGTCCCGGCACCGCAATCGATCGGACACCTGGCAACACGCGCTCCACGGAGGCCTGCGCGAGCGTCGCCGACATGAGCACGATGCGCAGGTCCGGGCGCAAGGCACCCTGCACGTCGAGGGCCATCGCAAGGCCGAGATCGGCGTCGAGCGTGCGCTCGTGGAACTCGTCGAAGAGAATCGCGCCCACGTCTTCGAGCAATGGATCGGCCAGCAGCCGGCGAACCAGAATGCCTTCGGTCACCACTTCGATTCGACTGGTTGCGGAGAGCTTCGTGTCGAGCCGCGTCGCATAGCCGACGAGCTCCCCGACGGGGTGTCCGGAAAGCGTCGCCATGCGGTTGGCGGCGGCGCGCGCCGCTACGCGCCGCGGCTCCAACACCAGGATCTTGCGGTTTCCGAGCCAACCCGCATCGAGCAGCGCCAGCGGAACGAGCGTCGTCTTGCCCGCTCCCGGTTCGGCCGCGATGAGCAGGTTCGGTTGCTCATTCAGCGACTCGAGGATGGACGGCAGCGCATCGACGACCGGCAGGTTCTGCCAGTCGTCCCCGACGAGGTTCATCGTCAAAAACTCTAGGCCGATGCGGCGAACTGGCCGGCCTTGCGATAGCGGTGCAGGTAGGCCGGCACGATCGCCTCCATGCCCGTCGGCTCGATACCGAGACCGGAGAGCGTGCGATGATCGCGCTTGGCAGCCTCGCTCACGACATTGTCGCGCTTCAGGAGCTCGAGCTGGTCGACGGTCAGCATCGGCTTCGGCAGGAGCTGCATGACGGAGGCCTGCATCTTCGCCACCGACCATGGGATCGAAATGATCGGTCTGCTGGTGCCGGCCCACTTCATCGTCAGTTCGAAGATCTGGCGCAGCGTCACCACTTCGGGTCCGCCGAACTCATACGTCCTGCCCCGGGTCTCCTCCCGCTCGAGAATCCGGCAGATGCCTTCAGCGACGTCACCGACGTAAACAGGCTGCAGCCTCGTACTGCCGCCTCCGAACGCCGGCAGCACCGGCAGCGTCTGCGACAGACTGGCGAACTGGTTGAAGAAATTGTCCTCGGGGCCGAACACGACGGACGGCCGGACCACCGATGCCCCGGGGAAGTTTTCCGCAACGGCCCGTTCGCCGGCCGCCTTGGTGCGCGCGTATTCGGACGCACTGGCGCTGTCGGCGCCGATCGCGGAGACCTGGACGAAGCGGCTGCAGCCGGCGTCGCGGCTGACCGACGCGGCGAGTTCGGCACCCCAAGCATGCAGCCCCTGGAAATCCTGGCTGCCGGCGTTGTAGAGGACGCCGACGAGGTTCACGACTGCGTTCGCACTCTCGACCGCGGCGCGGATCGTTTCCGGGTATCGAATGTTGGCCTGCACCGGGCTGATCTGGCCTGGAAAGCCCAGGGGTTGCAGGAAACCGGCGAGGTCCGGACGGCGCACTGCGACGCGGATGCGCCAGCCACGGCGCGCCAGCGACTGGATCAGGTATCGCCCGACGAATCCCGATCCACCGATCACCGTAATCAGCTTGCCGTCGCTCATCCGCTTTCCCCTTGGGTGCGGGCCGGGGTCCGGCCGTCGTCGTGCGCCTTTTAGCCCGCCTGTTTGTCCGCTTGCAAACCGCAAAAGCACGCACTCTTCGAAGGTTGACAAAGCGCACTCCGGCCACCTATTGGAACGCCCTAGGCCCAGATGGCGGAATTGGTAGACGCGCTAGTTTCAGGTACTAGTGCCGCGAGGCGTGGAGGTTCGAGTCCTCTTCTGGGCACCAACGGCAGATGATCCGCGCCAGCCGGGAAATCGGCAGAGATGCTTGTCAAGCTTCACAAGGGTGATCTGCCGGCCGACCTAAGCTTCGGCTCGTCGGTCGCCGTCGACACGGAGACGATGGGGCTCAACACGAAGCGCGACAAGCTTTGTGTCGTGCAGCTGTCGTCTGGCGACGGCAATGCGCATCTGGTCCAGATCGACCGTGACACGTTTGCAGCGCCGCGCCTGAAGGCGCTGCTCGAAGACCAAGCCGTGCTCAAGATCTTCCACTACGCGCGCTTCGACGTCGCCGCCGTGAAGCAGTGGCTCGGCGTGGACGTGCAATCGATCTACTGCACCAAGATCGCATCGCGCCTGACGCGGACCTACACCGACCGCCACGGTCTCAAGGATCTCGTGAAGGAGATGCTGGGCATCGAGCTGTCGAAAAACCAGCAGACGTCGGACTGGGGCACGCACGTGCTTTCCGACGCACAGAAGCAGTACGCGGCCCTCGATGTCGTCTACCTGCACGAACTGCGCGCCAGGCTCGACCAGATGCTGAAGCGCGAAGGCCGTGTCGATCTTGCCCAGCGGTGCTTCGATTTCATTCCGACGCGCGCCGCCCTCGATCTGGCCGGCTGGCCGGAGGAGGATATCTTTGCCCACTAGGCTCCGGCGGTAAGCGGCGGCGATGAACTATCGCATCGGGAGCTGGCTCCTCGTCGCGACGGCCTTGGGGCTCGTATCGTGGTTCATCTGGTCCGCCACGAGCTTCGACAGCGATTCGACGCCCGACCCCTACAAGAACGCCGCCAAAAGCACCTCGAAGGACACCGCCGTCCGCGTCAACCAGTCCACGCTGCTCACGGCAGACAAGTCGAACCGGCCGTTCCTCGTACGCGCCGCCAGGGCCATCCAGAACGAGTCCAACACGGACGAGGTCGCACTCGAGGAGGTTTCAGGCGAAGTGACCCGCAATTCGGGAAAATTGACGTTTCGCTCGGATCGTGCCCTCTACAATAGCAAGACAGGCCGCATTGATCTCATCGGAAACGTCAAGGTAGTGTCACCCGATCAGTTCGTAGCCGATCTCGAGAAGGCGCAGGTATCGCTCGATGATCAGCACGTTACTTCGGAAAGCAAGGTCAATGTGGTGTTCGATGGCGGGACGGTGCAGGCGGGCGGCGTCGACGTGATGAACGACGGGGCGCGCATCCTGTTCAAGAACCGGGTGCATACGGTCATTCGAGACGAGAACCAGACGGAACAGGTTCAATGAAAGTTCAGAAATTCCTTCTCGGCTGTGCCGTTGCGATGTCACTGGCGGCGGCAAATCTGGCGCTTCCGGTGAACGCACAGACGGACACGTCAGCGGCTACGGCAACCGCCGAGACCAAGACGTCGAAGAAAGCCGCCAAGCAGGCGCCTGACGTGAATGTCGAATCCGATCAGATGGAATTCATCGACGCCGAAAAGAAAGCCGTGTTCACCGGCAATGTCGACGCCCAGCGTGGTGATGTGAACCTCAAGAGCGACGTGATGACGGTGTTCTACAAGGCGAGTGATGCAAAGGCTCCCCCGGCATCGGACGCGCAGGCCGGCACTGGCGCTGCGGCCACGGCGGCGCAACCTGCCGAGACTGCATCGGCCGAATCCGGTTCGGCCGGCGCCAGTGGCACGGCGACCGATCCCGCGTCCGGAAGCTCTTCCAGCAGCGACACCGCGACCAAGCGCAAGACCGAAGTCACGACCATCGACGCCAAGGGCAATGTCGTCATCACGACGCCGCGCGAGCGGATCACGGGCGAGTGGGCGAAGATCGACGTCGCCAAGAACCTTCTCACCGTCGGCGGCGATCTGGTCGTGCTCACGCAGGGAACCAATGTGCTGAAGGGCAAGCAGCTTCAGGTCGACCTTAAAACGAACCAGACCACGATGACCGGTGGCCGCGTCAAAGGAAACTTCGTGCCCCAGTGACGCTGCCGATGAAGACTTCGACACGAACATCAGGCAAGACGGACAGGTCCGTCCTGCAAGAGCCGACGCGAGGGGCGGCGACAGGGGCGTCCGCCAGCCGGGGCAACGATGGCGGGCCCGGCGATCTCGTCGCGACATCCCTGTCGAAGGCGTTCCGGCGGCGGCCGGTGGTTCGTAACGTGAGCCTCGCTTTGCGTCGCGGCGAAGCCGTCGGCCTTCTCGGCCCCAATGGTGCGGGCAAGACCACGGTATTCTACATGGTGACCGGACTGATCGCCGCTGACAGTGGCACGATCCATCTCGACGGCACCGATATCACGCATCTGCCGATGTACCGTCGCGCCCGGCTCGGGATCGGCTACCTGCCGCAGGAAGCGTCGATCTTCCGTGGACTCACGGTCGAGGACAACATCCGGGCTGTGCTCGAACTTCACGAAAAGTCGCGGGCCGAACAAAACCGGCTGCTCGACGAGCTTCTCGATGAATTCCAGATCGGCCATCTCCGGAAATCGCCGGCGATCGCCCTGTCCGGCGGAGAGCGCCGCCGTACGGAAATCGCCCGAGCCTTGGCGGCGCGGCCGCAGTTCATGTTGCTCGACGAGCCGTTCGCCGGCATCGATCCGATCGCCATCAACGACATTCGCACGCTGGTGCGGCAGTTGACCTCTCGCGGAATCGGTGTCCTCATCACTGACCACAACGTACGCGAGACTCTGGAGCTGATCGACCGGGCGCTGATCATTCATGAAGGCCAGGTGCTGATGGAAGGCCGGCCCATGGAAATCGTGGCGAGCCCGGAAGTACGCCGGCTTTACCTCGGTGAAGGATTCAGCCTCTAAGGTGCGCGACGGCACACGCAGGGTTGGTATCGGTTAATGGCACTCGTTCAGAAACTGGAGCTTCGCCAAGGGCAGAGCCTGGTGATGACGCCCCAGCTACAGCAGGCGATCAAGCTGCTGCAGATGTCGAATGCCGACCTCCAGACGTACATTGATGCCGAACTCGAGAGAAATCCGCTCCTCGAGCGTGCCGACGACCCGGGCGACGAGCCGGTCAGCGAGCCGGAGCGCGGCGAGCCCGAGAGCGACGACTCCGGTGCCACGGCCGAACACGACGATGCCTCGCCCGCGGACTACCCGGCATCGGCGAGAACACCGACCGATTCCGGGTGGCAGTCCGTGCAGGGCTCCGGCGCACGTATGGAGGACGCAAACGACCTCGAATCGATCGTCGCATCCGAGACGAGCCTGTCGGATCATCTCCATCGTCAGCTCGCCATCGCCACGACCGATCCGGCCGAACGGCTGATCGGTTCCTACCTCATCGGCAGCCTCAACGAGGCGGGTTACCTCACGGCATCGGTCGAAAGCCTGGCCGAGAGCCTCGGCACGTCCACCGCGCGCATCGAAGAGGTCTTGCAGAAGCTCCAGAAGTTTGAGCCCTCGGGCGTCTTCGCTCGCGACCTGCGCGAATGCCTGGCGATCCAGTTGCGCGAGCAGGACCGCCTCGACCCGGCGATGGCGACGCTGCTGGACAATCTTCATTTGGTCGCGCGGCGCGATCTGCTCGCGCTCGCGGATGTGTGCGGCGTGGAGCCGGACGATCTCAAGGAGATGCTGGCGGAGTTGCGCTCGCTCAGCCCCAAGCCCGGCGCCGTGTTCAGCCGGCTCATCATTCAGCCCGTCATTCCCGACGTGATCGTGCGCGCGGCGCCGGATGGCACGTGGCTCGTGGAACTCAATTCGGACTCGCTGCCGCGGGTTCTCGTCAACAATCACTATTACACGACCGTGTCGCGCAATCCGCTGTCGGACGAGGACCGCACGTTCGTGTCGAACTGCCATTCGACCGCGTCCTGGCTTGTGAAGAGCCTCGACCAGCGAGCCCGCACCATCCTCACCGTATCGAAGGAAATCGTTCGCCAGCAGGATGCCTTCCTCATGCACGGAGTACAGCATCTGCGGCCGATGAATCTGCGGGTGGTCGCGCAGGCAATCGGCATGCACGAATCGACAGTGAGCCGCGTCACGTCGAACAAGTACCTCGCAACGCCGCGCGGCATTTTCGAGATGAAGTACTTCTTCACCACCGCGATCGCCGCGACGGATGGTGAAGCGGTCGTCTCGGCCGAAGCCGTCCGCGCCCGGATCAAGGTTATGGTGGACAACGAGGGAAGCGAGGTTCTTTCCGACGACGCGATCGTCGACATGCTGCGCGCCGACGGCATCGAGATCGCCCGGAGAACCGTTGCCAAGTACCGGGAATCAATGGGAATTCTGTCATCGGTGCAGCGCCGGCGAGAGCGCAAGCTTTACGGCTGAGTCGGTTGCCTGAAATGCATTGACTAGCCCTCCGGCTGGGGATAGCGTCCGCTCACTTTCAAGGCCTGTCACGCTGAAACTGCCGTCTCAACGGGGAAAAGCGTCCGCTGTCGCGAGCCTGAGGCCCGTTTCCAATTGGAAACAGAGTACACTGTCATCAACGTTTTCGGACTCCGACGGGGCGCCCATGCAGCTTAGTCAGATTTTGGAACGCGACGCCGTGTTTTACGAGCAGGGCGTGCGTAACAAGAAGGCGTTGCTCAAGGAGATCGCCGCGCGCGCGACGAAGTTGACGGGTCTCGAGGAGCGCACCATCTTCGAAACCCTGTTGCAGCGCGAACGCCTCGGCTCGACCGGCCTCGGTTCCGGCATTGCAATCCCGCACGGGAAGTTTGCGGATCTGAAGAAAGTGGTCGGCCTGTTCGTCCGCCTGAGCGCGCCGATCGAGTTCGAGGCGCTCGATGACCAACCCGTCGATCTCGTGTTCGTGTTGCTCGCACCGGAATCTGCCGGTGCGGATCACTTGAAGGCGCTGGCGAAGGTATCGCGGCTGTTGCGCGACAATTCGATCATCCAGAAGCTGCGCGGAACGGAAGACACCACGGCGCTCTATTCGGTGTTGACGGAACCGGCCTCCTCCGCCTCGCACGCCGCCTGACTTCATCGCGCCCCATGCCGATGTCCACAGACGTCACCATCCGTGAATGCACGTCGAAGGCCGACCTCAAGCGCTTTGCCGCGGTCGCCCGCAATCTCTACCAGCGGGTCGAGGGATATCAGCCGGCACTCGACCTGATCGAATTCCAGAACATCGATCCGGGCTTCAATCCGTACTTCAAGCATGCAGCGTCGGCATTCTGGATCGCCTACAAGGATGGCCGGGCCGTTGGCCGGATCGGCGCGCAGGTCGATACGCTCGATGCCGAGATGGGGCGCAAGGGCATGGGCCACTTCGGTTCCCTTGCCGCGGGCAACGATCCTGCGCTGGTGGCACAGCTGTTCGGCGTGGCGCACCAGTGGCTAAAGGCGCGCGGCG
The DNA here is from genome assembly GCA_046349255.1 of Hyphomicrobiales bacterium. GTDB lineage: Bacteria > Pseudomonadota > Alphaproteobacteria > Rhizobiales > Aestuariivirgaceae > DAIODI01. The sequence goes on along the minus strand of JAXMCR010000002.1, from coordinate 869,162 downwards.
TCACAGAAGTGACCGGGCCCTTCAACATGTCGATCAATGCCGAAAGCGGCATGCTTGTAGGCGGCTTTACCGAGCGCCCGATGTTCCTCATCCCGTGGGATCCACCCTGGCTCGGGCCGCTCGTCGAAAAGGCGGGATACGCGAAGGCGGTCGATCTCTACTCTTACGATTACCCGCAGTTGTCGAAACCGATCTCGGCTGCGCGACGGATGATCGACCGCGGCCTCGACAGCCGCATCACTGTCCGGCTTGCAAACATGAAGAAGATCGGCCGCGAGACGACGATCGTCCGCGACGTTTTCAACGACGCATGGCGAGATAACTGGGGATTTGTTCCGTACACGGAAGCAGAGATCAACCATCTCGCCAAGGAATTGAAGCCCTTCCTGCTGGACGAGTGCGTGTCGATCGTCGAGGTCGACGGGGAGCCAGTCGCATTCGCACTGGCGCTGCCCAATCTCATGGAGCTGTTCGCGGGCTGCAACGGGAAGCTGCTTCCGGCGGGGTGGTTCACCGTTTTGTCCCGCTGGATGAAGGGAAACTATCGCACGGCCCGCGTAGCGCTCATGGGGGTGCGCAAGAAGTACAAGGATACCGCGCTCGGCGCGAGCCTTGCCCTTCTTGCGATCGAAAAATTGCGGGAGGGCGCCGCGCGGCATGGCCTCGAATCGGCGGAACTCGGCTGGGTCCTCGACACCAACCAGCCGATGCGGCGAATGCTGGAACTCCTCGGGGCAAGGCCCTATAAAACCCACCGGGTGTACTCAAGGTCTCTGACGAGTTGACGGGATAAGGGTTGGTTCATGAGCACGGTTGACACCGGCGATCTGGAAGAGCGGATCATTGCCGTGATTGCGCGGGAAGGCATGATTCCGCGCGAGAAGATCAACCGGGATTCGACGCTCGAGGATCTTGAAATCCAGTCGATCGACATGGTGATGATCCTTCAGGGGATCGAGGAAGAGTTCGGCATTTACGTCCCCATGGACGAGAAGATGATGGAATTGAAGAACGTCGGCCAGGTCATCGACACCATCTCCGGGCTCGTTCAGGCAAAGAACGCGGCAAGCGCCTGACATGGTCGCCGTTGCGATCACCGGCTACGGTTGCATTTCTGCGCTCGGCCACACTGCGACGGAGTTTCGCGAGTCGTTGTTCGCCGGCAGGACCGGCATCGCCGCGCTGAAGCTCGTGCGCGATGATCCGCGCCTCCAGATCCGTATTGCGGCGCAGGTGAAGGAATTCGATCCGGCGGCTCATCTGCCCGCCGACAAGCTTCCGTTCCTCGACCCGTTCTCGCAGTTCGCGCTCGTCGCGGCCGCTGAGGCCATCCGGCATTCGGGAATCGCGCCGGAGGAACTCGCTGGCCCCCGCACCGCAGTGATCCTCGGAACGGGCATCGGCGGCGCGTGGACGCAGGACGAGTCGTTCTACCAGTTCTATGGCGAGCGCAGTCGCCGGCTCGATCCGATGGCGATCCCGCGGCTGATGCCGAACGCGGCTACGAGCCAGATCAGCATGGCGTACGGGATCACCGGGCCCTCGTTCACGGTATGCAGCGCGTGTGCCTCTTCGACGCACGCGGCGGGCGTCGGGCTCGATCTCATCCGCTCCGGAAAGGTCGACCGCGTGATCACCGGCGGCAGCGAGGCGTGCATCACGCCTGGAGGCATGCGCACCTGGGAACTGATGCGCGTCCTGTCGCCGGAACCGTGCTCGCCCTTTTCGGCGGGGCGCATGGGGATGGTGCTGGGCGAAGGCGGCGGCATCGTCGTCCTCGAAAGCCTGGAGGCTGCCAAGCGCCGCAACGCGAAGGTCCTGGCGCATCTTTCGGGCTTCGGCATGACGGCCGATGCGGGTGATCTCCTGCGTCCCGACCCCAAGGGGGCGGCGCGCGCGATGCAGCTCGCCATCGACGATGCCGGCGTGAGCGCGAGCGACATCGATTACATCAACGCCCATGGCACCGGCACCGTGACCAACGACATCGTCGAAACGCAGGTGATCAAGGACGTGCTCGGCGAACATGCAGGCCGCGTGCTGGTGTCCTCGACGAAATCGATGCACGGCCACGCGCTTGGCGGCGCGGGCGCGCTCGAGCTGGTCGCGACGATCCAGTCGATCGAACAGCAGACGGCGCCGCCGACGATCAACTGGAAAGCGCGCGACCCGAAGTGCGATCTCGACTACGTCCCGAACGAGGCGCGCAAGGCTTCGATCCGCACGGCGCTCTCGAATTCGTTCGCGTTCGGCGGCCTGAACGCCGTGCTGTGTGTTCAGGCGCCCGCCTGATGGCGGAGGTCGAACGCGATGTCGTCCTCGGCGCCGACGAAGTGGCGCGGTTCGCGGCTTCCATCGGCTATCCCGCCGGTTTGGTTCCCCCGACGTACGGCATGGCCCTTGTCGCCCGCGGCGACGTGGGACTCGACGCTGCCTTAACCGCGCTCGCTCAAAAACACCGTTCGATCGTCGTCCATGCGACGCAGTCGATCCAGCTCCAACGGACTCTCAAGGTCGGGGAGACCGTTCGCCTGCGCATGACGCTGTCGGATCCCGGCGAACCCGGCCCGAATGCGAAGCGCGTCACGCTTACCGTGACCCTGTCGGATCGAGACGGATCGCCGGCGGTGACGATGAAGTCCGGAATGTTTCTCCTGCCGTCCATGCCGCCGGCGAACGCGAAGAAGCTGCCGGACGGGTCAGGGCCGCCGTGCGCCTCACGCGTGTTTACGGCGGCGGACGTGGCGCTCTATGCGAGCGCATCCGGCGATCGCAACCCCATTCACCTCGATCCCGCCGTCGCCTCTGCGTTCGGTCTGCGCGCCCCGATCGCGCACGGCATGCTCGTGCTCGGATGGATGACCGGCGTCTTTGCCACGGAGCATCCGCAGGAGGTTCTCCGATCCCTCGACTGCATCTTTGTCTCCCCCGTCTTCGTCGGTGATGAAGGTCAAGCTCGCATCGGCGAACAACAGGGCGACAAGTACCGTTTCTCGATAGCGAACAGCGACGACAACCTTGTGTTGAGCGGCTCGTTGATGGCTCAACGCATCAGTTGATGACTTCGCGATTGGAGGGGTATCCAATCCCGTTCTCCCTCGTTAGGATGTGTCGTGGAGCAAAGCGGGCCTTGGGGAACGATGGTAGGCCACAAGTATTCGACACTGCCCGAAACACTCAGGTGTGACACCTGTGCCATCCGCCACCAGGCAGTGTGCGGCGCGATGAATGACGCAGAAATACAGACGCTGAACTCCATCGCACATCACCGCAAGTTTGCCGCTGGACAGGTGATCGTTTCAGATCAGGAGCCGGCCGACTTCTTCGCCAATGTCCTGTCCGGCACCATCAAGCTGACCAAGACGCTGCCAGACGGTCGCCAGCAGATCGTCGGTCTGCTGTTCCCGCCGGATTTTCTTGGCCGTGCGTATAGCCGCAGCAACCCCTACTTCGCCGAGGCCGCGACCGATGTCGAGCTCTGCTGCTTTTCGCATCAGGCATTCGAGCGCGTCATCCGCGATCATCCGGACCTTCAGAGCCGACTTTTCGAGCGCACCCTCGACGAACTCGACGCAGCGCGCGACTGGATGCTTCTTCTCGGGCGCAAGACCGCAGAAGAGAAGCTCGCGAGCTTCCTGTTGCTGCTGACGAAGCGCAGCCTGATGTCGCGGTGCGCCCACCACCCGGCATCGAAGACGCCAGCGGCGTTCGAGTTGCCGCTCACGCGCTCGGACATTGCGGATTTCCTTGGGCTAACCATCGAAACGGTGAGCCGGCAACTCACCAAGCTCAAGGCGCTGGGAGCCATCAAGCTCAAGGGCAACCGGTTCGTGGAGGTGCCCGACAGCGAGCTCCTCCAGCAGATTGCCGGTCAAGATTCGCATATCGGCGGCACCGGTTGACGCAGGTCAAGGACAGACGCGCACGCTTCTCTAGTTGATGGAATTCCTTGGAGGATCCTGCGCATGCCGATCAAGACTGTTCTCGTTTGCCTGAACGACGTCGAACGTGTCGATCCGCTGATGGCGGCCGCACTGGAAGTGAGCAAAGGCTCCGACGTACATCTCATCGGCCTGTACGTCATTCCGGCAATCCAGATCTACCCAGCCGTGACGATGGCGGTCACGCCCGAAGTCTTCGAGGCACAGCGCGATTACTTCCGCAACAAGTCGGCAGGCGTAAAGGCGAAGTTCGATGCTCTCGTGCGCCAGAGCGGAGTCTCGGCCGAGTGGCGCACGGTTGATTCCCTGACGCCTGCCGTTGCAGATGGGGTGGTGTTGCACGGACACGCAGCGGACCTCCTGGTCGTGGGTCAGGTCGATGCCGACAGCGAAGCGGGCGTGGAGCTCGATTTCGTCGAGCGAGTGGTGATGGAGAGTGGCCGCCCGGTTCTGGTCGTGCCACTCGACTGGAAGCGCGGTGCAATCGGGACCAATGTCGTCGTCGGCTGGAACGGGTCGCGCGAAGCCGTGCGTGCCGCGTTCGACGCGCTGCCGCTGCTGCAGCAGGCGGAGACGGTGCATCTCGTCTGGGTCGACCCGCAGAAGGAAGTCGAACCGTCCGGCAATCTTCCCGGCGCCGAGATTGCAACGGCGCTCGCGCGGCACGGCGTCAAGGCGACTGTGGAGCCTCTCCCCACACCGGGGCTCAACCCTGGCGAAGCGCTGCTGACGCGCACGCTCGATCATGGCGCGGATCTACTCGTGATGGGTGCCTACGGCCATTCGCGCATGCGCGAATTCGTATTCGGCGGGGCGACCAGATTCGTGCTCAAACGCATGTCAGTCCCGACGTTATTGTCGCACTAGGAGCCGCCTGATGGCCTTGAAGAAGATTCGCCTCGAACTCGCGCGCACGAAAGACTTTCCGAACGGCAGCCGGACGCACGGCTACGAACTCGTAGCGCCACTGACGGGGCTCGGGAGCCTCGACCCAGAGGAGTGGAAGTCGCAGCGCGAGCACTGCCGCGTGCGACGGTTCTGGGATGGCGAAGCCGACGAAGTGGGCCATCTCGTGCATCGGCCAGGCGGCTCCTGGTCGTTCCACTACGACATCCACGGCGATGCATCGACAGACGAGGCGGGCTATCGCTTCAGTGCAGAGCGATTTGTCCCTGGCGAATACGTCTCGATCATGGAGCAGGACGACGAGATGCGGACGTTCCGCGTGATCACGGTGACCGACCTGCAAGGCTGAATGTGGCGCCCGGGAAAGCCGGGCTGCTTCACTGGATAACGACATTTCCCTCAGGAGCGGCACGGACGGCGCTGCCGCCCATCAGCGCACGCCGGGCTCGAATTTCGTCGTTCATCGCCAGCACTGCAGACGACGCGGTGGTTTCGCAGCACGCGGGAACGACCCCGTGCACGAAGGCGGCAAGCCCGGCCCGAATGAGCCGGCCCGAGAAGCGAAACGCGAACGCCATGTGTTCGAAGTAGCTTTCGCCCACTTTGGCGGGATGGTCCTGGAACAGACGCTTCAGCATCGGGCAACTCCTCCGTGGTGACGGATACCATGCACCAAGCATGGTAGAAATTGCTCCCAAAAATCGCGCACTATAGTATCAATAGTGGGAGTTTATCCCAGCGTACGGACAGATGATGGACGAAAAAGACCAGCGGATTCTCTCGGAACTGCAAATCGACGCCGGCCAGTCGATCGAGGATCTGGCAGACAAGGTGAGCCTGTCGCGCAACGCCTGCTGGCGCCGGATCAAAAATCTCGAGGAAAGCGGCGTCATCCGCGCGCGTGTTGCGCTGCTGGACGAGGCGAAGCTGAACCTCGGTCTCACAGCCTTCATCGCTATCCGCACGTCGCAGCACGATCAGGCCTGGCTGGATCGGTTCAGTGCTGCTCTTCGCGATATTCCCGAAATCACCGGCGCATACCGAACGACCGGTGAAACCGACTACATGCTGCGGGCGGCTGTGCCGGATATTGCCGGCTACGACCGCCTCTACAAGCGCCTGATCGCGAAGGTGCCGCTGACCGACGTCTCAGCCTTCTTCGTCATGGAGAAAGTCAAGGAGACGACAGCGCTCCCGCTCACTTTCGCGGGCTGAACATCGCGGCGAGAAGCGACCGAGTCTGAACATTAAGGTTAGTCAACGCAACAACGTCCGGGTGGTGCTGTTCTTGCAGTTTGCAGGACATGCAGGCCAAAAGGACCTCTTTGATCCGACGGCGTATGCTGCAGCTTCTTGCGGCGTTCGTCGTCATTCCAGCTGCATGCTTTAGGCAATACATAAAGCGTGGCGGCTGGGTATTGCGTGACGAGGACCGCTGATGCTCGTCCCGCTCACGGAAATCACGGCCTCCGAAACGCAATTCGATTGTTGCATTGTAGGCGCGGGGCCGGCTGGAATCACGCTGGCTCTTGCTCTTGCAAATCGAGGTTGGAAAGTCGCGCTGATCGAAAGTGGAGGTTGGGCGTTTAGTTCGGCCGCACAAAGCCTCAATGACGGCTATGTTAGTGGCGACCCATACCCGGATTTGTCCGCCACTCGGTTGCGCTACCTCGGCGGCACTTCAAACCATTGGGGCGGCTTTTGCCGGCCACTCGATGCTGAGGACTTCGAGTCTCGGCCCGAACGCCCCGGATGGCCGATCAAGCGCGACGATCTCGATCCTTACCTAACTGCTGCCGGAGAAATCCTGGAGATCGGAAAGTCATTTCCGGCAGATAGGCTTTTGCAACAGAGTGGCGGGCTGCTTAAGGAGATCATTTTTCACTTTTCGCCGCCGGTGCGCTTTGGCGAAAAGTATTTCAACGCGCTTGCCGCATCCCCGAATATCGCACTTTGTCTCGATGCCACAGTGACGGGATTCGAGCACGAAAGGGGGAGAGTTACGGGACTTCTTGTCAAGAATGCTTCCGGCGACGCTGGTCTGGTCCGGAGCCAAGTCGTAACGCTTGCTGCAGGCGCAATTGAAAATGTCCGCCTCCTTCTCTGGGGTAATGAGCAGCTTGGCGGCGCGCTGGTTGAAAACCCAAGTTTGCTTGGCCGCTTCGTCATGGACCATCCCCATTTCACAACGGCCGACGCGCTGCTGGTCGACGAACGCCTCTTGCATGCCGATCCCAGCGTTCGCGTACTTTCCCGGCCGGTGTTCTTCATTTCCCCCAGCGCGGACTTTATGCAAACGCACGGCGTCCTCAATTGCTGCATGAGGTTGAGGAAGGCAGGCTACAGCGATACGAGGGCGCTGATCGCAGACCTCGCTTGCGTTGCTCCTGAGACTGCCCAGTGGGCCGCATCGCTTTTCGACAGAGACCTCATTTGCGGTGCCCATATTCATGCCGTCTGGGAGCAACTGCCCCGCTCGGAAAACAGGATCAAGCTCGTCGATGAGAAAGACGCAATGGGCGTCCCTCGCGTACACCTTCATCTCACGCGGAGCGATCTGGAGCGTCATACCGCGCTCGCTTGCACAGAGGCGCTCGGTACGTACATGGCGGCCGCAGGTATAGGCCGCCTCAAGATCAAGGCCTGGCTTCAAGACAACGAACCCTATCCGGCAAACGACGAGTTGGTCGGGCCGCATCAGCTTGGCGGTACGCGCATGTCTGCGACGAGCAAGGATGGGATCGTGGATCGCAACTGCAGAGTCTTCGGCACCTCGAATCTGTATGTGGCCAGCGGTTCAGTTTTTCCGGCTGGCGGTCATGCAAATCCGACGCTGACAATTGTCCAGATAACATTGCGTCTTGCTGACCACCTGCACCGGGAGAGACTCTCGAGAACACGGACAACGAAGCTGTGAAGCCCTCCGTGTTCCGTGTGGCCGCCGTGTTGGCAACCGTTATCTTGAGCATCTGGTGGGCGTTGCGCGAGCGGCCTGATCCAGAGCCCGCCTGGGCCGTTCAAGCGAGGGCCCGTCTGGTCGACGAGTTTTCAGGCGGGCATCCGACGGAAGCGGCATACGTGGAACTCGTGCGCTACCTCATTTCCGGTTTCATGCAGTTTCGCACCCCCGAAGGCAGCATGGCCGCGTACCCCGGCCTTCCGAGCAGCAATGGAGAGCAGTCAGATCGGCTGGAGGGCTTCGCCCGCATTGCGCCTCTCATGGCGGCTTGGGTGAAAAGCGGTCGTGGCCAATCGATCGAGCTTGACGATGGAAGCGAGGTCGACTTGGTCCTCGCAGTATCACAGGCCATCGCGAGTGGAACCGATCCAAATTCTGCGGGCTACTGGGGAACCCCCAAAGCGTTTGATCAGCGGATCGTCGAGTCAGCGGATATTGCTCGTTCGCTTTGGCTCCTGCGGACTGAGGTCTGGGATGCTTACCCTGCGACCGTCAAGCAGCGGATCGTCGAGTGGCTTTCGGCGGCGGAAGGTGCGCAGGGAAACAACAACAACTGGCTTCTCATGCAGGAGACAACGGCAGAAGTGATCGCCTCGCTTACCGGGTTGCCGAAGCGGCCGACGGATCGACTGGCCCGAATAAAGAGCTTCAAAACTGCCGACGGGTGGTTCGCTGACGGCCCTGGCGGAGAGGTGGACTACTACAACGCCTGGAGCTTCCAATATGAGTTCTTTTGGCAGCGACAGATCAATCCCGCTGCGTGGCCTCTTGAAGCTGGCGATGAAAACTTTCTTCGCCAATTCCAGCACCTGATCACGCCGGCGGGATATCCAGTCTTCGGGCGGAGCATCTGTTATCGCGGCGCAGTACCCGTGCCAGTGATCGCTGCATCGCTTGAACGCCGTGATGGCGTAACTCCGATGCTTGCTCGTCGAACTCTGGATGCAACGTGGAGCTACTTCATTCCTCATGGAATGCTTGAGCGAGGAAACATCACGCAGGGGTACTGTGGGGCCGACCCCCGTGTGGTTGATCCTTACTCCGGTCCAGCGAGTTGCCTTTGGTCGGCGCGCTCACTGGTCCTCGCTTTCCTCACGCCTCAGGGACAGGGGCTCTGGGGAGGGCCGGGCGATGCAAGGCTGCCGGTTGAAAGTGGAACATTCGAGATCCCCATCCCGGCCCTCTCGGCGACAGCATTTGGGGACGCCGACGGCAATGTCAGGATCGTGCGGAGCGCGGAAACGCAAGAGGCCGCGTCCTTCGACCAGAGTGTGCGCCTGTGGGTAAAAACGCTCGTCCGTGAGTTGCAGATCACGCTGGGCCTTCCAGCGACTGTCCGCCCCCGGTTGAGCAATGCCTATAACGAAGCGGAATACGCTTCGAACAAGCCATTCTGCGGATGCAAACAGTAGCGGGTAAATGCAGAGGCGCACTTCGCTCAGTCAGCCCACAAGGAATCAACCGACGTCTGAAACGACTTGATCCAATTTCGAATCGCCGCAATGCAAGCAGACCCCGAGCCGCTTACACGAACAATCGCGTAGTTGCGAACTCCGGACGACTTGGCCACCGACATCATGCTGGGGTCCCACCAGCCGTCCGTTACGAGTTCGATGACATTCTTCGTTTCCCAAAGCTGAAGGTTCACCATCGCCGAGCCGTGGTCAGCAACGACGGTTTCGGCCTCGGTTCGGGCATTGACAAAGTCCTTGAGGCCGAGCTGCTGTGTCTTCAGTGTTCTGCCCCCGAGCGAGGCTACGAGCGCGCCGACTTCGGCGTTCGGATAGACGCGGGTTGGATGATGCTGCAGGTGTGGCACGCCCTCTCTCGAGAGGTACAAGAGAGATCCTCGCCGGGGAGGTTCGGTAGTTATCCCGAAGGCAGCCCTGTAGGCTGCAACGTCCTCTTTCGTCCAGCGCCCCAGATATCTTCGTTTATGCAGAACGGTGGCCTGGCGCACAAACGTCGGGCGGTCGATAAATCGGAAATCTATTCCCAGAGCGACAAGGTCCCTCTCGACAAACGGTCGGCTACGCAATCGGACGGGGACGAGCAGTGGCGATGCGAGCGGCATCGCATGAATAAGGGTGTTTATGTATTCGGCGACCCAATCGCCATAGGTTATGCCGTGCTCGACGCTTACGAGCGTGGCTTCGTTCACCTGTGAAGGAAATCCCACGTCGCGTATGCCTAAAACCGGTCGTTGGTTGGGACAATACGAAAGCCAGCGAGCATAGACGCCGTCATGAAACACTGCGCCGGACGGTAGGCAAAGAATATCCCCAAACGAAGATTGTTTTGGCCTCGCGCCCGTAAAGTCGTCTAAGCCGCATGGACTGTCGATCCGACGCCCATTGCGAGCGACAGGCTGGTCCCCAAGAAAAGGGATTCGTTCTACTTCGGCGATGTCACCGAAACCGGGCGGTCCCGCCTCCAGAAGGCCCCAATACTCCAAGAGGGATTTTTGCCAATGCCGCCCAAGGTCTAATATCTTCATAGTTTTTTCTAATGCGCGTAACAAGTACAGCAATCTTCAAGTGCAAGTGTTACGCCATCCATAATCTCCTGGAGGCCTGGAAATTGCTCCCGGGGTTCGGCTTGGCATTATGAGGTTGTTGCTGCCCGTAACCCGGAATGAAAACGCGTCCTCGGGTCGACGATGCTATGCCGCTCCGACGCAGTTGAAATCGCTATCGGCCGCATGCCTTCGAACGGGTTGATTGAGCAGTGCTTTGTTTACGAGCCTCGGGCCGCGCATTCCGGCACTGCTGGGGGCCCTTGCTCCGAGTAGTGCGGCTGATGCTGTCGGCTTGGCGGAGAGGGAGGGATTCGAACCCTCGATACGGTTTCCCGTATACACGCGTTCCAGGCGTGCGCCTTAAACCACTCGGCCACCTCTCCGCAGGAAAGTCGGCCAATTAGCCCATGCCCGCAGGCAAGGCAAGCCCGAGCCGACTTTCATCCTTTCGCGAAACGTGGCAAGCAGGCCTTGCCGCGCTGCGCGGTATCGCCGGGGAAACGCGATGGGGCTCGAATACGTCGAATTCGGCTCGGCCGTGCGGCTGAGCATTCTGTTCGTCGGCCTGACGTGGGCGCTGATCCTGTTCGTCCGACCGATCCTGCGCTTCTGGCTGCGGCGTCAGGGTGGCATCAATGAGATCGTCGGAATCGCGATTTCCTCGTTCAGCGTCTTCTACGGCATTCTCCTCGGCCTGCTCGCGGTGGCGGCCTATCAAAACGTCGAAGAGGCAAAATCCACCGTCAAAAGCGAAACGACGGCGATCTTCTCGCTCTACAAGAACCTGAGCCACTATCCCGAACCATTGCGCACGGACGGGCAGCGGCTGCTCGTCACGTATACGAAGTATCTGATCGATAGGGTGTGGCCGGAGCAGGCGCTTGGGATCATCGACCGAAAATCCGACGACATCCTCTCGGCGCTGCAGGACAACCTCCAGCTTTTCGATCCCGATGGCGAGACCCAGAACCTGATCCACGGCGAGACCATGACCCAGTTTTATGCGCTCACCCAGGCAAAGGCGCTGCGTGAGGCGCAGGTGAAGGTAAGGATCGACAGCGTGCTCTGGTGGCTCGTTGTCGTGGGGGTGCTGGTCAACATCGCGCTGATCGTGCTGCTCGACGTACGCATCCTGCTGCACCTGACGATCGGCGGTCTCGTCATCTTCTATCTGGCGATGACCATCTACGCGATCTCCGCTCTCGACGAACCGTTTGCCGGCGCCGTGCGGATCGGTCCGGGCGATTATGAGACGGTGCTGAAGAAGATGCAGCCGGACTGAGCTACTTCAGCAAGCCCTTTTCCTTGAGGAAGGCTTCCGCTGCCGGATGCAGCGGGGCGATCAGCCCGCGCGAGACCATCTCGTCCAGATTGAGATTCTCGAGCGCCGGGTTCTGCGAGCGGAACGTCTCGATGTCGTCGAAGACCGCCGCCATCAGGGCCTTCACCATATCGTCCGGCAGGTCCGCGCGCACGAGTACCGTGGCGAACGTGGACAGCGTGCGGACATCGTTATCCACGCCCTTGTACGTGCTCTTCGGAATGGTCGCGATGCCGAAGTAGGGGAACTGTTCGGCAAGTTTCTCCTCGACAGGGCTGTCGACGCTGACGAGCGTGGCGTCGCACTTCTCGATGGCGCTGGCGACGCTCGAGTTCGGGGCGCCGGCCACATAGCCGAACGCATCGATCCGGTCGGAGCACAAGGCGCGCGCCTGTTCGGCGGGCGGAAGCTCGGTCGTCAGCTGGAACGCGCCGCGGGGCGTGCCGTGGGCCTGCATCAGGACTTCCGTCGTCTTCCGGTTCCCTGACCCTGGGTTGCCGATGTTGAAGCGCTTTCCAGCGAGGTCGTTCCACGACTTGATTCCGGACTTCTTCGAGGCGACGAGCTGGTAGGGTTCGGCATGCAGTGAAAACAGGCTCCGCAGCTGCTTGCCCTTGCCGGACGCGTCTTCATAGGCCTCGTACTGAACGTCCGACTGGACGATGGCGACGTCGATGTCGCCGGAGATCAGCGCGTCGACGTTGCTTTGCGACCCTGCGCTCGACGGCGCGATGCAACGCAGCGAACGGTCGCCCTTCGCCTCACCCGCGCCCAGCAGCAGGCGGCAGATGGCGTTGCCGACGGCGAAGTAGATCCCGGTCGGGCCGCCCGTACCGATGGTCACGAGCCTTGTCATCGCCGCAGCCGGCTCCCCTGCCACTCCCAGGAGCGGCAGGCTGGCAAGCAACGCCACGGCGAAGAGTTTGGGCTTGACCATGATCGGCTCCGCATGATGGGTGAACCAGCGGGGGCACTATAGCGTCCGCCGTGGTCCTGGAAACGCGTATCGAGGGCAGGATGGCCGAGTTCGAAGTCGTCGAAACGGAATCGCACCAGTTCGTGCGCGCCCACCTGCACAACGAGACGATCCGGGCCGAAACCGGCGCGATGTCCTACATCGAAGGCGGGATCGTTGTCGATGCGCCGCTGCCGCGGCCACGGGACTTTTTTCGCAATGCGCTGTCGCAGGAGCCGTTGATCCGCCCGTCGTTCAGCGGCAGTGGCACGGTCGTTCTCGAGGCTTCTGCCGGGGGCTACCACGTCTTCGCCCTGCACGGTGACTCCTGGATCCTGAGCCGTGGCTCCTATTGGGCCTCGGAAGGCTCCGTCGAACTCACGCTGCACCGCGAACCGATGGAGGCCTCCTTCTGGACCGGGGAGGGCTTCATCCACTACGTGACGATGGTGAGCGGCTTCGGCACCGTGGTGCTCAAGACGGACGGCCCGGTGCGCGAAGTCGTCCTCGACAACGGCGGCATCGCCGTCGAGGGCGCGCTCGTGATCGCGCGCACTGCGGGCATCCGCTTTGAGGTTCGACGGCCTGCCCGCACGATCCTCGGCTCGATGCTGTCAGGCGAGTCGATGCTGCGGACCTACATCGGCACGGGTCGACTGCTGATGACGCCGCTGCCGTATTGGAATTCGCAACTTCTGTCGGCTATCGAGAAGCGCCAGTCAAACGCACCCGCCGTTCAGTAACGCGCGGGTATTCGGAGCAGCAATACGTGCGGTCGGCAACAAGCACAGGCGTTCTCGGCCGCCTCTACGATTGGACCCTGTCGCTCGCCGGTTCGAAGGCTGCCGAACTCTGGCTCGGCATCATCGCGTTCGTCGAAAGCTCGTTCTTCCTCGTGCCAGCCGACGTGCTGTTCGTGCCGATGGCGCTCGCGAGGCCCGAGCGGGCCATGCGCTATGCCCTCATCGCGACGATCGGGTCCACGCTCGGCGGAATCTTCGGCTATCTGATCGGCTACTACGGCTTTCACCTGATCGCCGAGCCGATCCTCGAGTTCTACGGAAAACTCGATGAATTCAACGCGTTGCGCCAGTGTGGCGGGCGCGAGATGACGATGCTGCTGCTCGTGACGTCGGGGCTTGCGCACATTCCGCCGATCAAGGTGGTGACGATCCTGGCCGGCGTCGTGCACGTCGGACTGCCGTTCTTCATCGTCTCGTGCGTCGTTGCACGCGGCGCGCGGTTCTTTGCACTCGGCTGGCTGCTGCAGCGCTACGGTGAGCGGATGCGGGCGTTCATCGCCGACCGGCTGACGACGATCGCATTGATCGCCGTCGTCGCCGTCGTCGCGCTCTATCTTCTGGTGCATTACGCCCTTCCGTCCGGACAGGGCGGGTTCTGTTAGGCGCTCAGCCGCCCGTCCGCCCACGGAGCGTATCGATCTCGTCGAGGAGATCGAGGATCAGCGCGACTGCCGTCAGGTTGATCTCGAGGTCGCGCTCGAGCCGCACCGCCTTGCGCGCGCGGCGCAGCGACAGGCCGCCGAAGCGCCAGTCGCCGGGGGCTGCGCCGTGCGGGGCGAGGATGCCTTCGCGCACGAGCTCGACCACCTTCTCGCGGCGCACGTGGCAGTAGGTGACGAGCTGCTCGAGGGTGACCTCGGTCGTCTCGTCGTAGACCACGATGTCGTTCGTCATGGCGTCACACTCCGAGGCCGGCGCGCGGGTTGAACGCGAGCTTCTCGGCCATCTCCTTGTAGAGGCGCTCGGCCTCGGGACCCTTGTTCGGCGGCAGCACGAGCTTCAGCACGGCGTAGAGATCACCGGGCTCGGCCGCCGGCAGCCCACGGCCCTTCAGCCGCAGCTTTCTGCCGGTTCCGGAGCCCGGAGGGATGGTGAGATCGACCGCGCCCGTGGGCGTCGGGGCTTTGACCTTGCCACCGAGCGCGGCCTCCCAGGGCGCCACGGGAAGCTCGTAGGTCACGTCCTTGCCGTCGACCTTGTAAAGCGGGTCGGGGGCGAACTCGACCTCGAGGTAGAGATCGCCCGAAGCACCGCCGCCGATGCCGGGTCCGCCCTGGCCCTGCAAGCGGATGACCTGACCTTCGCGGATGCCTTTCGGGATCGTGACGTTGACGGTGCGCTCCTTCATCTGGACCTGGCCCTTGTCGTCGATCTCGGCGTTGCGCAGCGACACCTGCCGGGTCGCGCCGGTGTAGGAATCGTCGAGGTTTATCAGGATCTTGGCGTGGTGGTCTCCGCCGGAGGCGCGGAAACTGCCGCCCCCCGACCCGCCCGGCCGCTGCCGGCGGGCGCGGCCGAACAGCTGCTCGAAGAAGTCGCTGTAGCCCGGCTCCTCGGCGCCCTCGTACTCGAAGCCCGCGTCCCAGCCGGGCGGCGGGCGAAAGGTCTGGCCGGGCTGCGGGCCCTGGCCGAGCTGGTCGTAGGCGGCGCGCTTCTCGGCATCTTTGAGGACCTCGTAAGCCTCTGACACCTCTTTGAATTTCGCCTCCGCCCCGGCCTCCTTGCTGATGTCGGGATGGTACTTGCGGGCGAGCTTCCGGTAGGCCGCCTTGATGTCGTCGGCGCTGGCGGTGCGCTCGACGCCGAGCGTCTTGTAGTAGTCGCGGTATTCCAAAGGGGGTCTCCGCTGGGGCTGTTTACGCCAATCTACGGAGTGCGCGCGCATGCGACAACACCACCGCCAAGAACGCAGAAATGCTGGAGGATGTAAGCCGTTTCATGCGACTGTTCGCGACAGTTGTCGGGGGTGTGTACGGATTCGGGGCCGGGTAAGCCTTCCACGGGATGGATGTCGTTTCCATTAACGTCCGCGTGCTAGCGTCTCCCACCGGCGTCGAGGGGACTGACGCACCATGACCACCACGCTCACCTTCCACGGCGCCGCCGGCACGGTCACCGGCTCGTGCTTCCGCCTCGACACGGCAAACGGCAGCGTGCTCGTCGACTGCGGCCTCTTCCAGGGACCGAAGACACTCCGCGAGCTCAACTACGGCCGCTTCCCGTTCGAGCCCGCCCGCATCGATGCGGTGCTCCTCACCCACGCCCACATCGATCACGCGGGGCTTCTGCCGAAGCTCGTGAAGCACGGCTACCAGGGGTCGATCCACGCGACGCCGCCGACGATCGACCTCTCGACGGTGATGCTGCCCGATGCAGCCTACATCCAGGAGACCGAAGTCGAGCGCATCAACCGGCGCGACCGCCGCAAGGGCCGCGCCGACCTCGAGCCGATCTACACCGTCGAGGACGCACAGCGCACGATCGAACGCATGCGCCCCGTCGACCTCCGGACGTGGATAGAACCGATCCCCGGCGTGCGCGCCCGCTACTGGAACGCCGGCCACCTGCTCGGCTCGGCCTCGATCGAGGTCGAGGTCTCGAACGGAGCGGCCGCGCCGCTGCGCCTCCTCTTTTCCGGTGACGTCGGCCCGCGCCACAAGCTCCTGCAGCCCGGACCCGAAGGCCCGGCCGACGTCGATTACCTCCTGTGCGAATCGACCTTCGGCGCGACCGACCGCATCGACTTCACCAAGGAAGGCCGCCGCGCCCTGCTGGCGAAGTCGGTGAACGCGGCGCGCTCCCGCGGCGGCGCGCTGATCGTGCCGACGTTCGCGGTCGAACGCGCGCAGGAGATCATCGCCGATCTCTACGTGCTGATGCGCGAGGGCGCGATCCCGCACGTGCCGGTGTTCCTCGACTCCCCGCTCGCCCAGAAGGCGAGCGAAGTGTTCCGCCGCCACGCCGACGACCTCGACAATCCCGAGGCGCTGATCGCCGCGCTGTCCTCGCCCGACGTCCGGCTGTCGACGTCAGTCGAGGACTCCAAGGCGATCGGCCGCCTGAAGGGCTTCTTCATCGTCATGGCCGCGTCTGGCATGTGCGAGGCCGGGCGCATCCGCCATCACCTGAAGGAACACCTGTGGCGGCGCGACGCGACCGTGCTGCTCGTCGGCTACCAGGCGGTCGGAACGCTGGGCCGCCTGCTCCTCGACGGCGCGAAGATGGTGCGCATCATGGGAACCGACGTGCGCGTCGAGGCGACCATCGACCTGATCAACGCCTATTCCGGCCACGCCGATGCGCCGGAGCTCGTCGAGTGGATCTCGCAGCGCCTGCCGGTCAAGCGCACGCTGTTCCTCGTTCACGGCGAGGAGCCGAACCTCACGGCGCTGAAGGAGCGCATCGCGCCCGATCTCGTGCCAGAGTCGGTCGTGGTCCTGCCGCAGATGGACGAGACGTTCGACCTTGAGGGCGCACACGCCCGCGCGCTTCCGGCCACGCACCGTCCGCGCATCGCGCCCGAGCAGGCGGCCCGCCTCGACTGGCACAACGACCTGACGCGCCTCCTCCTCGATATCAACGAGGAGATCGAGAAGGCGCCGGACGAACGCACGCGGCAGATCATCCTGCGGCGGCTGCGCCGGGCGCTCGAGGAGGCCTGACCATCATGTCGGCGGCGCTCGCACAGGAATCCCCGTTCGAGACCGGCGCCCACCTTCCGCTCGTGACGGCAGGTGCGCTGCTCGCGATCGCCGCGGCGACCGTCGCCGCGCTCGCGCCCGGCCTCGTCGTGATACCGACGGCGGTTTCGTTCGCAGCCTATCTCGCGCTGCGCACCGGGCTGCGCGAAGGACCCATCGCGTGGCTCCGCGCGGCGGCCGATGCTGCCGTCGTCGCGATCCTGCTCGCCCTCTCGCTGCCCGAAGCGGCGGCGATCGCGCCGGGCGGCGGCCTCGGGTCGCTGATCCTGCTGTCGCCCGCAGGCTCGATCACCGCCGTCTTCGCCTTCGCGCTCGCCATGCTGATGAGCGCAGCGATCGGCGGACGCGGCCTCGACCATTACGAACGCCTGGGCGTGCTCGCGATGACCGCCGTGGTCGCAGGCGTGTTGGCGCTCGGCAGCGAGGAAGCCAGCAACAGCGTGATGGTGCGCATCGTCATCCTGTTCGCGATCGGCGAACTCCTGACCGGGATGATCGGCCTGATCTTGCGCCGCCACTGGCCCGCAGCGCCGCTGCTCCACGCGCTCCTGTTCCTGAGCGCGCTGCTCGCCGCGACGGGACGGCCGATTGCCGACATCCCTTCGCTTCTCACCGGCTATCCGCCGATCTCCACGATCGCCATTGCAGTGACGGCGGCGGGCCTCGCGCAAGCGGGCCTCTGGTGCTTCGTCTACTTGATGACCGGCCTCCTGCTCGACGGCCTGACCGGCCGCCCGCCGACTGCGCGCGCCGTGCTGGGCCACGCCCGCAACGGCCTTGCCAAGGGCGCAATCTTCGGCGCGGTGTTCATGGCGATCGTCATTACGGGCGCGCACGTGCTGAACGCGGAGCTTTCGCATCCCCCGATGATCCTCGCGGCCGGCCTCGGCGCCGTGCTGTTCCCGCTGGCACGCACCATCCTCGAAAGCTCCGACGAATCGACGCCGTTCTTCGGCCGCCTGCTCGACGCCTATCGCGACTGGCGCGGCTACGTACGCGGCATCGTCGTCGGCGTCGGCCTCGCGATGCTGATGGCGAAGGGGCTTCCCTCCGAAGACTCCTGGCCGCGCTTCTCGCAGACGTTCGTGCTCGGCGCGCTGGCGCTCGGCGGCGTCGATCTCGTGGCCGACGTCGCAGCGATCCTCACCGGCAGGCGGCGCCGCCTCCAGACGCCGGCGCTCTACGTGCTCGGCGCCTGCTTCGGCGGCATCGTGGCCGGGGCGCTCGGCTGGTACTTCGACCAGAGCCAGCTCAACATCGTGATGGCGAAGATCCAGTCCTACGGAAACCTTCAGCACACGGACAACGCCCGCTACACGTTCCAGGTCTTCTTCAACAAGTGGGGCACCGTCGACCTGGGGCCGGTCACCGGCGGCGTGCGCCTGTTCTACGACGAGTCGCTCTCGGGCGTGATCAACTGGTCGATCGCCGCGCCGCTGTTCAGCCTCAACATGGTGGCGCTCGAGGCGCTGTTCCGCCGCTCGCTCGCGCCGGTGCGCGCGCTGGTGCGGCCGGAGGGCCTGCGCGGCGTGGTCGAGCAGACCGTGCGCGTGCTGCGCTGGGGCCTGTGGATGGCGCCGATCATCTTCTCGTTCCTCAGGATGTCGCCCGACCCCGCCTGGTACAACCAGGACGGCCTCGTGCGCACCGTGGTGGCGACGGGCGCGCACCTGACGTTGCCGCCCGAAACGTTCCGCGCGTGGAGTCTCTCGGTATTCACCGGGCTTCTCGCCTACGACTGGCTGCGCGTGCTGATCTGGTTCGACCACATGGGCCTGCGCGTCGCAACGCTGGTCAATCTCTCCTTCGTGGGCGGCGACCGCCTCGACGAGTGGACCGGCCGGATGATCGGCCACACCGCGAAGACGCGCGCCATTCCACCTGCAATCCGCCGCTTCATGACGTGGGCGCCGCTCATCATCCCGTTCTACATCCCGCGCGGGGCCGAGTGGGACAAGGCGTGGAACGAGGCTGAGGCGCTGGGCAAGACGGCGGCGCCTCTCTCCGAACAGGTGGCGTTCATGGCGACGGCCTACACCGTCGCCGCCTTGCTGATCGCGGCCGGTCTGGTGTGGCTCGCCGTCGCGCTGCGGCGCGGCCGCGCGCTGCGCCGCGAGGAGCAGCACGTGCTCTCGAACGGGCTTTACGAACTCGTGGTGACGCCGGACGGGCGCAGCCACGCGCGGGTCACGGGCATCGAGCGCTCCGGCGCGCCGATCGACCTGACGCGGCCCGCCGACGATCCGATGGACCGCGACGGCAAGGTTCTGTTCCTCGTCGACCTCGACCGTCCTTCGTCGCCGGCCGTGCTGGTGGGCCGCGTGCAGGACGGCGCGCGGCTGACGTGGCCAGAGACGCAGCGCCCGACCATCGTCCACGCGCTCGACGGGGTGACGGTCGAGATCGCGATCGCGCTCGCCGACGAGGAGGCGGTCGAGACTCGCCGGGTGACGCTGACCAACACGAGCGGACGCCGCCGGCGGCTGCGCCTCGTGAGCGCCGAAGTGATCGTGATGAACGAGACCGGCGCCTGGCACCGCGACGGCGCGTTCAACGCGCTCCACATCGAGACGCTGTTCTGTTCGCACCACCGGGCGATCTTCGCGCGCAACCGCCTCCTGTCCAGGCGGGAGGAGCGCACGTCGTCGGAAGTGATGTTCCACGCGGTGTCGCCGGGCCACGGCACGCGGCTCACCGGCTACCAGGATTCGGCGGAAGCCTTCGCCGACAACCTCAAGGGTCTGCCGTTCCGCCCGCTCGAGGACGAGGGCTGGCTCGACACCTTCAACCCGATGGCGGCGCTGG
Organism: Hyphomicrobiales bacterium; assembly: GCA_046349255.1. Taxonomy (GTDB): domain Bacteria; phylum Pseudomonadota; class Alphaproteobacteria; order Rhizobiales; family Aestuariivirgaceae; genus DAIODI01. The sequence continues at coordinate 849,253 of JAXMCR010000002.1, read as the reverse complement.
TGCTCGACGTCGACATGGCGCCAGGCGAAAAGGCGACCGCGCTCTATGCCGACGGGCACGCCGACACGCTCGATGCGGCGGCGGGGCTGCTGGCGCGCCATCTCTCGGCGAGCCCCGATCCGTGCGGGGCGGCGGAGCGCCGTCGCGCGATCCTGTGCCACGCGCCGTGCGCCGAGCGGCGGTTCCGGTTCGACGGCGCAGGCCATCTCCATGCCGAGGGCGACCACTGGCGGCCGTGGGCGCACGTGATGGCGAACCCGCTCGGCTACGGCGTCGTCGCCGACATGAGCGGCATGGTGACGTCGTTTGCGCAGAACGCGCGCCAGAACGCGCTGACGCCGTTCCGCTTCCAGGGGTTTCCCTCCGCCGTGCCGGGCACGGGCGTGGCGCTCTACGATCTCGACCGCCGCGAGGCGACGAGCGTGCTGCCGGTTGGCGGCAACCAGCGCGTCTCGTTCGCACCCGGCAGCGCCCGGATCGAGGGCGCAAGCGGCGGGTTCGCCTACCTGACCGAGGTCACCGTGCTGCCCGAGGCGCAAGGCGAAGTGCGGCGCATCCGCGTGACGAACGGGGCGGGCGCGCCGCGCCGCGTGCGCGTGCTCGTGTGGTCGGCGATGGTGCTTGCCGAGTTTCCGGCCGAGAGCGCGGGCACGCTCGAGGTCGAGCGCGATCCGGCGACCGGCGCGCTGCTGTTCGTGAACCCCTCGAATGTCTACGCCAACGGCACCGCGATCGTCGCGACCGATCTCGACGGCGCGCAGGTCGAGACGGTCTACGCCGCGGTGGTGGGCGGCGCGCCGCTCGGCCAGCCGCATCTTCTCGTCAACGGGCTCGTCGATCCCGACGCGACCGACGACGGCCGGCGCATCGCGGCGTTCCACCGCGAGGTGACGATCGCGGCGGGCGGCGCGTTCGAGGTGCGCCTCGCGATGGGCTATGCGGCAGACCGCGCCAGCGCGCTCCAGTTCGTGAAGGAGGCGCTGCCGAAAGGCGCGGCGCGCGCCCCCGCGCTGGCGCACCGGTGGTGGCAGGATTATCTCTCCGGCGTCGAGGTCGAGACCGACGATCCGGCGTTCGACCGGCTCGTCAACCTGTGGCTTCCCTACCAGGTGCTCGCCGCGCGCCTCTGGGGCCGCACGGGCGCGAGCCAGCGCGGCGGCGCGATGGGGTTCCGCGACCAGCTCCAGGACGTCGAGCCGATGACGCTGATCGATCCGGGCCTTGCGCGACGGCAGATCGTGCTGCACGCGGGCCAGCAGTTCCTCGAAGGCGACGTCTTGAAGTGGTGGCACCAGGACGAGAACGGCGTGACGCTGTTCGGCCAGCGCACCAAGGCATCCGACCCGCACCTGTGGCTGCCGTTCGTCGCGATCTCCTACATCGACAGGACGGGCGATGCGGGCGTGCTCGACGAAGACGTCGCCTATCTCGAGGGCCAGCCGATCCCGCCCGGCGAGGATGCGCTGTTCTTCTCCCCGCGGCCCTCGCGCGAGACGGGGACGGTGCGCGAGCACTGCCTCAGGGCGATCGACCTCGCGCTGTCACGGCGGGGCCCGCGCGGGCTGCCGCTCCTCGGCTCCGGCGACTGGGACGACGGCTACGACGCGGCGGGTCTCAAGGGCGTGGGCGAGAGCGTGTGGATGGCGATGTTCCTCCACCGCATCCTCGAGGGCGCCGGGCGGGTGCTTTCGCCCGCACGCAAGGACGGGTTCGAGCGCGCCATGGCCGCGTTGCGCGAGGCGATCGAGGGGACGTGGACGGGCTCGTATTTTGCGCGCGCCTTCGCCGACGACGGGCGACCGTTCGGCGGCGTGCACGCGCTGCCGGCGTCGTGGGCGGCGATCTCGGGCGCGGTGCCGTTCGAGCGGGCGCGGGCGGCGGCGGAGTTTGGCTTTTCGACGCTCGCCGCGCCCGAGCTCGTGCGGCTGCTCACGCCGGCGTTCAACGCGGCCTCCGACCCGTGGCCGGGGCGCGTGGCCCGCTATCCCGAAGGCGTGCGCGAGAACGGCGGGCAGTATTCGCACGGGGCGAGCTGGTTCGTCGACGGGTTCGCGACGCTGGCGCGCCGCGCGGAGCGGCCGGAGGAGCAGGCCCGGCTGATGCGGCTTGCGGCGGATGCGTGGTGGACGATCTCCCCGCTCGCCCGCTTGACGCCCGAGGCGCTGGCGCTGATGGGGCTGCCGCCGCACCAGCAGCCGGCCGACGTCTACGCGGGGGAGGGCTACTTCGCCCGCGGCGGCTGGGCCTGGTACACGGGCTCCGCCGGCCGGATGCTCACCGCCGCCCACGCCATGCTCGGGATCGAGATGGAAGGCGGCGTCATCCGCCGCGCCGACGTGCCGGCCAACGGCCGCTACGCGCTGAAGCACCTGCGGGTTCGCTCACGTTGAGTTGCAATCTCTGGGGTGTTCTATTTCCGATTGAGGCGACGTAATCTTTCTCCTCGTGATTCGGGGGGATCGATACTTCGTCATCGACGTCGAGACGGCGAACGCCGACTACGCGTCGATCTGCCAGGCGGGCTGGGTCGAGGTCCGCGAGGGCGAGATCGTCGACGCCGGTCGCGAGCCGATCGAGCCGTGGGCGCATTTCGATCCGGCCAGCATCCGCATCCACGGCATCACCGCGAAGGACGTCCGCGGCGCGCAGGACTTTGCAGAGTTCCTGCGGTCGTTCCGGCGCAGGGTGGGGAGCGGCTTCCTCGTGCACCACGGGCCGTTCGACCGGATCGCCATCGAGCACGCGACGCTGCGCTACGGGGAGACGCCGCTCGACTGCCAGTGGGTCGACGGGGCGCGGATCGTGCGCAAGGTGTGGCCGGATTTCCGGACGAAAGGCTACGGGCTGGCGAGCGTCGCCGAGGCGCTGGGCATTGCGTTCCGGCAGCATGATGCGCTCGAGGACGCGCTCGCCGCGCAGGCCGTGCTCGCGACGATCCTCGGCCAGACCGGGCTGTCGCTCCAGGGCCTCGTCGCCCGCATCGACGGCCTGAAGGCGCCGGCCGAGGACCGCTACGTGCGGGTGCGGCGGGAGGGGGCGGCGGACGGACCTTTTGCCGGTCAACAAATCGTGTTCGCCGGAACCCTTTCGATGCTGCGCGCGGAGGCCGCCGACCACGCGGCGGCGCTGGGCTTCGACGTCGCCGACATCGTCACCCGCTCGACCGCCGTGCTGTGCGTCGGCGCACTGGGCGGCGGCGGCCGGAAATGCTCGAGGACGCGCCGCGCCGAGGAGCTTGCGGACGAGGGGCATCCGATCCGCATCCTCTCCGAGGAGGGGTTCCAAACCCTCGTGTCGCTCTACCGCTGACACGAAATTGCCCGCGCGCGCGGGTGACTGGCGCGGCCCAAAACCCGGTGCTAGACATGCGCCCTCAACGGCCGAGCCTTGCGCGGGGTGAAGGAGAGCGCCCCCAAGGCGACGCGGGCCGAGATCCAAGAGGAGACGACCGACATGAGGACTGTTGCCGCCACGCTGTCGCTGATCATGATGGCGAACCCCGTTCTTGCGGCCGAGATGATGACGAAGATCGGACCCGGCGAAGGCCAAGTCGATATCGTCGCCTGGCCGGGCTATATCGAGCGCGGCGAGACCGACAAGGGCTACGACTGGGTCACGGGCTTCGAGAAGGCGACCGGCTGCAAGGTCAACGTCAAGACCGCCGCCACCTCCGACGAGATGGTGACGCTGATGAACCAGGGCGGCTTCGACCTCGTCACCGCCTCGGGCGACGCCTCGCTCCGCCTCGTCGCGGGCAAGAAGGTGCAGCCGATCAACGTCGAGCTGATCGAGAACTGGAAGACCGTCGACGACCGCCTGAAGGACGCGCCCTGGCACACCGTCGGCGGCGTCCACTACGGCACGCCCTACCAGTGGGGCCCGAACGTGCTCGCCTACAACACCACCGTGTTCAAGGAGGCGCCGAAGAGCTGGGCCGTGGTGTTCGAGGAGCAGACGCTGCCCGACGGCAAGTCGAACAAGGGCCGCGTGCAGGCCTACGACGGCCCGATCTACGTCGCCGACGCAGCGCTCTACCTGATGAAGACCAAGCCCGAGCTCGGCATCAAGAACCCCTACGAGCTGAACAAGGACCAGTACGCCGCGGTGATCGACCTGCTCAAGGCGCAGCGCAAGCTCGTCGGCCGCTACTGGCACGACGCGACCGTGCAGATCGACGACTTCAAGAACGAGGGCGTCGTCGCCTCCTCCTCGTGGCCCTACCAGGTGAACCTGCTCGAGGCCGACAAGAAGCCGGTCGCCTCGACGGTGCCGGCGGAAGGCGCCACCGGCTGGGCCGACACCACCATGATGCACGCCGAGGCGAAGCATCCGAACTGCGCCTACATGTGGATGAACCACTCGCTCGACCCGAAGGTGCAGGGCGACGTCGCCGCCTGGTTCGGCTCGGTGCCGGCGGTGCCCGCCGCGTGCAAGGGCAACGCGCTCCTGACCGACGCGGGCTGCGCCACCAACGGCTTCGACATCTTCGACAAGATCTGGTTCTGGCGCACGCCCACCGCCAAGTGCGAGCAGGAGGGCAACTGCGTTCCCTACTCGCAGTGGGTGAAGGACTACATCGCCGTCATGAGCCAGTGACGGACTGACGAAACGACCAACGGACGCCGCCTCCGCCCGCGAGGCGGCGTCTTTCGTATACGAACGAACGTAAGGATCATGGTCCCGGCCGTCCGCTTCCAGAACGTTTCGCGCACCTTCGGCACCGTGAAGGCCGTCGACGACGTGTCGCTCGACGTCGCCCCCGGCGAATTCTTCGCGATGCTCGGTCCCTCGGGCTCCGGCAAGACGACGTGCCTGCGCCTGATCGCGGGCTTCGAGCAGCCGACCTCCGGCCACATCGAGATCTTCGGCGAAACGGCCGAAGGGCTTCCGCCCTATCGCCGCAACGTCAATACCGTATTCCAGGACTACGCGCTGTTCCCGCACATGACGGTCGGCGAGAACGTCGCCTACGGACTGATGATCAAGGGCATGGGCCGCGCTGATCGCGAACGCCGCGCGAAGGATGCGCTCGCGATGGTGAAGCTCGCGGGCTTCGAGACGCGCCGGCCCTCGCAGCTCTCCGGCGGCCAGCGCCAGCGCGTGGCGCTCGCCCGCGCGCTCGTCAACGAGCCGAAGGTGCTGCTGCTCGACGAGCCGCTCGGCGCGCTCGACCTGAAGCTGCGCGAACAGATGCAGGAGGAGCTGAAGGCGCTGCAGAAGGCGCTCGGCATCACCTTCGTGTTCGTCACGCACGACCAGGGCGAGGCGCTCTCGATGGCCGACCGCGTGGCGATCTTCAACGAGGGCAAGATCGTGCAGGCCGGCGCGCCGGAGGACGTCTACGAACGGCCGCGGTCGCGCTTCGTCGCCGACTTCGTCGGATCCTCGAACGTGATGAGCCCGGAGTTTTCCGCCCGGCACGGCGGTCCCAACGCGTGGGCGAGCCTGCGTCCCGAGAAGATCGGCATCGAAACGCCGTCGAAGCCTCAGCGCGCCACCGCGAGCGCGTGTTTCGCGGAAGGTCGCGTGACGGCGGTGAGCTACCAGGGCCCGGTGGTGCGCGTGGTGCTCGATGCCGACGGCACGCGCCTCGTCGCCGCGGTGCCCGCGCACGCCACGGCCTACACGGTGGGCGATGCGCTGCGCTTCACCTGGAAGCGGGACAGCGTCGTGGCGATGGAGGCGGCGTGATGACCGCCGCGACCGCCGAGGGCGTACGCGATCTCAAGGACAGCGGCGACGGGGGCGGGGGACCCGCGGGATCGATCTCCGATTATTTCTTCCGCCGCCCGAGCCTCCTGACGCTGCTCCTGCTGTTGCCGCCGCTCTTGTGGATCGGCGTCGTCTACATCGGCTCGCTGTTCGCGCTGCTCCTCCAGAGCTTCTATTCGCTCGACGACTTCTCCGGACTGATCGTCCACGAGTTCACGCTCTCGACGTACGCGCAGCTCCTTGAGCAGGCGAACCTCGAAATCATCGCGCGCACGGTGACGATGGCGGCGCTCGTCACGGTGATGGCGGCGATCATCGCGTTCCCGATCGCCTATTACGCCGCGCGCTACGCCCGCGGTTCGACGCGCGCGCTGTTCTACCTCGCGGTGATGATGCCGTTGTGGTCGAGCTACCTCGTGAAGGTCTACGCGTGGAAGCTGATCCTGTCCAAGGAAGGCATCGTCACGTGGATCGCCGAGCGGCTGCATCTCACGTGGGTGCTGGACGGCATCCTCGCGCTGCCGACGATCGGCGGCCCGTCGCTGTCGTTCAGCTACATCGGCACCTTCCTCGTGTTCGTCTACATCTGGCTGCCGTACATGATCCTGCCGGTTCAGGCCTCTCTCGAGCGCGTGCCGAAGAGCCTGATCGAGGCCTCCGCCGACCTCGGCGCCGATCCCGGACAGACCTTTCGCACCGTGATCTTCCCGCTGGCGATGCCCGGGATCGTCGCGGGCTCGATCTTCACGTTCTCGCTCACGCTCGGCGACTACATCGTGCCGCAGATCGTCGGGAACTCGCGCCTGTTCATCGGGCAGGCGGTCTATACGCTCCAGGGCACGGCCGGAAACATTCCGCTCGCCGCGGCCTTCACCGTCGTGCCGGTGGCGATCATGATCGTGTACCTCGCGATGGCGAGGCGACTGGGAGCGTTCGATGCGCTCTGAGGCGGGGATCGGGCTGAAGCTGTCGGCGGTGGCGGGGCTCCTGTTCCTGCACCTGCCGCTCGCGCTCATCATCCTCTATGCCTTCACCACCGAGGAGAAGAGCTTTCAGTTTCCGCCGCCGGGCCTGACGCTGAAGTGGTTCTCGGTGGTGTGGAACGACCGGCCGGACATCTGGCCGCCGCTGTGGCTGTCGCTGAAGGTGGCGTTCGCGGCGACGATCCTCGCGCTGATCCTCGGCACGCTCGCCGCGATGGCGCTGTCGCGCGCAAGATTCTTCGGCAAGGACTACATCTCGCTCCTGTTCATCCTGCCGATCGCGCTGCCGGGCATCGTGACCGGCATCGCGCTGCGCTCGGCGTTCGACCTCGGCGGCATTCCGTTCTCGACGTGGACGATCATCCTCGGGCACGCGACGTTCTGCATCGTCGTCGTCTACAACAACGCGCTGGCGCGGCTCAGGCGGCTGTCGGGCAGCATGGTCGAGGCCTCGATGGACCTGGGCGCCAACGGGTTCCAGACGTTCCGGTACGTGATCCTGCCGCAGATCGGCTCGGCGCTGCTCGCCGGCGGCATGCTCGCCTTCGCGCTGTCGTTCGACGAGGTCATCGTGACGACGTTCACCGCCGGCCAGCAGTCGACGCTGCCGATCTGGATGCTGAACGAACTGATCCGCCCGCGCCAGCGCCCGGTGACCAACGTGGTCGCGATCATCGTGATCGCCGTGACCCTGTTCCCGATCCTCGCCGCCTACTACCTCACCCGCGAAGGCGAACACACCGAAGGCGGCGGGAAGTAGGCTCCACCCTCTCCGTCATGGCCGGGCCTGACCCGGCGGCCGCAGTCCTTTGTAGGTCCTTCCCTTTTCGTCATGGCCGGGCCTGACCCGGCCATCCTTTTGCGACGCGTGGAAAAAGGATCACCGGCTCAAGGCCGATGATGACGAGAGGGGTGGGTAATGGGTGCGACGCTACCAATCACTCCGCGCTCCTCCCCTTGTCATCCTCGTACTTGGCCCGGCCGCCCCTCGTCCTTCGTGGGCCCTTCGCTCTCGTCATGGCCGGGCCTGACCCGGCCATCCTTTTGCTACGCGTGGAAAGAGGATCACCGGCTCAAGGCCGGTGATGACGGATGGGGTGGTGATGGGTGCAACGCTGCCAATCAATCCGCTCCGCTCTTTGTCGTCCTCGGGCTTGACCCGAGGATCCATGCGACGCTCGCCGAAGAGTGGATGGTCGGGTCAAGCCCGACCATGACAAAGGAGAGCGTGGCCATTCGTTCCCTGCTGCGCTCCCCACGGCTCTCCCGTCATGTCCGGGCCTAACCCGGCCAGCCTCTTGGCGTCGCGTGGAAAGAGGGTCACCGGCTCAAGACCGGTGATGACGGATGGGGTGGCGATGGGTGCGACGCTACCAATCATTCCGCGCTCCACTCTTTGTCATCCTCGGGCTTGACCCGAGGATCCATGCGACGGCGATCGAAGAGTGGATGGTCGGGTCAAGGCCGACCATGACAAGGGGAGAGCACGGTCGTCCTCCTACATCCGGTGCGTCTTGATGAGCGCGGAGGCGTGGGAGAAGGCGGTGTTGGCGGCGGGGACGCCGGCGTAGATGGCGATCTGGATCAGCACCTCCTTCAGGGTCGCCGCCGGCACGCCTGCCCTGAGCGCGGCCCCGAAATGGAGATCGAACTCCTCCCAGCGCGACAGGGACGCGCACGTGACGATGACGATGATGCGCCGCGTCTGCTCGTCGAGGCCGGGGCGCGTCCACACCTCGCCCCAGCAGTAGCGGGTAATGAGGTCCTGGAAGTCGTCGTTGAAGTCGGTGCGGTTGGCGATCGACTTGTCGACCCAGGCATCGCCGAGCGCGGCGCGGCGGCGGGCAGTGCCCGCGAGATAGCGCGCGTCGGCCGGCAGCCGGTTGCCGGACAGGAACTCGGTGAGGAGCAGGTTGAAATCCTCTGCGCGCTCGACGTTCGACAGGTGCCGGCAGGAGAGCATCACGTGGCGGGCGTCGGCGATCTCGCCGGCGATGAACTGGCCGCGCTCTGGCGGCGTCGAGGGATCGTCGCTGCCGGAAATGACGAGCGTCGGCGCGGCGATGCGCTTGAGCAGCGGGCGCAGGTCGAGCGTCGCCATCATGCGGCCCATGGCTGCGTAGCCGCGCGGATCGGTGCCCTCGATCATCGCGCGTATCGCGCCGACGGCGACGGGATCGGACTCCCGGAAGGGCGGCGAGAAGAAGCGGTCGATCGAGGCGTCGGCGATCGCCGCCATGCCGTTCGCCTCGATCGCGGCGATGCGCTCGTTCCACATCTCCGGCGTGCCGAACACGGACGCCGTGTTGGCGAGGACGAGCTTCTCCAGCCGGTCATTGGCGTTGGCGCCGAGCCACTGGCCCGTCGCGCCGCCCATCGAGATGCCGCAGAAGGAGAACGTCGGGATCCGCAGCACGTCGGCGAGCGTCAGCACGTCCCGGCCGAGATCCTCGATCGTCACGCTGCCGCCCTTGGCGCAGTCGGACGCGCCATGGCCGCGCTGGTCGTAGCGCACGATGCGATACATCCGGCGCAGCGCGTTCGCCTGCTCCTGCCACATGCCGTGATCGCAGGCGAGCGAGTTCGAGAAGATGAGGGCGGGACGATCTTCCGGCCCCTCGACGCGGTAGAACAGGCGCGTGCCGTCGTGGCTCGTGAAGAAGGGCATGGGGCGATCCTCGTCTCGGTCCGTGTGCGGAGGTGATTTGCGGAGTATGGCGGCGAACGCGGCGCGCGCCTAGCCATCCGCCGCTCAACCGCCGGAGGGCACCGGGCGCGTGCGCTGGCGGGACGGCGGCAGGCCGAAGCGCGCCTTGTAGGTGCGCGAGAACTGCGCGAGGGAGCCGAAGCCCGAGGCGACAGCGACCTCGCGCACCGAGAGCTTCGAGTAGTGGAGGAGGCGCTCGGCGCGCTCGAGCCTGAGACGGAGGTAGAAGTCCCTCGGCCCTGCGCCGAAGCGGACGCGGAACAGACGGTCGAGCTGGCGCTGCGACAGGCCCGCGCGGCCGGCGATGAGGCTGATCGGCAGCGGGTCCTCGAGCGCCGCTTCCATGGTCGCGATCGCCGCGAGCAGCCGCGGGTCGGCGCCGGCGTAGCGGCGCGACAGCGGCGTGCGGCCTTCGCCGGTGGCGCCCGGGTGGCGGTCGTGCACGAGCGATTCCGCGACGCTGGCGGCAAGCGCCTCGCCCTCGATCGCGGCGAGCCACTCGATCATCATGTCGAGCGCGCTCGCGCCGCCCGAGGCGGTCATCCGCCCGCGGTCGATCACGTAGCGTGCGTCTTCGGCGATGACGGAGGGAAACGTCTCGCGGAACGCCGGCAGCGACTCCCAGTGGCAGGTTGCGCGATACCCTTCGAGCACGCCTGCCCCGGCGAGCAGGAAGGCGCCGGTGTCGGTCGCGCCGAGCAGCGCGCCGGTGCGGGCGAGGCGGCGCAGCTCGTTGAAGGTCTCACTCGTCATGCCCTGCTCGTGGTCGTAGCTTGCCGAGACGACGAGGAGGTCGGCCTGGGCAAGGCCGGCGAGCGTGCCCTCGACCGACACGGGGATGCCGTTCGAGGCGGTGACCGCCTGGCCGTCCACGGACACGAACCGCCAGGCGAAGGCGCCCGGGCGGAACCGGTTCGCCACGCGCAACGGCTCGAGCGCCGAATAGAGCGCGATCATCGAGAAGCGGGGCAAAAGGAAGAAGACGGCTTGCCGGGGTTCGAGCATGATCTCTGACCGATACCGGCAAACGAATGGCTAGAAAAGTCAAATCGGTGCGGGCAGCGCGCCTACACTGCGCGGCGAAGATACCCGCCCCGGAGAGGACCCACATGAACCCCAAAGTGATCATCACCTGTGCCGTCACCGGCGCCGGCGACACCGTCGGCAAGCATCCGGCGATCCCGGTGACGCCCGAGCAGATCGCCAACTCGGCCCTCGAGGCGGCATCCGCAGGCGCGGCGGTGGTGCATTGCCACGTGCGCGACCCGAAGACCGGCAAGGGTGCCCGCGGCGTCCACCTCTACCGTGAGGTGATGGAGCGGATCCGGGCGAAGAACACCGACGTGATCATCAACCTCACCGCCGGCATGGGCGGCGACCTCGAGATCGGCCAGGGCGACAAGCCGATGACGTTCGGCGGCGGCACCGACCTCGTCGGCCCAGTGGAGCGCCTCCTGCATGTTGCGGAATTGCGCCCGGAGATCTGCACGCTCGACTGTGGCACGCTCAACTTCGGTGACGGCAACGGCATCGTGGTGCAGACGCCGACGCAGCTGCGCGAGCAGGCGAAGCTGATCCAGTCCTACGGCGTGAAGCCCGAGATGGAGATCTTCGATTCCGGGAACCTGTGGTTTGCCAAGCAGCTCCACGCGGAAGGCCTGATCGACGATCCGCCGCTGTTCCAGCTCTGCCTCGGCATTCCGTGGGGTGCACCGGGCAACACGCAGACGATGGCCTACCAGGTGGGCGAGCTCCCGAAGAACGCGATCTGGGCGGCGTTCGGCATCGGCCGGAACCAGATGCCGATGGTGGCGCAGGCCGTGGTGCTGGGCGGCCACGTGCGCGTCGGGCTCGAAGACAATCTCTGGCTAGAGAAGGGCGTCTACGCCTCGAACGGCTCGCTCGTCGACCGCGCGGTGAAGATCATCGAGCTCCTCGGCACCAAGGTCGCCTCGCCCGCCGACGCGCGCGAGATCCTGAAGCTGAAGAAGCACTGAAGCGCGCGCAAGGGGAGGCGACGAGGATGGCTGAGATCAGGACGGTCGGCATCGCCGGCACCGGGCTCATCGGCGCAGGCTGGGCAGCGCGCCTTCTGGTGCGCGGCTACGACGTGATCGCCTACGATCCGTTCCCGGAAGCGGAGAAGAAGCTGCGCGCCGCGATCGACGTTGCGTGGCCCTCGATGCTGCGCCTCCTCGGCGTTTCGAAGGTGAGGAAGGGCAAGCTCTCCTTCACCACGAACCTCGCCGAGATGGCGAAGGCGTCGGACTTCGTGCAGGAGGCAGCACCCGAGCGCGAGGAGCTGAAGATCCGCCTGTTCCGCGAGATCGGCGAGAACACGCGGCCCGACGTGATCATCGCGTCCTCCTCGTCGGGCTTCCTGCCGTCGAGGCTCCAGTCGGCGTGCCCGCACCCCGAGCGCGTCATCATCGGCCACCCCTTCAATCCGGTGTACCTCCTGCCGCTCGTCGAGACGGTGCCGGGCGAGAAGACGTCGTCCGAAGCGATGGATCGCGCAGGGCGCTTCTACGAGGCGATCGGCATGCACGTGCTGCGCCTCAAGCGCGAGATCGACGGCTACATCTGCGACCGCCTGCAGGAGGCGCTGTGGCGCGAGGCGCTGCACTGCCTCAACAAGGACGTGGGGACCACCGGCGACATCGACGACGCGATCGTCTACTCGGCCGGCATGCGCTGGGCCTTCATGGGCTCGTTCCTCACCTACCATCTCGCCGGCGGCCCCGGCGGCATGCGCGACTTCATCAAGCAGTTCGACCCGACGCTCGAGCTGCCGTGGACGGATCTTTCCTTCCCGAAGTGGAACGAGGCACTGGAGAAGCGGCTCGTGGAGGGCTGCGAGGCGCAGGCCGGCGGCCTGACGGTGGCGCAGCTCGAGGCCAGGCGCAACGACGTGCTCGTCGACATGATGCGGCTGTTCCGCCAGCACAACGTCGGTGCGGGCCAGGTGCTGGCGCGCGAGGAGGCGAAGATGCTCGCCGAGGCGCGCCGCTGGAGACAGGGCGCGAAGGTCGAGGCGCCGCTGTCGCTCTGGGAGGCGATCGTGCCGCCTTCATGGCTCGACTACAACGGCCACATGACGGAGGCCGCCTACCTCACCGCGTTCGGCGAGGGCATGGACCGCTTCTTCCGCTTCATCGGCGTGGACGAGGACTACCGCGCCGGCGGATCCTCGTTCTACACCGTCGACACGCACCTGACGTTCCAGCGCGAGATCAAGGCGGGCGAGACGGTGCGCGTGGAGACGCAGCTGCTCGGCGTCGACGACAAGCGCATGCACCTCTTCCAGCGCCTCTACGTGGGCAAGGAGCTTGCAGCGACGGGCGAGCAGATGCTGCTGCACGTCGACACGAAGGCGCTGAAGGCGTCGCGTATCACGCCGAAGGTCGCTGAAGCGCTCGCTGCGGTCTGGGCGTCCCACAAGGCGCTGACGAAGCCCGCGGAAGCCGGCCGCGTGATGGCCGTGAAGTCGGCGGCCACGACGAAGAAGGCGGCGAAGAAAGCCGCGAAGAAGCCGGCGCGCAAGCCGGCGAAGAAGGCGGTGAAGCCCAAGGCGACCAAGGCAAACGCGCGCACCGTGAAGCGCGCGGCGACGCGCAAGCCCGCCAAGCGCGTGCCGGCCCGCAAGGTTGCGAAGAAGGGGCGCCGCTGATGACCGCGCTGCGGGTGATGATCACGGCGGGCGCCTCCGGCATCGGGCTTGCCATCGCCAAGGCGTTCCTCGCCGCGGGCCACCGCGTCCACGTGTGCGACGTCAGCGGCGATGCGTTGGCGGCGGCTGCGAAGGCGAACCCCGGGCTGAAGGGGGCGAACGTGAACGTCGCCGATCCCGACGCGGTCGACCGCTGGTTCGAGGCGGCGCTGAAGGATCTGGGCGGGCTCGACGTGCTGGTGAACAACGCCGGCATCGCGGGGCCGACGGCGGCGGTCGAGGACATGAGCGTCGAGGGCTGGCGGCAGTGCCTTGCCGTCGATCTCGACTCACAGTTCTTCACCGCGCGCCGCGCCGTGCCGGTGATGAAGCAGCAGAAGTCCGGCTCGATCATCAACCTCTCGTCCACGGCGGGCCTCTTCGGCTACCCGTTCCGCACGCCCTACGCGGCGGCGAAGTGGGCAGTCATCGGCTACACGAAATCGCTCGCCGCCGAGGTCGGGCGCTGGAACATCCGCGTCAACGCGATCTGCCCCGGCTCGGTGTCGGGCGACCGCATGGACCGGGTGATCGCAGCGGAATCGAAGAGCACCGGGCGCACCGAGGCGTCGCTGCGCGAGGAGTACACCTCCGGTGTTTCGATGAAGCGGTTCGTGGCGCCGGAAGAGATCGCCGACATGGTCCTGTTCCTGTCGTCGCCCGCCGCGGCGATGGTATCCGGCCAGGCGATCGCCGTCGACGGCCATACCGAGACCTTTCATTCGCCCTGAGAGGGCGTTCCGTACACGGAGTATATTCCATGAACTTCGCGATGACCGAAGAGCAGCGCATGATCGTCGAGACGACGCGCGCGTTCGTCGAGAACGAACTCTACCCGCACGAGATGGAGGTGGAGCGCACCGGCGAGCTGCGCGAGGATCTCCGCGAGGCGTTGAAGGAGAAGGCCATCGAGGCGGGGCTCTACGCCGCCAACATGCCGGCCGAGGCGGGGGGCGCGGGGCTCGATACGGTCACCTGGGTGCTCTACGAGAAGGAGCTCGGCAAGGCGAACTACGCGCTGCACTGGAACTGCGTGGCGCGCCCCTCGAACATCCTAATGGCGTGCGTCGGCGAGCAGCGCGAGCGCTATCTCCTCCCCGCGGTGCGCGGCGAGAAATCCGACTGCCTCGCAATGACGGAACCCGGTGCAGGGTCGGACGTGCGCGGCATGAAGACCTCGGCTGTGCAGGATGGGAATGACTTCGTCATCAACGGCGTAAAGCACTTCATCTCGCACGCCGACGTGGCCGACTTCGTGATCCTGTTCGCGGCCTCGGGCGAGGAAGACACGCCGAAGGGCAGGAAGAAGCTCATCACCGCGTTCCTCATCGACAAGGGGACGTCAGGGTTCACGGTGCGCGAGGGGTATCGCAACGTGTCGCACCGCGGTTACAAGAACATGATCCTCGAGTTCAACGACTGCCGCGTGCCGAAGACGCAGGTGCTGGGCGAGGTGCACAAGGGATTCGAGGTGGCGAACGACTGGCTGGGCGCGACGCGCCTCCAGGTCGCCGCCACCTGCCTCGGCCGCGCCGAGCGGGCGCTCGGCCACGCGCTGCAATGGGCCGTGGACCGCTCGCAGTTCGGCCAGCAGATCGGCAAGTTCCAGGGCGTGTCGTTCAAGCTCGCCGACATGGCGACGGAACTGAAGGCCGCCGAACTCCTCACGCTGGAAGCCGCGTGGAAGTTCGACGCCAAGACCGTGACCGACATGGACATGGCGATGGCGAAGCTTAAGGCGACCGAGACGCTCGCGATGATCGCCGACGAGGCGATCCAGATTCATGGCGGCATGGGCCTGATGGACGACCTGCCGCTCGAGCGCATCTGGCGCGACGCGCGCGTCGAACGGATCTGGGAAGGCACGAGCGAAATCCAGCGCCACATCATCTCCCGCTCCCTGCTCCGCCCGCTCGGGGGGTGATGGCGTATTCCGTGTACATCGTATCGAGCGGGAGAAACGGGACGCTGTACGTCGGGATGACGAATGAACTCGCGCGGCGCATGCACGAGCATCGCGAGGGGCTGGTCGCCGGCTTCACCAAGCGGTACGGCGTGTCGCGCCTGGTCTGGTATGAGGCGCACGAAGACGTTCGCGAGGCCATCCGGCGGGAGAAGGCCCTGAAGAGCTGGATGCGGCAATGGAAGATCGACTTGATCGAGAAGATGAATCCGGATTGGGAAGACCTCTATGAAACGCTCAACCGCTAGTGCACCCCGGCCATGGATCCTCGGGTCAAGCCCGAGGATGACAAAAGGGTTGCTGGATGCGCTTGCCCCGCGCGCGTCGTCCGCTACCGGCTGGATCCTCGGGTCAAACCCGAGGATGACAAAAAAGTTGCTGGATGCGCTTGCCCCGCGGGCGTCGTCCGCTGCCGGCTGGATCCTCGGGTCAAGCCCGAGGATGACAAAAGGGTTGCGGGATGCGCTTGCCCCGCGCGCGTCGTCCGCTGCCGGCTGGATCCCCGGGTCAAGCCCGAGGATGACAAGCAAAGGCATTATCGACGGTCCAGTGTCACTCCTCAGGAAAATATGTGTCATCCTCGGGCTTGACCCGAGGATCCATGCAACGGCGGCAAACGCGACGACCTCGGGAGCCCTTGCATGAGTGCGCGGTTGTCGCGGTTGTTGTGGCCGAAGTCGATCGCGTTCATCGGCGGCGGCGAGGCGGAGGTGGCGCTGCGCAAGACGAAGGACCTTGCGTTTCCCGGCGCGATCTACGCCGTCAATCCGAAGCGCGACCAGCTCGCGGGCGTGCCCTGCCACAAGACGGTGGCGGACCTTCCCGAAGCGCCGGACTGCGCGTTCCTGTCGATCCGGCGCGAGCCGACGGTCGAGATCGTGCGCGAGCTCGCGCTGCGCGGCTGCGGCGGCGCCGTCGTCTACGCCTCGGGCTTCGCCGAAGTCGGCGACGAGGGCAAGCGCCTGCAGGAGGCGCTCCTCGAGGCTGCCGGCGACATGCCGGTGATGGGGCCGAACTGCTACGGCTACGTGAACTACATCGGCCGCGTCAGTCCGTGGCCGGACGAATTCGGCGGGCATCACCGCGAAACCGGCGTCGCGATCATCACGCAGTCCGGCAACATGGCCGTGAACTTCTCGATGACGCGGCGCGGGCTGCCGGTCGCGGGCGTATTCGCGCTCGGCAACCAGGCCGACGTCGACATCGCGCAGATGCTCGAGGCGTTCGCGACCGACGAGCGCATCACCGCCATCGGCCTGCACATCGAGGGCTTGCGCGATCCCGTCGCGTTCGCGGCCGCCGCGCAGGTCGCGCGCGATCACCGGAAGCCCATCGTGGCACTGAAGACCGGCCGCTCGGAGCAGGGCGCGAAGGTGGCGATGAGCCACACGAGCTCGCTCGCCGGCGCGGATTCGCTCTATGACGCGCTGTTCGACCGCTACGGCGTCGCGCGCATGACCTCGGTGACGGCGTTCGTCGAGACGCTGAAGTTCCTGCATCACGGCGGGCCGATCTCGGGCAACACGGTCGTGTCGATGAGCTGTTCGGGCGGCGAGGCAGCCCTCGTCGCCGACATGGCGGTCGGGCGCACGGTGACGTTCCCGCCGTTCGATGCGGAGACGAAGGCGGCGGTCTCCGCGACGCTCAACGAGTACGTCTCGATCGACAATCCACTCGACTACCACACGTTCATCTGGAATCAGCGCGAGAAGCTCACGGCGACGTTCTCGGCTGTGCTGTCGGGCGGGTTCGACGTGTCGATGCTGATCCTCGACATCCCGACCGCGCCCGAGATGAAGCCCGACACGTGGCTCGTGACCGTCGACGCCATCGCCGACGCGGCGGTGGCGACGGGCGCACGCACGGCAGTCGTTGCGACGCTTCCCGAGTGCCTGCCGGATTACGTGTCCTCGAAACTCTCCGACCACGGCGTCGCCCCGATGGCTGGCCTCGACGACGCGCTCACCGCGTTCGAAGCGGCGGCCTTCATCGGCCGCGTATGGGCGCGAACGGATACCCCGCCGCCGCTCGAGCGGCCGAAGCCGCAGGGACGCAACATTCGTCCGCTGACGGAACATCAGGCGAAGGCGCTGCTCGCGGCGGCAGGCTTGTCGATGCCCGAAGGCGTCGTCTGCGCGCCGGGCGATGCCGCGGCGGCGGCGCGCCGGATCGGGTTCCCGGTCACGGTGAAGGCGTCGAGCGCAACGCTCCTCCACAAGACGGAAGCCGGCGGGGTCGCGCTCGACCTCAAGTCGGAAGACGAAGTGCGTGCGGCCGCAACCCGCATGGCGACGCTCGCCGACGAAGTGCTGGTCGAGCGCATGGTGAAGGGTTCCGTGTGCGAACTGATCATCGGCGTGAAGGCCGATCCGCAGTTCGGCCTCGCGCTGGTGATCGGCGCGGGCGGCGTGCTCACCGAGCTCCTGAAGGATGCCGCAACGCTGATCCTGCCGACGTCGCGGGCGGAAATCTCCCGGGCGCTCGATGGCCTCGCGGTGGCGAAGCTGATCGACGGCTTCCGCGGCAAGTCCGGCGACCGCGCCGCGGTGATCGCCGCAATCGAGGCGGTGGCGCGGTTCGCGCAGGCGCACGCGAGCGTGCTCGAGGAACTGGACGTGAACCCGCTGATGGTGCTGCCGCCCGGCCAGGGCGCCGTCGCCGTCGACGCCTTGATCCGTATGCGTTCCATCGACTGAGGACGAGAAGATGAGCAAACCCATCCGCATCGAACGCCGCGGCGCCGTGCTCGAGGTCACGATCGACCGGCCGAAGGCGAACGCCATCGACGCGCCGACGAGCCGCATCATGGGCGAGGTGTTCGCGGGCTTCCGCGACGATCCGGAGCTGCGCTGCGCGATTCTCACGGGCGCGGGCGAAAAATTCTTCTGCCCCGGCTGGGACCTCAAGGCCGCCGCGGCGGGCGAAGCGCCCGACAGCGACTACGGCGTCGGCGGGTTCGGCGGCCTCCAGGAACTTCCGGGCCTCGGCAAGCCGGTGATCGCGGCGGTGAACGGCATCGCCTTCGGCGGCGGGTTCGAGGTGGCGCTCTCGGCAGACATCATCCTCGCCGCCGACACCGCGACCTTTGCGCTGCCCGAGATCCGGTCCGGCACGCTGGCGGACGCGGCGACGATCAAGCTGCCGCGCCGCATCCCGTTCCACGTGGCGATGGACCTCCTGTTCACCGGGCGCGTGATGGACGCGCACGAGGCGGCGCGCTGGGGCATCGTGAAGGAGGTGGTGCCGGCGGCCGAGCTGATGCCCAAGGCGCGCGCGCTCGCGGATCTCCTCGCCTCCGGCCCGCCGCTGGTCTACGCGGCGATCAAGGAGACGCTGCGGGAGACGATGCACCTCCCCGTGCAGGAGGCCTTCGACCTCGTGACCAAGCGGAAGCTGAAATCCGTCGACGTCCTCTACGCCAGCGAAGACCAGCTCGAAGGCGCAAAGGCCTTCGCCGAAAAGCGCGCGCCGGTGTGGAAGGGGCGCTGACGCCTACCCCCGCCGTGCCAGCGGCAGCACCGTGAGCGCGAGGACGACCGCCATGAGGCCGGCGCCGGCGGAGGCTGTCCACGACACGGCGTGAAACCCGTGGCGCGCGTAGAGCCAGCCCATCACCGGGCCCGACAGCCCGTGCGCCACGTAGGTCACCGTCGAGAAGAGGCCGAGCGCCGTGCCGCGCGCGCCGGCAGGGGCACGCGAGATCGAGGAGACGAGGCTCGTCATCGCGAAGTGGTTGATGACGCCCCACACGAAGGCAAAGCCGATCGCCACCGCCACCCACTGCGTCATGAACGGCAGCACGAGATATTCGAGGCACACGAACGCCATCGCCGGCGGCAGCACGCGGCGCGGGTCGGCCTTGTCGATGAAGCTGTCGGCGAGCGCAGTGAGGCCGTAGCCGAGGCCGTAGCTCATCGCGGCGATGCCGACGAGCCACGCGCCTGCGGCGTGCACGGTGCGCAGATGGTCGCCGAAGAAGGCATAGGCGCCGTAGAACGCGAACATGAAGGCGAGCGTGCCGCAGAGCAGCGGCTTCATTCCCGGCACCGCGAGTGCTGCCGCGTAGGGCGCCGTCGGCTGCGCGCTCGTGCGCGGCGAGGGCGGGAGGAACCTGAGGACGAACGCCTGCGCGCTCGACAGCACCGCGACCAGCAGGAACGCGCCGCGCCAACCGACGGTGTCGGAGAGAACGGAGGCGAGCGGCACACCCATCACCAGCGCGATCGACCAGCCGAGCACGACGCGGCCGAGCGCCTGCGTGCGCATCGCGGCGGGCGAGATGTCGGACGCCGCCGCGTAGGATCCCGGGATGATCACGCCGCAGGCCGCGCCCGCGATGAACTGGCCCGCGAGCAGGACGCGCCAGTCGAAGGCCGCAGCGGCGAGGAACAGGCCCGCGGCAAAGACCACGAACGCGATCTGCAGCGCCGTGCGCCGCGGCCAGCGGTCGAGCCGCGGGGCGGACAGGAAGGCCGACAGCGCGACGCCCGCCCCGTATGCGCCGACCGCGAGCCCGATGCGTTCAGGCCCGACGCGCAGGTCGGCCATCACGTCGGTCAGCATCGGCGACAGCATCAGCGAGGCGATGCCGACGACGGCGATGCCCGCCATCAGGAAGGCGAGGCTCGCGTTGGGAAGGCGGTCGGTCACGAATGCTGCGACAGGTCTTTGATCGTGGGGTTGCGGCCGTTCAGCGGGTTGTCCGGCCACCACGCGATGCGGGTAATGAGGGTTCGCGCCGAGAGCCCGTCGTACATCAGGAGCCGCCCCGCGAGCGTGTCGCCGATGCCGGCGATCTCCTTGATCACCTCGAGCGCCTGCATGGAGCCGATGACGCCGGTGAGCGCGCCGAGAATCCCGGCCTCCGCGCAGGCCGGGATGAGGCCCGGCGGCGGCGGTTCCGGGTGGAGGCAGCGGTAGGTCGGATAGGGCGTGCCGTCCTCGCGCGTCTCGTGCGGCTTGAATGTCGAGATCTGCCCGTCGAACCGGCCGACTGCGGCCGACACCAGCGGGCGCTTCGCCAGGAAGCAGGCGTCGCCCAGGAGGAAGCGCGTGGCGAAGTTGTCCGAGCCGTCGGCGACGAGGTCGTAGCGGCCGATCAGGTCGAGCGCGTTCGCCGCGGTGATGCGCGTGGCGTGCCGCTCGACGCTGACATTCGGATTGATGCGCCGGATCGCCTCGGCCGCGCTGTCGGTCTTCGGCCGGCCGACCTTCTCCGTATCGTGGATGATCTGGCGCTGCAGGTTCGACAGCGACACGACGTCGTCGTCGACGATGCCGAGCGTGCCGACGCCGGCGGCGGCGAGGTACATGAGGACCGGCGCGCCGAGGCCGCCGGCCCCGATCACCAGCACGCGCGCCACTTTCAGCTTCGCCTGTCCCGGGCCGCCGACTTCGGGAAGCACCAGGTGGCGCGCGTAGCGCTCGATTTCCTCGTCCGTCAGCGCCATCACGCCACTCCGGAGGATCCGAAACCGCCCCGTCCTCGTGCCGTGCCGTCGAGATCGTCGACCTCGGTGAGCATCGCTCGGATGACCGGCGCCACGACGAGCTGCGCGATGCGCTCGCCGCGCCGGATCACGAACGGCTTCGTGCCGTGGTTGATGAGGATCACGCCGACCTCGCCGCGGTAATCGCTGTCGATCGTGCCGGGCGTGTTGAGGCAGGTCACGCCATGCTTCAGCGCGAGCCCCGACCGGGGCCGCACCTGCCCCTCATAGCCGCGCGGCAGGGCAAGCGCGAGCCCCGTGGGGATCAGCGCGCGACCCTTCGGCGGCAATGTCACCGGCGTATCGCCGGGCACCGCAGCGCGCAGGTCGAGCCCGGCGGCCCCTTCGGTCGCATAATCGGGAAGCGCAATCCCCTCGGCGTGCGGCAGCCGCTTTACCTTCACCTCGACGGCGCTCATGCAAGCCGCTTCGCGAGGGTATCGACGAGGCGGCGCGCGACCTCGTGCTTGTCGAGGTCGGGCCAGTCCTCGACGCCGTCGCCGGTGACGAGGTGCACGGTGTTGCGCTCGCCGCCCATCACGCCGCTCGGGGCGCTGACATCGTTGGCCACGACGAGGTCGCAGCCCTTCGCCTTGAGCTTCTTCTGCGCGTTGCCGACGACGTTCTCGGTCTCCGCGGCAAAGCCCACGACGAGGCGCGGGCGGTTCTTCTTCAGCGCCGCCACGGTCGCGAGGATGTCGGGGTTCTGCGCAAGCTTGAGCGGCGGCGGATTGCCGGTCCCGTCCTTCTTGAGCTTCTGGCCCGCGCAGTTGTCGACCCGCCAGTCGGCGACGGCGGCGGTGAACACAGCGATGTCGGCAGGAAGCGCCTGCTGCGTCGCCTTGAGCATCTGCTGCGCCGTCTCGACCTGGACGAACTTCACGCCCTGCGGCGCGGGAATCGACACGGGACCGGAGACGAGCGTCGTCTCGGCGCCTGCCTTCGCAAAGGCTTCGGCGATCGCAAAACCCTGCTTGCCCGACGATCGGTTCGCGATGTAGCGCACCGGATCGATCGGTTCGTGGGTCGGCCCCGCCGTGACGAGCACGCGCTTGCCGGCGAGCGGTCTGCCGCCGCCGGCGAAGTGCGCTCGCACCGCGGCCAGAATGTCGGCCGGCTCGCTCATGCGGCCGAAGCCGAATTCGCCGCACGCCATCGGCCCTTCGACGGGACCGACGAACAGCACGCCGTCGCGTTTCAGCGTCAGGGCGTTGCGCTTCGTCGCCGGGTGGTCCCACATGCGCACGTTCATCGCGGGCGCGATCATCACCGGCTTGTCGGTCGCAAGCAGCGCGGTCGATGCCAGGTCGTTCGCAAGGCCCGTCGCCATCTTCGCCATCAGGTCGGCCGTCGCCGGCACGACGAGCAGCAGATCGGCCCAGCGCGAGAGCTCGATGTGCCCCATCTCGACCTCGTCGGTGAGGCTGAAGAGATCGTCGTAGACCTTCGCCCCCGTGAGCGAGGCGAGCGACAGCGGCGTCACGAAGCGCGCGCCCGCGGCGGTAAGGATCGAACGCAGCTCGATCCCATCCTCGCGCAGGCGCCGCACGAGTTCGAGCGCCTTGTAGGCGGCGATGCCGCCGCCGACGATCAGGAGTATGCGCTTGCCGCTCGCCATGCCCGATTATGCCTCTCCTAGAGGATCCGCGCGAGGGCGAGCGCGACGAGGGCGAGCGCCCCGACCCACAGCGCGGCCCGGCTCCAGAACGAATGCCGCGCCTGCGCCTCGGCGATCGCCTCGGTCGTTTCCCGGTCGAGACGCAGGCCGCCGCCTTCCGCCATCGAGGCGATCATGTGCGCCGTGCGCTGCGCCTCCGAGAGCACTTCCGGCAGCTGCGCCGCGAGGCGGCCGAGCGTGACGGCGCCTTCGGCCGCGTCCGTGATGCGCCCCTGCGGCCCGAGCTTCTCCTCCATCCAGGCGCGGACCACCGGTTCGGAGGCCGTCCACATGTTGAGCCGCGGGTTGAGCTGGCGCGCCACGCCTTCCACCACCACCATCGTCTTCTGGAGCAGGAGAAGCTGCGGCTGCGTCTTCATGTCGAACTGCTCGGTCACCTGGAACAGCTGCGTCAGGAGCCGCGCCATCGAGATGTCCTCGGCGGTGCGGTCCATGATCGGCTCGCCGATCGCGCGCAGCGCCTGCGCGAACACGGCGGGGTCCTGGGTGGCCGGCACGTAGCCCGCCTCGAAGTGCACCTGCGAGATGCGCAGGTAGTCGCGCGTGATGAAGCCGTAGAGGATCTCGGCGAGGAACCGCCGTTCCTTCGGTGACAGCCGCCCCATGATGCCGAAGTCGACGGCGACGAGGTTGCCGTCCCGGTCGCAGAACAGGTTGCCGGGGTGCATGTCGGCGTGAAAGAAGCCGTCGCGCATGGCGTGGCGCAGGAACGACTGGATCACGAGGTCGCCCAGCGCCTCGCAGTCGATGCCCGCCTCGCGCACGCGCTCGACCTGCGACAGTGGGATCGCGTCGATCCATTCGGTGGTGAGCACCCGGCGCGCGGTGCGCTGCCAGTCGACGAACGGCACGCGGAAGCCCGGATCGCGCGCGGTGTTGGCCGTCATCTCGGCCATCGCGGCTGCTTCCATGCGCAAGTCCATTTCGAGCGTCACCGAGCGGTCGAGCGTCTGGACCGCGTCGGTGAAGCGCAGGCGCCGCGACGGCGGATGCAGCCGCTCGATGAGCCGGGCCGCGGAGTAGAACGTCGCGAGGTCGCGCGCGAACTGCTGCTCGATGCCGGGCCTGAGGACTTTCACCGCCACGTCGCGCACCGCACCGTCCGCGTCGCGGATCTTGGCGCGGTGCACCTGCGCGATCGAGGCGGCGGCGACCGGCGGGCCGAATTCGATGAACAGCTCCTCGACAGGCGCGCCCAGTTGCGCTGCGATTTCCGCCTTGGCCTCTTCCATGCCGAACGGCGCCATCCTGTCCTGGAGGCCCGAGAGGTCGGCGGCGTTCGCCGGGCCGACGAGGTCGGCACGCGTGGCGAGGAACTGCCCGAGCTTGATGTAGGACGGCCCGAGGTCACGCATCGCCGCTGCGAGCGGCGCCGCCTCGGTCGAGGCCGGCTTGCGCGTGCCGATCTTGCCGACCTTCAGCGCAAGGCGGGCCGGCGCCGGCAGCTCGGCGAGCTGCTCCGGCGTCAGGAACCCGTCATGGCGCGCGATGACGCGGCCCGCATGGGCCAGCGTGAAGAGGTCGCGCAAGGTTGCGAACATGGGGCCTGCCCTGCCTCGGGCCTCAGGTGCGCCAGCCGGAGTGGATGGCAACGACCCCGCCGGTGAGCAGCCGGTAGGTGACGCGCGAGAAGCCGGCGGCCGCGATCATGTCCGCGAACACGGGGGCGGCCGGGAACGTCCGGATGCTCTCGACGAGGTAGCGGTAGGGCTGGCCATCCCCGGTGACCACCTTGCCGATCGCCGGGATGGCCGTGAACGAATAGGCGTCGTAGAGCGCGGCGAGGCCCGGCACGTCGACGTGGGAGAATTCGAGGCAGAGGAAGCGCCCGCCGGGCTTCAGCACCCGGTAGGCCTCGCGCAGCGCCTTCGGGATGTCCGGCACGTTCCGGATGCCGAACGCGATCGTGTAGGCGTCGAAGCTCTGCGCCTCGAAGCCGAGCGTCTCGGCGTTGCCCACGGTGAAGCGGCATTTCGCGCCGGCCGGGTCGGTCTTGGCGCGCCGGGCGCCCTCGGCGACCATTTCCGGGGAAATGTCGGCGACGGTGACCTCCGTGCCCTTGCCGCCGGCGCGCGCGATGCGGAAAGCGATGTCGCCGGTGCCGCCCGCGACGTCGAGCACGCGGAAGGGGCGGGGCGACTTCGGCGGGTTCAGCATCGCCACGAAGTCGTCCTTCCACAGCCGGTGAAGGCCCGCCGACATCAGGTCGTTCATCTGGTCGTAGCGGTGGGCGACCTTGGCGAAGACCTCGTTCACCAGGCCCTGCTTTTCGCTGGCTTTCACCTGCGTGAAGCCGAACGGGGCGGTCTCGCCCGCGCGATCGTTGCTGTCGGGGTTCGTCATGGCGGCGGACCATAGACGATAACCCCTTGCTTTTCCATTGTAAGCGGCCGGCGTTTGGCCCTAAACCCGGCCCATGCCGGAATTGCCAGAGGTCGAAACGGTTCGGCGCGGGCTTGCGCCCGTCCTCGAGGGCCGCCGCATCGTCACCGTCAAGCTGAAGCGGGGCGACCTGCGCTGGCCGTTCCCGCCCCGGTTCCGCGAGCGGATCGAGGGCCGCTGCGTGCTTTCGGTGGGGCGGCGGGCAAAGTACCTGCTGGCCGATCTCGACAGCGGCGAGACGCTGCTCATGCACCTCGGCATGAGCGGGCGCTTCACCGTGAAGCCGAAGCGCGGCCGGGCGCAGAACCTCGGCGAGTTCTACTACGAGACCGGCAGCGAGGCCGACGACGAGGCGGGCGTGCCGGACGGCGCGCACGACCACGTGACGTTCGTGACCGACGAGGGAACCGCGGTGATCTACACCGATCCGCGCCGCTTCGGCGCGATGGACCTCGTCGCGACGGACGCGCGCGAGGACCACAAGCTGCTCAGGGGCATGGGGCCGGAACCGCTCGGCAACACTTTTGACGCAAGCCATCTCGCGACGGCGTTCCGGAACAAGACGGCGCCGCTCAAGGCTGCCCTCCTCGACCAGCGTATCGTGGCGGGGCTCGGCAACATCTACGTCTGCGAGGCGCTCAACCGGGCGCGGCTGTCGCCGAAGCGGCTCGCCGGAACGCTGGTGACGAAGGCGGGCGCGCCGACAGAGCGGCTCGAGGTATTGGCGCGCACCATTCGCGACGTGCTGACCGAAGCGATCGTCGTCGGGGGCTCGACGCTTCGGGACCACCAGACCGTCGACGGCGCGGCCGGCGCATTCCAGGAACGGTTCCGGGTCTACGATCGCGAGGGCGAGCCATGCCCGACACCCGGTTGCAGCGGCGTCATCCGCCGCATCGTACAATCCGGCCGGTCCACGTTCTATTGCCCGCGCTGCCAGCGCTAGCCACCAAGGGAACTTCAGCCATGACCACCGTCCTCGTCGAAACCCGCGGCGCCGTCGGCCTCCTGACGCTGAACCGCCCGCAGGCGCTCAACGCGCTCAACGACGAGCTGATGCGCACGCTCGCCGATGCGCTCGAGCGCTTCGACCGCGACGACGCGATCGGCGCGATCGTCATCACCGGCAGCGACAAGGCGTTCGCCGCCGGGGCCGACATCAAGGAGATGCAGGCGAAGACCTATCCCGACACCTATACGTCGGGCTTTCTCGAAGGGTGGGACAGGGTGGCGCACTGCCGGAAGCCGGTGATCGCCGCCGTGGCGGGCTTCGCGCTCGGCGGCGGGTGCGAGCTCGCCATGACCTGCGACATCCTGATCGCCGCCGACACGGCGAAGTTCGGCCAGCCCGAGATCAACCTCGCGATCATCCCGGGCGCCGGCGGCACGCAACGGCTGACGAAGGCGGTCGGCAAGGCGAAGGCGATGGACATGGTGCTGACCGGCCGCATGATCGACGCCGCCGAGGCCGAGCGCATCGGCCTCGTCTCGCGCATCGTGCCCGCCGAGAAGCTGCTCGAGGAGGCGCTGGCCGTTGCAGCGAAGATCGCGAGCCTGTCGCGTCCTGCCGTTCTCATGGCGAAGGAGGCGGTGGCGCTGGCCGACGAGACGGGCCTCGCCGAGGGCCTGCGGTTCGAGCGCCGCCTGTTCCAGTCGCTGTTTGCAAGCGAGGACCAGAAGGAGGGGATGCAGGCCTTCGTCGAGAAGCGGAAACCGTCGTTCCGGCACCGCTGACACGCGCATCTTTTCCAGCACTTCCGCCGGTTGACGCCTGCGGAGCCCTACGCTATAGAGCGCCACCCGAACGGAACGGACCGTTGCCGCAACCCTTGCGCTTTGGCCCAGCCGTTCAGATCAGTCACTCACATGGATTTGGCCTCCGCAAGGGCGGCCGCCGAAGGATAGAGAACGATGGCGAATACCAGTTCCGCCAAGAAGGCCGCTCGTCAGGCCGAGCGCCGGGCGGCGGTGAACAAGGCCCGCAAGAGCCGCGTGCGCACCTACGTGCGCAAGGTGGAAGAGGCGATCGCGGCGGGCGACAAGAAGGCGGCCGAGACGGCGCTGCGCGAGGCGCAGCCGCAGCTCATGCGCGGCGCCCAGAAGAACGTCCTGCACGCCAACGCGGCGTCGCGGAAGGTGTCGCGCCTCGCCCAGCGCATCCGCAAGATGGGCGCGTGATTTAGTCCGTATACGGATTAACATCCGACTTTTTCGAACCCGTTTTCCGGTGTCGGAAGGCGGGTTTTTTCATGGCGGAATTCCGGCATGCGGCAGTGCGTCCCGCGCTCCGACAATCGAGGTTGCAGCCGGAAATTGTCGCCACTTTTCGGCGTGTCGGAAACTGGCAAAAATAGCCCTTTATTTTCAGAAGCTTGGCCTCGTTTTGTACGGACGGGCATCGAAAACACCGTTCCGGTTGCCGAATCGACGTAAGGGCACCTTTTGCCGCTCGCCATATAATTGCTTAACAAATCGTAAACGACCGGAGGTTATTCGCACGCTGAGTCAATCGGTTGGCGTGACGAGCGAATGTCCAAGTGCGTTTTTCGTCGCGGACAAAACGTTCCGTATACGGACTATATCCGCAGACCCTGTTGTCCAACCCCGCCCCCGTGTGTAAGGTCCCTTCATCGGGCGGTTGCCCGGGCTTTCCACCGACAGAATTTTCCAACGACACAAGAAGTGACGAACGAGAACAGACGGGGCGGGCGGCAAGAAGATGTCTGTGACGAATACGCAAGACGGGGGCGTCAGTCGTGAACGGTCTAGAGGGTTCCAAGGACCGGCGTTGACCGGCACCGGGGGGCGTTAATCACCTCACAAGTCGATCGCTGATCCGGGCTTCTTGAAGTCCGAAGGCGCCAGTGGTGTGCCCGCGTCCGGGCGTCCTGTTCCGGAGCGTCAGGCGAAGTACGTCCGTCAGTATGGGGTTGCTTGAAGGCGGGTGGTGCAGCCGCCGAAGGACTGTTGCGTGCGTGTCTGCCGTGAGTGCTGCGTGCATGGACTCGAGCGGTAAGGAGTGTGTCGCCTCGACGCGGCACGGATTGCAGAGAACAAGGAGATCGAGAGGATGCAAAGCCTCCAGTTCCAGACCGGTACCGCGGCCCTTCATCGCCGCGAGGCGGATTTCGCCAACGCTGGCACGCTCAAGGAGACGTGGGCCCGTGTCGCCCAGCGCCTCAAGGCGGCGCTCGGCGAGGACCTGTTCTCGAGCTGGTTTGCGCGCATGGATGCCGAAAGCCTTGACGACGGCCGGCTCGTGCTGTCCGTGCCGACGCGCTTCCTGCGCAACTGGATCATCACGCACTATGCCGACACGCTGACCAAGGCGGCCGAGGCCGAGTTCGGCCCGCTCACCGGCGTTTCCGTGCAGGTGCGCACCCGCGGCCTCCCCGTACACGCCAACGCCAATGCCACGACCGCCGCACCGGCCGGCAACGGCCACGACGCCGCCCTCCGTGCGGCGCCGCAGGGCTTCGCCGATCCGCGCTCCGCGCCGGTGCCGCTGCATGTTGCGCCGATGAGCGAGGCCGTCGCCCGAACCCCCTTCGGGTCCGAGCGCGGCTCGCCGCTCGACCACGCGCTCACCTTCGAGACCTTCGTCAGCGGAAAATCCAACGCGCTCGCGCATGCGGCGGCCATGCGCGTCGCCGACGCCGCGCCCGGCGCGCCGTTGAGCTTCAACCCGCTCTACATCCATTCCGCCGCAGGGCTCGGCAAGACGCATCTCCTCAACGCCATCGCCTGGCGCATCCGCGACCGGCACGCCGGCCGCAAGGTGCTGTTCATCACGGCCGAGCGGTTCATGTACCACTTCCTCGCGGCGCTTAAGGCGCGCGACGTGCTTAGCTTCAAGGACTATTTCCACTCGGTCGACGTGCTGATCATCGACGACTTCCAGTTCCTGCAGGGGAAGTCGATGCAGCAGGAGTTCTGCCACACCTTCAACTCGCTGGTGGACAGCAAGCGGCAGGTGATCGTCGCCGCCGACGTGCCGCCGGCGCAGCTCGACAGCCTCGACCAGCGCATGCGCTCGCGCATGGCGGGCGGCCTCGTCGTCGACATCGAGTTTCCCGACCTTGAACTGCGTCGCGAGATCCTCGCCTCGCGCGTCCAGCTCCTGCGCAAGAAGGATCCCTCGCTCGCGATCGGCCTCGACGTGATCGACTTCATCGCCGCGAAGATCGACGGCGGCGGGCGCGAGCTCGAAGGCGCGCTGAACCGCGTCGTCGCCCGACACGAGCTGACGCGTGCGCCGGTCACGGTCGACCTCGCCGCGATGGCGCTGCGCGACCTCGCGCAGTCGGTCGAACCCTCGCGCATCCGCATCGACGACATCCTGAAGGTGGTCGGCCGCCACTACAACGTGGGCCGCGCCGACCTCCTGTCGCCGCGTCGCGCGCAAGCCATCGTGCGCCCGCGCCAGATCGGCATGTATCTCGCCAAGAAGCTCACCGCCCGCTCGCTTCCCGAGATCGGCCGCCGCTTCGGCGGGCGCGACCACTCGACGGTACTGCACGCGGTCCGCAAGATCGAGGAGCTGATGGCCTCCGACGACCGCCTGGCGCGCGAGGTGTCGCTGCTCGTCAAGATGATCGAGCAACCGTGATCCGATAGGGATTCGGCAG
Organism: Hyphomicrobiales bacterium; assembly: GCA_046349255.1. Taxonomy (GTDB): domain Bacteria; phylum Pseudomonadota; class Alphaproteobacteria; order Rhizobiales; family Aestuariivirgaceae; genus DAIODI01. Next base: position 820,002 of record JAXMCR010000002.1, on the reverse strand, counting down.
GCTCAACGGGGCTGTGCGCAACGGCCCCGCGGGCCTTGCGCAAAACCCTCTCGATAAGCCAATCTTGACCACTTTTGGCCCGAGGGGGTACGCGAGGGAGAGGATGCGTCTCGTCGTCGAACGTTCGCAGTTCCTGAAGTCGCTCAACCACGTTCAGTCGGTGGTCGAGCGGCGCAATACGATTCCGATCCTCTCGAACGTGCTGATCCAGGCCGGCAAGGGCCAGATCCGTCTCGTCGCGACCGATCTCGACGTCGAGGTGCTGGAAAGCCTTGCCGCCGACGTCGCCCGCGAGGGGGCCGTCACCGTCCCCGCGCACATGCTCTACGACATCGTGCGAAAGCTCCCGGACGGCTCGCAGCTTGAGATCCAGACCGACGACAAGCGGCTCGCCATCCACGCCGGCCGCTCGCGCTTCACCTTGCAGACGCTGCCGCCGGAAGATTTTCCGGATCTCTCGGCGGGCGAGTTCACGCACCGCTTCAAGCTGAAGGCGTCCGACCTGAAGCTCCTGATCGAGAAGACGCGCTTTGCGATCTCGACGGAGGAGACGCGCTATTACCTTAACGGCATCTACCTGCACGAGGTGCCGAACGCACCCGGCGGACCGGTGCTCCGGGCGGTTGCGACCGATGGCCACCGCCTCGCCCTCGCCGAGCTCGAACGCCCGGAGGGCGTCGCCGGCATGCCGGGCATCATCGTGCCGCGGAAAACCGTGCTCGAACTCGCCAAGCTCACCGAGACGACGACGAACGAGATCGAGGTCGCGCTTTCGGTGTCGAAGATCCGCTTCGCCTTCGACGGATTGGTGCTGACCTCGAAGCTGATCGACGGCACCTTCCCGGACTACGAGCGGGTGATCCCGCGCGGCAACGACAAGGTGCTCGAGGTCGACACGAAGCTCTTCGCGCAGGCCGTCGACCGCGTGTCGACCATCTCGAGCGAGAAGGGTCGTGCGGTGAAGCTCAACATCGGTCAGGGCCGCCTCGTGCTCTCGGTGAACAATCCGGATTCGGGCTCGGCCGAGGAGGAAATCGCCGCGGAGTATTCGGCCGATCCGATCGATATCGGCTTCAACTCGCGCTACCTGCTCGACATCGCCGCGCAATTCAAGGGTGAGTCCGCAGTGTTCCGGCTGGCCGATGCCGGCTCGCCGACGATCATCCGTGAATCGGGCGACGAGAAGACCCTCTACGTGCTCATGCCGATGCGCGTCTGAAGCCGGCTGAAGCCGCCGAAATCCTTGCATTTTCGGGGTTTCGGGATCATATATCTGGGGTGACTCCCACCCCGATTCTCGATAGCGCGAAAGATCCGCGCGGGCTCGCCTCGAAGGGGCCCGGAACGCCTGCCGCTTCCGCCGTGCGGGTGCGCCGGCTGACCCTCGACCGGTTCCGCAACTACGGCTCCGTCCGTCTCGACAGCGAGGGGGCGCCCGTCGTGCTCACCGGCTCCAACGGCGCGGGCAAGACCAACCTGCTCGAGGCCCTGTCGCTGCTTTCTCCCGGCCGGGGACTGCGCGGTGAACCCTACGAGACGCTGGCGCGCGATGCCGGCGAAGCCTGGGCGATCGCCGCCGAGATCGAGGGACCGGACGGCGAAGCGAAGATCGGCACCGCCTGGCAATCGTCCTCCGGCGAGGCGCGGCAGGTGAAGATCGACGGCACGCAGCAGCGCGGCTCGGGCGCCATTGCCCGGCACGTGCGCGTGCTGTGGCTGACGCCCGCGATGGACCGGCTGTTCACTGCATCGGCCGGCGAGCGCCGCCGCTTCCTCGACCGGCTGGTGGCGGCCTTCGATCCCGAACACGGCACACGCGTCAACCAGTTCGAGCGCGCCATGCGCGAACGCAATCGCCTGCTCGAGGACGCCGAGCCCGACCGCAAATGGCTCTCGGCGGTCGAAGAGCAGATGGCGGAGGGTGCGGTCGCCATCGCGGCGGCGCGCCGGCTCGCGGTGGAAGCGCTTTCGACGTACGTCGCGGAAACCCGCACGGCCCGCTCCGGCGGCGCCTTCCCGTGGGTGTCGATGACGATCGTCGGCGAGATCGAGGACGGGCTCGCGTCGAGCCCGGCCGTCAAGGTCGAGGACGACTACCGCCGCACGCTGCAGGACTCCCGCCGGCTCGACCAGGCGGCGGGGCGCACGCTCAACGGGCCGCATCGCGCGGACCTCCAGGTGACGCACGGGCCGCGCGGCATGGCGGCCGAAAAATGTTCGACCGGCGAGCAGAAGGCGCTGCTCATCGGCATCACGCTCGCACATGCCCGCGCCGTGCGCGACGCCTTCTCGGGGTTCGTGCCGCTCCTTCTTCTCGACGAAGTCGTGGCCCATCTCGACCGGGCGCGCCGTGAGGGCCTGTTCGAGGAACTGGCCGAACTCGGCGCGCAGGCGTGGATGACGGGCACCGATGCAGCGCTCTTTGCGGGCTTCGACGGCAAGGCCCGTTTCATGACGGTGGAGGCGGGACAGGTGGCGCCCTGCGAGGCGCCCCACGGACCGGTGAGAGGACCATGACGCAAAACCCCATGACCGACCAGACCCACGACCAGCCGGCGGCGCTGCCGCCGGTGAGCGATTACGGCGCCGACTCGATCAAGGTGCTGAAAGGTCTCGACGCGGTGCGCAAGCGCCCGGGGATGTACATCGGCGACACCGACGACGGCTCGGGCCTTCACCACATGGTCTACGAGGTGGTGGACAACGCCATCGACGAAGCCCTCGCCGGCCACTGCGACCGCGTGACGGTGACGCTCAATGCCGACGGCTCCTGCACGGTGAGCGACAACGGCCGCGGCATCCCGACCGACATCCACCCGAGCGAGGGCGTGTCGGCCGCCGAAGTGATCATGACGCAGCTCCATGCGGGCGGAAAGTTCGACCAGAACTCCTACAAGGTGTCGGGCGGCCTGCACGGCGTCGGCGTGTCGGTGGTGAACGCGCTCTCGACCTGGCTCAAGCTGAGGATCTTCCGCAACGGGAAGGAGCACGCGATGGCGTTCTCCGACGGCGTCGCGGACGCCCCGCTCGCAATCGTTGGCCCGGCGGAGGGGCGCAAGGGCACGGAGGTGACGTTCCTTCCCTCCACCCAGACCTTCACCATGACCGAGTTCGACTACGCGACGCTGGAGCATCGCCTGCGCGAGCTCGCGTTCCTCAACTCGGGCGTCACCATCGTGCTCACCGACCTGCGCGGCGTCGAGCCGAAGGAGCAGGTGATGCACTACGAGGGCGGCATCGAGGCGTTCGTGCGCTATCTCGACCGCGCCAAGACCGGTCTTGTCGAGGCGCCCGTGTTCATCCGCGGGCAGCGCGATGCGATCACCGTCGAATGCGCCCTGTGGTGGAACGACAGCTACCATGAGACGACGCTGTGCTTCACCAATAACATCCCGCAGCGCGACGGCGGCACCCACCTTGCCGGCTTCCGCGCGGCGCTGACCCGCATCATCAACACGTATGCGAACGAATCCGGCATCGCCAAGCGCGAGAAGGTGGCGATCACCGGCGATGACGCGCGCGAGGGCCTCACCTGCGTGCTCTCGGTGAAGGTGCCGGACCCGAAGTTCTCCTCCCAGACGAAGGACAAGCTCGTCTCCTCCGAGGTGCGCCCGGTGGTCGAGGGCGTGGTGGGCGAAGAACTCGGCGCCTGGTTCGAGGAGCACCCGGCGGAAGCCCGCCAGATCGTCTCCAAGGTGGTCGAGGCCGCCGCCGCCCGCGAGGCCGCGAGGAAGGCGCGCGAACTCACCCGCCGCAAGGGCGCGCTCGACGTCGCCTCGCTGCCGGGCAAGCTCGCCGACTGCCAGGAGCGCGATCCGGCGAAGTCAGAACTGTTCATCGTCGAGGGAGACTCGGCCGGCGGCTCGGCGAAGCAGGCCCGGAACCGCGAGAACCAGGCCGTGCTGCCCTTGCGCGGCAAGATCCTGAACGTCGAGCGCGCGCGCTTCGACAAGATGCTGTCGTCCTCCGAGATCGGCACGCTGATCACCGCGCTCGGCACCGGCATCGGGCGCGACGACTTCGACGTCTCGAAGCTGCGCTACCACAAGATCATCATCATGACGGACGCCGACGTCGACGGCGCGCACATCCGCACGCTGCTGCTCACGTTCTTCTACCGGCAGATGCCGGAGCTGATCGATCGCGGCCACCTCTATATCGCGCAGCCGCCGCTCTACAAGGTGAAGCGCGGCACGTCCGAACGCTACCTCAAGGACGACAAGGCGCTCGAAAGCTACCTGATCGAGCTCGGCCTCGAGGACGCCGTTTTGACGCTCGCGACCGGCGAGGAGCGCTCCGGCAAGGATCTGGCGGCGATCGTGACCGAGGCGCTGTCGGTTCGCTCGGCGCTCGATTCGCTGCATTCGCGCTATCCGCGCTTCGTCGTCGAGCAGGCGGCGATCGCCGGCGCGCTCAACCCCGAAGTCCTGAGCGACGCCGAACGCGCGCAGGGTGCGGCCACCTACATCGCCCGCCGGCTCGACCTCATGTCCGACGAGACCGACCGCGGCTGGACCGGCGAGCCGACCCCCGACGGCGGCCTCATGTTCGCACGTCTCCTGCGCGGCGTGCGCGAGGTGCACGTGATCGACGGCAAGCTGATCGGCTCGGCCGACGCCATGCGGCTCGACCGGCGCACGCCGCATCTCCAGGAGATCTACGCCAGGGCCGCGAAGCTCAAGCGCAAGGACGGCGAGACGCTGATCCGCGGCCCCGTCGCGCTGCTCGAGGCGGTGTTCGCACACGGCCGCAAGGGCATCACGGTGCAGCGCTACAAGGGCCTGGGCGAGATGAACCCGGAGCAGCTCTGGGAGACGACGCTCGACGACAACGTGCGCTCGCTGCTGAAGGTGCAGGTCCGCCAGGCCGACGAGGCGGGCGACCTGTTCGCCAAGCTGATGGGCGACCTCGTCGAGCCGCGTCGCGACTTCATCCGCGAGAACGCGCTGTCGGTCGCCAACCTCGACGTCTGATGCGATCGTTACCGCGGCAGCCTTGTTGCGGTCACCATTGACGGCAACCGTGCGCTGCACTTTGCCGGTCGGAGGCGTGTGAATGGGTTTGTTCGGCGGCAGCCGGCGTCGCAGGCGCGGCAGCGCGCGCGAGGAGCGCGACGAGCCGCGGCTGTCCGGGCCCTCCGGTCGACGCCGCAAGGCGCCCCCGCCCGAAAGGGAAGAAGCGGCCCCGAAGCGGAAGCGCAGGCGTTCGTTCGTCTTCACCGTGCTGTCGTGGATGATGACGCTCACGCTCTGGGGGTCGATCATCGCCGGGGCGAGCATCGCCTACGTCTTCGTCAACCTCGACAAGCAGGGGCTGTTCAAGGTGCCGGAGCGCGAGCCCGGCATGATGCTGCTCGCCGCCGACGGGCGCGTGCTCGCCGAGCGTGGCGCGTTCTTCGGCGACGAGGTGCGCCTCGACGAGCTGCCCGACTATGTTCCGAACGCCCTGATCGCGGTGGAGGACCGCCGCTTCCGCCAGCACTTCGGCATCGACCTCGTGGGCATCGGGCGCGCGATGGTCACCAACGTGCTGCACGGCCGCGTGGTCGAAGGCGGCTCGACGATCACCCAGCAGCTGGCGAAGAACCTGTTCCTCACGCCGGAACGCTCGCTCGAGCGGAAGTTCCAGGAGGCGGTGCTCGCGCTCTGGCTGGAGAGCAAGTACACCAAGGACGAGATCCTCCAGCTCTACCTGAACCGCGTGTACTACGGATCGGGCGCCGTCGGCGTCGAGAAGGCGGCGCAGCGCTACTTCGGCAAGTCGGCCCGCGACGTGTCGATCGCGGAAGCGGCCATCCTCGCCGCCGTGCTGAAGGGGCCTAGCGCCTACAACCCGATCACCCATCCCGACAAGGCGGCGCAGCGGGCGCGCGACGTGATCGCCGACATGGTCGACGCGGGCTTCATCACGCAGGACCAGGCGAACGAGGCGCTCAACGCCAAGACCACGGTGCGCACCACCATCGACCAGCCGGCGACGCAGTACATCGTCGACTGGGTGAGCGACCAGCTGCCCGCGCTCATCGGGGCCGATCCGCCGAAGGAGTCGATCGTCATCGAGACGACCATCGACCGCACGATCCAGGCGAGCGCCGAGAAATCGATCCGCACCCGCCTCGCCAAGGAGGGCGCGAAGTACAAGGTGACGCAGGCCGCCGCCGTGGTGATGGACCCGGCCGGCGGCGTCGTCGCCATGGTCGGCGGGCGCTCGTACGTGAAGAGCCAGTTCAACCGGGCCGTGAAGGCGTTGCGCCAGCCGGGCTCGGCGTTCAAGGCGTTCGTCTACCTCACCGCCGTCGAACAGGGCGCGACGCCCGACACCGTCGAGGTCGACGAGCCGGTGACGTTCGGCGACTGGACGCCGGAGAACTACAAGCGCAAGTACCTCGGGCCGGTGACGCTGACGCAGGCGCTGGCAATGTCGCTCAACACGGTCGCCGCGAAGGTTGCCATGAAGGCCGGCACGGCGAACGTGATCGCGACCGCGCATCGCCTCGGCATCACGTCGCCGCTCCAGGACAACGCCTCGATCGCGCTCGGCACGTCGGAAGTGACGCTGCTCGAACTCACCGGCGCATACGGTGCGTTCGCCAACGGCGGGTCGCTGATCAAGCCCTACGTGGTGACGCGCATCTCGACGCGCTCCGGCAAGGTGCTCTACGAGCGCCAGCCCGAAGCGCCGGTGCAGGTGGTGCAGCCGGGCGATCTCTACGCGATGAACTACATGCTGCGGCAGGTGGTGCAGGTCGGGACCGGCACGAAGGCGAAGATCGACGGCCAGGACATCGCCGGCAAGACCGGCACCAGCCAGGACTACCGCGACGCCTGGTTCGTCGGCTACTCGACCTACCTCGTCGCCGGCGTCTGGGCCGGCAACGACGACAACTCGCCGTCCGCCAAGATGACCGGCGGCACGATCCCCGCGGAAGTCTTTGCCGACATCATGGTGCCGGCGCACGACGGCCTGCCGCTGGCGGAGCTGCCCGGTGCGCCCGCCGGTGCGAGCGCTGCGCCGGAGGGGTCGATGGCCGACGGCCAGCCCTACGATCCCTACCAGCAGGCCCCGCCCCCTCCGCCGGGCGGCGGCGGTGGCTTCTTCGACGCGTTGCGCGGCCTGTTCGGCGGCGGCGTGCAGCAGCCGCGCCAGCCGGTGGCGGTCGAGCCGCGCGCCGTCCAGCCGCCGCAGGCGACGGGCAGCGGCGGGCAGGCCAAGCCGCGGGATGCGAAGTGACGTCAGCCGTAGCGCTGCAGGCGCGCGCTCTCGCGCCGGAGCCAGCGGCGCGCCTCCTCGTGGCGCTCGCAGTGCCGGTCGACGAGCGACCAGAAGCGGGGCCCGTGGTTCATCTCCTTCAGGTGCGCGACCTCGTGCACGCACACGTAGTCGAGCACGAACGGCGGGGCGAAGATCAGCCGCCAGGAGTAGTTGAGGTTGCCGTCGGTCGAGCACGAGCCCCAGCGGCTCTGCGTGTCCTTCACGGTCACCTTGACGAACCGCGCGTCCATCGCCGCTGCATGCACGTGCGAGCGCGCCAGCACGTCGGCGCGGGCCTGCGCCTTGAGGTAGTCGGTGAGGCGGCGTGCGACGAAGCGCGGATCCCCCGGCACGACGAGCGCCGGCGTCTCGTCGTGCTCGAGCGATACGCGCACGAGCCCCCGCGGCGACGGCTCGTGCACGATCGCGTGGTCGACGCCCCGCAGCGGCACAAGATTGCCCGGCTCGAACGGCACGCGCTCGGGCGCCTTGGCGAGCCTGGTCCAGATCCAGCCCGCCTGCTTTGCCGCGAACTCGAGCGCCGTGTGCGTGCTCATGCCGGGCGGCAGCGTCAGCACGATGCCGTCCTTCTCGCGGTCGAGGCGCAGGATGACGCGCCGTGCATCGCGCCGGCGGCGGAACGTGACGGGCAGGCTGCGCCCGTCGATCACGAGTTCGCCCGTCTTCGGCGCCTCGTCGCGCTTCAGGAGATGCGACAGGATACCCTTCACCATGGACGAAGCGTTGCCAGTGATTCGCGGCCCCGGCAAGGCGGCTGACCCGGCAAAGCTTCGCTGACGTAACGAGAACGATGACCCGCACCACCGAAACCACGCTGACGCTCGCCGACGGGCGCACCCGCCCCCTCTCCGTGTGGGAACCCAAGGGTACGCCGCGCGGCCTCGTGCTCGGCCTGCATGCCTACGGCGACAACCGGCACGGCTTCGCAGCACTTGGTCCGCGCTTTGCTGCCGAAGGTTATCGCGTGTGGGCCTATGACCACCGCGGTTTCGGCAGGAGCGACATCCGTTCGCGCGCGTTCCCGGGCACGGACAGGCTCGTCGCCGACGCCGCGTTTGCCGCGAAGCTTCTCGCAACGACGGCGCCGGGCACACCGCTGCTGCTCGCCGGCGAAAGCATGGGCGGCGGCATCGCCGTCGTCGCGGCGGCGACGCGGCTTGCCTCGCCCGTCGCGCTGCTGCTCGCCGCGCCCGCCGTACGCGGCGCCGTGCCCTACCGCTACGCCTACAACGTCGGGCTCTGGATCGGCTCGACGCTCGCGCCTTGGCTCGGCGCAACGGTCAACCGCGATCTCGACCAGATGCACCCGCTCGCGGCGGAACGCTTCGGCGAGAGCGACCACGTCATCCGCTTCGTGACGATCGGCGACTACTACGGCATCATCCGCGTCGCCGATCGCGCGGCGGATGCAGCCCCCGACGTCCGCGTGCCGGTGTTCGTCGCCTACGGTACCGACGACCGCATCGTGCCGTCGGTCGCCATTCGCGCCTTCGCGAAGACCGTGCCGTCGCCGGTCGAGGTGAAGACGTACGAAGGCGGTCCGCACGGGCTCCTGCAGTGGTCCGGCCACGCGACGGTCGAGACCGACATGCTGACGTTCCTGGGGGACCACGTCCGATGACACGGTCGCCGATACCGCTGAACAGCGTCGTGCTCTACGTGCGCGATGTCGAGGCGACCGCCGCCTTCTATGCGAAGCACTTCGGCTTCGAGGTGGCGCGCGAGGCGGGCGACCGCATCGTCGAGCTGTTCGGACCCGGAGCGAGCCTCCGGCTGCACGCGATGGCGAAGTCGCAGAAGGCCGGGCAGGTTCTCGTGAAGCTCTCCTTCGACGTGCGCGACGTCGAAGGATTCTGTGCGCGTGCGCGCGCCGACGGCCTCGCCTTCGGCCCATTGCAGAAGGGCGCGGGCTACGTCTTCGCGAACGCGCGCGATCCGAACGGCAACCCGGTGCAAGTCACAAGCCGCGCCTTCCGGCACGGTTGACGAGAGGGTTGAATGAGCACTGATGCGCCGGGAAAGTTGTTACCGCAAGGCGCGCCATCACCGGCCTTGAGCCGGTGATCCTTTTTCCACGCGTGCCAACAGGATGGCCGGATCAGGCCCGGCCATGACGAAGGGGGCGCAAACCACAGTTCAGGACCGAAGGCCTCCCTTCCACTTGTCATGGTCGGGCTTGACCCGACCATCCATTTTCCGTCCGGCGTCGCATGGATCCTCGGGTCAAGCCCGAGGATGACAACGGGGGTGAATACGTCATCACCGGCCTTGAGCCGGTGGTCCTTTTCCACGCGTGCCAACAGGATGGCCGGGTCAGGCCCGGCCATGACGAAGGGGGCGCGAACCACAGTTCAGGACCGAAGGCCTCCCTTCCACTTGTCATGGTCGGGCTTGACCCGATCATCCACTGTTCGATCAGCGTCGCATGGATCCTCGGGTCGAGCCCGAGGATGACACGGTGATGGACCAGCCTTGATTGGGGGATCCCATCTCCGGGTGCTGCAAAAGCAATGGCCGGGACGAGCCCGGCCATGATGTGAGGATTTGAACTGCCGCGCAGGGCGGGGAGCTTACGCGCCCTCGGCCTCGTTTGCCGGGACCTCGTCGCCTTCGGCCCCCTGCTTCTTCGAGATGTCCTCACCGGTCTCCTGGTCGACCTGCTTCATGGAGAGGCGCACCTTGCCGCGCGGGTCGAAACCAAGGAGCTTCACCTTCACGGCGTCGCCTTCCTTGACGACGTCCGACACCTTCGCCACGCGGCGCGGGGCGAGTTCGGAGACGTGCACGAGGCCGTCGCGCGAGCCGAAGAAGTTCACGAAGGCGCCGAAGTCGACGACCTTCACGACCTTGCCGTCGTAGATCTCGCCCACTTCCGGCTCCGACACGATCGACTTGATCCACTTCATCGCCGCATCGATCGACGGGCCCGAAGCCGACGCGATCTTGATCGTGCCGTCGTCGGAGATGTCGATCTTGGCGCCGGTCTTCTCGACGATCTCGCGGATCACCTTGCCGCCCGAGCCGATGACTTCGCGGATCTTGTCGACCGGGATCGTCATCACCTCAATGCGCGGCGCGTACTCGCCGAGGCCGGGGCGCGAGGAGGTGAGCGCTTCCGCCATCTTGCCGAGGATGTGCATGCGCCCGTCCTTCGCCTGGAACAGGGCGGTGCGCATGATCTCCTCGTTGATGCCGGTGATCTTGATGTCCATCTGGAGGGACGTGATGCCTTCCGACGTACCGGCCACCTTGAAGTCCATGTCGCCGAGGTGATCCTCGTCGCCGAGGATGTCGGAGAGCACGGCGAAGCGGTCACCCTCGAGGATCAGGCCCATCGCGATGCCCGCCACCGGGGCCGCGAGCGGCACGCCCGCGTCCATCAGCGCGAGCGAGGAGCCGCACACCGTCGCCATCGACGAGGAGCCGTTCGACTCGGTGATCTCCGAGACGACGCGGATCGTGTAGGGGAACTGGTCCTGCGCGGGCAGCATCGGGTGGATGGCGCGCCAGGCGAGCTTGCCGTGGCCCACTTCGCGCCGGCCGGTGAAGCCGACGCGGCCCGTCTCGCCCACCGAGAAGGGCGGGAAGTTGTAGTGCAGCAGGAACGTCTCCTTGTACGTCCCTTCGAGCGCGTCGATGTACTGCTCGTCGTCGCCCGTGCCGAGCGTCGTCACGACCAGCGCCTGCGTTTCGCCGCGGGTGAACAGCGCCGAACCGTGGGTGCGCGGCAGCACGCCGACTTCGCACACGATCGGACGGATGTCGGCGAGGCCGCGGCCGTCGATGCGCGACTTCGTGTCGAGGATGTTGCCCCGCACGATGTCCTTCTCGAGTTCCTTGAAGGCGCCGCCGATCTTCTGCGCGTCGTAGCCGCTCTCGGGCGTGGCGAGTTCCGCCAGCACCTTCTCCTTGGCGGCGGCGACCGCATCGCGGCGCTCCTCCTTGCCGGCGATCGCGTAGGCGGCGCGCAGCGCGTTGCCCGCAATCGCCTTCACGCGGGCGCCGAGATCGCTCTCCTCCTTCGCGGCGAGCTCGCGCGGCGGACGCGCGGCGCGCTCGGCGAGACGGATGATCGCGTCGATCACCGGCTGGAAGCCCTTGTGGCCGAACATCACGGCGCCGAGCATCACTTCCTCGGTGAGCTCCTTGGCTTCCGACTCGACCATCAGCACGGCGTCCGAGGTGCCCGCGACCACGAGGTCGAGGTTCGACTGCTTCTGCTGCTCGAGCGTCGGGTTCAGCACGTACGCGCCGTCGATGAAGCCGACGCGGGAGGCGCCGATCGGGCCCATGAACGGCAGACCCGAGAGCGTCAGCGCGGCGGAGGCGGCGACCATCGCCAGCACGTCCGGATCGTTCTCGAGGTCGTGCGAGAGCACGGTGACGATCACCTGCGTCTCGTTCTTGTAGCCCTCGACGAACAGCGGACGGATCGGGCGGTCGATCAGGCGCGACACCAGCGTTTCGCGCTCGGTCGGGCGGCCTTCGCGCTTGAAGTAGCCGCCGGGGATCTTGCCCGCCGCGTAGGTCTTTTCCTGGTAGTTCACGGTGAGCGGGAAGAAGTCGATGCCGGGCTTCGGCGACTTGTCGCCCACGACGGTTGCGAGAACGGTGGTTTCACCGAGCGAGGCGAATACCGCCCCGTCTGCTTGCCGCGCGATGCGGCCGGTCTCGAGGCGCAGCGGCTTGCCGCCCCATTCGAGTTCCTCGACATGAATTTCGAACATGGAGTTTCCTTATGCTGCCCTTCGCCGCCTTGAGCTCGCGATTACGCCTACCGGAGCGGCATCCCCGTTTGGGCTCCTGGCGACCGGCCCCATTGCCGGTGCGCCTTGAAGGGGATTCGGGCGGCGGCTGCCGCCCTCATGCAATTACAAAACGTCGAACGTCAGCGGCGAATGCCGAGACGGTCGATGAGCGCGCGATAGCGTCCGTCGTCCTTCTTCTTCAGGTAGTCGAGCAGGACGCGACGCTGGCTCACCATCTTCAGAAGGCCACGACGCGAGTGGTTGTCCTTCTTGTGGCTCTGGAAGTGCTCGGTGAGGTTCTTGATCCGCTCGGTGAGGAGCGCGACCTGGACCTCGGGCGAGCCGGTGTCGTTGCCAGTGGTGGAATATTCCTTGATGAGCGCCTGCTTGCGCTCGGCCGTGATCGACATCGGGGTCTCCTTCAGTGGCCGAAAGGTCCGTCAGGACCGGGCCGGGTTGGCGTTGAACACGCGCCTCGGCCTGAGCATGCCGCGATCGAGATCGGCGATCGCCACCGGTTCGCCGCGGCAGGCCACGTAGATGGCGTCGGTACCGGGCGGGGGAAGCGCGCCGCGCAGGATCACGGACTGACCTTGCCGGAGGCGGGCCGCTTCCACCTGGTTCACGGCCAGCGCCGGGATGTCGTCCAGCGCGGTCTGAAGCGGGTGTAGGCAGGCCATAAGCCCTTGCGGGCCGGCGTCGTTATGACCGAGTTCCCGCAATTTATCCAGCGGAATCATGTCGCTTTCGGCGAACGGACCGACCCGGGTGCGGCGCAGGTTAACGATATGGCCGAAGGTTCCGAGCGCGCGCCCCATGTCGCGGGCAAGCGAGCGGATGTAGGTGCCCTGGCCGCAGTCGCACTCGAACGCCGTGTGGTCCAGATCCCCCATCTCGAGCACGGCGAGCCGCTCGATCTCGACCTCGCGCGGCTCGAGCTCCAGCCGCTCCCCGGCCCGCGCCAGGTCGTAGGCGCGCTCGCCCTCGACCTTGATGGCGGAAAACCGCGGCGGAACCTGGAGGATGACGCCCGTGAACCGGGGCAGCACCGCCTCGATCTCCGAACGGGACGGCCGGACGGGGCTCGTGCGCTCCGGGGCGGTCTCGGCGTCGTCGGAGGGCGTCTCCTCGCCCCAGCGCACGGTGAAGCGGTAGGTCTTCGCCCCGTCCATCGCGAACGGCACGGTCTTGGTGGCCTCGCCGAGCGCGATCGGCAGCATGCCGGAGGCGAGCGGATCAAGCGTGCCGGCGTGGCCCGCCTTCTGGGCCTGAAACAGCCGCTTCACGATCGAGACGGCCTGCGTCGAGCCGAGATGCGACGGCTTGTCGAGCACCACCCAGCCATCCACCGGGCGGCCTTTCGGTCGGCGGGCCATGGCGGGGCTATTCTTCGTCCGAAGGGGGCTTGTCGAGGTCGCGGCGCACGACCGGCGAGTTCAGAAGCTCGTCGATGTGCTGGGCGTAGTCGAGCGCAGTGTCGTAGCGGAAGCGGAGCTCGGGCATGTAGCGCATGCCGAGCTTCGGCGCGAGCAGCCCCCGGATGAAGCGGGCATGCTTGTTCAGGTGCTCGACCACCTCCTTCTCGTGGCCCGCAAGCAGCGGGCGCACATAGGCGGTGGCGATCTTCAAGTCCGGCGAGGTCTGCACTTCGTTCACGCTGACGCCGGCGTGGTCGATCACGTCGTCGTCGATCTCGCCGCGGGTGATGATCGCGGAAAGCTCGTGGCGGATCAGTTCGCCGACGCGCAACTGGCGCTGGGACGGTGGCTTCTTCATCTCAAGGTCCGTCGGGAGGCGGGGATCGACCCGCCTTCCCGCCTCAAAGCGTGCGCTTCACTTCCTCGACGCGGAAGCACTCGATGACGTCGCCCTGGCGCATGTCCTGGTAGTTCTCGAACGCCATGCCGCACTCCTGGCCGACCTGCACCTCGCGGACCTCGTCCTTGAAGCGCTTGAGCGTCGAGAGCGTGCCTTCGTGCACCACCACGTTGTCGCGGATGAGGCGCACCTTGGCGCCGCGCTGGACAGACCCTTCGGTGACGCGGCAGCCGGCGACCTTGCCGACCTTCGTGATGTTGAAGATCTCGAGGATCTCCGCGTTGCCGAGGAACGTCTCGCGCAGCGTCGGCGCAAGCAGGCCCGACATCGCCTGCTTCACGTCGTCCACGAGGTCGTAGATGATGTTGTAGTAGCGGATCTCGATGCCCGTGCGCTCGGCCGCATCGCGCGCCTGCGAATTGGCGCGCACGTTGAAGCCGAGGATCACCGCCTTCGAGGCGGCCGCGAGCTGCACGTCCGATTCGGAAATGCCGCCCACCGCGTAGTGGATGACGCGGGCCATGACCTCGTCGGTCGATAGCTTCTCCAGCGCCTGGACGATCGCCTCGGCCGAGCCCTGTACGTCCGCCTTCACGAGGATCGGGAACTCCTTGCGGCCCGCCTCCTTGAGCTGCGTCATCATCTGCTCGAGCGAGGAGCGGCCCGACGGGGCGCCGCGGCTCTCGCGGCGCTTGCGCTCGCGGTAGTCCGTGATCTCGCGGGCGCGCGCTTCGTTCTCGACGACCACGAGTTGGTCGCCCGCCTCCGGCGCGCTCGAGAAGCCGAGCACCTCGACCGGAACCGAGGGGCCCGCCGTCTTCACGTTCTCGCCGGTCTCGTCGACGAGCGCACGCACGCGGCCCCAGGCGGAGCCCGCGACGATGATGTCGCCCGGCTTCAGCGTGCCGCGCTGCACGAGCACGGTCGCGACCGGGCCGCGGCCCTTGTCGAGCTGTGCCTCGACCACGATACCGTCCGCCGGACGGTCCGGGTTCGCCTTGAGGTCGAGCACTTCGGCCTGCAGCAGCACCGCGTCGAGCAGCTTGTCGAGGTTGGTGCCCTTGGTAGCCGAGACCTCGACTTCGAGCGTGTCGCCGCCCATGCTTTCGACGACGATGTCATGCGACAGGAGGTCGGTGCGCACCCGTGTCGGGTTGGCGTCCGCCTTGTCGATCTTGTTGATCGCCACGATCAACGGGACCTTCGCGGCGCGCGCGTGGTTGATCGCCTCGATCGTCTGCGGCATCACGCCATCGTCGGCGGCGACCACCAGGATCACGATGTCGGTCGCCTTCGCGCCGCGGGCGCGCATGGCGGTGAACGCCTCGTGGCCCGGCGTGTCGATGAAGGTGATGACGCCGTTCTTGGTCTGAACGCGGTAGGCGCCGATGTGCTGGGTGATGCCGCCCGCTTCGCCCGCCACAACCTTGGTCTTGCGGATGGCGTCGAGCAGCGACGTCTTGCCGTGGTCGACGTGGCCCATGACCGTCACGATCGGCGCGCGCGGCACCAGATCGCCCTCGACGTCGGAGGTGCCCATCAGGCCTTCCTCGACGTCGGCCTCGGAGACGCGGCGCACGGCGTGGCCCATCTCTTCGGCGATGATCTGCGCCGTGTCGGCGTCGATCACGTCGTTGATCTTCAGCATCTGCCCCTGCTTCATCAGGAGCTTGATCACGTCGACGGCGCGCTCGGCCATGCGGTTGGCGAGTTCCTGGATGGTGATCGCTTCAGGGATCACCACGTCGCGCACGATCTTCTCCTTCGAGGGCTGGAATCCGGAGGCCTGCTTCTTCTGGCGCTCGGTACGGCGGCGGAACGCGGCGAGCGAGCGGGCGCGCTCCTCATCCTCGTTGAGCGCGTTCGACACCGTGAGCTTGCCGCGGCGACGGTCGGCTTCCGACTTCGGCGCCTTCGGCACGGCCGGGCCCTTCACGTCGCGCTTGATGCCGCCGCGCTTCCTCTCGGCCTCTTCCTCGTCGGAGACGGCGGGCGTCACGCCCGCCTTCGGCTCGCCCATGCGGGCGCGCGCGGTCTCTTCGGCGCGGCGCTTGGTTTCCTCGTCGTGCTTGCGGCGGGCGTCCTCGTCGCGCTTCCGCGCCTCGGCGGCTTCGCGTTCGGCCTTCTCGCGCACTTCGAGTTCGGCGCGGCGCTTGGCGTCTTCCTCGGCGCGCTTGCGGTCCTCGGCCTCGCGGACGCGGGCGGAGGCGAGCGCGCGTTCACGCGCGGCCTTCTCGTCTTCCGTCAGCGTGCGCAGGACGACGCCGGAGCGCGAGCCCTGCTGGCGCGGCGCTTCGCGACGGCCATCGCCGCCACGGCGCTGGTCACGGTCGCGGTCGCCCGTGCGGGCCTCGGATCGAGCTTCGCCGGCGCGCGATGCCGGCGCTCCGGTGCGGCCCGCAGGCGCGGTCGGCGCGGTCGGACGCGGCGCAGCCGGCGCAGCCGCCGCCGCCTTCGGCGCCTCGGCGGGCTTCGCCGGGGTCGCCGCGGGCTTCGCTGCCGCGGCAGGCTTTGCGGGCGGTGCAGCGGGCGCCGGGGCCTCCGCCACCGGAGCGGCAGGTGCGGGCGCAGGCTCCGCAGGCGTTGCGGGCGCGGCTGGCTGCGGCGCTTCGGCGACGGGCTTTGCAGCCGCGGGCGGCGCCACCGGAGCCGCAGGAGGCGGCGGCGCGGCCGGCTTCGGCGCGGCGGGCGGGGCTGTGGCCGCGGCCGGCTTTGGCGGCGGCGGCGCCGGTTCGGGCGCAGCCGCCTCGCCCGGGCGGCCCGGTGTCACGATGCGTTTGCGCTTGGTCTCGACGACCACCGTCTTGGTCCGGCCGTGCGGGAAGTTCTGGCGGACGCGGCCCTGCTCGACCGATGGGCGGCGCAACGACAACGTGCGTCCCCCTGCGGGGCCGGCGCCTTGCTTCCTGTCGGTCGGATCGTTCGTATCGGTCATTCCACTCTCTGTACCTTGAAGGGCCAAGCCTCACGCGGCTTCGTATCGTTCGAAACGTCGCGCCGCCGCGAGGAAACTGCGAGCAAGCCCGCCCTCGGCCACGGCAGCATGTACCACACTTGGAAGCCCGAATGCCAAACCCAATTGGGCCGACGTAAAAACTTCCACGACCTCGGTCGTTCCACCGGAAGATGCCGCTGCGGCAGCGATTTTTCGGCGGCCATCGGCGGCGCCGTCGCAAGCCTCGACCAGCACCGCAACACGCCCGTGACGGGCCCTCTCGGCGACCTTCTCGAAGCCGGTGACGGCGAGACCCGCCTTGTTGGCGAGCGCCAGCAGCGACAGCGCAGCCTCGCTCAACAGGTCGCCGGTCTGCGACGCGAGATCGGCCGGGGCTTTCGCCTCGGCCTTGAAGCCTCTGGAGAACAGATGTTTCTTCGCTGCCGTTTCGACAAGGGTGCGCCGCGCGCCCACCCACACGCCGCGCCCCGGCAGCTTGCCGCGCACGTCCGGCACCACGGTGCCGTCGGGTGCGCGGGCAAAGCGGATCAGCGCGTCCGGTTCGTGAACCTCGCGCGTGACGATGCAGGTGCGCTCCGCCACCTCCGGGCTATCCTCGTCGAGTTCGGCCAAGCCTGTTCTCCCCCGGGCCTCATCACTGGGCGCCGGGCTGCGCGTCGGCAGCCTCTTCGCCTTCGGCATATTCTTCGGCCGGCGCTTCCGGCTCCGGTTCGATCCAGCCGGCAGCGATGCGCGCCGCCATGATCAGCGCCTCGGCCTCCTCCGAGGAGACGTCAAGGCCGGAGAACGCGCCCTTGTGCTTGACCGTCTCGCCCGCCTTCTTCTCGGTCCAGCCGGTGAGGTCGTCGGTTGCGCATCCGGCGAGGTCTTCCACGGTGAGGATGCCTTCCTCGCCGAGCGCCACCAGCATCGCTGGCGTAATGCCCTCGATCTCGGCCAGCTCGTCGGCAACGCCCAGCTCGCGCCGGCGCGCGTCGAGTTCGGCCGCCTGCTTGTCGAGGTATTCCCGCGCCCGCATCTGGATTTCCGTTGCGGTGTCCTCGTCGAGGCCCTCGATCGAGGCGATCTCCTTCGAGTCGACGTAGGCGATCTCTTCCACCGTGTCGAAGCCTTCCGAGGCGAGGAGCTGCGCCAGCATCTCGTCGGTGTCGAGCGCCTCGACGAAGCGCTTCGTGCGATCGGCGAATTCCTTCTGGCGGCGCTCCGATTCCTCGGCCTCGGTCATGATGTCGATGTCCCAGCCGGTAAGCTGGGAGGCAAGGCGCACGTTCTGGCCGCGCCGGCCGATCGCCAGCGAAAGCTGCTCGTCCGGCACCACCGCGTCGATGCGCTGGGCTTCCTCGTCGAGCACGACCTTGGCGACCTCGGCGGGAGCGAGCGCGTTGACGATGAACGTCGCCGCGTCCGGCGACCACGGGATGATGTCGATCTTCTCGCCCTGGAGCTCACCGACGACGGCCTGCACGCGGCTGCCGCGCATGCCGACGCAGGCGCCCACGGGGTCGATCGAGGAGTCCTTCGACCGCACCGCGATCTTCGCGCGGCTGCCCGGATCGCGCGCCACCGACACGACCTCGACGATGCCGTCGTAGATCTCCGGCACTTCCTGGCCGAACAGGCGCGCCATGAACTGCGGATGGGTGCGCGACAGGAAGATCTGCGGGCCGCGCTGCTCGCGGCGCACGTCGTAGATGTAGGCGCGGATGCGATCGCCGGTGCGGAAGTTCTCGCGCGGCAGCGCCTCGTCGCGGCGCACGATGCCTTCGCCGCGGCCGAGGTCGACGATGATGTTGCCGTACTCGACGCGCTTCACCACGCCCGAGACGATCTCGCCGATACGGTCCTTGTATTCCTCGTACTGGCGCTCGCGCTCGGCGTCGCGCACGCGCTGCACGATCACCTGCTTGGCGTTCTGCGCGGCGATGCGGCCGAAGTCGATCGGCGGCAGCGGTTCGGCGATGAAATCCCCGACGCGGGCGGCGGGGTTTCTACGCGCCGCCTCGGCGAGCGTGATCTGGGTGGCGTCGTTCTCGACCGCTTCCACCACCTCGAGCAGGCGGTTGAGGCGGGTCTCGCCGGTCTTCGGGTCGATCTCGGCGCGGATGTCGTTCTCCGCGCCGTAGCGCGAGCGGGCGGCGCGCTGGATCGCGTCCTCCATCGCGGCGAGCACGACGCGCTTGTCGATCGACTTCTCGCGCGCCACCGCATCGGCGATCTGCAAGAGCTCGAGCCGGTTGGCGCTCACACCGTAGTCAGCCATGGTCAACTCCATCGGGCGGCGTCTCGGCCGCGTCTTCGTCTACGTCACCAGGAAAATCGCTGCCGTCGCCGACCGCGCCTGCGGGCGTGGTGCGGCGGGTGGCAGCAATGAGCTCGTCGGTCAGCATCAGCTTCGCGTCGTGGATGTCGGCGAACGGCACGCCGACGAGGATCGGCTGGCCGTCCTCGCCCTTCTCGTCGAGGAACAGGCGCACCTCGCCCTCGGTATAGCCTTCGAGGATGCCCCGGAAGCGCTTGCGGCCGGCAAGCGGCACGGCGAGTTCGATCTTCGCCTCGTGGCCGGACCAGCGCTCGAAGTCGGACGGACGGACGAGCGGCCGGTCGATGCCGGGCGAGGAGACTTCAAGCGAGTAGCGGCCGGGGATCGGGTCCTCGACGTCGAGCATCGGCGAGATCTGGCGCGAGACCGTTTCGCAGTCGTCGATGGTGAAGGAGCCGTCGGGCCGCTCCGCCATCACCTGGAGAGTCGAGCCCGCCATCTTCACGCGCACGAGCCGGTAGCCGAGGTCGGCAATCGCCGGCTCGATGATCGCGACGACGCGCGCCGCCACGCCCTGCTCGCGGCGCAGGCGGTCGTCGGTCTCGTGCTTGATCGTCTCGCTCATGAACCTCGTCGGGCAAACAAAAAGGCGGGCCCCGCGGGACCCACCCTCATCGGTACCTTCATCGCTGAAGGCTATGAGAATGAAGAACTTGAGCGGCGATATACGCCCTCAGGGCCTTTGTTGCAAGGGCCCGGGTGCAAGCCGTCGCCAGACGACGGCGGATCAGGTCCGGCACCAGAGGATGGCCGGGTCGAGCCCGGCCATGACGAAAGAGAAACCGTCATCCGTCATCCCCGGCCTTGAGCCGGGGATCCTTTGGTCCGAGTCTCGATCTCAGGTCCGCCTTTCGAAGCGGAGGTAGCAGGGCGTGCGGCTCTCGCGGACGGCTTTCGCCTCGTAACGCGTGCGCACCCAATCCGGCGGCGGGTCCTTCCAGTCGGCGGGACGCCGCGCCGTCCACGCGAACCCGCCGTGCGAAAGGACGCGCTGAAGCGTCCAGGCCACGTAGTCGGGGATGTCGCTTGCGAAGAAGAACGCGCCGCCCGGCTTCAGCATGCGATGCATCTCGGCAAGCGTCTCCGGCTGGACGAAGCGCCTTCGCTGGTGCCGCTTCTTCGGCCATGGGTCGGGATAGAGGAGGGCGACTTCGTCGAGCGTGCCGGCGCCGATCGCGGCGAGAACGTCCCGCGCATCGCCATGATGGAGGCGGACGTTGCGCAGTCCTTTCGCCTCGATCGCCGAAACGAGCTTCGCAACGCCGTTGACGAACGGCTCGATACCGAGGAAGCCCATGTCGGGGTTCGCCTCAGCGAGCGCGGCGAGGCGCTCGCCGCCGCCGAAGCCGATCTCGAGGCGAACGGAATGGACGCCCCGGTCGAACAGCGTTTGCGGATCAGCGAGGCGGGGATCATCGGCCGCGAACGCAACCGTCGGCAGGAATTCGGTCATCAGCCGCGCCTGCGCCGGGCGCAGCGCATGCCCGACGCGACGGCCGTAGAACTGGTGCCGGGGCTTCAGGTCCGGCGCGTCGGGCGCCATCGCAAACCCCGGCTCATCGTCGGCAGGCTTAGAGGACGAGGTCCTTGAGTTCGTCCACGAGGTCGGTCTTCTCCCAAGAGAACCCACCGTCCTTCTCGGGCTTGCGGCCGAAGTGGCCGTAGGCCGAGGTGCGCGCGTAGATCGGCGCGTTGAGCCCGAGGTGCTCGCGGATGCCGCGCGGCGACAGGTCGAGCACCTTCGCGAGCGCCTTCTCGACCTTGCGCTCGTCGACGCCCTTCTTCGCCGTGTCGTGCAGGTCGACGTAGATCGACAGCGGCTGCGACACGCCGATCGCGTAGGAGAGCTGGATCGTGCAGCGCTTGGCGAGACCCGCCGCGACCACGTTCTTGGCGAGGTAGCGGGCGGCGTAGGCAGCCGAGCGGTCGACCTTCGTCGGGTCCTTGCCGGAAAAAGCGCCGCCGCCGTGCGGGGCCGCGCCGCCGTAGGTGTCGACGATGATCTTGCGGCCGGTCAGCCCGCAGTCGCCATCCGGGCCGCCGATGTAGAACTTGCCCGTCGGGTTGACGTGCCAGACGGTGTCCTTGGTGATCCAACCCTTCGGCAGCGCCTTCTTCACGTAGGGTTCGACGATCGAGCGCACGTCGTCGGAGGAAAGGTCCTCGTGCAGGTGCTGGTGCGACACGACGATCTGCGTGACGCCGGACGGCTTGCCGTTCTTGTACTGCACCGTGACCTGGCTCTTGGCGTCGGGTCCGAGCTTGATCGCATCGCCCTTGCCGGCGCGGCGCGCCTCCGAGAGCTGCTTCAGGATGCGGTGGGCGTAATAGATCGGGGCCGGCATGAGCTCCGGCGTCTCGTCGCAGGCGTAGCCGAACATGATGCCCTGGTCGCCGGCGCCCACGTCCTTGTTGCCGGCGGCGTCGACGCCCTGCGCGATGTCGGCCGACTGGCCGTGCAGCAGCACGTCGATCTTGGCGTCGCGCCAGTGGAAGCCCGCCTGCTCGTAGCCGATGTCCTTGATCGCTTCGCGGGCGGCGTCGGCGATGCGCTCCGGCGTGACCGAGGAGGGGCCGCGGTATTCACCCGCGATGACGACGCGGTTGGTGGTGGCGAGCGTTTCGCAGGCGACGCGCACCTCGCGCGGGTCGAGGCCGACCTTCAGCGCTTCGCCGTAGAACAGGTCCACGATCTCGTCGGAGATCCGGTCGCACACCTTGTCGGGGTGGCCTTCGGAAACGGATTCGCTCGTGAAGAGATAGTTCTTCCTCGCCACGCCTATGTACTCCTCGGAGATTTGGATTGGATGCCGGGTCGACTGCTTGCGAAACCTGCTGACGTCGACGCTGAAATGCGTCGCGGGTGGCCGATGCGACCACTGAGACGCGATCTTCTGGCAGGCTTGGTCGGGATCGTCAAGGTAACGGCGGACCGCGCTCGACGCGATCCGCCGTTTGAGAATTTTTCAGGTTGCGCTGAGCGCTATTCCTGCTTGGCGATCGCCTTGACGAGTTCGACCACGCGCCGGCGCACGGCCGGGTCGACGATCTCGCTGAACGCGCGGTTGAGCTGGATCGCTTCGGAGGAGCCGAGGAATCCCATGATCTCACTCTGGCCGCCCTGTTCGCCGAAGCCCGGGCCCTGCCCCTGGGCGCCACCGCCCGGAAGGTCCTCGTAGAAGAACTGGACCGGCACGCCGAGCACTTGCGCCATCTGGTAGAGCTTCGAGGCGCTGACGCGGTTCGAGCCCTTCTCGTACTTTTGAACCTGCTGGAACGTCAGGCCGAGATGTTCGCCC
Source organism: Hyphomicrobiales bacterium (assembly GCA_046349255.1). Lineage (GTDB taxonomy): Bacteria > Pseudomonadota > Alphaproteobacteria > Rhizobiales > Aestuariivirgaceae > DAIODI01. The sequence goes on along the minus strand of JAXMCR010000002.1, from coordinate 797,589 downwards.
AGCTTTTCCTGGCTCATCCCGATCAGCATGCGCTGCATCCTGACGCGATTTCCGACGTGTACGTCGATCGGATTTGGATTCCGTTTGGACATCAGTTTCTGTTCCTCAGACCGTAGCCCCCGGCCTGATTGACGAGCTCTCAACACGAGGCGCCCGCCCCATCCCCGTTCGCCCAAAACGCGTTGTCCTAGGCGACGATGCTCGTGTTATTACACTCAACGCAAAGATGCAAACAAAAAACCCTACGTAAGCTTTACAACTGTTGAGTATGCAATTTTTGCGAGCGTGTAAAATCTTTCGTTGACCAACAGTTCAACTTGAAGAGTAAACAAGTAGACTACGTAATGTACGAATCAGCCTTTTCTGCGGGAATAGCCGACCACAACTACAACCAGTCCGACCATGGTTAACAAGTATGGCAACTGGTTGTAACGCGCAAAAGTTGTAGAAAGAAGAACAATCGGAAGTGGTATATCCATGGTAATGCGCGCATTCAGAGTGGTCTCCGCCTGGACTCTCCCGTACCCGTCCACCACCCCCGATATGCCGTTGTTCGCCGCACGAATCAGCGGCATTCCCTGCTCGATCGCCCGAAAGCGCGCCTGCTCGAAGTGCTGGCGCGGGCCGGCGCTGTCGCCGAACCAGGCGTCGTTGGTCACGTTGAGGAGAAAACCGGCGCGCTCGCCGGAAGGTTGTGCTGCCTCGGGGAAGATCGCCTCGTAGCACACCAGCGGCACGAAGGGCGGAAGACCTTGGACACGCATGATCTTCGGTCCAGGGCCGGGCGAAAGACCACCCGGGAGGCGGACCATTCTGCGCAACCCCAGCGGCGTGAGCCAGCGCTCGAAGGGTAGGTATTCGCCGAACGGCACGAGGTGCCATTTGTCGTAGCGGCCGAGCAGCTGCGCGCCGGGACCGAATGCGAGGATGCTGTTGAACACCGGCCGCTGGCCGGTCGCAGGATCTACCTCCGCTGGTCGTCGCAGCGCACCGATCAGCAGCCTCGCGCCCGGCGGCGTCGCATCGGCGAGCATGGTGAGCGCCTGGGGCGCCTCCTCGATGAGATAGGGCACTGCGCTCTCCGGCCAGACGACGACCGTCACCGGATCGCTCCCCGCGCCCGCGCCGTCGCCGCGCGTCTGGGCCAGAAGGATGTCGTAGATCCGTCGCGCTTCCTCGGCGTCCCATTTCAGTGATTGCGGGATCGACGGCTGCACGAGCCGCAGCCGGACGCCCGGCACGGTCTCGTCCGTGGCCCCGGCCAGCCGTGCCCGCCCCGCTGCTTCGACGGCGACTGCGGATGCGAGGATCGCCAGCGGCACGATTGCAGCTGCAAGCGAGCGCCGGCGCAGCGCATCGACGAGGACCGCCGGCGTCACGGTCCACACCAGCACGAGCAGCGTCAGGCCGTAGATGCCGACGACCGCAGCCGCCTGCGGCATCCCGGGCAGGGCGGCAATCGCATAACCGGGCGTATTCCAGGGAAAACCCGTGAGGAGATGCCCGCGCAGCCATTCCGCGACCGACAGCGCCAGCGCAAATCCGTAGGCGCGAGCGGGTCCTTCCGGGGTGAATGCCACCGCGGCCGCGGCAGCAAGCCCCCAGTAGACGGCGAGCACCGCGGGCAGCCCCGCAAGTGCAAACGGCATCAGCCATTCGAACGAGTCGGGGTCGACGAGGAAGGCCTGCCCGATCCACCACAGCGAGACGCAGAAGTAGCCGAAGCCGAATGCCCATCCTGCGGCGAAGCCCGATGGCCTGCGCTTGACCGGCGCGATGCGGTCGAGCACGGAGGCGAACGCACTCACCGTGAGGAGGAGCAGCCACCAGTGGTTCCACGGCGGCAGCGCCAGCGCCGACACGGCGCCGAGCGCGCCGCAGGCGGCGAAGCGGCTCCACCACGCGATGCGGCTGTTGTTGCCGATCGCGAGCGGCTCAGCCGCCATCGTCGAGCGTGTCGCCGTCGCCTTTCGGGGTATCCTGAGGCGCAGGCGCCTCGCCCGGCGACACCGTGTGGATGCGGATCTTCTTCACCCGTCTGGGATCCGACTCGACAATCTCGAACTCGACGCCCGAGGGGTGCCGCACCAGCTCGCCACGCACCGGTACGCGGCCAAGCATCGAGAACACGAGGCCGCCGAGCGTGTCGGCCTCCTCCTCGCGATCGTCGGGCAGGAGGTCGAGCCCCAGCAGCCCCTCGACGTCCTCGATCGGCGCGCGCGCATCGGCAAGGTAGAGGTTCTGCCCGACCGGCCGGATCATCGCTTCCTCGGCCTCGTCGTGCTCGTCGGCGATGTCGCCGACGATCTCCTCGACCAGGTCCTCGATCGTCGCAACGCCGTCGGTGCCGCCGTACTCGTCGACGACGATCGCCATGTGGATACGCGTCGACTGCATCTTCACGAGGAGGTCGGCGGCGCGCATCGACGGCGGTACGAACAGGAGCGTGCGCACGAGCCCGGTCTGCTTGATCGTCATCGCGAGGTCTTCGGCCGAGAGGCTCATCGCCTGCGGCTTCGGCGCGGGCGTCTTCGCCGTACGCTTGCGCCGCGACGGCTTGTCGAGCGTCGAGCGCTCGCTCATCCAGCGCATCAGGTCCTTGATGTGCACCATGCCGACCGGATCGTCGAGCGTCTCGCGGTAGACGGGTAGGCGCGAATGGCCCGCCTCGATGAAGCGGTCTAACAGTTCGCGCACCGACGCCGCATGCTCGATCGCCACGATGTCGGCGCGCGGCACCATCACGTCCGACACCTTCAGGTCGGAGAACTCGATGAGCTTGAGCAGCATCGAGCGCGCCTCGGGGCGGATCAGGCTTTCGGCGTCGCCGGTGTGGCGTTCGATGACGCCCTCGATGCTCTCCTTGAGCGAGGCGTCGCGGCCGGGCGTGATCAGCGACTTGAGGCGGGCCCAGAGGTTCGGGCCGTCGGCTCGGTGTTCGGGTGTGGCCGGGCTCGTACCGGCCGAAGGTGGGTCGTCATCCATCGGTTTCAGTGGCGCAGGGATCGTGCGCCGTCTCTACCCCTCATGATCGGCATACGGGTCGGCGATGTCCAGTCGCTTCAGTGCGGCGACTTCGAGAGCTGCCAATTCCTCGGTTTCCGCATCGGTTTCGTGGTCGTAGCCCAGAAGATGCAGCATCCCGTGAACGACGAGATGGCTCACGTGGGCGGCAAGTGTCTTGCGGCCCTCCTTCGCCTCCCGCGCCACCACGCCCGCCGCGAGCACGATGTCGCCGAGCGGGCGGGGCTCGTCGTCGGGCAGCCCGGTGACGGGGGCGGACGGAAACGACAGCACGTTGGTCGGGTACGGTTTCCGGCGGTACTGGCCGTTGAGCGTCGCCACCGTCTCGTCGTCGGCGAGCACGATGTCGACGGCGAACAGGCCGCGGCGGGCGAAGTCGTCGCCGAGCGCTTGCGCGAGCGCCGCGCCGGCGGCCGCGGTGACGACCGCTTCCCAGTCGGGACGCGCGGGCCAGGCCGCCTCGTCGATGTCGAGGCCGATGTCGAGAGCCATGCGGAACCGGTCAGCGCTTGCGGGGCGGCTTCTTGCCCTGTCCGTCGTACGCTTCGACGATCCGCGCGACGAGCGGATGACGCACGATGTCGGCGGCGGCGAACGCCACGTGGCCGATGCCTTCCACGCCCTTCAGCAGCCGCGTCGCCTCGTCGAGGCCGGAGGCGACGCCGCTCGGCAGGTCGACCTGCGTCGGGTCGCCGTTGATCACCATGCGGCTGCCTTCACCGAGGCGGGTGAGGAACATCTTCATCTGCTGGGGCGTCGTATTCTGCGCCTCGTCGAGGATCACGAACGACGACTTCAGCGTGCGGCCGCGCATGAAGGCCAGCGGCGCCACCTCGATGGTGCCGTCGGTCATGCCCTTCTGCACGAGGTTGCCCGGCATCACGTCGTAGAGCGCGTCGTAAAGCGGGCGAAGGTAGGGATCGATCTTCTCCTTCATGTCGCCGGGCAGGAAGCCCAGCCGCTCGCCTGCCTCGACGGCGGGGCGCGACAGGACGATGCGGTCGACCTTGCCAGCGGCGAGATCGGCCGCCGCGCAGGCGACCGCGAGGTAGGTCTTGCCGGTGCCGGCGGGGCCGGTGCCGAACACGAGTTCGTACTTGCGGATCGCCTCGAGGTAGGCTCGCTGGCCGGGCGAACGCGGCGTGACGATCTTGCGCTTGGTGCGCACGTGCACATCGCCGATGTCGCCGGTATGGGCCACGATCGAGGACATGCGGATGGCGCCCTCGACGTCGCCGGAGGTCACCTCGTGGCCGTGGCGCGCGCGTTCGTAGAGCTCGGTCAGGACGTGGCGGGCGGAATCACGCGCGGACGGCGCGCCCTTGAGGCTGAGGCGATTGCCGCGCGGGGTGATGTCGACGCCGAGCCGGTCCTCGATCAGCGCGAGGTGCTCGTCGTGTTCGCCGAAGATCAGCGACAGGAGGCGGTTGTCGTCGAAGGCGAGGGTGAGACTGTCGGTCTCGGGGGGGCGGTTATCGAGGGGACGACTCTCGAGGGGACGGGTGGCCTCGCGGCCGTGGGCTTCGCTGGTCATGTAGCGCGGGCTCAAGTCGCGCGGCCTCCGTGTGGGTGAACCATGGCTCCTATGTCGTCATTCGAACACGAAATGTTAACGGGAATCACTCTCGACCCTCAACACTATGGGCCGAAAGCGAGTTCGCGCCAACCGCGTCGATTGCCACCCTGATCAAGTCTCCCGCATGGTGGCCGGTTCCATCGAGATGGACGGCCTGGAGGTAGGGCGAACGGCCCACGAGCTGGCCTTCGTGCCGGCCCGGACGCTCCAGGAGAACCTCCATCTCGCGGCCAAGGCACGCCGCGTTGAAGGCGCGCTGCTGGTCCAGAAGCAGCGCCTGCAGTCGGGCGAGGCGGTCCGCCTTCTCGGGTTCGGGGACCTGGTCCTCCCGGTCGGCTGCCGGTGTGCCGGGGCGCGGTGAATACTTGAACGAGAAGGCGCTGGCGTAGCCGACGGCGCGCACGACGGCGAGTGTCGCCTCGAAATCGGCCTCGCCCTCCCCGGGGAAGCCGACGATGAAGTCGCCGGAGATCGCGATATCCGGGCGCGCCTGCCGGATGCGATCAATCAGGCGGACGTACTCCTCCGCCGTGTGGCGGCGGTTCATCGCCTTGAGCACGCGGTTCGACCCTGCCTGCACCGGCAGATGCAGGTACGGCATCAGCTTCGGGTTTCGGGCGAACGCCTCGATGAGATCGTCCGACATGTCGCGCGGGTGGCTCGTCGTGAAGCGCAGGCGCGCCACGCCGTCGATGCGAGCGAGCCGGTCGAGCAGGCGGGCGAGCGACCACGCTTCCCCGTCCGATCCTTCGCCGTGGTAGGCGTTGACGTTCTGGCCCAGCAGCGTGAACTCCCGCACGCCCTGTTCCGCAAGGTTTTCGACCTCCCGGACGATGCGGTCGGCGGGCCGCGAAAACTCCGCGCCGCGGGTGTAGGGTACCACGCAGAACGTGCAGAACTTGTCGCAACCCTCCTGCACCGTGACGAACGCCGTGACGCCGCGCGGCAGGGCGCGCGCGTTCTCGCCGGCATCGAGCGCCTTGAACTTTTCGTCCGGTGGGAACTCCGTCTCGACGATCGAGCCTCCGGCGTGCGCAAGCCGCGCGAGATGGTCGGGCAGGCGGTGATAGGTCTGCGGGCCGAGCACGAGGTCGACGGCCGGTGCACGGCGCACGATCTCCTCGCCCTCGGCTTGCGCGACGCACCCGGCAACGGCGATCACCATACCGTCGCGCTCCTGCTTCAGGCGGCGCAGGCGGCCGAGTTCGGAGTAGACCTTCTCGGCGGCCTTCTCGCGGATGTGACAGGTATTGAGGATGACGAGGTCGGCCGTCTCGGCGGTGTCCGTCTGGCTGTAGCCTGCCTTCGCCAGCACATCGCCCATGCGCTCGCTGTCGTAGACGTTCATCTGGCACCCGTAGGTCTTGATGAACACCGATTTTCCGGCGGTTTCCGCCATGACGCTTCCGTCTCCTGAAGGCGCGGGACTTCTAGCGGCTTTGCCCCGCCCGGGGCAAGCGATGCGTCAGCCCTTGCTGCCGCTGCCCTTGGGGCGCGCCCGGTCGAGCGGCACGCCGTAGAGCTCGAGCCGGTGATCGACGAGCCGGAACCCCAGTTCGCGCGCCACGATCTCCTGCAGCCGCTCGATCTCCTCGTTGCGAAACTCGATGACGTTTCCGGTCTGGAGATCGATCAGGTGGTCGTGGTGCGATTCCGGCGCCTGCTCGTAGCGGGTGCGGCCGTCGCGGAAGTCGACGCGGGCGAGGATGCCGGCGTCCTCGAACAACTTGACCGTCCGGTAGACCGTCGCGATCGAGATGCCGGAATCGATTTCGGCGGTGCGCCGGTGCAACTCCTCGACGTCCGGGTGGTCCTCGGCCTCGGCCAGCACGCGCGCGATCACCCGGCGCGGGCCGGTCATGCGCATGCCGCGCTCGACGCAGGCCTTCTCGATGCGGTTCATGCCGCGACCTATAGGCCAACGCCGAACTGCGCGGCAACCGCGTTGTCCAGCCGGCGGTTACAGCGCGCGCTTCATCACCAGGGCGTCGTCGAAGTCGCCGCCGCCGAGGTCGTAGTAGCGGGCGCGGCGGCCGCACGCGGTGAAGCCCATCGCACGGTAGAGCGCGATGGCGGGCGCATTGCGCGAGGCGACCTCGATGAAGAGCTCGGAGATGCCGCGCCCGGCGAGCAGCGCAAAAAGGTGCTCGACCAGCCGGCGGGCGAGCCCGTGGCGCCGGGCGGCAGGGACCGTGCCGATCGTGATGATCTCGGCCTCCCCGGCGGCGGCGCGGGCGAACAGGAAGGCGGCAGGCGGCGCAGTCGTCCCGGGACCGGCGATCAGCGCAATGGCACCCGGCATCGCCATCAGGCGCGCGAAATCCTCCTCGCTCCAGCCGTCATCGAACGCGGCGTCGTGGAGGCGGCTCAAGAGGGCGCAGTCGCCGGCGCCGGCTTCGACGATCGCAACGTCGACGGCGGTCTTCGCCGGCGGCTTTGCATCGGCTGTACGGAGATAGAGCGGCTCGGGCGGATGGGCATGCGGATCGCGCGTCGCGGCAAGCCGTGCGACGGTGACGGCATCCGGGACGGGTGGTGCGGCACTGAGGGTGGCCTCTGGCAGCAGCGGCAGCAGCAGGGGGGCGCCGGACCCCACGAGAACCACGGAACCGTCGCCACAGGCGGCAGCGGCGTCGGCGAGCGGCAGGAGGCGCGGCGTCGAAGCCGCACCGGCGGCAAAGCGCTCGACGTACACCTCGCCGCGGCGCGCATCGATCGCCGCACAGACGGCAGCCCCGGCGGGAGCGTCGCTCACCGCTGCCGCCATCGCCTCGAGCGTGCCGACGCCAACGGCGGGCTTGTCAATTGCCAGCGCAAGACCGCGCGCCATGGAAAGGCCGATGCGCACGCCGGTGAAGCTGCCGGGGCCGGAGGTGGCGGCGAGCCGGTCGATCTGCTCGGGCCCCAGCCCAGCCTCGGCAAAAATCTCCTCGACCATCAGCGGCAGGCGTTCGGCGTGGCCGCGCTCCATCGGCTCGTGGCGTCGCGCCAGGACGCGGCCGCTTGCGGAATCGTAGATCGCCGCCGAACAGGCGCCGAGCGCAGTATCGACGGCGAGGATCAGCACGCGGGCGGTGAGGTCGTCAGACCGGGCGGACCTCGGTCACTTCCGGAATGAAGTGGCGCAGCAGGTTTTCGATGCCGTGCTTGAGCGTCGCGGTGGACGACGGGCAGCCCGAGCACGAGCCCTTCATGTTCAGGAACACGACGCCGTCGCGATAGCCCTGGAACGTGATATCGCCGCCGTCCTGGGCGACCGCCGGACGGACGCGGCTGTCGAGCAGTTCCTTGATCGTCTGCACGATCTCCCCGTCGGCCTCGGCAAAATCCTCCGCCCCCGGCGCATCGGTGGTCTGGGCGGCGAGGATCGGCGCTCCCGACAGGTAGTGCTCCATGATCACGCCGAGGATCACCGGCTTCAGGTGCTGCCACTCGCCGTCCGCCTTCGTCACGGTGATGAAGTCGGAGCCGAGGAACACGCCGGTCACGCCCTGGATCTGGAACAGGCGTTCGGCAAGGGGTGATTCCTGCGCGTCGCCCGCCTCCCGGTAATCCCGCGGATTGCCGGGCGATACCGGCGACCCCGGGATGAACTTCAGGGTCGAGGGGTTCGGCGTGGCTTCGGTCTGGATGAACATCGGCTTTGGTCCTTATGGCGGAAGTACGCGCCGCAGTCCGGTGCGGATCAGGAAGAACAGGCTCGCCGCCCGTTCCAACAGATGGGACGGATTGCCGAACCGTTCAAGCAATTCCCGGACGCTTCACCCCAGGAAACCGACAATCCGGCGAACGTCCCGGAAGATCGGCTGGGCGATCTGGCGCGCCCGGTCCGCCCCGTCCTTCAGCACCGCATCGATGTGGCCGGGATCGGCGGCAAACCGCTGCATTTCCCGCCCGATCGGGCCGAGGCGGGCGACCGCGAGGTCGGCGAGCGCCTGCTTGAAGGTCGAAAACTGGCCGCCGCCGTACTCCCCGAGCACGCCCTCGACGCTGCCGTTGGCGAGCGCCGCGTAGATGCCGACGAGGTTGGCCGCCTCGGGCCGGCCCTCAAGGCCCTTCGCCTCGCTCGGCAGCGGCTCGGGGTCGGTCTTCGCCTTGCGCACCTTCTTCGCGATCGTGTCCTCGTCGTCCGTCAGGTTGAGGCGGGAGAGGTCGGAGGGATCCGACTTCGACATCTTCTTGGTGCCGTCCTTCAGTGACATGACGCGCGTCGCCGGGCCCTGGATCAGCGGTTCGGGCTGCGGGAAGAACGGCCCGGTGAAGCCCGCCGCGGCGATGCTCTCGGCAAAGTCGATGTTGAACTTCTGGGCGATGTCGCGGGCGAGTTCCAGGTGCTGCTTCTGGTCCTCGCCCACCGGCACGTGCGTCGCCTTGTAGAGGAGGATGTCGGCGGCCATCAGGCTCGGATAGACGTAGAGCCCGACGGAGGCGCGCTCCTTGTCCTTGCCGGCCTTCTCCTTGAACTGGGTCATGCGGTCGAGCCAGCCGAGGCGGGCGACGCAGTTGAACACCCAGGCCAGTTCGGCATGCTCGGCGACCTGGCTCTGGTTGAAGATGATCGACGTCTTCGGATCGAGCCCGCAGGCGAGGTAGGCGGCGGTGACGTCCCGGATCGCCCGCGTCAGCTCCTTCGGGTCCTGCCACACGGTGATCGCGTGCAGGTCGACGACGCAATAGATGCATTCGTGCGTGTCCTGCAGGCGGATCCAGTTGATCATCGCGCCGAGGTAGTTGCCGAGGTGCAGGTTGCCCGTCGGCTGCATGCCGGAGAACACCCGCGGGGGAAACGTCGGTTGCGTCATCGCTCTCGTCTTCGTTGCGCCGTTGCCGGCGCTCTATGCCGCGAAAGCGGCGGCCGCTCAAGTCTTGCGGGTGCGACGGAGCATCGACTTGAGCTCGCCGATCGTCATGGCGCGCGTGGCGAACGCCGCGCCGAAGTAGGCGGCCCCCCCGGCGCCGACGAGCGCGATCAGCGCCACGAGCCGGGTTATCGCGGGCGAGCCCTCGGCGAAGGCGTGGTGCAGGAGCCACAGGCCGCCGACGATCACCGCCGCCATGATCGCGGTCGAGAGCAGGATCCGCGGCAGCCGTTGCAGGAGCCGGTCGTCCGGCTGGTAGAGCCCGCGCCGCGTGAGCGTCAGCGCCAGCAGGAACGCGTTGACCCAGGCGGCGAGCGAGGTCGCGACCGCGATGCCGACGTGGCCGTAGAAGCGCGACAGGAGCAGGCTCCCGACGATGTTCACGGCGACCGACACGAGCGCGTAGTTCATCGGCGTCCTGGTATCCTCGCGCGCGTAAAAGCCCGGCTGGAACACCTTCGTCATCGAGAACGCGGGAAGGCCGGAGGCAAACGCGGCGACCGCCCAGGAGACGGCGATCGTGTCGGCATGGCGGAACTCACCGTGCTCGAACAGCGCCGAGAGGATCGGCCCCGGCATGATCATCAGCGCAGCCGCCGCCGGCAGCGTGAGGAAAATGGACAGCTCCAGCGCCCGGTTCTGGCTCGACAACGCCCCCGTCACGTCGCCGGCCCTGAGGCGGCGCGACAGCTCCGGCAGCAGCACCACGCCGATCGCCACGCCGATCACGCCGAGCGGCAGCTGGTAGAGGCGGTCGGCGTAGTAGAGCCAGGCGACGGCATGCGGGATCGTCGTGGCGATCATCGTCGCGATCACGAGGTTGATCTGCATGATGCCGCCGGACACGATGCCGGGCACCGAGAGCAGCAGCACCTTCTTCACGCCGGGCGTCATCTTCGGCCAGCGCGGCACGAGCGGCATGCCGGCGCGCCGGCACGACACCGCAAGCAGCATGTACTGCGCGACGCCGGCGACGAACACGCCCCACGCGAGAATGCGCCCGGTCGCCTCGCTGTTGCCGGTGCCGAGGATCCACACCACCACGTTCGCACCGATCAGCGCGATGTTGAGGAGGATGGGTGCGGCGGCAGCGGCGGTAAAGCGATGCAGGCTGTTCAGCACGCCCGACTGCAGCGCGGTGAGCGACATGAACAGGAGGTAGGGAAAGCAGATGCGGGTTAGCTCGACCGCGAGGTCGAACTTCTCCGAGGAATGCGAAAAGCCTGGCGCGATCACGTACATGATGAGCGGCATCGCCGCGATCGCGACCGCCGAGAATAGCACGAGCCAGGTCAAGAGGACCGAAAACACCTCGACCGCGAAGGCGTGTGCCTCGGCCGGTCCCTCGCCTTCGACGCGGCGGGCGAACTGCGGCACGAACGCCGCGTTGAACGCGCCTTCGGCGAACAGCGCGCGGAACAGGTTGGGAAACCGCTGCGCCACCGCGAAGGCTTCCGCCACGGGGCCGGTGCCGATGACGAACGCGACGAGCTGGTCGCGCACGAACCCGAGGACGCGGCTCACCATCGTGAGACCGCCCACGGTGACGGCCGATTTCATGAAGGACATGGGCGGCGTTTCGGGCGCGAGGCGGCTGTTGGCGTTCCGGCTGCTTCTAGGTCAGACCGGCAGTCGAGACAAGCGCCGGGGGCTTCAGGCGGCCGAGCGGGTGGTGAGGCGCTCGATCGCCTCCTCGAGGTCGGTGCGGTCGAACGGCTTCGGCAGGTGGCCGTCCATGCCGGCGGCGAGGCAGGCTTCGGCGTCGTCCTTGTGGGCGTTAGCGGTGATGGCGAGGATCGGCAGGTGCCCGCCGCGATGCAGCATCGCTTCCATCTGGCGCAGGCGACGCGTCGTCTCGAGCCCGTCGAGTTCCGGCATCGTCATGTCCATGAGCACGAGATCGTAGCGGTCGCCCGGCCGCGCGCCCGGCGCAAGGGAGGCGCCCACGCGAGTCAGCACCTCGTGCCCGTTCACCACATGCGTGACGGTGTGCCCGGCCTTCTCGAGAATGGCGCGGGCGAGCATCGCGCTGATCTGGTTGTCCTCGGCGAGCAGCACGTTGAGCCTTGGTCCGCGGCGCTTTGCTGCACGCGCGGTGGCGCGCAGGTCGGCGGCCGCCTGCAGCACCGCCTTCTCGTCGCGTTCGGCGAGAAGCTTCAGGAGCGTCGTGCGGCGGGTGGGTTTGAGGAGATAGCCGGTCACCGCACCCTTGAAGAGGTGGCGCTGCGCGCGACGCTCTTCCGGCTGGAGCAGGAGCCACACGTGCACGTGCTGGCGCCGTAGCTTGCGTGCGTCGATCCAGTGCTGGGCTTCGGCGTCGCGGCTGTCGACGAAGAGATCGGGCAGCCCACCATTGCCGGCGGGTTCGATCGCGCTCGGATCGGTTGCCGCGCAAACGGTCGCGCCGTAGTCACTGACGTAGCGGGCGATCGCCTGCGCGGTCACGCCGTCAGGCGCCGCCATGTAGATGCGCCGCCCGGCGAGCACCGGCTGCACGGGGGCCGGCGCGGCGACTGCGTCGAGGGGCAGTTCGAACCAGAACGTCGAGCCGATGCCCATCGTCGAATCGACGCCGATGCGCCCGCCCATGCGCTCGACGAGGCGATGCGAGATCGACAGGCCGAGGCCCGTGCCGGCAACGCGCTGGGCGCCGTCCTGGGCGCCCTGCTGGTACATCTCGAAGATTCGCTCGCGATCTTCGGGCCCGATGCCGGGGCCTGAATCGCGCACTTCGCAGCGCAGCGAGAAGGGGCCGTCGGTGACCGGCACGAGGCTCACGAGGATGCCGCCGCGATCGGTGAACTTTACTGCGTTGCCGACGAGGTTGAGCAGCACCTGGCGCAGGCGGTGCACGTCGCCGAGATACTCCTCGGCGAGATAGGGGCTAACGTAGGTCGCGATCTCGATGCCCTTCGCATGCGCGCGTGGCGCCATCAGCTCGGCGATCGATTCGACGGTGCCGACGAGGTTGAACGGCTTCTTCTCGAGCTCCACGTGACCCGACTCGATCTTCGAGGCGTCGAGGATCTCGTCGATGATCGACAGCAGCGCGCGACCCGAGGCGTCGACCGCGGTGGCGTAGGTGCGCTGTTCCGGCGACAGCTCGGTTTCGAGGAGCAGGCCGGTCATGCCGATGACGCCGTTCATCGGCGTGCGGATCTCGTGGCTCATGGTGGCGAGGAACCGGCTCTTGGCGCGGTTGGCGGCGTCGGCGTTCGCGCGCGCCTGGCGCAGCATCGCCATCGCGGTCTCGAGGTCGCGCAGGCGACGATGCGTTCCGTACCAGAGGATGACGATCGAGGCTGCAGCATAAAGCGCAAGCACGATGCCGCCGGCGGCGATCAGCCCGCGCGGGCCGTCGCCGTCGACCGAGAACGCCGAAACGATCAGCAGCGTCGACAGCGCGGCGGCGAAAACGCTTGCGATGATGGTGAACACGGCGGGCAGCAAACCGCCGCCGAGGATGCGCGCCATTGGCGTCTGACGATCGTGGCCGTGCCCCGGACCTGGTGCGGAAGGTGGCGTGTTCATGAACCAGCGTGTTGCGAATTCCCCGGGACGGCGGAGACTCTGACACGGGGCCGATTATGATTGGCTTACAGGTTTCGCGAAAACTCGAGCAACGCGGCAACGCGAGGGTAACGTAAACCGGGCGCGTATGATCAGTGTAAGGACGAATTGGTTCCCGCGCGTTTCGGGATGGGTGGCGTTGAGACAGGACATACCGCGCGCTGTCGCTTGACGCGTATGCTCACGGAGGTGACGACACGGACAACCGGCGCGGGAGGTGCATGATGCGGTCTCGAATGCTGTTGCAGATCGGAGCGACCCTGTCGTGCCTGGTCCTCGGGACTGGCGGTGCAGTCGCCAGCGTACTCGTCTTCGACTCCGGAACGCCCGACGGCAGGATGGCATCGGCGAGCAGGCCGGACAGTCCTGGCCAGAGCGAGATCGAAACGGCCGACGACTTCATCCTCGCGCAACCGACATCCATAACGGGCGGTACATTCACCGGTCTGCTGTCCGGCGGCGCGAGCGCTTCGGACATTCTTGGGGTTACGGTCGAAGTCTACCGGGTGTTTCCGTTCGACTCGAACACGGCGCGGACGCCGACCGTGCCGACGCGGGTGAATTCGCCCTCGGACGTGGCGGTGGACTCCCGCGTGCTGGGCAGCTCGCTCACCCTTTCGACGACCACGATCGGCGGCTTCTCGGCCTCCAACTCCGTCCAGCCCGGCGGGATTCACCCTTCGCCCAACCAAACCACCGGCGGCAATGGCGCCGTGTCCGGCACGGAGATCCAGTTCAGCTTCGACTTCCTCACCCCGATGCTGCTTTCCGCCGACCACTACTTCTTCGTTCCGCAAGTCCAGCTCAGCACCGGCACCTTCTTCTGGCTGTCTTCTCCGCACCCCATCACGACCAGCACGCCGTTGACGCCCGATTTGCAGGCGTGGGCTCGGGATGCAGGTCTCGAACCGGACTGGCTGCGGGTCGGGACGGACATCGTGGGCGGGCAGCCGGCGCCGACGTTCAACTTCGCCTTCTCGCTCAGCGGCGATCCGGCAGTCGTGCCGCTGCCGGCGAGTTTGCCGATCTTCCTGACCGGACTGTTCGTGATGTCTTTGATGGAGAAGCGGCGCAGAGGGCGATCCATCGACCTCGGGCAAGGTGACGCTGGCGGTGGGAGGTAAGACCAGCGGAATTCAGTCTTGATATGGATCAAGGACATTCTCTTCCGATCCAACCACTGATGTTGCATGAAACAGCAAGCTTTGGTCGCTGCGCTGATGTCGGCGGTACTGATACTGCCCCACACATCCGCGATGGCAGGCACAACAGAACGGGCTGCAGGCACAGCGTTCGAGCATTCCCGCACGGATGACAATCCGATGGCCGCGTGGGCGACCGGTTGCCGCCTGATGATGATCCGGCTGAAGAAGAAGCCGCTGCATCGCGCGTTCGCCACGGCGATGGACCAGGAAGGACAGTCCTGCATTTCGGTCTGGGGCAGGCCGTCGAAGGAAGCGGCCGAACGCGATGTTCTGAAGGAATGCAGGAATTACGCCGGTCGCGGTTGCTTCATCGAGTATTCCGAGTGACGCGCTAGGATCCGGTGGGCCCGCATCTTCCCGCCCTGCACACCCTGTCGCATTTGGCCCTCGGCTATTGCCCGGCGGTCGAGCCACCGTCGATCGAGAGCGCGCTGCCAGTGAAATATGCGGGCATCGGCGACCGCTGAAATCGAACATCGGTCCCCTTCCATCCAGCTCACGAAATCGCGGGAAGAGTACACGGAAACATCCGTGCAGGAACAAACGCGTGCGTAAGGATGCTTCACGCCGCCGACGCGAAGGCGGCGAGCCCTTTCGCCCGTGGCCGACTATTATCCTGCAGTTGTCCCACAGGATCTATGGGCACGTGTACGACTAGCGACCGCCAAGGGAGCTAGCATACAGGGCCGTAGCACCTACTCGAACGTCGTCAACAACATCTTCGCGGGACTAGCTCGCTGCGCACTTTGTGGTGCTGCCATGAGCGTATGCACGAAGAACGATAGGGATCGTTACCTTGTCTGTATGGCTGCCAGGACCGGGTCGGGCTGCAAGTACAAGCTACTTAACTACCAGCGGCTCGAAAGCGCATTTGTTGAACGCTTCGATCCGCGAATAGCAGTCGAAACCGAAAGGGGGAACGAGCTGGTCAGCGAGCATCACCGTCTAGAGAGACAGATCCGAGACGTGGCGGCTAGGGTTGATGCGCTACTCGCGACCAGACCACTTTCCTCGACCCTTCAGCAGGAGTTAGCCGATCTCAACCGGGTTCTAATGGGACTCGAAGCGGAGAAGTCCCGAGCCCGAGAAGAGATATCGTTCCTTTCGCCAAAACTACTTGAGTTGAGAGCTACTGCGTTGGCAAAGGCTGCAAATGAGCAGCCAATCGACAGACTGCAGATCAACAGGCTCCTTCGGCAGTTAGCTGTTCGAATCGAAGTCGATTGGCCCCGGGGCAGGCTGACTTGCTGCTGGAGATCCGGTAGGTACCAGAGGTTTCAGTTCTGAAGGTCTTGCTGGTTGGCGGGGCAGATTAAACCGATCAAAGTCCAGTAATTGACATTAGATGGATTCCTGTCACAATTTCGCTGCGGCGACAGAGGGATCTTCACATCATGAACCGGGCGATAATCGCACTCAGCGCGGTCACCATTTGCGCGACTGCACCCGCATCAGCAGCTAGCTTCAACATCTATGGGACGGGTTTAGCCAGCGATGGAACGTTGCTGGCGAAAGGTGCTGTCGACCCGCACTACACGACCCAGCGCGAGGATTCTGTCACTACGGGGACAGCATCAGTCATCAACTTCGCGGGAGTATTTCCCAATGCTCAGTTTCCCGGGGCGAACCCAGCTGACTGGGACTGCAATGGGACGGGCATTAACTGCAATTGGGTGGCCAATGGTCCGAACTCGCAATGGATTGGCATCACCGGCGAAGAGCTTGGTCTCCCCGAGAATATTGCGGTGACATTCACAACGACCTTCGATCTGACTGGGTTCGACCCTGCGAGCGCAATCATCAATGGTGCCTGGGCGACGGATGATCGTGGTCTCGAAGTGAAGTTGAACGGTGTAGCCGTCCCAGGACTAACGCTTTTGCAGAACGACAACACCGTCTTGGACCAACTAAACCCCTTCTCGATCACGACAGGATTTGTCCAAGGCGTGAACACGCTTCAGTTCACGATCAAGAATCTGTTCGTAGGTGGCGGGTTCAGAACTGATCTAAGCGGCACTGCGAACGTTATCCCGCTTCCGCCTGCCGCGTACTTGTTCAGTGGTGGTTTACTGGCGCTCATCTCATTTGGACGCCGACGGCAGACGCGTAGCTTATGAGCCCTGATACAAGATCTGCCCTGAAAGTTCTTTTTTGGATGGCTGTAGCCTCTTCCATCGGCTCAGTAATAGTTGCTGCGTCGAGCGGAAGAAGCACGGGCGAAATCGCAGGGCTGCTTCTGGTTGGCCGAGTTGCTGCAATGGTAGCATTTGGTGTCGGGGTGGTGCTCTTTGCGGTGCCATATTTGCGAGGTGCCGTTGAAAGTGCAAAAGCGTCCGCATCAGGACTCAGGATCAGCGGTGCAGCGGTAAAATTCCTCGCGGCTGCAGTGCTCGGCAGCGTTGTTGCGCTAGCATTTGGCTATGCGGCGTTCATTGCGGGCCGCCCACCCGGATACGGGAATTCGTTTGGCCAGTGGCTATTGGCTGACCTTTACGTTGCTGGAGCCTCTGTTTTGCCCGATAGCGTTCTATGGGGCCTTGGTGGCGCCGTGGCGGGTGGCGCGCTCAATTTCATATTCTCGAAACGAACGTCATAGCGAGCTACCCTATGGCAGATGCTACAGAGCCAGCCGAGGATCGTTAAGCTCTCAAGCTAAAAATTGGTCATAAAGGCCGTCAAAAGATCTCACAGAAAATCTATATCTGCATCAAACGTGTCGAGGCAGAGAAGCTCGCACGCTTACATTCAGCAAGGATGCCTTCGCAATTCGCCGCCCAAAAATACTGGTTTTCGCGATTTTGGCACGATGAGGGCTCTGCTGACGCTTGCAACTCTCGAGCCTTGCGATGGTCAACTGATTGGTCCCGCAAGCGCTGGCGCTGAATGGACTGCTCGTAAAAGGGAGACCGCCAACCGACCGTTACTCTTGAACGAGTTGATCTAAATCAGAGTGTGGACGCCAGTCAGGGAAGACGACACGCTTCTGCTCAGATAACACAGTCACGGCAAGCAAGTTGTTGTCATACTCATTAGTTACGTTCTTGATTGAATTGATTATCAATCAAGAACGTCATGCTTATGAGTGAACAGTCGTTTAACTCGAGCCCGCGCACAGCAAATATCGATGTTCTACTGACACATTTTTGTCAGAAATCGCGATTATTCCAAACAGGTAAAAGGGGTTGGCTTCATGAAGGGGGCGTTGAAACGATCGCCTGCCAAACACAGACGATCGTTGTAAGTGTTGTGTGGAAAATTAGGCCACTATTCTTTCCGTCTCCGTAGCCTCATAAGTTTTACCGGAAGATTCCGCTAAAATCTTCTCGTACTCGATCGCATCGAACCTGTGGGAGGGACATTTTGCACGCACTGCTCTGTCCAAAACCTTGACGAATTTCCACAAGAAAACGTAGGGATCAGAGACATCGGGATAGATTCCTTCACGCAACTCTTTGGTCTTGTGCGAAGCACGCTCTAATTCTTCGACAAATTCATCTTCTTCAGCGCAACCGAACATAAAAACTGTTTCGCCATCTGGTCCGATGCCCTCTCCAATGTACATTCTATCTATCGCTTCAGTCGCGTTTGCGTACTCTTCTAAGTACGCGATTCGACGCTTCAACATTTCGATCTGTTCTTTGACAGCTAAGGACTGTTCGTTCAGATCAACTTCTTCGTAATTATCAATAATTGCGTTCATATTTAACCTCGCTGTCAAAGCCGACGAAGTCCGAGCACTCATTTCTCAAGGAATGCCGTCAGGGCTGTTACAACGTATCTCAAAATCAGTAGGGCGAGTGTCTTCCGGATTTTGAGGGCGACATGATGTCTTAACAGCACCAGTTTCGTCTCATTTCCAGAACTTTCCAAACGTTGGCAGCGAGAGCATCTCTTGCTTGTTCGATGCCGACATTCACGGGAACTGAGGAGCAAAACAAGTCGCGTGGGGAATCTAAAAATCGGGGTTCACTTGGCCACCAATTGACAGCATTAGCGTATTCGGCAGGCGCACTGGCAACCCCGTGATACTGGAGGATCGAATGGGTTCGGAGTCGGAAACATCTGATGTTAGACTCTTTCGGACTCTCCAGCTCGTAATTGATTGGTTAAAGTTCGGGGAGACAAAAAACGCTGCACTTATGACCCTAAATGGCGCAGCAATAGTTGGTATGCATAGCGTAGCTCAAATCTACGAGCCGCTGATCGAATTGGGCTCGCTCTGGCTCTGGTGGGCAACTATCTGTTGCCTTATTTCTATATTCATCTGCCTATCTTCGTTCTATGCGCGCACAAAGTTTGAGGCCTTCCACCTAGCACGGGACAGCGAAGCTGGCTCCGGTGTAATTTTCTTTGGTCATCTTGCGGGGATCAATAAGCATGACTTGGTGCAGAGATTGGTCCCAAACGCTAACCCGGCGGACTTCGAATATCTCGACGATATGGCTGGACAAATTATTGTGAACGCAAAGCTAGCAAAAAAGAAAATGGCATTGTTTAATATCGCGCTGTTGATAACTATGGCTGGAGCATTAACCCCAATCGGGATAATTTTATACTACTGGAGATTTTGTGATAATGCGGATTAGTGGCGCACAAGATGACTGAGGGCCTGCGAACGGAGCAGATTCAGAGCATCGTTGACGAGGAAGCCGCGTTTTTTCGTGGTTCTGTTTCGGTGACAGAACGACGAACCATACCTGATACTAGTCAAATCCCAATTGAAAACCCAACGTATTGGCTGAAAGTTCCAAACGTCATTGCATGTTTTGTCGACATGGAGGGCTCGACGCAGCTAAGCGCTAGCACTCACGCCAATACGACAGCAAAGTGTTATCGGTACTTTACAAATACGGCAGTTCGCATCTTCCATGAATTGGATAGTTCCTACATCGACGTTAGAGGCGACGGGGTCTTTGCCCTCTTTGATCAAGACAAGCCACACACTGCGCTTGCAGCGCTAGTGAGTTTCAAAACCTTTGTGGCAAAGGAATTCACACCGCGCGTAAAGGAAGCGACGGGTGGAATCGTAATCGGGGGACACTACGGTATCGACTGCAAGACCGTCCTGGTCCGGAAGTTGGGCCTTAAATTCTCAGGTGGCCGGACAGACCGCCAAAATGAAGTCTGGGCCGGCAAACCAGTGAACATGGCCGCGAAGCTGGCTTCTCGTTCAAGCAATAATGAAGTTTGGGTCTCCGACCGCTTTTTCGAACTTCTAAAAGGGGAAAAGGCCATCTACTCGTGCGGATGTGGGTCTGGATCTCCGAATAATCTATGGACCGAAGTGGACGTTTCAGACGATCCAAGATTCGATTTCAATCGAGTTATGGTTCTAAAGAGCAATTGGTGCGAGACCCACGGGCGGCAGTATTTTCGTGAGATATTAGACTACGACCGGTAACGAACGGTCCATCGCGGCCACGAGCTGGAACCGCGCCGGGTAGGTGACGTGGTGGTTGGCGCGCGCGATCACCGTCTGGCCGGTCTCGAGCGGCTGGCGCAGCGCCTCGAGCGCCCGGGGCTGGAACTCGGGCAGTTCGTCGAGGAACAGCACGCCGTTGTGGGCGAGCGCCATCTCGCCGGGCTTGGCGCGTGCCCCGCCACCCGCAAGCGCGGCCTGGCTCGCCGTGTGGTGCGGATCGCGGAACGGCCGACGACGCGACAGCCGGCCACCGGCGAGTTCGCCCGCCAGCGAGGCGATCATCGACACCTCCAGCATCTCGCGTGGCTCCATCGGCGGCAGGAGCGAGGGAAGCCGCCGCGCCAGCATCGATTTCCCCGCGCCGGGCGGTCCGACCATCAGGAGGTGGTGCCCGCCCGCCGCGGCGACCTCGAGCGCCCGCTTGGCCGCCTCCTGCCCCTTGATGTCGCGCAGGTCGGCGAGCGCCTCTTCGTCCGCTGCGACCGCCGGCGACGGCCGCGGCAGCGCCTGGCGTTCACGCGCGTGGTTGACGAGTTCGATGATGTTGTCGGGCGCCAGAATCTCGAGCGCATCGCCCGCCCACGCGGCCTCCGGGCCTGACGCCTTGGGGCAGATCAGTCCGAGCCCTTGCGCGTGCGCCGCCATCGCCGCCGGCAGAACACCCGCAACCGGCGCGATCGAGCCGTCGAGCGCGAGTTCCCCGAGCACCGCGTAGCGCGACAGGAAATCGGCCGGCAGCACCCCCATCGCGGCAAGGACGCCAAGCGCAATGGGAAGGTCGAAGTGGCTCCCTTCCTTCGGCAGATCCGCGGGGGCGAGATTCACGGTGATCCGGCGTGCGGGGAGAGCGAGGCCGACGGCGGAGAGCGCCGCCCGCACCCGCTCGCGGCTTTCACCCACCGCCTTGTCGGGCAGGCCGACGAGCGTGAACGCGACCACGCCCGAGGTGATCTGCACCTGCACGTCGATGGGGACCGCCTCGACCCCCTGGAACGCAACCGTGGCACACCGCGCAACCATGATCGTCTCCTCCCGCCGGGAGAAAGACTACTCAGGGTTGTGCGATGGATGCAAGAACAAAATATGAACGATCGTGATCAATGTCCGCCGGACATCGCCCCGCGCAGTGTCTCGAACAGGAACCAGGTGCGCCGTTCGGTCTCGTCGATCCACACTTCGAGCATGCTTGCGGTCGCGACGTCGTTGAACTCCTCGCACACGCCGTGCGCGGATCGCATGGAGGCGACGAGCGCCTTGTTGTCTTCCATGAGCTCGCCCAGCATGTCGGCCGGCTCGACGAAGTCCGCATCGTTCGCCGGAATGCGCGTCATCGCGGCCGCCTGCTGCAGCGAATGAAGGGTGATGCCGCCCACCTTGCGCACGCGCTCGGCGAGGTCGTCGGTCATCGCGAAGATCTGAGTCGCTTGCTCGTCGAGAAGGAGGTGGTAGTCGCGAAAGTGCGGACCGGACATGTGCCAGTGGAAGTTCTTGGTCTTGAAGTAGAGCGCGAACGTGTCGGCGAGCAGCCCGTTCAGCGCCGCGGTGAGCGCCTTCACGGCATTGTCGCCAAACCCGGTGGGGGTCCTCAGTCTCGATTCCCCGAACGTCGTCGCCATGATCGTCTGTCTCCGGATGGTTTGCGCATTCGATTGCGCATGCTTGAAACGCGCATGCTGGCGGAATGTATCCGTCGATCTGATGACGCAGGTTGCCGCACGGTGAAATCGCCAGCCGACGGGTCGTCGCGACGGACGCGGCGCGGTCGGCCGCGTCCGTCGACGCGTTTGCAGTTACGCCGGCGCGCTGTACTTGCCGACGGCGGCCTTGGCGGCGTTCATCGCGGCGACCGATTCCTTCGGGGTGAGGAGCTTGGTGATCCGCCCGCCGGAGAAGCCGCCGGTGGCGCCGACCGTCATCGAAAGCGCGGCGGCGGCGGTGTCGTCGGGCGCCTCGAAGATCGCCACGAAATCGTCCTCGCCGAACGCGAAGTAGAAGCCGAGCAGCTTGCCGCCGACGGCCTCGACGACCTTTCGCGCGGCTGCTTCGCGGTCCTGCGGGTTCACGATCATCGCCTTGATCGAGGACGGCGAATAGCGTCCCTGCAACATGTAGTGCGGCATGGTGGTGCTCTCCAACGGCTTTGGTTTGTCGTCCCGGTCAGCGTGACGGTAGCACCAAGCCGTCAGCCTGTCCTGCATTTGACAGCAATCGAAATGGCCGCCGTTTCGGGGCGGTTACGCCGACTTCCGCCGCTCGATCGCGTCCCAGATCAGCGCCGCGATGTCGTTGCCGCCGAACCGCTTCACCTCGCGGATGCCGGTCGGCGAGGTGACGTTGATTTCGGTCAGCCAGTCGCCGATCACGTCGATCCCGACGAAGATCAGCCCGCGCGCCTTGAGCTCCGGGCCGATGCGCTTGCAGATCTCGCGCTCGCGCGCCGTGAGGTCGGTCGGTTCGGGCCGTCCGCCCACGTGCATGTTGGAACGCGTCTCGCCGACGGCCGGCACGCGGTTGATCGCGCCCACGGGCTCGCCGTCGACGAGGATGATGCGCTTGTCGCCGTTCTTCACCTCCGGCAGGTAGCGCTGCGCGATGAACGGCTCGCGGAACGTCTGCAGGAAGAGCTCGAGCAGCGAGGCGAAATTCTCGTCGCCGTGGGCGAGGCGGAACACGCCCGCGCCGCCGTTGCCGTAGAGCGGCTTCAGGATGATGTCGCCATGGTCGTCGCGGAAGCGCTTCAGTTCGCGCACGTCGCGGCTGATCACCGTCTCCGGCATCAGGTCGCGGTATTTCAGGAGGTAGAGCTTCTCCGGCGCATTGCGCACCTCGATCGGATCGTTCACCACCAGCGTCTTCGGGTGCACGTGCTCGAGAAGGTGGGTCGCCGTGATGTAGTTCATGTCGAACGGCGGATCCTGCCGCATCAGGATCACATCGAACGAGGAAAGGTCGGCGCGGCGATAGTCGGAGAGCGTCGCGTGGTTGCCCTTCTCGTCGCGCACCTCGACGTCCTGGCCTTCCGCGTAGAGCGTGCCGTCGCGCAGCGCCAGCGCCGGAGTCTTGTAGTAGAACAGCGTGTGCCCGCGCCGTTGCGCCTCGAGCATCATCGCAAAGGTCGAATCGCCCGCGATGTTGATCGTCTCGATGGGGTCCATCTGGACCGCGACGGCGAGTTTCATGGCCGTATCCCTCTTCCCCTCAACCGTTCACCACAACTCCTCGCCGAAGGCGTTCTCGATGTGGACCGGCTCCTCGTAGGGGGAGACGAGCACGATGTCAAAACGGCAGTCGCCCGCATCGTCGCCGTTGCCGCCGGTGCCGAGCCACACCATCGCGGCGTTGCGGATGCGCGTCGCCTGGCGCTTCGTCACGGCGGCCGCCGCTTCATCGAGCCGGGCGCGCGCCTTCACCTCGACGAAGGCGGTGACCGGCCCGCGCTTCACGATCAGGTCGATCTCGCCCGCCTTGGTCTTCACCCGCTGCGCGATCACCGCATAACCTTGCGCCGCGAGGTGCGCCGCCGCGCGCGCCTCCGCGCTGCGTCCGAGCGTTTCGGCGACGATGCGGGCGCGCTTTGCCATCTCAGGCTCAACGACCCTTGAGCGCCAGCGCGCGAGCGTAGACGTCGCGCTTCACGAGCCCGAAGCGCTTGGCCACCAGTGCGGCTGCCTGCGCGGCCGGTGCCGTCTCGAGCGCCGCCGCCAGCGCCGCGTCGACGTCGGCTTCGCTGACCGCGACGTCGTCCGCCGGCGGCGCGATCAGGAGGCAGATCTCGCCCTTGAGAGAGGCGCGTCCGGCAACCTCGGCAGCCAACGCCGCCGCCGTGCCGCGCAACACTTCCTCGTGCAGCTTCGTGAGCTCGCGCGCCACCACCACGCCGCGCGCACCCATCACCGCGGCGACGTCGGCAAGCGTGTCGGCAAGGCGCGGCGCGGTGTCGAAGAAGACAAGCGTGGCCGGCACGGACTTCAGGTCCTCGAGCACCGCGCGGCGCGCGGACGACTTCGGCGGAAGAAAGCCTGCGAACAGGAAGCGGTCCGTCGGCAGGCCCGAGACGCTGAGGCCCGCCAGCACCGCGGACGCTCCTGGTAGCGCTTCGACGGTGACGCCTGCCCCGATCGCCTCGTGCACGAGCTTGTAGCCGGGATCGGAGACGAGCGGCGTGCCGGCGTCCGAGACGAGCGCGATCGAAGCGCCGCCCGCGAGCTCGGCGAGGATCGCGGGCCGCACGGTCTGCGCGTTGTGGTCGTGATAGGGTTTTAGCGGAGTGCGCAGCCCGAAGCGCTGGAAGAGCTTTGAGGTGACGCGCGTGTCCTCGCACAGCACCGTGTCGGCGCCCGCCAGCGTTTCGAGCGCCCGGATCGTGATGTCGCCGAGATTGCCGATCGGGGTCGCGACGAGATGCAGGCCCGGGCGCGCCCGCGGCGCGTCGAACACGTGCGCGCCGATCGTGTAGCGCCTGTGCCGCTGCGGCAGGTCGGGAGAGGGTGCGCTCATAAAGCCTCAGTTGCGAAGGCGCGGCGGGTGGTCTACACGGGCCGGATGCCCGATGCTTCGTCATACACGATGACACCGGCCGATGCTGCCGCATCGAGGGGGGAGAGGGAAGACGGGGTGATTGCATCCTTGCGATCCTTGGCGGGCCTCGTGCTCACGCTCGTTGCGCTCGCGCTCGCCGCGTGCACCACCGGCACCAATCTCCAGCCTGCGCAGCCGAACCAGCCGATGCCGGGCGTGGTAACGGGCGGGGCGGTGAAGGTCGGCCTGCTCCTGCCGCTCGGTGCGGCGGGTGAACCCGCCCGCATCGCCACCGCGATGAAGCAGGCGGCCGAGCAGGCGCTGCTCGATGCGGGCGGCAGCGCCAACATCACGCTGATCACCAAGGACACCGGCGGCACCGCAGACGGTGCGCGCGCCGCTGCCGTCTCCGCCCTGAACGAGGGCGCCGAACTGATCCTCGGGCCGCTGCTCGCCCCGGAAGTGGCAGCGGCCGCACCCGTCGCCAAGGCGAAGGCCGTGCCGGTGATCGCCTTTTCCTCGCAGAGTTCGACGGCGCAGCCCGGCGTCTACCTGATGAGCTTCCTTCCGGAGGAGGAAGTGGCGAACCTCATCCGCTACGCGACGTCGACCGGCATCCGCAGTTTCGGCGCGATGACTCCCCAGTCGCAGTACGGCCAGATCTTCGAGCGCGCGCTCACCGCCTCGGCGCAGGCGTCGGGCGCGACGGTCGCGACGATCGAGCGCTACGACCGCTCGGGCGACGTGACGCCCGTGGCGCAGAAGGTCGCCGCCGCCGTCACCGGCGGCCAGGTGCAGGGCCTGTTCCTGCCCGAGGGTGGCCAGAAGCTCCGGCAGGTGGCGACCGCGCTCCAGGCCGCAGGCCTCACGGCGCAGAGTGCCCGCATGATGGGCACGGGCCTCTGGGACGATCCCGTGACGTGGCAGACGCCTTTGCTCGAGGGCGGCTGGTACGCCGGCGTCGCGCCCGACCTCGTGGCCCGCTTCGACCAGCAGTACCGCTCGACCTACGGCGGTTCACCGCCGCGCCTTGCAAGCCTCGCCTACGACGCGGTGAACCTCGCCGTGCAGCTGGCGAAGTACCCCGCCGGCCAGCGCTTCACCGACGCGCGCATCACGACGCCGGAAGGGTTCAACGGCGTGAACGGCCTCTACCGGTTCCGTTCGAACGGGCGCATCGAGCGCTCGCTCTCGATCCTCGAAGTGACGTCGGGCGGTCCGCGCGTGCTTGCGCCCGCGCCGCAAAAATTCTCCGCCGGCTACTGAACGAGTTCGCGCACCACCGCGTCGAGCACGCGGCGTCCGTCGCGCGTGGCGCGCACGCGCGCGCCCTGCCGTTCGATGAGGCCCTGGCGTTCGAGCCACGCAAGCCGGTCACGGCGCTCCAACGCGATCGTTGACGGATCGAGTGCGATGCCTTCGTCGAGCCGCAGCCCCATCAGCAGGCGCTCGGTCTCGCACGCTTCGGGATCGAGCGGTGAGTCCTCGATGATCGCGGAGCCTTCCGAGAGCACGCGCGCACGCCACGTCTCGGGATGCTTTTCGGTGACGAGCGCGCGTCGGCCATCTGCTGTTGAAAGCCGCGCGTGCGCGCCGGGACCGGCGCCCGCGTAGTCGCCGTAGCGCCAGTAGAGCAGGTTGTGCCGGCACTCATGGCCGGGCCTGGCGTGGTTCGACACTTCGTAGGCGGACAGTCCCGCCGCCTCGGTCAACTCCTGCGTGATCTCGTAGAGGTCGGCCGCCGTCTCCTCGTCGGGAACGACGAGGGTGCCCTTCGCGTGCCGGTCGGCGAACGCGGTGCCCTCCTCGATGGTGAGCTGGTAGAGCGACATGTGCCCCTGCTGCTCGGCGAGCGCCTGCGCAAGCTCCGCGCGCCACGCGTCGCGGCTCTGGTCGGGGCGTGCGTAGATCAGGTCGAACGAGGTTCTCGGGAAGATCGAGGCCGCCAGCCGGTAGGCGGCGATCGCTTCCTTCGCCGAATGCTGGCGGCCGAGCGCTGCGAGATCCGCATCGTTCAGCGCCTGCACGCCGACCGAGACCCGGTTCACGCCGGCCCCACGGTAGCCGCGGAAATTCTCCGCCTCGATGCTCGTCGGATTCGCCTCGAGCGTCACTTCCGCATCGCCCGCAACGTTCCACAGCGCGCCGATGCGGTCGAGCACGTGTGCGACCGCAGCAGGGGGCATCAGCGAGGGCGTGCCGCCGCCAAAGAAGACGCTGGTGACCTCGCGCGCGCCCGACAGCGCGCGCATCGCGACGAGTTCCGTGCCGATGGCTTCCGCGAAGCCCAAAGAGTCGACGGCGACGTGCCGGACGTGGGAGTTGAAGTCGCAGTAGGGGCACTTCGCCTTGCAGAACGGCCAGTGGACGTAGACGCCGAACGTCATCGCTGCTCGAGTCTCGCCTTCAGCTGCTCGAAGGCCTTGGCGCGATGCGACATCGCATGCTTCGCCTCGGGCTCGATCTCGCCGAAGGTCTCCGTCATCCCGTTCGCCTGGAACATCGGGTCGTAGCCAAAACCCTTCTCGCCGCGCGGCGGCCACACGAGCGTTCCGTCGACGCGTCCTTCGAACACTTCGCTCTCGCCATCCGGGAACGCGAGCGCCAGCGCGCAGACGAAGTGCGCCTTGCGTGCGGCAGGTTTTGTTGCGCCGAGTTCGACGAGCTTCTTCTCGACCGCGTCCATCGCGAGCGCGAAGTCCTTGCGGGGGCCCGCCCAGCGCGCCGAGTAGATGCCGGGCTCGCCCGACAGCGCATCGACGCAGAGGCCGGAATCATCCGACAGCGCCGGCAGGCCCGATGCCTTCGCGGCGGCCTTGGCCTTCAAGACGGCGTTGGCTGCGAACGTCGTTCCCGTCTCCTCGGGTTCGGGCAGGCCGATCTCGCCCGCGGCGATCGCCTCGAGGCCGAACGGTTTCAGGAGGTCGCGGATCTCGCGCACCTTGCCCATGTTGTGGCTCGCGACGACGAGGCGGCTGCCCGCCGGGATCACGCGACCGCCGTCGAACCCCCAGATGCGGCGTTCGGCGAACTCGACGCTGTTGCCGGCGGGATCGCGCACGTACACGGAGCGTCCACCGCCCGGCCACTCGAAGTCGGCCTCGATCGCGACGCCGGCCGCGTCGAGCGCGCGGATCCACTGGTCGAGTTCCTCGGCGTCGGCGGCAAAACAGATGTGGCCCTCGCCGTCGGCGCCGTGGCCGGGCACCGGGAACTTCGGGTTCGGCGTGCCGCGGCGTGTCGCGTCCGGATTGAACACCAGCACCATCTGGTGGCCGAGGGCGAAGAAGACGTGGCGGCCGGGCTCCTCGAGCTTGAGTTCGAGCCCGAGCACGCGTCCGTAGAAGTCGCGCGCGGCGTCGAGGTTTGCGGCGTAGACGACCGTCTCGAGAACCCCGCGCGGTCGCATCGGCTAACCTCCCACGGCGTTGCGCTGCATCTCGACGAGCTGGCCGATGCCCTTTCGCGCAAGCGCGAGCAGTTCGAGGAAGCTCGCCTCGCTGAACGGCGCGCCTTCGGCCGTCCCCTGGATCTCGACGATGCCGCCCTGGCCGGTCAGCACGAAGTTCGCATCCGTCGCCGCCTCGCTGTCCTCGGCGTAGTCGAGGTCGAGCACGGGCACGCCGCCGTGGATGCCGCAGGAGACGGCGGCCACGTGGTCGCGCAGGGGACTGGCGTTCAGCATGCCGCGCGAGACCATCCACGCGATTGCGTCGTGCATCGCGACCCAGCTCCCCGTGATCGCTGCCGTGCGCGTGCCGCCGTCCGCCTGGAGCACGTCGCAGTCGACGAGAAGCTGCCGGTCGCCCAGCGCCTTCAGGTCGACGACGGCGCGCAGCGAGCGGCCGATCAGCCGCTGGATCTCCTGCGTGCGCCCCGACTGCTTGCCCGACACCGCCTCGCGCCGCATGCGATCGCCCGTGGAGCGCGGCAGCATGCCGTACTCGGCGGTCACCCAGCCCTGGCCGGCACCCTTGAGCCACGGCGGCACCTTGTCCTCCACGGAAACGGTGCACAGCACGTGCGTGTCGCCGAATTTCACGAGGCACGAGCCTTCGGCGTGGCGCGTGACGCCGCGCTCGAAGCTGACGGCGCGCAGTTCGCCGGGATGTCGTTTGGAAGGCCGCATGGTACGTGTTCTGGTCTGCCTTGTGTCGGTCGGGCGCCTTCTCTAGACCGTGCGCCTCGCCCCGGCAACCACGGCGAACGTCGCGTGGTTGACCCGGCAGGGGCGAGTTTCTACCTTTCCTCCCATGTCGGACGAAAAGCTTTCTGCGCTCGCCCAGCTCGACCAGCGTTCGCGCGACATCTTCCGCAGACTCGTCGAGACCTACATCGAGACCGGGGAACCCGTCGGGTCCCGCACGATCTCGCGCATCCTGCCGGTGAACCTGTCGCCGGCCTCGGTGCGCAACGTGATGGCCGATCTCGAGGATGCGGGGCTTATCTTCTCGCCGCACACCAGCGCCGGGCGCCTGCCGACGCAGCAGGGCCTGCGCTTTTTCGTGGATGCGCTCCTCGAACTAGGGCCGCTCGCCGGCAACGAGACGGAGGAGATCGACAAGCGGCTGGGCGAAACGGCGCGCACCGGGCGCATCGAGGACACGCTCGCCAGCGCCACGAACCTGCTCTCCGGGCTGTCGCAGTGCGCGGGCGTCGTCATCACGCCGAAGTACAATCCGCGCCTGAAGCACATCGAGTTCGTGCCGCTCGGGCCCGAGCGTGCGCTGGTCGTCCTGGTCGGCGATGACGGCACGGTCGAGAACCGCACGATCGAGGTGCCGGCGGGGCTTCCGCCCTCGACGCTCGTGCGCGCCTCGAACCTCGTGTCGAGCCGGCTCCAGGGCAAGACGATCGACGACGTGCAGTTCGGCCTCCAGTCGGAGGTCGAGGTCATCCGCCGCGAACTCGACGAACTCACCGCCCGCGTGGTCGAGACGGGGCTTGCCACCTGGTCCGACGGCGCGGCGGAGGAGAAGCGGTTGATCGTGCGCGGGCAGGCGCACCTGATCGAGAGCGCCTCCGCCATGGCCGACCTCGAGCGCATCCGGCAGCTCTTCGAGGACCTCGAGGAGAAGCGCGAGGTGGTGCGTCTCCTCGGCGCGGCGGAGGAAGGGGAGGGCGTGCGCATCTTCATCGGAGCGGAGAACAAGCTGTTCTCGCTCTCCGGGTCCTCGCTGGTCCTCGCGCCCTACCGTGACGGCCAGCAGCGGATCGTCGGTGTTCTGGGCGTGATCGGCCCGACCCGGCTGAACTACGCGCGCATCATTCCCATGGTCGAGTACACTGCCAAGGCCATCGGACGCCTCTTCCCTTGATTTTCGCCGCCCGTGGCTCGATATCGGCGCTGACGCGTTCCCCCTGAACGACACCCCTTTTGGACGACGGACGACCCCATGAGCGCACGCCAACGCCCCGGAAACAACGGCAACGACCACTTCGACGACCCGGAGACGGTCGACACGCCCGTCGACGCGGGCGTGCCGGAGGAAGGCGCCCTCGACCCGGAAAAGCTGGCGCTCCAGGCCGAAAACGCCGAACTCAAGGACCGTTTGCTGCGCTCGATGGCCGAAGCCGAGAACGTGCGCCGGCGCGGCGAACGCGAGAAGGCGGAAGCCACGCTCTACGCCGCGACGAACTTTGCCCGCGACCTCCTGTCGGTCGCCGACAACCTCGGCCGGGCGCTCGAGGCGCTGCCCGCCGAGGCGCGCGACAAGGCGGACGAGGCGGTGAAAACCCTTCTGGCGGGCGTTGACCTGACGCATCGCGAGTTGAAGCAGGTGTTCGAGCGCTACAACATCCGCCTGGTTAAGGCGAAGGGCGAGAAGTTCGACCCGAACGTGCACCAGGCGATGTTCGAGGTGCCCGACGCCTCGGTGCCGGCCGGCACCGTCGTGCAGGTCGTCCAGGACGGCTACACCATCGGCGACCGGGTGCTCCGCCCGGCCCTCGTCGGCGTCGCCAAGGGCGGCCCGAAGCCCGTCCAGACGGAAGCGTGAGTGCAGTCGATCTCACACGTCACATCCATCTGGTAGCAAAGTGCGGTTGCTTCCCAAAAGGTTGCTTGTCGGTCGCTGCATCTATTGCGGGGCAGATGGAGATCTCTCGAACGAACACGTCATTCCCGCCGGATTAGGCGGCCGTGACATCCTTGAGAAAGCTTCGTGCAAAGCTTGCCAAGTGACCACTTGCCGCTTCGAGAATTCTGTACTCCGAGAGATGCTGTACCCGATGCGCATTCGGATGGGACTAAGGGGAAAGCGAAAACACCCGAATTCGGTACGTGCCAGACTGCGTCGTCTGGACGGGCAAGTTGAGGAAAAGCATGTCGATCCTGCATACGTCACTGCGGCTGCTATCCTTCCAGTGTTTCCGCCTCCTGGAAAGTTAATGGGCGCTGAAAGTGGTGTGCTTCGCGACGGGCTAGAGATAAAGATTTACGGAAGGGTCGAAGACGTCGAAAGGCAGAGTAGAGACGGATACTCTGGAGAAGAGGTTCGTTTAAAGCTCCATGATTTTGCAAGAATGATTGCGAAGATTGCGCATGCGGGAATGATCCAGCGTGTGGGGGTGGAAGGGTTTGAGAGCTATCTGCCACCGGTCATCATCGAACCTACAGACAAGATTTATGATTACGTTGGATGCCTTTCAGAGGACAAAGATCTAAGTGTCCGTTCCAAAAAGGAGCGAGTGATTTCAGCAGGTTATGATTCAGTCGGATTTCTGAGATTCGACGGAGATCACGATGGCCTGGACCGAAACCACTCGCCGGCACTATGAGCGCCGCAGCGCCCGTTACGCAAGCGATTTGACCGACGCGGAGTGGGCGCTGATCGAACCGCTGATGCCGTCGCCGAACCGCATCGGTCGGCCGCGCAAGACGGCGCTGCGCGAGGTGGTGAACGCGCTTTTGTATATGGCGTCGGCGGGCGGCGCGTGGCGGCTCTTGCCGAAGGATTTTCCGCCGTTCTCGACGGTGCAGAAATATTTCTACCGCTGGCGTGACGAGGGTCGGCTTCGCGCCATCAACAATGAACTGGTGATGGTGGCACGCGAGCGCGAAGGCAAAGAGGCCAGCCCCAGTGCCGGCATCATCGACAGCCAGTCGGTCAAGACCACCGAAAGCGGCGGAATACGTGGCTTTGACGCGGGCAAGAAGGTCATGGGCCGCAAGCGGCATATCGTCGTCGATACGCTCGGCCTCATGGTCGGGCTGGTCATCCATGCCGCCGACATTCAGGACCGCGACGGAGCGCCCGCCGTCCTGAAATCGATCCTCAAGCGCTGGCCGTGGCTGCGCCATGTCTTCGCCGATGGCGGCTATGCCGGGCCGAAGCTGAGGGGAGCCTTGCAGAAGGTCGGCAAGTTCACGCTCGAAATCATCAAGCGTTCCGACAGCGCCAAAGGCTTCGAGGTCCTGCCGCGCCGTTGGGTGGTCGAGAGGACATTCGCCTGGCTCGGACGATGCCGCAGGCTCGCAAAGGACTTCGAACGAACCATTGCTTCCGCCGAGGCATGGGTCTTCATCGCAAATATCCGCATGCTCACCCGCAGGCTCGCAAGGCCTTGAAAACATGGCGGTCGTTACGATTCAGACTCTAAAGCCCGATAAAGGGTTTTCGAGCTGGATTGCTGGAAAACAATTGGAAGATGGCACGATGTTGATGAAGGTTAGGCTACTGTGCCAACTGGAAACGCCAGTTTACACGGTAGTTTCCGGAAGACGCATTCAGCAACTCGCGCGGCTGGTCAGTTAAACTGGGCGAAGCGCCGTCACCCGCCGGAGCGTGAGGTTGATGCGGCCCGGTGTGCCGAGCAGGGTCGAGGTGCCGGGATAGATGCGCGCCACCGCGTGGTGGATCTTCCGGCTCTCGCCGCCCATCACCAGCACGTCGCCCGACTTGAGCCGCAAGCTTTCGGTCGGCCCCTGCCTGGAGAGCCCGCCGATCCGGAACAGGGCGTCGTCGCCGAGCGAAACGGAGACGACAGGTGCGGCGAACTCGGCCTCGTCCACGTCCTGGTGCAGGCCCATCTTCGCCTCCGGGCGATAGAAATTGACGAGGCAGGCCTCGGGGTCTCCGGGCCAGCCGGCCACCGCTCGCCAGACCGCAAGGATCTCCGGCGGTATCGGCGGCCAGGGCCTGCCGGTCACCGGATGCGCGCTCTGGTAGCGGTACCCGGCCCGGTCCGACACCCAGCCGAGCGGTCCGAGGTTCGTCATCTTCACCGAAAAGGGCTTTCCCGTGCGCGGCATCACCGGGTGGAACGGCGGCGCGGCTTCGGCCGCAGCGCGCACGAGCGCCAGGATCTCGTTTTGCCGCGCCCGGTCGAGGAAGCCCGGGTGGTAGATCAGGCCGGGGCGAAGCTGAAGCTGCATGGAACAAAAACGCCGGTCGTGCGGGGACTGCTTGATGCCCCAAAGCGAGCCACTATATAAGCCCCTGAATACGCTACGGCGTCGGGGTTCAGGACAGCCAGGCGGATTTCGGGAATTCAATTCGTTCGGAGGCTTCTCCCCCCGGGTTCCGGGGGCAAGGGAGCGCCTTGTCACCAAGGGCTTCGCAGAGCGGCCTGCCGCCAAGGAGGATGAGAATGGCTAAAGTTATCGGCATCGACCTCGGGACCACCAATTCGTGCGTCGCCGTCATGGAAGGCAAGACGCCGAAGGTGATCGAGAATGCGGAAGGCGCGCGCACCACGCCCTCCATCGTCGCCTTCAACGAAGACGGCGAGACCCTCGTCGGCCAGCCGGCCAAGCGCCAGGCAGTGACCAATCCGGAAAACACGTTCTTCGCGATCAAGCGCCTGATCGGCCGGCGCTACGACGACCCGATGGTCGAGAAGGACAAGAAGCTCGTTCCCTACAAGATCGTGAAGGCGGACAACGGCGACGCCTGGGTCGAGGCGCGCGGCAAGAAGTACGCCCCCTCGCAGATCTCGGCGTTCGTGCTGCAGAAGATGAAGGAGACGGCGGAGCGCTATCTCGGCGAGACCGTCACGCAGGCCGTCATCACGGTGCCGGCCTACTTCAACGACTCGCAGCGCCAGGCCACCAAGGACGCCGGCAAGATCGCCGGCCTCGAAGTGCTGCGCATCATCAACGAGCCGACGGCGGCGGCGCTCGCCTACGGCCTCGACAAGAAGGAAGCCGGCACCATCGCGGTCTACGACCTCGGCGGCGGCACCTTCGACATCTCGATCCTCGAGATCGGCGACGGCGTGTTCGAGGTGAAGTCGACCAACGGCGACACCTTCCTCGGCGGTGAAGACTTCGACATGCGCATCGTCGATTACCTCGCCGACGAGTTCAAGAAGGACCAGGGCATCGACCTGCGCAACGACAAGCTCGCGCTGCAGCGCCTGAAGGAAGCGGCGGAGAAGGCGAAGATCGAGCTTTCCTCGGCGACGCAGACCGAGATCAACCTGCCGTTCATCACGGCGGACGCGACCGGTCCGAAGCATCTCGCGATCAAGCTCACCCGCGCCAAGCTCGAGGCGCTGGTCGACGACCTCATCCAGAAGACGATCGGCCCCTGCAAGGCCGCGCTGAAGGATGCCGGCGTGTCGGCCGCGCAGATCAACGAAGTGGTGCTGGTCGGCGGCATGACCCGCATGCCGAAGGTGATCGAGACGGTGCGCCAGTTCTTCGGCAAGGAGCCGCACAAGGGCGTCAACCCCGACGAGGTGGTGGCGATCGGCGCGGCGATCCAGGCCGGCGTGCTGCAGGGCGAGGTGAAGGACGTCCTCCTCCTCGACGTGACGCCGCTGTCGCTCGGCATCGAGACGCTGGGCGGCGTGTTCACGCGCCTCATCGAGCGCAACACGACGATCCCGACGAAGAAGAGCCAGGTGTTCTCGACCGCCGACGACAACCAGACCGCGGTGACGATCCGGGTGTTCCAGGGCGAGCGCGAGATCGCGCAGCACAACAAGCTGCTCGGCCAGTTCGACCTGATGGGCATCCCGCCGGCCCCGCGCGGCGTGCCGCAGATCGAGGTGACCTTCGACATCGACGCCAACGGCATCGTCAACGTCTCGGCCAAGGACAAGGCCACCGGCAAGGAGCAGGTGATCCGCATCCAGGCCTCGGGCGGCCTGTCGGAAGCCGAGATCGACAAGATGGTGAAGGACGCCGAGGCGCACGCCTCGGAGGACAAGCAGAGGAAGGACCTCGTCGAGGCGAAGAACCACGCCGAGAGCCTCATCCACTCGACCACCAAGTCGCTGGCGGAGTTCGGCGACAAGGTTTCGCCGGCCGACAAGCAGGCGGTCGAGGCAGCGCTCGCCGACCTGAAGTCGGTCGTCGAGAGCGAGGACAAGGACGCGATCGAGCAGAAGACCAATGCGCTCGCGCAGGCGTCGATGAAGCTCGGCGAGGCGATGTACAAGGCCTCGCAGGGCGGTGACGGCGCGGCCGGTCCCGGCGGCCCGGGTGGCGCGGCCGGCGGCGGCCACGCCTCCGACGAGGGCGTGGTCGATGCGGACTTCGAGGAAGTCAAGGACGACGACCGCAAGTCGGCCTGACGCCTGAATGCAATCAGGCCCGCCGTTTCGTGCCCCACGTGGTTTGCGAGACGGCGGGCTTATCCGTGACCGGAAACTCTTGCTGCGGTTGGTTTTCTGACGTCTTGAGCGGAAGCCCCTCCTTGACCAGATGAGCGGCATGCCTCTATCCCAGACACAGCGCCTCGAGTCGGCGCCGATCACCCCGGAGCGGGCGACGCATGGCCAAACGTGACTATTACGAGGTTCTGGGGGTCCAGCGCTCGGCCGACGAGAAGGATCTCAAGGCGGCCTACCGAAAGCTCGCCAAGCAGTTCCACCCCGACGCCAACCCGGGGGACACGGCGGCAGAGCACGCCTTCAAGGAAATCAACGAAGCCTACGAGGTTCTGAAGGACCCGCAGAAGCGCGCCGCCTACGACCGCTTCGGCCACGGCGCCTTCGAGGGCGGCATGGGTGGCGGCGGAGGCGGCTTCGGCCCCGAGTTCGCCTCCTCGATGTCGGACATCTTCGAGGACCTCTTCGGCGAGTTCATGGGCGGCGGCCGTCGCGGACGTCGCGGCGGCGGGGCCGGCGCCCAGCGCGGCTCGGACCTGCGCTACAACCTCGAGATTTCGCTGACCGACGCCTATGCCGGCAAGGCCGCGCAGATCCGCGTGCCGACCTCAGTGGCCTGCGAGCAGTGCAAGGGCTCGGGCGCCAAGGCGGGCACCCAGCCGAAGACCTGCACCACCTGCAACGGGCAGGGTGCGGTGCGCTCGCAGTCGGGCTTCTTCACGGTCGAGCGCACCTGCCCGACCTGCCAGGGCCGCGGCCAGACGATCGCCGACCCGTGTTCGTCGTGCGCCGGCCAGGGCCGCGTGACGCGCGAGCGCACGCTATCGGTGAACGTGCCGCCGGGTGTCGAGGACGGCACCCGTATAAGGCTCGCCGGCGAAGGCGAGGCGGGCGTGCGCGGCGGGCCGTCCGGCGACCTCTACATCTTCCTCGCGGTGAAGCCGCACGAGTTCTTCCAGCGCGACGGCGCGGACCTGTTCTGCCGCGTGCCGATCTCGATGGCGACGGCGGCGCTGGGCGGCGAGATCGAGGTGCCGACGATCGACGGCAAGCGCGCCCGCGTGCAGATCTCCGAAGGCACGCAGAGCGGCAAGCAGTTCCGGCTCAAGGGCAAGGGCATGCCGGTGCTGCGCTCGAACCAGACCGGCGACATGTACATCCAGGCGCTCGTCGAGACGCCGGTGAACCTGAGCCGCAAGCAGCGCGAACTCCTGCGCGAGTTCGAGAAGGAAGCCAAAGACAACAACCCGGAGTCCGCCGGCTTCTTCGCGCGGGCCCGCCAGTTCTGGGAAGGGTTTGGCGGCTGACGCTTGCGCGGAGTCAGGGCGCCGGCGGGGTCTCGAACTCGCCTGACGCCATCATCGCTTCCATCCGTTCGGGCTTTCGCCATTCGGTCAGCAGCGCGTAGCCGATCGCGAGGATCGTCGGCCCGATGAACAGGCCGAGGAAGCCGAACGCTACGAACCCGCCGAACACGCCCAGCATGATCATTGCGATCGGCATCCGGATGCGCGTGCCGATCAGCCACGGCTTCAGGAAGCCGTCGACGTGGGCGACGATGATGCCCCACACGATGATGAACCAGAACGCAAACCCCGTATCGCCCTGCTGGTAAAGCCACCACGCCGCGCCGATCCACACGAGGTGAATGAGGATCGATCCGATCTGGCTGATGGCGAGGATCAACGTGATGAAGGCGAGCGGCAGGGCGCCCGGCACGCGCGCGGCGACGAGCCCCGCCCACATCATCCCGGCCTGGATCGCCGCCGTGCCGGCGATGCCGTAGACGGACCCGCGGATCGCGTTCTCCGCCACCGACGCGACGCTGACCACCCGCTTGCCGCCGAGCCGCGCGAGGATGTCGTCGAGCGTCGTCACCATCTCGGGTCCGTGCACCAGCATCATCACGCAGACGAGCAGCGCGAGGATCAGCTGCAGCGCGCTGTCGGCCAGCGACTTCGCAAGCTCCGTGAACATCGACCGCAGCCATTCGCTGTAGGGCGCGATCACCTCGCCCAGCGAGTGGCCGGTGCCCAGCACGTTCTCCCAGGAGGCGACGAGCGACGGGCCGACGACCGGGATCGAGGCGAGCCAGGCCGGCGGGGGCAGACCCTTCTCGATGTGATCGTGCACCGTGAAGAACACGTCGCGCGTCTCGGTCGCGAGCGTCGGCGCCACCAGCAGGATCGGCACGAGCACGAGAACGAGGAGCGAGACGAGCAGAACGAGGGAAGCCATGGCGGGGCTCAGGCCCCTGGCCGTCAATTTTGCGCGCAGGGGCCAGACCGCGACCGCGAGGATCGTGCCGAACAGGATCGCCACGCCGAAGGGCTCGAGCACGCGGAAGATGCCGTACAGCAGGCCGAGGAACAGCCCCACGACCACCAGTTTCTCGAGCAGCGGAACGATCTCTTCGGCTTCGCGCATCGCCGGTCCCCCAAACGCAAAACGCCCCGTGGAGATGTGCTACTCCAGACGGGGCGTCTCGGCCAGTGGCGATAGGGTTTCAGGCGCCGACGGTCGCCCGCTTGCCCCGCCGATTGCGCGGGAACGGCGGGATTTGCGGCGGCGCGGGCGGCGGCTCCGGTTCGTCGCTGACGCCGCCGGCGCCTTCGCGGGCGCGCCGCTCGGCGCGGTGGTCACGGGCGAGGTAGGTGTAGACGGCGGGCGTCACGAACAGCGTGAACATCGTGCCGATCGTCATGCCGAAGGCGATCACGAGGCCGATGTCGAAGCGGCTCTTCGCGCCGGCGCCTTCTGCGAAGATCAGCGGGATCATCGCGACGACCATGGCGGCCGTCGTCATCAGGATCGGGCGCAGACGCACGGCGGCGGCGTGGACGATCGCCTGCTTGCGGTCCATCCCTTCCTCCTCCTGCAGCTTGTTGGCGAACTCCACCATCAGGATGCCGTGCTTGGAGATGAGGCCGATCAGCGTGACGAGGCCGATCTGGGTGTAGATATTGATCGTCGCGAGCCCGAAGTTGAGCGGGATCAGCGCGCCGAAGATCGAGGTCGGCAGCGCCACCAGGATGATCAGCGGGTCTCGGAAGCTCTCGAACTGCGCGGCGAGCACGAGGAAGATCACGATCAGCGCGAAGACGAAGGTCAGGGCCAGCGTGTTGCCCTCCTGCACGTACTGCCGGCTCTCGCCCTGGAAATCGTAGGAGAAGCCTTCCGGCATCTCGGTCGCAGCGAGGTTCTGCAGGAACGAGATGCCCTCGCCGAGCGTCCGGCCTGGGAACGGCACGCCCGAGAGGATCGCCGAGTTGAGCTGCTGGAACGTGGTCAGCGCGTTCGGCTGCACCGACTGCGACACGGTCGCGACCGCCGAGAGCGGCACGAGCTGGCCGTCGGCGGTACGCAGCTGGTAGCGCGTCAGCCAGTCGGCCGAGAGGCGCGCGTCGCGTGGTACCTGCGGGATCACCTCATAGGAGCGGCCCTGCATGTTGAAGCGGTTCACGTAGTTGCCGCCGAGCAGCGTCGCCAGTGCCTGGCCGATGTCGGCCATCTTGATGCCGAGGCGGTTCGCCTTGTCGTGGTCGATCTTCAGCTCGACCTGCGGCGTGTCGAAGCGCAGGTCCGTGTCGGTGAAGATGAAGAGCCCGCTCTTGTCGGCCGCCTCCTTGAACTTCTGCACGACGTCGGCGAGCTGGATGAAGTCGCCGGGCGTGGTGATCACGAACTGGAGCGGCGTGCCTTCGCCCGCGACCGGCAGTGCCGGCGGGGAGAACGCGAACACGTTGATGCCCGGCACCTGCCCCATCTTCGGCTGCAGTTCCTTCAGGATGTCCTGCTGCGAACGCGTGCGTTCGGCCCACGGCTTGAGCAGGATGCCGGCGAAGCCCATCTGCACGCCGCCCGAGCCGTTGATCTGGAACACGTGCTCCTTCTCGTTCACCGTGTTGAACAGCTGCGCGAGCTGGTCGGTGTAGTGC
This sequence comes from Hyphomicrobiales bacterium, assembly GCA_046349255.1. GTDB lineage: Bacteria > Pseudomonadota > Alphaproteobacteria > Rhizobiales > Aestuariivirgaceae > DAIODI01. The sequence continues at coordinate 758,917 of JAXMCR010000002.1, read as the reverse complement.
TCGAGGTAGTCGAGGTTGGCGTACTGCGGCGACTTCGCGACGACGAACAGGATGCCCTGGTCCTCGTCGGGGGCGAGCTCCTTCTGGGTCGTCACGTACATGAGGCCCGAGGCGAGGATCACGCCGACGAGGATCAGGATCGTCGTCGGCCGCCCGCGCAGCGACCGTTCGAGACGGCGCTGGTAGCCGCGCTTCAAGCGGTCGAACGTCCGGTCGAGGAAGCGCACGAAGCCGCCCGAGGAATCCTGCGCCTTGAGCAGCTTCGAGCACATCATCGGCGACAGCGTCAGCGCGATGATGCCCGACACGACGACTGCGCCCGCGAGCGTGAAGGCGAACTCGCGGAACAGCGAGCCCGTGAGGCCCGTCGTGAACCCGATCGGCGCGTACACCGCGGCGAGCGTGATCGTCATCGCGATGACCGGGCCTGTGATCTCGCGCGCGCCCTTCAGCGCCGCGTCGTAGGGGGTCATTCCCTCCTCGATGTGGCGGTAGATGTTCTCCACCACCACGATCGCGTCGTCGACGACGAGGCCGATGGCGAGCACGAGCGCGAGCAGCGTGAGCAGGTTGATCGAGTAGCCGAGCGCAAGAAGTGCCACCATCACGCCGATGAGCGACAACGGGATCGTGACGATCGGGATGAGCGTCGAGCGGAAGTTGCCGAGGAACAGGAAGATCACGACGATGACGATGACCACCGCCTCGCCGAGCGTCTTGATCACCTCGTTGATCGAGGCGCGGATGAACTCGGTAGCGTCGTAGGCGATCGCCGCCTCGAGGCCGACCGGCAGCTCGCTCTTGATCGAGGGAAACGCGTTGCGCACCTCGCTGATCACCGTCAGCGGGTTCGCCGAAGGCGTGGCGTAGATGCCGATGAACACCGCCTTCAGCCCGTCGAACACCGAGGAGGAATCGGAGCTCTGCGGGCCGAGTTCGATGCGGGCGATGTTGCCTAGTCGGATCAGCGTGTCGCCGCGCTGCGCGACGACGAGCTTGCCGAACGCTTCCGCCGAGGCGAGCGAGGTTTCGGCGTTGATGTTGGTCTGGACGTAATCGCCCTTGATCTGGCCGGGTGCGGACGTGAAATTGTTGGCGGCGAGCGCGGCCGACACGTCGAGCGGCGTCACGCCGAGCGCCGCCATCCGGTCGGGGTCGAGCCAGATGCGCATGGCGAAGGTCTGTCCGCCGAGAATCTCCGCCTTCGCCACGCCGTCGAGCGTCTGCAGCTTCGGCTGCACCACGCGCGTCAGGTAGTCGGTGATCTGCGACGACGTCATCACCTTGCTGTTGAACGACATGTAGAGCAGCGCGTAGCCCTGGCCGGTCTGCTTCACGACGATCGGGTCGTTCGCCTCGCGCGGCAGTTCGCCCTTCACCTGGTTGACCTTCGAGAGCACGTCGGTCATCGCCCGGTCGGGGTCGGCGTTGAGGCGCAGGTTGAGCGTCACCGTCGAGACGTTCTGCGACGACGATGAGGTGAGCGTGTCGAGCCCTTCCGTCGACGCCACCGCCTGCTGGATAGGCGTCGTGATGAAGCCCTTGATCAGGTCGGCGTTGGCGCCGGGGTAGGTCGTCGTGATGGTGATCGTGGTGTTCGTCAGTTCCGGGTACTGCCGCACCGGCAGCCGGAACAGCGCCTGCAGGCCGACGAGCAGGATCAGCAGGCTGACGACGGTCGCCAGCACCGGACGCTTGATGAAGATGTCGGTGAAATGCATCGGACGCTACGCGCTCCTCACTGGGCCGGGCGCGTTTCGGGCGCCGCCGGCAGGTTGGAGTTGTCGACGTGAACCTTGGCGCCGTTGGTGAGCTTGAGCTGGCCGACCACCGCGACCTGCTCGCCGTCCTTCACCCCGTCGAGGATCGACACGCGGTTCTCGCGCGTCTCACCGATCTTCACGAAGCGGCGCTCGACCTGGAACAGCGGCTCGTCCGGCTTTGCCGGAGGCGTGGCCGTGGCCGCAGCGGCCGAGCCGCTGCCGCCTTCACTGGTCTTTGCCGCCGGCGCCGGCTGCGCGGGCGCCGGAGTCACGACGTACACGGAATCGCCGTAGAGGCTGTAGGTCACGGCGGTGCGCGGGATGGTCACCACCTTCTCCGGCGCGCCCGCCAGAACCTCGAGGTTCGCGAACATGCCGGGCAACAGCCGCCGGTCCGCGTTGTCGATCCGGGCGCGCACGATCACCGTGCGCGTCTCCTGGTTCACCCGGGCGTCGATCGCGTCGATCTTGCCCTTGAAGTCGGTGCCCGGAAACGCATCGACGTGCATCTCGACGTCCTGGCCGATCTTCACCCGCGACAGCTCCTGTTCGGGGAGCGGGAAGTCGACGAGGATCTCGTCGAGCGCCTGCAGCGGCACCAGTGCCTGGCCCGGCGAGATGTACTGTCCCTTGTCGATCTTGCGGATGCCGAGCTTGCCCGCGAAGGGCGCGACGATGCGCTTCTGCTCGATCACCGCCTGGATCTTGTCCACGGCGGCGGCCGACTCGTCGCGCTTGGCGATCGCCTGGTCGAGTTGCGACTGGGCGACGGTGCCGCGCTTGAACAGGTCCTGCTGGCGGGCGAGGTCGCTTTCCGCGTTCTTGAGCGTCGCCTGCGCGGCGTGGAGGTCGGCCTGCTCGACCGTGTCGTCGAGCTGCACGAGGAGCGCGCCCTCCTTCACGTCGTCGCCCGAGTTGAAGGCAAGCGTCTCGACGATGCCGGAGGCCTGCGTCGTCACGTCGATGCCGGTCTCGGCCTTCAGCGTGCCGATGGCGCGGATGATCGGCACCCACGTCTCGGTCGTGGCCGGGGCAGCCGATATCGTCACGACCGGAGGCGGCGACTTCGAGATCGCCTCCTTGATCATGTTCGGCAGGAACATGAACTGGAACCAGTACAGTCCGCCCAGGATCGCGCAGATCAGGAGGAAGATGAAAACGAAGAAACGCTTCGACATTGCGGAACCCGCACTCTGACCCGTTGGTGTCCTGCCTGGTGGAATCTTGACCCGCAGCAAGTTCATGCGGGGCCGCGCTCAGCGCGGCTTACGGTGCCTGTCCTATCATCGAACGTACCGGCAGGATAGTCGGCAGGCACCGGCGAAAACGTCAGTTCTGTACCATCTCCAGGGATTTTGTAACACCCCATGTATCCGTTAAACGATAGCCCTCCGGCCACGGATCGCCGGGATCGAACATGTAGGTCAAAATACCGGTGATCCAAGCCCGCCCGGAAATGGTCGGCAGGATGGCCGGCCGGCCGGCAACCGTCGTCTCGCCACGGATTGTCCCGGTAAACTGCGACCCGATGATGGATTCGTGGATCATCGTGTCGCCGACCTTCATCTGGCCCCTGGCATGCAATACCGCCATGCGGGCGGAGGTTCCCGTGCCGGTTGGGCTGCGGTCGCAGCGGCCGGGCGAGACGATGCAGGTGTTCCGCGTCGCCTTGCCCACGCCTTCGAACGGCCGGTTGAGCTGCACGATCGAAACGCCCGAGATTCCGGGATTGCCCGGGTGCACCACCGTCAACTGCTCGCGCGCCGCCTTGCGGATGGCCTCGCCCGCGATCGAGAGGTCGCGCGCCTCGTCCTCTGCGACCGTGAAGCCGAGCTTCGTTGCATCGACGATCGCGTAGAACATGCCGCCGTAGGCCGTATCGAGGGAAACCGTGCCGAACCCCTCGACCTCGATCGCCTGGTCGAGCGCGTCGACGAAGGCGGGCACGTTCTCGATCTCGACGCGCTCGCACTTGCCGTCGCGGCAGCTCGCGCGGGCGCGGATCACGCCCGCCGGCGTGTCGAGCGTGACGATCGTCTCGGGCTCGCGCATCTCGACCATGCCGGTCTCGAGCAGCACGGTGACGGCGCACATCGAGTTCGAGCCGGACATCGGGGGATACTCGGTCGGCTCCATGATGATGAGGCCGGCGTCGCAACCCGGCGTGATCGGCGGGGTAATGAGGTTCACGTGCCGGGCGACGCTGCCGCGCGGCTCGCTGATCAGGAGCCTCCGGATGTGGTCGTGGTCGCGCTCCATCGTGCGCATGCGCTCGTACATGGTCGAGCCCGCAGGGGGCAGCACGCCGCCCACGATCACGTCGCCGACCTCGCCCTCGGCATGGCAGCCCACCACCTGGATCGTCCGCTTTGCCCGCATCGCCGCTTTTCCCTGTCACCCTTGCGAAACCGGCAGTCTAGCCGGGCCGCAGCGCGCTTGCACGGCGCGGGGCGCGACCCTACCATTCGCGCCAGCCACATCCACGGGAGCCGCCGCTTGGCCGGCACGACCCTGACCCACATCAAGATCCACTGGCGCTTCTATCTGGCGGTCCTGGTCGGTATCGCGGTGATCGGGCTATTCGACCTCACCAACTTTGAAGCGAAGTCGCTTGCGGGGGGCGATGCCTTCTTCACCGTCTACCTCGTCTCGACGTGGCTGGCCTGGTACGGCACCAGCGCCCGGCAGCTTCGCGCGCATGCGGCGGAGACCGACGAGGGCATCTTCCTGATCTGGCTGGTCATGGCGGGAGCGATTTCGCTTTGCCTGTGGTCGCTGTTCCTGCTCGTACGTTCGAAGATGGAACTGCCGTGGTACGAGATCGTCCTCGCCGTTGCGAGCATACCGCTCGGCTGGGCGATGGTGCACACGGTCATGGCTCTGCACTATGCCCGGCTCTTCTATTCTCCGGAAAGCGCCGCCGACGGCAGGGCTGGCGGGCTCACGTTTCCGAAGACGCACGAGCCCGAGCTCTCCGACTTCTTCTACTACTCGTTCGTGGTCGGCATGACCGCGCAGGTCTCCGACGTCCAGGTGACGACTGCGCCGATGCGCCGCGTCACGCTGCTGCACGGCGTCGCGTCGTTCTTCTACAACACGGTGATTGTGGCGCTTGCCGTCAACATCGCCGTCAACCTCGGCGGCTGACGTCGGTGGCCTCGACGCTTGCCCGTATACCGCGCGGCATCTGGATTCTCGGGTTCGTCTCGCTGTTCATGGACGTCTCCTCCGAGATGATCCATGCGCTGCTGCCCGTCTATCTCGTCACCGTGATGGGCGCCTCGAACCTTGCCGTCGGCCTGATCGAAGGCGCGGCCGAGGCGCTCGCCCCGATCACCAAGATCGTCTCGGGCGCGCTGTCCGACCGGCTCGACAAGCGACAGCCGGTGGCGGCCTTCGGCTACGGACTCGCGGCACTGACGAAACCGGTGTTCGCGCTTGCCTCGACGATCAGCTGGATCGTCGCGGCGCGCTTCATCGACCGAATCGGCAAGGGAATTCGCGGGGCGCCACGCGATGCGCTCGTCGCCGATATCGCGCCTGCGGAGATTCGCGGGGCGGCCTTCGGCCTGCGCCAGTCGCTCGACACGGTGGGGGCAGTCATCGGTCCCCTCGTTGCGATCGCGCTGATGCTCGCGACCGCCGACGATTTCCGCCTCGTGTTCTGGGTCGCGGTAATTCCGGCGATCGTGTCGTTCCTGCTGATCGCGTTCGCGGTGCATGAACCGCCGCGGCCCGCCGGCGTGCAGCCGGTGAAGTCGCCGCTGTCGCGCGAAGCGATCGCTCGGCTTGGCGCGCCGTTCTGGACGGTGACGGCGGTCGCGACCGTCTTCGCGCTCGCCCGCTTCAGCGAGGCGTTCCTGATTCTCAGGGCCGAGAACGCGGGCCTCGGCGTCGCCTGGGCCCCGGCCGTGCTGGTCGTGATGAGTGCCGTCTACACGGTGGCCGCCTATCCGGCGGGTGTGCTGTCCGACCGCGTCGGCCGGCTTGGGCTGTTCGCCGTCGGCTGCGGCGTGCTCGTGCTGGCGGACCTCTGCCTCGCGCTCGGCGATCTCGCGGTCGTCTGGGTCGGCATCGCCCTCTGGGGCCTGCACATGGGCCTGACGCAGGGAATCCTCGCCGCCCTCGTCGCCGATACCGCGCCGAAGGAGCTGCGCGGCACGGCGTTCGGCGTGCTGAATTTCACGACCGGTGTCGCCGCCCTGCCGTCGAGCGCCGTTGCGGGCCTGTTGTGGGACCGCAGCGGACCGGAAGCGACGTTCCTCGCCGGCGCGGCGTTCTCGGTCGCAGCGCTCGCCGGTCTCGCGCTCGTCTATCGCAAGCGCTCGTGAAGCGTCAGACGGCGATCGAGTGCTTCGCCGTACCCTTCGCGAAGTAGGGATCGAAGCTCGCGCAGATCGCGCGAACGAACGGCCGCCCCGTCGACGTGACCGCGAAACCGTCGTCCGTGCGCTCGATCAGCCGGTCGGGATCGTTGTCCGCGAGGTACTCGATCTCGGACAGGAGTTCGTCCGCGAGGTCCGGGAATTTCTCGAGCAGCTCGTCACGGATGAGACGATGCTCGCACATCAGCCGCTCGATCGCGTAGCCGCGCATCCGGTCGTCATCGGAGAGCGCGATGCCGCGCACCGTGGCAAGGCCCGTCTCCGCTACGCGGCGGGCATAGTCGGCGTTCGCCGGCGCATTCTGCACGTAGGCGGACGGCAGCCGGCCGATCGCCGAGGCGCCGAAGCCCAGGAGAGCCGGCGCCGTGTCGGTGGTGTAGCCCTGGAAATTGCGCTTCAGCGATCCCGTTTCGAGCGCCTGCGCCATCGGATCGTCCGGCAGCGCGAAGTGGTCGAGGCCGATGCGCACGTAGCCGGCCTGCGCGATCAGTGACGATGCACGGTTGGCCTGCGCGAACCGCTCCTCGGGGCCGGGCAGCGCCGCCTCGTCGATCATCTTCATGTGCGGCTTGAGCCACGGCACGTGCGCGTAGCCGAACATCGCGATCCGCGACGGCTTCAGCGAAAGCACCTGCGACACGGTGTCGGCGACCGAGTCGCGCGTCTGCCCCGGCAGGCCGTACATGCAGTCGATGTTGATCGCGCCGATCCCGGCCGCCCGCAGCGCCGCGACGATGTCGCGCGTCTCCTCGTAGGACTGGAGACGGTTCACCGCCTTCTGGACGGCCGGATCGAAGTCCTGCACGCCGATCGAGGCGCGGTTGCAGCCGGCCTTCGCCATTGCTGCGACCTTCGCTTCGGTCATCCCGCGCGGATCGATCTCGATGCCGAACTCACAGTCCTGAGCCGGCGTGAAATTGCCGGTGAGCCAGTTCCCGAGGCGGAGAATGTCCTCCGCCTCGAGAATGGTCGGCGACCCCCCTCCCCACTGAATGGACGTCACCCGAACGTCGCGCGGCACCAGCGAGGCGACCGTCTCGATCTCCTTCTGGAGCGGCACCAGGTATTGCGCCACCGGCTCGTAGCGCAGCGTGTGCTTCGTGTGGCAGCCGCAGAACCAGCAGAGCGTGTCGCAGAACGGTATGTGGACGTAGAGCGACACCGAGCTTCCGGGCGCGAGGCCCTTCAGCCATGCGCGGTATTCCTCCGCCCCGATGCCGGGATGGAAGTGCGGCGCGGTCGGGTAGCTCGTGTAGCGCGGCGCAGCGGCCGCGTGCTTGCGGATCAGCGACTTTCTCATGGCGGGATCTACTTCTTCGAGCACGGCTGTTCGCCCAGGCGGTTCTGCGACATGCAGGCGGCGAGCTTGGCGCAGTCCTCGGGCGTGAGGATCTGGCGCGCAAACGGGAGGACGAGTGTCTCTTCCCAGTGGATATGGCGACGGTAGCCCTCGAAGAAGCCGCGAAGCATGTAGCCGACCATCTCGGGGTTGGCGAGCTTGTCGCCGCGCGCCAGCGCCTCGAGGCTTTCGAGCACTTCCTCCGAAAAGCCCTCGTCGGTCTTGTGGTCGCGCTCGAGGTGGTCGAGCACCTCGCCGATCGAGTCCTCGGCTGCCGCGCGGGCGCGCAGCAAGGGGAACAGGCCTTCCTCCTCGTCGCGGTGATGCAGCGGCAGGTCGTACCTGAGGCAGGAGATGATGCGCTGGCAGAGGCGGCGGTCCACTTCGTCCGGCAGTCCGTCGGCGATGCGCTCGAGCCCGTTGCACACCTCGGCCTGGAACTTGTGCTCCTGGGCCAGCACGTCGAGCGGATTGCGCTGCGACAGCGAGGTCGGGGACGCGAGCGCCACGGCGGCGGGAGGCTTTGCTCCACTGCCCGAGGCAACGATCTTGATCGGTCTCTGCGTCACGAGGGTGCCCATCAGCGTCAACGCGACCAATCTCGGCGAATAGTCGCAGGCGCACCTTGATCCAAGTCAAGGTTCGGGAGCCTCGCTCGTTACAAATTGCCCGGGCCTTGGGCGGAATAAAGGGGATTCCGCGCTCATGACGGCTGGAAAGGTTACGCAATGGCGGTATCAGGCGGTTTGGCCCAGATGGGCATCCTGGGTCTGATCGGGCTCTTGTTCGTCGCATTCGCGGCGAAGGCCCAGGACGCAGGCTTCGCGTTCCACATGTGGGTGTTCGTCGCGGCGATCGTCGCGACGATCGTCTACAAGGCGCGCACGATGGATTTCTCCGGCGCGCGGCCGGCCACGGACGAGTCGACCTATCTCGACGGCGTCATCCGGGCAGGCTGCATCGCGACGGTGTTCTGGGGGATCGCAGGCTTCCTCGTCGGCGTGATCATCGCGACGCAGCTCGCCTTTCCGGCTCTCAACTTCGATCTGCCGTGGACGAACTTCGGCCGCCTCCGGCCGCTGCACACCTCCGCGGTGATCTTCGCGTTCGGCGGCAACGCGCTGCTCGCGACCTCCTTCTACGTCGTCCAGCGCACCTGCCGCGCGCGGCTCGCCTTCGGCAACCTCGCCTGGTTCGTGTTCTGGGGCTACCAGCTGTTCATCGTGCTCGCCGCGACCGGCTACCTCCTCGGCATCACCGAGGGCCGCGAGTACGCCGAGCCCGAGTGGTACGTCGACATCTGGATCACGATCGTCTGGGTCGCCTACTTCCTCGTCTTCTTCGGCACCATCCTGAAGCGCAAGGAACCCCACATCTACGTGGCGAACTGGTTCTACCTCGCCTTCATCGTGACGATCGCGATGCTGCACATCGTGAACAACATCTCGATCCCGGTGTCGTTCCTCGGCTCGAAGAGCTACTCGATGTTCTCCGGAGTGCAGGACGCGCTGACCGAGTGGTGGTACGGCCACAACGCGGTGGGCTTCTTCCTCACCGCCGGCTTCCTCGGCATGATGTACTACTTCGTGCCGAAGCGCGCCGAGCGGCCGGTCTACTCCTACCGGCTGTCGATCGTGCACTTCTGGTCGCTGATCTTCCTCTACATCTGGGCGGGCCCGCACCACCTGCACTACACGGCCCTTCCCGACTGGGCGCAGACGCTCGGCATGGTGTTCTCGATCATGCTGTGGATGCCCTCGTGGGGCGGCATGATCAACGGCCTGATGACGCTCTCGGGCGCCTGGGACAAGCTCCGGACCGATCCCGTGCTGCGCATGATGGTGATCTCGATCGCCTTCTACGGCATGTCGACCTTCGAAGGCCCGATGATGTCGATCAAGGCGGTGAACTCGCTCTCCCACTACACCGACTGGACCATCGGCCACGTGCACTCTGGCGCGCTGGGCTGGGTCGGCATGGTGAGCTTCGGCGCGGTCTACTACCTCGTTCCGAAGCTGTGGAACCGCGCCGGTCTCTACTCCGACCGTCTCGTCAACTGGCACTTCTGGCTCGCCACCCTCGGCATCGTCATCTACGCGTCGGCGATGTGGGTCTCGGGCATCATGCAGGGCCTGATGTGGCGCGAGGTCAACGACCAGGGCTTCCTCGTCTACTCGTTCGTCGAGACGGTCGAGCGCATGCATCCCTTCTACCTGATGCGTGTCGCCGGCGGCCTCCTCTACCTCATCGGCTCGCTGATCATGGCCTACAACCTGATCCGCACCGTGCGGGGCGAGCGCCGGCAGGAGGTGCCCATGGGCGCCCCGGTCGCAGCGTGACGGCAGCGTGAAACGGAAGGCACAACGCCATGATTGATCACAAGAAAATCGAAACCAACGCCACGCTGCTGCTGGTCCTCAGTCTGCTCGTGGTGACGATCGGCGGCCTCGTCGAGATCGTGCCCCTGTTCTATGTGCAGAACACGATCGAGAAGGTGGACGGCATGCGGCCCTACACGCCGCTGGAGCTCGCCGGCCGCGACATCTACATTCGCGAAGGGTGCTACCTGTGCCACAGCCAGATGATCCGTCCGTTCCGTGACGAGGTCGAACGCTACGGCCACTACTCGCTCGCCGCGGAGTCGATGTACGACCATCCCTTCCAGTGGGGGTCGAAGCGCACCGGTCCCGACCTCGCCCGCGTCGGCGGCAAGTACTCCGACGACTGGCAGCGCGAGCACCTGCAGAACCCGCGCTCGGTGGTGCCGGAGTCGATCATGCCGGGCTACCCGTTCCTGGCGCAGACGCCGCTCGACCCGAAGGGAATCGGCCGGCATCTCGCGGCGCTGAACCTGACGGTGAACACCGGCGGTTCGCACGGCGGCCCGTCGCCGATGTACTCCCAGGAGGACATCGACAACGCCGAGGCCGACCTCGTGGCCCAGGCCACCGGCGAGAACGCCGACGGCCTGGTCAAGCGGTATCCCAAGGCGCAGGCGCGCGACTTCGACGGCCAGCCCGGCAAGATCACCGAGGCCGACGCGCTCATCGCCTACCTGCAGATGCTCGGCACGCTGGTCGACTTCACGACCTACAAGGCCGAAGCGAACCTGCGCTGACGGAGGGGACCCATGGAAACGTACACCGCCATGCGCCACTTCGCGGACAGTTGGGGTCTGCTCGGCATGTTTCTCGTGTTCATCGGAGTGATCGTCTTCGTGTTCCGGCCGGGGTCTGCAAAGCAGTACCAGCATGACGCGATGATCCCGCTCCGCGACGATGAAGAGGATTGATGGCAATGGCCAAGGTTGACAGAGACGAGGCCACCGGCACCGAGACGACCGGCCACGAGTGGGACGGCATCAAGGAGCTCAACACGCCGCTGCCGCGGTGGTGGCTGAACACCTTCTACGGAACGATCGCCTTCGCGGCCGTCTACTGCGTGCTCTACCCCTCGCTGCCGGGGTGGGGCGGCGTGCTCGGCTTCTCGAGCCGCGCGCAGGTGCAGGAGCAGCTCGCCGACTGGCGGAAGTCGCAGCAGGCGTTCATCGACAAGATCAATGCGACCCCGGTCGCCGAGATCCGCAAGCAGGCCGACCTGCTCGAGTTCGCCAACGCCGGCGGCGCGGCGGCCTTCAAGGTCAACTGCGTGCCCTGCCACGGCGCGGGCGCGCAAGGCGGCCACGGCTACCCGAACCTCGCCGACAACGACTGGCTGTGGGGCGGCAAGGTCGACGACATCTACAAGACCCTGCAGCACGGCATCCGCTATACGGCGGACCCCGACACCCGTGACAGCCAGATGCCGGCGTTCGGCGACGGCATCCTCGAGCCCGCCAAGATCGCCGACGTCAGCGACTACGTGCTGACGCTGCAGGGCGACAAGGTGGATGACCAGGCGGCGGTCGAGCGCGGCAAGGCGATCTTCGCCGAGCAGTGCACGTCGTGCCATGGCGAGGACGGCAAGGGCAACCACGACGTCGGCGCGCCGAACCTCACCGACAAGATCCACATGTACGCGACGACCAAGGAACAGATCGCCGCGCAGATCACCAAGCCGCGCATGGGCGTGATGCCGGCATGGGCGCACCGTCTCGACGATTCGACCATCAAGTCGCTCGCCGTCTACGTCCACTCGCTGGGCGGCGGCGAGGTCGACGCGACGAACTGATCCGGCGCGCTGCGCCGCATCGCATGCTAGCGTGCCGGGACAAGTAACGGCGTCCCGGCACACCCTTCCCCGGTCGAGGTCATGGTCGAAGTCCTGAACACCGTCGAATGCTCCCGCAAGACTGCTCCCGACGTGGAGCGGGTCGAGGCGGATGCGGTCAACACGGCCGGCCAGCGCTCGCTCTACGCCTCGCGCGTGGCGGTGCATCCGAAGGAGGTTCACGGGTTCTTCCGGCGCCTCAAGTGGATCGTCATGGCGGTGACGCTCGGCATCTACTACCTCGCGCCGTGGATTCGCTGGGACCGCGGACCCCATGCGCCCGACCAGGCGATCCTCGTCGATCTCGCCAACCGCCGCTTCTACTTCTTCTTCCTCGAGATCTGGCCGCAGGAGTTCTACTACGTCGCCGGCCTCCTGATCATGGCCGGCATCGGCCTGTTCCTCGTCACCTCCGCCGTCGGGCGCGCCTGGTGCGGCTACACCTGCCCGCAGACGGTGTGGACCGACCTGTTCGTCGCCGTAGAGCGGCGCGTCGAGGGTGACCGCAACGCGCGGATAAAGCTCGACGCCGAGCCGATGTCGGCCGAGAAGTTCATCAAGCGTTCGATCAAGTACACGATGTGGTTCATCATCGCGCTCGCGACCGGGGGCGCCTGGGTGTTCTACTTCGCCGACGCCCCGACGCTGTTCAAGCAGCTGATCCTGTGGGATGCGCCCGCCGTCGCCTACCTGACGATCCTCACGCTCACCGCCACCACCTTCATCTTCGCCGGCTTCATGCGCGAGCAGGTGTGCACCTACATGTGCCCGTGGCCGCGCATCCAGGCGGCGATGCTCGACGAGGATTCGCTCACCGTCACTTACAACGCCTGGCGCGGCGAGGAGCGCGGCAGCCAGCGCGAGCGCCGCCTCGAGGCGACGAAGCAGTTCGGCGATTGCATCGACTGCAATCTCTGCGTGGCCGTGTGCCCGATGGGCATCGATATCCGCAACGGCAACCAGCTCGAGTGCATCACCTGCGCGCTCTGCATCGATGCCTGCAACGGCGTGATGGAGAAGGTGGGCAAACCGAAGGACCTGATCTCCTACACGACGCTGCGCGCCTACAACGCGCACGCCGCGGGCCATGCCGAGCAGGCGCCGCTGCTCTGGCGCGAGATCATCCGTCCCCGGACGATGATCTACATGGGCGTGTGGGCGCTGATCGGCATCGCGATGCTCGTATCCGTGGCCAACCGGGCGACCCTCGACATCAACGTCCTGCACGACCGCAACCCGCTGTTCGTGACCCTGTCCGACGGCAGCGTGCGCAACGGTTACACGGTGAAGATCCTGAACATGGCGCAGAAGCCGCGCACCTTCGATCTGAAGATCGACGATCTTCCCGGCGCAACGATGCAGATGGTGGGCGACGACGACCCGCCGTCGACCTCCGTCACCATTCCGGTCGAGGCCGACAAGCTGCGCATGGTGAAGATCTACGTCACCGCCCCGGCATCGTCGGGCAAGGAGCGCGCCGATTTCCGGTTCGACGTGAAGGAGAAGGGCGGCGAGGAGGCCAAGCACTACGAGGCCTTCTTCCAGTGGCCGAAGAACGATTAGCGAAGGGGCGATCGGATGAGCATGGCGAGGGATAGCAACGCACAGCGCGAATTCACCGGCTATCACATGCTGGCGATCCTGTTCGTGTTCTTCGGCGTGACGATCGCCGTGAACCTGGCGCTCGCCTACTACGCCAACTCGACGTGGACCGGCCTCGTGGTCGAGAACGGCTACGTCGCGAGCCAGGAGTTCAACAATGAACTCGCGGAAGGGCGGCGCGAGAAGGAGCTCGGCTGGCAGCCGACCTTCGCGCTCGTCGCGGGCAAGCTTGCCGTGAGCCTCGCCGACAAGGGCGGCCTGCCGCTGTCGGGTCTCGAGGTGTCCGTCGACTTCGGCCGGCCCGCGCACGAGGGCCAGGACCATTCCGTGAAGCTCACGAGCGTCGGGTCCGGCAAGTACGAGGCCGACGCGCCGCTGGCGCCGGGCCTCTGGACGGCGGTGCTGCTCGCGAAGCAGGACGGCAAGGTGGAACTGCGGCGCGAATACCGGTTCGTGGTGAAGCCTTGAACTGCTGCGACACATCGGTCGAACTCGGGCAGGCGTTCGCTGCCGCCGATGCCGAGGCGTGGGCGCGCGACGCGGGCGACGGCCGGAAGCGGCTCGATGTGATCGCCCCCGCCATCCACTGCGGCGCCTGCATCTCGACGATCGAGCGCGGCCTTGCCGCAGAGCCCGGCATCGAGACGGCGCGCGTGAACTTCACGCTGCGCCAGGTGTCGGTGACCTACCGCCCGGCCGAGATCACGGCCGACGGGGTGCTCGCGGCGCTTGAACGGCTGGGGTATCCGGGACGTCCCTTCGACCCGCTCGAGGCGTCGACCGCGGTCGACGATGCGGAAGGCGCGCGCCTCTTGCGGGCCGTCGCGGTGGCCGGGTTCGCTGCCGCCAACATCATGCTGCTGTCGGTCTCCGTCTGGTCGGGGGCGGACGGCGCGACCCGTGACCTGTTCCACTGGATCTCCGCGCTGATCGCGTTGCCCGCCGTGTTCTACGCCGGGCAGCCGTTCTTCCGCGGCGCGGTGCGCGCACTGTCGCGCCGGTCGATGAGCATGGACGTGCCGATCTCGCTCGGCGTCATCCTCGCCACCGCGATGAGCCTGTTCGAGACGATGCGCGGCGGCCACCATGCCTACTTCGACGCCGCCGTGACGCTGCTCTTCTTCCTGCTGATCGGACGATATCTCGACCAGCTCATGCGCACGCGCGCACGCTCGGCGGTGTCGCAGCTCATGACCCTGTCGGCGGCGGGCGCCACCGTCATCGAGGCGGACGGCCAGACGCGCTATCTGCGCCTGCGCGACCTCAAGGCAGGGATGAAGGTTCTCGTGGCGGCCGGTGAACGGCTGCCGGCCGACGGCGCAATCGTCGAAGGCGCGAGCGACATCGATCGTTCGCTCGTGACCGGCGAGACCACGCCCGACCAGGTCGGACCCGGCGCCACGGTCCACGCGGGCACGCTCAATCTCACCGGACCGCTCGTGATCGACGTGACGGCCGTCGGCGAGGATACGTTCCTCGGCGAGATCATCCGCCTGATGACGGCGGCCGAGCAATCGAAGTCAACCTACGTGATGCTCGCCGACCGGCTTGCGCGGCTCTACGCGCCGGCGGTGCACGTGCTCGCCGCGCTGACGCTCGTCGGCTGGCTCATTTTCACGCGCGGCGACTGGCACGCGTCGCTGATGGCGGCGATCGCGGTGCTCATCATCACCTGCCCGTGCGCGCTGGGCCTTGCCGTGCCCGCCGTGCAGATCGTGGCGAGCGGGCTCCTGTTCCGCAACGGCGTCATGATCAGGGACGGCGCAGGCCTCGAAAAACTCTCCGAGATCGACACGGTCGTGTTCGACAAGACGGGCACGCTCACGCTGGGCTCGCCAAAGCTCGTCGAGCCGAAACTCGTCTCGACCGAGACGCTCGCGCTCGCCGCCGGGCTCGCCGTGCGCAGCAAGCACCCGCTGTCGCGCGCGCTCGTTGCCGAAGCGGAGGCGCGCGGCGTCGTGCCGTTCACGCTGACGGACGTGCGGGAGGAACCGGGCGCGGGGCTTTCCGGAACGTGGCGCAGCCAGTCGGTGCGGCTCGGGTCGCGCGCCTGGTGCGGCGTCGGCGAGAGCGAAGGGCTCGACCGGCGCGATCCGCTCGGCGAAGGACTTCCCGAACTCATTCTGCGACCAGCCTCGGGCGCGGCCGTCGTGTTCCGCTTCCAGGACGAACTGCGCCCGGATGCGGCAGCCGTCGTTGCGGGGTTCAAGGCGCAGGGGATCGGCGTGGAGCTGCTTTCCGGCGATCGGCATGAGGCGGTGCGGCGCGTCGCCGAGAGCATCGGCATCGCCACGTGGCGCGCCCGCTGGACGCCGCAGGCGAAGCTCGCCTACGTCGAGGCGTTGGGCGCCGCGGGCCGGCGCGTGCTGATGGTGGGCGACGGTCTCAACGACGCTCCCGCGCTCGCGGCGGGCTACGCCTCGATGGCGCCCGCCACCGCCTCCGACATCGGCCGCACCGCGGCGGACGTCGTGTTTCTCGGCGCGTCCCTCAGGCCCGTGCTGGTGGCGCGCGACATCGCGGTCACGACCGCGCAGCTTGCGCGCCAGAACTTCGCGCTGGCGATCGGCTACAACGTGCTGGCCGTGCCGGTGGCGATGCTGGGCTTTGCCTCACCCCTCGTTGCTGCAATCGCGATGTCGACGTCGTCGCTCATCGTCGTGGGCAATGCGCTGAGGCTCCAGGCGATGCCGCGCTTCCGCAGGTCGGTGATGGCCGGTCCGGGCACGAAGACCGATACCGCCGCGGCGGTGGCGGCGATTGGGGAGAAGGCAGCATGAACGGGCTGCTCCTGCTCATTCCCGTCGCGCTCTTCCTGGGTGCGGTCGGGCTTGCGGCGTTCATCTGGTCGCTGAAGTCGGGCCAGTACGACGACCTCGACGGCGCGGCCCTCCGCATCCTCGAGGACGACGACGACCGCCCGCTTACCGACCGCGAGGCTCGGCGCAGGTAGCCGCTTAGGGGGTGCCGCCCCCGATGCCCGCGGCCTGCTGCGTCTGTTCCAGCTTCGTCTTGATCGTTTCCGTCAGTTCCTTGACGGCATCGGACGAGTCGCCCGACTGCAATGTCTGCTCGCAGATCGGCGAGCAAACGGCAGAAATGCGTTCGCCAGCCTTGTAGATCGTCAGATTGTTGGCGTCGGCGCTTTTGCTCACGGTGACGTCGAAGTTCGCCAGTTGATTGCCGTCACCGTCGAGCAGGATGATGTTCGTCTGTCCGGACGACCTTCCGAACAGGACGACCTTACCGCCCTGCAGGCTGACGTCTGCGTACATCGGGTTGCCGACGATGATAGAGGTCGGCGTTCCGGCGACGGACAGGATCTTGGCATGGTCCGAGGCGATGGTGACGGCCGTGCCGGCGAACGCCGGACTGACAAGTGCAAGAGACGCGATCGTCGCGAGCTGGCAGAGCCCAAAGTGCCTGGCGATCCCCATGAGTCCGATACTCCGTTAAGCAGCCGGATTGGCCGGTCATTTGCCGGCGATTGGCAATGATGGTGCCTGAACATGGTGAACAAAGCCTTATCGAGACGAATCCTTGCTTAACCACCACTCCCTGACACCCCAGTTCAGGAAAACTAGAACACGATGTTAGCAACTCGCGAAAGTTGTGCAACCTGGAGGCTAACAAGATGCTCACGAAGTTCCTGAAGAACGAAGACGGCGCAACCGCAATCGAGTATGGCCTTATCGCGGCCGGGATCGGGCTGGTACTGGCGGCTGCAGCTCCGCTGGTCGGTGGGGAAATCAGAAATATGTTCAACGACATCGTCACCGCGCTGCAGCAACGTCCTAGCTGACGAGTTTATTGACGTCAGCCGCCCAAGCCGGGCGGCTGACGTTGGACCACTCGGCTTCACTAGAATTCGGTCCCGCACTCTAAAGCCCCCTTTACCCATTTTATGACAGCATGGGGAAACGCGAAGTTTCGAAGAGTGTTCTCCAAATGCTGCAGTCGGTCGCTTTGACGCTATTTCCACTGCTGGTCGTAGTGTGCGGCCTGTTCGATTTCTTTACCTTGCGAATCCCGAACTGGCTGAACGGCGTCACTGCGGTCGCGTTCGTTCTTTGCGCCCTGTCCGTCGCGATGCCCCTGCCGGTCCTTGGGATGCATGTTTTGGCAGGCATCATTCTCCTCATCTTCGGCTTCGCGCTGTTCGCCGGCAACTTCATCGGCGGCGGCGACGCCAAGATGCTCGCTGCGACCGGGCTCTGGATCGGTTGGACCCCGATCGTGCCATTCCTCGTGTTCACCGCGATCGCCGGCGGCGTGCTTGGTGTCGTGATGCTGATCCTGCGCAGCACCCAGCGATATCTTCAGTTCACGGGCATCGATTCCTTTGCCCCGTTCGTGTCGAAGAAGATCGATCTTCCTTATGGCATGGCCATCGCCGCGGGCGCTGTGCTCGTACTGCCCGAGACCTGGTGGTTCACGGGTTTGAACTGATCGGAACGCGCGGCGCGACGCCGTCGGCTCCTTAACGGGAGAAACGCACCGCCAACGCTTCATTAACCATAATTTGACCTTTCACACCGACAGTGAGGGTCGGTTAACGGGCGAGTCGCCCGTGCCAATCGGTGGAAAAGTGTGATGGGCAGATCTCGTTTGATGGTTCTGATGCTGGCGATCGTTTCGGCCGTCGCGGCGGTCGTGCTCGCCCGCAGCTATCTCGGGAGGACGACGACCCAGACGCAGGTCGTCGAAATCAACAAGGTTCCGACCGTCGACGTGCTGGTCGCCGCAGCCGACGTTGCACTCGGCGACAAGGTCGATCCGACGAAACTTTCCTGGATCCCGTGGCCCAAGGAAGCGGTCCGGCCCACGATGGTGACCAAGGAGGCCAAGCCCGAAGCGCGCACCGAATTCGACGGGTCTCGCGCTCGCGTTCAACTCTTCGAAGGGGAGCCCGTCAACGAGCAGAAGCTCGTAATGCCGAAGACGTCGGGCTTCATGGCCGCCGTGCTGCCCAAGGGCATGCGCGCGATCTCCGTCTCGATCAGCGCCGAAACGGGCGCGGGCGGATTCATCCTCCCGAACGACAAGGTGGACGTGATTTTGACCACCAAGAACGAGGGCGGCCAGAATCGCAGCGTCTCCGAAACCATTCTCACGAACGTGCGCGTGCTCGCAATCGACCAGACGTTCCAGACGAACGACAAGGGCGAACAGGTCGTGGTCGGCAAGACCGCGACGCTCGAGCTCGAACCGCGCCAGGCCGAAGTGCTCGCGTTCGCCGAACAGACGGGCCAGCTGTCGCTCGCCTTGCGTTCGATCAACGACAACCCCGACCAGGCGCTTGGCGACACCGGCCCGCGCCTATCCGAGAAGTACGCCCGCGGCGACCGCCGCAACGAAGTGACCATCAACCGCTACGGCGTCATCAAGCAATCGACGCTCAGCTACTAGGTGACGACATGTCTTCCAGCCTCCGCCTCGCCGCACCAACCGGGACCAATGCCATGACGAGATCGTTCCTTGCGATGCTCCTTGCGTTCGCCATGACGTTTGCCCTGATGGTGTTGCCGCAGCCGGCGGCGGCGGACGCAAACAAGTTCGTGCGGCTGGGCCTCGGCAAGACCATGGTCGTCCGGCTGCCGGCCAACGCGCGGGACGTTCTCGTCGGCGACCCGAAGATTGCCGACGTCGTGGTGCGGACAGCCAACACCGCCTACCTCTTCGCCAAGGGCGTGGGCCAGACCAACGCGTTCTTCTTCGACGCCTCCGGGCGGCAGATCCTCAATCTCAACATCGACGTCGGCATCGACGGCCAGGCGCTGCAGGAACTGCTGCGCAAGGCGGTTCCCAATGCCCAGATCAACGTCGATACGGTCAACAACAACGTGATCCTCGGCGGCACGGCGCCGAATGCCGCTGATGCGCAGCGCGCCGTCGACCTCGCCCAGGCGTTCGTCCAGAGCAACCCGTCTTCGTCTTCTGGCGGCTCGTCCGGTGGCGGCTCGTCGGGTGGCGGCTCGTCGGGTGGCAGCTCTGGCGGCGCCGCGATCTCCGCTTCGCCCTCGTCTGGCAGCAGCGGTCCGTCGGCCACCATCGTCAACAACATCGCGATCACCGGAAATGATCAAGTCATGATCCGGGTGCGCGTGGTGGAGATGAACCGCGAAGTCCTGAAGCAGTTTGGCATCAGCACAGCCGCCTTACTGCAGTCCGGCGGTCTCAAGATCGGTTTTGCGAACACCAACGATTTCAAGTTGAACGGAAATATGGATCCAGGAGCGTTCTTGCCGCGCAACTGTATTTCGCTCAACTGCTTCATTGGCGGCGGTTTGAATACGGCGTTCAGCAGTGACGGCAATACACTCGACAGCGTCCTGAAGGCTTACGAGCGTGATCAGCTGACGCGAACGCTTGCGGAACCGACCCTCACCGCGATCTCGGGCGAAAGTGCAAAATTCCTGGCGGGTGGCGAGTTTCCGATCCCGGTCTCTCAGCAGAACAACACCACGACCATCGAGTACAAGCCGTTCGGCGTCGGCCTCGGCTTCGCCCCCGTCGTTATGTCGGAAGGCCGCATCAGCATGAAGATCTCGACGGAGGTCAGTGAACCGACGCCCCTCAACTCCTTCACGCTGGGTAGCGCGAATACGGACGCGACCCTCGACATCCCGGGCCTCAAGGTGCGCCGCGCCGAGACGACCGTCGAACTGCCCTCGGGCGGATCGATGGTGATGGCGGGCCTGATTCAGGAGGATACGAAACAGGCCCTCGCCGGCATGCCGGGTATCAAGGATCTGCCGGTTCTAGGCACGCTGTTCCGGAGCCGCGACTACAAGTCGAACGAAACGGAGCTGGTTGTGATCGTGACGCCGTACGTGGTGAAGCCCGTAAACGAATCCAAGCTCGCTACGCCGCTCGACAACTACAACACGCCGAGTGACCGCCAGACCATCATCTGGGGTCGGCTCAACAAGATCTACGGCGCCCAGAACCAGCAGCCGAAGGGCGTCTACCACGGCAACGTCGGCTACATCGTCGAATGAACGCGCAACGAACGAGGAACGTCATGTCAACTATGTCGAATACGCTCCGCCGCGTCCTGCGCTTCAGCCCCGTCGCCCTCGTTCTGGCGCTCGGCGCCTGCAGCAGCGACCATCTGAACGGCGAGATCGACGACGTCTACACACCGCCGCTGCACTACCAGCGCTACCCGATCCAGGTCGTGAATGCCAACGCCCGGATCGAGGTGCCCTCGCAGCGAAACGCGCTGACGCAGGCGGAGGCCTCCTCGGTCGCAGCGTTCGCGCAGCAGGCACGCGCCTCGGGCGTGCGGCACATTGCCCTGCAGTACCCGACGGGCGCAGGCGAGCAGGCGACCCGCGTGGCCTCGATCCTCGAAAACCAAGGAATCCCGACGGAGGTCATTGGCTTCTCCCAGTACGGCGGAAAGGGCGGCCCGATTGTCGCGTCCTACGGCGGAACAGTGGCGCAGACGGCAGAGTGCGGCGACTGGACGGCGAACATCGCCCGGACCGAAGACAACATGCCGATGCCGAACTTTGGATGCGCGCATCAGCAGAATCTTGCCGCGGTCGTCGCCAACCCGAACGATTTCATCACGCCGCGGACCGAAACACCGCCGGACGCGCCACGCCGGCAGCAGATGTTCAAGGACTACCGGACGCCGAAGCAGACCAACACGCCTGAGGCCGACAACAGTTCGAAGGTCGTCATCAGCCAGGGCGTTCAGCAGTAAGTCGAGCGGGAGACGATGGTCATGAACGCGATCCACGATCAGCTCCCTGGCGCGGAGATGCGCCAGGAGGTGTTGGTGATGATCCCGAGGATCAACATCCATGCCTTCTGCACCGACCCGCGCACCGGCCAGGTGCTGGAGACGGCTGCCGCCGACCGCCGCATGGCGAAGGCGCACATGCAGGTCCACCCCGGGGGTATCGCTGCTGCAGCCGAGATTTACAGCCAGACCGAAACGCCTAACGTCTTGATCGTCGAGTCGCAGGCGAACCGCGATGGCGTCCTCGCCGAGCTCGCCCAGCTTGCTGCCGTGTGCGATCCCTCGACCAAGGTCATCGTGATCGGCCACCTGAACGACGTGCTGCTCTACCGCGAACTGACGCGGCTGGGCATCAGCGACTACATCGTCGCGCCGATCTCATCGCTTCAGGTCATCGAGTCGGTTGGCAACCTCTATGCCGATCCCGGCGCTGCCCGGATCGGACGCGTCATCGCCTTCGCCGGCGCCCGCGGCGGGACGGGAGCGAGCACGATCGCCCACAACGTCGCCTGGACGATCGCCCGCACCTACGCGCTCGAGACGACGATCGTCGATCTCGACGTGGCCTTCGGCACGGCGGCGCTCGACTTCAACGTCGACCCGAACCAGTCGGTGGCCGATGCGTTCATCCAGCCGGACCGGATCGACGAGGCGGTCGTCGACCGGCTCCTGATGAAGGTCGGCGAGCGGCTCAACCTGCTCTCAGCCCCATCCGTTGTCGATCGAGAGTACCCGGTCGAACGCGAAACGCTCGAGCACGTCATCGACGTCATCCGCCGTTCGGTTCCGATGGTGGTCCTCGACCTGCCGTCGAGCTGGATGCCGTGGTCGAAGTCGATCCTTACGCAGGCCGACGAGGTGGTGATCGTTGCGCTGCCCGACCTTGCAAGCTTGCGCAATGCGAAGAACATGATCGACCTGCTCAAGGCCGCAAGGCCCAATGACCGGCCGCCGATCCTGATCCTGAACCAAGTCGGCCTGCAGAAGCGCCCGGAGATTCCCGTCACCGATTTTGCGAAGGCCGCCGGCGTCGAACCGACGATGGTCATCCCGTTCGATGCGGTGACCTTTGGAACCGCCTCCGGAAACGGCAAGATGGTCGCGGAAGTGAACCCCAAATCGAAAGCCGCGCCGCTCCTCGCCGCGCTCGCCGAGCGGGTTGCCGGACGTCAGCCTCCGCCACAACCGAAGGCCAAGCTTGCGCTGCCGTTCGTCGGAAAGCTGTCGCTGATGAGGAAGAAGTAAATGATGTTCGGCAGGCGCAGCGGCGGTAACGAAAAGCCGGCGAACGGGGCGGTTCCCGCGATCGCGCCGCCGGTCGCGCCGGCGATGCCTGCAGCGCGCTCGGCCGTCCCGGCGCAGGCCGCGTCCCAGTCGGTTGCGATGCCGCAGCAGGCTGCGCCCCCGCCCCCGGCTCGCGCCGCCCGGAGGCCCGACAACTACTACGACATCAAGGCGACCATCTTCAACGCGCTGATCGACGCGATCGATCTGACGCAGCTCGGTCAGCTCGACCGCCAGGCGGCGCGCGACGAGATTCGCGACATCGTGAACGAGATCATCGCGTTGAAGGGCGTGGTGATGTCGATCGCCGAGCAGGAAGAGCTGCTCGAGGACATCTGCAACGACGTCTTGGGCTACGGTCCGCTCGAGCCGCTGTTGGCGCGCGACGACATAGCCGACATCATGGTCAACGGCGCACAGACCTGCTTCATCGAGGTCAACGGCAAGGTGGAGCAATCCTCGGTCCGCTTCCGCGACAACGCACAGTTGCTCAACATCTGCCAGCGCATCGTGAGCCAGATCGGTCGCCGCGTCGATGAAGCGAGCCCGATCTGCGACGCCCGCCTCCCGGACGGTTCCCGCGTGAACGTCATCGTACCGCCGCTTGCGGTCGATGGACCTGCGCTCACCATCCGCAAGTTCAAGAAGGACCGGCTCAAGATGCCGGACCTGGTCCGCTTCGGCTCGATCACGCCGGAGGGCGCCACGATCGCCGGTATCATCGGCCGGGTCAGGTGCAACGTGCTGATCTCGGGCGGCACCGGCTCCGGCAAGACGACCTTGCTCAACTGCCTGACCGCATTCATCGACAGCCACGAGCGCGTGATCACCTGCGAGGACGCGGCCGAACTCCAGCTCCAGCAGCCGCACGTCGTGCGTCTCGAAACGCGCCCGCCGAACCTCGAAGGCCAGGGCGAAATCACCATGCGCGATCTCGTCAAGAACTGCCTGCGCATGCGGCCGGAACGCATCATCGTCGGCGAAGTGCGCGGACCGGAGGCCTTCGACCTCCTACAAGCGATGAATACCGGCCACGATGGTTCGATGGGCACGGTCCACGCCAACAGCCCGCGCGAGGCGTTGCAACGTCTCGAATCGATGATCACGATGGGCGGGTTCAGCCTGCCCTCGAAAACCATCAAGGAGATGATCGTCGGCTCGATCGACGTCGTCATCCAGGCCGCGCGCCTGCGCGATGGCTCACGCCGCATCACGCACGTCACGGAAGTCGTCGGCATGGAAGGCGACGTCATCATCACGCAAGACCTGTTCCTGTACGAGATCGTCGGCGAGGACGCCTCCGGCAAGATCGTCGGCCGTCATCGTTCGACCGGCATCGCGCGGCCACACTTCTGGGATCGCGCCCGGTACTATGGCGAAGAAGGTCGTCTTGCCGAGGCGCTGGAGCGCGCCGAGGCCCGCAACGAAGGTGCGGGACTCTAACCCGCGCCGCAGGGGAGGCCGTACATGAACGAACAGATCGTCGAACTTCTTGTGATCCTGCTGATTGCTGCAGCGGTCGGCGGGCTGGTCCTGACCCTCCTCTATCCCTACTTCTCCGGCGAGCGCGACATGGCCAAGCGCATCGACAACCGGGTGGTGGGCAAGCAGGAATCGGAATCGCTGATCTCGAGCATTCGCGGCAGGCTTGCCAACGACAGCAAGGATACGCGCCGCCGCCAGATCCAGGATACGCTGAAGCAGCTCGAAGAAACGGCACGAAAGCAGAAGAAGCGGCTCACCACGCGCGCGCTGATCGCGCAGAGTGGTCTCGACATTACTTTGCGCACCTACTGGATCGCCGCGGTCGTCGTCGGCATCGTCTTGGGCTTTGCGGTTCTGATTGTTGGAGCCCCTCCCTACGTGGCGCTGCTCGCCATGCTCGCAGGCATCCTCGGTCTGCCGCGGTGGTTCCTCAACTACATGAGACGGCGCCGCGAGGAATCGTTCCTGCGCGAATTCGCCGATGCCATCGACATCATGGTGCGCAGCCTGAAGGCGGGCCTTCCCGTCTCCGACTCGATGCGCGTCATCGCGTCCGAATCGCCTGCGCCGGTCGGGCCTGAATTTCTGGAGGTTGTCGAAGGGCAACGAGTCGGCATCAGCATCGATCAGGGTCTTGAGCGTATGTATGAGAGCATCCCGCTCGCCGAAGTGAATTTCCTGTCGATCGTGATGGCGATCCAGATGAAGACCGGCGGCAACCTCGCCGAAGCGCTGAACAACCTGTCGAAAGTGCTGCGCGACCGCAAGAAGATGAAACAGAAGATCAAGGCGGTCAGCCAGGAAGCAAAATCATCCGCGATGATCATCGGCGCGCTGCCGTTCGTCATCTGCGGCGGCATGGCGGCGCTGAACCCCTCCTACCTGACGCCCCTGTGGGATACCCATGTGGGCAACATCATGATTGCCGGCTCACTGATCTGGATGCTGATCGGCACGCTCGTGATGCGCCAGATGATCAACTTCGAGATCTAGGCCCGACCGATGATCGAAACGCTCGTCACGCTTCTCGAACCGCGCAATCTGGTGGTTATCCTGGTCGGGATCGCCGTCTTCGCGACGGTTCTGACGGTGTTCGCCCCCCTTTTGCAACGTGACGAACTTGCAGCCCGCATGAAGTCCGTTTCGACCGAGCGGGAGCGCCTGAAGGTCCAGTACCGGCAGGCCATCACAGAAGGCCGTCTGCGCGACAAGCCGAAGGGCCTCGTCCCGCAGCTCGTGAACGCCCTGAACCTGCGGAAGGTGTTCGAGGCCGAATCGATGCGCGATACCATGCGCCAGGCCGGGTTTCGCAGCGAAAGCCATCTCGTCACGTTCCTCGCCTTCCGGCTCATCATGCCGATCGCATTCGGCATCATCGCGTTCACCTATGCGAACACTGTCTTTGCAGAGCGGCTGAACACGCCGCTGTTGAAGTTGATGGGCACGATGGGCGGCATCATCGCAGGGTACTACCTGCCGGTGATCTTCATCACGAACATGATCCACCGCCGGCAGACCTCCATCAAGCGCGCGTGGTCGGATGCCCTTGATCTCCTGCTCATCTGCGTCGAATCGGGCATGGCGCTCGAACCCGCGATGCAGCGCGTGTCCAAGGAAATCGGCTCGCAGTCGATTCCACTCGCTGAAGAGCTGACGCTGACCACCGCCGAGCTCTCTTACCTTGGCGATCGGCGCAAGGCGCTCGAGAACCTCGCTCGGCGCACGGGACTTCCGACCGTGAAGGCCGTCGTCACGAGCTTCATTCAGGCGGAACGATACGGGACGCCGCTCGGCACCGCGCTGCGCGTGCTCGCGCAGGAAAACCGCGATAACCGCATGGCGGAGGCGGAGCGCAAGGCTGCCGCGCTGCCGCCCAAGCTCACCGTTCCGATGGTGCTGTTCTTCCTGCCGGTGATCTTCATCGTCCTGCTCGGCCCGTCGCTCATCAAGGTGTTCGGCTGGCAGTAGCCCGCTTGGTCGGTCCGCAGAAATGAAAACGGCCCGCTGATGCGGGCCGTTCTGTTCTACAGGGCTTGATTACTGCGCGGCCGCCTGCTGCTGTGGCGGCTGTTGCTGGCTTCCAGTGCCGCTGATCTGCGCCCACGGATTCGATTGCGACATCATCTTGCGCAGGTATTCGACGTTGGCCTGCGCCTGCTCCGGCGGAAGATCGCGGCTGGCGATCTGCTGCGCCTCGTCGTAGCGCCCCTGCAGCCCGACGACGAGCGCAAGGTTCTGGCGCAGCCGCGGATTGGCGGCGCCGCCAGGCAGGTCGGACGCCTTCTGCAGCACCTGTTCAGCCTGCTTCAGGTCTCCGCTCAAGGCATAGGACATGCCGAGGTTGTTCAGTACGGAGATCTCGTTCGGACGTTCGCTCAGCGCCTGCTGATATGCTTTGCGGGCGTCGTCGTAGCGACCCTGCTGATCGAGCGCCGAGCCAAGCGCCGAGTAAACCTTCCAGTCGGCTTTGCCGGACGCAATCACCTTCTGAAGTTGCTTTTCGCCTTCTGCAAGTTCGCCGGACTGGATCAGGATTTTTCCGTAATAAGCGGCGAGCTCCATGTTGTCCGGGTTGTTGCTGGCAATCTGGGTGACAACCTGCAGGGCCTGTTGATCCTGATCGAGCGCCATCAACTCACCGGCGTACGCGAGCCCCTTCTTGACGTTGTTCTGATCCGCTTCCCAGGCCTGCTTGGCCGTCGCCATCCTTCGGATCGATGGCTCCTGCGGTTGATCCTTCGCGGCAGCCGATGTGCTGCCGGTCGTCATGGGGTCGGTGAGCGCCGTGGTGCAGCCGGAGAGCCCGGTAGCCAATAGCGCGGCCACCGCGCCTGCGGTCGCAACCGCCCTGACGGGAGCCCAGCGCCGAGCCCAGACGCGATGCGAAACCATGCCGTCACCCCTTGCGTCGCCGCCTCTCAATTGCGGCCGTTCTGTTCGAGGTGGATGATGGCGGAACACTCCTCAACAAACTGTTAACCATGTTAACGGTTTTCTGGGCGGGTAAACCGGAGACGCAGATGACCCCGAACGACGTGCTGTTGACCCCGCGGGAAGCCCGCAAGGCCGTGCCGATCATGGTCGTGACGCCGCAGACGCTCGATGGCGTGCTCAAGTCGCTTGCACCGGATGCTCGGGCGTGGGCCATGGCGGCGGGCTTCAAGGGCGAGACTGGACGGGCGCTGCCAATGCCGGGGGCGAAGGGAGGCGTAAGCGGAATCCTGTTCGGTCTCGGCGATCCGTCGACGGCTGACCCATTTCTTCCCGGCAAGCTTGCCCGGCTATTGCCGGAAGGCGCCTACGCCTTCGCAAGCGACACGGGCAACGCCCGGCTGGCGGCGCTGGGCTGGCTCCTCGAGGCGTACGATTTCGCCCGCTACCGCAAGGCGCAGCGACCGCCCGCGCGGCTTGCCTGTCCGGCAGGTGTCGAACGGGAAGATCTGGTGTCGGAAGCGTCGGCCGTCTGGCAGGTGCGCGACCTCGTGAACACACCCGCCAACGACCTCGGCCCCGACGAGATCGAAGCGGCCGCGCGGGCACTTGCGAAGGCGCACGGCGCGAAGATCGTCGTTACGAAGGGCGAGGCCCTGAGGCGCGGCTTCCCGCTGATCCACGCTGTCGGCCAGGGCAGCCCGCGCGCGCCTCGCCTCATCGACATCACCACGGGTCCGGCGCGCGCCCCGAAGGTGACGCTCGTCGGCAAGGGCGTGTGCTTCGATACCGGCGGCCTCGACATCAAGCCCTCGAGCAACATGCTGCTCATGAAGAAGGACATGGGAGGCGCCGCCTCCGTCCTCGGCCTTGCAGCACTGATCCTCCGGGCGAAGCTCAAGGTGCGCCTTCGCGTGCTGATCCCGACGGTCGAAAACGCCGTGTCCGGATCGTCCTTCCGGCCGGGCGACGTGTTCCGGAGCCGCAAGGGGCTGACCGTCGAGATCGGCAATACCGACGCGGAAGGCCGCCTCATCCTCGCCGATGCGCTGGCGCTCGCCGACGACGAGAAGCCCGATCTCCTCGTCGACATGGCGACGCTGACCGGTGCAGCGCGCGTGGCGCTCGGCCCGGACCTGCCGCCGTTCTACACCGACGACGATGCGCTCGCGGCCGATCTGCACCGCCACGGGCTGGCGCAGAACGACCCCTTGTGGCGAATGCCGTTCTGGCGACCTTACAACGGGCTGTTCGAGAGCAAGATCGCCGACATCAACAACGCGGGCTCCTCGGGCTTCGCCGGGTCGATCACGGCCGCCCTGTTCCTGAAGCGGTTCGTCGAGCAGGCGCAGCGTTACGTGCATTTCGACATCTTCGCGTGGGTGCCCGTGGCAAAACCCGGGCGGCCGATGGGCGGGGAGGCGCAGGCGATTCGCGCGCTGTTCGCCCTGCTGCAGGAACGCTACGGGAGGTGACGTTGCGCGCGAGCGGCATTTGCGCCACTATCTCGGAACCGAAACAAATTCTGGCGCCGGGTCGAGCGGAAAAGCGTGCGCGACAGCATCTCCATGACGACGGGGGAAGCCCTGCGCCTGTGGCACGACGTGCACCTCACCCTGGTGCGCGACGACGAGCCCGACCTGTCGGCCCGCCAGCTCGCGATCCTGCTCACCATCTACCTCGAGGCGCCTCCGCACACGGTTCGGGGGCTTGCGAAGAAGCTCAACGTGACGAAGCCTGTCATCACGCGGGGGCTCGACACCATGGGTAAGCTCGAACTGCTCGGCAGACGACGCGACGAGAAGGACCGGCGGAACGTGTTGATCCAGCGCACCGTGAAGGGCGCCTTGTTCATCGAGAAGCTTGGCGATGCGATCGTCGCCTGCGCAAGTCGTCTCGGGGGCGTGAAATGACGCTCGACCCCCGCCTCAACGTCGTGCGGGACGACCTCGCGGCAGAGTCGCTCAGGGGCGTCGTCGACGTGCCGCGCTTCACCGCCGGCGTGCCGATGGCGGTGACTGCGCCGATCGCCCCTTTGCGAAAGCGGGGCGATGCGGCAGCGCCGCAGGTCACCGAGGCGCTGTTCGGCGAAGTCGTCCACGTCTACGAGCGACGCGACGGCTGGGCGTGGGTACAGCTGGAGATCGACGGCTATGTCGGCTACGTCGAAGAGACGGCCCTCGGCCCCACCGGACACCGGTCGACCCACGCCGTCTCCGCCCCGAAAACGTTCGTATACCCCGAAGCCAACCTGAAGACGCCGCCACTGCATGCGCTTTACCTGCACGCCAGGCTGACGGTGCTGGAGACGGTCGACCGCTACGCGAGACTTGAGACGGGCGGCTACGTTCACACCGCGCATCTGTCGACGCGCGGGCCGATGGTCACCGATCCCGCGGCGGTCACCGAGAACTACGTCGGCGTCCCCTACCTGTGGGGCGGCAAGTCGCACGAGGGACTCGACTGCTCCGGTCTCGTGCAGATTTCACTGCAGGCGGCCGGCATCGCCTGCCCGCGCGACAGCGACATGATCGAGGCAGCCGTCGGCACGCCGCTGCCGGACGAGCGGCTCAACAACCTGCGCCGCGGCGACCTCGTGTTCTGGAAGGGCCACGTCGGAATGATGCTCGACGCCGAGCGGATGATCCACGCCAACGGCTACCACATGAAGGTCGTCATCGAGCCGCTGAAGCAGGCGGTCGACCGCATCGCGAGCCAATACGGCACGCTGACCAGCCTGCGCCGCCTCTAGCAGGCGGATCGTCAGTACCCGCGACGCTTGTCGACGAGGTTCTCGAACGGCTTGCCCGCGTCGTGGCGGCGCATCTGGTTCAGGATGTAGGTCGAAATCACGTCGGGCTCGGAATCGGCCGCGATGTGCGGCGTCACCGTCACCTTGGGGTGCGACCACAGCGGGCTGTCGGCCGGCAGCGGCTCCGTCTCGAACACGTCGAGCGTGACGCCGCCGAGTTCGCCGGCGTCGAGGGCCGCAACGATGTCCTTCTCGACCTGGAGCTTGCCGCGGCCGGCGTTGATCAGCACCGGCGCGCCGAGGCGCGAGTCGCGCGCGAGCTTGCGGAACAGATCGCGGTTGAGGATGCCCTCCGTATCCGCCGTGTGCGGCAGGAGACAGACCAGGATATCGGTCGTCTTCAGGAAGGCGTCGAGCTCCGCCTTGCCGGCGTAGCTTTCGACGCCTGGAATGCTGTGCCGCGAATTGCTCCAGCCGGAGACCTTGAAGCCGAGGTGCGAAAGCTTGCGCGCCGAGTCGCGGCCGAGCTCGCCCAACCCCATGATGCCGACGCGGATGGCGCTCGCCGCCCACTGCGGCTCGGGTCCCCACACCCGCTGCGCCTGGAGACGGTCGAGCTTCCTCTGCTGGCGGTGGTGCATCAGCACGTGCAGGCACACGTACTCGCTCATCCGCATGGTCATGTCCGGATCGACGACGCGCACGATCGGCACGTCGGGCAGCGTCGGGTCGGCGAGGATTGCGTCGACGCCTGCGCCAAGGGAGAAGATCGCCTTCAGATTCTTGAACGATTTCAGGACGTTCGGCGCCGGACGCCAGGCGAGCGCGTAGGTGATGTCGTCGAGCTTGCCGAGCTTGTCGGGCCAGACCCGGAGGTCGAGGTCGGGTGCGAGCTTCCGCATCCCCTCGACCCAGTCGTCCACGTTCCAGCCCGAAACGACATACGCGAGCGCCATGACTTGCCTTCCCCTCGATCCCGTTTGCGACTACTGCCGCACCACCTCGGCCGGCGCGGTGCGCAGGTGCAGCGCTGCGGCGAGCAGCGCCTTGGTATACTCCGTCTGCGGACGGTCGAATATGTCGCGGGCGGGACCCTGCTCTACCACCTCGCCATTGCGCATCACGATCACGTCGTTGGCGAGCGCCCGCACCACCTTCAGGTCATGGCTGATGAACAGGTAGGCGAGCTCGTGGCGCGCCTGCAGCGAGCGCAGCAAGTCGACGATCTGCGCCTGCACCGACATGTCGAGCGCGCTCGTCGGTTCGTCGAGCATCACGAACTTCGGCTCGAGCACCATGGCGCGCGCGATCGCGATGCGCTGGCGCTGCCCGCCGGAGAACTCGTGCGGGTAGCGATCCATCGAGGCAGGGTCGATGCCGACTTCCGACAAGGCCGAGGACACCCGCCGCTCCCGTTCCTCCGCCCCCATGGAAGGGTTCTGGATCAAGAGGCCCTCCTCGACGATCTGCCGGATCGACAGGCGCGGCGAGAGCGATCCGTAGGGGTCCTGGAAGACGATCTGCATCTCGCGCCGCAAGGGGCGCATGTCGCGGCTGTTGAATCCGTCGATGCGCTTGCCGAGATACACGATCGGCCCGTTCGACGAAATGAGGCGCAGCAGCGCGAGGCCGAGCGTCGTCTTGCCGGACCCCGATTCTCCCACGACGCCCAGCGTCTGTCCCGCCTTCACCTGCACGTCGACGCCGTCGACCGCCTTGATGTGGCCCACCGTCTTGCGCAGGAGCCCCCGCTTGATCGGGAACCAGACCTTCAGGTTGTCGGCGGAGAGCACGACGGGCGCTTCCGGATCGGCCGGCGGCGGATCGCCCTTCGGCTCGGCATCGATCAATTGGCGCGTGTACGGATGTTTCGGGTGGCGGAACACCTCCTCGGTCGGCCCCGCCTCGACGATCTCGCCGTAGCGCATCACGCACACCTTGTCGGCCATGTGCCGGACGATGCCGAGGTCGTGCGTGATGAGGAGCAGCGCCATGCCGGTGTCGCGCTTCAGGTCCTTGAGCAGCGCCAGGATCTGCGCCTGCACCGTCACGTCGAGCGCCGTCGTCGGTTCGTCGGCGATCAGCAGGTCGGGATTGTTGGCGAGCGCCATCGCGATCATCACGCGCTGGCGTTGGCCGCCGGAGAGCTGGTGCGGAAAGCTGTCGAGCCGTGTCTCGGGATCGCGGATGCCGACGCGCGTGAGCAGGTCGACGATGCGGGCGCGCGCCTTGGCGCCGGTGATGCCCTGGTGTACCTCGAGAATCTCGCCGATCTGCCGTTCAACCGTGTGCAGCGGGTTGAGCGACGTCATCGGCTCCTGGAACACCATGGTGATGTCGTTGCCGCGGACCTTGCGCAGGTCGGCCTCGTCGGCGTCGAGCAGTTCCTCGCCGCGGAAGCGGATCGACCCGCGAGGGTGGCGCGCCGCCGGGTAGGGCAGGAGCTTGAGGATCGACAGCGCCGTGACTGACTTGCCCGATCCCGATTCACCGACGAGCGCCAGCGTCTCGCCCTTGTCGAGCGTGAACGACACGCCCTTCACGGCGTGATGCGCCTCGCCGCCCTGAAGGAAGTCGACGGCGAGGTCGGTGACCTCGAGCAGCGGTTCGCCGGCGCTCACTTGAACGCCTTTCTCGGATCGAACGCGTCGCGCACCGCTTCGCCGATGAACACCAGCAGCATCAGCATGAGCGAGACGACCGCGAACCCGGCGATGCCGAGCCACGGCGCCTGCACGTTGCTCTTGCCTTGCGAGAGGAGCTCACCCAGCGATGGCGATCCGGGCGGCAGGCCGAACCCGAGGAAGTCGAGCGAGGTGAGGGTGGTGATCGAGCCGGACGTGATGAACGGCATGAAGGTGAGCGTCGCCACCATGGCGTTCGGCAGGATGTGCTTGAACATGATCTTGCCGTCGCTGAGCCCCAGCGCCTTCGCCGCCCGGACGTATTCAAAGTTCCGTCCACGGAGGAATTCGGCGCGCACCACCCCGACGAGGGCGGTCCAGGAGAACAGCAGCATGATGAACAGGAGCAGCCAGAACGACGGCACCAGGAACGCCGCGAGGATGATCAGCAGGTAGAGCGTCGGGATCGACGTCCAGATCTCGATGAATCGCTGGAACAGGAGATCGGTCCAGCCGCCGAAGTAGCCCTGCACGGCGCCCGCGGCCACGCCGATGATCGACGACAACACCGTGAGGATCAGGCCGAACAGCACCGAGATGCGGAAGCCGTAGATGAGGCGTGCCGACACGTCACGGCCCTGGTCGTCGGTGCCGAGCCAGTTGAAGTTGCCCCACGTGCAGTTCACGTCGTTCACACCCTGCGGGAACTTTGCACAGAGCTGGTCGCGCGTCATGGTGAAGGCGGGCGGCGAGGGGGCGGGCGTCGGCAGCTCGTTGTTCACCGTGTTGTAGCTGTAGCGGATCGGCGGCCAGATCGCCCAGCCGTTCGCCTTGATCTCGTCCTGGATGAAGGGATCGCGGAAGTCGGTCACGGCGAGGAAGCCGCCGAACTTCTCCTCCGGATAATCCTGGAAGATCGGGAACAGGATCTCGCCCTTGTAGGAGGCGACGATCGGCTTGTCGTTGGCGATGAACTCGGCGAAGAGGCTCGCGACGAAAAGCGCGAGGAACAGCCACAGCGACCAGAACCCGCGCGCGTTCGAGCGGAAGAGCTGCCAGCGCCGAGCGTTGAGCCCGGTGAGCCACGGCGTCTTCTGGGGCTTCACCTCCGCGCGCATCAGACCTCCCGCGACTCGAAGTCGATCCGGGGATCGATCAGCGTGTAGAGCACGTCGCTGAGCAGGTTCGTCAGGAGGCCGAGCAGGCCGAAGATGTAGAGCGTCGCGAACACCACCGGGTAGTCGCGGTCGATCGCCGCCTTGTAGCCGAGCATGCCGAGCCCATCGAGCGAGAAGATCGTCTCGATCAGGAGCGAGCCCGAGAAGAACGCGCTGATGAAGGCGCCGGGGAAGCCCGCGATGACGATCAGCATCGCGTTGCGGAACACGTGGCCGTAGAGCACCCGGCGCTCGGTGAGGCCCTTGGCGCGCGCCGTCGTCACGTACTGCTTCTTGATCTCGTCGAGGAACGAGTTCTTCGTAAGGAGCGTCATCGTCGCGAACGAGCCGACGCCGAGCGCCGTCAGCGGCAGCACCAGGTGCCACGCGTAGTCGAGGATCTTCCCCCACAGCGACAGCTGGTCGAAGTTGTCGGACGTGAGCCCGCGCAAGGGGAAGACGCTCCAGTAGGAGCCGCCGGCGAACAGCACGATCAGCAGCACCGCGAAGATGAACCCCGGGATCGCGTAGCCGCCGATGATGACCGCCGACGTCCACACGTCGAAGCGGGTGCCGTCGCGCACCGCCTTCGCGATGCCGAGCGGCACCGAGACGAGGTAGGAGATGAGCGTGAGCCAGAGGCCGAGGGAGATCGAGACCGGCATCTTCTCCTTGATCAGGTCGATCACCGACACGTCGCGGAAGTAGCTCTGCCCGAAGTTGAAGGTGAGGTAGTCCTTCAGCATCTTCAGGAACCGCTCGGGCGCCGGCTTGTCGAAGCCGAACTGCACCTCGAGCTTCTTGATGAACTCGGGATCGAGGCCTTGC
The DNA here is from genome assembly GCA_046349255.1 of Hyphomicrobiales bacterium. Classification (GTDB taxonomy): domain Bacteria; phylum Pseudomonadota; class Alphaproteobacteria; order Rhizobiales; family Aestuariivirgaceae; genus DAIODI01. The sequence goes on along the minus strand of JAXMCR010000002.1, from coordinate 724,805 downwards.
GCGCCGCGGTACTTGAAGGTCGAGGCGTCCGCCGCCCCGCCGGCGCCCGCCGCGCCTGCGGCGGCGCCCGCCTCGCCGGTCGAGGTGCCGCCGATCCGCGCGGTGGCGCCGACGTCGGTGCCCTGCAGCTGCGCGATCACGCGCTCGACGGGGCCGCCGGGCGCGAACTGGATGAGGGTGAACGAGATCAGCAGCATCCCGAGCAGCGTCGGGATCATCAGTAGCAGCCGTCTCAGGATATAGGCGCCCATGTCCGTCCGGTTACGAGGGGATGCCGCTCAAGGATCGCCCGCTCACGGGCCCCGGCGCACGTTAGCCGCCTTCGCGGGATCGATCCACCACGTCTCCAGGATGCCGCGGGCGTATTTCGGCTTCACTGCCGGACGGCCGAAAACGTCCCAGTAAACGATCGTGTGGCTGCCCTTGTGCCACTGCGGCACCCAGAAGTGGAGCGACCGAAGCACCCGGTCGAGCGCCCGGCAGGCCGTGGTGAGGTCCTCGCGCGAGGTCGCCTGCGTCACCTTCGAGATCAGCGCGTCGACCGCCTTCGACTTGACGCCGGCGAGGTTGAAGCTCCCTTGCGCGTCCGCCGAGGACGAGCTGAAGAAGGCATTGAGCTCGACGCCCGGCGTCTCGCCCACGCCGAAGCGCTGCACCAGCGTGTCGAAGTCAAAACTCTTCAGGCGCTGCTGGTACTGCGCATCGTCGATCACACGGATCGAGGCGTCGACGCCGATGCGCTTCAGGTTCTGCACGTAGGGGCCGACGATGCGCTCGAAGCTCGAGTCGTCGAGCAGGAATTCGATCTTCAACGGCTCGCCCTTGGCGTTCTTGCGCACCGTGCCGTCGACCTTCCAGCCCGCCTCGTCGAGGAGCTTGCTCGCCTGCGACAGGAGCTTTCGGTCACGCCCCGACCCGTCGCTCACCGGCGGTGAAGGCACCTCGCCGAAGGCTTCGGCCGGCACGTCGGCGCGATAAGGTTCGAGCAGCGCAAGTTCGGCAGGCGACGGCGTTCCTTCCGCCTTGCAGGGCGAGTTCTCGAACACGCTCGCGGTACGCTCGTAGAGGCCGTAGAACAGGTTCTTGTTCGACCACTCGAAGTCGAAGGCGAGTTCCATCGCCTGACGCACCTTCGGGTCCTGGAACACCGGGCGGCGCATGTTGAGGAAGAAGCCCTGCGCGCCGGTCGCCGTCTCGTCGGGGAGCGTTTCGGTCTTGAGGCGGCCGTCCCTCACGGACGAAAGGTCCTTGTACTCCGTCGCCCAGGCCTTCGAGGAGAACTCCTCCCGGAGGTCGAGCTTGCCCGCCTTGATCGATTCAAGCTCGGCCGTGCGGTCGCGGAAGTATTCGAGCCGGATCTCGCCGAAGTTGTTCATGCCGCGATTGACGGGCAGGTCCTTCGCCCAGTAGTCCGGCCGCTTCACGTAGGTGATGTACTCGCCCTGCCGGAAATCGCCGACCTTGTAGGGGCCGGAGCCGAGCGGCGGTTCGAGCGTGGTCTTCGAGAAGTCGTGTGTTGCGTAGTAGGCCTTCGAGAAGATCGGGAGCTGCGCCACGATCCCCGGCAGGTCGCGCCGGTTCTCGCCGGTGAAGGTGTATTTCACCGTGTGGTCGTCGAGCGCCTCGGCCTTCGACACATCGCGGATCGAGATGCGGATGTTCTCGTGCCCGAACTCCTTCAGGAGACGGAACGTCTCGACGACGTCGGCCGCCGTCAGCGGCGTGCCGTCGGAGAATTTCGCCTCGGGCCGCAGCTTGAAAGTCGCACTCGAGCGGTCGTCCGGCACGTCGATCGTCTCGGCGACGAGACCGTAGAGCGCGTCCGGCTCGTCGAGACTCTTCTCCATGAGAGAATCGAACAGGAGGCTCAGCATCTGCGCCGGGTCGCCCTTGAGGATGTAGCCGTTGAGCGAGTCGAAGGTGGTGATGCCGGCCGTGCCGATCGTGACGATCTTGCCGCCCTGCGGCGCGTTCGGGTCAACATAGTCGAAGTGGGCGAAATCCTTCGGGTACTTCAGGTCCCCGAAGGTCGACCAGCCGTAGCGCGGTTCGGCGTGGGCAAGCGTCGCCAAAAGCGCGAGGGCGAGGCTCGAGAGGGCGAGGCGGCGCATTCGGCGTTCAGCCCTTCTGGACCTTCGCGGCGGCGTCGGCGTCCCACCACCAGATGGAGGGAAAGCCGATCGCGTACGGCGGCAACGGGTCGGGATGGCCGAAACGGTTCCACAGCGCCACGCGGTCGTAGGGCATGTACCACATCGGCACCACGTAGTGGTTCCACAGGAGCACGCGGTCGAGCGCCCGGCACGCGTCGACGAGCGCCTGACGGTCCTTGGAGAAGATGATCGCGTCGATCAGCTTGTCGACGGCCGGGTTCTTGATGCCGACGAGATTCCGGCTGCCCGGCCGGTCGGCGGATTCCGATCCCCAGAAGTCGCGCTGCTCGTTGCCGGGCGAAAGCGACTGGCCCCAGCTCGCGACGATCGTGTCGTAGTCGAAGTTTTGCACGCGCCGTTCGTATTGCGCGCTGTCGATGGTCCGCACCGTCGACTTCACGCCGAGCAGCTTCAGTTGCTCCGTATACGGAAGCACCACCCGCTCGAACAGCGGCGACACGAGCAGGAACTCGATCTCGAACGCCTCGCCCTTGTCATTGCGCAGCACGCGGTCGGACCCCGCCTTCCACCCGGCGGCGGCGAACAGGTCGCGCGCCTGGAGCAGGTTCTTGCGGCGGTCCTGCGGGTTGGCGTTCACCGGATTCGTGTAGGGGGCCGTGAACACCTCCGGCGGCACCTCGGCCTTGAGGGGATCGAGCAGCGCCAGCTCCGCCGGCGACGGCAGACCCGTGGACGCGAGCTCGGAGTTGTTGAAGTAGCTCTGCGAACGCACGTACTGGCCGTAGAACAGGTTCTGGTTCGCCCACTCGAAGTCGAACACGTAGTTGAGCGCGTTGCGCACGCGCGCGTCCTGGAACTTCGGCCGGCGCAGGTTCAGCGCGAACCCCTGCATGCCGTCGGGCGTCTTGACGACGATCTTCTCGAGCCGGATCGAGCCGTTCTTCACCGCCGGGATGTCGTAGCCCGTCGCCCAGTTCTTGGCGCTGTTCTCGAGCCGGTAGTCGTACTGGTCACCCTTGAAGGCCTCGAGCATCACCGTCTCGTCGGTGAAGTAGATGAGCGCGACCTCGTCGAAGTTGTTCGAGCCGACGTTCACCGGCAGGTCCTTGCCCCAGTAGTCGGCGACGCGCTTCACCGTCACCGACTGGCCGGGCTTCACCTCGCTCACCTTGTACGGGCCGGAGCCGAGCGGCGGCTCGAGCGTCGTCTGCTCGATCGAGCGCTGGCGGCCCTGCGCGTCCTTGCCCGTCCACCAGTGCTTCGGCAGGACAGGGAGCTGGCCCACGATCTGCGGCAGCTCGCGGTTGCCCGCAGCGGAGAACGTGAACGTCACCTCGCGCTCGCCCGTCTGCTCCGCCTTCACCACGTTCTTGTAGTAGAACGCGTACTGCGGCGAGGAGCCCTTCAGCGCCTCCATCGACCACACGACGTCCTCGGGCTTCATCGGCTCGCCGTCGTGGAACTTTGCCTCCGGGCGCAGGCGGTAGGTCACCCACGAGAAATCGTCCGGATGTTTCGCGGCCTCCGCCACGAGCCCGTACTCGGTCGACGCCTCGTCGAAGGAGCCCGTCATCAGTTCGCTGTCGGTGAGGCCGACGAGACCGGCGGGCTCGCCCTTGAACGTATACGGATTGAGGCTGTCGAACGACCCAGAGGCCCCGAGCCGCACGCGCCCGCCGACGGGGGCGTTCGGGTTCACGTAGTCGAAATGCTTGAAGTCGGCCGGGTACTTCAGGCTATTGAACAGGGACAGCCCGTGCCGCCATTCGGGCTCGGCCGCGGACGCCCGCCGCACGGCCACCGCGGGAACACTGCCGGAGGCCGCAAGCGCAGCCATGGCCTTCATCAGCATGCGGCGGTCGAGCAGGGGGTCGAAACGCGTCATTGAGCCGTCTCCGGGTCGGTTTGCGGGGTCAACCTAGGCAACGGGGCCGCAAATGGAAACACCGGCGATCCTGCGCCGGTGTGAAATCTTCGTAAGGAGAAATGGTTCGAAACCGGCCAGTTACGGGGTCGGCAGGGGTACCGGATTGTCGGACAGGGTGCGCAGGAACGCGATCACGTTGGCGCGATCCTCGTCCTTCTTGATGCCGGCAAAGCCCATCTTGGTGCCGGGCGCATAGGCCTTCGGGCTCGTCAGGAAGGCGTTTAGGTGCTCGTAGTCCCACTTGTCCGCCGACTTCGCCTTGAGCGCGTCGGAATAGGCGAAGTCCGGATGGTGCGCGATGGGGCGATCGACGACGCCCCAAAGACCGGGGCCGACCTTGTTCGCGTTGGCGTTGGAAAGATCGTGACAGGCGGCGCAGGCCTTGGCGGCAGCCTGGCCCTTCGCCGGATCGGCGCTCGCGAGCAGCTTCGCGATCGGCACGGCCTCGGCGGCGGGCGCGGCGGCATCGGCGGCCGGCGCTGCAGCCTCGGCGACTTCGACCGCGTAGCCGGGCTTCTCGGGCGCCGGAGCATGGAAGATGAAGCCCGCGAGTTCCGACAGGCCGAACACCATCAGCGCCGTGCCGAGCACCGCGCCGGCGACCTTGTTGAATTCGAAGCTGTCGAAGCCGTTCATCGGTAATCCATCCCCAAGCGGTTGACGGCGAAAAGGGCAGGCCCTGCACACGACTCTGCGGCCCTGCCGGACGCCGGAAAGACGCGGCGGAAACTAATTGTTTCTGGATGGCCCCGCAATACGTATAACGGCGCCGGACCAATTTGCCGCGCCGCCGTTCAGGACCTGCCGAAGGCGGCCGATTCCGGAGCGTTTTCACCGCAATGACCGACGTCAAGAAGATCGCGTTCCAGGGCGAACCGGGAGCGAATTCCCATATCGCCTGCAAGGAGGCCTACCCCGACTTCGAGCCGCTTCCCTGCCACACCTTCGAGGACGCCTTCCAGGCCGTCGCCGCGGGCGAGGCGCAGCTTGCGATGATCCCGATCGAGAATTCGCTCGCCGGCCGCGTCGCCGACATCCACCACCTGATGCCCGCGTCCAACCTCTACATCGTCGGGGAGCATTTCCTCAGGGTGCATCACCAGCTCCTCGTCGTGCCGGGGACGGAGGCGAAGCACCTGAAGATCGTGTCGAGCCATGTCCACGCGCTCGGACAGTGCCGCAAGGTGATCAACGCGCTGGGCCTGCGCGCCCTCGTCGCCGCCGACACGGCGGGCGCCGCGCGCGAGCTGAAGGAGTCGGGCGACCGCACCCGCGCTGCAATCGCCACGAGGCTCGCCGCCGATATCTACGGCCTCGAGGTGCTGAAGGAGAACATCGAGGACGAGGAGCACAACACGACCCGCTTCGTGGTGCTGTCGGCAACCCCCGACGACGCCGAGCCCGAAGACGGACCGGTGGTCACGACGTTCGTGTTCCGGGTGCGCAACGTGCCGGCTGCGCTCTACAAGGCGCTCGGCGGCTTCGCCACCACCGGCGTCAACATGACGAAGCTCGAAAGCTACCAAATCGAGGGCCAGTTCTCGGCGACGCAGTTCTACGCCGACATCGAGGGCCACCCGACCGAACGGGCCGTGCGGCTCGCGCTGGAGGAGCTCGAGTTCTTCACGACGCACCTGCGGGTGCTCGGCGTCTACAAGGCGAGCCCCTACCGGGCTGAGATCGCCCGCCGCGCGGCGGCTGCACGCGGGGAAGACTGACGCCGTCTCAGCGCGCGAGCATCGCCCGGATGAGGTGATGCGCAATTGCGAGCGGCATCGGCGCCTTGAAGCCTTCGGGGTGCGTGCCGTCGAGCATGGCGCGGCATTCGGAGAACGCAAACCAGCGCGCATCCTCGAGCTCGGTGCGGTCGATCACCAGCCGGTCGTCCTCCGCTTCGCCGAGGAGTCCGATCATCAGGCTCGACGGGAAAGGCCACGGCTGGCTCGAATGGTAGGTGAGCGCGCCAACCCTGACGCCCGCCTCCTCGAAGATCTCGCGGCGGGCCGCCTGCTCGATCGTCTCGCCTGGTTCGACGAAGCCTGCGAGCGCTGAATACATGCCCGGCGGAAAGTGCGGCTGCCGGCCGAGCAGCAGCCGCTCGCCGTGCCGAACGGCGACGATCGCCACGGGATCGGTGCGCGGAAAGTGGCTTGCCTCGCACGCTGGGCACACCCGACGCCAGCCGGCGTCCGCGACGACCGTGGCCGCGCCGCAGTTGGCGCAGAAGCGGTGGCGCTGGTGCCAGAGCAGGAGGCTGCGCGCCTGCGCCAGAAGTCCGAGGTCTTCCGGCCGCAGGCGTCCCTCGACGGCCAGCGCGCGCAGGTCGCGACCTGCCGCGCCGTCGGGCGCCGCGCCCGTTGCATCCCGCGCGAACACCGCCGTTCCGTCGGCTGCCACGGAGAGCAGCACCGCGTCCTCGTCCGAAGCCGGGGCAGGCAGGTGGTGGAGCGCCGGCCCGGTCGGCGTCTCGTCGAGCAGCGCCTTGTCGCCGTCGAAGCCGATCACCCGCGTCGAGGGATGCCGAAGCGCTGCGGCGATCCACGCGGGATCGTGCCGGTGCTGCTCACCCCGATCGATCGCGCCATGCACGAACGCGGGCCAGCGTCCGGTCGTCGTCATCCGCCGAAGCCGAGCGTGCCGAGTGCGAAGCTCGCTGCCGCCGCGATGGCGCCGCCGAACACCACGGCGATCACTGTCGACACGGCAGTGAGCGCCACGCCGGCGCCGACCGCGATCCCGTCACGTTCGATGAGGCCGAGGCCGAAGCACACGATCGCCGCGGCCGGCGGCATGTTGCCGAGCGGGATCGGAAGAAACAGGATGATCGCCGCGATCAGCGTCATCAGCCCGATGAACTTGTCCGCCGTCACCGCGCCGAACAGGTTGTAGCGCGGCTTCAGCATCCTCTCGACCTTGGCGAGCCTGCCGCCGAGCTTCTCCCACAGCGTGCGCAGGATCGAGCGGTCGAGCGTCTTGTCGAGCACGGACGCCGGCAACCAAGGCGACTGCCGGCCGAAGATGAGCTGGATCGCCAGCACGATGATGGGCGCGGAGAAGATGAACGACGAGCCAGGCGGCAGCGGGATCAGATTCGGCGCAGCGATCAGGATGAACAGCGCGCCGAAGCTGCGGTCGCCGAGCGCGGTCATGATCTCCCGGATCGTGACCGTCGGCGCCGGGTTCTGCGCCATCGCGTAGAGCACGTCCGACAGGCGCGCGCTGACCGGCTTGTCGTGCGCGCGGGCTGCGACGTCGACATATTCCCTGGTGACTTCGCTCATCCGCGACCGATCGTCCGACACCGTTCAGGCCTACCCCATTCGGCGGATGAGGCCAAGGCCCGAGCGTAATCGCCCGGGCCTTGCACTTTCGTTACGCCGGTCGCGTCATTCTCCGGCAATCGGCCGGTTCGCCACGGCCGTCGCTTCGCTGCGCGTCTTCCACAGCGAGTAGAGGATGCCGGCGGCGAGGATCGCCAGCGTCACGCCGAGCGAGATCGACGGCGGGATCTTGGCGAGGCCCAGCATGTCGGCGGCGACGATCTTGCTGCCGATGAACACGAGCACCGAGGCGAGCGCGTACTTCAGGTACTTGAAGCGGTCGACCATCGCGGCAAGCGCGAAGTAGAGCGCGCGCAGGCCGAGGATCGCGAAGATGTTCGAGGTGAACACGATGAACGTGTCCGTGGTGATCGCGAAGATCGCCGGCACCGAGTCGACCGCGAAGATCACGTCCGCCACGTTGACCAGCACCAGGGCCACCATCAGCGGCGTGATCCAGGTGACGAGCTTGCCGGTCTTCGGGTCGGGCAGCTTCACGGTGAACTTCTGGCCGTGCAGGCCGGGCGTCACGCGGAAGCGGCGGTTGATCCACTTGAGCAGCGGGTTCGAGGCGACGTCGTATTCCTTGTCGGCCTCGATCAGCATCTTGACGCCGGTCGCAACCAGGAACGCGGCGAAGATGTAGAGCACCCAGGAGAACTGCGACACGAGCGCCGCGCCGACGCCGATCATCAGGCCGCGCAGCACGATGACGGCGAGGATGCCCCAGAACAGCACGCGGTACTGGTGCGTCCGCGGAATGCCGAGGTAGGCGAAGATCATCGCGATCACGAAGACGTTGTCCATCGACAGCGACTTTTCGATCACGAAGCCGGTGAGATACTGCATGCCGGCGGTTTCGCCGAGGTACCACCACACCCAGCCGCCAAAGGCCAGCGCGAGCGCGATGTAGAAGCCGGAGAGCATGAAGCTCTCCTTGATGCCGATCTCCTTTTCGGAATCGCGGTGCAGCACGCCGAGGTCGAAGGCGAGCAGCAGAAGCACGATGCCGAGGAAGGCAAGCCACATCCACACGGGCTTGCCGAGCCAGGCAAGGAACAGGAATTCCATCGGTACGATCCCCATAGCGCCGGCAGGTTGGGTCTCTCAGCGCCGACATCGCGAGAGCGCCGGCTGCTCTCGCCAGAGGGGCCCGGGCCGTATCTGGGGTGCTACGGAGGTGGGAGGGGAGCGGAAAACCGTCAAGGGGAGGTGACGTGGCGCTTTCCGCATCGTGGAAGGGGAGGCAGATCAGCCGGTTCGTGCTGCAAAGAGGCGCAGGATTCCGCGGAATCCTGCGCCCAGAACCGGCAGCTTGCCGAAGATTTCCCGGCCCGAATCCCAGTGGTCGACGTGCCGCTTCACGAGACCGTGATCGTCAAACGTCACTTCCGACGCGCCCTCGAACCGGAACGAACCCATCGCCGCCTGCGCGGCGTGGAACGTCCAGGTCATCAGGAGCACGTTGCCGTCCATCGCGGCGTGCCGGATCTCGAAGCGCACGCCGGAGAGCGTTTTGAACAGGTGTTGGAAGACCGCGCGCACTGGTTCCTTGCCCTGAACCTGGTTGAGCGCGTCGACGAAGGCGACGTCGTCCGTCATGCGGGCAAGGAATGATTCCACGTTGTAGGCGTCGAGCGTCTCGCACGCCGTGACGTAGGCGCGGGCGTGCGCGGGGAGCGTGTCGCGGTTCATCCCTTGAGCACGCCGCGGCGCAGCACGGCGAACAGCGCCGGGTAGGGGAGCTGCCGCAAGCCCTTCAGCAGCGCCACCATGCGCCGCGGGAAGGCGATCTCGAACTGGCGCGCCTCGAGCCCCTCGATCGTGCGGCGCGCCGCCTCGTCCGGCGACATCAGGAACGGCATCGGGAAATCGTTCTTCGCGGTGAGCGGCGTCTCGACGAAGCCGGGGTTGATCACCGAAACGGCAACGCCCTTCGACTCGAGTTCCGGCGCGAGCGATTCAGCGAGGTTGATGAGAGCGGCCTTCGTCGGCCCGTAGGCATAGGCCTTCGGCAGGCCGACGTAGCCCGCAACCGAGGCGATCCAGGCGAGATGCCCCTTGCCGCGCCTGGCCATCAGCGGCGCGAGGATCGAAACCGCATTGGTCACGCCGAGATAGTTGACGGCGTTGGTGTCTCGGAAAACGTCCGCCGACAGCGTGTCGATCGTCATCGGCGTCCACGCGCCGGCGGCGAGAATCGCAAGGTCGATCGGCCCGAGGTCACGCTCGACCACAGCGATCGTCTCGGCCACCGCGGCCGCATCCGTCACGTCCAAGGGATAGGCGGAGAGCCGCGGCTGCTCGGCGCAGAGCGCGTCGAGTTTTTCGCGCGAGCGGGCTGATACGGCGACCCGGCAGCCCTTCGCAGCGAGTTGCAGGGCCAGCGAACGGCCAATGCCCGTGCTGGCCCCGGCGATCCACACCACGGGCCAGCGCGGCGGGGCGGTCATGGTCAGATGCGGACGATGGGCTGCAGCAGCCGCGCGAAGATCGAGGAGAACCGCGTCGGCGCCTCGGTCGCGACGAGGCACACGCAGTCGCCCTCGGGATCGACCACCGGACGGTGCTCGATGCTCTCGTCGAGGTCGGCGACGTCGCCGATGCCGAAGCGGCCGATGTGGTCGCTGTAGGAGCCGCGCAGCACGAGCGTCAGTTCCTCGCCGCCGTGGCCGTGCTCGGGCATCGCCCTGCCCGGGCCGATGCGCATCAGGCGCAGTCGGCCCTTGGAGCCGGGCGACAGCTCGAAGTCATGGAAGGAGACGCCAGGCGCGACCTTGCGCCAGCGGATCTCGTCGAGCGCCTTGCCGTGGAGGCGCGAACAGATCGGCGCCGGCAAGCCGTTCGACTGCCGGGAAGGGCGCGGCACCGGTCGCTCGCCCGCGCCGAGGCGCTGCATGGTCCGCTCCAGCGCGCCCTCGGTCAGCGAGAGCCCTTCGTCCCGCTCGAACAGCGCCGCGCCGATGGCCTCCGCCTCGCGCACCGCGCTGCGGCAGTCGGGGCACCAGGCGACGTGTGCAGCGGCGACGACGCTCAGCGCTTCGCCGAGCGTGCCCGCCGCGTAGGCGAGGATCGTTGCCTCGTCCAGGTGATGGGAAATCTTCACCCCAAGTCCTCCAGGCTCCTGCGCAGCTTGCGATACGCGAGCCGCATTCTCGATTTCACCGTGCCGAGCGGCAGTTTCAGCCGTTCGGCGATTTCGCTCTGCGCCATGTCCTCGACGTAGGACATGACCAGGATCTGCGCCTGCTCGGCCGGCAGTTCGGCCAGCGCGCTCGACACCCGGGCGTCTTCCTGCGCCCGGTTCAACTGCACGTCGCTGCCGGGATCGTCGGAGGCTTCGTCGTAGCCGTCGATCTCGGTGAAGTGCACCGACGATTCCCGCCGGAGCCGGTCGATGCGCAGGTTGCGCGCGATCGTGTAGACCCAGGTCGTGACCGAACCCTTCTCGGCGGCGTAGAGGTGGGCCTTATTCCACACCGCGAGAAGCGTTTCCTGTGCGAGGTCGTCGGCAAGCTCAGGGTTGGCGCCTTTGCGCACCATGAAGCTCTTCACCCGCGGCCCGTAATGCTGGAACAGGACCGCGAACGCGGTCTTGTCCTGACGGGTGGCCACCCGGTCGAGAAGCGCCGCCATGCGGGCCTGCTCGCTGCCGGCAGCCGGGGTTGGAGCGGAGTCGTGCGTGCTCAAGGTCGCCAAAATCATACGTAGACCCCGAAGATCCTCGTGGAGAGCTTACGCGCTGTCCAAAAGATGGATCACTGGCCGGGGTTCGCCGTGCCTTACAGCGAACAAAGCATTACAGCTGCAGGCAGGCAAGGACTTTAGCCGCGCACCGGCTGGTTGCCGATCAAGGCGGTGAGCGTCGACAGGCGGTCGGCCTCCGCCGCTGGCTTGTCCCAGCGGATGCGGTGCACGCGGGGAAAGCGCATGGCGACGCCGGACTTGTGCCGGGCCGAGGCCTGGACGGCGTCGAAGGCGATCTCGAGCACCAGTTCCGGCTTCACGGCGCGCACCGGGCCGAAGCGCTCGACCGTGTTGTGCCGGACGAAGCGGTCGATCTTCAGGAGCTCCTCGTCGGTGAAGCCCGAGTAGGCCTTGCCCACGGGGACGAGCTCCTCGGTGCCGTCCTCGCCCGTCCGCCAGGCGCCGAACGTGTAGTCCGAATAGTAGGACGACCGCTTGCCGGAGCCGCGCTGAGCGTACATCAGCACGCAGTCGAGCGTGAGCGGGGCGCGCTTCCACTTGTACCAGAGGCCGCGAGGGCGCCCCGACACGTAGGGGCTGTCGCGCCGCTTCAGCATCAGCCCCTCGATGCCCTCCGCGCGGGCGCCGGCCCACATCTCCTCGAGATGCCTGAACGAGTCGAACGTGACGAGCGCCGAGAGGTCGCTGCGCTGCGGCGCCTGCTCTTCGAACCACATCTCGAGTTTTGCGCGCCGTTCTACGAACGACAGCGCGCGCACGTCGTCCTCGCCGTCGAACAGGAGATCGTAGAGGCGGATGTGCGCGGGGTAGCTCTTCAGCATTTTCGCCGTGACCGTCTTGCGGTTGAGCCGCTGCTGCAGGTCGTTGAACGGCTGCACCTCGCCCTCCTTCACCACGAGCAGCTCGCCGTCGGCGACGCCGCGCACGCCACGAAAGGCGTCGATCAGGTCCGGGAACGCTCCCGAAATGTCGTCGCCCGAGCGCGAGAAGAGCCGGGTCTCGGCGCCGGTCGCCGCCACCTGCACGCGGATGCCGTCCCACTTCCATTCCGCCGCGAAGAGGTCGGGGTCGAGCGCCTCGAACTCGCGCTCCTCGATCGGGTGCGACAGCATGAGCGGCCGGAACACGGCTGTCTTGCCGGGATCGGGCTTGGCCCCCTTCCCGTCGATCCAGGCGAAGAGATCCGCATACGGAGGAGAAACCGCGTGCCACACCTCCTCGATCTCCGCGACGTCGACGTTGCCCACCGAGGCGAGCGCGGTCTTGGCGAGCCTTGCCGACACGCCGACGCGCAGCGCGCCCGTCATCAGCTTGAGCAGCGCGAAGCGGCCCGTCGAATCGAGCGAGTCGAGCCAGCGCGCGATCAGCGCCGGTGCGCGATTGGGCGGGGTACGGATCAACGTCTCGGCGACCTCGGACACGCTCGGCGCAGGGCCGCGGTCCGCGCGATCGGGCCAGAGCAGCGCCACCGTCTCGGCAGTGTCGCCCACATAGTCGCGCGACAACTGGTAGAGCACGGGGTCGGCGAACGGCTCGACCAGCCCGGCGAGGATGCGCCGCAGCGGCAGGCGGATCGGCAGCCCGTCGGTGAGGGCGGCGAGCGCATAGCCGCGGTCCGGGTCCGGCTCGGCGCGAAAGTAATCCTCGAGCAGCTTCAGCTTCGCATTGCGCGCCTGGCTGTAGACGAGGCGGTCGAGGAGCGTGGCGAAGCGCTGCATCAGTCGCCCTCGTCCTCGAAGCCGACGAGCGACAGCGCGCGCGCCTTGAGGCCGCTCTTTCCAAGCTCGTGGATCAGCGCGTCCTCGCGCCCGTGCGTCACCCACACTTCCTCCGCGCCCGTCTCTGCGATCGTGACGAGCAGCTCCGGCCAGTCGGCGTGATCGGAGACGACCAGCGGCAGCTCGACGCCGCGCTGGCGCGCGCGGCCGCGCACCCGCATCCAGCCGGACGCGAACGCGGTGAGCGGATCGCCGAGCCGCCGCGTCCAGCGCGAGCCGAGGTCGCCCGGCGGACACAAGACGAGCTCGCCCGCAAACTCCTCCGGCTTGCGTTGGCCCACCATCTCGAGCGGTCCCAGCGCGATGCCGTGCCGTTCGTAGAGGGCGCACAGCGCCTCGAGCGCGCCGTGCAGGAAGATCGGCCGGTCGTAGCCTGCCGCGCGCACGAGAGCGATCATCCGCTGGCACTTGCCGAGACCGTAGACGCCGAGGAGGTGCGCCCGGTCCGGGTTCGCCGCGATCGAGGCGACGAGCCTTCGCGCCTCGTCGCCGGCGACCGCGTGCCGGAACACTGGGAGCGCGAAGGTCGCCTCCGTGATGAAAAGGTTGCAGCGCTGCAGCTCGAACGGCGCGCATGTCGGATCGGCGGCCCGCTTGTAGTCGCCGGAGACGACGGCGCAGGCGCCCCTGTGGACGATCTTCACCTGCGCCGACCCCAGGATGTGGCCCGCCGGATGCAGCGACACCTCGACGTCGCCCACCGTGCGCGTCTCGCCGTAGGGCGAAGGATCGAGCGTCCCGCCCGCGCCCTCGCCGAGGCGCACCTTCATGATCTCGAGCGTTTCGGGCGTGGCGAGCACGGCCTGGTGGCCGGGGCGCGCATGGTCGCCGTGCCCGTGCGTGATGACGGCCCGCTCCACGGGCCGGACGGGGTCGATGAAGAACCGTCCGGGCTCGCACCAGAGCCCTTGCGGGGTAGGATAGAGCCAGGTCGAGGGATGCGGAGACAGCGGCATTCCGCATAGATAGGCGCGCATCGACCCGCCGTCACCGGGGCCCGGAAAGCCGCCCGTCAAGACTTGCATCTTCGAGCCCGGTGGCCGATATAGGCCGTCAGGGAGGCTGGCGGCAGACGAGCCGCTCGCCAACCGGGTCAGGTCCGGAAGGAAGCAGCCCTAACGAGTCAGGTCCGGGTTGCCCGGCTGGCCTCCCGCCTCATCACCCGAAAGCGGCCGCGGAAGCGACATGAGCGAATTCACGCCCGGTCCCGCGCCGATCCCCGAGACCGGCTACCGGGTTCTGGCCCGCAAGTACCGTCCGACCACCTTCGCCGACCTGATCGGGCAGGAGGCGATGGTGCGCACGCTGAGCAACGCGTTCGCCGCCGACCGCCTTGCGCAGGCCTGGATGCTGACCGGTGTCCGTGGCGTCGGGAAGACGACGACGGCCCGGCTCATCGCGCGCGCAGTGAACTACGCGGTGAACGGCGAGGGCCGGCCGACGACCGACATGCCGACGCTCGGCGACCACTGCGAGGCGATCCTCGAATCGCGCCATCCGGACGTGATCGAGATGGACGCGGCCTCGCGTACCGGCGTCGACGACGTGCGCGAGATCATCGAGGCGGTACGCTACCGGCCGATCACCGCGCGCTACAAGGTCTACATCATCGACGAAGTGCACATGCTCTCGAAGCAGGCGTTCAACGCGCTGCTGAAGACGCTCGAAGAGCCTCCGCCGCATGTGAAGTTCGTGTTCGCCACGACCGAGATCCGCAAGGTGCCGGTGACCGTGCTGTCGCGCTGCCAGCGGTTCGACTTGCGGCGTCTCGAGAGCGGCGCGCTGATGGAGCACTACGCGAAGATCGCGCAGGCCGAAGGCGTGGAAGCGGAGGCCGAAGCGCTGCGGATGATCGCACGCGCGGCCGAGGGCTCGGTGCGCGACGGGCTGTCGCTGCTCGACCAGGCGATCGTGCACGGTGGCGGGACGGTGACGGCCGGAAGCGTCAGCGCCATGCTGGGCCTCGCCGACCGGGCGCAGGTGATCGACCTGTTCGACGCGGTGATGCGGGGGGACATGGCGACGGCGCTCTCGCTGTTCGAGACGCTCTACTCGTGCGGCGCCGAACCCGCGATGATCCTGCACGACCTCGCCGATCTCACGCACTACGTGACGAAGTTGAAGATCGCGCCCGCCCAGCCGCGCGATCCGGCGCGAACGGAGGCCGAGGACACCCGCGGCCGCCAGTTTGCGCAAGGCCTCACGATGGCGGCCCTGTCGCGCGTGTGGCAGATGCTGCTGAAGGGGCTCGCCGAGACGCAGGCCGCGGAAGACACGCTCGCCGCGGCCGAGATGGTGCTCCTCCGCCTCGCCTACGCGGCGGGGCTCGCCAGCACGCTCGACCTTGCCGAACTCGCTGGCGAACCCGTGCAGCGGTCCGCACCGTCATCGGCGACACCCGCGGCTGCGCCCGCCGCGCCGGTACCGCCCGCATCGCCGCCGGTCGCCGCACCGCCCGTAACCGCAGCGCCGGCGTCGGTCGCGCAGGCAGCGCCGAAGCCGGACGCGCCCAAGCTGAAGACGTTTCGCGACCTCGCCGACGAGGCCGGCCGGCGGAGGGATCTGAAGCTCAAGGGCGACCTCGAGCGCTATGCGCGGCCTGTCCGCGTCGACGAGGCCACGGGGACGGTGGAGTTTGCGCTGGTCGAGGGCGGCCCGCGCACGCTGATCACGGACCTCTCGAAGCGGCTCGAGGAGTGGACCGGCCGGCGCTGGATGGTGATGCTCTCGACGCAGGCCGGCGACCGGCCGCTCGCCGAAGCAGCGCGTGATCGCCGCGACGGGCTCCTGCGCGAGGCGCGCGAGCACCCGGCGGTGCGCGACGTGCTGGCGCGCTTTCCGGGCGCCGAGATCGTGGACGTGAAGGACGCAGGCGCGGAGCCCGCTCCGAACGAGAGCGCGCCGGGCGACGAAATCCAGCAGATGTACGAGTGAGCGAAGAGGATACCGGAGGCGATGAAGAACCTTGGCGACATGATGAAGCAGGTCACGCAGATGCAGTCGCGCATGCAGGAAGCGCAGGCGCGTCTCGAGACCACGATGGTCGAGGGCCGCTCAGGCGGCGGCCTCGTCAAGGTGACGATGAACGGCAAGGGCACGGTCTCGCAGGTGTCGATCGACCCGAGCCTGATCGTGCCGGCCGACAAGGAGATCCTCGAGGACCTGCTCGTCACTGCGCTGACCGACGCGCGCGCCAAGATGGAAGAGGCGGTGGCGCGCGAGATGCAGGCCGTCACCGGCGGACTGCCGCTGCCGCCCGGCATGAAGCTGCCCTTCTGAGACGATGCCGCGACGCACGACCGGCGCGGAGATCGAGCGGCTGATCCAGCTGCTCGCGAAGCTGCCGGGGCTCGGGCCCCGGTCGGCGCGGCGCGCCGCGCTGCACCTCATCAAGCACCGCGAGAAGCTGCTTGAGCCGCTCGCCGACGCGATGGCGACGGCGCTCGAGGCGGTGAAGGTGTGCGACACGTGCGGCAACGTCGACACGACCTCACCCTGCACGATCTGCCGCGATCCGGAGCGCGACCGCGGCGTGATCTGCGTCGTCGAGGACGTGGCCGATCTCTGGGCGTTGGAACGATCGGGCGCGACCGACGGGCTCTACCACGTGCTCGGCGGCCGGCTGTCGGCGATCGACGGCGTCCGGCCCGAAGACCTCGACATCGAGCGGCTCGTCTCGCGCGTGGCGCAAGGCGAGGTGCGCGAGGTGGTGATCGCGCTCAACGCCACCGTCGAGGGGCAGACGACGGCGCACTACATCACCGAGCGGCTGAAGGAGCAGGGCGTGTCCGTCTCGCGCCTCGCGCACGGCGTGCCGGTCGGCGGCGAGCTCGATTACCTCGACGAGGGCACGCTCGTCGCAGCGATGCGCCAGCGCCGCCCGTTCTGAAACAGCTTGATCGGGTTCAGGCCGCGGCCTTCAGCGCGGCGATGTTCTTCGCATAGAGCGTTTCGCCGCCGTGGCCATTGAAGACGGCCGAGCCTGCGACCAGCACGTCTGCACCGGCGCGGATCACCTCGCCCGCCGTCTTCGGAGTGATGCCGCCGTCGACCTCGAGGTGGATCGGCCGGCTGCCGATGAGCTGTCGCGCGGCGGCGATCTTGGGCGTCATCGCCTCGATGTAGGACTGGCCGCCGAAGCCCGGGTTCACCGTCATCAGGAGCACGAGATCGACGCGGTCGAGCACATGCTCGATGAGGCTGATCGGGCTCGCCGGATTGAGCGAGACGCCGGCCTTCTTGCCCAGCGACCGGATCATCTGGAGTGAGCGGTCGAGGTGGTTGCCCGCTTCCGCATGCACGGTGATGATGTCGCTCCCGGCCTTTGCGAACGCCTCGATGTAGGGATCGCACGGCGAGATCATCAGGTGGACGTCGAGGATCTTCTTCGTATGCGGACGAATGGCCTGCACGACGATCGGGCCGATCGTGATGTTCGGCACGAAGTGGCCGTCCATCACGTCGACGTGCACCCAGTCGCAGCCCGCCCGGTCGATCGCGGCCACCTCCTCGCCGAGCCGCGCGAAGTCGGCCGACAGGATCGAGGGAGCGACGAGGACCGGGCGCGCCGTCATGGTGGTCAGAGAAGCTTGCCCATCGCCGCGGCGGTGTCGCACATGCGGTTCGAGAATCCCCACTCGTTGTCGTACCAGGAGAGCACGCGCACGAGCGACCCGTCCATCACCTTCGTCTGGTCGAGCGCGAAGGTCGAGGAGTGCGGGTCGTGATTGAAGTCGATCGACACGTTGGGCTGGGCGGTGACGTTGAGGATGCCCTTCAGCGACTGCGCGGCGGCGCGCTGCATGGCGGCGTTGATCTCCTCGGCGCTCGTCGCCTTCTTCGCCACGATCTTGAGGTCGACGACCGAGACGTTCGGCGTCGGCACACGGATCGCGACGCCGTCGAGCTTGCCCTTGAGCTCGGGCAGCACGAGGCCGACCGCCTTCGCCGCGCCCGTCGAGGTCGGGATCATCGACATCGCCGCCGCGCGGGCGCGGTAGAGGTCCTTGTGCATCGTGTCGAGCGTCGGCTGGTCGCCGGTGTAGGCGTGCACCGTCGTCATGAAGCCCTTCTCGATGCCGACCGTCTCGTTCAGCACCTTGGCGACCGGGGCGAGGCAGTTCGTGGTGCACGAGGCGTTCGAGACGACCATGTGGTCGGCCGTCAGCTTGTCGTGGTTGACGCCATAGACGACGGTGAGGTCGGCGCCGTCGGCGGGCGCCGAGACGAGGACGCGCTTCGCCCCGGCGGTCAGGTGGGCGGAGGCCTTGTCTTTCGAGGTGAAGATGCCGGTGCACTCCATCGCGATGTCGACCTTGAGCTCCTTCCACGGAAGCTCGGCCGGATTCTTGACGGCGGTGACGCGGATCTTCTGGCCCTTCACCACGATCGAGTCGCCCTCGACCTTCACCTCGTAGGGGAACCGTCCGTGCACGGAATCGAAACGCAGGAGATGCGCGTTGGTCTCGACCGGGCCGAGATCGTTGATGCCCACGACCTCGAGGTCGGTCCTGCCGGATTCGACGATCGCCCGCAGGACGTTGCGCCCGATGCGCCCGAAACCGTTGATCGCAATCCTGACAGCCATGAAACGTCTCCTTCTGAACGAACCTTTCGCGGGGTGGGCGCTTTATACGCCGTGGTTGTTCACCGTCAATGAACGCTAGATGAACAACGATCTTGCCGGGTCGAAACGGAGCATTGCAAAAAGAACACGTTTAACGGGCGGAACTGCCCATGAAACGCGACACCGCGTCCCCATATAGCTTCGCCGAACGCCGCGTGGGCGTGAACGCATAACGGAGGTTCTTCGATGAACCAGACATTTGCCCGCCTGATCGGCGGTGTGTTTGCCGGGGTCCTGGCGTGCGCCGCCCCGGTGATGCCGGCTTCGGCGGCGATCGTCGCGCCGAAGGTGGCGATGCCCCAGATGGCGGGCACCTCGGATATCATCCAGGTGCGCGGCGGCTTCGGCGGCGGCCACATGGGCGGCGGCCCGATGTACGTTCCGCACGGCGGTGGCGGCGGCTGGGGCGGTGGCTATCACGGCGGCCCCGGAGGGTACCATGGCGGACCCGGCGGCTGGGGCGGCGGCCCGCGACCGGGGGGCGGCCATTGGGCCGGTGGCCCGGGCGGGTGGAACGGCGGCCATTGGAACGGCGGCCACTGGAATGGTGGTCATTGGAACAATGGCCACTGGAACAATGGCCACTGGCACGGCGGCGGCTGGTACGGTCCCGGCTGGGGCTGGGGCGGCGGCTGGGGGTATCCCGGCTGGGGCGCCGGTTACTGGGGCCCCGGCATCGCGATCGGGTGGGCGACCCCCGGTTACTGGGACACCGGCTACTACTATTCGCCCTACGGCTACAACGGCTCGCCCTATGGCTACGGCTACAACGCGCCCGTCTACCAGGGCGGTGGCCACGTCGCGTGGTGCCGTGCGCACTACCGCACGTACGACGCCCGCACGAACACGTTCGTCGGCAAGGGCGGCGTGCGCTACCAGTGCCGCGGCCCGTACTGAGCTGGAATTCACCACACTGATCACCCCGGGGTTCGCGCCCCGGGGTTTTTGTATGGAGGGTCAGAACATGCCCGGCGGCGTTGCCTTGCGGCGCGGCGGGTCGAAGAACGGGCGCGGCGTGATCCGTACACGCACCATCATCTTCGCGTACTCGAGTTCGCGCTCGGCGTAGATCTCCGCCCACAGATCGCCTGAGCGCTCCGCGTCGTAGGGGCGTTCGAGCAGCGCCAGCGCGATGTTCCGCTTCGCCGACGGCGACCAGATCGCCGCCGTCACGTGCCCGACCTCGCGCTTCTTGGCCGAGTAGATCAGCGCGTGGTCGGCCGGGATGTTGCCGTCGACGTCGAGGCCGACCAGCGCCCACTTGCCGCCGCCCTTCGCCTTTTCTTCCAGCAGCGCGCGGCGGCCGTTGAAGTGGCCCTTGGCGAAGTCGATCATCCAGCCGAGCGACAGTTCGTACGGCGACCGGCGGCGATTCTGCCGGAGCGCCTGCTCGCCCGCGATGAAATCCAGGTTGGTGATGATGAATCCCGCCTCGATGCGCGCCATGTTCAGCGCCGAGGAGCCGATGGCGCGCACGCCGTGCGGGCGGCCCTTGTCGAACACGAGGTCCCACAGCGCCAGCGCCTTGTCCGGCGTGGTCCACAGCTCGTAGCCGAGATCGCCAGTGAACCCGGTGCGCGACACGAGGATCTCCCCGGCCTTACCCGCCTTCCCGCTCGCCATTCGGAACGGCTTCAGGTCGCGCAATGCACCGAGCCCGATCGCCTCGAGCACGGCGAACGAGGTCGGTCCCTGCAGCGACAGCGCGGCGATCTCCGCCGTCACCTCGCGCACCGACACGTCGAACCCTGCGGCCGAATCGAGGAGCCACGGCAGATGCCGCTCCTGGCAGCACAGCCGGAAGCGGTCCGGTGCGAGCCGGAACAGCGTGCCGTCGTCGAGCACCTTGCCGTCGCCGTCGCACCACACGGTGTAGTGCACGCTGCCCGGCTGCAGCTTGCCCACGTCGCGCACGGTGAGGCGGTTGAGGTAGGCTTCGGCGTCCTTGCCCTCGATCGCGTACTTCACCATCGGCGTCAGATCGTACACGGACGACGCGTTGCGGATCGCGGTGTACTCCGCCGTCACGTCGCCGAAGCTCAGCGCGCTGACGTAGCCCGCCCACGGCGCCCACTCGTGGCGCTTGTTGAGGAGAGCGAGCCGCGAATGGAAGGGCGATTCCTCGAGCGGCGTGCGGAAATGAAGCTTGTCGCCGCTCATCGCCTGCCTCCCGCCCGGATGATCGCTTCCGCCGCGTTGATCCCCGGCGTGCCCGAAACGCCGCCGCCCGGATGGGTGCCCGCCGAGGCGAGCCACAGTCCCTCGACCGGTGTGCGGTAGCGGGCGAGACCCGGCGCGGGCCGCAGCATGAAGAGTTGCTCGATCGCCAGTTCCGCGTGATGCCACTGGCCGCCCGGCAGCCCGAAGCGCTGTTCAAGGTCCAGCGGCGTCAGCAGATCCGAAGCGACCACCTGCTTGCCGATGCCCGGCGCGTAGGCCTCGAGCGTTTCCATGCAGGTCTTGAGGAATGCCTTGCGGCCCTTCTCCCAGCCGCCCTTCAGGCGATAGGGCGCATACTGAACGATGGCCGAGAGCACGTGCTTGCCCGAAGGCGCCAGCGTCTGGTCGTGCACGGAAGGAATCGTGATCTCCATCACCGGCTCCCCCGAGAACTCGCCGTACTTCGCCGGGTTGAAGGCGCGCTCCACATGGTCGATGGACGGAGCGATGACGAGCCGCGCCCCGGCCTTCGAGGGATCGAGCCCCCGGAACGCCGGCAAGCCCTCCAGCGCGAGGTGCAGCTTCGCCGCGTTGCCGCGCGCGCGGATCGCCTGGACGCGGCGCACCGTGTCGGTGTCGAGATGGCGCGTGCCGAGGAGCTTCAGGAGCGTCGGCTGCGGCGCGGCCGCCGAGACGACGAGCGGTGCCGACAAGCGTTCCCCACTCTCCAGCGTCACGCCGGTCACGCGGTCGTTGTCGACGTCGATGCGGGCCACGGGCGCGCCGGTGCGCACCTCGCTCCCCGCCGCCTTGACGCCTGCGGCCAGCGCCTGGGCGATGGAGCCGATGCCGTTGCGGGGTGCGACGAGCGCACCGCGTTCGCCCAGCACCTGGCCTGAAAGCCTGTACCAGAGGTTCATCAGCGAGTTCGGCGAGCGCGGCCCCGTGTGGCTGCCGAGCGTCGCGTCGAAGGCGAGGAGCCCGCGCAGGCGGTCGTCGGTGAGTTCCTCCTCGAGAACGTCGGCGACGTTGATCAGGATGAGGCGCAGGAACTCGCGCATGTCGTCTCGGCCGAGGCGGCGGATCGCGAAGCCGAGCTTGCCGAGCGTCATGTAGTCGCCGCGCGAAGCCCCGGCGCCGAGCCGCGGCGGCAGTTCGGTGCGGAACCCGGCAATCACGCCCGAATGGCGCAGCAGCGTGGCGCGCAGTTTCGCCCACCGCTGTGCCTCACCCGCGGGCACGTCGCCCGACAGCGAAGACCCGAACACGCCCTCGAGCGCGATGTGCCTGCCGTCGAGCCCGAGCGCAACGGACGGCACCGCGACGAACGCGTCACGCGGCAGGTCGTCGGCGATGCGCGGATCGATCTGGTTCACGAGATGCGCGATGTGCGGCACGCGGAAGTTCGGCGCGATCGCACCCATGACGGCGGCGCCGCCGACATAGGGCTGCGCCTCGACGACGGTGACCGCGCGCCCGGCGCGGGCGAGCTTCAGCGCCGCCGCAAGGCCGTTCACGCCGGCCCCGATGACGATCACATCAGACGACGGCATAGGGTTCGCTCATGCCGGAGGGCTTTTTCAGCTCGAGGAGGATCTCCGCCGCCGCGTTGCGTCCCGGCGCGCCCATCACGCCGCCGCCCGGGTGCGTGGAGGAGCCGCACATCCACAGGCCCTTCACCGGCGAACGGTACTTCGCATAGCCCGGCACCGGCCGGTTGAACAGCAGCTGGTCGAACGTCAGTTCGCCCTGGAAGATGTTGCCCTCGGTGAGGCCCACCTCCGCCTCGAGTTCGCGCGGCGTCCGCACCTCCATGTGGAGGATCAGGTCCTTGAAGTTCGGCGAATACGAAGCGATCTGGTCGATCACGGCCTTGGCGAAACCGTCACGGTTGGCATCCGTCCACTCCTGGCCGCCGATCTTCGGCGGGCAGTACTGCACGAAGCAGCTCATGAAGTGCTTGCCCGGCGGCGCCATCGTCGGGTCGATGGTGGTCGGGATCATCATGTCGAGGAACGGGTCACGCGACCACGTACCGGCCTTCCAGTCGTCGTAGGCGCGCTCCATGCGCTCGACCGTGTCGGTAAAGTGGAGATCGCCGCGATAGCAGGGCGAGTCGTCGGGCAGCGCCGGGAACTTCGGCAGCCCGTCGAGCGCGATGTTCACCTTGCCGGACGAGCCGCGGATCTTGAAGCGCTTTACGCGATCGAGGAACTCGTTCGGCAGGTCCTTCTCCTCGACGAGCTTCAGGAACGTGCGCTTGACGTCCGCCGAGGAGACGACGAGCGGCGCATGCACCTCGTCGCCGTTGTCGAGTACCACGCCGGTCGCACGGCCGCCCGTCACCAGCACCCGGTCGACCCCGTGGCCGGTGCGGATCTCGCCGCCGAACGATTGGAACGCCGAGGCGAGCGACTTCGACACCGACCCCATGCCGCCGCGTGCGTAGCCCCAGGCGCCGACGTTGCCGTCGACCTCGCCCATGTAATGGTGGAGCAACACGTAGGCAGAGCCCGGCGACATCGGCCCGAGCGCGGTCCCGATGATGCCGGAGACCGAGAGGTACGCCTTCACGACGTCGGTCTCGAAATACTCGTCGAGGAAGTCGGAGATGGACATCGTCCAGAACCGCACCGTGTCGTACATCTCCATCTCGGAGAGGCCCCAGAAGTGCTTGCCGAGGAACAGCAGTTCCTGCACGTCGCGCGGATTGAATGACGTCGGGTCGGGCGGGGCGCGCATCAGCAGCGGGCGGATGAAACGACACTGGCGCAGCACGTCGCGGGCGTAGCGGTCGTAGGCTTCCGCGTCGCGTGCCGAGAAGCGCGCGATCTCGCGGCGGTTCGCCTCGTGGTCGCGGTAGGTCGCGAGGTAGCCGCCGTCGCGCGTCAGCACGGCGCCGCCCTCGTAGGGGATC
Organism: Hyphomicrobiales bacterium; assembly: GCA_046349255.1. GTDB lineage: Bacteria > Pseudomonadota > Alphaproteobacteria > Rhizobiales > Aestuariivirgaceae > DAIODI01. Next base: position 701,255 of record JAXMCR010000002.1, on the reverse strand, counting down.
ACCTGCAGCCCGTGCCGCGGCAGGTCGAGATCGCGCATGATCTCGGGGCGCAGGAGCGAGCACACGTAGGAGCAGTTCGAGTAGACGATCCCCGGATAGTGCGAGCGCGACGTTGTGGCGCCGCCGATCCAGTCGTTCTTCTCGACCACGCAGACTTTGAGCCCGGCCTTCGCGAGGTAGGCGGCGGTCACGAGTCCGTTGTGGCCGGCCCCGATGATGACGGCGTCGTAGCGGGACATGTCGGTGCGCTTACTCGGCGGCGGACTGGAAGCGGTTCGGCTGTACGTCCTTGAGCGTCAAGTCGACCGCCTGCTCGAAGGCCTTCAGCGTGTCCTTCAGGCAGCTCTCGTCGTGCGCCTCGCACATGAACCACGGCTCGCGGCTGTCGGGTTCGCAGATCACGCCGGCATCCTGGATGTAATGGGCCATCGTGTCGTAGAACGCGTAGTCGGAGCGCTTCCAGGCGCGGTAGTCGCGTGGCGGCTCGGGCGCGAAGAACAGCCCGAACATCGAGGAATGCCCGGCGAAGGAGTGGATGATTCCGCGCGCGTCGAGGATCTGCGTCATGCCGGACTTCAGCTTCTCGCCGTAGGCGGCGAGCGTCGCCAGCGCCGGCGTCTCGTCGAGGATCTCGAGACACTTGTCGGTCGCCGCAAGCGACACCGAATGCGCCGTGTACGTACCGCCGTGCGCGACGCCCTTGCCGAACTTGCGCATGATCTCCTCGCGGCCGCAGACGACGGCGATCGGGTAGCCGTTGCCCATGGCCTTGGCGAAGGTGCAGATGTCGGCCTCGACGCCGTAGAGCTCCTGCACGCCGCCCTTGGCGACGCGGAAGCCCGACTTCACCTCGTCGATGAACATCAGCACGCCGTACTTCGTGCAGAGTTCGCGCGCGCCCTTCACGAACGCGGGCGTCGCGGAGATGCCGCAGCAGTTACCCATGATCGGCTCGATCAGGAGGCAGGCGATGTCGGAGCCGTGCTTCCGGAGGATGTCCTCGAGCCGCTGCAGGTCGTTCATCGGCGTGAGGTGCAGGAGCTGCTTCGTCACCTGCGGCACGCCCTGGCTGTAGGGCACGGTCACCGGGTCGGCGTTCGAGCGGGGGTCCCAGTTCCCCATGTCCTTCATCCACAGCGCCGCATCGAACAGGCCGTGGTAGGCCCCTTCGATCAGCACGTAGGATTCCTTGCCGGTGTAGGCGCGCGCCAGCCGCAGGCCCGCCATCACGGCCTCGGTGCCGGAGTTCGAGTAGCGCACGAGATCGACGGAGGGCACCATCTTGGCGATGCGCTCGGCAACCGTGAACTCGCGCTCGGTCGAGAGCGCGAACACGCCGCCGACTTCCATGCCTTCGCGCGCCGCCGCGTCCACGCGGTCGTCCGCATAGCCTAGGATCGCCGGGCCGTAGCCGAGGCGGTAGTCGACGTAGCAGTTGTCGTCGATGTCCCAGGTGCGCCCGCCCTTGCCGCGCTTCACGTAGATGGTGCGGTCGTCGCCCCAGTAGCGGAAGTTCGAGGCGACTCCGAGCGGCAGCCGCGTCAGCGCCTTCTCGAAGTGTGCGTTGGAGCGGGTAAGCTTCCTGGCCATGACGACTGCCCTTCTCGTGTTTTTTCGTTTTGAATGTCCGTTCAGAATGGTATGGATGCACGATTTTGATTGAATGGTCAATCAGAATGGCCAAACTATAGACAGCCGCCAAGGGAATCGGGCGGTATGGCAGCGTTTGGTGCAGGAGAGGCTTCCATGACGGCGGATGCATCCGGCGAACTCTACGGCGGCAACCTCATCTCGATGCTCGAGATCGTCTGGGGCGAGGGCTGGCTGTCGCCCGGCGGCCCCGACGAAGTGGCGCGCCTCGTCGAAGGCGTCGACCTCCGCGGCAAGAGCGTGCTCGACATCGGCTGCGGCGTCGGCGGCATCGACTTCCTCCTCGTCGAACGGTTCGGCGCGGGCTACGTCTGCGGCATCGACGTGGAAGACACGGTGCTCGCCACCGCGCGCGAGCGGGCGCTCAAGAAAGGTCTCGCCACGCGCACCGGCTTCCTCAAGGTCGCGCCCGGCCCGCTGCCGTTCCCGCCGGCGACGTTCGACGTCGTGTTCTCGAAGGACGCCATCGTGCACATCCCCGACAAGGAGACGCTGATGGCCGACGTCTTCCGTATCCTCAAGCCCGGCGGGCGCTTCGTCGCCTCCGACTGGCTGATCGGGCACGACGGCACGCCCTCGCCCGAGATGGCCGCCTACATCAAGGCCGAAGGCCTCGACTTCGGCATGGCCTCGCCCGAGCGCTACCGCAAGGCGCTCGAAAGGGCGGGCTTCGTCGACATCGAGGTCGTCAACCGCAATCCCTGGTACCGCGTGCAGGCGAAGCAGGAAGCCGCCGCGATGAAGGGCCCGTACTACGAGGCCGCGGTGAAGCGGCTCGGCAAGGAGTTCGTCGACCACAACATCGAAATCTGGGACAGGATGCAGGTCGTGCTCGATTCGGGCGAGCACTGCCCGCACCATCTGCGGGCGCGCAAACCATGACGGAAGGACAAGCGATGGAAGAAAGCCGCGTCGTCCAGCTTCCCACCTCGCGCAAGGCCTCGAAGGAGGTGCGCCGCCAGCAGCTCATCGAGGCGACGATCGATACGCTCGCGCGACGCGGCTACTCGGGCACCACGCTCGGCGACGTCGCCCGCCAGGCGGGACTGTCCGGCGGCATCGTGAACTTCCACTTCGAGAGCAAGGAGAAGCTCCTCGTCGAGACGCTCCGCGCACTCTCCTCGGAGTACAGCACCAACTGGCGCTCGGCCCTCGCGATGGCAGGCGAAAGGCCCGCCGATCGGCTCAAGGCGCTGCTTTCCGCCGATTTCAACGAGGTCGTGTGTACGCCCCGCAAGCTCGCCGCCTGGTGCGCCTTCTGGGCCGAGTCGCAGAGCCGGCCCACCTACATGGAGCACTGCAGCGCCAACGACGAGGACTACCAGCAGACGATCATCGCCATCTGCCGGGCGATCATCGAGGAGAGCGGCTACCCCTACGACCCGGTGCGCATCGCGCGCGGGCTCGAGGCGATGATGGAAGGTATCTGGCTCGACATGATGACGATGCAGACGCCGATCAGCCGCGAGGAAGGGTTCCGCACCGCCATGGCGGCGCTCGGGGCCTTCTTCCCGAAGCATTTCTCACCCGAGGGCGAGGTGATCGCGTGACGTTCGCCGCGCTCCCCGAAGACGCGACGGCGTGGGCCGCAAAGGCCCGCGCGTTCGTCGACCGGGAGCTCGTGCCGCACGAACAGTACGCCGAGATGCACGAGGGACGCCTCCCCGACGGCGTCGCCGAACGCCACGAGAAGATGGCGATCGACCTCGGCTTCTCGAGGATGGACGCGCCGAAGATTCATGGCGGCCTCGAACTTCCGGTCCTCACGCAGGCCGTGGTCTACGAGCAGATGGGCCGCGTCACCAACGCGCTGTCGTGGTGCTATCCGGAAGCGCAGAGCTGGATGTTCGAGGCGTTCTCGGCGGACCAGATCGAACGCCACGCCAAGGCGATGATGCGCGGCGACCGCCACGTCTGCTACGCGATCACCGAAGAGGACGCCGGCTCCGATCCCTCCGAGATCAGGACGACCGCGCGCCGCGACGGCGACCACTACGTGATCACCGGCGAGAAGTGGCACGTGACGAGCTTCAACCTCGCCGACACGGTGATCGTCCAGGCGAAGATCGAGGGCGGGGCGAACGACGGCGCGCACGCGTTGTTCTTCTGCCCGGTGGATGCGCCGGGCGTCACGGTGAAGCGTTCGCCGCTCTATGCGCACACGTACAATCACCACCATCCGATCGTCGCGTTCGAGAAGGTGCGCGTGCCGGCCACCGAGCGCATCGGGGCGGAAGGTGATGGCATGGGCTTCACCCAGGCCTGGTTCCGCCGCGAGCGGCTGATGATCGCCGCGCGCTGCTGCGGTGGCGCCGAACGGCTGATCGAGGAGGCGCTCGCCTTCGCCAAGGCGCGCGTCGTGTCGGGCCAGCCGATCGCCGAATACCAGCTCATCCAGGCGATGCTCGCCGACATGGCGATGGAGTTGCACGCCGCGCGCCTCGTCACGCGCGAGGCGGCCGCCGCGCACGACACCGACGCCGACGTCAAGACCTTGCACGCCCGCGCGTCCCTCGCCAAGCTGATGGCCTCGGAAATGGCCGGTCGCGTGGCGGACAAGGCGGTGCAGATCTTCGGCGGTCGCGGCTACATGCGCGAGAATGTTGCCGAGCGGTTCCTGCGCGAGCTGCGCGTCGACCGCATCTGGGAGGGAACGAGCGAAATCCAGCGCCTGATTATTGCGCGCAGCCTCGTCAAGCGTGGTCTCTCCGGCACGATCGGGAACACATGACAGGGAATTCACGTTTCAAATCGTTTTTTTGCCACCGTGTCCGGAGAAACCGGACCCAGTCCCGTCGGATCTAGTCAGAAAGGCGGCGCCGCGGGACGCTGCCGTAGGGAGATGCCATTCATGACCATTCTCACCAGACGCCAGGCGCTCAAGGCGGGCGCCGCCGCGCTCGCCATGCCCTATATCGCCACGCGGGCCCGCGCCGAGGAAGTGGTGAACGTCTTCAACTGGACCGACTACATCGGCGAGACGACGGTCGCCGACTTCCAGAAGGAGACCGGCATCAAGGTCACCTACGACATGTACGACTCGACCCAGGCCGAGGAAGCCAAGATGCTTGCCGGCAAGAGCGGCTATGACGTGGTGCTGCATTCCGGCTCGACCATCGCGCGCTTCATCGAGGCGGGCGTCTTCCAGAAACTCGACCACGCGAAGCTCTCCGGCTGGTCGAACCTCGATCCCGCGATCCTGAAGATCATCGAGGGGTGGGACCCGGGCAACCAGTACGGCGCACCGTACATGTGGGGCACCGTCGGCTTCACCTACAACATGGACATGGTGAAGGAGCGCTTCGGCGACAATGCGCCGGTGCATTCGCTCGACATGATCTTCAAGCCGGAGAACGCGCAGAAGCTCGCCACCTGCGGCCTCTCGATCCTCGACGAGCCGAGCGACGTGTTCCCGCTGGTGCTGAAGTATCTGGGCAAGAACCCCGACACCACCGACCCGGCGGACTACGACGCCGTGGTCGAGGCGTTCAAGCCGATCCGCCAGTACATCAAGACGTTCGACTCCTCGAACTACATCAACGCGCTGCCGAACAAGGCGCTGTGCGCGGTGAACAACTGGTCGGGCGACTACGCCACGTCGAAGGCGCGCGCCGCCGAGGCCGGCGTCAAGATCGACCTCGCCTACTTCGTGCCGGACACGGGCGCGCCCGCATGGTTCGACCTGTGGACGATCCCGGCGGACGCGCCGCACGTCGAGAACGCCTACAAGTTCATCAACTACATGCTGCAGCCCGAGGTGATCGCGAAGTGCACGAACTTCACGCACTACGCGCACGCCAACATCCCGGCGCTGAAGTACACCGACAAGGCGGTGCTCGACGACCCGGCGGTGTTCCCGCCCGAGTCGATCCGCAAGGAGCTGTGGACGCCGAAGACGCTCGACAAGAAGCTCGAGCGCGCCCGCACCCGCGCCTGGAGCAAGATCAAGACGGGCTGATCGTCCGTGGGCTGATCAGGGCCGGCCGGATCCGCGAGGGTCCGGCCGCTCCACGCGAAAAGACGGCTGACGGTGACGGATTTCCCCTGTAGAACCTCCTGACCGGGTGGCCGGGGAGGGTCGCCCGGGCCTGAGGGAGGAACGGCGACAGCATGCAAGCAACGGCAAAGGGCGAGCCGTTCGTCCGGATCGAGAACGTCACCAAGAAGTTCGGCGAATTCACCGCCGTCGACAACGTCTCCATCGACATCGTGCGCGGCGAGCTGTTTGCGCTGCTCGGCGGATCGGGCTGCGGCAAGACCACGCTGTTGCGCATGCTCGCGGGCTTCGAGACGCCGACGTCGGGAAAGATCTCGATCGACGGTCAGGACATGACCGGCATCCCGCCGTACGAGCGGCCGGTCAACATGATGTTCCAGTCCTACGCGCTGTTCCCGCACATGTCGGTCGAGAGCAACATCGGCTACGGCCTGAAGCACGAACAGATGACGGGCGAGCAGCGAAAGGCCCGCGTCAAGGAGATGCTCGAACTCGTCAAGCTCGACGGGTACGGCGGCCGCAAGCCGCACCAGCTTTCCGGCGGCCAGCGCCAGCGCGTGGCGCTCGCACGCGCGCTCGCCAAGCAGCCGAAGCTGCTCCTCCTCGACGAACCGCTCGGCGCCCTCGACAAAAAGCTCCGCGAGGCGACGCAATTCGAGCTGATGCGCATCCAGGAGGAAACCGGCGTCACCTTCATCGTCGTCACGCACGACCAGGAGGAGGCGATGACGCTCGCCTCCCGCATCGCGGTGATGGACAAGGGCGTGATCCGCCAGGTGGGGTCACCGACCCAGATCTACGAGTTCCCGCGCTCGAAGTTCGTCGCCGACTTCATCGGCTCGATCAACCAGTTCGACGGCACGGTGGAGCGCGTGGCGAAGAACCAGGTGATCGTCTCCGCCCCGACCGCCGGCGGCGACGTGGTCGTCGCCGACGCGAACGGCGCCGCCACCGGCCAGACGGTGTCGGTCGCGGTGCGCCCGGAAAAGATCCAGATCGACCGCAAGAAGCCGCGCAGCACGGTGAACGCCTTCAAGGGCAAGGTTCTCGACCTCGGCTACTTCGGCAAGGATTCGCTCTACCGCGTGAAGCTCGATTCCGGCACGATCGTGCGCGTCAACCGCGTCAACGACCGGCGCGCCCAGGAGAGCGAGCGCGTCGCCGACTGGGAGGACGAGGTGTGGCTCTCGTTCGATCCCTCCTCCGCGATCCTTCTGACGGAGTGAGACGATGGCGGGCGTCGTACCCTCGGGCGGCACGGCCGCCGGACCCGAAAGCGAGATCACCCGGGACGTCCACGGCCTGAGGCAGTGGCTCGACCGCAAGGCGTGGCGCGACTTCATCATCGCGATCCCCTACGTCTGGCTGATCTTCTTCTTCCTCCTGCCGTTCTTCATCGTGATCGTGATCTCGCTCGGCGTCTCGACGATCGCCCAGCCGCCGGTCGAGTTCGACACCGCCTGGCCCTACATCAGCTGGGAGAACTACCAGCTGATCCTGTCCGATCCGACCTACATCAACGGCTACATCAATTCGCTGATCTTCGCCTCGATCGCGACCTTCTTCTGCCTCGTCATCGGCTACCCGATGGCGCTGGCGATCGCGCGCGCCGAAGGCTGGCAGCGCAACCTCATGCTGCTGCTCGTCATCCTGCCGTTCTGGACCTCGTTCCTCCTGCGCATCTACGCGTGGATCGGGCTCCTCTCGAACAACAGCTGGTTCAACAACCTCGTCACCTGGGGTTACAACCACACGATCGGCGCCGGCGCGCCCGTCGAGTCGCTCCAGATGATGAACACCAACGGTGCGGTCATCCTCGGCATCGTCTACAGCTACCTGCCGTTCATGATCCTGCCGCTCTACGCCACCCTCGAGAAGCTCGACCGCACGCTCGACGAGGCGGCGATGGACCTCGGCTCGAGGCCCATGGAGGTGTTCCGCGACATCACGCTGCCACTCTCGATCCCCGGCATCGTCGCGGGCGGCATGCTGGTGTTCATCCCGGCGACGGGCGAACTGGTCATCCCCTCGCTCATGGGCCGCGCCGACAGCCCGATGATCGGGCGCGTCATCAACGACGAGTTCGGCCTCAACCGCGACTGGCCGGTCGCCTCGGCGATCGCCGTCGCGCTGCTGATCCTGCTCGTCGTGCCGATCATGATCTACAACAATTTCCAGTCGCGGGCCGATGCCGCCGCGGAGGCCGGGCGATGAAGCGCAACTCGACCTTCCTCCTGACCTGGCTCGCGTTCGGCTACGCGTTCTTCTACATCCCGATCATCTCGATGATCATCTACTCGTTCAACAAGTCGCGCCTTGCGACCGTGTGGGGCGGCTTTTCGACGGAGTGGTACGGCAAGCTGTTCCAGAACGACCAGGTGCTGAACGCCGCGTGGCTGTCACTCAGGATCGCGCTCCTGTCGGCGACGCTGGCGACGATCCTCGGCACGATGGCCGGCATGGCGCTCGCCCGCTTCTCGCGCTTCCGCGGCAAGACGCTGTTCTCGGGGCTCGTCTCGGCGCCGCTCGTCATGCCGGAAGTCATCACCGGCCTCTCGATGCTGCTCCTCTTCGTCTACATGGAGACGTTCATCGGCTGGCCCTCGGGCCGCGGCTTCACGACGGTGGCGATCGCCCACACCACGTTCTCGCTCTCCTACGTGGCGGTGGTGGTGCGCTCGCGCCTCGTCGAGATGGACCGCGCGGTGGAAGAGGCCGCGATGGACCTCGGCTCGAAGCCGCTCGGCGTGCTGCTCGACATCACGCTGCCGATCATCGCGCCGGCGATGATCTCCGGCTGGCTCCTCGCGTTCACGCTGTCGCTCGACGACGTGGTGATCACCAACTTCACCAACGGGCCGGGCACGACGACGCTGCCGATTTACATCTGGGGCAAGATCAAGCTCGGGGTGACGCCCGACATCAACGCGCTCGCCACCATCATCGTGGGCGTGGTGACGATCGGCGTGATCATCGCCGGCATCGTCATGTACCGCACCGAGAAGAAGCGCGACCGCGACATCCAGGCCGCCATCGCCGCCAACGAGTGAGGGGTGGTGCCGCCGTTCGGGCGGCTATGCCTTGCGGAACGAAATGATGACGTGCCCGAGGGTCACGCCGAACTTCGACACGACCGCGTGCGCGAGCAGCGTGCCGTCCGGCATCAGGTGCATCGCGTCGGCGAACCGCATGGAGATGCGCCGGTTCCCGACCGGCACCGACATCGTGTAGGTCAACCGCGCCGAAAGGCCCTCCACGACGCCCTTCGCCTCGCCCTCGACGTCGGTCGTGGAACCGGTGAACGAAGCGCCGTCGTCCGAAACCCACATGCGCCAGGTGCGATGCTCGATCGCCCCGTCGCTGTAGTGGAACTCCTCTTCCAGCACGAAGCCGCCCGGCACCTGCCGGCCTTCGATCTTGACGACGAACGAGCGCCGGACCCGGCCGAGCCGGTCCTCGAAATAGCCGGCCGCCAGCGTTTCCCCCGCAAAGAACTGCGCGAGATCGAGCCTCGTTATGGCGCCGTTCGTGTCGTTCACCCGCTTCAGCATGACCTGTTCGCCTGCGCGTCGGCTTGCATCTGGAAACTGGCTACGGTCGAGGCGGTTCCCCGGTTCAACGCTTCTCCAGCCGGTACAACCCCACGTCGATCGCGCCCTCGAGGAAGCCTGCCTCGCAGTAGGCGAGGTAGTACCGCCAGAGCCGGCGGAACCGCTCGTCGAAGCCGAGCTCACGGATTTCCGGCCAGTTCGCCTCGAACCGCTCGCGCCAGATCGACAGCGTCCGCGCATAGCTTTCGCCGAAGGTTTCCGCGGCGGTGAGGGTCAGCCCCGCCTTTTCGGCCTCGGCCGCGATCGCGGGGGCCGTCAGCAGCATGCCGCCCGGAAACACGTAGCGCTGGATGAAGTCCACCTTGCGCCGGTAGTGCCGGAAGCGGGAGGGCTCCATCGTGATTGCCTGGATGACCGCACGTCCGCCCGGTTTGAGACGGTCTGCCACGGTGCGGAAATATGTGCCCCAGTGTTCTTCGCCCACCGCCTCGATCATCTCGATCGACACCACGCCGTCGTAGGTCCCGGTCGTGTCGCGGTAGTCCCTGAAGGCGAACTGCGTGCGCTGGCCGAGGTCGGCATTGGCGTCCTGCGCCCACTGGAGTTGCTCGCGCGACAGCGTGATGCCCTCGACCGAAAGCCCGGCCCGCGCAGCGCGCCGCGCCATTCCGCCCCAGCCGCAGCCGATCTCGAGCAGGCGCGCATCACGCGGCATGCCGAGCAGTTCGAGCACGCGGTCATACTTCGCCGCCTGCGCCGCCGAGAGGTCCTCCGTGCCCGGACCAAACAGGGCGGAGGAGTAGGTCATCGAGGGGTCGAGCCAAAGCCGGTAGAACGCGTTGCCGAGGTCGTAGTGGTGAGCGATGTTCTTCTTCGAGCCGCGCTTCGAATTGGCACGACGCCAGTGGAACAGCCGGTCCGGCAGGCGCACCCGGAACAGGCCGCGGCCCGCTTCCGAAAGGCCGGGTCGGTTCTTGAGGAAGAAGCGGAACAGGCCGACGAGGTCGTCCACCTCGACGTCGCCGTCCATGTAGCTCTCGGCGAACCCGATGGACGCCCGCGCGATCGAGCGCTGCACCACGCGGTAGGAGCGGAACGTCACGTGCGCTGCTGCCGGTGTCCCGGCATGCCCCAGCCGGAGCGTGCGGCCGGAGGTCAGCGTCACGTCGAGCGCCCCGTCGAAGTCGCGGGCGAGCCAGCGCTGCCCGGTGCGTTCGATGAACCGCGCAAGCGGTCCCGGCCGCTCGAGGCGGAGCGAGGAGACGGTGTCGGTCATGAAAGTCTACCCCCGGCGCGTTTGAATGCTGAACGGCTCCGTTGGCGGTCTGGGCCGCCTTACGAACTTCAGACCCTTGAGCCACAGCCTCAGCGCCTCGACGTGGATGCCGGCCATGACCTTGAGGGTCATCAGGGGCATACGCAGGCAGGCCGCGAGAAGATTTTTGTCGTCGAAGGTTTGCCGCCTTCCACGGAAATGCGCCTTGAGCACCGGCCCGTCTGCCGTCTTCAGGCTGACGCCGATCGTCACCTCATCCAGGGGTTGCGTCACGCGGAAGCCGTAGCGCCCCTCGACCCGGTTGAACGGGGACACGAAGAACACTTTTCGCGTCGCTTGCGCGAGCGTGCCCGCCGACGCGTCCCGCACCGGCAGCACGTAGGTGTGGCGTTCACCGAAGGTGTTGTTCACCTCGTAGACCATCAGCCGCAGCGCGCCCGATGCATCGTACACGTAGTACGTGGTGAGCGGGTTGAACGCATAGCCGAGGATGCGCGGGTAGCAGAGGATTTCGACGCGCTCCGCGATGCCGGCGCCGAGCGCTTCGTCCGCGGCGGCCAGGATGCGCTGCTTCAGCGCGAGGAGCTCCGCGCGCGGGTCAGCGCGCCGGTGCGCCGGATCGCGCCGCACGCCGCCATGGTCGGCCGGGTGGAACGACACGAGGTTGAAGCGCTTCAGCGAGAAGAGCCGCAGCCGCTGGTCGAGATCCGGCAGCGCGTCGAGGTCCGCATGGAGCGTGAACACCTCGTAGCGCAAGGCATGCACCACCGGCTTCAACCGCGTGTGCACGACCTCGCCGACGTAGAGCGATGCGCGGCGTTCGGCGGAGTCCGTCATCGCATCGTCCGCGCAAGCCGTGCCGGCAGGGTCGCGACGGGTGTCGCGCGGGCGAGGCGATGGATGCGCCCGGATTCGTCCTTGACCGACCATGGCCGCCGCACGCCCGCAAGGTCTTCCGCCACCGCAAGCCCCGCCTGGAGGCCGTCCTCGTGGAAGCCCGCGCCGAAATGCGCGCCGCAGAACCACGTGTTGCGCCGGCCCTGCAGCGTCCACAGCCGCTTCTGCGCCGTGAGCGCCGACACGTCCATCACCGGGTGCGTGTAGTCAAAGGAGGCGAGCGTCGCCTTCGGCGCGCGGGGCGGGTTCAGCGTGACGAAGAAGTCGGCGGGCCCCGGGATCGTCTGCAGGCGGTTCATCCAGTACGTCACGTAGAGGCGGCTGCCTGCGCCGCCTTCGCTGAGCGCGTTCCAGCTCGACCACACGCGTTCGCGCCGCGGCATGAAGGTGCGGTCGCCGTGCAGCACCGCAAGGTTCTCCGTGTAGCGGAACGAGGAGAGCAGCGCCCGCTCCTGCGTGTCCGGGTCGGCGAGCAGCGCCAGCGCTTCGTCCGCATGCGTTGCAATCACCACGTGGTCGAAGCGGCGATAGGCGCCGTTCGCGAGCGTCACCGTAACGCGTCCGTCGCGGCGAATGCGCGTCACCGCGTTGCCGGTCTCGACCGCAAAGCCCCCGTCGGCGACGAGGCGGCGAACGTATTCGCGCGAGCCGCCGTCGACCGTCATCCACTGCGGCCGGTTCTTCACCTTGAGGAGGCCGTGGTTGGCGAAGAACTTCACGAACGCCTTCGCCGGATAGTCGAGTGCCTGCGCCTCGGGGCACGACCAGATCGCCGCCGTCATCGGCACGAGGTGGAGATCGGCGAACGCCCTGCTGTAGCCCTCGGCCTTAAGGAACGCGCCGAGCGTCATGTCGTCCGGGGCGGCCTCGAGCTTTCCCTGCGCGGTACGGAAGAAGCGCATCACGTCGGCAAGCACGCGCCAGTGGTTCGGGTTGACGATGTTGGACGGCTGGCCGAAGAGGCCGCCTGCGCCGGTGCCGGAATACTCGTAGCGGCCGTTCTCGAGCGACACGGAGAATGTCATCGGCGCCGGCTTCACCGGCACCTTCAGGTGTTCGAACAGCGCCGTGAGGTTCGGGTAGGCAGGCGGGTTGTAGACGATGAACCCGGTGTCGACGGGGATCGAACCTCTGGGCCAACCCGCATCGACGGTGTTGGAATGGCCGCCCGCGTACTCGTTGCGTTCGAGCACCGTCACCTTGTGGCGCCTCGCGATCAGCCAGGCGGCGGACAGCCCCGCGATCCCGCTGCCGATGACAGCAACTTCCAGTGGGGCCATGACCGAAACGTTCTCTCCAGGCGGCGATCGTTCGAATTGTACGCGTTTCGAGCACCTAGGGATCAGGCGCTCCCGTGCGACGGCTTCTTAACCGCTCGGCGAGTATCAATCATCCGGGACGGGCAGGGAAAGCAAAAGTCGTCCGCGGGAAACCGCGGCGCGGAGGCACGGCCAGCATGGGCCGCCCGCCAACAGTCCGCATACGAACTATGGGAAGGGGTGTCAGATGAAGCTCGACGACATGTTCAGGCTTGCCGCCAGGGGGAAGATCTCGCGCCGCGACTTCGTCCAGCTGTCGGTGGCGGGCGGGCTCACGCTTGCCGCCGGCGAGGCGATGTTCGCCCGCGCGGCGCGCGCCGAACCGAAGAAGGGCGGCTTCTTCCGCTGCGCCCTCGGTCACGGCAACACCAAGGACACGCTCGACCCGGCGACCTGGAACAACGCCTTCGACGGCGACATCGGCCAGGGCCTGATCGGCAACATGCTCGTTCAGATCAACACGAAGAACGGCGTCGAGCCCGACCTCGCCGAAAGCTTCGAGCAGGAGAACGGCGCGAAGACCTGGGTGTTCCGCCTGCGCAAGGGCGTCACCTTCCACAACGGCAAGTCGCTCGAGGCCGAGGACGTCATCGCCTCCTACCGCCACCACATGGGCCCCGACTCGAAGTCGGCCGCAAAGTCGATCCTCGCGATCGTCGACGACATCAAGGCGGACGGAAAGGACACGGTCGTCTTCACGCTGAAGTCGGGCTCGGCCGATTTCCCCTACCTCACCTCCGACTACCACCTGCCGATCCTGCCGTCGAAGGACGGCAAGATGCAGTGGGAGAAGGCGGAAGGCACCGGCCCCTTCATCCTCGAGGCGTTCGAACCCGGCGTGCGCGCCAAGGGAAGGCGCAATCCGAACTACCACCGCGACGTCTGGTTCGACGAGGTCGAGATGCTGTCGATCCTCGACGTCGCCGCGCGCACCAACGCGCTCGTCACGGGCGAGGTGCAGTACATCGACCGCCCGGACCTGAAGACGCTCGCGATGCTAAAGCGCAACGGAAACCTCGAGGTCGACAACATCACGGGCTTTGCGCACTTCGTCGCGCCGATGATCACGACGATGGCGCCGTTCGACAACGCCGACGTGCGACGCGCGCTCAAGTGGTCGATCGACCGGCAGGCGCTGGTCGACAAGATCCTGCTCGGCTACGGCAAGCCCGGCAACGACAACCCGATCGCGCCGTCGGTGAAGTTCGCGACCAACCCCGCGCCCGTCCACACCCTCGATCCGGACAAGGCGAAGTTCCACCTGAAGAAGGCGGGGCTCTCGTCCCTCAAGGTCGACCTCTCCGTCTCTGACGCCGCGTTCGCCGGCGCGGTCGATGCGGGTGTCCTCATGCAGGACATGGCGGCGAAGTGCGGCATCGAGATCAACGTCGTGCGCGAGGGCGATGATTCCTACTGGGACACGGTGTGGATGAAGAAGCCCTGGTGCATGTCGTTCTGGGGCGGCCGGCCGACCGCCGACTGGATGTTCACCACCGCCTACGCCCCCGACGCCGCCTGGAATGAGACGGCGTGGAAGAACCCCCGCTTCGACGAACTCCTCCTCGCCGCCCGCGCCGAAACCGACGAGGCCAAGCGCGCGCCGATGTACGCCGAAATGCAGGACCTCGTGCACGACGACGGCGGCGTCGCGGTCCTCATGTTCAACGACTGGGTGTCGGTGCATTCGAAGAAGGTCGCCCACGGCGACCTCAATTCGAACTACGACCACGACGGCGGCCACCTCTACCAACGGTGGTGGTTCGCCTGATTTTTCGTAAAATTCTGGACGTTTCGAGGGGCCGCCGCGCATGCAGGCGGCCTCGCGCTTTTTTGCCAATACGGGCAAACGAATGGACACATCGTAACTGGAAACCTGTCCGGAAGGTGGCTAAGGTCTCCTGCCTCAATCGCCCGCGGTCGCGCATCGAATGGCAGGGCGAACAGGCGTCAAGACTGCACTCTAGGGAAGGGTACTCCTCCATGAAGGAATTCGAATACAAGCTGAAGCTTGCCGAAGCGCTCGCCCGAAAGGGCCGCATCTCGCGGCGCGACTTCGTGCAGCTCGCGCTCGCCGCCGGCCTCACCGCGCCGGTCGCCACATCGATGTTCACCTCCGCCGCGCGCGCCGAACCGAAGAAGGGCGGCACGCTGCGCATCGGCATCGGCCACGGCGCCACCACCGACTCGCTCGATCCCGGCACCTATCCCGACCAGATGACGGGCACGGCGCTCTGGGGCACCGCGTCGAACAGCCTCACCGAGGTCGACACCAAGGGCAACATCACCGGCGACCTGGCCGAAAGCTACGAGTCCTCCGACGGCGCCAAGAAGTGGGTGTTCAAGCTCCGCAAGGGCGTCGAATTCCACAACGGCAAGACCGTCACCCCGAACGACGTCCTCGCCTCGTTCCGCCACCACATGGGCAAGGACTCGAAGTCGGCCGCCAAGACCTACGTCGAGGCGATCGAGGACATCAAGGTCGACGGCGACAACGTCGTCTTCATCCTCAAGGGCGGCAACGCCGACTTCCCGTACATCGCGTCCGACTACCACATCCCGATTATGCCGGCGAAGGACGACGGCTCGGCCGACTGGCAGTCGGGCGTGCGCACGGGCCCCTACAAGCTCGACAAGTGGGAGCCGGGCGTCCGCGCCCAGATGTCGCGCAACGCGAACTACTACCGCCCGACCTGGTTCGACGCGGTGACGTTCACGGTCATCCCCGACGTCTCCTCGCGCACCAACGCGCTGACGACGGGCGAGGTCGACTACATCGACCGCTGCGACCTGAAGACGCTGAACATGCTTCAGCGCAACGCCAACCTCGAGATCGACAAGGTGACGGGCTACGGCCACTACATCTTCGTCATGAACTCGCAGGTCGCGCCGTTCGACAACAAGGACGTCCGCAACGCGCTGAAGTACGCGATCGACCGCGAGGACATCGCGGCGAAGGTGTTCTCCGGCATCAACAAGCCGGCGAACGACAACCCGATCGCGCCGTCGATCAAGTATGCGATCGACCCGCAGCCGGTGCACAAGTACGACCCCGAGATGGCGAAGAGCCTGCTCAAGAAGGCCGGCCTCTCCTCGCTGAAGGTCGACCTCTCGACCGCCGACGCCGCGTTCGCCGGCGCCGTCGACTCAGCGACGCTCTACAAGGCGCACGCCGCGGCCGCCGGCATCGACATCAACGTCATCTCCGAGCCGTCGGACAGCTACTGGGACAACGTGTGGCTCAAGAAGCCGTTCGCCGCGTCCTACTGGAACGGCCGCCCGGTGCAGGACCTGATGTTCACGGTCGCCTACAAGTCGGACGCCGCCTGGAACGACACGGGCTTCAAGAACAAGCGGTTCGACGAACTGCTCGAGCAGGCCCGCTCGGAAACCGACGACGCCAAGCGCGCCGCGCAGTACGCGGAGATGCAGCAGCTCGTCCACGACGACGGCGGCCTCATCAACCTGTGCTGGTCGACCTACGTCAACGCCCACTCGAAGGCGCTCGCCCACGGCGAGCTCGCGACGAACTGGGACCTCGACGGCCAGAAGATCGCCCAGCGCTGGTGGTTCGCGTAAAGCCGACGCGATCATCCGCAAACGGATTGTTGGCGGCCGGGGCTCTCCCCGGCCGTCAGCTTTCTGGGCCGCCACGGAAGTAGCTGGATCCTCGGGTCAAGCCCGAGGATGACAAGAGGGATGGGGCGCACCGAAAGTGGATCCTCGGGTCAAGCCCGAGGATGACAGAGTAGGTGCATGTGTGGTGGCGCGGGCGTCCGTCAGACGTGAAGCCGCACTCCTGCCGCTCCTGTTGTCATCCTCGGGCTTGACCCGAGGATCCAGACGACGGCGATGCAGCGGCTCCCTTTACTTTGTCATCCTCGGGCTTGACCCGAGGATCCAGACGACCGCGATGCCGCGGCACCCTCGCGACGCTCTCCGCCGCGCTTTCCCCCATCGTCATGGCCGGGCCTGACCCGGCCATCCTCTGGGGCCGGACGAAGAGGATCACCGGCTCGAGGCCGGTGATGACGAGAGAGTATTGGATGGAGTGTGCGCCCCTCCCGCGTCATGGCCGGGCCTGATCCGGCCATCCTTTGCCGGAGGGACGACACGGAGCACCACCGGTTTGCGGTTCCGGCATAGGGGCAATGTTTTTTCGCTGGTACCTCAAGGGCGTTGATGCCAACATCGATCCCCAGGGAAGGGCATACAACAAGAAGAACGATGCTGAACGCGCTGCATCCGGTCTTGCGGACGGTGCTGCAGCGTCTGGGGCTTGGCCTCGTGACGCTGTTCGTCGTCTCGATCATCATCTTCTCGGCCGTCGAGATGCTGCCCGGCGACTTCGCGAAGGCGATCCTCGGGCAGGCCGCGACGCCCGAAACGGTCGCGGCGTTCCGCAAGGAGATCGGCCTCGATCGCCCCGCCACCACGCGCTACATCGAGTGGGTCACCAACGTCGCGCACGGCGACTTCGGCAACTCGTTCTCCGCCCGCGCCGGCTACAAGCGCACCGTCGCCGAGATCATCGAGCCGCGCCTCTACAACACGCTGTTCCTCGCGGTGATGACGGCGGTCATCGCCGTGCCGCTCGCGCTGTTCCTCGGCATCCTCGCAGCGCTCTACCGCAACAGCTGGTTCGACCGAGCGGTGAACTCGTTCACGCTCGTCACCATCTCGTTTCCGGAGTTCTTCATCGCCTACATGCTCGCCTACGTGATCGTCTCGCGCGACACCTTCGCCTCCACCCAGTTCGCCGCCGCAGCGCCCACGTGGCTTTCGGGGGCGATCCAGGCATTCCTCAACGCGATCCCGAAATTCCCGATCCTCGCCAACGTTTCCGACCAGACGCCGTTCTGGGAGCACGTGTGGCGCTGCGCGCTGCCGGCGATCACGCTCACCCTCGTCATCGTCGCGCACATGATGCGCATGACGCGCGCCGCGATCATCAACCTGCTCGCCAGCCCCTACATCGAGATGGCGCGGCTGAAGGGCCTCTCGCCGATGACGGTGATCCTGCGCCACGCGCTGCCGAACGCCTGGGCGCCGATCGTCAACGTCGTCGCCTTCAACCTCGCCTACCTCGTCGTCGGCGTGGTGGTGGTCGAGGTGGTGTTCGTCTACCCCGGCATCGGCCAGCTCATGGTCGATGCGGTGAAGTCGCGTGACATCCCCGTGGTGCAGGCCTGCGCGCTCATCTTCGCGGCGACCTACATCCTCTTGAACCTCGCCGCCGACATCGTGTCGATCATCTCCAACCCGAGGCTCCTGCACCCGCGATGACCACCGTATCGCCATCGCCCGGCGTCGGCGCCGACAGCCTGCCGAAAGCGCGCCGCACCAAGCGGGAGCTGATCTGGAAGGAGCTTCGCAAGGCGCCGTTCTCCGCCTGGTTCGGCATGATCGTCGTGTTCGCCTACATGTTCGTCGCGCTGTTCGCGCCGTGGCTCGCGCCCTACGGCGAGGCGGAGGTGTTCAAGGAGCCCTACGCGCCGTGGGGCGGCCAGTTCGTGCTCGGCACCGACCAGCTCGGCCGCGACATGCTCACCCGCCTCATCTACGGCGCGCGCAACACCATCGGCATCGCGATCATCACCACGATGCTGTCGTTCCTGATCGGCGGCACGCTCGGCATGCTCGCCGCGATCTACCGCGGCTGGCTCGACCAGGGGCTGTCGCGCTTCGTCGACGTGCTGATGTCGATTCCGGGCCTCATCTTCGCGCTGATGCTGCTGTCGACCTTCGGCTCCTCGATCCTCAACCTCATCCTGATCATCGCGGTGCTCGACTCGACCCGCGTGTTCCGCCTGTCGCGCGCCGTCGGCCTCAACGTCGCGGTGATGGATTACGTCGAGGCGGCGCGGCTGCGCGGCGAGGGCCTCGGCTGGGTGATGACGCGCGAGATCCTGCCCAACGTCATGCCGCCGCTCATCGCCGAGTTCGGTCTGCGCTTCTGCTTCGTGTTCATCACGATCGCCTCGCTCTCGTTCCTCGGCGTCGGCATCCAGCCGCCCACCGCCGACTGGGGCTCGATGGTGCGCGAGAACGCGACGCTCATCTCCTACGGCGACATCACGCCGCTGCTGCCGGCGGCCGCCATCGCGCTACTGACGGTCGCGGTGAACTTCATCGTCGACTGGTTCCTCCATCGCACGAGCGGGCTTCGCGATGAACACTAGGCCTTCGAGTTCCGCCGGCAAGGTCGAGGCGCGCCGCCAGCAGGTGGCGGGCCGCGAGAAGGGCGCCGTCCTCCTGGAGATGCGCGACCTCCACATCGAGGGGTTCGCCGACGAGCGCTGGAACCCGATCGTGCGCGGCATCGACCTGTCGCTGAAGCGCGGCGAGGTTTTGGGCCTCATTGGGGAATCTGGCGCGGGCAAGTCCACGCTGGGGCTCGCCGCGATGGGCTATGCGAAGCCCGGCTGCCGCATCACGCAAGGCACGATCATCTTCGACGGCATGGACCTGACGAAGGCGACCGAGGACCAGCGCCGTGACCTGCGCGGCTCGCGCATCGCCTACGTGGCGCAGTCGGCCGCCGCCTCTTTCAACCCCGCCCACCGCCTCATCGACCAGACGATCGAGACGGCGCTGCGCCATAACGTGGCGAGCAAGGACGACGCGACGAAGAGCGCGATCGACCTCTACCGCCGCCTGCAGCTGCCGAACGCGGACCAGATCGGCTTCCGCTACCCGCACCAGGTCTCGGGCGGCCAGCTCCAGCGCGCGATGACCGCGATGGCGATGGAGTGCCGGCCCGACCTCATCATCTTCGACGAGCCCACCACCGCGCTCGACGTGACGACGCAGGTCGAGGTGCTGGCGGCGATCCGCAACATCGTCGAGCAGTTCCAGACGGCGGCGATCTACATCACGCACGACCTCGCGGTCGTCGCCCAGATGGCCGATCGCATCATGGTGCTGCGTCACGGCCGCCTCGTCGAGGAAGCCGACACGCGCACCATGCTCACCGCGCCGACGCAGGACTACACGAAATCGCTTTGGGCGGTGCGTTCGCTCGCCAACGATGGCCGCCCGGAGACGCAGCCGATCCTCACCGTGAAGAACGTCACCGCGAGCTATGGCGGTCTCGTCACCGTTCTCGACGACGTGTCGGTGCCGGTGCCGAAGGGCCGTACCGTTGCAGTGGTCGGGGAGTCGGGCTCCGGAAAATCGACGCTCGCGCGCGTCATCACCGGGCTGCTTCCGCCGATCTCGGGCGAGATCGTGTTCGAGGGCAAGGCGCTGCCGCGCCGGCTCAAGGACCGCGACAAGGACACGCTGCGGCGCATCCAGATGATCTACCAGATGCCGGACACGGCGCTGAACCCGCGCCAGACCGTGCGCGACGTGATCGGCCGGCCGCTCGAGTTCTACCACGGCGTCTCGGGCCGCGACCGTGACCGCCGCGTCGGCGAACTCTTGCGCCTGATCGAGCTCGACGACCGCTACATCGACCGCCTGCCGTCCGAACTGTCGGGCGGCCAGAAGCAGCGCATCTGCATCGCCCGCGCGCTCGCCGCGCAGCCCGACCTCGTGATCTGCGACGAGGTGACCTCGGCGCTCGACCAGATCGTGCAGGAGGAGATCCTGAAGCTGCTGATGCGGCTCCAGCAGGAGCTCGGCATCACCTACATCTTCATCACGCACGACATCGCAACCGTGCGTGCGATCGCCGACCACGTGGTCGTCATGTACAAGGGCAAGGTCGTCGAGCAGGGCCCGAAGGTGGAGGTGCTCTCGCCGCCCCATCCTCCGTACACGCAACTGCTGCTCTCGTCCGTTCCCGAGATGGACCCCGATTGGCTCACCCGCCTCCTCGCCGACCGCGCCAAGACCGGCGGCATGAGCGCGGCGGGGAATTAGGGCGTCCAGCCCTTCTCAGCCGGCGCTAGTCCTTCGAGGAACGCCTTCGCCTCTCGCCGGATCGCGGCGCGCTCGGCCTCGCCGAGGCGTTCCAGCGTCTTCACCGGGAACGCCATGCGCGGGTTCTTGGCAAACCGTTCTGCGTGGCGGTCGATGAAGTCCCAGTAGAGGAAGTTGAACGGGCAGGCGTCCGGACCCGTGCGCTTGCCCGGATCGTAGCGGCAACCGTCGCAGTAGTTCGACATCTTGCGGATGTAGTTGGCCGACGCCGCGTAGGGCTTCGAGGCGAGGCGGCCGCCGTCGGCGTGGAGCGCCATGCCGATCGTGTTCGGCGCCTCGACCCATTCATAGGCGTCGGCGTACACGGAGAGATACCATTCGTGTACGGAATGAGGATCGAGCCCGGCGATCAGCGCGAAGTTGCCGGTGATCATCAGCCGCTGGATGTGATGCGCGTACGCCTCCTCCCGCGTCTGGGCCACGACGTCGGCGATGCACGCCATGTCGGTCTCCCCCGTCCAGTAGAAGGCGGGGAGGGGGGTTTTGGCCTCGAGATGGTTGAGGCGGGTGTAGTCGGGCGAGGGCGAAACGGTACACCCCTGCGACAACGGCGTTACATCGACGGGTGCATCGGCGCACAACCAGTACATTCCGCGCACATATTCGCGCCAGCCGATGATCTGGCGGATGAAACCTTCGACCGCGTTGAGGGGCGCAAGGCCGGCTCGGTAGCGCGCCTCGGCCCGCTGGCAGAGGTCGAGCGGATCGAGGAGCCCGAGGTTCAGGTAGGGCGACAACACGCTGTGGTACAACGTTTTTCGCCCCGGAGCATGGCGTCCTGGAAGTCGCCGAAGCGGGCGAGCGCGTGGGTCAGGAACCAGTCGCGGGCGCGCTCGGCGTCTGCCCGCGTCACGGCGAACCGGAACGGCTCGAGGTCGCCGAAATGGTCAGGAAATCTGAGGCCTACGAGGTCCAGAACCGCGCGCGTGACGGGGTCCGGCTCGACCCCGAAGGCGTCCGGAAACCGCAGGCCCGCTATGGGCGGCTTCCGGTTCTCCTGGTCAAAATTCCACTGTCCGCCGGCCGGCTGATCGCCGTCCATCAGGAGCCGGGTCTTCCGCCGCATGTCGCGGTAGAACCACTCCATCCGAAGCTCGCGCCGGCCCGACGCCCATCGGCGGAAGTCGTTGATCGAACAGAGGAATCGGTCGTCCTCGCGGACCTCGACCGGCACGCCGAGGATGGCCGCCCAGCCGGCCATGTCGCGCTTCAGGCGCACCTCGCCGGGCTCCGTCACCACCACCCGGGTATGGCCGGGTAGGGCCCGCTTCACCTCATCCATCAAGGTGCCGGTGTTGTCGGGATCGTCCAGCGTCACGTAGCGGACGGCATGACCCAACGCCTTGAGTTCGCTGGCGAAATGGCGCATGGCCGAAAACACCAGCGCGATCTTCTTCTTGTGGTGCTTCACATACGTCGCCTCGGCCGAGACCTCGGCGAGGAGCACAGAATCGCGCCCCGGCCGGGCGTCCGCGAGGCTCGATAAGTCGCGCGACAGCTGGTCGCCGAGAACCAGCACGAGGCGTCGGTCGTTGTCCTGATCCGGAAGCGTCATGGGGCGTACTACGGATACGCTCTCCTCCAAGATCCCGGGAGTTTTTGATGCCGGCGGCCAAGCCCGCAATCGCGTGGTTTACCAATGACTTGCGGTTGAACGACAACGCCGCCTTGACGGCTGCCGCGGCGGCCGGCCCGGTCATACCGGTCTATACTCTCGACGAGGAGATCGACGGCATCCGTCCCATGGGCGGCGCCTCGCAATGGTGGCTGGAGCAAAGCCTCCGGTCCCTCGCCGAGACCCTCTCGGCCAAGGGCCTCCGCCTGATCCTGCGCCGCGGCCGCGCTGCAGACGTGCTTGCCTCCCTGGTCCGCGAAACCGGCGCGGGCTCCGTCCACTTCTCCCGTGGCTATGCGCCGTGGTCCCCCGGCCGCGAGCAGGCGGTGCGCGCGGCCGTGGAAGCGGCTGGCGCCACGGCGCACCGCTATCGCGGCTACGTCCTGTTCGACCCCGAAACGATCCGCACCGGCGCTGACGAACCGTACAAGGTCTACACCCCGTTCTCGCGCGCCTGCTTCGCCCGCGAACCCGATCGCCCGCCCCGCCCGGCCCCGACCGAGATCGCTCCGTTCGACGGCAAGGTCCCCTCGGACGAGCTTGCCGCGTGGCGGCTTTACCCGGGCCGCCCCGACTGGGCGAAATCGTTCCCGGAAACCTGGCAGCCCGGCGAGGCGGGCGCGCGGAAGAAGCTCGACCGGTTCCTCGCCCACGCACTCGACGGCTATCGCGACGATCGCAACCGCCCCGATCTCGAGGCCACGTCGCGGCTCTCTCCGCACCTCCATTTCGGAGAGATTTCCCCGCTAACCATCTGGTTCGCCGTGAGAAATTCCATGGCGGCCGCAAACGGCCGAAGCGATCGCGGCGGCGAGCACCTGCTGAAGGAGCTGCTCTGGCGCGAGTTCGCCTACCACCTCCTCCATCACTGGCCAAATCTCGCGACCGAACCGTTCCGCCCGGAATTTTCCCGGTTTCCGTGGGCGCGCAACGAGTCGGGCCTGAAACTCTGGGCGAAAGGCCTCACCGGCTATCCGATCGTCGATGCCGGCATGCGGGAACTCTGGCAGACCGGCTGGATGCACAACCGCGTGCGCATGATCGTTGCCTCCTTCCTCGTCAAGGACCTCCTGATCCCGTGGCAGGAGGGCGAAACGTGGTTCTGGGACACGCTCGTCGACGCCGATCCGGCCAACAACGCGGCAAGCTGGCAGTGGGTGGCGGGTTGCGGGGCGGATGCGGCGCCGTACTTCCGCATCTTCAACCCCGTGCTGCAGGGCGAAAAGTTCGATCCCGAGGGCGCCTACGTGCGCCGGTACGTGCCGGAGCTTGCGCGTCTTCCCGCGGCCGTCATCCACAAGCCTTGGCTTGCCTCCCCGCTTGTGCTGAAGGAAGCGGGCGTCGTTCTCGGCGAGAGCTATCCGAAGCCTATCGTCGAGCACGACCGGGCGCGGGACGCAGCACTCGCCGCCTACGAACGCATCAAGAAGTCGGCGGCCTAAACCGCTGATCCAACAGGGAAACCATCACGTGGACGATACGCTGAACATCCTCGCCATCACGGGCAGCCTGCGCAAGGAGTCCTACAACACGAAGCTGCTCCGCACGATCAAGGACATGGGTCCGAAGGCAGGCCTCCAGGTCGAGATCGCCACGCTGCACGGCATCCCGCTCTACGATGGCGACGATGAGGCGAAGTCGGGCATCCCTGCCTCGGTTCTCGAACTCGTGGGCAAGGTGCGCGTCGCCGACGGGGTCATCATCGCGACGCCGGAGTACAACTTCTCGATCCCCGGCGTGCTGAAGAACGCAACGGACTGGGTGTCCCGCCCGAAGGACCAGCCGTTCAAGCACAAGCCGGTCGGCATCGTCGGCGCATCCGGCGGCCCGCTGGGCACGGGGCGCGCCCAGTATCACCTGCGCCAGAACCTGCAGGGCCTCGAGGCGCTGCCGATGCCGAAGCCCGAAGTATTCGTCGGCTCCGCCCCGCAGAAGTTCGACGACGCGGGCAAGCTTACTGATGAGGCGACGATCAAGGTGATCGAGCTCTGGCTGAAGTCGTTCGCCGACTGGGTAAGGCGCGGAAAAGCCTGAGGATTCTCAGTTCACCGTGTCGGGCAACTCGCGTTCGCGGCGGGCGATGAAGTCGCGCAGCGACTCCGCAACACCTTCGTCAAGCTTCGGTTCCTCGTACTGCGCCAGCATCGCCTTCGCCCGCTCCCGCCCGCGCGTGTCGAGGTCCTTCGAGCCTTCCGCGGACCACTGCTCGAACGAGTTGAAGTCCATGAGCTTCGGCATGAAGAACGCGCTCTCGAAGTGTTCGAGCGTGTGCTGCGTGCCGAGGTAGTGGCCGCCCGGGCCGACCTCGCGCACCGCCGCCATGGCGTCCTTGAAGTCGTCGAACGAGAGGCCGCCCGCGTATTTGTACCAGCCCTCGAGCTGTTCGGCGTCGGTGATGAACTTCGAGTAACCGCACACGAGTCCGGCTTCGAGCCAGCCGGCGACATGCCAGATGTAGTGCGCGCCCGACAGGATCGCCGCGTGCATCAGCATCGAGGCCTCGTATCCGGCCTGCGCATCGTTGATCTTCGAACCCACGTGGAAGCCCGACGTTCGCCACGGCAGGTTATACTTGCGGGCAAGCTGGCCCATTAGGAACATCATCTGCGCCGCTTCGGGCGTTCCCCCCATCGGCGCGCCCGACTTCATGTCGACGGTCACCATGAATTGCCCGTAGATCTGCGGCGAACCGGGCCGCACGAGCTGCGTGAAGGCGAGCCCGGCCAACGCCTCGGCGTTCACCTGCGCAACCGAGCCGACCGACGAGGCCGGCGTCGAGGCGCCGCACAGCGCGAAGGGCGCAAGGATCACCGGCTGGTTGTGGCGCGAGTATACCTTCAGCGCGTCGAGCATCGTCGCGTCCCAGACGAGCGGCGAATTGCAGTTGGTGATCGACACCATCACCGGATTGTCGTTCACGAAGTCCTCGCCGAACACGAGCTTCGCCATCTTGACGGTGTCTTCGGCGCGCTCCTTCGCCGTGACGATGCCCATGAACGGCTTGTCGGAATGCTTCAGCGCGGAATGGATGATGTGCAGGTGCCGCTTCGGCACCGGGATTTCCATCGGCTCGCAGCAGATCGAGCTCGAGGAGTGCAGCGCCGGCAGCATGTAGGCGAGCTTGTGGAAATTGTTGAGGTCGGCGAGGCTCCCGTAGCGGCGCACGTTCTCGAGGTCGCGCACGTAAGGGGCGCCGTACATCGGCACGAAGATCGAGTTCTTGCCGCCGAGCTTCACCGTCCGCGCCGGATTGCGCGCGGTGAGCGTGAACTCCGACGGAATCTGCGCAACGAGGCTCATCAACAATCCGCGATCGATGCGGACGCGATGGCCCTGGACGTCGGCCCCGGCGGCTTTCCACATTGCCGCGGCCTCGTCGTCGCGAAAGTCGATCCCGACGTCTTCCAGGATCTTGACCGACTCCTCGTGGATCAGCTCGATCGCCTCGTCCGGAACAAGCTCGTAAACCGGGATTTTCCGGGTCAACGTGGGAAACGAGGCCAGCGGCGCCGAGCGCTGGACTCGGCGTGCATCGCGGCCGCCCGCGCGACGGCCGGTGGCGGAAACCTGGTTCGACAGTTCCTGGATATTGACCACCTGCATCCTCCCTGTCGGGGTCCTTGCAGGGGCTGCCGGGCCACCGATATAGCTCTGGTTGTTGCCGCGAATCTGGCACAGTTTACGGCTATCGGACGCGGCGAACTGCGACGGATGATGCGCGTTAATCGACCAACCGCTTCCCTTTCGTGACGAAGGAGGTCTACCTGATGACTTACACCGGCAAGTCGCTCGTGCTCGCGGCGACCCTTGCGGCGACGCTGGTCGGCGCTGGCGGCGAAGCCTTCGCCCAGCAAGCCCAGTGCGACAACTATGCGCGCAATTACGCCTCGAGCACCGTGCGCGGGCAAGACGTGGCAGGCGGCGCGATCGCCGGGGCGATCGGTGGCGCCTTGATCGGCGGTATTGCGGGCGGCGGTCGCGGGGCGGGCACGGGCGCCCTGATCGGCACGGGCGTCGGCGCTGTCGGCGGCGCCGTCAACAACGAGGCCCGCTGGCGCCAGGTCTACTGGGCCGCCTACAACGATTGCATGAGCCGCTCAGCGCCTGCGCCTGCCTATTACGGCGGCGGCGGTGGCGGCGGATATGCGCCGGAACCGTGGACGCAGGAGTGGTACAACTACTGCCGCTCCAAGTACCGCTCGTTCAATCCGCAGACCGGGAAGTATCTCGCCTCGTCCGGCCAATACAAGATGTGCCGATAGCGAGTGTCACTCGAGGCTGAACGGGGCGTAGGCTCCGTTCAGCCGCTCGAACGTCCCGTCGCCGCGGATTGCGGTCACAGCATCCGACAGCCGTTTGGCGAGATCCGCCGATCCCTTCGGCACGGCGATGGAAAAGCCTTCCGACAGCCACTTGGGGTCCGTCACGGGCGGCCCATCCAGCACGCAGCATTGGCGGCCGGGATCACGGCTGAGCCAATCGGTGAGCTCGATGCTGTCGGCCAGCACGGCGTCGACCTTGCGGTCGGCCAGTGCACCGAGCGCCTCCTCGATCTTCGCGTACGTTTTGACGGTCGAGTCCGGGTAGTTCTCCTCAAGATAGTTTGCGAATGTCGTGCCGGACTGGGCAGCGAGCGTCAGGCCCTTGAGCTTGGAAGGACTCACGTAGCCGGTTCCTTCGCCCTTGCGCACGACGAGCCGCCCGGGGCTGCGGGCGAAGGGAGGTGTGAACAGCACCTGCTTGCGCCGCTCGTCCGTCGCCGCCATGGCGGCCACGGCGGCGTCGAGCTTGCCCGATGCCAGCGCCGGAACGAGATCGGCAAAGCGCATCGGGACAAGGGTGCAATCGGCCGCCATGCGGGCACACAGCGCCAGCGCGATGTCGACGATCAGACCGCGCGACGTCCCTGTCTGATCCTGCCAGCTGAGCGGCGGATAGTCGTCCTCGACGCCGATCCGCAATGCGTCGGCTTGCGCCGGCGGCACGAACAGGATCGACAGGAGCAAAACGGTAAGGAGCCGCTTCATGGGAGCGGACTGTAGCAGGCCGAACCGTTGCTCAAAGCGCATTTCCGCGAGCCTCCCGTGACAAGTGTGCGTGCCGTTCCTATCTTTGCGGCAACCGTCCCCGGAGGTCCGCCATGACCCGCATTCAGGCTCTGATTGCCCTTGCCGCCCTTCTTGGCGTCGCCGCGCCCGCATTGGCGCAAAGTACGTCGTCGGAAGTCGATTCGGGCCGCTATGTGCTTGAGCGGTCGGGCGACGGCTTCATCCGTCTCGATACCCGCACGGGCGCGGTATCGCGCTGCGCCGAACAGAGCGGCGCATGGAGCTGCCGTCAGGTGAACGACGACCGGCAGGCGTTGCAGGACCAGGTCGACAAGCTGACCCGCGAGAATGCGGAACTGAGAAAGCGGGTGGCCGATCTCGAGAAAGGCGGCGGAAAGCAGGGGACCGAGAGCCAGCTCAACCTGCCGAGCGATGCCGACATGAATCGCATGATGACGTGGCTGGAAACCTGGATAAGGCGCTTCATGGCCTTCGCCCGCTCACTGTCGCAGGAACAGGGTCAAGGGCAAAGCATCTGACCAGGCAAAAATGGTGGCCCGCCCGCCTGCCCGAAGGCAGGACGGACGGGCCTAGGCGTACGCGCGCTCGGGACGGCGACAGGAGCCCGCGCAGCCATTCCGTGGGTCCGCGGCGGCGAGGCCGCCGGTGCCAGACCAGATTCGATATGCGGGGATAAATTCAGAAAGGCTCCGGCTGGTTGCCGGCCTCGACCCGCCGCTGAACAAAATGGTGGAGTGGGGAGGCGGCGCCAGATTGTCAGAACAATGACGATTTTGGGTCTGCCGCCTAAGACCCCTAGCGAACGTCCCGGAAACGGTCGGTGGCCAAGACAAGTTCATGCACGATGCCAGGCTCCGTCATCGTGTGACCGGCATCCGCGATGAACTTGAGATCCACCTCCGGCCACACTTTCTTCAGGCGCCACGCGTTGGCGGGAGGCGTACAGACATCGTAGCGCCCATGCACGATGACGCCCGGAATGTCCTTCAGGCGATGCGCGTTGGTCAGGAGCTGCCCGTCGTGTTCCATGAACCCGCCGTGCACGAAGTAGTGGCACTCGATCGAGGCGAAGGTGATGGCGAAGTCGTCGACGCCGAAGCGGGCGACGCGTGCCTCGTCCGGCAGCAATGAGATCGTCGACCCCTCCCACTGGCTCCAGGCGCGTGCGCAGCGCAGCCGTTCGACCGGATCATCACCGGTCAGTCGTCGGTAGTAGGCGGCGATCATGTCGGCACGTTCTGCTTCCGGAATCGGCTCGAGGTACCGGTCCCAGGCATCCGGGAACAGCCAGCTCGCACCCTCCTGGTAGAACCATTCGATTTCGCGGCGGGTCAGCAGGAATATTCCGCGCAGGATGAGTTCGCTCACGCGGTCGGGGTGCGTCTCGGCATAGGCAATCGAGAGCGTCGATCCCCAGGATCCGCCGAAGACCTGCCAGCGATCGATTCCGAGATGATCGCGCAGCTTCTCCATATCGGCGACGAGGTGCCACGTCGTGTTGGCCACGAGCGAGGCCTGTGGCGTGGACTTTCCGGCGCCGCGCTGGTCGAACAGGACGATGCGGTAGACGCTCGGATCGTGCAGCCGCCGCATGAAGGCGTTGGAGCCGCCGCCGGGGCCGCCGTGCACCATCACGACCGGCTTGCCGCGGGGGTTGCCGCATTCCTCGAAGTAGATCGAGTGGCCGTCGCCCACCGGCAGATAGCCGGTGCGGTATGGCTGGAGTTCGGGGTATGCCGTGCGGCGCTCCGCCATGCGTCCTCAAGGGTCTCGGGGAGGGGGAAAAACGGGCTGGGCGCTGGGCTTCCCACGGCGGACGGTGCGCGTCAAGCGGGGCCCGCGTCCGTCTCCTGAAACTCTTTGTAGTCGGGGTCTCTTCGTCTAAAGTCTAAGGCGCATGCCCGGCAGCGATGTACTGCGGGCGGCGTCAGGACGGGAGGGTGAATGAACGACCATCACATCGTTATCGCCGACGATCATCCGCTGTTCCGAGAAGCCTTGCGACAAACCCTGGAAGGCCAGACGGGGGCCGCGGTGAGCGAGGCTGGCAGTCTCGCGGAGGCGGTAGGGTTGATCGAGGGCGACCGCGATATCGACCTCGTCCTCCTCGACCTGAAAATGCCCGGAGTTCAGGGCTTTTCCGGATTGATCTTTCTCCGGAACCAGTTTCCCCACGTGCCGGTGGTCGTCGTTTCTGCGAGCGAGGATCCGCCGATCATCCGCCGCGCGATGGCGCTCGGCGCCTCCGGCTTCATCCCGAAGACGCTGCAGGTGTCGCGCATGAAGGACGCGGTGCGCCGGGTGCTCGACGGGGAGATCTGGGTGCCGGACGGCATCGACCTCGGCATCGGCGGAGACCCGGAAGGCGACCAGCTCGCCCAGCGGCTCGCGACGCTGACGCCGCAGCAGATGCGCGTGCTGATGATGCTGCGCGAAGGACTGCTCAACAAGCAGATCGCCTACCAGCTCTCGGTGTCCGAGGCGACGGTCAAGGCGCATGTTTCGGCAATCCTGCAGAAGCTCGACGTCGACAGCCGTACCCAGGCGGTGATTGCCGCAAGCCGCATCGACGGTCTCGAGATGCCCGCAAACCACGCCGGCTAACAGTCTACTCCGCTGCTTCCGCCGTCGCGAGCACGCGCGCCATTGCCGCCCTGAGACCGGCCGGTTTCACCGGCTTGCGCAGAACCACCACGTCGGACCGCGCGGCAGCGTCGTGCACCTCACGAGAACGGTCGGCCGTGATCAGAAGCGCCGGTAGCGCGCGGCCGAGCCTCGCCCGGATCGACTGAATCAGGATCAGGCCGTCATCGCGGTGGAGATGATAATCGGCAAACAGGAGATCGATCCGTTCCCGATTCTGCTCGGCGGCGGAGATGGCCTCGGCGACGCTGCGGGCCGTGATGACCGACAGCCCCCAGTTGGTCAGGAGGAGGCTCATCCCTTCGAGGATCGAGGGCTCGTTGTCGACGACGAGCGCGGTGAGACCTGCAAAGCTGCGCCCGGCGTTCGAGACGCGCACGAGCGGCCCGGGCCGGGCGAGCTCCGCGGCTACCGGAACTGTTACAGAAAAGACCGACCCCCTGCCGACGACGGAGACAAGACCGATCGGCGTCTCCAGCATCCGCGCAATGCGCTCGACGATCGAGAGGCCGAGCCCGAGACCAGGGGCCGATCCGCCTTCTTCATCGAGACGCTCGAATTCCTGGTAGATCAAAGCCTGCCGATCCTTCGGAATTCCGGGCCCGGTGTCATGCACCTCGATCCGCAGAGTGTCACCGCGGCGGCGGCAGCCCATCAGCACGCGCCCGGTCCGGGTGTATTTCACGGCATTCGAGAGCAGATTTTGGACGATGCGACGGAGCAACCGGCGGTCGCTTTTCACGACCAGCGAGCACGGCATGACCTTGAGGTCGAGCTGCTTGCCACGAGCGGTCGCGGAAAACTCCATCGCAAGCGGGTTCAGGATATCGGCAATGCGGAAGGTCGTGATCTCGGGCTTCATCGCTCCGGCGTCGAGGCGAGAGATGTCAAGCAGCGCGTTGAGGATTTCCTCGACCGCCTCGAGCGAGGAGTCGACATTTCGGACGAGGTCGCGGTCGGCGGACCGTCGGTGACGCTCGACGAGCGTGGACGTGAACAACCGAGCCGCGTTGAGCGGCTGCAGGATGTCGTGGCTCGCCGCGGCAACGAACCGCGTCTTGCCGAGGTTGGCTTCCTCGGCCGCGGCCTTCGCCCGGCCGAGCTCGGTGTTGAGTGCACGCAACTCAAGCGTCCGCTCCTCGACCCGGCGCTCGAGCGCCTCCGCGGCGCGGACGCGTTCGGTGATGTCGGAAAACGTCGCCACGATGCCACCGTCCGGGAGGGCAGCCGCGCGGACCTCGACAACGATGTCGTCGTTCCGGGACTGTCCGGAGATGCTCGCCTGGAACGGCTCAAAGCGTCGCGCCAGCCGGTCCAGGCGATCCGCCAGGACGCGCTGGTCCACGGACCCGTTGGAGCGGTCGAACAGAACAAGCACCTCGTTCAGCGGCAGGCCAACGCGGAGCATCTCTGAGGACAGCGGCAGCAGGGTGCCGAACTGGCGGTTCCACAGGATGAGCGAAAGCGACTGGTCGAACACCGCGATCGCCTGGTCGACGTGGTCGATGGCCGACTGGAGCAGGTCGCGGTTGTGCTGGATCGCCGCCGACGCGTCGTCGAGCAGTCGAAGCGCGCCGCGTGGGCTGCGGCTGTGGCGCTCGAGGAGAAGGCCGAGCACCAGTCGCGCTGAGGCCGTGCCGACGGCGCTTGCGAGCAGGTGTTCGGCGAACCGCAGCATGCGGATGTCGGCCTCGGCGGCCGGCTCGAACGGCTTGCCCTGCTGGTGCGCGTACGCGTCGAAGGAACTGCGCGTGCGGTCCCTTCCGAGATACCGGGCAACGGTCTTCTCCAGATCGCCAGCCGTGACCGTCGTGCGCCACAGCCGGAAACCCTGCCCTGCCGACGGAAGGTCCGAGGCGACGAACGCATTCGCCTGCACCCGTTCGATCGGCGACTGGCGCGTAAGCATCGATACGGCCACGAAGGCCGCAGTATTGACGACAAGGCTCCATAGGACTCCGTGCGTCAGCGGATCGAAGGACAAGTTCAGGAGCATGCGCGGCCGGAGCGCAGCTATGCCGAACAGACCCTCCTCAATGAAGGTTCGCGACAGCCAGCCCGCGTCCGCGAACGACGGCAGCAGAAGCGTGTATGCCCAGACGACGAGGCCGGCCACGAGTCCGGCCATGGCGCCGGCCGCGGTGGCACGTCGCCACACGAGACCACCGAAGAAGGCGGGCGCGAACTGGGCGACGGCTGCAAACGACACGAGGCCCGTCTGGGCCAGCGCCACGGACGTGCCGACGATCAGGTAGTAGGTGTACGCGAGAGTGAGGATCGCGGCGATCGCTAGCCGCCGGATGGTGATGATCAGGCGACCGATGTTCGGGGTCAGCGTCTCGAGTTCGCCCTTCCGGCGCAACAACATCGGCAGGACAACGTTGTTGCAGACCATGATCGACAGCGCGACGGTCTCGACGATCACCATGGCGGTCGCGGCCGAAAGCCCGCCGATGAACGCGACCATCGCCATCACGAAGTCGCCTCGCGCAACCGGCAGCGCCAGCACGTAGGTGTCGGGATCGGTGCCCGGCGGCAGGAGCAGCAGGCCGGCGAGCGCGATCGGCACCACGAAGATGTTGATCGCGACCAGATAGAGCGGGAACAGCCAGGCCGCCCGCTTCACGTCGCCGATGCTTGCGTTCTCGACCACCATCATGTGGAACTGGCGTGGCAGGAGCACGATCGCCATCATCGATAGCAGCACCATCGTCATCCAGCGGCCGCCGTCGATTCCCTGCGACAGGATCCCCATGGTGCGCGGGTCAGTCGAGACGCGCTCGGCGAGTGCGGAGGGTCCGCCCATGACGACGAAGGTGATGAAAAGGCCGATCGCGAGGAACGTTGCGAGCTTCACGAGCGATTCGACCGCAATTGCGAGGGTCAGGCCGTCCTGGTGTTCGGTCGCGTCGATGTGGCGCGTGCCGAACAGGGCCGTGAAGCCGGCGAGCGCCATCGTGACGATGAGTGCGAGTTCGCCGGCAGGCGACCCGGCGGCCGGATTGCCGGAGGCCGTCAGCATCGCGTCGAGCGAGAACGATACCGCCTTCAGCTGGAGAGAGATGTACGGCACCGACCCCACGACTGCGAACAGCGCGACGACTGCGCCCAGCGCCTGGTTCTTGCCGTAGCGGGCCGCAATAAAGTCCGCGATCGAGGTGATGTTCTGCTTCTTGGCGATCTCGACGATATACTTGAGGAGCGGCCATCCAAGTCCCACGAGGAGGGCCGGGCCGACGTAGATCGCGATGAAGTCGAAGCCGGAGCGCGCCGCGACACCGACCGAGCCGAAGAAGGTCCACGAGGTGCAGTAGACGGCGATCGAAAGCGCGTAGATCAGCGGCCGCGCCTGCGGCCCAGCCCGCTCTCTGGCCAGGCGGTCGCCCCAGGTCGCCACCGCAAACAGGAGGCCGACGTAGGCGATCGCGACGAGAATGACGCTCCAGGCAATCAGCATCGACGATCCGTTGCGGGTTCCCTGCTCTGTATCCGCCGGGGCACTCTAGGCCGAGGGGACAGCCTCCGCCACCTTCACGGGAAAGCTCGAATGCGGTATTCGGGAGTGACCGGCCATGGGGCGCCGGAGCAGCGTGGGGAAGCTTGCCGTGCTCAAGGAATTCCAGGAATTTGCCGTCAAGGGCAACGTCGTCGACCTGGCGGTCGGCGTTATCATCGGCGCAGCGTTCGGCGCCATCGTATCCTCCATTGTCGACGACTTGTTCATGCCCATGGTCGGCGCGGTGCTCGGTGGCCTCGACTTCTCGAACCACTTCATTCCGCTGTCTGCCAACGTCACCGCAAACACGCTTGCCGAAGCGAGGAAGCAGGGCGCCGTCCTGGCCTACGGGTCGTTCCTGACCAAGGCCGTCAACTTCCTGATCGTCGCCTGGGTCTTGTTCATGGTGGTGAAGGGCATCAATCGGCTGCGCCGCCAGTTCGAGAAGGAAGCTGCACCGGCCGCCCCGCCCGAAGCGCCTGCGGACGTTCAGCTTCTGACCGAAATCCGCGATATTCTGAAGAGTGAGCGGCCTGCCGCCGCGCGGAAGTGACCAAGGCTTTCCGACTGCGTTGACCGCAAGGGGCGGATTTCCTATGTGAGCCCGAAGAGGTATCCATGGCTGTCCGCCCCCTTGTCATCCTGCCCGACCCGCTGCTGAAGCGCGTTTCCGAACCGGTCAAGACCATCGGTTCGGAGGAGCGCCGGCTGATCGCAGACATGTTCGAGACGATGTACAAGGCCCCCGGCATCGGCCTCGCGGCTGTCCAGATCGGCGCCCTGCAGCGCGTCGTGGTGATCGACATCGCCAAGGAAGACCAGCCGAAGGCGCCGCTCGTGTTCGTCAACCCGGAGATCGTCTGGTCTTCCGAGGAGACATCCGAATACGAGGAGGGATGCCTGTCGATCCCCGAGTTCTACGAGATGGTGACGCGGCCCTCCAAGGTCAGGGTGCGCCATCTCGACGAGCACGGTGTCGAGCACGAACGCGAGTGCGAGGGCCTGCTCGCCACCTGCATCCAGCACGAGATCGACCACCTGAACGGCGTGCTTTTCATCGACCATATCTCGCGCCTGAAGCGCGAACGCGTCATCCGCAAGTTCACCAAGGCCGCCAAGCAGACGAAGGAACCGGCGTGAGCCTGAGGCTTGTGCTCATGGGCACGCCCGACTTCGCGGTGCCGACGTTCGATCGCCTCATCTCGGACGGACATGCGATTGCTGCGGTCTATACGCAGCCGCCACGGCCGGCCGGACGCGGGATGGCGGCGCGACCCTCGCCCGTCGAAGCCCTGGCGCGACGGAACGGCCTTCACGTCGAGACGCCGCTGTCGCTGCGACCCGAGGAGGACCTCAAAAAACTCGAGGCATGGAGGGCCGATGCTGCGGTCGTGGTCGCCTACGGCCTGCTTCTGCCGCCGCGCGCGCTGGCGGCTTTTCGGCTCGGCGCGTACAACCTTCATGCGTCGAAGCTTCCGCGCTGGCGGGGCGCCGCCCCGATCCAGCGCGCCATCATGGCGGGTGACCGCGTGACCGCGGCGAGCGTGATGCGCATGGAGGAGGGTCTCGACACCGGGCCGGTGTGTCGCGAGGCGGACGTGCCGATCACATGCGCAACGACCGCTCAGGACCTGCACGATGCACTGGCGCGCGCCGGCGCAGAGCTCATGTCCGAGGCGATGAAGGCTCTGGAGGCCGGGACGCTCACCTGCCGGCCGCAAGCGACGGACGGGGTCAACTACGCCGCCAAGATCGCCAAGGTCGAAGCGAAAATCGAATTTGCACAACCCGCCCCGTCGGTGGTGGCGCACATTCACGGACTTTCTCCGTTTCCCGGAGCGTGGTGCCTGCTCGACGGCCAGCGGGTGAAGCTTCTGCGCGCCGAGGTTGTGGCCGGTTCAGGCGCCCCTGGAACAGTTCTCGACGAGCAGTTCACGATTGCCTGCGGCGAGGGAGCGATCCGGCCCGTGGTCGTACAACGCGAGGGCAAGAGCCAACTGCCGCTCGAAGTCTTCCTGCGCGGCCAGCCCGTCGCGCCCGGAACCGTCGTCGGTTAAGGTCCCGCACATGCCCCGGTACCGCCTCATCATAGAGTACGACGGCGGCCCCTATCGCGGCTGGCAGCGCCAGGAGAACGGGCCGAGCGTTCAGGCCGAAATCGAAGGCGCAATCGAACGTCTCACCGGGGAACGCGCCGTTGTCCACGGTGCCGGCCGCACGGATACGGGGGTCCATGCTTTCGGGCAGGTTGCCCACGTAGACCTGACGCGCGACTGGCGGCCCGACAAGCTTCGTGACGCCCTGAACGCGCATCTCCGGCCGGCCCCCGTGAGCATTCTTGCCGTTGCGTCGACTACTCCCGATTTCCATGCGCGCTTTTCGGCTCTCGGCCGCCACTATGTGTACCGCATCGTCAACCGTCGGGCGCCTCTCGCACTCGACCGCGGGCGCGCATGGCAGGTGATGGCGCGTCTCGATCACGAAGCGATGCACCATGCCGCGCAGTGCCTCGTTGGTAACCACGACTTCACGACGTTCCGCTCGAGCGAGTGCCAGGCCGCCTCGGCGGTGAAGACCCTCGATCGGCTCGACGTGATGCGCCACGGCGACATGATCGAGATCTTTGCCTCGGCGCGCTCGTTCTTGCACAACCAGGTCCGTTCGATGGTCGGATCGGTGAAGCTCGTGGGGGAGGGGCGCTGGGACGAGAACGACCTGATCGCAGTGCTTGCGGCGCAGGATCGCAGCGCCTGCGGGCCCGTTGCCCCGCCCGACGGCCTCTACCTTTCGCGCGTCGATTATCCGTAGGGCATCATGTGACGAGCGCGTCGATCCCCGTGCTCAGCACCAGGTCGGCGACGACAAGCAGCACGGCAATTTCACCGGATACCTTTAGGCCGTGCCGCGCCACGAACCAGCGCATCCACAGCGCTGCAGCGAACGTCGCCAGCACGAGGAGGTTCGTGATGGACTCGTTCGTCACGCCGAGCTTGAACAGCACGACAGGCGGTAGCAGCACCAGCATCACCCACACCGAGGTCCAGTTGTAGGCGACGATGTAGCGGAGATAGTTCGCCCCCCACCGCATCTGCCGCGCCACAACGGCTACGACGATTGGCCAGATGGTCCACTGGATGACGAGCGATATCGTCAGCCCGATTGCGGATGGCGACGCGTCCTCGCCCCCCACCTGTTCGACCGCGACACCTGCAGCAAAGAGATAGATCGGCAGGATGAGGATGATGGCGACGAAGGAATGCCAGAAGCCCTCC
Organism: Hyphomicrobiales bacterium; assembly: GCA_046349255.1. Lineage (GTDB taxonomy): Bacteria > Pseudomonadota > Alphaproteobacteria > Rhizobiales > Aestuariivirgaceae > DAIODI01. The sequence goes on along the minus strand of JAXMCR010000002.1, from coordinate 664,544 downwards.
TCGGTAAGGTTCAGCCGGTCGATCGACTGCGCATCGCCGCTGACGATGCCGAGCGACTGGGTGATCGAGGTAGAAACCTCATTCACCCACCCCATCAGGCGAATGCCTCGAAATAGCGCTCGATGATTGTCGCGTAGCACGCCTTGAGCGCGTGCAGTTCCTCGACGGACACGCGCTCGTCGATCTGGTGGATCGTGCGGTTACGCAGACCGAACTCTACGACGGGACAGTAATCCTTGATGAACCGTGCATCGGACGTGCCGCCGCCCGTGTTCAGGACGGGAGTCACACCGGTCGTTTCGAGTATCGCCTTGCTCACGACGTCGCTGAGCCGGCCGGGTTCGGTGAGGAAAACGGACCCTTTCGGCCGGCAATCCAGCACGTAACTGCCGCCGAGGTCGGCGATCACGCGATCGCATCTCTCGCGAAGCCACAGTTCAATGGAGTGCGGGCTGTGTTCGGTGTTGTAGCGGATGTTGATCCACGCCGTTACGCGCTGGGGAACGACATTGCCGGCAGTGTTGTCGGTATCGACGGACACACATTGCAGGATCGAAGGCTCGAACCAGCGGTTGCCGCTGTCGAGCGGTTCGGAGTGGAGCCGGTCCAATATGCGGCTCATGCGATGGATCGGGTTGATAACGGTGGCGGGATAGGCGACGTGCCCCTGGCGGCCCTCCACGGTCAGGAACACATGAATGCTGCCGCGCCGACCGATTTTCACGCCATCGCCGAGGGTCTCGATGCAGGTCGGTTCGCCGACAATGCAGTGATCCGGCGTTTCGCCGTGCTCGGCCAACCACCGGATCATCTTCGCCGTACCGTTTACCGAGTCTGCCTCCTCGTCACCCGTAATGAGGAAGCTGATCGACCCCTTGCACTTGCCGGCCGCGATCACGTCGAGCGCGGCGGCGGCGAAGGCCGCAATGCCGCCCTTCATGTCGACCGCACCCCGCCCCCAAACGAATCCGTCGGCGATGTCTGCGGCGAACGGGGGGTGGGTCCAGTCCGATACAGGGCCGGGGGGGACAACATCCGTATGCCCGGAGAAGCTGAGGTGCGGTCCATCCTTCCCGTAGCGGGCATATAAATTGTCGATGTCGGGATGGCCCGATTCCGAGAAAGGCAGCCGCGTACAGGCGAAGCCGGCCGCCCTCAGGGGCGCTTCGAGTGCCGCGAGCGCTCCCGCGTCCGCTGGCGTCACCGAGGGGCAGCGGATCAGCGACTGGAGGAGCGGAACGGGATCGGTCATCGACAACGTCCTTCGGTCAGTCCCGCAGAAGCTCGTTGATCGAGGTCTTCGAGCGGGTGCGCTCGTCTACTCGCTTCACGATCACCGCGCAGTAGAGCGATGGGCCAGGGTCGCCGTTCGGCAAGGCCTTGCCCGGCAGCGTGCCGGATACGACGACAGAATAGGCCGGGACCTTGCCCATGAACACTTCCCCGGTAGCTCGATCGACAATCTTCGTCGAAGCCCCGATATAGACACCCATGCCGAGCACTGCGCCTTCGCCGACACGCACGCCTTCCACCACTTCCGAGCGGGCGCCGATGAAGCAGTTGTCCTCGATGATGACGGGATCAGCCTGCAAGGGTTCCAGCACGCCGCCGATCCCGACACCGCCAGAAAGGTGGCAGTTCGCGCCGATCTGCGCGCACGAGCCGACGGTTGCCCAGGTGTCGACCATGGTGCCCTTGCCGACGTGCGCGCCGAGGTTGACGAACGACGGCATCAGCACGACGCCCGGCGCAATGTAGGCCGAACGGCGCACCATGCAACCAGGCACTGCGCGGAAGCCCGCCGCACGAAACTCATCCTCGCCCCAGCCCTGGAACTTCGATGGAACCTTGTCCCACCAGGTCGCATCGCCCGGACCGCCGGGGATGACCGACATGTCGTTCAGCCGGAAGGAGAGGAGGACCGCCTTCTTGAGCCACTGGTTCACGCGCCAGTCGTTGCCGTGACGTTCGGCGACGCGCAGCGTGCCGGAATCGAGAAGTTTCAGCGCGTGGTCGACCGCGTCGCGAACCTCGCCTTTGGTAGCAAACCCGATGCCGTCGCGGGTCTCCCAGGCTGCCTCGATGATCCGCTTCAGGTCTTCCATGTCGTTCTCCCCTCCTGCCCAAATCCGTTCTTCAGCAAGCCCGCCAGAAATCGGGCGAGATCATCGGTGCGGTGGTCTACATAACCGGCGAGCGCATCGCCCGTTTTGTCATTGATCAGATTGCCGTCGACGTTGGCCGGTGATGTCACGAGCACCGTCGTCATGCCGAGGTCGTGCGGCACTTCAAGATTGCGCGCGATGTCCTCGAACATCGCCGCCCTCGCCGGGTCGACGGCGTGCGACACGATGAATTTCTCGTAGGGCGCACGAGTGGGCTTCGGGATGAAGTCCGAATGCACGATGTCGAAGATCCCTTCGAAATGGCCATGGACCCCGAGCCGAGCCAGCACGCGCTCGGCATGCGCCACGGTTCCGTTGGTGAAGATCAGCTTTCGGCCCGGCAGCCGCTCGAGGGCGTCCGCCAGCGCCGGGTCGGCCGGAACCGGCGTATGGTCGATGTCGTGCACGTAGTCGAGGAACGTATCCGGGTCGATGCGGTAGTCGCTCATCAGGCCGCGCAGCGTCGTGCCGTAGCGGTAGAAGAGGTCCTTCTGGATGCGCTTTGCTTCCGCGTAGTCGACATCGAGCAGACGCACGATGTACTCGCCCATCCGCCGGTCGATCTGGTCGAACAACCGGCAGGACGCCGGGTAGAGCGTGTTGTCGAGGTCGAAGATCCAGGTCTCTACATTGGCGAACCCGCGCATGCGACCGGCATCCCTCAGGTGCGCCGCGAGATGCGCGTGCCGACGCCGTGTTGGGTCAGCAATTCCATGAGCACGCAGTGCGGGACCCGCCCGTCGACGATGATGACGCCTTCGACACCCTCCTGCACGACGTCGACGCAGCTCTTGACCTTCGGGATCATGCCGCCGGTGATCACACCCTGCTCGATCAGGCGCGGCACGTCCTCGACCGGCAGTTCCTCGATCAGCTTCTTGTTCGCGTCGAGCACGCCGGCAACGTCGGTGAGCAGCAGCAGGCGCTTCGCCCTGACGGCGGCGGCGATGGCGCCCGCTGCAGTGTCGGCGTTGATGTTGTAGGTCTCGCCGTCCTCGCCGACCCCGATCGGAGCGATCACCGGGATGGCGTCCGACTTGATGATAGTATCGAGGATGCCGGGATTGACCCGCAAGGGATCGCCGACGAAACCGAGGTCGACCTGTTCCATGCGGCCGGTCTTCGGGTCCTCCTTCATCATCTCGAACTTCTTGGCGATGAGGAGGTTGCCGTCCTTCCCCGAGATGCCGACCGCCTTCCCGCCGGCGCGCTGGATCGAGGCGACGATGCCCTTGTTGATGGTGCCGGAGAGCACCATCTCCACGGCCTCCATCGTTTCGCGATCGGTAACGCGCAAGCCGTCGATGAAGGTTGATTTGGTGCCAAGACGGTCGAGCAGGCGGCCGATCTGCGGACCACCGCCATGGACGACGATCGGGTTGATTCCGGAGAGCTTCAGCTGGACGATGTCACTGGCGAAATCCTGGGCGAGCGCAGCATCGACCATCGCGTGCCCGCCGTACTTCACGACCACCGTCTGGTCGTCGTAAAGCTGCATGTAGGGCAGTGCCTCGGAGAGGATTCTGGCGATTTCGGCGCGCGGTACGGTTTCGGTCATCGTCGGGCTTATCGGGCTCAAATCGGACGGGCAGGGGCGCTTATAGCGGAAAAATCGCCTCTCGCCAGTGTCAGCCGAGCAGGCCTGCTACCGCCGCCCGCAACTCCGGGAGCCCGGTACCGGTCTCACTCGACGTGAGGATGACCTCGGGGTGGGCCGCCGGCCTTTTGCGGATCCGCTCGCGGGTTGCAGCGAGGACCTCCGCCTGTGCCTTCGTCGAAATCTTGTCGGCCTTGGTGAGCACCACCTGGTAGTTCACCGCCGTCTCGTCCAGCATCGACAGCGTTTCCTCGTCGACCGGCTTGATGCCATGCCGGGCGTCAATCAGCACGAACACGCGACGGAGGTTCACCCGGCCCCGCAGGTACGCGCGCAGCAGCCGTTGCCATTTCTCGACGAGCGCCTTCTCCGCCTTGGCATAGCCATACCCCGGCATATCCACGAGCAGCAGCCGATCGCCCGCGAGGCCGAAGAAGTTGAGCTCGCGCGTCCGGCCCGGCGTGTTCGAGGCGCGCGCGATGTCGCGCCGGCCGGTCAGAGCATTGATGAGGGAGGATTTGCCGACGTTGGATCGGCCGGCGAAGGCGACCTCGATCGCGTCCGGCGGCGGCAGTCCGTCGAGCGCCACGACGCCCTTCAGGAAACGAATGGGACCGGCGAACAGGAGCCGCCCCTTCTCCAGCGCCTCCTCGTCCGCCGCTTCGGTCACGGTCAACGTCCTGGTCCGGCCGCCTTGCGGTTCAGGAAGGGAAGGCTCTGGCGGATGTTGTCCAGGAGATCGATCGGCGTGCCGTTCTTCTTCATGATCGTCATCTGCTGGAGGATCGAGAGGAAGTTGTTCCACGCCCAGTAGAGCACGAGCCCCGCCGGGAATGACGCCAGCATGAAGGTGAACATCAGCGGCATCCAGTTGAAGATCGCCGCCTGCACCGGATCCGGCGGGGGCGGATTGAGCTTCATCTGCACCCACATGGTGATGCCCATGATGATCGGCAGCACCCCGATCATCAGTGCATGCGGCGGGGTGAACGGCAGCAGGCCGAACAGGTTGAAGAGGCTCGTCGGATCGGGCGCCGACAGGTCGCGGATCCAGCCGTAGAACGGCGCGTGCCGCATCTCGATCGTCGTGTAGAGCACCTTGTAGAGGGCGAAGAACACCGGGATCTGGACGAGCATCGGCAGGCAGCCGGCCAGCGGGTTGATCTTCTCCTTCTTGTAAAGCTCCATCATCTCCTGCTGCTGCTTCACCCGGTCGTCGGCGTAGCGCGTCTTGATGCGCTCCATCTCGGGCTGCAGCTTCTTCATCCGCGCCATCGACTCGTAGGACTTGTTGGCGAGCGGGAAGAAGAAGACCTTGAGGACCAACGTCATGAGCAGGATGGCGATCCCGAAGTTGCCGACGAACGCCTTGATGTAGTGCAGCGCCCAGAACATCGGCTTGGTGATGAAGTAGAACCAGCCCCAGTCGATCATCAGGTCGAACCGGTCGATCTTCAGGTCGCGCTCGTAGTCGTTGATCGTCTCGACCACCTTCGCGCCGGCGAACAGGCGCTGCTCGAAGGCGCCCGTGGCGCCGGCTGCGACCGAGACGGGCGCAGCGGTGATGAAATCGGTCTGCCAGGTGTCGAGCGTGCCGTTCTTGTTGTGGCGGAACGTACCGGTGATTTTGGACGCCTGGTCCGGGATCAGCGACACTGCCCAGTACTTGTCGGTGATGCCGAGCCAGCCGCCGGTCGACTCTGACGAAATCGGGGCCATGTTGTCGGCCATCGACTTGTAGGTGTGCTCCTGGAGGTCGCCGCCGAGCACGCCGAGCAGACCCTCGAACAGCACGTAGACGCCCTGAACATGCGGCGTTCCCTGGCGCTGGATGCGACCGTAAGGAATGAGATCGACCGGCTGTCCCGTCTTGTTATCGACCTCCTGGTGGAGGGTGAACATGTATTGCGGATCGACAGAGATCGTGCGGCGGAACACGAGGCCCGCGCCGTTGTCCCAGGTCAGTGTGACGGGAGTCGTCTCCGTCAGCGTTGCGCCAGCCGGCGCCTGCCACTGCGTGTTCTGGTCGGGAAGCTTCACAGACTGTCCGGCCGTCGCTGGAATCCACCCCTGCTCGGCAAAGAAGGCGCCGGGCGTTCCCGACGGCGACAGCAGCACGATAGTCGGGCTCTTCGGATCGACCGTCTCGTGATAGCGGATCAGGCGCAGGTCATCGATCTGCGCGCCCTTGAGGTTGATTGAACCTTCAAGGCTCTGCGTCTTGATCGGAAGGCGTGGGGAGGATGCGATGGCCTCCTCGCGCGTTTGCGCGGCACCGGGGGCCGCCGAACCAGGCACGGCCCCTGGCTGAACACCCTGGCCCGTTGCGGCGCCCGTTGCCGGTGGGGTTGCCTGCTGACCGGCGGTTTGACCCGGCTGGGTCTGCGTCGTCTGGGTCTGCGCCTGCTGCTTGGCGATCTGCGCCTGCTTGTCGAGCATCGGCTGCGCGTAGAAGTACTGCCAGGCGAAGATGATCGCCATCGACAGAATGATGGCCAGGATGAAGTTCTTGCTCTCTTCCTTCATGACGCTTTCGTTCCGTCGGGGCGACCGCGGCGCTGCTGCTTCGGCCGCACGCGCCGCTGGCTCCCGCCGCCGGCGTTGAGAGTGACGACCGCTCCCTTGAGTTCCTCCACCAGCCGATCGAACGGGCGATCGATGGTCGCCGCGCGGCCGATGAACACGTAGTCGGTGCCAGGCTGAAGTCCTTCCGCGACGTGCACGCGAACCGCTTCCTTGAGGCGCCGGCGGGTGCGGTTGCGTTCAACCGCGTTGCCGATCTTCTTCGTGACGGTGAAGCCGATGCGGGCCGGGTTTGCATCTCCCCGCGGACGCGCCTGAACGACGGCGCCCGGCGAGGCGATCGCCGGTGCAGCGGCAGCTTTCAGGAAATCGTCCCGTCGCCTGATGCGGTCCACCATGCCGGCGCCGGCCGGGCGCGACCGGCCTCTCCCCGAAATCAGGCGGAGAGGCGCGCGCGGCCGCGGGCGCGGCGGCGGGCGATCACCTTGCGGCCGCCCTTCGTGGCCATGCGCGCGCGGAAACCATGGCGGCGCTTGCGGACAAGCTTCGAGGGCTGATAGGTGCGCTTCACGACACAAATCTCCAACTGGACTGGGCTTTGGCCCGGTTCGGCCGAGGCATCGTGACGCTCCTCGAAGGCCTTCAACCGGCTATGAAAGTCGGGGGCTTATACTGGCGGGTGTCGTCAAAGTCAACGCGGGAAAGCCGCCCATTTCCGGGCTCCCGCGCGTTGGTGGGCGCCACGGCCGCGAAAATTCCCCTTCCGGCCTTGGCTCTCAGGCCCCACATGCTCCATACATCACGCACATGTGTTGCCGAACCTGAGCCTGCGATCACCAGTACCGATGACGGATCCAGCATCGCCTGCACCGCGAACCCTGCCTTGGAAGGGCCTGTCCGGCAAGGTGCTCGCGCTCGTCATCGCGTTCGTCTTGGTGGGCGAAGTGCTGATCTTTCTGCCGTCGATTGCGGCCTACCGGATCAACTGGCTCGAAAGCCGGGTGATGATGGCGGAGATTGCCGCGCTTGCCGTCGAAGCGGCCCCTGACCGGCAGGTTTCCAATGACCTTCGGGACGAACTCCTCACCACTGCGGGGGTCGAGGTGGTGGCCGTCAAGCGAGAGGGCTCGCGGCATCTGATCCTCAAGATCGACAGCCCCTCGACAATCGAGGCGCGATACGATCTGCGCGCCACGACCTGGTTCACGGCGCTTGGGGATGTGCTGTCGACGCTGCGCCATGGCGGAAATCGGGTCGTCGCCGTGATCGATGCACCGCCCGGCAAGACGGGGCAGGAGATCGAGCTTGCGATGGACGAGCGCCCCCTCTGGACGGCGCTGGTTTCTTACGCAATGCGCGTGCTGGCCCTCTCCGTGCTCCTGGCGCTGATCGTTGCGGCGCTCGCGTTCCTCGCGCTCGAGCGTGTGCTCGTGAAGCCGATACGCAGGCTGTCAACGAGCATGGTCCGCTTTGCTGAGCGACCGGAGGACGCAAGCCGCATCATCACGCCGGAACTGCGCAATGACGAGATCGGTGTGGCCGAAAGCGAGCTCGCCAGCATGCAGCGCGAACTCTCCGGCATGCTGGCCCAGAAGGAAAGGCTTGCAGCACTCGGTCTGGCCGTCAGCAAGGTCAGCCACGATCTCCGCAACATGCTGTCGACGGCGCAGATCGTTTCGGACCACCTTTCCTCGGTAGACGACCCGACGGTCAAGCGGCTCGCGCCCAAGATCATCACTTCGCTCGACCGCGCGATCGACTTCCTGATGCAGACACTGCGGTACGGCCGGGTACAGGAACCGGTGCCGCAGCGGACGCGCGTTGCTGTTGCTCCGCTGTTCGACGAGGTGATCGAGAACGTCGGCGTCGAGGCGAGCGCCGGCGTGCGGTTCATCAATGGGGCGGCGCCAAGCATCGCGGTCGATGCCGATCGGGAACAGATCTTTCGCGTGCTCGTGAACCTCACGCGCAACGCGGCTCAGGCGCTGGGGGAACGGGGATCGGGCACCGTGACGCTTGCAGCCCGTCGCGAGGGTTCGGGTACGGCAATCGAGGTATCCGACGACGGCCCTGGCGTTCCGTCCAAGGCGCGGGAACATCTGTTCGAGCCCTTCCGCGCATCCGTCCGTGCCGGCGGCACCGGGCTAGGCCTTGCGATTGCCCGGGAACTCGTCCGTGCACATGGTGGCGAAATCGAACTCGCCGACGCGCCGGTCGGCGCGACCTTCCGTATCGTGATCCCGGATGATCCGGCCCTCGCACACGTCCGCAAGCGCCGGCCGGCGAAAGCTCACTCGGCGTAGGTCAGCACCACGCCTTCGCGCCGCTTGTCCGCGCCGCCGTCCATCCTGCCCTTCACGACCCGAATGCCGTTGAGGCCGCTGTTGAGCTCGCGCACGCGGGTCTTGTGGCCCATCGCCTCCAGGGCAGGCGCAAGCGCCGCGGCTGCCGTCCCGCCCTCGAGCTCGGTGTCGGCATTGCGGTTGAGGATATGCGGCAGATCCACTGCCTCCTGCATGGGCATCTTCCAGTCGATGAGACCGATCAGCGCCTGTGTCACGTACCCGATGATGCGTGAGCCGCCCGGAGAGCCCACTGCTGCAAAGAGCGAATCGTCCGGCGCGAAGACGAGCACCGGGGTCATCGACGACCGCGGTCGCTTGCCGGGCTCGACCCGGTTCGCGACAGGTTTTCCGTCCTGCATCGGATCGAGCGAGAAGTCGGTGAGCTGGTTGTTGAGCACGAAGCCCGCGGCCATGATGTTGGCCCCGAAGGATTGCTCGACCGACGTCGTGTAGGAAACCGCATTGCCGTCGCGATCGACAATCGCGAGGTGACTCGTGCCGGCTTCATAAAGTCCCGGATCCCCTGCGAGTTCCGGCACCTTGCCCGGGTCGCCCGGCTGCGCGGTCCCCATGTCCTTGCCGGGATCGATCAGCGCGGCGCGGCGGCGCAGGTACCCGTGGTCCAGAAGCCCCTTCACGGGAACCTCCACGAAGTCCGGATCGGCCAGATAGCGATCGCGGTCGGCAAAGGCCAGCCGGCTCGCCTGCGTGAGGAGATGCGCCGCCATCACGTCGTTCGGCTCGAGATTGCCGATGCGATAGGGTTCGAGCATGCCGAGAATCTGCAGCGCCGCAACGCCGCCCGACGTAGGAGGCGGCATGCTGCAAACACGATAGGCCCGGTAGGGACGGCACGCGGGCTTGCGATCGACTGCCGTATACGCTGCAAGGTCGGCGGCGGTCATCCGGCCGGGATTGGTCGGATGACTTCGCACGGTCGAGACGATCTCGTCGGCGATCTCGCCCTCGTAAAACGCGCGCGGCCCGTTGATGGCGAGGCGCCTGAGCGTGAACGCATAGGCCGGATTGCGGATCGTCGTTCCTGCCTTCACGGGCGCAATACCGCCGGGAGCGCCGGCGTCCGCGACGAAATAGATGGGCCGGGCCATTGCGTCGTTTTTCAGCGGTTCAGCCTCGGCGATGGCTTGCGCGAGCCGCGGCGACACGTCGAAGCCCTGCTCGGCGAGGCGGATCGCCGGCTGGAAAAGGTTTGCCCACGGCAGCTTGCCCGACTTTGCATGCGCTTCAGCCATCAAGGCGACCGTCCCGGGCACGCCGACCGAGAGGCCGCCGATCTCGACCACGCCGCGTTTCATCGGTTGGCCGTCCGGCCCGAGGAACTGGCGGTCGTCTGCGGCGGCAGGCGCCTTCTCGCGCCCGTCGATGGCAGAGACCTTGCCGGTCTTCCTGTCGTACGTGAGCATGAAGCCGCCGCCGCCGATTCCGGAAGATTGAGGCTCGACGAGGCCCAGCACCAATTGCGCGGCGATTGCTGCGTCGACCGCGCTGCCCCCTTGCTTCAGCATCTCGATCGCTGCTTCCGACGCGTAGCGGTTGGCCGTGACGACCATCGCCGGGCCCTTCGCCTGCTCGCCGCAGGAGGCAAGCGTCAGCGTTACGAGGAGCAGGCTCAGCGTCACCGTCAGGCGTCGCGCAAGGGTGCTGATCATCGGAAAGGTCCCCGAGGCAAGGTTTGCGGGTCGGCCAGCGTTCTTGCGGCCTTCGAATAGATGCTATCGGGGCGGACATTTGGGCGCAATCGGTTGCGCCCGGTTGACCGGGGAGGCGGAGAGGCTCAAAACCGTGTGCGTCTGGGGACCTCCTCGAGTCTCACTGAATTGCCCATGAAGCCGCTCAAACCCGGGCCGCTCAACCTCATCACCGACGTTGAGGGGCTGGCGGTCGGGAACGCCGACGACGCATCGCGCCTGACGGGCGTGACCGTCGTCGTGCCCGATGGGATCGCGGTCGCGGCAGTCGAGCAGCGCGGCGGCGCGCCCGGAACGCGAGAGCTCGATGCCCTGAAGCCTTCGACGCTGGTCGACGGCGTACACGCGGTCGTGCTGTCAGGTGGGTCCGTCTTTGGACTTGATGCTGCAAGTGGCGTAGTTACTGCGCTGTCTAAGCGCGGCGTGGGGTTCGTGTTCGGCGCGCAGCCGCATCCCTGCCCGGTGGTCCCCTCGGCAATTCTGTTCGATCTCATGAACGGCGGCGACAAGGCGTGGGATGAGCCGCCCTATCACGCGCTCGGCGTTGCAGCGCTTGCTGCGGCGTCGAAGCGGTTCGCGCTCGGCAATTCCGGCGCTGGGATGGGAGCCACGGCCGGCGCGTTCAAGGGCGGCCTCGGCTCTGCGTCCGTCATCGTGGGTCGGCACACGGTGGGCGCGCTCGTTGCAGTGAATTGCTTCGGTTCGGTGGTCGATCCACGCACCGGACGGCTGTGGGCGGAGCCGTTCCTCCTTCGGGAAGACGGTCCTGCACCGCATGTGGCGGTGGAGCATGACGCCGGGATGGACCTCCATCCTGTCATCTGGGGTCACACGAAGGGTTCGCGCGCCGCTGCAGCGGCACAGAATACCACCATCGCCGTCGTCGCGACGGATGCGATCCTGTCGAAGGCGGACGCGCATCGCTTCGCCATCATGGCGGCGGATGGTCTCCCGCGCGCGATCCGGCCCGTGCACACGCCGTTCGACGGCGACACGGTGATCGCGCTGGCAACCGGCCGTCATCCGCTCGGACTTCCCGCGCCGCTCTCGCTCGCGACCCTCGGCACGGCCGCCGCGGACACGCTCGCCCGCGCCGTCGCCCGTGCCGTGCTCGCAGCCGACAGCATCCCCGGCTGGCGAAGCATTGCTTCTCACGTATCCTGATCACAACAGAAAACGCAAATGCACCAGCGCAGCATCGCACTTCCACCCCCGCCGCAACCGACCTTCGCGGAACTCTTCACGCCGAAGCTCGTCACCGTGCTGCGCGAGGGGTACTCGATGTCGCGGCTGCGTGCCGATGCAATCGCCGGCCTGACGGTGGCGATCGTCGCCTTGCCCTTGTCGATGGCGATCGCTATTGCGTCGGGAGCCACGCCGGCACAGGGGCTCTACACGGCGATCGTCGGCGGCTTCTTCGTCTCGGCGCTCGGCGGCAGCCGATTCCAGATCGGTGGTCCGGCCGGCGCCTTCATCGTGCTGGTGTGGTCAACCGTACACACGCACGGCATGGACGGGCTGATCCTTGCGACCATCCTATCGGGCCTGCTGCTCGCCGCGATGGGGTTCCTGCAGCTCGGGACCTACATCAAGTTCATCCCCTATCCGGTCACCGTCGGCTTCACGGCCGGCATCGCTGTCATCATCTTCTCGAGCCAGATTTCGAATCTCCTCGGCCTGACCTTGTCCGGCCCGGAGCCCGGTCCGCTTCTCGACAAGTTGCCAGCGCTCTGGAACGCCTTGCCGACGCTCGACCCGACAACGTTCGCTCTGGCGCTCGGTACGATCCTCGTGATCGTCGGCCTGCGATCGTTTCGGCCGCATTGGCCCGGCATGCTCATTGCGGTCGGGGCAGCTGCGGCGGCGACGGCGCTGTTCCACCTGCCGGTCGCGACCATCGGCACGAAGTTCGGCGGCATCCCGCAGACCGTGCCGTTGCCGTCGCTTCCCGACCTCTCGCCGTCGCGCGTCATCGAGATGCTGCCGGCGGCGATTTCCTTTGCATTGCTCGGCTCGATCGAGTCGCTGCTCTCGGCCACGGTCGCCGACGGCATGAGCGGTCGCCGGCATCGTTCGAACTGCGAACTGGTGGGACAGGGAGTCGCCAATGTGATGTCGGGCCTCTTCGGCGGCTTCTGCGTGACGGGCACAATCGCGCGCACGGCGACCAACGTTCGAGCCGGCGCGACGAGTCCGTTCTCCGGCATGCTGCACTCGGTGTTCCTGCTGGTGTTCATCCTCGTTGCAGCGCCCTTGGCCGCCTACATCCCGCTGGCAAGCCTCGCCGGCGTGCTCGCTGTCGTGTCGTGGACGATGATCGAGAAGCAGGCCTTTGCCCGCCTCATTCGCGCGTCGCGCGGCGACGCGGCGGTGCTGCTTGCGACGTTCGGGCTGACAATCTTCCGTGACCTGACGGAGGCGATCGTCGTCGGTTTCGCCCTGGGTTCCGTCCTCTTCATCCACCGGATGTCGAAGACGACGGCGATCGAAGGCCATGCGCCGTTCGTGACCGAAGACGTCGCCGACGATGCCGGCGGCCCGCGACCGTTCGACGAGCAGGCGATGGACCCCGAGGTCGTCGTCTACCGGATCTCGGGCGCGTTCTTCTTCGGCGCGGCGTCCTCGATCGGGTCGGTGCTCGACCGCATCTCGGACACGCACCGGGCGCTCGTGATCGACTTCTCGGCCGTTCCGTTCGTCGACTCGACGGCGGCCAACACGATCGAGGCGCTCGCCCACAAGGCGGCGCGACGCGACATCAAGGTGCTGCTCAGCGGCACGAGTCACCAGATGCGCGAGGAACTCTTCTCGCACGGGCTGAAGCCGCCGCTCGTCCACTACAAGCGCACGGTCGAGACCGCGCTGCACGAGATCCATCGGGGTGAGCCGCACCCGCACGAACTGAAAACGGCTTGATCCGGTTAGGCTTCCTGTAGTTATATCCAACTGGATATAACGCTTCAGGGGTTCCGCCGATGCTCGATCGCCGCCTGTTCAGCCGCTGGCTGCTCGCCTTCTTCGCTGTCGTGTCGCTGTCACTGACCAGCATCACCTCGGCCAATGCGGAAGATCGTCCGTTCACGATCTTTGCCGCGGCGAGTCTCAAAAATGCACTCGATGCGGTGAATTTGGCTTGGGAAAAAAATGGCGGGGGGAAGGTTACGGTCTCCTATGCGGCGAGTTCGGCGCTGGCGAAGCAGATCGAGGGCGGGGCGCCGGCGGACGTGTTCATCTCGGCCGATCTCGACTGGATGGACTACCTCAGGAAAAAGAATCTGGTCGCGCAGGGGAGCGACTTCAACCTGCTCGGCAACAGCCTCGTGCTGATCGCGCCGAAGGACTCCACCCTAGAGGCGACGATCGGCAAGGATTTCCCGCTGGCGAAGCTCCTCGGTGACGGACGCCTCGCCACCGCGGACGTCGCGTCGGTGCCGCTCGGCAAGTATGCGAAGGCGGCGCTGACCTCGCTCGGCGTCTGGGCCTCGGTCGAGGGCAAGCTCGCGCAGGCCGAGAACGCGCGCGCCGCGCTGAAGCTGGTCGCGACCGGCGAGGCCCCGCTCGGCATCGTCTACGCGACGGACGCGAAGGCCGAGAAGGCCGTGAAGGTGCTGGCCACGTTCCCCGCCGCGAGCCATCCGCCGATCGTCTATCCGGCCGGCGCGCTCGCCGCCGCCGCCGACAAGGACCTTGCGCAGAAGTACCTCGCCTTCCTGCGCTCGCCACAGGCCCAGGCGATCTTCGGCGAGAACGGCTTCCAGGTACCGACACCAACCAACTGACATGGACTTCACGCTGACGCCGGAAGAGTGGAGCGCCGTCCGCCTCAGCCTCAAGGTCGCAACCGTCGCGATGACCGCAAGCCTGCCGCTCGCGGTCATCGTCGCGCTGGTGCTGGCGCGCGGCCGCTTCGTCGGCAAGGAGCTGCTGAACGCGCTCGTGTACCTGCCGCTCGTGCTGCCGCCGGTCGTCACGGGATACCTCCTGCTCCTGTCGTTCGGCCGGCGCGGACCGATCGGCGCGTTCCTCGAACAGCACTTCGGCCTCGTGTTCTCGTTCCGCTGGACGGGCGCGGCGCTTGCCTGCGCGGTGATGGGCTTCCCGTTCATGGTCCGCGCCATCCGACTCTCGATCGAGACCGTCGACCGCCGGCTCGAGGCGGCCGCCGCGACGCTCGGCGCGAGCCGCCCATGGGTGTTCCTGACCGTCACGCTGCCGCTGATTCTCCCCGGAATCCTCGCCGGAATGATCCTCTGCTTCGCCAAAGCGATGGGCGAGTTCGGGGCGACGATCACGTTCGTGTCGAACATCCCGGGCGAGACGCAGACCCTGCCAACCGCGATCTACGTGCTGACCCAGGTGCCGGGCGGCGATGCGGGCGCGTTCCGCCTTACGCTCATTTCGATCGCGATCTCGGTCGGCGCGCTGATGGCGTCCGAGTTCCTCGCCCGCCGGGTGGGCCGCATCACCGGCGCGTCATGAGCCTCTCCGTCTGCGTGCGGCACAAGCTCGGCGCGCTGAACCTCGACGTCTCCTTCGAAAGCCGCGGCCGCCTCACCGCGCTGTTCGGACCCTCGGGCTCGGGCAAGACGTCGGTCGTCAACGCGATCGCCGGACTGCTGCGGCCGGACGTCGGCAAGGTGGTGATCGACGGCGACACGCTGACCGACACCGAGGGCGGCATCGACGTGCCGGTGCACCGCCGCCGCATCGGCTACGTGTTCCAGGATGCGCGGCTCTTCCCGCACATGACGGTCGAGCAGAACCTCGCCTACGGCCGCTGGTTCTCGCCCCGCCGCGACCGCTACGCCGACCGCGACCAGATCGTGGCGCTGCTCGGGATCGGCGCGCTGATGAAGCGGCGGCCGCAGGGTCTGTCGGGCGGCGAGAAGCAGCGGGTGGCGATCGGCCGGGCGCTGCTCGCCTCGCCCCGCCTCCTCCTGATGGACGAGCCGCTCGCCTCGCTCGACGCCCCGCGGAAGGCAGAGATTCTGCCCTATATCGAGCGGCTGCGGGACGAACTGCGGATCCCGATCGTGTACGTGAGCCATGCCCTGCCGGAGGTCGTCCGGCTGGCGAGCGACGTGGTGGTGCTGTCGCACGGGAAATCCGTCGACGCCGGTGCGGCGGGCGAGGTCCTGCAGCGCCTCGACCTGCTGCCGGCCGGTGACGGGGAGGAGGGCGGGACGCTGATCGACATGCGGATTTCCGCCTACGACGAGGCCTTCGACATGACGACGCTTGCCGCCCCGGCGGGCGAGGCGCGGGTCACCGGGCGGCACGGGGACGTGGGCGGGACGGTTAGAATCCTGATCCGCGCGCGCGATGTGATGATCGCGACCAAGGTGCCCAAGAACATCAGCGCGTTGAACGTTTTCCGCGGCGTTGTGACCGGTTTGACCGATGTCGGACGTGCCGTTGTAACGGTATCTGTCGACTGCTCCGGAACGGTGATCGTTTCGCGCATCACCCGCCAGTCGGCAGCCGCCCTGAACCTCGCCACCGGCATGCCGGCCTACGCCATCGTGAAGGCGGTTTCCGTTGCGGCAACCGCGCTCGCGGGCGAGGACGAGCGCGCCGGTCGGCTGCCCTCGTCGTAGTTCACCGGAAATAGCGGTTTTCTACTCCCGCCCCTCGGCGATTTCGCGCGTCAGCGCCTCGAGGTGCGGCCTGGTCGCGGCTTCGGCCGCGCGCTCCATCGCCCGGTAGCGCGTGACGAGGGCGAGCCCCAGGTCGGTGAGCGTCGCACCGCCCCCCTTCCGCCCACCGGTCTTCGGCGCGACGACCGGCTGGCCGAAGATGCCGTTCAGTTCCTCGATCAGCTCCCAGGCGCGCCGGTAGGACATGTTGAGCGCGCGCCCGCCGGCCGAGATCGAGCCGTGTGCGGCGATCTGCTCGAGGAGCGCGATCTTGCCGGGGCCGACGCGCGTGTCGGGGCCGAAATCGATGCGGATGCTCAGATGCGCCATGGTGTTTCCGCTGATAGCATCGACCGCAGAGACGGGCTACAGCGACGAAGCGGCGCGGGGGGCTCGCAGCGAAGCACGGCGGGGGGCGGTGCGATGACGAGGCAAACCGGATCGCGGCCGCGGGTCGGCCCGGCGCTCGCCGCGCTCGGGCTGCTCTATCTCGTGAGCCAGTTCGCGCGCAATTCGCTGGGCGTGATCGCGGGCGACCTCGAGGCGGACCTCGGCGTGAAGTCCACGCAGACGGCGCTGCTCGCCGGCGCCCTGTTCGGTGCCTACGGGCTCGCACAGATGCCCGCCGCGCGGCTCCTCGCGACCGTCGGTCCGCGCGTCGTCGTGCCCGCCGCCGGCGTGTTGCTCGCGCTTGCGCTCTACGGCTTTTCGTACGCCGAACACTTTGCCGGCCTGTTCGCCTTCCGCGTTCTGATGGGGCTCGCGGCCGCACCGATGATCGCGGGGTCGCTGAAGATTCTCATGGACATCGCGGGCGAGGCGCGCTTTGCCGAACTCTCCGGATGGCAGACGACCTTCGGACGCACGGGCGTGGTCGTCGCGACGATGCCGCTCGCGCTCCTCGTCACGGCCGAGGGATGGCGCACGGACTTCGCCTGGAGCGGTCTCGCGACGATCGCCGTCGCCCTGCTCGCCGCGCTGGCGGTTACGCGCGCTGCGGATGCGGGGACGCCGAGCAGTACCCTGCGTGCCGATGCCCCGGTCGCGGCCCTGCTGCGCCGCCCCGTCGTCATCGCGGCGATTGCGTTCCAGGGCATGACGGCCGCCGTCGGCGGCGTGCTCCTCGGTCTCTGGGGAGGACCGTGGCTCAACGACGTCTACGGCATGTCGGTGACCATGCGCGGTTTCACGCTGATGGTCATGGCGGTCGCGTGGGCGGCGAGCGCGGCCTTCTGGGGATCGGTCGCGCAACGCAATCCGCATCCGGTCCGGCTCGCCGTCGCCGGCGGCTATCTTGTCGCGCTTCTTCTCACGGTCGCCGCAGTCTGGCCGATGCCGCTGGCGGCGCTCGTCGCGTGGCTCGCGCTGGTCGGCGTCGCGACTGGCTCCTACCCGGTGGTGCTGGCGCAGGTGCGCACCGCAGTGCCGAAAGATGCGCTCGTGCAGATCACCGCGATCCTCACGGCTGGAACGATGCTGATCGTGTTCGCCGTGCAGGTCGCGACCGGCCTCGTGCTGGACGCGTTTCCAGGTTCGCCCGGACACCATCCGCCGGACGCCTACGCGGCGATCTTCTGGCTGATGGGCGTTCTGATCGCTGCGG
Organism: Hyphomicrobiales bacterium; assembly: GCA_046349255.1. GTDB lineage: Bacteria > Pseudomonadota > Alphaproteobacteria > Rhizobiales > Aestuariivirgaceae > DAIODI01. Next base: position 646,966 of record JAXMCR010000002.1, on the reverse strand, counting down.
CCGCGTTCGTGCTGGGTCGCACGGTGCGATGACGTCGTTTGAATTAGCATCCTTGCGCCGGGCGAAAGATGCCTGAGCTTATTATGATCGGAACTTCCCGCGATCCATGCTATTGTACCTTCAGCGATCAATGTTGCCCCTGTTTCTGTGGTCCCCTGTACGCCTGTTCCACGGGTCCGGCTCCAAAGCCCGCTAAGACGACCGTGTCGTGCACCAAAGGCGTCGCGAAAGACCTTCAAAATGAAAATCGCCGGCCATCGGCCAAAAGTCCTCGTGATGGAGAACGAACCCCTCATCGCGCTCGATCTGATCGATGCGCTGGAAAAGGCGTGCTTCGAGGTCGTGGGACCGTGGACGACGATCGAACGCGCGGAGCGGGAATTGTCCGCGCCGGTGTCGTTTGACGCCGCGGTCATCGATCTGAAGCTCGCGGACGGTCATGCCGGGGCGATTGCACAACGCCTGCTGAACGAGGCCATCCCGGTCGTCATCGCCTCTGCATGGGGCAACGCCGAAGTCGTTGCCGCTCTTCCGCAAGCCGTGTTCTTCGCCAAGCCCTATCGCAGCGCCGAGGTCGTTGCGGCGGTGGTGCAGGCGACGGCACGGGTTCCTGACGTCAGGCAGTCGGCAAACGTCATGTCGGCGTCGTAACTGTTCCCGTGTTCGCGTGCTCGGATTTCAGCCCGCCAACGGTGGTGATGTTACGATGACCCTTTCATGGGACGCCCTGGTTCGCGCTGCCGAGACAGGCGGGTACCGCCTGTTGAACCGAGGCAACGGTCACTTCGTCCTGATCGATCGCCGCGGGGTGGCCGTGATCTTCCGTACACTGCCCGCCATCGGCAAGTTCCTGCACCGCTACGTCGAGAAATGAAGCGCTTTGCAGAGAAGCCCGGGGCCTTCCGGCCGCCGGGCTTCACTTGCATCGACCGCGTCCGAAGGCGCTAGTTGCCCGTCGGCAGCGGGATCGCCACGCCTTCCTTGCCGAGCTGATCGCGGAGCCACTGGAACTGCTGGTACTTCGAGATCTCGATCGGCCCCGAATAACTCGCGCTCTGCAACGGCCGGGGCGGATACTTCACGTAGGTCGCCATCAGCTCCTTGATGGCCTCGGAGATCGTCACCATGATCCACGTGCGCTCCGTAAAGTTGTTCATGAAGATGTCGTAGCGCTCCTGCGGGTCGGCCCACAGGTCGAACACCTGCGGAACCGTCGCGACGTAGCTCTCCGCGCCCTTCCAGCCGAGATTGCTGTCGACCGCGAGGCCGCCCGTCGGCTGGCCGTCGTCACCGCGCAGGTTGAATACGGCCTTGTAGTTGCCGACGCGTGCCGCCCCCGGCGTGAGTTCGTTCTCGGTGAAGTAGAACCACGATGTGCGGGGATCGGGACCAGTTCCCAGAAGCACCGGCGTGATGTCGTAGCTGTCGAAGATGATCGGCTGCCCGTCGCGATCCTTCTCCGGCAGCTTCAGCCCGGCGACGGAGGCGAAGGTCGCCATCAGGTCGAGGCCGCCGACGATGTCGTGGTTCTTCGTGTCGGGCTTGATCTTGCCGGGCCACACGGCGATCGCCGGCACGCGGTTGCCGCCTTCGCGCACTGTTCCCTTGGTGCCGCGGAACGGCGTGTAGCCGGCGTCCGGATAGACGTCCTGCCAGGCGCCGTTGTCGGTCGTGTAGAAAATCAGCGTGTTCTTGTCGAGGCCGAGGTCGTGCAGCTTGTCCACGATGCGGCCGATGCGCGTGTCGAGTTCGACGACCGAGTCGGCATACTTCGATTTCGACATCGACTTGTGCTCGAACTCGGGAGCCGGAAGGTTCGGCTGGTGCACCTTCATGAAGTTCACGTTGATGAAGAAGGGCTGGTCAGGCTTCTTCGCAGCGTCTTCGAGGAACTCGATCGCCGCCTTCTCGACGTAGCCGTCGAAGAACGGAATGCCGACGACGCCCTTGTCCGGCGTGTCGACGTACTGGCCGTTGATCTTGAAGTCCTCGGTCGCCTTCTCGCCCGCCTTGCCGGAGAGCGCGCCCTTCGTGACCTTCGCGAACATTTCCCGGAGCTTCGGGTCCATGTCCGGGAACCAGGTGGGGTCGGCGTAGGTGTAGGCGTTGAGATGGTAGAGACCGACGTACTTCATCACGTCGTAGCCTTGCGCGTTCGGCAACGCGTAGTCGGCCTCGCCGAGGTGCCACTTGCCGGTGAAGTAGGTGCCGTAGCCCGCCTGCTTCAGCACCGAGGCGAGCGTCCATTCGGCGTGCGGCAGGCCGCCGCCTTCGCCCTGAAACGCAACGGTCGTCATGCCGCTGCGGTTCGGGATGCGGCCCGTCTGCATGGCCGCGCGGCCGGGCGTACAGCTCGGCTGGGCGTAGAACGAGAAGAACGTCATCCCCTCGCTCGCCAGCTTGTCGATGTTCGGCGTCGGCATGCCGCGCCCGACGCCGCCGCCGTAGGGACCGAGGTCGCCATAACCGGTGTCGTCCGACACGATGAACAGGATGTTCGGCTTCTGCTGGGCCTGCGCGTACGCGGCACTCGCGGCGCCGAGCAGGGTCATCACCGTCGACAGGACGACGGCAACCTTCAAGACCGATGCGTTCATGCTGCCCTCCCCATTTGTTGGACGCCATCCGTGCATGGTCGAGGACCAGTTTCGGACTCCGGATGCGGGCGGTCAACGCCTTTCCGTCACATGCCCCACCGGCGCACGAACCACGTCTTCACCAGCTGCGTCAGCACGGCGTAGGCGGCGATGATGGCGAGCACGATCGGCCAGTAGAGCTTTGGTAGCGGCTCGAAGCCGAGGGCTGCGCCGATCGGGGTGTAGGGGAGCACGGCGCCGACCGTCACGACCGCGAGCGAGGTCAAGATCATCGTGCGGCTCGCGATGCTTTCGAGGAACGGGATGCGGGCGGTGCGGATGATGTGGATGATCAGCGTCTGCGTGAGGATCGACTCGACGAACCAGCCGGCCTGGAACAGGCCGGGGCGGGTCCAGGCGCCGAACACGGAGAGCATCACGAAGAAGGTGACGTAGTCGAAGATCGACGAGATCGGCCCGATGACGAGGACGAAGCGGGCGAGGTTGGAAATGTCCCAGCGGCGCGGGGCGGCAAGATACTCGGCATCGACCGTGTCGGTCGGGATCGCCGTCTGCGAGACGTCGTAGAGCAGGTTGTTGGTCAGCACCTGGATCGGCAGCATCGGCAGGAACGGCAGGAAGATGCTCGCGCCCAGCACGCTGAACATGTTCCCGAAGTTCGAGCTCGCGCCCATCTTGATGTACTTCACGATGTTGCCGAACACCTTTCGGCCCTCGATCGCGCCGTCCTTGAGGATGGTGAGGCTCTTCTCCAGCAGGATGATGTCGGCCGACTCCTTGGCGACGTCGACCGCCGTGTCGACCGAGATGCCGACGTCGGCCGCCTTGAGCGCGGGGCCGTCGTTGATGCCGTCGCCGAGGAAGCCGACGGTGTGCCCGGCCTTGCCGAGCGCCGTGATGATGCGCGCCTTCTGCTCGGGCGAGACCTTCGCGAAGACGGTCGCCTCCTGCGCCGCGGCAGTGAGCGCGGCATCGTCCATCGTCGCGATGTCGCGGCCGAGCAGCACGCGGCCGACGTCGAGTCCGACCTGGCGGCAGACGGTGCGGGAGATCATGTCGTTGTCGCCGGTAAGAATCTTCACCGTGACGCCGGCCTCCTTGAGGAGGCGGATCGCTTCGCCTGCCGTTTCCTTCGGCGGGTCGAGGAAGGCGATATAGCCGACGAGCGTGAGGTGGGCTTCGGCTGCCTCGTCGTAGCGCGGCAGCGGTTTCGCAAGCGCGCGGTAGGCGACGGCGACGACGCGGAAACCCTCGCCGTTGAGCTTCGCCATCAGCGCCTGCGCGGCGTCGAGATGGCCGGGATCGAGCGGGCCGGTCTTGCCGTCGAGTTCGTAGCGGTCGCACACGGCGAGCACTTCCTCGACCGCGCCCTTGCAGATGAGGAGGTGGCTGCCGCCCGGTTCCTCGAGCACCACCGACATGCGCCGGCGCTGGAAGTCGAAGGGGATTTCATCGGCCTTGGTGTAGGCGGCGATGTGGCCCACGTGTTCTGGCCGGTTCACGTGCGCGAGCACGGCCTCGTCGAGCAGGTTGCGCAGGCCCGACTCGTGGTAGCTATTGAGGTAGGCGAGTTCGAGCACGCGCTCGGATTCCTCGCCGTCGAGGCCGAGGTGATACTGGAGCACCACCTTGTCCTGCGTCAGCGTGCCGGTCTTGTCCGTGCACAGGACGTCCATCGCGCCGAAGTTCTGGATCGCCGAGAGCCGCTTCACGATGGCGCGCTTCTGCGCCATGGCCATCGCGCCCTTGGCGAGGTTCACGGTGACGATCATCGGCAGCATCTCGGGCGTCAGGCCGACGGCGACGGCGACGGCGAACAGGAGCGCCTCGAGCCAGTTGCCCTTGGTGAGGCCGTTGATCAGGAACACCGCCGGCACCATCACCGCGATGAAGCGGATCATCAGCCAGGTGAACGAGGCGATGCCGCGGTCGAAGCTCGTCGGCGCATCGGCGACGATCGTCTCGGCGGCGAGCGCGCCGAACGCGGTGGCGCGCCCGGTCTTCAGCACGACGCCCGTGCCGGCGCCGGAGACGACGCTCGTGCCCATGAGGCAGAGGTTCTGGAGGTCGGCGGGCTCGCGGGGTCCGGCGTCGGGCGGCGTCGCGTCCTTGTCGACGGGGAGCGACTCACCCGTGAGCGCCGACTGGTTCACGTGCAGCGTCTTTGCGGCAAGCAGGCGGAGGTCGGCGGGGATGATGTCGCCGGCCGAAAGCTTCACGACATCGCCGGGGACGAGGCGGTCGATCGGCTCCTCGCTCCACTGCGCGGGGGCATGGTCGCGGCTGCGGGAGACGGTCGCATGCGTCTTCACCATCGCCTGGAGTTTCGCCGCGGCGAGGTTCGAGCGGTGCTCCTGCACGAAGGCGAGGCCGACGCTCAGGACCACCATGAAGAGGATGACGACGGCGGCGCGGACATCGCCCGTCGACCACGAGACGAGCGCCAGCGTGACGAGCAGCGCGTTGAGCGGGTTGAGCGTGCGGCCGAGAAGTTCCTGCCAGACGGTCGGTCCGCGCTCGCGGGCAACGACGTTCGGGCCGACGCGCTCAAGCCGGGCGGCGGCCTCGGTCTCGGTCAGGCCGTCGCGCGTCGTGTCGAGGTCCGTCAGCAGCGCGTCGAGCGGGGCGCGCGCCAGCGCGGAGAGGTCGGGGGCCGCCATGGCCCCCGATCATACGCCTATTCGGCGATCAATTCGCCAGTGCCGCCGACTTCCTTCGGGAAGTCGCGCTGCTTCGGGAGGCCGTCCTTCATCGGCAGCACCGTCTCCTGGTAGTTGAGGTGCACCTGCGCCTTGAACGGGAAGCCGGGCATGGCGCCCGCGAACACGTCGACCAGGTTCCAGAGCGGGTGATCGGCGTACACGTGGCCGCCGCACGCCTTGCAGTACTTGCGGTGCGTCTTGTCGGTCTTGGCGTACATGCCGATCTTTTCGGCGCCCTTGGTCACCTTGAACTGATCGGGCTGCCAGATGGTGAAGGCGTTGATCGGCCCTGCCGACCACAGGCGGCAGTCGCCGCAGTGGCAATAGCCCATCATCACGGGATCGCCCGTGACGGTGAATTCGACCGCGCCGCAAAAGCAGCGCCCCTTGTGGTTTTTCCCGGCAGCCATTCGACGTCCTCCGTTCCCCGCACGCTGGCGGATGTTGTTCCTCCCGGCGGCGGTAACCATACACCAGTTCGTGCCCGTCCGCGTGACATTCGCCACAACGGAGACGAGCGCCTGGGCCGATGTTCCGTGTGCGGCGGCCGCGTGCTGCGCTGCTAGCGCTCCCACGGCGGGACGGGACCGAACCGTTCCGCCAGGAAATCGATCGTCGCCCGCACCTTCGCCGGCGGGCGGCGGTCGGCCGGGTAGGCCGCGAACACCCCGGCGAGCGGCGTCGTCGGGTGGTCGAGGTCGAGCGGGACGAGCCTGCCCGCGGCGAGATCGCGGTACACGAGGAACACCGGGTGGTAGATGATGCCGTGGCCGGCGAGTGCCGCCACCGTCAGCGCCTCGCCGTTGCTCGCCACGATCGAGCCCTTCACCGGCACGCTGATCGTACCCTCGCGGCCGAACGGCCAGCGGTTCGCGCCGCCCGACCGCGACAGCGTGTAGCCGAGGCAGTTGTGGTGGCGGAGGTCCGCCACCGTGCGCGGCCGCCCGTGCCGCTCGATGTAGGCGGGTGACGCGCACACCACGGTGCTGCAGGGCGCGAGCTTCTTCGCCACCATGGTCGAATCGCGCATCGAGCCGATGCGCACCACGAGGTCCCAACCCTCCTCGATCAGGTCCACGTGGCGGTCGTTCAGGCCGAGATCCACCTCGAGCGCGGGGTGTCTGGCGATCAGGTCCGGAAGCAGCGGCGCAACCTCGTGCAGGCCGAATGACACCGGCACGTTGAGCCGGAGCAGCCCACCCACTTCCGCCGCCGCGACCGACGCCCGACCGTCGGCCTCGGCAAGGTCGGCGAGGATGCGGTCGACCGAGTCGAGGTAGTCGCGCCCCGCCTCGGTGAGGTTGAGGCGGCGCGTCGTGCGGTGCAGGAGCTTCGTGCCGAGCCGCGCCTCCAGCGCCGCGATGTGCTTCGTCGCCATCGTCTGCGACATGCCGAGCGCCCGGGCGGCGGCGGACAGGCTGCCCAGCGCCGCGACGCGCGAAAACACCTGGAGTCCCGTGATGCGGTCGAGCATCGGCGCCTCATTTCAAACCATCAGTTGGAACTGATATTCCAGATCGACCGATTTTCAAACTCCTGTGTTTCGCTCAAATGGAAGCGCCTGTTCACCCTCGCTGTTCCCTGGAGACTTCTCATGATCGATACCCGCACCGCGCCCTACGGCGCTTTCCTCCTCCGTGTAAGCCTCGGCTTGATGCTGTTCGCGCACGGCTTCTTCCTGAAGGTTCTGACGTTCGGCTTCGCCGGCACCGTCGGCTACTTCGAGTCGATCGGCTATCCCGGCTTCTTCGCCTACCTCGTCATCTTCGGCGAGATCTTCGGCGGCATCGCGCTGATGCTCGGCGTGTGGACCCGCTATGTGGCGATCCTCGCGCTGCCGATCCTGATCGGCGCGACGCTGCAGCACCTCGGCAACGGCTGGGTGTTCTCGAGCGCCAACGGCGGCTGGGAGTATCCCGCGTTCTGGACGGTCGCCCTCGTTGCGCAGGCGCTGCTCGGCGACGGCGCCTTTGCACTCGGCTCGAACCTTGCGAGCCCGCGCACCGCCACGGCCCGCGCCTGAACGGACCCTCCACCAACGTTGCGAACGGGGGCCCATCGAGGCCCCCGTTTGCTAGTCGAGCCCCAGCTTGTGCTTCAGGGCATCGATCCGCTTCGAGGCTTCCGCCTTCGTGAGGCGATCCTCGAAGGCGTCTGGCTCGTTCGCCTGGTCGGCAAGGGTTCTGAGGTAGGACGCCTGCGCGTCCGTCATCGGGTCATCGCCAGAGAGCCACGCGTCTGGGTCCTTCTTCAGGTTCGATCCGTGCGCCGGTTCCGTGCCGGCCGTCTTATCGCGCTCGGCCATGTCACTGCATCGAATCGACGGCCTGGTTGCAGGCGTCTTCGCAGGTCCGGCAGCTTTCGGCGCAGATGCGGCAGTGCTCGTGCCGGTCGGCGTGCTTCTCGCACTCGGCCGCGCACAGTTCGCAGGCGAGCGAGCAGGCCTCGAGCGCCGCCATGATCGTGTCCTCGTTGTTGCCGGTGCGGCGGATGGCGAGCCGTCCGGCGGCGAGGCAGAGGTCGGCGCAGTCCTCGTTGAAGCGGATGCACTGGCGAAGATCGCGCACCATGTCCTCGGCGAGGCACGCGTCGGCGCAGGAGACGCAGGCCTGCGCGCAGGCGAAGCAGGCTTCGATGCAGGCGATCAGAGGATCGTTCGTGTTCCCCTTCACGTCGGGGTGGGAGGCGATCATTTCCTGGGTCTGGGTCATGGCGAGCCTCATGATTGGCGTTGCTGTCGTGAGGGCAACGCCACCGGCCCGAGTTGGTTTCCTTCAGGTGGCGAGCGCTCGTGTCTTCGACACCAGACCCTTGGCCGCCATGTTGAAGGCGTCGTTGTGGTCGATCATGCGGCGGCGCGCGAGTTCGAGCGCCGATTTCTCGTCATTGATGTGTGCATCGCCCAGCATCAGGCGCATCTTCACCTGGCCCGGCTGGTTCGAGGAGAACAGCCACGTGTTGCCGCCGGGATTGCATTCGAGGAAGTAGAGCTTGCCAGACTTCTCCTCCCGCATCAGGTCGACCGCCAGCAGCGGCACGTCGGCAAAGGCCTCCGCGACATTCCGTGCCATGACGTAGGCGTCCGCCTCGGCGCCCCATTGCCGTTTGCGGGTGCCGGCGCCCTGGATCGCGATGACCGCCTGCTCGATCACGGCGTCGGGAGAGGTCAGGGGCGGACGCGGCACGTCCAGGTAACCGGTGGCGGCGTAGATGGGCTCGCCGGCGAACATCACAACGCGGATGTAGCTCGGGTACGTGCCGCAATCGATGTAGCGCTGCACGATGCACCCGCGCGGGTCGATCAGCGCCGGGTGATCGCGCGGGAAATCCGCAGGAATCATTGCTTCGAGCCGTCGACGGCGAAAGAGTTGGATGCCGTCGCTGCGCGAGGTGAGATGGACGCTCATCGGCTTGGTGACGACGAACTCGCCGAACAGGATCGGATCGAGCTTCATGCCGGGACGGAACGGCATGGCCGGCGGCGTGGCGATCCCCGCAGCGCGAGCGACGTCGAGCTGCCCGAGTTTCGGTATCTGCCGAGACTTCAAGACGGCGCCGCGCGGGACTGCGAGCTTGAACGTCGGGTTGAGCGCGACGACGAGCGCGGGACGCTCCCAGGCATCCGGCGGCAGGCGCACGAGCGTGTCGAAGGCTCCCTTGTAGCAGTCGATGTCGGGAGCGATGGTCGCGATGATCTCGGCGATGTCTGCGAAGTCGCGCTCGTACTCTGGCCCGCGGTGGATCACGACGAGCGTATAGCGCTTCTCCCCCACGGATTCAGACCGGCTTCGAGAAGGTGAGCGTCGGACAGCAGGCCGCGAGGTCGTAGGTGCCCGACGGCTCGAAGGCGACGCCCGCCGCGCCCCGCGGGATCATGGCGAGAAACTCCGTCCGGCTCGGAAAGCAGTAGCGCACGGGCGAGTCCCGATAGGCGTCAACGGTATCGATCGCAGTTCGCGGCCACCCGGTGCGCCGGCTCGTGAGCTCGCGATCGGGCGAAAGTTCCTCGAAGCGTTCGAGCAGCCGCGCGACAGGCACGGAAGCGCCTTCGCTCTCGGCGACGTTCATCGCGAGCATCCACTTGAACGCGTGAAAGCCGATGGTGGCGGGCCGCAGCAGCGTGTCGATCAGCAGCTCTTCCGTAAACGGATCGTCCGGTCGAGCATAGACGCGGCAGGCGAAGCGACCGCCAGGCCTCAGGAACATGAAGGCACGCGCGAGCACGACGCGGGCATCGTCGAGCGTCGGAACCGAGTTGAGGCTTCCGTCGCCGACCACCGCAGTGAAACCCCCGGCCGGAAGATCGACCGTCAGCCAGTCGGCCTCGATCGCGCGCTTCGTCTCGGTGTCGCCGGGCCAGACGCCGTCGATCATCCCGCGGTTCTTGTCGACGGCCGTCACGACGTCGAACGCGCCTGCCACTTCCGGCGTGACCCCCAGCACGAGCACAGGGCCGCGCGGACGTCCGACGAGGCGGTGCAGTGTCGCGACCGCTTCGGGGTTCGGGCGCTGCGGCGGCCCGAGCGCCGACCAGCGCTTGTGATAATTCTGCCAGTGGTTCACGTGGGGGCTCGCTCGACGTGTCGAACGGGTCTGTATCACGCGGCTGCAATCGGCTCTAGGGCGCTGTCGTCGTGCTCGCGCGCTTCTGATTGATGTAGTCGCGCGTCCAGCTCGTCGGGATCGACAGGGGCAACAGGACGAGCGCTGCAAGCACCACGACTGAAACGGCGGAGGCCGGCGCAGGGCGTGGCGGTACTGCGGTTCGGTCCGCCGCCCGCGGCCTCTTCAGGCAGACGAGGAGCATCACGAGGCCAAAGGCGGCCATCGCGAGATTGAACCACTGGCCCGGCCCCATGCCCCACAGCGCAGACTCGTAGTCCCGGAACTGATCGACGAGGAACCGCAGGCCGCCGTAGCCGGCGAGAAACACGGCGGTCGCGACGCCACGGCCGGCGGGCCAGCGCCGCAAGACGGCGATGAGCACGGGGACGAGCAGCAGGTTCTTCAGCCCATCGTACAGCGATACGGGATGCCGGAAGCCCTCGACGTCCGGCAGCTTCACGCCCCAGGGCATCGTGGTGACGGTGCCGATGACGCCACCCTCGATGAAATTGCCGATTCGCCCGACGCCGAACAGGAACGCCGCGGCGACGGTTGAGATGTCGAGGATCTTCAGGAGGGGAACCTTTGTCCAGCGCGAGACGATGGCCGCTGCCGTCACCGCGCCGAGCAGGAGGCCATGGGTCGCCATGCCGCCCGTCCAGAGCTTCGGGATGTCGGCGAGATGGTCGCGATACCAGTCCCGCTCGTACACGGCGACTTCGAACAGGCGGCCGCCGGCGAGGATGAGGACGATGAAGACGATGCTCGCCTCAACGACCTCGCGCGCGGTCCAGCCGAGGTCGGCGCGCCGCCGCCAGAACCACGCGATCATGCCGAGGAAGCCGAACGTGTAGGCAAAGCCGTACCAGTAGATGTTGTGGCCGGCGACCGTGACCATCACGGGGTCGATCGTGTTGACGAAGCCCATGGCGCACCCGTTTTCGCGCACGCCCCCGCATCGTATTTAGGCCACCGACAGCCGTGCGCCCTTGACCTGTGTCAACGATTCGACACCCGGATGATCAGGCGCGTGCGCCACGCGCGGCGCAGGCGCTGCATCCCGACGGCAGCGTCGCGGCCGAACGGGACGGGCCGAGCCAGCGTTCCAGGATGGGGGAGAAGGTCTCGCGGATGACGGTGAGCGGGCGACCGTGGTGCCAGAACAGGTAGTGCCGGCTCCAGAACGGACCGGCGCGTTCGAAGGCGTCTTGGAGCACGGCGCTCTCCACGAGCGCGATGCCGCGCACGTCGCGGTAGAGCTCGGTGCGCCGGTCGGCGAGGCTCGACCAGATCGGCTGCGACGTGTCCTTGAGGTGAGCCTCGACGTCCTCGACCCGCCACCACGACACGGCGTGGGCGAGGCGCGTCTGCGACGTCATCAGCCACACCGCGCGCCGCATCAGCGGCGCTGCGAGTTGTTGTACGTCGGAGGGTGCGGAGGTGTCGGTCGCACCGGCAAGCGCCGTCATCGAGACGACTTCCACGCGCAAGGGCTCCCCCGTGAGGAGGCCGAGGTGGCGCGTCGGCGAACCGTCGCCGAGGAGCAGCATCTGCCAGGCCGGCGCCAGATGCTCCGGGCAGAGGCCGGCACGCACGGTCGCCTCGTCGCTCGCCCACAGCGGTCGCACCTCGGGATGGTTCGTTTGCGGATGGTTTTCGTCTCGCATCGCGAGTCTGGTTAGCCTGCGCAGCGTGCATTCGCAAATCGCGGCCGCGTGCGCTAAGTCTCTTGGCGATAACAAGGAGGCTCGTTCCGATGAAGGGCATCAATCACCTCGTGCTGGCGGGCCACGATCTGGGCGAACTGCGCGACCTCTACGCCGATCTCGGCTTCACGCTGACGCCCGCCGCGCAGCACCCGTTCGGCACCGGCAATACGGTGATCCAGCTGCCGGGCAGCTATCTCGAGCTCCTCGCGGTGACGCGGCCCGCGGACATCGTCGAGGCGAGCCCGGGGCGCTACTCCTTCTCGGCCTTCAACCGCGACTACCTGAAGCGGCACGAAGGGTTCTCCATGCTGGTGCTCGATACGCCGGACGCTGCGGCCGACATCCGCTCGTGGAAGGCGGAGGGGTTGCCGTCCTACGAGCCGTTCGGGTTTTCGCGCAAGGCGGCGCTGCCGTCGGGCGAGGAAATCACCATCGGCTTTGCGCTCGCCTACACCTCGATTCCTGAAGCGCCGTGGCTCGGCGTGTTCTGCTGCCAGCACTTTGCGCCGGAGTATTACGCGCAACCCCGGTACCTCGCGCATCGGAACGGCGCCAAGGGCTTGCGCGATGTCTGGGTGACGGGCCGCGGCGCGCTCGACCTCGGCCGGTTCTTCGTGACGGTTGCCGACTCGCGCGCGACGAAGGTGTCGGCCGGCCGTATCGACGTGCCGACGAAGTACGGCACGATCGTGCTGGCGGCGCCGGAGGTGTTCGAGGCCGCCTTCGGCGAGCCTCCGCCGCATCCGGACGACGGACCGCACCTCGCGGCCTTCACGGTGGCATGCGCGCCGGCCGGCACGTTCGACCGCGGCCGCCTCAAGACGGTCGGCGATCGCCTGGTGCTGCCGTCCGTCAGCGGCTTCGGCACGGTCATTGCGCTGTCGCCGGCATAAAGTTGCCCCCTTAACCTTGCGTTCACCGCTACCGCTGCACCATCGTCTGTCAACGCGATTCCGGTGAAGCGCACCCATGGCGTTCAATGAATTCCGCTCGAAGCGGCTTCTCGAGGCGCGCCACCTGCAGGTGGCGGCGCTCGTGCATCGGCAGGGTCTCGCCGGCCGGGAAATCCTCCTGATCACCAGCCGGCAATCGCGTCGCTGGGTCTTGCCGAAGGGCTGGCCGCATCCGGGGTTGTCGCTCGCCCAGTCGGCGCTCCAGGAGGCCTGGGAGGAAGCGGGCGTGCGCGGTGTGGCGCAGGAGGAGGCCATCGGCCGGTACGGGTACGCGAAGCGCATCGGCCGGCATCGTCACCGTCCGTGCGACGTGCTCGTGTTCCCGGTGCGGCTGGTGCTCCAGTCCGATGCCTGGCCCGAGGCGTCCGAGCGTGCGCTCGACTGGGTCACCCCGCTCGAAGCTTCGCGTCGCGTTGCGGAGAGCGAGCTTGCGGCACTGCTCCACGGCCTCGATCACCTGCTGGCGGGGTGAGCGGCCTGTGCGCAGCAAGCTCGACAGCCTCACGAACATGACCACGCGCACGATCGAGACGGACGTCTCGGGGCGCGGCGGCAAGGCGATCAGCGTGCTCGTGCAGACCTTCGAGGCGACCTACGTACGCGTGCCCGACACCGAAACGTGGGCGGCGAAGATCGCGCCGGGCAAGAAATTCGGCCTGCGGACGTACCTCGCCCGCGATGGCAAGATGTTCCGCCACGTGACGAACCAGCTCCTGTTCGACACGGCGAAGGAGCGCGACACGGCGGTCGACCGCTTCGTCGGCGAGATCCCCGCGCACCTCGAGAAGCTGAAGCGCTGGCTCTGAGCGTCAGACGTTGCGCTGGACGCCCGAGCGCGCGAGCACCCCGGGCTTGAGCCGCTCGTTCGGACCATAATCCTCGCGCGGGTGGAAGAAGAGGCGCGGGATCGTGTCGAGCTGCGTCAGGCGCTCGCGGTAGGCCTGAAGCTGCGCGGCACGCCCCGCGGCGTCGAGCCTCCCCGGCATGTAGGCGACGAACGGCGGCAGCACGTCGAAGCCCGAGTAGCGGAAGAGCCCGTTGTGGATCGGCCACAGCACGGTGAGGACGTCGCCGTCGATGCCGTCCGGCGCATAGGTGTCGGCCGACGTGCCGGTGGTCATCGAAACCATCGCCGTCTTGCCGCGGAACATGCCGGTGTCGTACTTGCGCCCGGGCAGATAGGCGAAGCCGCGGGCAAAGACACGGTCGGCCCAGCCCTTCAGGATTGCGGGCATCCCGAACCACCAGATCGGAAACTGCAGGATCAGGAGGTCGGCGCGCGCGAGCTTCTCCTGCTCGGCGACGATGTCGGGGGCGAGCGTGCCGGTCTCGACCGCCTTCGTCTGCTCCAGCGCGATCGACAGGACGTCCGGGTTCGCCCGCTCGCCCGTGAAGTCGCCCGGGCCGGTGACGGGGTTGAAGCCCATCGCGTAGAGATCGCTCACGGTGACGGTGTGGCCGAGGCCCGAAAGGGTTTCGACAGCGGCATCCTTCATCGCCGCGTTGAACGAGGCAGGCTCCGGGTGGGCGTAGACGATCAGCACGTTCACGGGACGGGTCTCTCCTCGAGGGTTCGCAGGCGCTCTCTAGCACGGGCGCGCCGTGCCGCTAGCCGTAGGCGAGCGTGCTGTCGGACGGCTGGATAGCGGGTAGGCGATCCTTGTCGATCCAGTAGTCGTGGCTGTGCTGCCACTCCGGCCGGTCGCCGCGCTTCGGGAACAGATGTCCGCCGCGCGCGATGTAGCCCGGGTCGAAGTCGCCGCGCGGCACCCACGGACCGATCTCCATCGCCTCGTCCTCCGCGCGTCGCCGCGGCGCAACCTTCGCAAGCCCGTGGGAGCGCATGTGGTTGAGGAGACGGCACACGACGTCCGCCACGAGATCGACGCGCAGCGTCCAGCTCGAGCGCAGGTAGCCGAAGACGAAGGCAAGGTTCGGCACGCCCTCGAGCATCATGCCGTGCCACGTCAGCGTCTCGCCGGGCACGATCGGGCGGCCGTCGACGGTGATCGCGATATCGCCCAGCGCGGAGAGCGACAGGCCGGTGGCGGTCACGATCACGTCGGCGCAGATCGTCTCTCCGGTCGTCAGCTCGATGCCTTTCGGCGTGAGGCGCGCGATCTCGCCCGTCGCCATCGAGACCGCGCCCTTGCGGATCGCCGTGAAGAGGTCGCCATCCGGAACGTAGCAGAGGCGCTGCTGCCACGGGCGGTGCGACGGCGTGAAGTGCTTCTCGATATCGAAGCCTTCCGGAAGGCGCGCGCGGACGTCGGCGATGAGATCGCGCGCGACCGCGTCCGGGTCGCGCCGGATGCGTCGCATGAACGACGCTTCCTCGCGCAGGACACGCCACTTGGCGATCTCGTGCAGCCACCAGTCGCTGACGCCGAGCGCGCGCAAGACGTCCGCCATCGGCAGCGTGTAGCCGACGGAGGCGTAGTAGGTGGGCGAGCGCTGCAGCATCGTCACGTGCGCGGCCTCCCCTGCCATCGCCGGGACGATCGTGGCGGCGGTCGCGCCCGAGCCGATCACCACCACGCGCTTGCCTCGATAGTCGAGATCCTCGGGCCACGTCTGCGGATGCACGATCGGGCCCTCGAACGTGTCCATGCCCGGCCAGGACGGCCTGTAGCCTGCGTCATGCCGGTAGTAGCCCTGGCACAGCAGCAGGAAGCGTGCGTCGAACGACCGATCCCCCTTGCCTTCGCTCCGCGCGCGCACCGTCCACGTATTCGTGTCGCTCGACCACGACGCCTGCTCGACGCGATGGCCGTACCGGATGTGCGGTGCGAGCCCGTTCTCCCCGATCACCGCGCCGAGGTAGTCGAGGATCTGCTCCGAGGTGGCGACCGCGGGTCCGGACCACGGCTTGAAGCGGAAGCCGTACGTGTGGAGGTCGCTGTCCGAGCGCGCACCCGGAAACCGGTGCGTCCGCCAGGTGCCGCCGAAGGACGCCTGCTCGTCCAGCAGCACGAACGAGAGGTCAGGGCATTGCCGCTGGAGGTGGCAGGCAACGCCGAGCCCTGAAAATCCCGCCCCGACGATGACGACGTCGAACCGTTCGTGCACCAGCAAACCCTCGTTTCCCCGCGACCCGCCGGAGACTGCGCCGGCCGCCGCCGGCGGGCAAGGCCTGCCGCATGGAACTGACCCTCCGTCATGTTCGTTGTCGGGGCGTGGGTCTGCAAACAAGCGGGAGTACGGCCATGAATTTCTCGAATCTTCTGCACTGGGCGATCATCTTCCTCATTGTCGCGATCATCGCGGCAGTGCTCGGTTTCGGCGGCGTCGCCGGCACCGCCATGGAAGGCGCGAAGCTGATCTTCTGGGTCGCGATCGTCATCGCGGTGATCACCTTCGTGATGAGCCTGGCGCGGCGCGCTTAAGGCGAAGTTGCCTGTCGCAAAGACCCCGGCGCCGCTGCTAAGCTCGCGCGCGTGCACAGCCGCGACATCCAGGACATCGCCCGGTGGCTCACCCGCGAAGGGGTGAGCGGACTTTCGGAAACCGACCTCCTCGCCCGCTTCGTCTCGCGGTGCGAGGAGGCCGGCCTGAAACTGTCGCGCGCGATGTTCCTGATCGACACGCTCCACCCCGTTTTCGAGGGCCGCGCCTACCAATGGCGCGACGAGTGGTCGGACGTTCGCGTCGTCGAATACGCGCGCACGCGGGAAGGCAACGCCGCGGAGACCTGGCGGCGCACGACGTTCTACGCGCTCGAGCAGAGCGGACAGCACGACCTGCGCATCAACCTGCGCGACACCTCGGCCATCGGAATCGAGCGCGTGCAGGATTTCGTGAACGACGGGCACACCGACTACCTCGCCTTCGTCCAGCCGGTGTACCCGGACGCGGTGATCGGCGAACTCGAAGGGATCTACTCGCATTGGGTGACCCGCGATCCGTCCGGCTTCAGCGAGGAACAGCTCAAGGCCCTGCGAACGCTGGTGCCGGCGCTGGCGCTTGCCATGAAGAGCGCGTCGCTATTCCGGCTCGTGAAGACGGTGGCCGAGGTCTACCTCGGTCGCGACCCCGCGCGGCGCGTGCTCTCGGGCAAGATCATCCGCGGCGTCGCCGAGCAGATCACCGCGGTGCTGTGGTTTTCGGACCTGCGGAACTTCACGGCGATCAGCGAGCGGCATCCGGCGAGCGTCGTGCTGCCCTTTCTCAACGACTACACCGGTATCGTTCTGTCGGCGATACACCAGAACGGTGGCGACGTGCTGAAGCTGATGGGAGACGGAGTCCTGGCGATGTTCCCGGCGGACGATCCCAAGGCGGCGTGCGCAGCCGCACTTGCCGCCGAGCGGCAGCTGCGCGAGGCCGAGCGCGAGCTCACCGCGCGCCGCTCCGCGGAGGGAAGTCCTGCGAGCGTGCTTACCGTCGCGCTGCACTTCGGTGACGTGCACTACGGCAACGTCGGCAGCGACGAACGGCTCGACTTCACCGTCATCGGCCCCGCCGTGAACGAACTCTCGCGCATCTCGGGGATGTGCCGCGCCGTCGACCGGACGCTGCTCGTGTCGAGCGATTTCCGCGATGCTGCGCCCGATCCAGACCGCTTCGTGCTGGCAGGCCGCTTTGCACTCAAGGGCGTCGCGGCGGCGCAGCTCCTCTACACGCTGCTCGACGACACGTTCTGACCGGGCGTTGCTAGACGGTGCGGGTGGAGATGCAGCACGGCTTGAGCGCCGCCCGCGCAATCTCCGCGTCGACGGCGCCCTCGACGACGGCGATCGCCGCGTCCATCGTCATCGGTCGCCCGACGCGGGTCTGGCGGACCCACAGCCCGTCGACCAGCGTGGCGATCGTGACGGCGACGCGGTCAACCTCTTCCGGCGGCACGAGTGCGCGCAGCGCATGCCGGTAATTGTTCAGTGTGCGCACGTCAAATATCGTCTGCATACGATCGAATTCCGGCTCGTTGCCGAGCAGGCTGTAGAACGAGAACCAGGCGCGGGCCGCGTCCTGCGTGAAGCCGTTCGGAATGAGATTGGCCCGCACAACCGCCGACAGTCGCTCCCGCGGCGTTGTTGCCTCGCGCAGGAATTTTGCGGTATCGGCGAAGACGATGAACATCGACTTCCGCATGACCGCGGCGAGCAGGTCGGTCTTGCTCTTGAAGTAGTAGTTCACGATGCCCCGCGACATGCCGGCGCGCTCGCCGATGCGGGCCATGGTCATCCGGTCGAGTCCGTCGGTGACGAACACCGAATAAGCTGCCTCGATAAGCTCGCGCCGCCGGATGGCCTCGATGCTCGTGCGGGTGAATGCCTTCACCCCGAACGGACGCTCCATTTACTCTCCCTTGCCCCTGTCAGATAGTTGATACCCATCCAATACATTTGTCCAGTTGTTCATGCAGAGAGATTGCGCATAACCCATGCCTCGCTTTCAATTGATGGTATTTTGTTGCGTGCGAGAGGCGAGAAGCTTGAGAGCGGGCTCGGCGACCGGACTTCGCGGCTTCCGGCTACGACGTTAGAGACTGCGGGCGCCCTCGCGAAGGCGCCGCTATGGCGTCGGCGGTTCCGATTTCATCGGCCAGAGCCGATACATGAGCCAGCTCACCAGCATGCCGACAAGACAGCCGAAGATGACCTCCGCGATGCGTCGAAGGCCGAGATCCAGCCCGCTGATCCGGGAATGTTCCATGACGCCGCCCGCCACCACGATGGCGGCGGTGATCGGCGCTTGCCGCCACATCACCGGGATCTTCACGATGTAGGAGGAGAGCAGCACGGCGATCGCGAGCGCCGTGGGGAGCTTCCACGGGCGCGGTTCGCCGACGAGGATGAACACAAGGCCGACCGCGCACCCGACCAGCGTGTTGATCAGCCTGCTGCGGAAGTTCGAGAAGGCCTTGCCGGGAACCGGTTCGCTCGAGGCGACCATGGACGCCATCGCCCAGACGGGATCGACGCCCGCGTATAGCTCCAGCACCACCCACGTGATCGTCGAAGCTATGAAGACGTTGATGGCGAAGTGCACGCCGAGAAGGTGGTCCTCCTTGAGCCGGCGCAGCGCCTTGCGGCCGGCCTCCGACCCCCGCTTCATTCGTGCCCTTGCGGCGGGTTGCCGTTCAGCCGGTAGACGGTGCCGGTCTTGGTCACGCCGAGCGCCAGCCAGTCCTCGGCGAGCGTCTGCAGGCGCGAAAAGAACCGGCGGGCGAGGTCGCGCTGCTGTTGCTGGACATCCGAGGCCTTCTTGAACTTGCACTGGAAGGAGAATTCGCCCACGAGCTGCTGCTCGTCGCCGCGCGTGCGCCAGACGGCGACGTTGCAAGGCGCTTCCACGCCCTTGCCGAAATAGAGCGTGCCAAGCTCCTGAAGCACCTCCACCACGGCGATGTGGTTGACGAGCTGGATGTGCCCGCTGCTTTCCGGGAAAAGCGACTTCAGCGCGGGAAGGATTCGGGTGACCGCCTCGACCGAGGTCTTGTCGGCCGCTTCCACCTGGCTCATCAGGAACTGGCTGTTGTGCGAATAGAGGATGCGCACGCCACCCGGCTTGTCCTTGAGCGGCAACGCTTCCGCCTTGAACTTGATGACGTGGTCGCCCGAGATTTTCGGCGTCACGTCGACGGCGGCCGCGGCCTCGTGATCTGGATGGCGGTACTTGAACACGATCTCGGGATCGCCGACGCGGAAGCCGTGCTGGTACTCCATGCGGCGGCGCAGGATGAAGGCGTTGCGGTAAAGCCGGAAGTCTTCCGTGTCCATGAACAGGACCTCCCGCAGCGATGGCCGCGGCCGGTTCTCGTTCGGTTCGTAGTCGACGCCGGTGTCCTTGGCGGCGCGCCTCACGATCTTTTCGAAGGCGCGGAACGATTCGAGCGAGGTGAACCTCTCGCCCTTCAGGATCACCTTGCATTCGAGGTAGCGCACCTCGTCGCGTGGGCGGTCACTCGCGGGAAGGGTGGTCGTCGTGGTATCGGCCATGGGGCACCCGGCAGAAGATTGGCGGCACGGCGCATTCGAGCATGGCCGTGCCGAGCGGTGTCAAGGTCGGATCATGCCACGCCAGGCGAGGCGGCCGGCTCGTCGCCGGCCGCCCCGTCCATCGTCATTCGGCCGGCGCGTTGCGCGTCGCCGTCACGTTGCCGAGCTGCGTGAGGCCGATCAGGAAGATCGCCGCGACCGACAGGAAGTTGATGTAGTTCAGGTACCACGGCGCATCCGGCGTGCGCGGCCACATCAGGTTGATGATCATCGCGATGCCGAACAGCAGCGCGCCGACGTTGACGATCATCCCCCACGACCCGAGCTTGAAGTAGCCGGCGGGCTTCCAGCCGTTGAGCCGCGCATACAGCGCGCCGCCCGTGACCATGTGGAACGAGGTGTAGATGCCGGCGGTCGCGAAGCTGATGATCTGGGTCAGCGCGTTGCTCGAGTAGAGCGCCACGGTGATGATCAGGAGCGGGATGATCGTCGCCGTCATGATCGCCGCGTTCGGCAGTCCGCGCCGCTCGTCGATCGTCGAGAGCGCCTGGTGGCCGAAGATCAGCTTGTCGCGCGCCATCGAGAAGATGAGGCGGCTGGTCGACGCCATGATCGAGGCGGCCGCACTGCCGACGACGATCGCGAGCGTGATCAGGCCGAGCTTGGCGCCCACGGGGCCGAACGCGTTCACCAGCACTTCGTCGGCCGGGTTGGCGACCTTGCCCGAGACCGCGGCCGCCATGTCGGGGATCGCGAGCGTCATGCCGAGCGCGATGATGATGGTGCTCGCGCCGCCCACCCACATCGTCAGCATCATGGCGCGCGGGATCTTGTGGCTCGCCTCCTGCACCTCCTCGCCGAGGTCGCCGCAGGATTCGAAGCCGAAGATGATCCAGATGCCGATCAGGCTCGCGGTGAACAGCGCCGCGAGGTAATTGTCGGCGCCTGCGCCGAAACTGTCGAACAGCACGCTGAACGGCTGAAGCCGGCCGAACAGCAGGAGCCAGACGCCGGCGAAGGCAAGGCCGAGGAGGCCCGCCCAGACGCCCGCCTCGACGCCCTTGGCGAGCACCTTCGTGCCGGCGAAGTTGCAGAGTGCGGCGGCGATGATGAAGGCGGCCGCGCCCAGTGTGTTGGTCATCGGGTTCGCCTCGTAGCCGAACAGCGCGGCGAGGTACGGCGCGCCGCCGTAGGCGAGGCCTGCGTTGGTGGCGAGCAGCGCCAGCAGATACATGAACGCGGTGAGGAAGCCCCACTTCGGCCCGACGAGGTGGCGGGCCCACTGGTAGACGCCGCCGGCGATCGGATACTGCGACACCGCCTCGGCGAACACGAGCGCGACCAGGATCTGGCCGAACAGGATCACCGGGATGGTCCAGAAGTAGGCCGGGCCCGCCGTCGTCAGGGCGAACGCGAACAGCGCGTAGAAGCCCGCGAGCGGGCTCATGTACGAGTAGCCGAGCGAAAAGTCGGCGAACAGTCCGAGGACTCGTTTGAACTGCGGCTTGTAACCGAAGGACAAGATGATCTTGTCTTCGTCGTCCATTCTGGTGCTCATGTCTTTCCCCTCATGATCCCCCAAAAATTTATCCGCATACGCTGCGGATCAGCCCTTGGCGTGCCAGCCGTTGTCGATGTAGAGCGCCGAGCCGTTGATGAAGCTCGCGTCCTCGGAGGCGAGGAACAGCACGGCGGCCGCCGCTTCCTCCGGCTCGCAGATGCGTCCCTGCGAGGCGGCGAGTGCCGCGTCGCTCCATTCCTGGCCGAACGCGTCGAGCTCCTTGATCTCGCGCAGGCCGTGCGCGGTCTTCACGAAGCCCGGGCAGATCGCGTTGCAGCGGATGTTCTTGTCACGGTACTCGGCGCGAGCGACCGCGTGAGCTGGAGGACCGCGCCCTTGGTCATGCAGTAGACCGCCTCGAGCGCGAAGCCCATCTCGCCGCCGTTCGACGACGTGATCACGATCGAGCCGCCGCCATTGCCGAGCATCTGCTTGATGACCTCGCGGCAGACGAGGAAGGCGGAGCGGACGTTGATGTCCATCTGCCGGTCGTAGGCTTCTTCCGTCATCTCGTGGAACGGGCTGACGAAGACGGTGCCCGCGTGGTTGAACAGCACGCTGATCGGCCCGAAGGCCGCGTTGACCTTGGCGATGCCGGCGACGACTTCGGCCGCCTTCGTCGCGTCGGTGCGCACGAACAGGGCTTCGCCGCCCGCCTTGCGGATCTCGGCGGCGGTCTCCTGTCCGAGCTCTTCCTGGATGTCGAGGATGCCGACGCGCCCGCCCTCGGCGCCGAACTGGATCGCCGCCGCCCGACCCATGCCGCCGGCCCCGCCGCTCACCAGAACAGTACGATTTTCGAATCGACGAAACGTTCCCGATTTCCGCGTCACCGCAGACGGAGGCGCCATCCCCATCCCCTCGAACCTGCCCCGGTTCTTGACGTTCACGGTATCGTGAACGCCGCCTTCTCACAATGCGTCTGCTCGCGCCGATTTTGGCAGGCGGAACACGAGACGAAGATCCTGCGGGAGAGGAGAGGCGCGCCTGTCGCTCCGACATCGGGCATCCACCCAAAGACCGGCCACCATCCGCGACATGGCTGTGATGCGAATGGGATGGCGAGGAGATCGCCATCGCGGCCACTCCCCTGGAAGTCGGAGAGTGATCAATGGTCGACAGGAGTACCGACACTCCGAAGGCTTTCGTAGTGACGATCCGCGATGAGCAAGGCGCGAGGGGGGAACTGCGGGGGTCGGTAACCCCGGTTGCTGCATCCGGCTGCGAAGAGGGCCCGAAGCGCAGGTTCAAATCGCTCGACCAGCGACCCGTCATCGTCCGCACGCTGCCGGGCTGGCATTGCAGAAGGAAAGCCGCTCGCCTCGAACGCCCCTGATCATCCAACCCCCTAGAGACCCAACATGGACCGCGCCGAATCGTGGACACCTGAAGCCCCCCTTCCTTGAAACCGTCGATGTGCGGGAAAGCCAGGCTGAAGCCGAGGACGTCGTGCTCGCCGACGACGACGCTACGGCATCGTGGACCGGTTCCAGGCGATCTCCACGGTCGTCAACGGCGACGGCTCGCGCGTGGAAATGCTGGTCAAATACGAGGGCAATTCGCTCGCCTCCGAGGTCGCCAAGCGTAACAGCAGACCAACCACTTATGGTTGCAGAGAGGAGCGGACTCCATTAGCGTTTGTGAATGCTTTTGGCCGGTCGACAATTCCCAACAACCCCTACGCGTAGGCTTGCCGCGGCCGAGGAGGCTGCTGCGACTTCGTCGGCGCAAGGCCGTCGCGACCGCATTCCGCAGGCGGTTTAGATGTAACCATGCGTCCGCTGCGCTGGATACGAGCACACCCATGGAAGACAGCCGCCATCGCCCTGCTGCTGGTCATGGTGGCCGACTACAACCTCGCAAGTTATGCCGACAAACGCATTCGGGCCCGTGACGCTGACTTTCAGGAAAACTTGAAACGTCTGGATTGGAATGGTCCGGAAAGACAAAACTGTAAGGATAGCTATGAGCTTCTATTATACTATTACAAAACATGCTTCAGAATAAATACTGCAGACAAACCTCCCGTGGGGCGCTACTTATACTTACGTCCAATATCTTACACAATATTTCCATTTTTGTTTAGAGACTTATATTTTTCGCCGGGCGAAAACGAATACATGAAGATCCTAATTGAGTTTAACAAGGACGGCTCAATAAAGCGGCGAAGGAACGAAAATGGGCGATAAAGCAAAAATTGAAATTGAGTTGTTGTCTGATGCAGCTAATCTTCGGGCCATTCGCTGAGTGGTTTTCTAGCTCAATAGCGTCAGGCCGGACCGGCCACCACGCCGCCGTCGTGGAGGCTGGCGATCTCGATGTTGGAGAAGCCGATCTCGGTGAGCCCCACCATCTACAATCTGAGATTGACGACCTACAACGCTGAGTTTTAAAGCTTGCGTCGTCAAACCAAGTTGACGACCGTCGTCGTCGGGCGTTCAGGCAGACGGGCGTTACGCTTCGTGGCTTGCGCTCGATACAAATTGATGGGCCCAGAAAAGGCGAAAGGCACCAGGTATCGGGATGGGCTTTTCTTTGAGGGCTGAGGCGAATGGGAACTTGGTGGTGGCAAAGGCCTGAAGAGCAGGAATATCTGCGGTTTGGGTACCGGTGGATAGCCATTGGTGCATCTTTCCTAATATTGAATTACTTTTTGTTTGTATCTCCGATGTCAGAAATAATGACCTCATCTGCGCTTCTCAGGGCGATAATACAAATGATTAGCCCAGATATAATTGCATACAATAAAGATAAAATGATCGTTTCATATTGGTATACATATAACTATATAATAATGTTTATCATATCTATATTTTATATGGTATTTAATTTTTTGTTCGTTTTCAATAATTTCCATGAAATGCCGAGGACGAAAGATATGGCAGAGAATTTATCAATATTGATTTGTGGAATATTTTTATTAGGATTTTCTTCATTTATGGTTCTTATGCGGCCACCCTTCGTTAATTCAAGGGCTTTGTTAGTATTCATTTGTCATTGGATTTTCTTGGTAAGTTTTTTTCAGTTCGTGACAGGGGCGATTTGTCAGTTATTGAAGTATTTGAAGGGGAAGAATCATCACCAGTAAGGGATGGGAAAGTTTTGGCGGGGATGTTTTTGGATACGTAACCGGCCCTGTCAATGCAGTTGGCGCTCTGGCGACCGCACCCATGGCCGGGTCGAAGCCGGCGCCGTCGTCCCGTTCGCGTCAGGCCGGACCGGCCACGACGCCGCCGTCGTGGAGGCTGGCGATCTCGGTGTTGGAGAAGCCGATCTCGGTCAGGATCTCGTCGGTGTGCTCGCCGAGGCGCGGGGCCGGCGCCGGCGCGGTACGTGCGAACCCCGTGAAGGCGGCGGGCGTGCCGGGGGTGAGGTAGCGGCCCAGTCCCGGTTGCTCGACCATCGAGAACAGCGGGTTGTCGGTGGAACAGTCCGGATCGGTTTCGACGAGTTGCCGAAAACTCTGGAAGCGTGACCAGGTCACGCCGGCGCCATCGAAGGCGGCCTCGATGTCGCGCAAGGTGCGCGCGGCAAAGAACGGAAGCAGCACCTGGGTGATCGC
Organism: Hyphomicrobiales bacterium; assembly: GCA_046349255.1. Lineage (GTDB taxonomy): Bacteria > Pseudomonadota > Alphaproteobacteria > Rhizobiales > Aestuariivirgaceae > DAIODI01. Next base: position 622,336 of record JAXMCR010000002.1, on the reverse strand, counting down.
GTGGCGGTGCGTGAAGCGTTCGCCCTCGAGGTCGAGGTCTGCGCCGAGGTTTCCGGCAAGGGCTGCGAACGCCGCCTCCGTCGCCGTCGCCTTCCTGAGGTTTCGCCACTGCCGCTCGGTGATCGCCACCACCATGATGCGCTCGCCGTCCTTCAGGGCGAAGTCCTGCGCGTAGGCCCCGTAGATCGCATTGCCGATCTTGGTGCGGTCCGTGCCGTTGACGGTCACTTCGCCGATCAGGCCGAGGTTGCCGACCATTGCAAGCGCGATGTCCTTGAGCGACGTCTCGACGAGCTGCCCCTGGCCGGTGAGGCGCCGATGGCGCTCGGCCGCGAGGATCGTGAGCGCCGCGTACTGGCCGGTGATGCAGTCCCACGCCGGCAGGACGTGTCCCACAGGATCGCTCGATCCTTCGGGGCCGGTCACGTTCGGAAAGCCGACCGCCGGGTTCACCGTGTAATCGACCTGCGGACCGCCGTGCCGGTCGCCGATGATCGACATCATGATCAGGTCCTCGCGCTGCCGCTTCAGCGCGTCGTAGTCCATCCAGCCGCGCACGCGGAGGTTCGTCAGGAACACGCCCTTGCCTTCGCCCGGGGCGCAGATGAGGCGCGTGATCACCTCCTGCCCGCGCGGCGAGTTCATGTCGACGGCAATGCTGCGCTTGCCCTTGTTGAGGCCCGCCCAGAACAGACTCTTGCCATCCTGCGTCACCGGCCAGCGCTGGTGGTCCAGGCCGCCGCGGATCCGGTCGAAGCGGATCACGTCGGCGCCCATCTGCGCCAGCGTCATGCCTGCGAGCGGGGCGGCGACGAACGCCGAGCCTTCGACGATGCGCAGTCCCTCAAGGATCTTGACCACGACTGCCCCTCCGCTCCTAGCCCGCCCACCGGATCGCCGCCTGGACGGCGACCGCGCCCTCGCCGTTGCTCGTGAAGAGGTCGAACCCGCCGTCCTCGCGCGCCTGGCCGCTGAGCCGCAGCGCCTCGAAATCGAACTGCGGGCGCACGCCGCGGAACTCGAAGTGCGTCGGTCGCCTTCCCGGCGCGTGGCGTTGCGCGGCGTCGAACAGCAGCATCGCCTGCAGCGGGCCGTGCACCACGAGGCCGGGGTACTTCTCTACTTCGAGGGCATACGGACGATCATAGTGGATACGGTGGGCGTTGAACGTCACCGCGGAGAACCGGAACAGGAGCGCCGTGCTCATCTCCACCGTCTCGCTCCAGGCACAGGCGGGGACAGGCGTCGGGGCCGGGGCGACGTAGCGCTCCGGAATGGCGATGTAGACGATGTCCTGCTCCTCCTCGAGGACGACCTCGCTGCCGGAGCGGACCACGTGATGGAGCGTGAGGAACGCGAGCGGACCCGCCTTGCCGACCTTCTCCGCCACGTTGCGGATGGTGGTGGTGCGTTCGATCGGCTGGCCGATGGTGAGCGGGGCGTGCAACGTGCACCGGCTCCCGGCCCACATGCGGCGGGGCAGCTCGATCGGGGGCAGGAAGTCCCCCCGGCGCGGGTGACCGTCGGGGCCGAGTTCGCCCATGGCGGCGAGCGGAAGGAAGTAGAGCCAGCTCCACAGCGCCGGCAGCGTGTCGCCGTCGGAGAGGGGCTGCGGCCGGTCGAAGGCGGCGGCGAGCGCGCGGGCCGGAAAGTCCGACACGCGATCCGTCGCCACCTGCGTGCGGCCGATCCAGTCCTGCCACCTCCCCTGCGTCATGCAGCCCCCCTTCAAGCCTCCAGCAATGCCGCGAGGACCCGCCGCGCGCCGTTTTCGATCTGCGCAGCTTCGCGAACAGTTTGACGGCGCGGACCGCCGTCCGCAATTCGATTAATCCTTGCTGGGATGTAAGCAAGGGCCGCAATCGCGCAGCGGACGCCCGCCACGGACAGGGCCGATACGCTGTGCGCAAGGACTTCGACAACCCGAAGCTGTACAGACCGAATCTCGAAGCTTGCCTTCATGATCGGTTGCGTTCCACCGTTCAACTATATGACCGTCAACGATCGGGCGCATCCGGGGGGGCATCGTTTGACCGAGTACGATTTCGTCATCGTCGGTAGCGGCTTGTTCGGGGCGATCTGCGCGCACGAGCTCAAGCGCGCCGGGCGACGCGTCGTCGTGCTGGAGCGACGCCGGCACGTCGGGGGCAACGTCTACACCGAAGTGCGCGACGGCATCACGCTGCATGCGTATGGTCCGCACATCTTCCACACGGACGATGACGAGGTGTGGAACTGGATAAACCGCTTCGCCACCTTCAACGACTTCCGCCTGCAAGCTGTCGCCACGTACCAGGGTGAGGTCTACTCGCTGCCGTTTTCGATGTGGACGTTCTCCAGGATCTACGGCGTGACGACTCCCGAGGAGGCGAAGACCGTCATCGCACGGCAGTCCGCGCACATCGGCGAACCACGCAATCTCGAGGAGCAGGCGATCAAGCTGGTCGGCGTGGACGTCTACGAAAAGCTGATTCGGGGGTATACGGAAAAGCAATGGCGCAAGCCATGCCGCGAGCTGCCGCCTTCGATCGTCAGGCGTCTTCCGGTGCGCTTCACTTACGACAACAACTACTACCGGCACCGCCATCAGGGCGTTGCGGTCGGCGGTTACACGCAGATCGTCGAGAAGCTGCTTGCCGGGGTACCGGTGATCACCGGGTGCGACTACCTCGACTCGCGCGCCCATTGGGACGCAAGAGGTCGCGTCATCTTCACCGGCCCGATCGACCGGCTGTTCGACTATGCGCACGGGGAACTCGAGTACAAGACGACGGAGTTCGTGCACACCTTTCACGATGTTGAGAATGTCCAGGGCACGGCGATGATGAACTACACCGATGCGGCGGTGCCGTTCACGCGCGTTGTCGAGCACAAGCACTTCGAGTTCGGGGTCGATCCAGGCTCCTGGATCACGCACGAGTACCCCGCCGAGTACCGTGCACGGTTCTCCGAGCCCTACTACCCCGTCAACGATGCTGCGAACACTGCGCGCTACCGGCGATATCGCGACGAGGCCGACGCGAAGGGCATGCTCGTGGGGGGCCGGCTCGGCGAGTACAAGTACTATGACATGGACCAGGTGATCCGCAGCGCGCTCGATTTCGCACGTGCGTTGCTCACCGGCTAGCCGACAACCGCCGCCCCGGACGATGGCGTGGAGGGCGGGAGACCAGGGCGATCTTCCGCCGTGACGAAGTAGACCGGCAGGTAGCGGATTGTGGCGCCCCGGAATGCCTTGTACTTGACCCAGGCATCGAAGATGCGTTCGGCAAGGAACGCGGCGTCTCTGCTCTGGTAAACGTTTTCCCTGGGCCAAGGCGTCTTGCTGGCAAACGCCTGCAGGGTTCCGAACCAGATTCTGCAAATCTCCTCGAAATTCTCCCACGTCATCACGAACATGTTGAACGGCACTATTTTGCGGAACCAGAACTGATGCGCGATGAACGGGGCGAGCTGGGGGTGCTTTCGGCAGCAGATCGCCATGGCCCGAAGATAGTCATCGGCGTGATGCGACTTGCGGTATTGCTGGAAGACGGACTCGTCGAACCGCCACCGTTTCGCGACGGCGATGGTCCGTGAGTCGATCATCAGCCGGAACCGCTCTTCGACGTCGCTCGGAATGAGCGCAGCGAGTTGCGAGCGCTGTACCTGCAGGACGTTTGCGTGTTCGCCGTTCAGGCTGAAAAAGCGCCGGTAGTGGCAAAGCCCCACGATGTCCGACCGTGGCCCCTCCTTCCAGACCCGGTAGAGTGCAGACAACTCCGACCAGCGGCGATTTTCGAGACGCGAGCCGTCGGCGAGGATGTCGGTCAGCGAGGTTGGGCGCTGGTGCGCTGCGGCACCGCAATAGACCCAGCGGTGGGCGGGATAGTCCCCGCCGAGAGTTGCGTCGTGGCTCGCGACATAGAGCGTGACTGCGCGTTGGGGAGGCACCTCAGCCGCAACGCCAATCCGTGCGTCATGGGCGCCCTCGTTCATGGGGTGGCACGCCCGCGGCGTTGCCCCGACGCCTCCGCGTGGATCGCCCTGAAGTCGTCCACGAGCTTTGCAAATCCGCGCTCGAGTTGCGTCCGCCCGCGCCAGCCCAGCAACTCCCGGGCCCGCGCCGGATCGCCATAGAACCGCGCGACGTCGAACGACCTGGGGGCCTGTTCGTCGATCGTCAGCCGGCCGCCGCTCTCCAGCCTGGCGATCTCGGCAAGTTCGGCGAGCGATGATCCTCGTCCGGAAACGAAGTGCACCGGCGGCAGAAACGAGCCGGACTGCACTTTCTGCAGGAGGGCGACGACGCCGTCTGAGACATCGTCGACATGGGTGAAGTCGAACACGCACGAGGCACCATCGACGCGAATGACGCCCCCTGTCGCGGCCTGTTGAGCGAACGCGGGAACGACCCGGTCGGGATGATCGTCAACTGCTCCGTATACGTTGGAGAATCGTATGATCGCCGCCGGATGCCCGGCGCGTGCGAGGCGCTGCATCATGTCCTCGCCGGCCACCTTGGTGCGGCCGTAGACATTGCAGGGTGCAAACGGAGCATCCTCTCGTACCGGCACGGAAGCCGGATGACCGTAAACCTCGCGGCTGCTGGCGTACACGACGAAGGGCCGATGGGCCGCATCGCGGGCGGCTCGGCATACCGCCTCGGTGCCGCCGACATTGACTGCTTCGCACAGCGCCGGATCGCGCTCACCCCAAATGACCCGCGAGACGGCGGCGAGGTGCAGCACGCCCTGGCACTGAGCGATTGCCATACGCACCTGGCGTTCGTTTCGCACGTCGAGCCGCTCGCCATCGCTGTCGGTCATCGTCATATCGAAAGGAACGGCAGAGACGCCGCGTGCTTCGAGCTTGGCACATACGGCGCGGCCGATCAGCCCTGACGATCCTGTGACGAGGATCTTCATGCGCGCGGTGCAGGCCGCACGACCGGATCGCGGCCGATCCATGTCGTCCGATACGGTCGCGCAGTGTCAACGCCGTCAGGCGCGCGTGCCATGGGGCAGGCCTGCAAGATCCAGGGCGGCGGCAAGCGGTTCGGCGAGCGCCGGATCGAGATCGAAGCCACGGATGAGGCCACTGGTCGTGAAGTCGGGCTCGAGTTCGAGGACGCGCCTGGCCGCGGCGGACGCCTCTTCGGTGCGGCCGCAGCGTGCCGCCGACGCGGCGATCGTCATGTAGCTGTAGCTCCAGTACGGATTGGCGCGGAACGTGTTCTGGGCCGCCTCGCGCGCGGCGTCGTACTCGCCGAGCTGCAGCCTGCCGAGCGCGGTGGCGAACCAGGGCGCATAGCTCATCGGGTCGAGCGGGCTGAGCCGAAGCGCCTTTTCGCTCCATTCGACCGCCTTGGCCGCATTGCCGTCGAACAGGTGAACACAGCAGCCGAGGATATAGGTGAGCGCGCTCGACGGGCTGATGGTGCTCGCCATGTCCAGCGCCTGTCGCGACAGGCCGCGGTCGTGCCCGACGAGGCCCATGACGAACCCGCCAAGTGCCAGGGCGAGCGCATCGTCGCGGCCCTTGCCGATGGCGGCGCGGGCATGTTCGATCGCAGCGTTCTTGTTCTCCGGCCTGTGACCATCGCGCGCGTAGATGATCTCGTGCGCCCATGCCGCGAAACCGTGCGCCAGCGCGTAGTCGGGGTCGGCGGCCAGCGCCTGCTCGAGGTATGGCAACGCCTCGCGCGCTCCCTCCGGCATGCCCGGATAGATCAGCGGCGTTGCACGCAGCAACAGATCGTATGCGGCGAGATTGTCCGGCCGCTCTCGCTTCACCCGCTCGGCCTCCGCCACGCGAAGGCTCGGCTCGATCGCCGCGACCACGCTCATGGTGAGTTCGTCCTGCAGGGCGAAGATGTCGTCGAGCGTGCGATCGTAGCGCTCGGCCCAGATGTGTCGGCCGGTTTCCGCTTCGATCAGCTGCCCCGTCACGCGCAACCGGTTGCCGGCGCGGCGGACGCTTCCTTCAAGCACGTAGCGAACGTTGAGCTCGCGGCCCGCCTGGCGGATGTCGACCGCCTTGCCCTTGTAGGCAAACGTCGAGTTCCGGGCGATCACGAACAGCCACTTGATCCGGGCGAGACCGGTGATGATGTCCTCGACCATCCCGTCGGCGAAGTATTCCTGATCCGCGTCGCCCGAGAGATTCTGGAACGGCAGCACCGCGATCGACGCCTTCTCGGGCAGCTTCGGCTGTTGCGGCGGCTGGGACGGCGCGACCTTCACGACCGGCGCGCCCTGAGACCCGACGCGCAGGGAATACACGCGAACCGGTTCCGAAATGTTCTTCAACCGCGCTTCGCCGAGGTCGTGGATGGCGACGTCGAGCCGCGACCGAACCTGGCGATAGGCATCCTCCGAGAGGCAGATCGAACCGGGTTCCGCGACGCCCTCGAGGCGCGCCGCCACGTTCACGCCATCGCCCATGAGGTCGCCGTCGAGTTCCTGCACGACATCGCCGAGATGGATGCCGATGCGGAATTCGATTCGCCGGTCGTCCGGCACGCCGGCGTTGCGTTCGACCATCGCGGTCTGGATTTCCATGGCGCAGCGCACTGCGTCGACCACGCTGCCGAACTCGACGAGCGCGCCGTCGCCGGTACGCTTCACCACCCGCCCCCGATGCACGGCGATGGTCGGATCGATGAGGTCGCTGCGCAACGCGCGCAGGCGCGCGAGCGTGCGGTCCTCGTCCTGACCCGCGAGCCTGCTGTAACCGACAACATCGGCCGCGAGCAGCGCTGCGAGCTTGCGTTGTTCAACCACCCCTCGTCCTCTCTCGAGATGATCTCGGACTAGAATCCCGAACCGGCGATCAGGGTAGGGCCAGAGCCTGCAACAAACCACAAGGTTTTGCGCAGCGCGGCCGCCATCGCGCTTCTCGAGGATTGCCCTCGATTCGTAGCCTCTCTCAGGCTCGCCGACGCGGATGGGCGACAGCTGCGAGGCAGGTCAGTTCGAACATCAAGTTCGCGGCATTGATGCAGGTGATGCCGGTCGGGTCAAGGTCGGGGACGACCTCGCAAATGTCACCGCCGATGATGTTCATGCCCGTCATGGCACGCAGAATCATCTGCAGGTCGCGCATGTAGATACCGCCCGGCTCCGGTACCCCGGTTCCAGGCGCCTCGGTCGGATCAAGTCCATCGATGTCGATGGTGATGTAGGCGGGATGGTTGCCCGCGACGCGGCGAATCTCGTCCAGCACGGCCGCACGACCCAGCGTTTCGTACTCGTCCATGGTGATCATGCGGATGCCGTGCTTCGCGCCGTAGGCAATGTCGTCGTTGCCGTACCGCGTGCCCCGCAGACCGATCTGGATGATGCGCTTGGGGTCGAGCAGGCCCTCTTCCACGGCGCGGCGAACAAACGTGGCGTGATTGCACTTGGTGCCCATGAAATCGTCGAACGTGTCGGAGTGGGAATCGATCTGGACCAAGCCAACCGGATCGCCTCGCACGATCCCGCGCAGCACGGGCAGGGGCACCGTATGGTCCCCGCCAATGGTGATCGGCACGGCGCCTGCCTCGTGGATTGCGCGAAAGAACGGCTCGATCCGGGCAACCGACCGCTCGACGCTCAACGGGTCGACCGGCGCGTCGCCCACATCGGCAATGTTGCAAAGACGGTAGGGCGCGACGCCCGTGGTCGGGTTGACCTGTCGGATCAGGCGTGAAGCATCGCGCACACCTTCAGGGCCTCGACGGGCCCCTGTCCGGTAGGTCGCGCCAAGGTCGAGAGGCACCCCTACAAGGGCAATATCGAGATCGGGGGCCACAGGAGCCGACGCAGCCCGCATGAAGGTGGAGATTCCGGAAAAACGAGGCGTGACGGAGGAGTCGACGGGCGCATATTGCGGGGCTGTCACGGGCTTAGCCTTTCTCAGGGCGGAGGGGTTTCATCTATCGGATACGCCCATACGTTACCTGGATCGTGACACCAAAGGTCTCGCATGCCTTGCCGAGTTTCGCCGAGGCCGACGCGTGTCTGGTTCCATCAGCATCGTCCATCCGCCGTATCCTGATCGCGAGCGCGCAAAAATACCGCGGCAGTCGTCATTGTTGCAATCGGGTGCTCGGGCGCCATGGCGGCCACCGCGTCAAGCGGTTACCCCCGCTCCTGAACTGCCGAACTCCATGAACTCGTCTGCAAGCAGGGTTTCAGCGACCCGTTTCGCCCTAACTGGATCGGCGGTAAGCAGCGTCGCCCTCCAGACGCCGAAGCATTGCAATGAGGTCCGGGGTCATTTCGAGCTACACGAATGAAAAGAGGGCCGCCCGGTATGGACGGCCCAAGAAGACTCAGGATGCCTTTTCCGTCACAAGAGCAGCGGCAATTTTTTGAGAAGCGTAGCCGAACACCCCGCCGACGATCATCGATAGGGCGATGGTTGTGAACGGACCGGTTCCGAGCGTGAAGTCAGAAGCGTCCAAGCTTTTCATGAGCGCGTATGCGACCGTACCAGCGTAGCCGTATACGGCAGCGGGTATCGCCGACAATGCAGGCAGATGCGCACCCAGTATCATCACACAGACGGTAGCACCGACAATCACCGCAATCATCGGCAGACCCGCACCAGTTTTGCCGATGAGGATAAGTGCGATGGTCGCGAGCAGAGCACCCCAAATATTCGCAGAGACTGATTTGATTAAGCCATCTTCTCCACCCCCACTTCCGTAGAAGCTGGCCCACGCAATGAAGGCGGCCCAAATTTGAAGCCCGGTGCCACCTAGCGGCCCTAGAAACAGCCATGTCGCTAGCGCGCCTAAAACACCAATCACCACGGCCAGTGCTGTCACAAGATTCATCTGTCCCTCCCTCAGGGTGTGATGTGCGACTGGTACCCCACCAGCAGCGCTACCTCGGGTTGGAAAGCTTTGCCCTTCCGCATCCCGAAACACACTACCGCCATCTAGAATACACAATTCGGACGAGATTTAAAGGCGACCCACACAATTTGGCATGGAGCTCAAGGAGGAGGATCACGTGGATGGGCTCGCATGCGTCCTGGCTCGGCCACAAAGGCGCGCTGGGGCTTGTGCAGAAAGGCGTCCCACTCGGTGCGATTACTATGTATTTACGGCAGCGTGCTGAGCGCCCACGCGAAATCAGCTAAGCTTGTGATTTTATTGGCGCACCGGGGAAGATTCGAACTCCCGACCCCCAGATTCGTAGTCTGGTGCTCTATCCAGCTGAGCTACCGGTGCCCGTGCGTCCGGTCATCGAAAGGCAGGTCGGTCCTGCGAGCGAACGCGGGGGTGTGGTAGCCCGTTCGCCCTTGCGACGCAAGCGTCGTCTCCGCGTGCGTTGCGGGCGGGAAAACAAATGCGGGCGGTGAAACGTGTCCACCGCCCGGCCCGCGGTTCGAAAGGCGATGCGGCTTGGCCTCTTTTGGCCGCGGGCATCACCTGAGTTGCAACATCCGGACCAATCGGAGCGGGACAAAAAAAGGGTCGCGTGGATGCGCGACCCTCGAGTTGTTGCGGCTTCCCAACAGGGGTTGGAGAGCTGTTGGAACCTTAGCCCAGCGCAGCTTCAGTCGGGATTAAACCTTGTCCATAAATTGTATCGAAATGCGGCGGCGGGTGGACCTCAGGCACTTCTCGGACGCGCTGAGCGGAAAGCATCGTCGTCACAGTATCGATTTGGTTCACCAACCAAGCGATCCACTTTTGAGTGTATTACAGACGTCAGTTAAAATCAAAAGTAGCAAAACGTTTGTCGCAAAAGGGTATTTCTGGAAAATCCGGATAATAGCTTCGAAACATTGTTGCGAAATATGCAAGCTCAGCGCGAACTGTCAAAAATGTAGTTGTTATGGCGCACCCGGTGCGTGATGAATCTTGTCGTTAACGTAACTACGGGGGTAGTTCGATGCGTACTGAACCACGGGGCGAAAGCCTCGATACACTGACACGTCCATCTTCAACTTCTGGTTATGCCGTCCAGGGCGAGTTCTCTCGCTCGTTCCGTCTCGGAGACTTGCGGGTCGGCGGCATTCCCGTGCAGGTGGGCTGCAAGTCCTGCGGTCAGCAGGGATTTTACGATCCGCGAAGCTTCTCGTCCGCCGACAACACGACTTTGGACTTTCTGGCGGACACGTTGGTGTGTCGACGGTGTCGGTCGACCAATCGAGGTCAGCAGCGACCGATCTGGGTGAAGCCGGACCTTTCGGCTGCCGATATCCAGGCGTCACCGGAAGCGAGAGTACTTGCCGATCACTTGCTGACCGGGCTCGCTCGAACCCGGCGCCGCTGACCGTTCGGGATATGCGTTGAGGGGCAGCAGTTGCTGCCCTTTCTTCAACCCATGGACGTTCTTTTCGAAGAAAAGCAGCTTTTAGTTTGTAAAGAATATTGTGCGATCCGGCAATAAATTGACATAACCAACAGAAATTCAAGCATAGACGATAATTTATTCTATCGAATTCAGACCTTGTTCAAGGCCACTGGCTACCGTCGCCTCGTCCCGGTCGAGCCCAACACAGAAAGGCCGGAGGTGTGTCAATCGAGGAGTCACTCCATGAACATGTTTACCCGCTTCATCAAGGATGAATCCGGCGCTACTGCCATCGAATACGGCCTCATCGCTGCCGCCACCGGCCTTGCGCTGGTCGCCGCGTTGCCGGCCATCGAGACCGGTCTCACGACCATTTTCGGCGACATCGGCGGCGCGCTCAAGTAAGCGCTTCCGCTCACGATCACCGTATCGGTAGCGCCGGCTGCTGCAAAGCAGTCGGCGTTTTCGCTTTCAGGTCGCCGTGAGCGGCGGGAGCGTGAAATCGGGATCGATCCGCCGGCCGATCTCCTCGAGCGGCGGCACCATCAGCGCCAGCGCCTCGCGGTCGTGGGCCGCGACGGAGGCGAGGTAGAAGCTCATCAGCGCCGAGGAAATCGCCTCGGCCTCGTTGCCCTCCGCTTCCGTGCGCGCCTCGTAGTCGACGAGCCGGGTGATCAGCCGCTTCTGGTCCTCGCGGTCCGCCTTCAGGAAGGCATCCGGGCTGCCGCACTCTTCCAGGAAATCGCGCCAGGTGAGCACGAAAGCGGCGGCCACCGCGTCCTGCCGGGAGGGACCGAGCCGGCGATAGGCTGCCATCCGGTCGGTGAAGGCGCCGGTGACGCGGTCGTGGTAGGTGCCCTCGCTCACCCTGAGCCATCGGAACATGGTCGTCTCCGCCTTCGGTCAGTTGAGGTCGCGCGCTATCGTCTCGTCGAAATCGCGCGAGAACACAAGGGTTTCACCTTCGTAGGCCTCGATGCGCGCGGTGAGATGGAAGTGCGTCGCCGTGGCCGTCATCGCCGAATAGGTCTCGGTGCGGATCGACCACCCGGCCCACGGGCCCTCGTCGCGGGCGAGTTCCTCCGTCCAGTGCGTCGTCATCTTCGCCGACAGCGGGTCGTCGGGGAAGATCGAGTGCGTCTCGCGCCCGACGCTGCCGGCGATCATCCCGTGCGAGCGGATCCTCGTCTTGCCGAAGTCGTCGACGATGGTGATCGTCACGCGTCCCGTTTCGGGATCGACCGTCGTCTCGCGCCGGTTCGAGGGGGCGCGCAGCGTCTCCTGCTCGAGCGGCGGAGCCGCCACCGCTTCCGGGAACGTGGGCGTCCGGTCGCGCTCGGACGGGCGGCGGATCGGCACGGTGAGCGTGCTCTCGTTGGCGAACACGGTGAGCGTCACGGATTCGGGCGCCGGCCACATCAGCGGCCAGTAGCAGGTCGAGAGCGACAGGCGCAGCGTATGGCCCTTCGGCAGGCGCCAGGCGATGTCGTCGAGCTTGAGTTTCGCGCGCGTCTTTTGGCCGGGCGTGAGGGGGGAGGGATGCTCGCGGCTGTCACGCTGGCAGAGGTTCAGGAGAGTGTAGCTAATGCGCGCCACCGTTCCGTCCGGGCGGACGTCGTTGAGGCGCGCCGCGGCGAACGCCACCGGCTTGTCGCTCGCGAACACGAGGTCGACTTCCGCCGCCCCCACGATCTCGATGTCCTCGCCGAGCTTGCCCGTGTCGAAGGTGAGCGACAGCGCATCGTCGCGCGTCTGGTCGCCGGCGAATTCGGGGCCGAGCCAGATGATGCAGAACTCGCCGCCGTCGAGGCCGGTCGTCTGGGAGGAGTTGACGGCGAACGTCGTCGCGGGGCCGGGCTTCTCGGCAAGGCGGCCCGCGGTGAGGTGCAGCGTGTGGCGCTCGACGGCGCCCGACCACATCTGGTCCTCGCGCCAGCGGCCGGGCCACGTGAGCGGCAGCGTGTCGGGGCGGATCGAGTCGAGCACGTAGTAGCGCACCGCCGGATCGCGCAGCACGCCCGTCGGCTGGCCCTTCAGCCAGAAGTCCCACCAGCGCAGCGCCTCCTGCAGGAAGCCGATGCGCGGTTCGGGCACCGCGAAGTGCGGATACTTGTGCGCCCACGGACCGATGATCGCCTTCACCGGCGACTTGAGCCCGTGCAGAAGCCGCGGCACGGCGTTCGAGTAGGCGTCGTTCCAGCCGCCGATCGCGAGCACCGCCGCCTCGATGGCCGAAAAATCCTCGCAGACCGAGCCGTGCTTCCAGTAGGCGTCGCGATGGGGGTGTGAGAGCCACGTGGCGGCGAGGAACGGCTCGATCTCCAGGCGCTCGAGCCAGAGCTCCTTCCAGCGCTCGCCGACGAGCGCGGGATCGGGCGGCCTGGACGAGTAGGCGAGCATCGTCGCGCCCCAGCCGAGGTTCTCGTTGATGACGCAGCCGCCCTTGAAATGAATGTCGTCGGCATAGCGGTCGTCGGTCGAGCAGAGCGTGATGATGGCCTTGAGCCCCGGCGGCCGGCGCGCGGCGACCTGCAGCCCGTTGAAGCCGCCCCACGAGATGCCCATCATGCCGACATCGCCGCTCGACCACGGTTGCGCGCGGATCCATTCGATCACCGCGAGCGCGTCGTCCTGCTCCTGGAGCGCGTACTCGTCGAGCATGATCCCTTCGGAATCGCCGTTGCCGCGCATGTCGACGCGCAGGCACGCGTAGCCGTGCCCCGCGAAGTAGGGATGGGTGAGCTGGTCGCGCACCGTCGTCCCGTCGCGCTTGCGGTAGGGGAGGTACTCGAGGATCGCCGGCACCTTCTTCTGCTCGGCGTCGACCGGCAGCCAGATGCGCGCCGAAAGTTTCGTTCCGTCCGGCATCGGGATCAGCGCGTGCTCGATCTCGCGCACGGCGTGCGGGAACTGGTTGATCGTCTTCATGGAATTCTCCCCTACGCTGCGCGCGGCAGGCGGCCCTCGTGGGCAAGGTGACTAACCGCTTCGACGATCGCGGTAAACGACCGCGCCGCCGGATCCGACATGTGCCGTGCGCGCAGGAAGGCGTGGACGAGCTGCGGTTCGTGCCGCACTTGCGCCGCCACGCCTGCGCCGGCGAGCGCGCTGGCATAGTCGTAGGCATCGTCGCGCAAGGGGTCCCATTCGCAGGTCACGAGGAAGGCCGGCGGAAGGTTCCGGTAGTCCCGTTCCCGCAGCGGCTTGGCGAACTTGTCGTCGCGATGGGCGGGCACGGGACCGAGGTAGGTTTCCTCGTACCAGGCGACGTCCGACGTGGTGAGGCCGGGCGCCTGTCCGCGCTCGACATAGGAGCCCTTCGTGCGATCACCGCCGAGGCCGGGGTAGATCAGCACCTGGCCGGCGGGGCGCGGGAGCCCAGCGTCCCGCGCCGCGATCGCGATGGCCGCGGCGAGGTTGCCGCCGGCGCTGTCACCGCCAACGACCAACCGGCCGTTTGAAACGGCACCCCCGGCAAGCCATCGATAGACGGCGAGGCTGTCGTCGAAGGCCGCCGGGTAGCGGTGCTCCGGCGCGAGGCGATAGGCGACGGCGACGACGTGCACGTTCGCGCGCGCGGCGATCTCCGCACATATGTCGTCGTGGCTGTCGAGCCCGCCGACGACGAACCCGCCGCCGTGCAGATAGAGGAGGCACGGCGTATCGCTGGTCGCCTGCGGGGGTGCGTAGTGGCGTATGGGCACGGAACCGACCGACCGGTCCTCGACCACGATGCCTGCCGGGCGGGCCTTGCGGAAGTGACGGCACAACGCGTCGTAGAACCCGCGCTGGTCGGCCATGGAGTGGCTCACCGCGTCGTCGGGATAGGCCGCGGCGGATTCGGCGAGGAATTGCAGGATGCCGGGATCGGTCGGTCCGGTCGGCGCAGCGCTCATGGCAGGCGACCATCGTGAGCGAGCGACCGGATCGCCGCGACGATGGCGGCGAAGGCAGCGCGACAGGCCTCGCTGTGATGGCGCGCCCGCATGAAGCTGTGGGTCAGCGCCGGCTCCTCGCGCAATACGGAAGGAAGACCCGCCGCGACGAGCCGCTCGTGAAACAGCACGCCGTCGTCGCGCAAGGGATCGTGTGCGGCAACCGACACGAACGTCGGCGGAAGGTTTGCGACGCTCGACGCCGACAGCGGCACCGCATAGGGATCGCACCGGGCCGGGCTGCCTTCGGGACCGAGGAACGCGTCGAGGTAGAACGCCATCTCGTCGCGCGTCAGGCAGGGCGCGTTGGCGTTCTCGACATAGGAGCGCGTGCCGAGGTCTGCGCCCATCACGGGATAGATCAGTGCAAGGCCCTGCACCTGCGGCAGGCCCTTGTCGCGCAGAAACAGTGCAAGGCCCGCGCTCATCTGCCCCCCGGCGCTGTCGCCCGCAGCGACGATGCGCGAAGGATCGACGCCGAACCATTGCGGCCGCGCGCGCAGGGCGGAGAGCACGGCAAGGGAGTCACGCAGCTGCGCCGGATGCGGGTTCTCGGGCGCCAGCCGATAGTCGATTGCGGCGACGACCACGTTGGCTGCAGCCGCTATCTCGGCGCACATGTCGTCGTGCGTGCGGATGCCGCCCAGCACCCAGCCGCCGCCGTGGGCGTAGAGCACGGCCGGCAGCGGCGTCGTCGCGCCGGACGGCCGATAGAGGCGGACGGGCACGTCCACGTCGCCCCGCACCGTCACGTCGCTGACCGCAAGGCCCGCAGGGTAGGGCGCCTGGAACTTCTGGCACAGCGCATCCCATTCCCGCCGCTGGCGGTCGAGCGGCCAGGCGTGGCTCTCCGCCGGCGTCATGGCGTTGAGCGTGTCGTAGAAGGCGAGCATTCCGGGATCGATGGGGGCAGGCATCTCGTCAGGTCGGCGGTGGAAGTGGATCGGCTGCGTGCGGTTGGTGGTCGAAGTGCGACGTCCAATTGTAATATGATCGCGCCATGACTGCACGATGCCTCAGAGCGAGCGATTCGGCCTCATGATCTGGCCCTGGAACAAGGAGCCCGGACGAGCCGCCACGCATGCGTCAAAGGCATCGTCGCCGGCCCACGCCTCTGAAGGGCTCGACCCCGCGCTCGGTGTGCTGACCGCGATCGCGTCGACGCTGCCCGATCCGGTCCTCGTGCTCGATTCGCACGGTACGGTGATCCTCGCCAACGCCCATGCGCACGAAGCGCTCGACCAGGACCCGGTCGAACGCCACATTTCTGCGTCCGTGCGCGCGCCCGTGGTGCTCGACGCGGTCGCCAATGCCGTCGCCGGCAGCGAAGCGGTTCGCGTCGACTTCGAGCGCCGCGTGCCGGTCGAGCGGCGGTTCGAGGCGTTCATCGCACCGATCCCGTCCGGCGCGGGCGAGAACGGCGGCCGAAGCCGGCCGGCGATCCTGATCCTCCTGCGCGACCTCACGCGCGAGCAGCAGCTCGAGCGGATGCGCGCCGACTTCGTCGCGCATGCGAGCCACGAGTTGCGCACGCCGCTTGCCGCGGTGCTGGGCTTCATCGAGACGCTGCAGGGGCCGGCGCGCGACGACGCCGCGGCGCGCAACAAGTTCCTGAAACTGATGCAGACACAGGCCGAGCGCATGCGCCGCCTGATCGACGACCTCCTGTCGCTGTCGCGCATCGAGATGAGCTCGCACGACCGGCCGTCGACGGTCGTCGACCTCGCGCTCGTCGCGCGCCAGGCGGTCGATCCCCTGCTCGCGATGGCGAAGGAGGCGGGCGTCACCGTCGACCTCACGCTTCCCGACCGCATGCCGGTGCGCGGCGACGCCGACGAACTGACCCAGGTCGTGCAGAACCTCGTCGAGAACGCGCTGAAGTACGGCGCCTCGGGCAAGCGCGTCGTCGTCGAGGGTCATCACGCCGCGGACGATCACCACGTCGAACTGGCGGTGCGCGACTTCGGCCCCGGCATCCCGCCCGAGCACCTGCCGCGCCTCACCGAACGCTTCTACCGGGTGAACACGCAGGTGAGCCGGTCGCGCGGCGGCACCGGGCTCGGTCTCGCCATCGTCAAACACATCCTGAACCGCCACCGCGGCCGGCTGGCGATCGCCTCGGAGGTCGGGAAGGGCAGCACCTTCACCATTCGCCTTCCCGACGCAGATCGCTGATAAGTGACTGACCCAACAACATTTTTCTTGTCAAAAAACTGCAAGAAAACTGTCGCAAAACCATAGTCACGGACCGCTAGCAATGCCCGCGTTCCACCATCTGCAACGGAGGCGGGTGGTTCATGACAACCTCCATGACAGGGGAGACTGACCCGTGAAATTCAAAACCCTCGCCGTCGCTGCATCGAGCGTGTTCGCTCTCGCGGTGGCTTTCGCCGACACCTCGTTCGCCCGCGACCAGATCCGCATCGTCGGATCCTCGACCGTCTATCCGTTCACGACCGCGGTCGCCGAGCAGTTCGGCAAGACCTCCGGCAAGACGCCCGTCGTCGAGTCGACCGGCACCGGCGGCGGCCTGAAGCTGTTCTGCGCGGGCGTCGGCCCGGACTCGCCGGACGTCGCCAATGCGTCCCGCCGCATCAAGAAGGCCGAGTTCGACGACTGCTCGAAGAACGGCGTCAACGAGATCGTCGAGATCGAGATCGGCTTCGACGGCCTGTCGCTCGCGCATGCGAAGGGCGCCCCTGAGTTCGGCCTGACCAAGAAGCAGATCTTCCTGGCGCTCGCGAAGGAAATCCCGGGCCCGGACGGCAAGCTCATCCCGAACCCGAACAAGACCTGGTCCGACGTCGACCCGTCGCTGCCCAACAAGAAGATCGAAGTGCTCGGCCCCCCGCCGACCTCCGGCACGCGTGACAGCTTCGTCGAACTCGTCATGGAGAAGGGCGGTGAAGCCATTCCGAGCCTGGCCGACATGAAGAAGGCCGACGCGAAGGCGTTCGAGAAGGTGTGGAAGTCGATCCGCGAGGACGGCGCCTACGTCGAGGCCGGCGAGAACGACAACCTGATCGTCCAGAAGCTCGCGGCGAACCCGGACGCGGTCGGTATCTTCGGCTACTCGTTCCTCGAAGAGAACCTCAACACCATCAAGGGTGTCGCGATCGACGGCGTGCTGCCGACCTACGAGACGATCGCCGGCGGCAAGTACAAGGTCGCCCGTCCGCTGTTCATCTACGTGAAGAAGCAGCATGTCGGCGTGATCCCCGGCCTCAAGGAATTCGTGGCCGAGTACGTGTCCGACAAGGCGCTGGGCGAGGACGGCTACCTCGTCGCCAAGGGCCTCATCGCCCTTCCGGCCGACGAGCTGAAGAAGTCGCGCGCCGTTGCCGAGGGCATGACCGCGATCGACGGCGCCGGCCTCTGATGCATTGCCCGGCGGGCGGCGCACGTCGCCCGCCGGATCTTCCCAGCCTGTCCGAAAGGCGAAGGGCCTCCCCGTGACGACGCTCTACATCGCGCTCCTCGCCGTCCTTGCGCTTGGCGCATACGCCTACGGCAGGAGCCGCGCACGCTCGTTGGGGCAGGCCGGCCAGAAGCTTCATTCGCTCCCCGGCTACCACGGCGCATTCCTCGCGCTGTGCGTCGCGATCCCGATGGCCATCGTGGCGATCGGCTGGCTTTCCGTGGTGCCGCGCGCCATCGACACCGCAGCGCTTGCAAAGCTCTCGAGCGACCTTGCACCGACGGACTCGCTCTCACGCGATGCGCGCCTGCGCGACATCGCCATCGTCGCCAGCGGCGAGGCGAACAACGACGTTTTGGCAGGCCTCCCGCCGAGCGTGGTCGAGGCCGGGCGGTACGCTGCCGGCCTCAACTGGATGTCCGGACTCGGGATGCTCGGCGCGGGTGTCGCCGCCGGGATCGCCGGGTTCTTCCTCGGCCGCGGCCGGTCGACCCTGAACTTCCGCGCCCGCAACGCGGTCGAGCAAGCGGTGCTCTGGTTCCTCGTCGCCTGTTCCGCCGTCGCCATCCTGACCACCGTCGGCATCGTGTTCTCGGTGGCCTTCGAGACGATGCGCTTCTTCACGAAGGTGCCACCGCTCGATTTCCTGTTCGGCCTGCAATGGAGCCCGCAGACGGCGTTGCGCGCTGACCAGGTGGGGTCCTCCGGCGCGTTCGGCGCGGTGCCGCTGTTCGTCGGCACCGGGCTCATCATGGCGATCGCGATGCTGGTCGCAGGCCCCGTCGGGCTCTTCGCCGCGATCTACATGGCGGAATACGCCTCGCCCCGCGTGCGCGGGCTGGTGAAGCCCGTGCTCGAGATCCTCGCCGGCGTCCCGACCGTGGTGTTCGGCTTCTTCGCCGCGCTCACCGTCGCGCCCGCCGTGCGCGGCCTCGGCGACTACCTGGGCCTCGACGTGTCGTCCGAGTCGGCGCTCGCCGCGGGCCTCGTGATGGGGGTGATGATCATCCCGTTCGTCTCCTCGCTTTCCGACGACGTCATCAACGCGGTGCCGCAGTCGTTGCGCGACGGCTCCTACGCGATGGGCGCGACCAAGTCGGAGACGATCAAGCGCGTCGTGCTGCCTGCCGCGCTGCCGGGCATCGTGTCGGCGTTCATGCTGGCGATCTCGCGAGCGGTCGGCGAGACCATGATCGTGGTGATGGCGGCGGGCCTTGCGGCGAACCTCACGTTCAATCCGCTCGAGGCGGTGACGACGGTGACGGTGCAGATCAAGACGCTGCTCGTCGGCGACCAGGAATTCGACAGCGCCAAAACGCTTTCGGCCTTCGCGCTCGGCTTCGTGCTCTTCTTCTTCACGCTGACCCTCAACGTGATCGCGCAGGCGATCGTCAAGCGGTTCCGGGAACAGTATGACTGACGCCGTCGCCGATACCCGCCCCGTCCGTTCGCTCGCGCCTGCGACCGAGGAAGCGAAGGCGCGTATCCGCCGCCGCTACCGGGCGGAGGCGCGCTTCAAGGCCTACGGCATCGCCGCGATCGCCTTCGCCGCGCTGTTCCTCCTCGTGCTGCTCGCCGACATCCTGTCGAAGGGTCTGCCCGCCTTCTTCGTGAGCAAGGTGATGCTGCCGGTGACGCTCACCGTCGACGACATCGATCCGGCGAAGACCGGCAACCCGGCCGAGATCGCGAAGGGCAACTTCGCCGCTCCGATCCGCCAGGCCCTGCTCGCCGAGTTCCCGGAAGGCAAGGAGCGCGCTGTCCGCAAGCTCCTCACCGGGCTCGTCTCGTCCGGGGCGGCCGACCAGCTCCGCAGCCTCGCCATGGCGGACCCGAAGCTCGTCGGCACCGAGGTGAAGGTTCCGCTGCTGCTGTCCGACGACGCGGACCTTTATCTCAAGGGCTTCGTCACCAAGCTCGCGGAAGAGCCGGGCACCGGCACGGCGACGCCGTCGGGCACCGAGGGCACGATCGACATCGCCTCGACCAGCAACGACTTCGCGCGCCAGCTCGCCTACGTGAAGGCAGAACTCGGCGACAAGCTGCGCGCCGCCCGCCGGGACGCCGAGGCGCTGAACGAAACGCTCGAGCAGCTCAACTCGACGATCCGCGCGCTCACCGCCGAGATCGCGGCCGCGAGCGGCGACAAATCCGTGCTTGAACAGCGGCTCGCCAAAGCGCAGGGCGACCGGGACTCGATCACCGCCTCGATCGGCCAGCTCAACGATCGCCTGCTGTCGCTCAAGGCGCGGCTCGGCGCGCCCGACGCAGCCGAACAGCTCGACGCGACGCTGCCCTCGCTGCTCCTCAAGATCAACGGCGGGGTCGTGAAGGTGACGTCGGTCGGAAAGGACAAGGTGACGGGCGACGTCATGTCCCCGCTTGCCTCCGCAAATCCTGCGTCGGCCGGCGCGTGGCAGGTCGTTCACGTCGAGGTGCCCGAAGGCGACCGGCGGCTCTCCGACCGCGAGGTGCTCTGGCTCGAGGCGTTGCGCGCAAAGGGTCAGGTCGAAACCCAGTTCAACTGGGCATTCTTCACCTCGGGCGACAGCCGCGAACCGGAACTCGCCGGCATCCTCGGCGGCCTCGTCGGCTCGCTCCTCACCCTGTTCGTGACGCTCGCGATCTGCCTGCCCGTCGGCGTCGCGGCGGCGATCTACCTCGAGGAGTTCGCGCCGAAGAACCGCTTCACGAGCCTGATCGAGGTCAACATCAACAACCTCGCCGCCGTGCCCTCGATCGTGTTCGGCCTCCTGGGCCTGGCGGTCTTCCTGAACTTCTTCGGCATGCCGCGCTCGTCCGCCCTGGTCGGTGGCCTCGTGTTGGCGCTGCTCGTGCTGCCGACCATCATCATCGCCTCGCGCGCCGCCCTGAAGGCCGTGCCGCCGTCGATCCGCGAGGGCGCGCTCGGCGTCGGCGCCTCGCACCAGCAGGCGGTGTTCCACCACGTGCTGCCGCTCGCGATGCCGGGCATCCTCACCGGCACGATCATCGGCATGGCGCACGCGCTGGGCGAAACCGCGCCGCTCCTGATGATCGGCATGGTCGCCTTCATCGTCGACGTGCCGCAGTCGTTCACCGAGGCGGCGACCGCGCTACCGGTGCAGATCTTCCTGTGGTCGGACCTGCCGGAGGTCGCCTTCAAGGCGAAGACCTCCGCGGCGATCATCGTGCTTCTGCTCTTCCTGTTCGTGATGAACGGCGCGGCGATCTACCTGCGCCGGCGTTTCGAGCGCCGCTGGTAACGGACGAAACCGATGACGACACTGCTCGAACGACCCACCCGGACGGTGATGACCCCGGCGCACCCGCTGATCCTCGGCGAGCGTCCCGTGAAGATCCGCGCCCGCGACGTCACCGTGCACTACGGCGAGAAGCAGGCGATCAACGATCTCTCGATCGACATCCCCGACCGCGCGGTCTCCGCCTTCATCGGCCCCTCGGGGTGCGGCAAGTCGACGTTCCTGCGCTGCATCAACCGGATGAACGACACGATCCCCTCGGCTCGCGTCGGCGGGCTGATCGAGATCGACGGACAGGACATCTACGATCCGAGCCTCGACGTCGTGCAGCTGCGCGCCCGCGTCGGCATGGTGTTCCAGAAGCCGAACCCGTTTCCGAAGTCGATTTACGAGAACGTGGCGTATGGCCCGCGCATCCACGGGCTTGCGGGCTCGCGCGCGGAGCTCGACGAGATCGTCGTGTCGAGCCTGAAGAAGGCGGGGCTCTTCGAGGAGGTCAAGGATCGCCTCGACCATTCGGGCACCAGCCTCTCCGGCGGCCAGCAGCAGCGCCTGTGCATCGCGCGCGCGATCTCGGTGAACCCGGAGGTGATCCTGATGGACGAGCCGTGCTCGGCGCTCGATCCGATCGCCACCGCCAAGATCGAGGAACTGATCGACGAACTGCGCCAGAACTTCTGCATCGTGATCGTCACGCACTCGATGCAACAGGCGGCGCGCGTGTCGCAGCTCACCGCGTTCTTCCACCTCGGCAGCCTCGTCGAGGTGGGCGACACGGAAGCGATTTTCACCAATCCGCAGGAGAAGCGGACCCAGGACTACATCACCGGGCGCTTCGGCTGAGGAAGGACAACAACAAGATGACGGAACACACCGTAAAGGCGTTCGACGAGGAGCTGCAACGGCTGAAGACGATGATCGCCCAGATGGGTGGCATCGCCGAGGAGCAGCTCGCCCAGGCGATGGATGCTTTGAGCCGGCGCGACACGGCGCTTGCCGACCGTGTGATCGCGGACGATCACCGGATCGACGAGCTCGAGGACGCGGTGGAAGACCGTGCCGTGGTGGTCATCGCCAAGCGCCAGCCGATGGCGAGCGACCTGCGCGAGATTCTCGTCGCGATCCGCGTCGCCTCGGACCTCGAGCGCATCGGCGATCTCGCCAAGAACCTCGCCAAGCGGACGCTGGCGATGCCGGAAACGCAGCCGCGCAAGGTCATCGCCGGGCTCGCGCGCATGAGCGAGCTTGCGCAGGAGCAGCTGCACCGGATCCTCGACGCCTACGCGCGCTCGGACTCAGATCTTGCCCTGGAGGTCTGGCGCGCCGACGAGGAGATCGACTCGCTCTACAACTCGGTGTTTCGCGAGCTCCTCACCTACATGATGGAGGACCCGCGCACGATCGGTCCGTGTACGCACCTCCTGTTCGGCGCGAAGAACCTCGAGCGCATCGGCGACCACACCACCAACATCGCCGAGAATATCTACTTCCAGATCCACGGACGGCCGATCCCCGAGGAGCGGCAGAAGAAGGATACCACGTCGGTCACCGGCATCGGCGCCCGACCCTGAGCAGGAAGCGAACGATGGCAGCCTCGATCCTGATCGTTGAAGACGAAGAACCACTGCAGGTGCTGCTCGCCTACAACTTCGAGGCGGAAGGCTTTGCGATCCGCTGCACCGCCAACGGCGAGGACGTCGCCCAGCTCGTCGGCGAGGAGCGGCCGGACCTCATCATCCTGGACTGGATGCTGCCGGGCATCTCCGGGATCGAGGTCTGCCGGATGCTGCGCTCGAAGCCCGAGACCCGCTCGATCCCGATCGTGATGCTCACCGCGCGCGGCGAGGAGAGCGAGCGCATCCGCGGCCTGTCGACGGGCGCGGACGACTACGTGGTGAAGCCGTTCTCGGTGCCGGAGCTGATGGCGCGGGTGAAGTCGATCCTGCGCCGCGCCAATCCGGAATCGGTCGCCGACACGCTGAAGGCGGGCGACATCAACCTCGACCGGCGCAACCGCCGCGTCACGCGCGGCAGCCGCGACATCGAGCTGTCACCGACGGAGTTCCGGCTGCTCGAGCACCTGATGCAGAGCCCCGGCCGCGTCTACAGCCGCGGCCAGCTCCTCGATGCGGTGTGGGGCCGCGACGTCTACATCGACGAGCGCACCGTCGACGTGCACGTCGGCCGTCTGCGCAAGGCGATCATGCGCGGCCGCGAGCAGGATCCCATCCGCACCGTGCGCGGGATGGGGTACGCCTTCGACGAACGCTTCGTGCAGCGCTGACGGCGCGCGAGTTCCGCCTCAGCCCTTCGGCGCGCGGATGCGCCGGCGGTCGATCATCGGCTGGAACGCAATGCGCGAGTGGTACTCGCAGTACGGTCCCTTCTCGCGCGGCGGCCCGCCGCAGAAGCTGAACTCTTCCGTGCCCGGATCGCCGATCGGCCAGCGGCAGGTGCGCTCGTTCAGCATGAGGATCGAGCAGCGCTCGCCCGTCGGCATCTCGACCAGCCGGATCGGCTCGGGCGCCGGCTCCGGCTTGGGCGCGGGCCTGGGCGAGGGCTTCAGTGCGGTGGCGCCGATGACCAGCGGCGACAGGCGGGTGGCCGACCCGTCGAACACCTTCCGCTGTGGCTTCGGCTGCACCGGGCGGCTCTTGGTGACGCGGCCGGAGAGACCAAGCCGGTGCACCTTGCCGATCACGGCGTTGCGGGTGACGCCGTTTCCGAGGCGGGCAGCAATCTGGGAGGCGGTGAGCCCCTCGCTCCACAACCGGCGGAGGAGGTCGACACGCTCGTCGGTCCAGGAAATCTTGTCCGAGGTACTGGTGGTTGCGAGATCTTCGGTCACGCTTGGAATCCCTCTTGTTTCGCCGGAGCGATTTCTGGAAACGCACGCTTGACGGATGAACGTACTAGATGTCGTGTCCTGACGCCTGAGAGACTACAATATGGTGGAATCGCACTTCAAGATTCGAGACGTCTCGATCGGGTGCTTATCCCCAGTCTCGTTGCCGGGTGTGGCGCAAAGTCTACTGCAGTCGCTGATTCGGGGTCGATGCGGCGGTCTGACTCACCGGCTGAAATGCTGCGGAAATTCCGGCGTTTGACCCGCACCGGCCTTAGGATTTACAATATGCGACTTCGCCGCCGCCCTGCCGGCGGCGTTTCTCTTTTGTCGCGACTGGATGCGCCGATGATCGAACCGCTTCTTCCTGTCTATGCCCGGGCCCCGTTGTCCTTCGAGCGGGGCGAAGGCGTGCGCCTCTTCACGACCGAGGGGGAAGAGTACCTCGACTTCGGGTCCGGCATCGCCGTGAACGGCCTCGGCCACGCCCATCCGACGCTCGTTGCCGCCCTCAAGGAGCAGGCCGAGAAGCTTTGGCACACGTCCAACCTCTACCGCATCCCGCTCGGCGAGAAGCTGGCGCAGCGCCTCGTCGAAAACACCTTTGCCGAAACGGTGTTCTTCACCAATTCGGGCGCCGAGGCGCTGGAATGCGCGATCAAGATGACGCGCCGCTACCACTATGTGAACGGCGCGCCGGAGCGCTACCGCATCATCACCTTCGAGGGCGCCTTCCACGGCCGCACCCTGGCGACGATCGCGGCCGGCGGGCAGAAGAAGTACCTCGAGGGCTTCGGTCCGCCCGTCGACGGGTTCGACCAGGTGCCGTTCGCCGACCACGAGGCGCTGAAGGCCGCCGTCGGGCCGGAGACCGCGGGTATCCTCATCGAGCCGATCCAGGGCGAAGGCGGCGTGCGCGCCATCCCGCCGCAGTGCCTGAAGGGTCTGCGCGAGCTGTGCGACCGCGAGGGCCTGATCCTGATCTTCGACGAGGTGCAGTGCGGCATGGGTCGCACCGGCCGACTGTTCGCGCACGAATGGGCGGGCATCACGCCCGATGTGATGGCCGTGGCGAAGGCGATCGGCGGCGGCTTCCCGATGGGCGCGTGCCTTGCGACCGAGAAGGTCGCCGCGGCGATGAAGCCCGGCACGCACGGTTCGACCTACGGCGGCAACCCGCTCGCCATGGCGGTCGGCAACGCCGTCCTGGACTGCATCCTCGCCGAAGACTTCCTGCCGCGCGTAAGACAGGCGAGCGCGCGGATTGCGCAAAAGCTCGGCGCTCTGCGCGACAGCCATCCCGACATGATCGAGGACGTGCGCGGCGAAGGCCTGCTGCTCGGCCTCAAGTGCAAGGTGCCGAACACCGAGGTGGTGGCGAGCGCGCTGAAGCAGCATCTTCTGCTCGTCGGCGCCGGCGATAACGTCGTACGCATCTTGCCGCCGCTCATCATTTCGGATGCCGACATCGACGAGGGCGTGGCGCGGCTCGACCGCGCGCTCGCGGCGCTCAAGGCCGAAAAGGCCGGGCCTAAGCCGAACGGGAAGGGCGCATGAGCGCGATCCGGCATTTCCTCGACCTGTCCGACGTCGAGCCGATCGAGCTCCGGCGGATCATCGACTACAGCCGCGCCACCAAGGAGCGGCGCAGCAACTGGCTGCGCGGCCGCGTCGACGAGGGTGCGCCGCTCGCCGGCGTGCTGCTCGCGCTGATGTTCGAGAAACCCTCGACCCGGACCCGCGTGTCGTTCGACGCGGCGATCCGCCAGCTCGGCGGCGAAAGCCTCGTCCTGTCGACCGCCGAGATGCAGGTCGGCCGCGGCGAGACCATGGCCGACACGGCGCGCGTGCTGTCGCGCTACGTCGACTGCATCATGATCCGCACCTGGGGCCACGACCGGCTGCACGAACTCGCCGAGGCTGCGACGGTCCCGGTGATCAACGGCCTCACGGACCACTCGCATCCCTGCCAGGTGATGGCCGACGTGCTCACCGTCGAGGAGAAGCTCGGGCCGATCGGCGGCAAGACCGTCACCTGGTGTGGCGACTGCTGCAACGTCACCAACTCCTGGATCCACGCCGCCGCGCGCTTCGGCTTCAGCCTGCGCATCGCGGCACCCCGCGAGTTGCGTCCGGGCGAGGACGTTATCGCCTGGGCGAAGCGGCAGAAGGCGGACGTCACGTTCTTCGACGACCCGAAGCAGGGCGTCGAGGGCGCGCACTGCATCGTCACCGACACGTGGTTCTCGATGAACGAGACGCGCTCGGCGGAGAAGGAGGCGCTGCTCGCGCCC
Organism: Hyphomicrobiales bacterium; assembly: GCA_046349255.1. GTDB lineage: Bacteria > Pseudomonadota > Alphaproteobacteria > Rhizobiales > Aestuariivirgaceae > DAIODI01. Next base: position 596,325 of record JAXMCR010000002.1, on the reverse strand, counting down.
TACCAGGTGAACGCCGACCTGATGGCGCGCGCTGCACCGGATGCGATCTTCCTCCACTGCCTGCCGGCGCACCGCGACGAGGAAGTGACGGGAGACGTGATGGACGGCCCGCAGTCGGTGGTGTTCGACGAGGCGGAGAACCGGCTCCACGCGCAGAAGGGCATCCTCGCGTGGTGCTTCGACCGGATCGCGTGAGCGCCTGATGGCCGAGGCAGACGACGATCTCGTCATCCCCTTCGAGATCAAGCCGCTCGCCGTGCGCGGGCGGCTGGTGCGACTCGGCGCGGCGCTCGATGCGATCGTGCAGCAGCACCGCTATCCGGATGTCGTGTCGGCGGTCCTGTCCGAAGGCGTGGCGATCACCGCGATGCTGGGCTCGCTGCTCAAGGTCGAGGGGCAGTTCATCCTGCAGACCTCGACGAACGGTCCGCTCGATCTCCTCGTGTCGCAGTACACCTCGCCCGCGGGATTGCGCGCCTACGCGCGGTTCGATGCCAATGCGGTGGAGGGCAAGCCGCCGGGAAGCCTCCTCGGCACCGGCCATCTGGCGATGACGATCGACCAGGGCGCCAACACGGAGCGCTACCAGGGCATCGTGGCGGTGGGCGAGGGCGGGCTTTCGGAAGCCGCACTCACCTACTTCCGGCAGTCCGAGCAGATCCCGACGTGGCTCAAGACGTCGGTCGGGCCGCTGATCAGTCGCGGCGACGCGACCGCCCACTGGCGGGCCGGCGCGCTGATGGTGCAGCACCTGCCGGCGGCGGGCGAATCCCACCGGGCCGTGCAGGACCTCGCCGGCGGCGACGACGCTGCGGAGGAGCCCGAGAACGAGAGCTGGACGCGGGCGCGGTTGCTGGCCCAGACGGTCGAGGACCACGAGCTTCTCGATCCCTCGATCACGCCGGAGCGGTTGCTCTATCGCATCTTCCACGAGGACGGGGTGACGGTTTATCCCGCCACGCGCCTCGTCCAGCGCTGCAACTGCTCGCGCGATCGTGTTAGGGGAATGCTGAAGAGCTTCTCGCAGGCCGAGCAGTCGGAGATGGCGGAAGCGGGCGCCATCAAGGTGAAGTGCGAGTTCTGCTCGAAGGAGTACGAGTTCTCGGTGTCGGAGCTCGACAACCCGGTTCAGTGAGGCCGACGGTGGCCACGAAACGTTCCATCGCATGGATTGCCGCGCTCGCCGCGCTGCTCCTCGCACCCGTCGCGCCGGCGACGGCCCAGCAGGCGCAGGCGACGGCGCAGGCGCAGGTTCCGATGCCGCGCTTCCGGCACGTCGAGCCCGGCCGGAAGCTCCCGGCTTCGCAGATCCCGGCGGTGGTGCGGTTCGTCGTGGACGACTCGTTCCCGCCGTTCAGCTATCGCGACCAGAACGCGCTGAAGGGTCTGAGCATCGACGTCGGCGATGCGGTATGCCGAGAGTTGAAGATCAAGTGCGAGTACATCGTGCGCCCGTTCGAGGAGGTGGCGACGGCGATCCAGACCGGCCAGGCCGACGCCGCCCTCTCGGGTGTCGCGGTGACCGGCGATACGCTCGCCGTTTTCGATTTCACGGCGCCGTACCTCTTCACGGTCGGCAGGCTGATCGCGCGAAAGGGTGCGGACGTGAACCTCGGCCGGCGGGATCTCCGCATCGCCGTCGCCGCCGGGACGAGCCACGAGGCGTGGCTCAAGGCGAACCTTCCCGCCGCGATGATCGCGCCCGCGGCAAGCGACACCGAGGCGATGGACGCCGTGCGCACCGGCAAGGCCGATGCCGCCTTCGTCGATGCGCTGCGGGGCACCTACTGGCTGAAGGATCCGGAGTCGGCCGATTGCTGCGCGTTCGCGGGGCCGGGCTACGTCGATCCGCGCACGTTCTCGATCGGCATCGCGATCGCCGTGAAGAAGGGCAACCGCCCGCTCATCGAGGCGCTGGACTACGGCCTCGACCGGCTCGAACAGTCCGGAGCAGCCGCGGTCATCTGGCGGCGGTACTTTCCGCAGGGCATCCTGTGACGCTCCTGTGGTCCGGACCGGACGGCGGGCCGCTGCTGGTGCTGGCGCACGGCGCCGGCGCGCCGATGGACAGCCCGTTCATGCAGGCGATCGCCTCGCTCCTCGCGGCCGAAGGCGTGCGCGTGGCGCGCTTCGAGTTCGCCTACATGGCGGGGCGTCGCACGGACGGGCGCAAACGGCCGCCGTCGCCGAAGCCCGCGTTAATCGCGGAATTCCTGGCGGTGCTCGAGTCCCTGCCCAAGCCGCTGTTCGTCGGCGGCAAGTCGCTCGGTAGCCGCATCGCCTGCGAGGCCGCCATCGCCCGCCGCGACGCGGTCAAGGGGATCGTGTGCCTCGGCTTCCCGTTTCACCCGCCCGGGCATCCGGAGAAGGAGCGCGACGAGCTGCTACGCACCGCGCCGATCCCGAGCCTCGTGGTGCAGGGCGAAAGCGATCCGTTCGGCACCCGCGCGGAAGCCGCGTCGCTGAAGATCCCGAAGAGCGCCTCCCTCGAATGGATCATCGAGGCAAACCACGATCTGGTGCCGCCGAAGCGCACCGGCGTCTCTCGCGACGAAGCGTGGCGTCAGGCCGCGATCGCGATCGCCGCCTTCTGCCGCCAGCACCGTTAGGATCAGAGCGAGGCGTGCCGGGCGACGGCCGCCCGTTCGATCGCCGAGGTCACGAGCTTGTCGAGGCCGAGCGTGTCGCGCAGGCGCGCGAGGAAGCGGATCTCCTCGCGCTTCACCATCAGGTCGGCGACCGCCACTTCGACCGCCAGCGCGTACGCCGTCTCGCGCAGCCTTGCGGGCAGCGCGTCCTTGATCAGACCGAGCACGGCGTCGAGCCCTTCCGGCGACTGCAGCATCTCGCCGCACTCCTGCGCCACCGTCGTCAGCCGTTCGGGATCGAACTGGCGGAACGCCGGCAGCGACTGCACGACCTTGCCGACGCGGTCGAGTTCGCCGTCGCGGATGCGGCCGTCGACCGCCGACATCGTGAGCATCGCGTAGACGAGCGCCTGCTCGGTTGAAATCGTGGCCATCGGGACTGTCCTCCTGCGTGTTCGGCTAGCGGGACTTCAGGAACCCCTGCGTCGCCTCGATGGCATCTACCAACCCCACCCGCTCGATGGCAACACCGGCGGGAACGGCGGTCGCGAAGCGCGAGGCGAGGCGGGAGTCGAGCATCACGAACACGCCGCGGTCGCCCGCCTTGCGGATCAGCCGCCCGAACGCCTGCCGCAGCCGCAGGCGGATGTTGAGGTCCTGCCAGCGGCTCTTGCCGAACCGCTCGCGGCGCTCACGCTCCAGGATGGTCGGCGGCCCCCACGGCACGCGGTCCATCACGATGAGCCGCAGCGAGTCGCCCGGCACGTCGACGCCGTCGCGGATCGCGTCCGTGCCGAGGAGGCAGGCATTGCGGTCGGAGCGGAACATGTCGACGAGCGTCGCGATGTCGATCGGGTCGCAGTGCTGGGCGTAGAGGTGCAGGCCCGCCTGCGCGAGTGGCCCTACGATCTGGCGATGGACGGCGCGCAGCCGGTTGATCGCCGTGAAGATACCGAGGCCGCCGCCGCCCGCGGCGAGGAACAGCTCGCGGTACGCCGAGGCGACTTGCGCCGCGTCGTCGCGGTCGATGTCGGTCACGACGAGGAATCGCGCCTGCCGCCCGTAGTCGAAGGGCGAGTCGTGGTTCACGCGCGTCACCGGGTAGGGGAGATGCGCCGCGCCGGTGCGCATCTCCGCCGTCTCCCAGTCGTCGTGCGGCTCGGGCGACCGATCGCGCAGCGTGGCCGAGGTGATCAGCACGCCGTCGGGCGCGCGCAGCACCGCCATCGCCAGCGGTTCGGTCGGATCGACCCAGTGGCTGTGCAGCCCGACGTCGTGGTCGCGCCCGTCGATGCGGTCGACCGAGAACCATTCGACGAACTGCTTCAGCGGATCCTCCAGCAGGCGACCGAGCATGCCGACCCAGCCCTCGACCATCAGTTCCGACCGCCGCTTCAGCGAGCGCGAGATCGCCTCGAGCCGCACGCGTTCGGACGTGTTGAGCGTCGAGGCCTCCTGGTCGAGCTTCTGGACGAGGTGGCGGGCGAGCAGCGCCATCGGCTTCTTGAGGTCGATGAGCGCCCGCACGAGTTCTCCCGTGGCCTCGGCAAGGCCTTTGACGAGCGGCTGGCAGTCGGTCTCGATCGATTGCCACGACTCCGGATCGCCGCGCGCCAGCGTCTGCTGGCGGACGAGCTGCAGGAACTGCTCCGTCGGTCCTTCACCGCGTCCCTGGCCGATGCGCCGCTGCCAGCCGGGAGCGGGGAGGCACGCGGACGCTTCGTGGATCGCCTCGAGCGCCGCCTCGCCCTGCTGGTCGCCGGCGAGCAGTTCGCCGAGCCGGTCGGCAAGCCCGCGGCCGCGGCGGCCGGTGACTTCCGGGCCGCGAATCCAGCGGCGCAGTTCCGCCGCCTCGATGCCGGTGAGGTGGCCCGAGAACGCGCTGTCGGCCGCGTCGAACAGGTGGTGGCCTTCGTCGAAGACGAGCCTGCGGATCGCACCGCTCGATTCCTGTTCGCCCTCGGCAACCGCGGTGCCGAGCGCGCCGTCGATCGCGGCCTGCCGCAGTACGAACGCGTGGTTGGCGATCACGAGGTCGGCGCGCCGTGCTGCGCGCACCGCGCGTTCGATGTAGCAGCGCCGGTAGTGCGGGCAGGCGGAGAAGATGCATTCGCCGCGCCGGTCGGTGAAGCCCAGCGAGCCGGGCCCGGTTGCGGCATTCGGCAGCTGCTCGAGGAACAGGCCCCACACCCAGCCGGGGAAGTCGCCGCCGATCATGTCGCCGTCGCGCGTGGCGAGCGCCCAGCGGGCGACGATCGCGGCGAGCAGCGACCCGCGGGCGCTTCCCGAGAGGCGGCTGAACGCCTCCTGCATGTTGAGGAGGCAGGCATAGTTCTCGCGGCCCTTGCGGATCACCACGCGCGCCGTGCGCTCGTCGGGATCGGGAATGAGCCGCGCCGTCTCCTGCTCGATCTGCCGCTGCAGGTTCTTCGTGTAGGTCGAAAGCCACACCGTGCTCCGGTTCTCGCGGCTCCACAGGAACGACGGCGCGAGGTAGCCGAGCGTCTTGCCGAGGCCCGTCCCGGCTTCGGCGAGCACGATTGCGTTCGTCACCGGCGTCTGGCGCGGCGCGAAGATGGTGCAGGCGTCGCGGCAGTAGGCGACCTGCCCGGCGCGCCGCTCGGCCCCGTCCTCGAGCACGCGGCCCAAGAACTGCTGCGCGAGCGCCGGATCGACCGGCGTCTGGGTGCCGGGCGGGCGCACCCCTTCCTCCTCCCATTCGGGCAACCGGTCCCACACGTTGAGGCCGGTCGAGAACGGGTTCGGCGGCTTCACGCCGGCCTCCGCCAGCGCCGCGAGGAGAGGTCTTGCCCACGGCCAGCGCGCGCGCTCGAGGAGCTGCGCGTTCTCCGCCATCTCGCGCACGTACGACCGTTGCGACCGGGCGCGGTCGAACAGCGCCTGCGCGATCATCGGAAGCGCGTCGGGATCGTCTTCCGCGGCGGTGAAGCCGAGCGCGCGGGCGAGGCCCGGGACGGTCGGCGTCGCGGCCACCGCCGGCATGACGAAGGCGAAGAGTTCCGCGATGTCGAAGTGCGCGGTTTCGAGCGCCGCCTTGACGCTCGCCTCCGGGGCCTGCGCGATCATCGCCAGCCGGCGCACGAGATAGGGGGCGTGGCAGACGAGCCGCGGTTCGCGCGCCAGCACCCGCAGCGCCTCCTTCGGCGCGAGCGTCTCCTCAGGTCCGCTCACGCGCACCGTCAGCCCGTCGAGCATCAGCGACGGCGGGAGCGGACGCACGGCGAGGTCCGGATCGGGCAGGGAGGCGGTCATCGAGCTTCAGACCATAGGCAGATTCGGCTAGGTTATCCGAAGTTTTCGGTGCATATCGGGGGCCCGAAAACCGGCCTCTTTCCAATGAGCGAAGTTTCGTCCATGTGTCCGTCGAAGATCGATCCAGCCCTTCGTGCCGAAGCCCTGCAGAGCAAGGCCTGGCCGTTCGAGGAAGCCCGCAAGCTCATCGCCCGCCTGTCGAAGGGCCCGGCGAAGCAGGAGGTGCTGTTCGAGACGGGCTACGGTCCGTCAGGCCTGCCGCATATCGGCACGTTCGGCGAGGTCGCCCGCACGACGATGGTACGCCATGCGTTCGAGACGATGTCCGACGTGCCGACCCGGCTCCTGTGCTTCTCCGACGACATGGACGGCCTGCGCAAGGTTCCCGACAACGTCCCGAACAAGGACATGCTCAGGGCCCACCTCGGCCAGCCGTTGACCAAGATCCCGGACCCGTTCGGCAAGTTCGAGAGCTTCGGCCACCACAACAATGCGATGCTGCGCAGCTTCCTCGACCGGTTCGGCTTCGCCTACGAGTTCGCCTCCTCGAGCGAATACTACCGCTCCGGCCGGTTCGACCAGGCGCTGCTCCGGGTGCTCGCAAAGTTCGACGAAGTGATGGCGATCATGCTGCCGAGCCTGCGCGAGGAACGTGCGCAGACCTATTCACCGTTCCTGCCCATCCATCCGAAGACGGGCATCGTGATGCAGGTGCCGATCGACCGGATCGACCTCAAGGCCGGCACGATCTTCTGGCGCGATCCCGACACCGGCGAGGGGTTCGAGACCAAGGTCACGGGCGGCCACGCGAAGCTCCAGTGGAAGCCTGACTGGGCGATGCGGTGGTATGCGCTTGCCGTCGACTACGAGATGTCGGGCAAGGACCTCATCGATTCGGTGAAGCTTGCGAACCGCATCTGCGCGGAACTTGGCGGCACGCCGCCCGACGGCTTCAACTACGAACTCTTCCTCGACGAGAAGGGCCAGAAGATCTCGAAGTCGAAGGGCAACGGCCTCACCATCGAGGAGTGGCTGCGCTATGCCTCGCCGGAGAGCCTCGAACTGTTCATGTTCACGAAGCCGCGCGAGGCCAAGCGCCTCTACTTCGACGTGATCCCGCGCAGCGTCGACGAATATTACGCGTTCATCTCGGCGTTCGGCCGGCAGGACGAGAAGCAGCGCCTGTCGAACCCGGTGTGGCACATCCACGGCGGCAACCCGCCCGCGATCACCATGCCGGTGAGCTTCGCGCTGCTCCTCAACCTCGCGAGCGCTTCGAACGCCGAGACCGAAGAGGTCCTGTGGGGCTTCCTGCGGCGCTACACGGGCGATGCGGCGATCGAGGGCAACAAGGAACTCGGGCGCCTCGTCGGCTACGCGATCCGCTACTTCCACGACTTCGTGAAGCCGGCGAAGCAGTATCGCGTCGCCGACGACGTGGAGCGCTCGGCGCTCACCGCGCTGATGCAGCGGCTCGAGGCGCTGCCGAAGACGGCGACTGCGGAAGAGATCCAGACCGCGACCTACGACGTCGGCCGCTCGATCGAGCGCTACCAGGACGCCAACGCGAAGGGGGCCGAGCCCGGCAAGCCCGGTGTGTCGCTCTCGTGGTTCAACGCGATCTACCAGGTGCTGCTCGGCGAGGAGAAGGGGCCACGGTTCGGCTCGTTCGTCGCGCTCTACGGGATCGACAACACGTGCGCGCTGATCCGGCGGGCGCTTGCCGGCGAGTTTGCGTCGAAGGAACGTGCGACGGCCTGAGCCTACTGGCTCGCCCAGACGATGCGCGCCATCCACACGACGTCGTCGGAGGAGAGCGTCAGCGGGGGGTGGTCCGGATTGAAGGACGAGAGTTCGACCGTGCGGGCCGTCTGCCGCGACAGCACCTTCGCCAGCACCTGCCCGTCGCGGGTCTTCGCGACGATGCGGTCGCCCCGCCGCACCTGCGCGTTCGGCGACACCACGATCACGTCGCCGTCACGGTAGACGGGCACCATGCTGTCCCCGGCGATTTCGAGCGCGTAGGCGTTCGGGTCGTCGACCTTGGGAAACGCGATCTGCTCCCAGCCCGAACCGACCGGGAAGCCTGCATCGTCGAAGAACCCGCCGCCGCCCGCCTGCGCGAGCCCGATCAGCGGGATCGCTTCCGAGGCGCGCGCCTTGCCGGCGAGCAGTGCGGCGAACTCGGCGACCGGCGTCTTCGTGCAGTCGAGCACGCGCGCGATGCTTTCGGTGGTCGGCCAGCGCATGTGGCCGGTCGGGGCGACGCGCTTCGACCGGTTGAAGGTCGTGGCGTCGAGACCGGCGAGCTTGGCGAGCGCGGACGTGGACACACCGTGCTTTGCCGCCAGCGCGTCTATTGCATCCCAAACCTGTTTGTGCGTGAACATCGGACACCCTGCCAGTCTGGCGAATCCGAATTTCTTCTGCGAATAGGACTTTTTACAGCATCGTGATGCCGAGCGCAAACCCCCCTCCACCGCAGCACGTCTTCAAGATCTTCCGGCCGGAGGAGTGGGCGGCGTTCGAGAAGGAGGGCCGCTTCGAGGGATCGGCCGACGACCGGCGCGATGGGTTCATCCACCTCTCGACGGGGGAGCAACTCGCCGAGTCGATCCGCCGGCATTTTGCGGATGCGACTGAGGTCGTCGTCGCCTCGATCGAGGCTGCGGCGCTCGGGGCCGACCTCCGGTGGGAGCCGTCGCGCGGCGGGCAGCTCTTTCCGCATCACTACGGCGTGCTGCCGCGATCGGCGGTGACGGCCGTGGAACGTCGCCAGACGCGCGGGGAAGGCTGATGGCGCGCGGTCTCTACCGGATCGCCTGGCCGATCCTGCGCAGCATGGATGCGGAGCGTGCGCACGGGTTTGCCGCAGCCGCGTTGCAGCGCGGTCTTGCGGGTTCGACCCGTCCGGTGCTGCACCCCGAACTCCAGGTGTCGGTGTTCGGGCTCGACTTTCCGAACCCGGTCGGCCTTGCAGCGGGGTTCGACAAGAACGCGACGCTGATCGATCCGCTGCTGGCGCTCGGGTTCGGCTTCGTCGAAGTCGGCACCATCACGCCGCGCCCGCAGGCGGGAAACCCGAAGCCGCGCCTGTTCCGGCTCGAGGAGCATCGCGCCGTCATCAACCGCATGGGCTTCAACAACGAAGGTCATGCCGCAGCGCTCGCCAACATTCGTCGCCGCAAGCGGCGCGGCATCCTCGGCGTCAACGTCGGGGCGAACAAGGACTCGGCCGACCGCATGCACGACTACGTGCAGGGCGTCGCGATGTTCGCTGCCGTCGCCGACTACATCACCGTCAACATCTCATCGCCGAACACGCCCGGTCTGCGCGCGTTACAGTCGCGGCACGAGCTGACGGCGCTCCTGAAACGCCTCGAGGAGGCTTGCCTCGAAGCGGGCGAGCGCTTCGGCCGGCGCGTGCCGCTGCTCCTCAAGATCGCCCCCGATCTCGTGCGCGAGGAACTGAACGACGTGGCCGAGGCGTGCCTTGCAAGCCGCATTGACGGCATCATCGTGTCGAACACGACGATCACGCGCCCCGCTTCGCTTACCTCCAAGCACCGCGACGAGGCGGGCGGTCTGTCCGGAGAGCCGCTGTTCGAACTCTCGACGCGCAAGCTCGCCGAATTGTACCGCCTCGTCGGCGGGCGCATCCCGCTCGTCGGCGCGGGCGGCATCTCGTCGGCGGCGACCGCGTGGGAAAAGGTGCGCGCCGGCGCGAGCCTCGTGCAGCTCTATTCGGCGCTCGTCTACGAGGGCCCGGGGCTCGTGCGCGACATCGTCGAGGGGCTCGCGCAGCGCACGCGCGTGTCGGGCCGAAAGACGATCACGGAGATGGTCGGAACCGGCGTCGCCGACTGGACCTAGAAGGCCCGTTGCATTTCCGACTAGTCGCTTCTGACTAATTGCCGGAGCCTCACCCGTCTGCAACCTTTGCGTGCAGAAACGGGGGATCGGCGGTGGGCTTTCGGCATTGTGCAGCGGGCGTTTTTCGACCGCGGCCGGCGCCGCGGCGTTTGTCGGAGGGCGACCTTACGGAGGCGCTCGCTGGCGGCCCGCGCTGGGCCCTGCGGCATGCGCTTCGGGGAGAGCCGTTCCCGCTTCGCCTCTCGTACGGTCGGCTCGGACTTTGCGGGCTGGCCGGCGTCCACACGCCGAAGGGCGCGCGCGCGCCGGACCTCCTCGTCCATCCGCAGGCGCTGCAGGACTCCCTGCTGAGCGTGCTCCGGAGGGAGCTGATGACCCACGCCGTGGACCTCCTGTCGACCGCGTCCCCCGCCCTGTCGGCGCGCCATGGCATCCTCCGCTGGCAGGCCGCTGCGCTCTTGATGCTGGTTCTCGGCGCGCTCATCGCCATGCTGGCTGCGCCGCAGCTGCTGCTGGTCCCGGCGAGCGTCGCGTTCCTCGCGCTGTCGTCGCTGAAGTTCACCGCCGTCCTGTGGCGCCTCGCGACGCGCAGGAGCAGAACGCCGCTCCTGCTGCCCGCCGACCTCCCGGTCTACACGGTGCTCGTGCCGCTTTACCGCGAGGACCGCGTCGTGGGCCAGCTGCTCGACGCGCTGGCAAGCCTCGACTATCCGCCCGAAAAGCTCGACGTGAAGCTGGTGGTCGAGGAGCGCGATCGGCAGACGCTCTCGGCCATCGCGGCGTTTCAGCTGCCGCCCTGGATCACCGTGCTCCGCGTGCCGGAGGGCGGGCCGAAGACGAAGCCCAAGGCCCTGAACATCGCGCTGCCGTTTTCGCGCGGCGAGTTCGTCGTGGTCTACGACGCGGAGGATCTGCCCGCCCGCGACCAGCTGAAGCGCGCAGTCAGCCTCTTCCACCAGTCGGGCCCCGAGGTCGTGTGCCTGCAGGCGCGCCTTGCCTTCCACAGCGGCGAGACGAACTGGCTGACGCGGCAGTTCGCGATCGAGTACGACCTCCTGTTCGGAACGCTCCTGCCGCTGCTCTCCCGCGTCCGCCTGCCGTTCCCGCTCGGCGGCACGTCGAACCACTTCCGCACCGCCGTGCTGAAGCAGATGGGCGCGTGGGACCCGTTCAACGTCACGGAGGACGCCGACCTCGGCTTCCGGCTCGCCCGGCTTGGGCTTCGCGCGGCGACGCTCGACAGCGTCACGCTCGAGGAGCCGGTGACGGATGTTCCTGCCTGGCTCCGGCAGCGCACGCGCTGGCTCAAGGGCTTCCTGCAGACGTGGCTCGTGCTGATGCGCACGCCGGTCCTGACGGCGCGCCAGATGGGGCCCTGCGGCTTCCTCGTCATGAACCTCCTGATGGCGGGCACGCTCGTCTCCGGCATCGCGCACCCGTGGTGCCTGGCGATCGTCGCGGTGCAGGCAGCACGCGGACACGCCGAGCCGGTCGGCGTCGCGGTCCTGCTCGCCGGCCACGCCATGGCGATCGGCGCGCCCCTCCTCCACCTCGCCGACAGCGGCCGTTTGCGCGGGTACGCCGCCGCCTGCTGCACCGTGCCGTTCCACTGGCTGCTCGTGTCGGCGGCGAGCTACAGCGCCGTCGTCGAGTTCGCCGTCGCGCCGTTCCGCTGGAACAAGACGGAGCACGGCCGCTTGCAGTTCGGACGACGCCGCGTTCTCGGGCCGGTTTGACGAAGGCTCCGCCTCTGCTAGCACTTTCCCATGCTCCTCCCGCGCACAGCGATTCTCACCGCCGCCGCCGTCGCGCTAGCCGGGCCGGCGAGCGCCGCGTCGCTCGACGCCTGCGTCGCCGGCATCCGCGCCGAACTCGTGAAGAGCGGCGTCAGCGCCGCGCTCGTCAACAAGGCGCTGGGCAACGTGCCCTACGACGAGAAGGCGGTGCGCTTCTCGCGCACGCAGCCCGAGTACGTGACGCCGATCTGGGACTACATGACCTTCCTGGTCGACGCGCCGCGCGTCGCCGACGGCAAGGCGATGATGAAGAAGTACGCGGGCACGCTCTCGAAGGTCGAGCAGGCCTACGGCGTCGACCGCTACGTGCTCGCCGCGCTCTGGGGCGTCGAAAGCGACTACGGCCGCGAGAAGGGCGAGTTCGTCCTTCCACACGCGCTTGCCAACGTTGCCTGCGCCGGCAAGAACCCCGCCATGTTCAAGGGCGAGCTCCTCAGCGCGCTGCGTCTCGTCCAGAAGGGCGACCTCGACCTCGACGAGCTGCAGGGCTCGTGGGCCGGCGCGTTTGGCCAGACGCAGTTCATCCCCTCGACCTACGCGCGCATCGCCGTCGACTTCGACGGCGACGGCAAGCGCGACCTGATCAAGTCGGTCCCGGACGCGCTGGCCTCGACGGCGAGCTACCTGAAGAAGTCCGGCTGGCAACAGGGCCTGCCGTGGGGCTTCGAGGTGAAGATCCCGAAGGGATACGCCGGCCCCTCGAAGCGCACGGCGAAGGCGCCGATCGCCGAATGGAAGAAGCGCGGCGTCACGCTGCCGAACGGCAAGCCTCTCGCCGGCGGCGGGTCCTACGGCCTCATCCTCCCCGCCGGCAAGAACGGCCCGGCGTTCCTCGTGTCGCGGAATTTCGACGCGCTCTACGCCTACAACGCCTCGATCGCCTACGCGCTCGCCATCGGCCACCTCTCCGACCGGCTGAAGGGCGGCGGCGGCTTTACGACCCCGTGGCCGACCGACGACATCGGCCTGACCCGCGCCGAGCGGAAGGAACTCCAGGAGCTCCTGACGAAGAAGGGGTTCTATTCAGGCCCCGTCGACGGCCGCATCGGGCCGTTGTCGAACAAGGCGATCAAGGCGGCCGAAAAGGCAGCAGGCCTGCCGGAGACCGGCCGGCCCAACCACAAGGTCCTCAAGTGGCTTGAGGGCGGCTAGAGCGCCGCGTCCGCGTAGATGCGCCGGATGTCGCCGCCCCACGTGGTCGCGTAGCGGTCGAGCAGCGCCTGCGCATACGTGCGGCCCGTCACCGCGATTTCCTCGAGCGGCGCGAGGTACTGGCTCTCGTCGTTCCCTTGATCGTCGAGCTTCCCGCGTCGGGCAAGCCCGTTGCGCGCGATCTCGAGGATCTCCATCGCGACCGGCCGCACCGTGCGCTTCCCGAGCGGCGCATCGAGCGCGAGCTTCGGCACCGAACGCCGCAGCGTCTGGCGATCGTCCTCCGACCAGCCGCGCGTCACCTCGGCCGCCTCGTCGAGCGCCTGCGCGTCGTAGAGGAGACCCGTCCACAGCGCGGGCAGGGCTTCGAGATGGGCGAGCGGGCCTGCGTCCGCCCCGCGCATCTCGAGGTACCGCTTGAGCCGCACCTCCGGGAAGATCGTGGTGAGATGATCCGCCCAGTCCTTCATCGTCGGGCGCTCGCCCGGCAACTGCGGGAGCTTGCCCTGCATGAACGCCCGGAAGCTCTCGCCCGCCACGTTCACGTAGCCGCCATTGCGCGCGACGAAATACATCGGCACGTCGAGCGCATAGTCGACGTAGCGCTCGAAACCGAAGCCCGGCTCGAAGGCGAACGGGAGCATGCCCGAACGGTCCGGGTCGGTGTCGAGCCACACGGCCGAGCGGAAGGTCTGGTAGCCGTTGGGCTTGCCTTCGGTGAACGGCGAGGCTGCGAAGAGAGCGGTGGCGACCGGCTGCAACGCCAGCGCGACGCGCATCTTCTTCACCATGTCGGCTTCCGAGGAGAAGTCGAGGTTCACCTGCACCGTGCAGGTCCGGAACATCATGTCGCGCCCGAGTGTGCCCTTCCTGTCCATGTAGGGCGCCATGATCCCGTAGCGCCCCTTCGGCATCACCGGCACGTCGGCCCGCGTCCACGTCGGCGTGAACCCTAGGCCAAGGAAGCCGAGGCCGAGGTCGTTGCCCACGGCATGCACCTGGTCGAGGTGTTCGCGGATCTCCTGGCGGGTCTCGTGCAGCGTGGTGAAGGGCGCGCCGGAGAGCTCGAACTGCCCGCCCGGTTCGAGCGAGATCGACTTCAGCCCGTCGCTCAACGCGATGAGGTTGTCGTTCTCGACGACCGGCGCCCAGGCGAAGCGATCCTTCAGGCCCTGGAGCAGCGCGCGAATGGAGCGGTCGCCGGCATAGGGCACCGGGCGCAGCGTATCCTTCTGGAACACGAACTTCTCGTGCTCCGTGCCGATCCGCCAGTCCTCTGCAGGTTTTGCGCCCTGTTCCAAATACGAAACCAGCTGAGCCTTGGACTCAACTGGTTGCCGGGCCTCCAGAGTGTCTGGAGAAGGTCCGCTCATTCCGCCTCCTGCGCCGCAAGTCTTTTTTGGGCCGTGAGTTAAGCCTGTCGGCCGTCGTTTCGCAATCGTTCAGATCACCGCCGCCAATCGCCCAGAACCGCCTGGATCAGCGCCAGCGCGGCCACTGCCGCGGTGTCTGCCCGGAGCACCCGCGGGCCCAGTCCGAGGGGGTGGACGAACGGCAGCGCGGATAGCCGCGCACGCTCGGCCTCGCTGAACCCGCCCTCCGGCCCGATGAGCAGGGCGACCGGCCCGGCGGGCACCCGGCCAAGGTCGTCGAGCGGTCCCGTATCGCGGCGGTCCTCGTTGCACCAGACGAGCGCGCGGTCCTTCGGCCAGCGGGCCAGCACGGCATCGAGCGGCTGCGGCGGCTCGAGCGAGGGGATGCCGACGAGTTCGCACTGCTCGGCGGCCTCGATCATGTTCGCCTTGAGCCGGTCGAGGTTGAGCGTCTGTCGCTGCGCGTGATCGGTGAGCACCGGGATCGCCCGGCAGGCGCCCATTTCGGTGATCTTCTGGGCGAGGTAGTCGAGCCGCTCGTGCTTCAGCGGGGCAAAGAGATACCAGACGTCCGGCAGGGCCTGCGGCGGCTTCCGCTGTTCGACGATCCGCAGCGCCCAGTCGTGCTTGCGCACTTGCTCGAGTTCCGCAAGCCATTCGCCCTGGGCTTCGTTGAACGCCAGGAACCGGTCGCCGCTCTTCCGGCGGAGGACCACCGTAAGGTAGTGCGCCTGCTTGGCATCGAGCCGGGACGTGTCTCCCGGCCCGGGCAGCGGCGCGACGTATAGTCTCGGCAGGCGAGCGGCTTCCACGGCGATCCTGGTTGAACGAACGGAACCGATGTCGCAAACATCGGGGGCGTCCGCCCCTGTACCGGCGGACGCGTTTGCTCTAGCCCTGTTCCCGCATGAACGAAACCCCAAAAGGACTGCCGCTCTCGGCCCGGTTCGAGACTTTCCTGCCGGAGAGCCTCGTGCCGTACGCGCGGCTTGCCCGCCTCGAAAAGCCGATCGGCTGGTGGCTGCTCCTCCTGCCCGGCTGGTGGTCGATCTGCCTTGCCCAGATCGCACAGGGCGGGGGCGTGCCGAACGTTTGGTACCTCCTGCTGTTCCTGCTCGGCGCGATCCTGACGCGGGCGGCGGGATGTACCCTCAACGACATCGTGGACCGCGATATCGACGTGCACGTGGCGCGTACGCGCACCCGCCCCATCGCGGCGGGCGCCGTCAGCGTGAAGGCCGCGATTGCCTTCATGGCCCTGCTGCTGCTTGCGGCGCTGCTGATCCTCCTGCAATTCAACCGCGCGGCGATCCTGCTCGGCCTGCTGTCGTCGCTCCCGGTGCTCGTTTACCCGTTCATGAAGCGCATCACCTACTGGCCGCAGATCTTCCTCGGGATCGCGTTCAACTGGGGGGCGCTGCTTGGCTGGTGCGCCGTGTTCGGCTCGCTCGCCTGGCCACCAGTGCTGCTCTACCTCGGCGGCATCGCCTGGACGCTTGCGTACGACACGATCTACGCCCACCAGGACCGCGAGGACGATCTCATCGTCGGCGTGAAGTCGACGGCGATCCGGCTCGGCGAGGCCAGTCCGCAGTGGGTCGCGATCTTCTTCGCCGTCGCGCTGACGCTGTTCGCCGTCGCAGGGCATCTCGCGGGGGCGCATCTCGTGTACTTCCTGGGGCTCGCCCTCGCGACCGCGCACGCGATCTGGCAGGTGCGCTCGCTCGACATCGACGATCCCGATCGCTGCCTCGTGCTGTTCAAGTCGAACCGTGACTTCGGACTACTGATCTTCGGCGCGACGTTCCTCTCCTCGGTGCTGCAGGCGACCGCATGACCGCTTCGTTCCGCGACAAGGCCCACGCGCTCGTCCGCTTCGCGCGCGAAGCCGGCGCCGATTTCGCCGACGTGTTGGCGATCGAGTCCGACTCGCTCGACGTCGAACTGCGCAACGGCGAACTCGAGAAGCTCGAACAGTCCTCCGAGCAGGAACTGGGCCTCAGAGTATTCGTCGGCCAGCGGCAGGCGGTCGCCTCGACGAAGCTGCTGCGACCCGAGGAACTGAAGGAGGCGGCGGAGTCTGCGGTCTCGATGGCGAAGCTCGCGCCCGAGGACCCGAACCTGTCCCGCACGCCGAAGGATGAGCTCGCAACCGACGTTCCCGATCTCGACCTCGCCGACCCTGATACCGTGACGCCGGAGCAGCTCTTGCAGATGGCGCGCACGGCGGAAGCGGAAGGACTTGCGGTCAAGGGCATCACGGCCACGGACGGCGCCCGGGCGAGCGCCGGCGCGCGGCGGGTCGGGATCGTCACCTCGGACGGCTTCGACGGCTGGTACAGGAAGACCTCCCGCCACGTCGACGTTTCGGTGATCGCCGCGGGCAAAGCGGGCGGCATGGAGCGCGGCTACGAGTGGACCTCGGCGACGCACCTGGCAGACCTCGAGGACGCCGCCGCGATCGGGCGCAAGGCGGGCGCCTTCGCGGCGCGGCGCATCGATGCACGGCAGCCGCCATCAGCGCGCGTCCCGGTGATCTACGACCAGCGCGTGGCGACAGGGCTGGTCTCGAGCCTGCTCTCGGCCGTGTCGGGCGATTCGATCGCGCGGGGGACGAGCTTCCTCAAGGATCGGCTTGGCGAGGCGCTGTTTCCCGAGGACGTCCAGATCACGGACCAGGGCCTTCAGCGCCGCGCATTGGGGTCGAAGCCGTTCGATGCGGAAGGCCGCCCGGTGCGCGCCGAAACACGGGTCATCGAGGGCGGCCGGCTGCTCGGTTGGCTGCTCGACAACCGGTCCGCGAAGATGCTCCATCTCGCCAGTACCGGGCACGCCAGTCGCGGCCCCGGCTCCGTGCCGAGCCCGTCAGCACACAACGTGATCCTGACGGCGGGCAAGGAATCGGTCGAGGACATGATCCGCGCGGTCGGAACCGGCCTCCTCGTCACGGAACTGTTCGGGATGGGTGTCAACCTGGTGACCGGGGACTACAGCCGGGGCGCATCCGGCTTCTGGATCGAGAACGGGGAATGCGCCTATCCGGTGAGCGGCATCACGGTGGCCTCGAACCTGATCGACATGTTCAAAAGCCTCACACCAGCAACCGACCTCAGAAACTTCGGCCGGATGTCGTGCCCCTCCGTGCGCATTGCCGAGATGACCATTGCGGGCGCCGGCAAGCCGGGGGCCTAGGGAGACGCGTTATGCAGGACGGGGATACGCAGAAGCAGGAACTGCATCTCGTGCTTGGCGGTGAACTCGCCTCGCTCGATGGCGTCACGTTCCGGAACCTTGAGGACGTCGACATCGTCGGCGTCTTTCCGGACTATTCGTCCGCGCGGGTCGCCTGGGAGCGCAAGGCGCGCGAGACGATCGACAACGCGCAGATGCGGTACTTCCTGGTGCCACTGCACCGGCTGATCGATCCCTCGAAGGGCTAGATCAGGTCGCTGCGCGGATCGCGGCGATGGCGTCTCGCGCGAGTGCGTCCGCGCGCTCGTTCTCGGGATGGCCGGCGTGCCCCTTCACCCAGTGCCAGGTGATCTGGTGGCGGTGCGTCGCCTGGTCGAGCCGCTGCCACAGGTCGGCGTTCTTTACCGGCTTCTTGTCGGCGGTCTTCCAGCCGTTGCGATGCCAGTTGGCGAGCCAGCGCGTGATCCCGTCCTTCACGTAGACCGAGTCGGTGTGCATGCGCACGCTGCACGGGCGCTTCAGCGCCTCGAGCCCCGAGATCGCCGCCATCAGCTCCATGCGGTTGTTGGTGGTGACGGCCTCGCCGCCCGACAGTTCGCGCTCCGTGCCGTTGTAGCGCAGGATCGCGCCCCAGCCGCCGGGGCCCGGATTGCCCGAGCAGGCGCCGTCGGTGAAGATGTCGACGATGCCGCGGTCCATGTCGCGGCGGCTACTGGCCGGCGACGCTCATCTCGCCTTCGCGGCGCAGTTCGCGCGGTAGCTTGAACGACACGTGTTCGTCGCGCGTGCGGACCGTCTCGACGACCACGTCGTAGCGCGACTTGAAGGCGTCGATCACCTCGTTGACCAGCACCTCCGGCGCCGAGGCGCCGGCCGAGATGCCGATCGACTGCGCGTTGCCGATCACCGACCAGTCGATGTCGGCGGCGCGCTGCACCAGCATCGACTTGTCGCAGCCCTGCTTGCGCGCGACCTCGACGAGGCGCTGCGAGTTGGAGCTGTTCGGCGCGCCGACGACCACGATCAGGTCACACAGCGGCGCGATCGACTTCACCACCTCCTGGCGGTTCGTGGTGGCGTAGCAGATGTCTTCCTTGTGCGGTCCGTTGATCTGCGGGAAGCGCTTCTCGAGGATCGCGATGATGTCCTTGGTGTCGTCGACCGACAGCGTCGTCTGCGTGATGTAGGCGAGGCGGTTCGGGTCGCGCGGGGTGAACGAGCGGGCGTCCTCTTCGGTCTCGATCAGCGAGATCGCCCCGGTCGGCAGCTGGCCCATCGTGCCGATCACTTCCGGGTGGCCGGAATGACCGATCAGCACGATCTCGTGGCCGTCCTCGAAATGGCGGGCGGCCTCCATGTGCACCTTCGACACGAGCGGGCAGGTCGCGTCGAGGTAGAACAGGTTCCGGAACTTCGCTTCCTCCGGCACCGACTTCGGCACGCCGTGGGCGGAGAAGATCACCGGGTGTTCCCCGTCCGGAACCTCGTCGAGTTCCTCGACGAAGATCGCACCCTTTTGTTTCAGGTCCTCGACAACGTATCGATTGTGCACGATTTCATGGCGCACATAGACCGGTTTTCCGTACAATTCGAGCGCCCGTTCGACGATGTCGATGGCTCGCACCACGCCTGCGCAAAACCCGCGGGGGGCCGCGAGAATCAGTTTCAGGGGGCGCTTTTGCGAACCGGGCATCGTGAGGCTCTCGAGGGTTTCGTTCCGATACCCGTAGATGATTGATCTTCCGGCAATTTGCAAGTTTGACCGTGCTGCGGCGCATGGCCCTCCGATTGACTTCCGCGGGCGGGCGGGCCTAGCTAGCGCAAAGGCCGGCGAAAGAACGGGCGCCCCCTATGGTTGAAGAGCCGCCGAGCGCGGATCTGAAACGTACGCCACTGCACGAACGGCATCTGTCGCTGAAGGCCCGCATGGTGCCCTTCGCCGGCTACCAGATGCCGCTGCAGTATGCCGATGGCATCGTCGCGGAACACCTCTGGACCCGCTCCAGCGCTGGACTTTTCGACGTTTCCCACATGGGCCAGGCGGTCCTGACCGCGGCGAGCCACGAGGCCGCCGCCGCGGCGTTCGAGCGCCTCGTTCCGGGCGATGTTCTTGGCCTGAAACCCGGGCGCATGCGGTACACGCAGCTCACCAATCCGGACGGCGGCATTCTCGACGACCTGATGGTGACGCGCTGGCATCCGGACGGGGAACTCCTCGTCGTCGTCAACGCCGCGCGCAAGGACGCGGATGTTTCGTGGATCACGTCGCACCTTCCGAAGGACGTGCGGCTTTCGCTGCGCGACGACCGGTCGCTCCTCGCGTTGCAGGGACCAAAGGCGGAGGAGGTGCTGGCGAAACTCTGGCCCGGTTGCCGCGCGCTCGCCTTCATGACCGCCGCAGACGCGACGATCGACAGAGTCGCATGCATCGTCTCCCGGTCTGGCTACACGGGTGAGGACGGGTTCGAGATTTCCGTTCCGTCCACACATGCCGTGGCCATCGCCGACCGACTGCTCGCCGATCCGCTGGTGCGCCCGATCGGGCTCGGCGCACGCGACAGCCTCAGGCTCGAGGCCGGGCTTTGCCTCTACGGCCACGACATCGACGAGACGACGTCGCCAGTCGAGGCGGCCCTTACATGGTCCATCGGGAGGCGCCGGCGAGAGGCCGGCGGCTTCCTGGGCGAGCGGCGTATCCTGAAGGAACTCGCCGAAGGTCCGCGCCGGTTGCGCGTGGGCCTGCGTCCCGAAGGCCGCGCGATCCCGCGCGAAGGCATGCCGATCACCGCCGAAGGTGCCGAAGTTGGCCGCATCACGTCCGGCGGCTTTGGCCCGAGCATCGGGGCTGCGGTCGCGATGGGTTATGTCGAGACCGCAAAGGCTGTCGTCGGCAGCCTGCTCGACGTGCAGATCCGCACGACCGCTGCGCCTGCGCGGATCGTTCAAATGCCGTTCGTACCTACGAGCTACAAGCGCTGTTCTTGAAAGAGGCACCGATGGGAACGAAATACTACACGACCGATCACGAATGGATCGACGTCGACGGCGACGTCGTGACGTTCGGCATCACCGACCACGCCCAATCGCAGCTCGGCGACATCGTGTTCGTCGAATTGCCGGCGGTGGGGCGCACCGTGACCAAGGGCGACGCGGCCGCGGTGGTCGAATCCGTGAAGGCCGCGAGTGACGTCTACGCGCCGGTCTCGGGCGAGGTGATCGCGGTGAACAGCGCGCTCGAGGGTGATCCCGCGACGGTCAACAAGGATGCCGGCGGCAACGGCTGGTTCGGCAAGATCCGTCTCTCCAACCCGAAGGATGTCGAAGGGCTGATGAGCGAGACGGAGTACGAGGCCTATCTCGCCCAGGGCGATTGAGGCGAGCGTGAGGAGAATGCGATGTCGGTGAGACCCACGCTGAGCCAGCTCCAATCGGGCGCGAACTTCATCCCGCGCCACATCGGGCCGCGCGAGAACGAACTGAAGAGCATGCTGGAGACGGTCGGTGCGAAGAGCCTCGACGATCTCATCGCGCGCGTCGTGCCAAAGGCCATCCGCACGAAGCGTCCTCTCGCCTTGCCGGAAGCGCTTTCGGAGCGCAACGCGCTGTCGGACCTGCGCCGCATCGCGAGCCGGAACAAGGTGTTCACGTCGATGATCGGCATGGGCTACTACGGCTGCGTCACACCGAAGGTAATCCTGCGCAACATCCTCGAAAACCCAGGTTGGTACACGGCCTATACGCCGTACCAGGCAGAGATCAGCCAGGGGCGTCTTGAGGCGCTCCTCAACTTCCAACAGGTGGTGATCGACCTGACCGGCCTAGAGATCGCCAACGCCTCGCTTCTCGATGAGGGCACCGCGGCGGCCGAGGCGATGGCGCTCGCCCATCGGGTGGGGAAGTCCGACCGCACGACGTTCTTCGTGGACCGCGACACGCACCCGCAGACGATCGCGGTGCTGGAGACCCGCGCGCGTGGTTTCGGCTTCGACCTCGTCATTGGCGATCCCTTCAAGGACCTTAAGCCCGAGACCGTGTTCGGTGCGCTCCTCTCCTATCCCGGCTCGAGCGGCGAAGTGCGCGATTTTGCAGGCGTCACGGCAGACCTGAGGAAGGGCGGGGCGCTTTCGATCGTGGCGACCGACCTCCTCGCACTTGCGCTGCTCAAGCCGCCGGGCGAGTTCGGCGCCGATATCGCCGTGGGCTCGGCACAGCGGTTCGGCGTGCCGATGGGTTACGGCGGTCCGCACGCTGCCTTCCTCGCCACGCGCGACGCCTACAAGCGCGCGATTCCGGGTCGCCTTATCGGCGTCTCCGTCGATGCGAACGGCGAACCGGCTCTGCGGATGGCGCTGCAGACGCGCGAACAGCACATTCGACGCGAAAAGGCGACGAGCAACATCTGCACCGCGCAGGTGCTGCTGGCCGTCGTCGCCTCCATGTTCGCGGTCTACCACGGGCCGGATGGCGTCTTGAAGATCGCGCGGCGCGCCCACCGCTACGCCGAGATCGTCGCGCATGCGCTCCAGGCGGCGGGATATGAGATCGTGACGAAGGTGTTCTTCGACACGATCACCGTGGCGCTGCCCGGCCGCGCCTACTCGATCGCGGCAAAGGCCAAGGAGAAGCACATCAACCTGCGCGTCTGCGACGCCGACCACGTCGGCATCTCGTTCGACGAGACGACGCGGCGCAGCGAAGTCGAGGCGCTGCTCGCGTGCTTCGATTCCGGCATCACGCGCGGCCGCACCCTCGACGATATCGACGCCGACACGCGCGAATGCATCCCGTCGGCGCTGGCGCGCACTTCCTCCTTCCTCACCCATCCGGTGTTTGCCGCCTACCGCAGCGAAACGGAGATGCTTCGCTATCTGCGCCGGCTCCAGAACAAGGACATCGCTCTCGACCGCGCGATGATCCCGCTCGGCTCCTGCACGATGAAGCTCAACGCCACGACGGAGATGATCCCGATCACTTGGCGGGAGTTCGCGCAGATGCATCCGTTCGCCCCGCTCGAACAGGCGCAAGGCTACCAGGAACTGTTCGAGAACCTCGAGTCCTGGCTTGGCGAGATTACCGGCTTCGATGCGGTGTCGCTGCAACCGAACGCCGGCAGCCAGGGCGAGTACACCGGCCTCATGGTGGTGCGCGCCTATCAGGACTCGATCGGCCAGGGTGCGCGCGACATCTGCCTGATCCCGAGTTCGGCGCACGGAACCAACCCCGCCTCTGCCGTGATGGCGGGGCTCAAGGTCATCGTCGTGAACTGCGACGAGAAGGGCAACGTCGACATCGCCGACCTGCGCCGGAAGGCCGAGCAGAATCGCGACCGGCTCTCGGCGCTGATGGTGACCTATCCCTCGACCCACGGCGTGTTCGAGGAGAGCATCAAGGAGGTTTGCGCGATCGTTCACGAGAACGGCGGGCAGGTCTATCTCGACGGCGCGAACCTCAACGCGCTGGTCGGCCTCGTGCGTCCGGCCGAGCTCGGGGCGGATGTCTGCCACATGAACCTGCACAAGACGTTCTGCATCCCGCACGGGGGTGGCGGCCCTGGCATGGGACCGATCGGCGTTAAGGCGCATCTCGCGCGGTTCCTGCCGAACCATCCGATCGTCCAAGGCGTGAACCCCGCGGCCGGCAACCGGCCGACGGTCGGCGCCGTTTCGGCGGCGCCCTGGGGCTCGGCCTCCATCCTGCCGATCTCGTGGGCCTACATCGCCATGATGGGCGGCGAAGGTCTCACGCGGGCGACCGAAGTGGCCATCCTCAATGCCAACTACATAGCAAAGCGCCTCAGCCCGCACTTCCCCGTGGTTTACACGGGGCCCGGCGGCTTCGTCGCGCACGAGTGCATTCTCGACATGCATGCACTGAAGGACAAGACGGGCATCACCGCCGAGGACGTTGCCAAGCGACTCATGGACTACGGCTTCCACGCGCCTACGGTGTCTTGGCCGGTGCCCGAGGCGCTGATGGTCGAGCCGACGGAGAGCGAGGGCAAGGCCGAGATCGACCGCTTCTGCGACGCGATGATCTCGATCCGGCAGGAGATCGCCGAGGTCGAGCATGGGAAGGCAGACCGGGCGAACAACGTGCTGAAGAACGCGCCGCACACCCATCGCGCGCTGATCGCCGAGTGGACGCGGCCCTACTCGCGGGAGCGGGCATTCTTTCCGCTCGCGGCGCAGCTCAACGACAAGTATTGGCCGCCGGTCGCGCGCATCGACAACGTTTACGGCGACCGCAACATCGTCTGCACCTGCCCGCCGATGGAAGACTATCGCGAGGCGGCCGAGTAAGCAGCGCAAGCGAAAGCGGCCGGGCGTGTCCCGGCCGTTTGATATTGCGCGAATGATGCGATGTCAGTTCAGGCGCGACTTGATGCCGGCGACCGCGTCCTCGACGAGCCGGTCGCCCGCCTTGCCCTTCATCTGGTCGCCGATGATCTGCGACGCCGCCGCGATGGCGCGATCGGTGGCGGCGGAGCGCACTTCCTTCACGGCCTGCGCCTCCGCCTGGCCGATCTTCTCCTCGGCCATCTTGGTGCGGCGTTCGACGGTTTCGGTCATCTTGCGACGCGCGTCCTCGGCGAAGAGCTGCGCATCGGCCTTCGCCCGCTCGATGATGGCGGAGGCTTCCTTCTGTGCGTCCTGGCGCTTGCGCTCGTACTCGGCCAGCAGCGCCTGCGCCTCTTCGCGCAGCCGCCGCGCCTCGTCGAGTTCGTCGCGGATGCGGCGCGCCCGGTCGTCGAGGCTCTTGGCGACGGTCTTGTGACCGCCCGCATAGAGCACGATGCCGAGGAAGATGATGAGCGCAATCAGCGCCCAGAACGTTGCCCAGGCCGTCTGGTCCATGGTCAGGTCCTCCTCAGCCGCCCGTCGCGGCTTTCACCGCGCGGCGGACGGTTTCCGCATCCGGAGCCGAGCCGACCAGCCGCTCGACAATGTCGGACGTCACGTCGACAGCGATCTTCTCGACCTCGCCGAGCGCCCGGCTCTTCATGTCACGGACGCTCGCCTCGGCCTTGGCGATCCGCTCCTCGATTTCCGCCTCGACCTTGGCGCGCTCGGCATCGAGCTCTGCCATGACCGACTGGCGCGAATCCTGGGCGATCGCATGCGCCTTCGCCCGCGCTTCGGCGAGCGCCGCCTCGTAGGCCTGCGCGGCCTTCTCGGACTGCTCCTTCAGGCGGTTGGCCTCGGAGATGTCGCCGCGGATGCGGTGTGATCGGGCGTCGAGACCCGCCTGCAGCCGCGGCAGCACGACCCGCGACATCAGGTAGTAGAGAAGGCCGAAGCTGATCGCCAGCCAAAGAAGCTGCGAAGGGAAGTGCGTGGCGTCGAGCGGCGGGAATGCGCCGTGTCCGCCATGCCCGCCCTCGGCTTCCGTGCCGGTGGTCGTTTCGCCAGCCGTCGTTTCGGTGCTCGCCATTGCGTCGGCCTCTCGATGGGCTCAGCGCCGCGCCGTCGAACGGGACCGTTCGATCGCCGCGGCGGAGAGCCGTTCGTCAGGAAGGTGCGCTTAGCGCGCGAACAGGAGAAGCAGCGCCACGACGAGCGAGAAGATGCCGAGACCTTCCGCGAGCGCCGCGCCGATCAGCGCGTTAGTGAACTGGCTGCCGGCAGCCGACGGGTTGCGCAGCGCGCCAGCGACGTAGTTGCCGAAGATGTGGCCCACGCCGATGCCGGCGCCGCCCATGCCGATGCACGCGATACCAGCTCCGATGAGCGCTGCAGCGTTTGCGTCCATAGTCAGTCTCTCCTTGTTGAAAGCTGTTGGATCAGTGATGCGGATGAAGCGCGTCGTTGAGATAGACGCAGGTTAGGATGGCGAACACGAAGGCCTGCAGGAACGCCACCAGGAATTCGAGTGCGGTGAGGCCCACGGCCATGCCGAGCGGGAAGATCGAGCCGAGGATGCCCGCGACCCCGAGCGCACTCAGGCTCACGATGAAGCCCGCGAACACCTTCAGCACGATGTGGCCGGCGAGCATGTTGCCGAAGAGACGCAAGCCGAGGCTGACCGGCCGCGACAGAAAAGAGATGATCTCGATCAGCGAGATGAACGGCAGGATGACCATCGGCACGCCGTGCGGCACGAACAGCTTGAACCAGCCGAGGCCGTGCTTGCCGATGCCGATCGAGATGACGAGGCCGATGACGAACAGCGCCAAGGCGCCGGTGACGATCACCTGGCTCGTGACGGTGAAGAAGTACGGGAACATGCCGAGCATGTTGCAGATCAGCACGAAGCTGAAGATCGAGAACACGAGCGGGAAGTACTTCATCCCCTCGTGACCCATGGTGTTCTTCACCATGTTCTCGACGAACTCGTACCACATCTCGCCGACCGACTGGAGTCGGCTCGGTACGAGCTGGCTGCTCTGGGAGGCGAGGTAAAGAAGCCCGGTCACGGTGCCGACCGCAGCCAGCATGAAGAACGCGGAGTTGGTGAAGGCAAACTTCATCCCGCCGATCTCGAACAGATCGACCCAGTTGTTGATGTGGAACTGGTGCAGCGGATCGACAGCCATCACGTCCTCATAAAGCCAAGGTCACGACCGGCCCTTGGGCCCTTTCAAACGATCCGCGGCCGGTGGGACCCGTCCCGCCTGCCGCGCCATGTTCAGGATACCCGCGCCAAAGCCAAGCAGCAGAAACACGATCAACCCGAACGGCGACGTGCCTGCGACGTGGTCGATGAGCCAACCGATCCCCGCGCCCACAAGCACCGCCGCAGCGAATTCCGTGGCCAGCCGGACAGCGACGCCATAGCCGCTTCCGTCCTGGGCCTCGGCCGGCGGGGGAAAGTGCTCCGTCTTTTCCGCCTCGATCTTCTCGGAGAGATCGTGGAGGCGGTCGGACAGCGCCCGTTCCTCCGCACTGCGCTCGTCGATGTCCGGAGTTCGCTTGGCAGCCATTCGATCCTCCTCAGAAGTCACGGAGATAAACGCTTTGGCTGCAGGCAAAGCTCCGACAGCCGCGACGAACGGTGCCTGAAGACGGCGGCACATTAGTGAGGGTGGCGAGGAGTGTCAAGGATCGCCACAATTCGACTAAGGTCTTGAAGTTGCAACACAAAAGGCGGAACTGGTGCAGTGCGTCAAATGGCCCGGCCGCTCATTCCTGCGTGATTGGGCCTCAGCTCGCCTCGCGCAACGTTTCGGCCGTCTTCAAGTCGACCGAAACGAGCTGGCTGACGCCGCGCTCCGCCATCGTCACGCCGAACAGCCGGTCCATGCGCGACATGGTGATCGGGTGATGCGTGATGATCAGGAAGCGCGTGTCGGAACGCTCGAGCATCGCCTGCAGGAGATTGCAGAAGCGCTCGACGTTGTGGTCGTCGAGCGGCGCGTCGACTTCGTCGAGAACGCAGATCGGCGACGGGTTGGTGAGGAATACGGCGAAGATCAGCGCCATAGCGGTGAGCGCCTGCTCGCCACCCGACAGGAGCGACAGCACCTGCGGCCGCTTGCCCGGTGGATGCGCGAGGATCTCGAGACCCGCTTCCAGCGGATCGTCCGATTCGATGAGCTGCAGTTCGGCGCGACCGCCGCCGAACAGCGTGGTGAACAGCGAGGCGAAATGGGCATTCACGCTCTGGAACGCCTCCATCAGTCGCTCGCGGCCCTCGCGGTTCAGGCTGCCGATGCCCTGCCGCAGCTTCTGGATCGCCTCGATCACGTCCGTGCGCTCGGTGGTGAGCCGTTCAAGTTCGGCGCCGACCTCCTGGGCTTCTTCCTCCGCCCGGAGGTTCACCCCGCCGAGGCGTTCGCGCTGTTCCTTGAGCTGGACGAGCTTGCCATCAAGCGTGTCGAGGTCGGAAAGCTTCGCGACATCGAACCCGGCCTGCTCCGGCAGTTCGGCCGCCGTGCACTGGAAGGCCTCACCGATGCGTCGCTCGATCGTGACGCGGCGCTCGTTCGCCGCCTCGAGGCGCGCGCCGAGCCGGGCGTTCTCGGCCCTGAGCTCGGTGAGCTGCTCCTGCGCCGCGCGGGCGCTGCTGTCGAGCGACTTCACGTGCCCTTCGGCGCTCGCGAGTGCATCGGCGGCGTCGTTGCGGTCGCGTTCGGCCTCCGACAGCATCGTCATCAGCTTGCTGCGGCGCGCCTCGAACTGCGCCGGAAGCTCGGCCATCTCGGCGAGCTGGGTCCGCAGATCTTCGACGCGCTTGGCGAGGGATGCGACCTGCGCGGTTGCGCGGGCGGCGCGCTCGGCCCAGAGCTTGCGTTCGCCTTCGATCGCCTTGAGCCGGTCGGCGCGCACGCGGGCCTCGCGTTCGATCCCGTCGTGGGCTGCGCGCGCCTCGGCATAGGCCGCGCGGTCACGGGCAACCGCGCCCTTGAGCGCTGCGAGCTCGGCATCGAGTGCAGCAACGTCGGGCAGGGCCGTCAGGTCCGTCTGCGCGCGCTCACCCTGGCCTGTAACATCCTGGATCTGCTCGCCAATCCGCGTGCGCGCCTCAGTCAGCGCGCCGCTCTGGCGTTGCCGTTCGGCGAGTTGCTTCTCGAAGGCCGAAAGTGCGTCGCGGGCACGGTCGACCATCAGCCGCGCTTCGCGGGAGGATTCGCGGCGGGCGCGTTCCTCCGACTGCGCCGCATCGGCGGCTTTCTGCGCCTCGCGGTAGGTGGCCTCGCGGGCCTGCGCCTCCGCCTGCGCTGCGTCCGCCTGTACCTGGAGGGCGCCGAGCCGGTTGCGTTCGGCGAGACGGCGGGCGGCGGCCGTCGGGGCATCGGCGGTGGCGGTGAAGCCGTCCCAGCGCCACACGTCGCCTTCGCGCGACACGAGCCGCTGGCCGGGCTTCAGCTGCGACTGGAGCGCCGTGCCGAGCGCGCGCTCGACGAGCCCGGACTGCGCAAGGCGGCGGGCGAGTGCCGGCGGCGCCTGCACGAACTGGCTCAGCGGCTGGCATTGATCCGGCAACGGCTGGAGGTCAGCGTACTGCGGCAGCGTGCGCCAGTGGGCGGGCGCAGCCTCGTCGAGCGGCTCCTCGATCTCGTCGCCAAGCGCGGCACCGAGCGCCGTCTCGACGCCCGGCTCGACCTTGAGGTGGTCGATGAGCGGCGGGAAAAGCTCGCCGGTGCCGGTGTTCAGGAGCTTCGACAGCGTGCGCACCTCGGTCGAGAGTCGCTCGGCGGTGCGGCGCGCCTCATCGAAGGCAGCGCGGGTTTCCTGCTCACGCGTGCGGAGCGCGCGGCTGTCGGCCTCGGCCGTCTGGACGAACTGCTCGGCCTGCGCGGCAACGCCTGTTGCATGCTCCACCGCCGCGGCAAGCCGCACACCCTCGTCTTCGGCGAGGCCGTACTGGCGAAGCGCCTCTTCCTTCTGTTCGATCTGCGCCAGTTCGCGCTTCAGGTGCGCCAACCGGTCGGCGAGTTGCCCCGCGGTGCGCAGCAGCGCGGAACGGCGAGCCGACACGTCCGACAGCCTGGCGCCCAGAACGTCGGCGGATTCCTGCGATTTCGACAGGGCGTCTGCAGCTGCCTGGAGCTGCGCGGCCGCGCTTGTGCGGGCCTCGGACGCCTGCTGGTCGGCGGCGGCGATCGCGGCCTGCTCCTCGTCGAGGCGCGCGAGCGTACGCGCGGAATCGCTGTCGATCTCGTTTTCGCGCTCGAGGTCCTGGAGCGTCTGGTGCAGACGCACCTCGAGCTCGCGCTTGCGCTCGTGGGCCTGTGCCTCGTCCTTGTCGAGAGCGGCGCGTTCGAGGGAAAGCCGCTGCAGCACGGCGGCGCGCACGGCTTCGTTCTCGCGCAGCGGGCCCAGCTTTTCTGCGGCTTCGTCATGCTCGCGCGTGAGCGCCGACAGGGCGCGCGTCGCCTCGGCGAGCGTCAGCGTGTTGGCCTCGAGCGCCGCGGTTTCGCCAGTGACCGCGTCGGACGTCTCGGTGAAGGCGAGGTAGAGGACGGACGCCTCGATCTTGCGGATCGAGGCCGAGAGCTCGCGATACTTGATCGCCTGGCGCGCCTGCCGCTTCAGCCCCTGGAACTGCTGCTCGAGCTGGCCGATCACGTCATCGAGGCGGGTGAGGTTGGTCTCTGCGGACTTGAGGCGCAGTTCGGCCTCGTGGCGGCGCGAATAGAGGCCGGTGATGCCCGCCGCTTCCTCGAGAATCCGGCGCCGCGCCTGGGGTTTCGCGTTGATGAGCTCGCCGATCTGGCCCTGCCTGACGAGTGCCGGCGAGCGGGCGCCGGTCGAGGCGTCGGCGAACAGGAGCTGCACGTCGCGGGCGCGGGCTTCGCGACCGTTGATGCGGTAGGCCGAGCCGACCTCGCGCTCGATGCGGCGCGAAATCTCCAGCGTTTCCGCCTCGTTGAAGGCCGAGGGCGCGGTGCGGTCGTCGTTGTCGAGGGTAAGCACGACCTCGGCCATGTTGCGGGCCGGGCGGTTATTGGTGCCGGCGAAGATCACGTCGTCCATGCCGGAGGCGCGCATGCTCTTGTGGGAGCTTTCGCCCATCACCCAGCGCAGCGCCTCGAGCAGGTTCGACTTGCCACACCCGTTGGGGCCGACGATGCCCGTAAGCCCCGCCTCGATGGCAAGTTCGGACGGCTCTACGAAGGACTTGAATCCCGACAGCCTCAGGCGCGTGAATTTCATCGGCGTTTCAACCGTCGTTCTGGTTGCTCCGGAAGACCTTCCGAAGCAACGCGGGTGATCAGGGGCGCGAACTCAGGCGCCCGCATCCTTGATGTACTGGCGGAACTGGTCGATCGACTGTTCGCCGCGATAAACCTTGCCGTTGATGAAGAAGGTGGGCGTGGCTTCGACGCCGTAATCCTGCGACGCCTTCTTCTGGATCTCGATGATGCCCTTGGCGACTTCCTCGTTCTGCAGGCACTTGTCGAACGCGTCCTGCGTGAGACCGGCCATCTGGGCGATCTTGAAGAGTTCGGCCTTCGCGTTCTGACCGGCCCACACCTTCTGCTGCTCGTAGAGCGTCGAGATCATCGGGTAATACTTGTCCGCGGGCGCGCAGCGGGCGAGCATGAACGCCGCGAGCGCCAGATCGTCAAACGGAAACTCGCGGAAGATGAACTTCACCTTGCCGGTATCGATGAATTCGGTCTTGAGCTGCGGGAAGACTTCGGTGTGGAAGCGCGCGCAGTGCGGGCAGGTGGCCGACGCGTACTCGATGATCGTGACCTTGGCATCTGGGCTGCCGAGCACGCGGTCGCCGAGCGTCGGCGCCTGGTTCAGCGTGGAAAGATCCTCCGCATACGAACGGCCGGCGGAGGCGCCGACGAGGGCGGCGGCCGAGGCGAAGCCGGCGAGGCGGAGGACGTGGCGGCGATGCAGCGTGGTCATGGGGCAGAACCTACAAGATGTTGGGGGTTGAGAAAAGATCGTGCCTATAGCCTGTGGAAATCGACCCGCGTTACCGGTCGGTGCCCTTGCGCGAAGCCTGCGACAGAACGCCGGCGCCCAGCCGCGCCAGCGCCTCGCGCAGGCGGTCGTCGGCGATCGTCTTCAGCTTCACTTTCAGCGCTAGGGTCAAGGTGGGGTTATTCTGTGGCGCGTCCAGTGGCTCACTGGAATTTTCCCAGCCGCGGTCGCTGGTTACGATCTTCAGCGCCTCGACGAGGCCGAAGCCGAACACGGTGTTGATGCGCTCGAGGATGCGGGTCTTGTCATGCTCGAGGAGAAGCGCGTGGCCGGGCGCGACGGCGATCGTCAGGCGGCCGGCGCGCTCGCCTTCCGCCGGCCCAGAACGGCGCGACAGCTTTTCCGGCCGGCTGACGCGGGCGAGCGCGTCGCCGACGATCGCCGGCCACTGGCGCAGGAGTTCGGCGTAGGCGGCGCCATACCGGTCGAATGCCGGGCGAAGCAGATCGCGCGAAAGTTTCTCGAGTGATTCCATGGGCTTGCAAGACGCCTTGGCGGTCGGCTTCCGGACCGCTACCACCTCCTTCTATGGCACGAATCGAGACGGCTCGCGACAGTTTCGCCGTTAGGCTTCTCGCCTGGTACGACCGGCACCGGCGGCGGCTGCCGTGGCGCGCCGAGCCGGGCGAGCCGCCCGAGCCCTACCGGGTATGGCTCTCCGAAGTCATGCTGCAGCAGACGACGGTGCAGACTGTTGCGCCCAGATTTCTGCGGTTTCTCGAGCGCTGGCCGACGGTTGACGCGCTGGCGGCGGCGCCGCTCGACGACGTGCTCGCCGAATGGGCGGGCCTCGGGTACTACGCGCGCGCCCGGAACCTGCACGCTTGTGCTCGCGCCGTGGTCGAGCGGCACGGCGGAGAATTCCCGAGCGATGTCAGAGCGTTGCGGGAACTCCCCGGCATCGGCGACTACACGGCGGGCGCAATCGCCGCGATCGCGTTCGATCGTCCGTATGCGGCGGTCGACGGCAACGTCGAGCGGGTGATCGCACGCCACCGGGCGATCGATCAGCCGATGCCGGCGGCGAAGGAGCGCATACGGACGGTTGCGCAGGCGCTGGTGCCGGCCGAGCGGGCGGGCGATTTTGCTCAAGCTTTCATGGACTTAGGCGCGACGATCTGCGCGCCCGCGAAGGCGAACTGCCTGCTCTGCCCGGTGGCCGAGGACTGCCTTGCCCGCGCGGCCGGCGATCCCGGGCGCTACCCCGTGAAGGCGGAAAAGGGCGAAAAACCGAGGTGGTACGGCCACGCCTTCTGGGTCGAAGACGGGGCCGGCCGGGTGCTGCTGCGGCGGCGGCCGGACCGCGGCCTGCTCGGCGGCATGCTCGAGGTGCCGGGCGGACCGTGGTTGGAAAAACATGACGTTTCAGAGGCTTATGCACCACCCGTGGAAGCGCGCTGGCAGCAGGTTCCGCAAGCAGTGGAGCACACGTTTACGCACTTTCACCTCACGCTCGCCGTCCACCGGGCGGAGGGGCCGGCGGCCGGGGAGCCGCGCGGGGAGGGCGACTGGCGGTGGGTTCCGGTCGACGGCCTGGCGGATGCCGCGCTGCCGACGGTGATGCGCAAGGTGGTGGCACGGGCGATCGGAGCCGGCCGTGTCCGCCCCAAAAAGCGCTGACGTCCCGCGGGAGACGCTGCAAGAAACAACCGTTGTAAGGGGGGTGACCCGAATCAGGGCCCGGCGGCGGCCATCCGGGCGCGCATTTCCTGGCGCAGGAGGTCGATCGGCACGAGCTTGCCCTTGACGCGAACGTGCCAGAACGTCCAGCCGTTCGCCGCCTCCATTCCCTGGACGTAAGCGGCAATCTTGTGGATGGAGCCCGACGCGTTCGCCGCCGCGACCGAACCGTCGGCGCGCACCGTCGCCGCGTGACGACCGAAGGGATCGGAGAGCACCTCGCCCGGCGCGATCAGCCCCGCCTCGACGAGTGCCCCGAACGGCACGCGCACTTCCGCCCGCTTGCCCGTCGAAACCTTCAGGGCACTGACGTTTGCCGCCTCGGTGCGGTCGAGCCGTTCGAGCGCGGAGCCGGCATAGGCCTGCTCGCGCTCGATGCCGATGAAGCGGCGGTTGAGGCGCTTCGCCACGACGCCGGTCGTGCCGGTGCCGAAGAACGGGTCGAGCACCACGTCGCCTTCGTTCGAGGAGGCGAGGATCACGCGATGCAGCAGGCTCTCCGGCTTCTGCGTCGGATGCAGCTTGTCGCCCTCCTCGTCCTTCAGACGCTCCGTACCCTGACAGATCGGCAACAGCCAGTCGGAGCGCATCTGCAGATCCTCGTTCAGCGCCTTCATGGCGTCGTAGTTGAACGTGTACGTCTTCTGCTTCTCGCTCTTCATCGCCCAGATCATCGTCTCGTGGGCGTTGGTGAACCTCCGTCCACGGAAGTTCGGCATCGGATTGGTCTTGCGCCAGATCACGTCGTTGAGGATCCAGAAGCCCATGTCCTGCAGGATCGTGCCGACGCGGAAGATGTTGTGGTAGGAGCCGATCACCCAGATCGTCGCCGTGTCCTTCATCACGCGGCGCGCCTCGTCGAGCCAGGCGCGGGTGAACGTGTCGTAGGCGGAGAAATTCTCGAAGCGGTCCCAGTGCTCTTCGACGCCGTCGACGCGGCTCTGGTCGGGGCGGTGCAGTTCGCGCTGGAGCTGCAGGTTGTAGGGCGGGTCGGCGAACACGAGGTCGACCGACTTCGACGGCAGCTTCTTCAGCTCCTCGAGGCAGTCGCCGATCAGCACGCTGTCGAGATAGGGCCGGATGTCCGGCCGCTCCGCAAACCCCATAGTCCCCGCTCCGCCCGATACGCTACGCACGACGGGGTCATGGTGAATCGGCGGGAGTCCGAGGTGAATCCAATTCTTAAGAATTGGTTAACGGGGGCCTGCGGAGTCTTAACGATTTGAATCGGTTTGGCGGAAATCCGGGAATCGTTCGTTAACGGAGGAAATTCTGGTGACGCTCATCGACGTCGCATGGATCCTCGGGTCAAGCCCGAGGATGACGCGGGCAGGAAAAGGATCGCCGGCTCGAGGCCGGCGATGACGATGGATGGGCAATGGCGAGCGGGGATGGTGACGGGATGCGTGTCACCGCTCCCCAGCGCCCGTCATGGCCGGGCTCGACCCGGCCATCCTTTGCGGCCATCGCAGGGATCGCCGGGTCAAGCCCGACGAGGACAAGGGGCAGGAAGAGGATCGCCGGGTCGGGGCCGGCGATGACGATGGGTGGAATTGGCAGGCGATGACGATGGGCGCGTGATGCCGATGGTTCCCGGTGGCAACGCTGACCTAGGCGAACAGGTCCGGCGTGTTGGGGTCGCGGGTGGCGCGCGACTTCTCGCGTACCGGCAGGCCGAGGCATTCGGCGACGGGGGCGAAGGAGACGCGGTGGTGCGGGCTTGCGCCGAGCGCCTTCAGCGCGGCAAGGTGTTCCGGCGTCGAGTAGCCCTTGTGGCTCGCGAAGCCGTAGCCCGGGCACTGCGCGTCGAGTTCCACCATCAGCCGGTCGCGCGTGACCTTGGCGATGATCGAGGCGGCGGCGATCGACATCGAGATCGCGTCGCCATCGATCAGTGTACGGACGGAACAGCAGAGGCTCGGCGCGCGGTTGCCGTCGACGAAGGCGAGGTCGGGGGCTGCGCCGAGGCCGTCGACCGCCTGGCGCATGGCGAGGAAGGTGGCGTTGAGGATGTTGACGGAATCGATCGTCGCGACGTCGACGATACCGACGCCGAACCGGGCCCGCTTGACGATGATCGCATAAAGCTCCTCGCGTCGCTCGGCCGTGAGCGCCTTCGAGTCGGCGACGCCCTTCGGCAGCTTGTTCGGATCGAGGATGACCGCTGCGGCGACCACGGGTCCTGCGAGCGGGCCGCGCCCCGCCTCGTCGACGCCCGCGACCACGGTGTGGCCCTCCTTGAACGCCGCGCGCTCGTGCCTGAAATGCGCCTTCGCCACCAACTGTCCCCGAAACGGGCGGGCAACCGACTCACGGTCCCGACTGGCGCGAAGGCTAGCAGAGGGGCGCGCGCGCCGGGAAGCGGAACGTTTTCGGCATCAACCTGCCTCGCCGTCCTCCGCCTGCCGCTTCCAGCGCACCGTGGCGGTGGGGATCGAGACCCACGGCAGGCGATGCTCGGTCCAGTACTCCACGGTCGGTGGCGGAAGTACCGCGTCGCCGAAGTTGCCGGCGTTGATCATCACGGCTTCGGGGAACGCTTCGGAGGTGTTGAAGAGCGTGCTGCCGCAGGCGGGGCAGAACGTGTTCTCGATTTTCCGGCCGCGATAGCTGGAGCGCGTCCACGTGCGGGCGTCGCCGTCCGTCGCGACGACCTCCTCCTTGAGCCAGCCGGCCGTGAGGCTGTAGGGCGCGCCCGTCTGGCGCTGGCACTCGAGACAGTGGCACACCCACACCTCGAACGGCTCGCCCCGGACCGTGATCGAAAGTGCGCCGCAGGAACAGCGCGCGGTGCGGGTGGAGGAGGGTGGTTCCATGACGGCAGACTACCGCGATCGGGGACGCGAGACGACATTGTTCTTGATTTGTTCTCATCCGATCGCTACGTTTCCCGCATGGCCACGGTACTCGACACACGGCGGACGATCGCCGGCATGGACGTCGCGGTCGATCCGCTCACCGCCACGCGGGCGCGCGGGCGCGGCGCACGCTCGAACGAGAGCGGCCGGTTCGAGCCGCTCGCGCGGCAGGCGTTCGACGACGGCTGGCAGTCGCTCGAGGAACTGCCCGTCTTCAAGACGACGGTGATCGAGGAAACGGCGAAGACGATCATCACGCGCAACGACTCGCCCGACATCTCCTTCGACCGCTCGATCAATGCCTACAGAGGGTGCGAGCACGGCTGCTCCTACTGCTTCGCGCGGCCGAGCCACGCCTACATGGGGCTGTCGCCGGGCCTCGACTTCGAATCGCGCCTCTTCGCCAAGACCAACGCGGCCGACCTGCTGCGCGGTGAGCTGCTGCATCCGGCCTACAAGCCGCAGACGATCGCGATCGGCACCAACACCGATCCCTACCAGCCGCTCGAGCGGCGCTACCGCATCACGCGGCAGATCCTCGAGGTGCTGAACGAGTTCAACCATCCGGTCGGCATCGTCACGAAGTCGGCGCTCGTGACGCGCGACATCGACATCCTGAAGGAGATGGCGAGCAAGAAGCTCGTGAAGGTGGCGCTGTCGGTGACCTCGCTCGATGCGAAGCTCGCGCGCTCGATGGAGCCGCGCGCCTCGACGCCGGCGAACCGGCTGAAGGCGCTCGAACTGCTTTCGGCCGCGGGCATCCCGACGGCGGTGATGGTCGCGCCGATCATCCCCGCGCTGAACGACGCCGAGATGGAGACGATCCTCGGCGCGGCCGCGCTGGCGGGCGTGAAGGAGGCGGGCTACGTGATGCTGCGCCTGCCGCACGAGGTGAAGGCGCTATTCCGCGAATGGCTGATGACGGAACGGCCCGACCGCGCCCAGCACGTGCTCTCGCTCGTGCGCCAGACCCAGGGCGGCAAGGACTACGACTCGACCTTCGGCGTGCGCCAGAAGGGCCAGGGCCCCTACGCGTGGACGATCGGCCGGCGCTTCGAGCTCGCAGCAAAGCGGCTCGGGCTCAACACGCAGAAGACGAGGCTCTCGACCTCCGCCTTCCGCCGCCCCGCGCAGCCCGGCGAACAGCTCGCGCTGTTCTGACGAACGGCCAGCGGTGAAAGAGGATCGCCGGCGCAAGGTCGGCGATGACGATGCGAGTCGGCGCACTTCCAGTTCGTCATGGCCGGGCTCGACCCGGCCATCCTTTTCGCGCGGTGAAAAGAGGATCGCCGGCTCAAGGCCGGCGATGACGGTGGTGGTGATCTCGTTCCGGCGAGCCGTCCTTCGGACGCCCTAGCGTTCGTCATGGCCGGGCTCGACCCGGCCATCCTCTTCGCGCAGTGAAAGAGGATCGCCGGCTCAAGGCCGGCGATGACGATGCGAGTCGGCTCGAGGCCGGCGATGACGGTGGTGGCGTCGCATGGATCCTCGGGTCAAGCCCGAGGATGACACTAGAGCAAGGGCGGCTGGTTGCTACATGAAGCCCATCGCGCGCCACCTGCACATCCAGGTCGTCATGGCCGGGCTCGACCCGGCCATCCTCTTGGCGCGGTGAAGAGGATCGCCGGCTCAAGGCCGGCGATGACGGTGGTGGTGATCTCGTTCCGGCGAGCCGTTCCTTTTGACGTCGTCCCGTTCGTCATGGCCGGGCTCGACCCGGCCATCCTCTTGGCGCGGTGAAAAGAGGATCGCCGGCTCAAGGCCGGCGATGACGATGCGGGTCGATTTGAGGCCGGCACTGGAGGGGCAGCGTCGCGTGAATCCTCGGATCAAGCCCGAGGACGACAAGCGAGGCGCTCAGGGGGCGAGTTGGTAGGTGACCGGCACGAAGCGGTAGGAGCCGCCTGACGCCTCGACGAACCCGAGCGCGGGAAACGGCATGTGGTAGCTCGTGAACGGGATGCGTTCCGACGCGAGCATCGCGAGGATCTTCTTGCGCGTTGCGACCGCCTGCTCCTTGTCGGCGTCGAAGGAGACGAACCAGTCTGGCTGTTCGAGCGACAGCACGAAGTGGTTCGAGAAGTCGCCGCCCAGAAACAGTCGCTGGCCGCCGGATTCGATGTGGAACGCCGTGTGACCGGGCGTGTGGCCGGGCGCCGCCATCGCGCGGATGCCGGAGACGACGTCGCTCCCGTCCTTGATCTCGGTCGCCTTGTCCTTGAGCGGCGTCACGTTCGACTGCACGAGCTTCACGACGCCCGCGCGCGGGCCGTTCTCCTGCGCAGGGTCGCTCCAGAACGCATACTCTGCACCGTTCCACACGTAGCGCGCGTTCGGGAACGTCGGCTTGCCGTCGGTCATCAGCCCGCCGATGTGGTCGGGGTGGAAGTGGGTGAGCACGACGACCGTGATGCTCGCGGGATCGATCCCCGCCGCCGCAAGCCGCTGCGCGAGGAGCCCGGTCGTCGGCCGCGCGCCCGGTGCGTTGCCGGTGTCGAACAGGACAAGGTCCGCGCCCGTGTTGACCACCACCGGCGTGAAGCCGTTGACGAGCTTGTCGGTCGGCAGGAGGTGCTCGGCCGCGAACGCCTTCACCGTCTCGGGCGTCTGGTTGACGCCGAAAATCTTCTCGGGCTCCGGCATCTCGGCGGTGCCGTCCGACACCGTGGTGATCTGGAAATCGCCGAGCGTGAAGCGGTAGGCGGTGGGGCGCAGCGGGTCGAGCTTCTTCGGGGTCTCCGCAGCGGCCGGCAGCGCGAGCGAATGGAGCGTCGTCCCGGCGGCCGCGACGGCGGTTCCGAGAATCAGGGCATTGCGGCGGGTAAGGCGGTCGAACGGCATCGCTTGCTCCGTCATGGCTTCCGTTTCCAATGGTCCGTATACGCGCGAACGACGCAGCGGACGACCGGGGCTCACGTCGACGTGAACGCGGATCAGCCTTTCTTGCGCTGCAGGTGCTCGTCGAGCCGCGGCATGATCTCGACGAAGTTGCAGGGCATGTGCCGGTAGTCGAGTTGCGGCTTGAGCAGGCCGTCCCAGGCGTCGCGGCAGGCGCCGGGCGAGCCCGGCAGGCAGAAGATGTATTTTCCGCGCGCGACGCCGGCGGTCGCGCGCGACTGCACCGTCGAGGTGCCGATCTTTCCCCACGAGATCATGTGGAAGGCGACGCCGAACCCTTCCGCCTCCTTCTCGAACAGGCCGCGCATCGCCTCGATCGTCACGTCGCGCCCGGTGAGGCCGGTGCCGCCGGTCGAAACGATCACATCGACGTCGTCGCGCTTCAGCCAGTTGCGCGTGGTGCGGCGGATCTGGCCCACGTCGTCCTTCACGATCGCGCGCGCCGAGAGCAGATGCCCGGCTTCAGCGATGCGATCGGCGAGCGTCTGGCCGGACTTGTCCGTCTCGAGCGTGCGGGTGTCGGACACGGTGAGGACCGCGATGCGCACCGGGATGAACGGGCGTTCGGCGGGAGGCGACGCAGCAGGCGGCGCGGACGGTTGGGCGGTGTCGGTCATGATCTTGCGAATTAAACGGAGCTGACGAGGCGTCAGTTCCCACTGCAACCGGAAGGTGGGCCTTGCACGAGCGCGGCGCAACCCCCCTCAGGCAGACGTGACCTGCGTCGGCGATCGGGCGGCGAGCCGCTGCTTCACGTCGAGAAGGTCGCGCCAGACGAGCCGTTTGGCTGCCGGCTGGCGCAAGAGGTAGGCCGGATGCAGCGTCGGCAGGAGCGGGATGTCGAGCCCGTCGTGCCGATACTGCTTCCATTGGCCGCGGACCGACAGGATGCCTTCGGTCGTCGGAAGGAGCTGCTGCGTCGGCGTCGCGCCGAGGCAGACGATGAGGTCGGGGCGGTGGAGCGCGATCGTGCGCCGCACGAACGGCAGGCACATCGCGGCTTCGGCCTCCGTCGGCTTGCGGTTGCCGGGCGGGCGCCAGAAGATCGTGTTGACGATGAGCACCGCCTGCGCCGGGTCTTCAGCGGCGCGGGACAACCCGATCGCGGCGAGCATGCGGTCCAGGAGCTGGCCCGAACGGCCGACGAACGGGCGTCCCTCGAGGTCCTCGTCGCGGCCCGGCGCCTCGCCGACGAGGAGCACGCGCGCGGCCCTGTTCCCGTCGAGATAGACGAGGTTCGTCGCCGTGCGCTTCAGCGGGCAGGCGTCGAAGGCCGCGAGCGTTGCCGCGATCTCGTCGAGCGACCGGCAAGCGGCCGCCATCGCGGCGGCGCCGTCGCCCGCCTGGCCCGGCGCGAGGATCGGCTGGCCTGCCGCGGGCGCCGGCGGGACCGGCCGGGACCGGTCCGCGGCCGGAGCGGCAGGGCCAGCCACGGGCGCTGCAGGCGACGACGGGTCACGGCGGGCCGAGGCCGATGCACTCTCGGCGAAGCGGTCGACGGCCACCTCGCCCACGACCTCGTCGGCCCCCATCGCGGCAAGCCACTCCCGCGCGATCATCGCCTTGCGCTTCAGGGTCTCGTCGTTCTGGCTCACGGAAACGCTTAGGCTCCGGTGTCGGATTGTTGGGGCCGTCTGCCGCATTCGCAAACGTTGCGCCGGGTGCGCGCGCACTATAAAGCCTTCCGGCACGATTTTGTCGAAGGGCAGGCGAGTATGAGCGAAGACACCGTCCAGCGCGAGGCGATGGAGTACGACGTGGTGATCGTTGGCGGCGGCCCGGCCGGGCTGTCGGCGGCGATCCGCTTGAAGCAGCTCGCCGCCGAGGCCGGGACCGAGGTCTCCGTCTGCGTGCTGGAGAAGGGCTCCGAGATCGGCGCTCACATCCTGTCGGGCGCGGTGTTCGATCCGAAGGCGCTGACCGAGCTCATCCCGGACTGGAAGGAAAAGGGCGCGCCGCTCCACACGCCGGTGACCTCCGACCGCTTCTACGTGCTGGGGCCCTCCGGCGCGCTGCGGCTGCCGAACTTCGCCATGCCGCGCCTCATGGACAACCACGGCAACTACGCCGTCTCGCTCGGCAACGTCTGCCGCTGGCTCGGCCAGCAGGCCGAGGCGCTGGGCGTCGAGATCTATCCGGGCTTCGCCTGCTCCGACCTCGTCTACCGCGAGGACGGGTCGGTGAAGGGCGTCGTCGCGGGCGTGTTCGGCATCGGCAAGGACGGCCACCACAAGGCCGACTACCAGCCCGGCATGGAACTCCACGGCAAGTACGTGTTCATCGCCGAAGGCGTGCGCGGCTCGCTCGCCAAGAAGATCATCAACCGCTTCAAGCTCGACGCCGAGAGCGAGCCGCAGAAGTTCGGCATCGGCATGAAGGAACTCTGGGAAGTGAAGCCCGAGAACCACGTGCGCGGACAGGTGACGCACACGATGGGCTGGCCGCTCGGTACGAAGACCGGCGGCGGGTCGTTCATGTACCACCTCGAGGACAACCTCGTGTCGATCGGGTTCGTGGTGCACCTGAACTACGAGAACCCGCACCTCTATCCCTACATGGAGTTCCAGCGCTTCAAGCATCACCCGCTGATCGCTTCCGTGCTCGAAGGCGGCCGGCGCATCGCCTACGGCGCGCGCGCGATCACCGAGGGCGGCTTCCAGTCGGTGCCGCGGCTCTTCTTCCCGGGCGGCGCGCTGATCGGCTGCTCGGCGGGCTTCGTGAACGTGCCGCGCATCAAGGGCTCGCACAACGCGATGAAGACCGGGATGCTCGCCGCCGAGACCGCGTTCGCGGCGCTGCAGGAAGGCCGCGCGGGCGATGATCTCATGGACTACCAGCGCGCCTACGAGAACTCGTGGGTCTACCAGGACCTGAAGCGGGTGCGGAACGTGAAGCCGCTGTGGTCGAAGCTCGGCCTCGTGGGCGGGCTTGCGGCGGGCGGCCTCGACATGTGGACGAACGAACTGTTCGGGTTCTCGCTGTTCGGCACGCTGAAGCACGGCAAGCCCGACTACGCGTCGCTGAAGCCGGCCTCGGAGATGAAGCCGATCGACTATCCCAAGCCCGACGGCGTGCTCTCGTTCGACCGCCTCACCAACGTGGCGTTCTCGGCGACGAACCACGAGGAAGACGAGCCGGTGCACCTGAAGCTGCGCGATCCGGCGATCCCGATCGCGGAGAACCTGCCCGTCTACGACGAACCGGCGCAGCGCTATTGCCCCGCCGGCGTCTACGAGGTGGTGACGGCGGAAAGCGGCGAGAAGCGCTTCCAGATCAACCACCAGAACTGCGTCCACTGCAAGACGTGCGACATCAAGGACCCGGCCCAGAACATCGACTGGCAGGTGCCGCAGGGCGGCGAGGGGCCGAACTACCCGAACATGTGAGGGGCGAAAGCTTTAGGCTTCGGCCCTCGCCTGCCTCAACGCGCGGGCTGCGTCGAGGCCGTGCGGGTCGCCTTCGCCACGGCCTCGCGGGCAGAGGGGAGGAACGTCTCGTCGATCAGCTTGCCCATCATCGACTCGAGCTTTTCGCGGCCGTAGCGGACGGTCATCACCACCATCATGTCGTCGAAGGCGGCACGGCAATCGCCCGTCGACGCCTGCAGCACGAGGTCCCCGACGCTGACATCGGGCTTCGTCTTCGATTCGCGCGCCGCATAGGCGGAGACGCAGTCGCGGAAATTGAAGACGGCCGGCTGGCCTTCATCCGCCCACCATTGCTTCTCGTCGGTCGTGTCGACCTGCTTCTCGATGCGGCTCGTCGCCGGCGGCACGGGACCGAGCGCGGCGACTGCCTGCGGCTCGGCCGGCGGCGGGGCGGGCGCCTGCGCCGACGGGGCCACGGCAGGGATCGCCGGCGCTGCCGGCAAGAGCGGGGCGCCGATGCGCGGAGCGCTCTGCACCGGTGCGATGATCATCGCCGCGGGGAGGTCTGCCAGCGGTGTCTGCACGGCACGCACCGGCGGCACCTGCACGGGCGTCGGCGGGGCCGCGTAGGCGGGTTCGACCAGCACCGTCCGCAGTGGCGACGGCGGCTCGGTGGCAGGTGCTGCCTGCGCAGCGTCTGCCGGGCCGGCCTGGTCGGGCGCGGGTGCCTCCGGGGCGGCCGACGGATCGACGGCGGTGGTCTCCTCGGGCGGCGGCGTTTCTTCGGGAGCGGGTTTCGCCGCGACCTCGGTCGAAGACCGGTTCTTGCGGGCGCTGCGCTTCTTCGAGGCGCGCTCGGCGACCTGCACCTGCTTCCCCTTGGAGGCGGAGGCGTAGCGCGTGCGGTTCTTCGAGCCGCTGCGGCGGGACTTCTTCTTCACGGTCGGCTGGGTGTCGTCCGCCGGTGCGGCGGCGGACGCCTCGCGGGTGGCGGCGGCAGCTTGAGCAGCCGACGAGGAAGAACTGCCGCGCCAGCCCGAAAGCCAGTTCGACACGCGCGTCTGGAGGCTGGGCTTCGCCGGGATCACCAGCACGCGTCCCGTTTGCGCCTTGGTCGCTCCGTCCACGCTGGCCTGTGCCGGCTGGCTCACATTGGAGCGGCGCGCCGTGCGCTTCTTCTTGGCGGCCGGTTCGATGGTGGCGCCCGAAGCGGCAGTCGTGGATGCGGCGGTGGAATCGGCTGGCGGGGCGGCTCCCGCTGGGGGAAGGCCGGCCGATATCGCCGAAGCCGGCGCCGCGCCGAGAAGCAGGGCGGCTGCCAGGGCCGATGCAATTACGCGCATGGGACCTTCATCTCTCGCACTGACCAGCGACACCGGACGGCGAGGCTTTCGCCCCGATCCCTTGTCGCTCGTCCAACCCCATACCACTAGAAGGAGGTCCATGGCCAGAGCATGGACGAATTGCGGCAATCTTGCTGGCCGCCGGCGCAACAGAGGTCGCGAGCGGGCGGCTGGCGTGGACGCGGCAGGAAAGGATCACCGGCTCAAGGCCGGTGATGAAGCAAGAGGGGTTGCCCGCTGTTCTCCGTTCGTCATGGCCGGGCTCGACCCGGCCATCCTTTGCCGCGTGGTCAGGCGGCCAGGGCGTCCGTGAGGGTGGCAGGAACGGAAAGGATCACCGGCTCAAGGCCGGCGATGACGCAAGAGGCGTTTCCCGCTGCTTTCCGTTCGTCATGGCCGGGCTCGACCCGGCCATCCTTTGCCGCGTGGTCAGGCGGCCGGGGCGTCCGTGAGGGTGGCGGGAACGGAAAGGATCACCGGCTCAGGGCCGGTGATGACGCAAGAGGGGTTTCCCGCTGCTTTCGGTTCGTCATGGCCGGGCTCGACCCGGCCATCCTTTGCCGCGTGGTCAGGCGGCCGGGGCGTCCGTGAGGGTGGCGGGAACGGCCCACCAGCCCGGGCGGGCGAGGGCGCGGGCGGCTGCGGCGGCCTGCTGGGCGTCGTCGTAGAGGCCGAAGCAGGTGGCGCCCGAGCCCGACATGCGGGCGAGCCGGCAGCCCGCCGTGGCGCGGATCGCGGCCAGCGTATGACCGACGACCGGCTGCACCTTCACCGCCGGCGCCTCGAGATCGTTGCGGCACGCCGCGAGCCAGTCGAGGACGTCGCCGGTGCGTTTCGGCAGCGCGTCGAAGGCCGGCGCGCCCTTCTCGAGGCCGAGCGTTCGGAACACGTCCGGCGTCGAGACCGGCACGCCCGGGTTGACCAGCACCGCGTGCACGGCGGCAAATCCCGGCCACGGCTCGATCCGCTCGCCGATACCTGACATGCGGCAGGCGCGTCCCTTGAGGCACACGGGAACATCGGCGCCGAGGGTCAGCGCGAGCGCCGTCATTTCATCTGTATACGGATCGATACCCGCGAGCGTGGCGAGGGCCCGCATCGCCGCCGCCGCATCGGCAGACCCGCCGCCGATACCGGAGGCGACGGGCAGGTTCTTGGTCAGGCGGAACGCCGCCTGAGGCACCCGCGGCGAAGCGTTCGCCATGGCGCGGGCAGCGCGCAGCACGAGGTTGTCGGTCTCCGCCTGAAGCCCCTCGCCGAACGGCCCGTCGATCGAGAGCGACGTCGCCGCGGCCGGCGAAGCCTCGAGCACGTCGCCCACATCGGCGAACACGACGACGGAGTCGAGCAGGTGGTAGCCGTCGTAGCGGCGGCCCGTGACGTGGAGCGCGAGGTTGATCTTCGCCGCCGCGCGCTCGCGGATCGCCGTCATGCCGCGCCGCCCTCGCGCCGGACGAAGCGCTAGAGCTTCTTCTGCGTGTCGCCGCTCGCGGCGGGCGTCGCGGGGGGAAGGTCGGGCAGGCCGTCCTTGAGCTTCTTCTCGATGACGGCAAGATCCTTCGGCTCCGGCTTGTTGTCCTTGGCGTGCTGCCACTGGAACTTCGCCTCGAGCTTGCGGCCCACGCGCCACAGCGCATCGCCGTAGTGATCGTTGATCACCGGATCCTCCGGGCGGAGTTCCACGGCGCGCTCGAGCTGGCGGGCGGCCTCCTCGTAGTCGCCGAGCTGGTAATAGGCCCAGCCCAGGCTGTCGACGATGTAGCCGTCGTTCGGGCGCAG
Source organism: Hyphomicrobiales bacterium (assembly GCA_046349255.1). Lineage (GTDB taxonomy): Bacteria > Pseudomonadota > Alphaproteobacteria > Rhizobiales > Aestuariivirgaceae > DAIODI01. The sequence continues at coordinate 551,770 of JAXMCR010000002.1, read as the reverse complement.
CTCCACGGCCTTGCGCACCATCGACATCGCCTCGTCGAGGTCCTTCCGCTTCTCGATCAGCGAGTAGCCGAGGTAGTTCAGCACCTGCGGCTGATCCGGCTCGAGTTCGAGCGCCTTGCGGAAGTCGGCCTCGGCCTTGTCCCACTGGCCGGCGCGCTCGAGCGCGATGCCGCGGAAGTAGAGCACCGACCACTGGCGCTTGCCGAAGTCGGGCCCGAGTGCGGCGATCGACTTCGTGTAGGCGTCGGCGGCCTCGGTCCACTTCTCGTTCGAGCGCTGCAGGTTGCCGAGCGCGAGCAGCGCCTCGAAGTTCTTCGGGTTCTTGTCGACGAGGACGGTCAGCACCTTCACCGCCTCGTCCTTGCGGTCGAGCGCGTCGAGGTTGCCGGCGATCTGGATCTCGGCGCTCGACGTCAGCACGGGATTCTTGGCGACATCCTGGTAGGCTTCGATCGCCTGCTGGTGGCGGCCCATATCCTCGTAGATCTCGCCGAGCAGCGTCTGCGCCACGTCGAAGTTCGGCTTCATCCAGTTGGCGAGCTGCGCATAAACGAGCGCGACGTCGATCGACTGCTCGTCGGAGAGCGAGCTCGCGAGCGAGAACAGCGCCTCGGCCGCGCCGTCCGACGCGGACGTGATGAAGCGCTTCGGCTTCTCGCCCGGCTTCAGGTCGTTCAGCGCTTCGAGCACCAGCGGGTTGCGCGGGGAGTCCTCGGCGAGGAACGATTCGTAGACCTTCTTCGCCGCGTCCGCGCCCTTGGTGCGGTCGAGGTAATTGCCGTAGGCCTGGACGACGCGCAGGCTGTTGCCGGCCTTGTCCATCGTCGTGCGGTAGCGCGCGTCCGTCGCCTCGCCATTCAGATAGTCGGTGATCAGCGCGGCGTGGAACAGCTTGAAGTTTGCGAAGGCTTCCTGCTTGTCGAGGATGTCGAGCGCGCGCAGCGCTTCGGTGAGGTTCTTCTCGCCCGCGTAAGACCACGCGATGAGGAGGCCCGAGGTGAGTTCGCCGACGGGCGTGAACGAGGCCTTCTGGAAGTTTTCGCGGGCGGCCTTGTAGTCGCCCTTCTTGAAGGCGCTGAGCCCCATCACGGTGCGCGCAATGCGGTGCTGGGAGTTGAAGCCCACGACCTGCTGGGCAAGCTCGTTCGCCTTGTCGAGGTTGCCGGCGCCGAGCTCGAGGAAGAACGCCCGCTCGATGAGCACGGGGTTGTTCGGGTCGAGTTCGAGCGCGCGGGCGAAGTAGGCGGCAGCCGTGGCGTTGTCGCGCTCCTTGCCTGCGGCGCGGCCGGCGAGATAGCTGCCGGAGAGCGAACCGGTGGCGAGGATCGACGTGTCGGTCGAGGTCGTGGCGCCCGCGGCGACCGGCAGCAGCGTGAGCGAGACGAGTGAAACGGCGGCGAGGAGTCGGGAAACCTTCATCGTCTGGGATGTCCTGTGAGCGGGCGGCACGGGGGCGCTGCGAACGCGCCGATCGGCCTGCCCTCGATTAGACGCGAATGTGACGGTTTTTGTGGCAAGCCGCAAGGCGCGTGACGAATCCGTGATTGAACGGCGGGAGGCGGTTGCAGCCGCTGCGACATCGTGGGACGAGGGTTCCTTAACGTCCGGTGAATAGGTCCTGCCGCCATGCTCCTCCGCCTGCTCCTCGTCCTCATGCTTGCCTGCATCGCCGCTCTTCCGGTGCGCGCGTCAGACGATCGTGCGGCGGCCTTCCGCCAGTGGCTCGAGGGCGAGTTCTGGCCGAAGGCCGAGGCGTCCGGCATCACCCGCGCCACGTTCGACAAGGCGTTGCGCGGCGTGGAGCCGGATTTCTCGCTGCCCGACCTGGTGAAGCCGGGCGGCGGGCCGCCGCCCTCGCTCGAGAAGCAGCCGGAATTCGGCTCGCCCGGCCGGTACTTTCCGCAAAAGAGCCTCGACCGCCTGGCAGGGCTCGGGCGCGCCAAGGCGAAGAGCGACGGCGCCGCGCTGAAGTCCATCGAGACGGCGACGGGCGTGCCGGGGCCGGTGGTGCTGGCGATCTGGGGGCGCGAGACGGCGTTCTCCGGCGTCGATGTGCCGCACGACGCCTTCGCCGTGCTGGCGACGCAGGCGTTTACCGGCCGGCGCAAGGAAAAGTTCGCCGACGAACTGTTGGGCGCACTGACGATCCTGCAGGACGGCTACGCCGACCGCGGCGAGATGAAATCCTCGTGGGCGGGCGCCATGGGATTCACGCAGGTGCTGCCGAGCTACTACCTGACCTACCGCGCCGACGGTGATGGCGACGGGCGCGTCGACATCTGGACCTCGGAAGCCGACGCGCTCGCGACGACGGCGAACTTCCTGAAGCAGAAGGGCTGGGTGCGGGGCCTGCCGTACGCCTGGGAGGTGGCGCTGCCGCCGTCGGTGTCCTGCACGCTCGAGGGGCCGGACCAGGGCAAGGCGCTGAAGGCATGGGCGGCGCTCGGGCTCAAGCGCGTCGACGGCAAGCCGTGGCCGGCGTCGCTCGAGGCGACCGAGATGTACCTCGTTGCGCCCGCCGGACGGTTCGGTCCGGCGTTTCTTGCGACGAAGAACTTCTACGTGATCAAGGAATACAACGAGAGCGATCTCTACGTGCTCTACATCGGCACGCTCGCCGATCGCATTGCCGGCGCGGGGTCGGGCTTCCGGACGCCGTGGCGCGACGTCGACACCTACCGTCGCACCGAGATGCTGGAGGTGCAGAAGAAGCTCAAGGCGCTCGGCTACGACATCGGCGACCGCCTCGACGGGCTCGTCGGGTTCCGCATGCGCCGCGCGACCGGTCGCTTCCAGGAGAAGGCCGGCGCTGCGGCCGACTGCTGGCCCAACCGTTCGTGGACGGAGAAAATCCTCGGCGCGAAGTGACCACCGCCCGCGTAGCGTTGCGCCCCGTGTTCATCATGGCCGGGCTCGACCCGGCCAGCCTTTTCCGGCGCTGCAAGAGGATCCTGGGGTCAAGCCCGAGGATGACGACGAGGCGAGCCGCGCGTGTGGCGGAAGGCGTCCTTCAGTGGCTGCGGCTGACGCAGAACTCGACTGTTTCCTGTAGCGCCTTCTTGTGCGTCGAGGCGGGGAAGATGGCGAGCGCGTCGAGCGCAATGGCGCCGTAGTGGCGGGCGCGTTCGATGGTGTCGGCGAACGCGCCGTGCTTCTCGATCAGCTTCTGCGCGCGGCCGAGGTCGTCCGGCGTCTGCTCGCCGTCGGCGAGGGTGCGCTTCCAGAACGCGCGCTCGGTCGTGTCGCCGCGCCGGTAGGCGAGCACGACGGGCAGCGTGATCTTGCCTTCGCGGAAGTCGTCGCCGATCGTCTTGCCGAGCACCGACTGCTTGCCGAAGTAGTCGAGCGCGTCGTCGACGAGCTGGAACGCGATGCCGAGGTTGCGGCCGTAGGAGTCAAGTGCGGCCTGTTCCTCGCGCGGCCGCGCGGCGACGATGCCGCCGACTTCGGCCGCCGCGGCGAACAACGCGGCGGTCTTCGCGCCGATCACCTGCATGTAGGCGTCCTCGGTGGTCGAGATGTCGTGCTGCGTCGCGAGCTGCAGCACCTCGCCCTCGGCGATGATCGAGGCGGCGGCGGCGAGCACGCGCAGCGCGTCGAGCGAGCCCGTCTCCACCATCATCTTGAACGCCTGGCCGAGGAGATAGTCGCCGACCAGAACGCTCGCCTGGTTGCCCCAGATCATGCGCGCCGCCTGCTTGCCGCGGCGCACGTCGCTCTCGTCGACGACGTCGTCGTGGAGCAGCGTCGCCGTGTGCATGAACTCGACGGCGGTCGCGAGCTTCACGTGGCTCTCGCCGCGGTAGCCGCACATCTGCGCGGTGGCGATCGTCAGCATCGGCCGCAGCCGCTTGCCGCCGGAATCGATGAGGTGCGCGGCGAGTTCGCGGATCATGTCCACGTGCGACTGGGCGCGCACGATGATCGCGTCGTTCACGCGCTCCATGTCCTTGGCGACGAGCGACATCAGCAGGTCGATCGACGCCCCGCGCTCCTCGCTGCCTTCGAACGGTACAACGACGCCCACCATCCTGCTCCACCGAGTGTCAAAAAAGGTGGACAGGATAGAAGCCCGGTTCCGCCCCGGCAAGCCCGACCGGTGGCGACCAGGCGGCGCACCCTGTATGATGGTACCCGCCATGCGCGAAGTGCTCCGGACGAACGACCTCGTGACGCTAACCTACGCTATGCACCTCCTCGAGGAGGCGGGCATCGAGCACCTGCTGCTCGACCAGCATATGAGCGCGCTCGAGGGCTCGCTCGGCATCCTGCCGCGCCGCCTAATGGTAGCCGAGGAGGACGTTCCCCAAGCCTTGCGCGTGTTTCGTAACGCCGCGCTAACCCCGGAACAGCCATGATGGGGGGATGGACATGACCGACACGACCGCCAATCCGGGCGCCGAGGCCGCCAGTGCCGTGCCGCCGGGTCTGACCGACGACGCGTTTCTCGGCGGCCGACTGCGGATTCTCCAGCCGGAAAAAGGTTTCCGCGCCGGCATCGACTCGGTCTTCCTCGCCGCGGCCGTGCCGGCCGAAGGCAAGGAAGAGGCGTTCGAGGCGGGCATCGGCACAGGTGTCGCGGCGCTGTGCCTGCTCGCCCGCGTGCCCGAGGCCAAGGTCACCGGGCTCGAAGTGACGGTGCGCTACGCCATGATCGCCGAACAGAACGCCGCCCGCAACGGAATGACCGAGCGCATGACGGTGATCCGCGGCGATCTCAAGGATGCGCTCCGCCGCGACCTCGCGACCTATCCCGAGCACGGCTCGTTCGCCCACGTGTTCGCCAATCCGCCGTACCTCGACCCGAACCGCATGGTCTCTTCGCCGTCGCCCCTTAAGACGGTGGCGCATGCCGCCTCGCCCGACGACCTCGACCTCTGGATCAAGGTACTGCACGCCATGGTCGAGGCGCGCGGAACCATGACCATGGTGCACCGCGCCGAGATGCTGGGCCGCATCCTTGCCGGGATGGAGGGAAAGTTCGGCGATATCGCCGTGGCCCCGCTCTATGCGCGCACCGGCATGGCCGCCTCGCGCGTGATCGTGCAGGGCGTGAAGGGCTCGAAGGCGCCGTTGCGGCTCCTTCCCGGCCTCGTGCTGCACGCGGAGGGCTCGAAGTTCACCCCCGAGGCAGACGCCGTGCTCCGTCACGGGCAGGCCTGGAAGCTCCGGTAAGCCTCACAAAAACGGGTACGCACTGTATTGTACATCGCGTCGGGTGATGCTACCAAAGGTTGTTCGTTGCGGTCGTGATTCGCGTAGTCCTGCTCGTGAAGGAACCTCATGTCCCGCGCTCGATCCCACGCTTTCGCCGACACCGAATCGCCGCGCCGTCCGTTTGATGTTTTGGACTACAGCCGCAGCGACCAGCGGGAAATCATCGACCTGCTCGACGAGATCGCCGACGAGGCGCACCACTGTTACGACGCCACGGCTCGGGTCGACGAAAACACCCTGATGATGGTCGACCAGGTGTCGGACGTTAAAAACGAGATCTTTACGCTGCGCACGGCGATGCTCGCCATGAGCGTCGTCCAGACGATGCTGATGTGCCTCGTACTCTGGCGGGTGTGGTAAACCGTCTCACGGACTCCCGCGAAGCCATTCCCTTGCGCGCGGCTCCGCTGCCGCCTATCTGACGGCGGTCCATGGCTCGCTCGTTCCTCCAGCGCCTCCTCCCGCCGCCGCTGCGCCGCAAGGTCCCGGTCGTTCCGGTGATCCGGCTGTCGGGCGTGATCGGCGGTGTGTCTCCGCTGCGGCAGGGACTGACGCTCAACGCCCTCAACGACACGATCGAGCGCGCCTTCCGCCGGCGTGATATCGCGGCCGTCGCGCTCTCGATCAATTCCCCCGGCGGTTCGGCAGTGCAGTCGTCGCTGATCGCGGGGCGCATCCGCGCGCTGGCCGAGGAGAAGAAGGTCAAGGTTCTGGCGTTCGTCGAGGACGTGGCGGCCTCCGGCGGCTACTGGCTCGCGACCGCGGGCGACGAGATCATCGCCGACAGGAGTTCGATCGTCGGGTCGATCGGCGTCATCTCGGCGAGCTTCGGGTTCGTCGACGCGATGCGGAAGGTCGGCGTCGAGCGGCGCATCCATACCGCGGGCGAACACAAGTCGATCCTCGACCCGTTCCTCCCCGAGAAGGAAGCCGACGTCGCAAGGCTCAAGGCGCTGCAGAAGGATATTCACGAGGAGTTCAAGGCGCAGGTGCGCTCGCGGCGCGCCGGCCGGCTCGACGAGGCGCACGAGGAGCTGTTTTCCGGCGCGTTCTGGTCGGGCGTGAAGGCCCGCGAGCTTGGCCTCGTGGACGGGTTCGGATCGCTGAACGAGGTCCTGAAGGCCCAGTTCGGGGACACCGTCGAGATCGTGCCGATCGAGCCGAAACAGGGCCTTTTGGCCCGGTTCGGCCTGCGGACCCAAGGTCCGACGCACGAATTCCTTAATCGTATCGCACAAGAGTTCCCGGAGGCCCTGCTCGACACGCTGGAATCGCGTGCATTGTGGGGGAAATTCGGTCTATGATGCCTGAACGCGCACCTTGGAAAGGCTTCCTCATGCTCGCGAAGATCCTGCTCGCCGCCGTCACGCTGACGCTCGCGCTGATCGCCATGCGGCGGTTCGCCGAACGCGCCGAAGCCGCCCGCGTGAAGGTACGCGCCGCCCGCAGGACCCAGCCGACGCGCACCGCTGTGGCGCTGCGCCAGGACCCGCGCACCGGCGTGTGGCGCGAGGACTGATCCCCGCCTTCCATCGCTGGGACTGACGACAGGCCGGGCGCATCGTCCGGCCTTTTGCATGCGCCAAATCCGCCCGAATCGCCCGGTTGATCTGTGCTTGACCCTCCGGACTCGCACCCCTAGGGTCCGCCGCGACGTGACTGAGGGGTTTCGCCGATGCCCGAAGGGCTCAATCCGAAAGGGTCGTTCCAGGACCTGATCCTGACGCTGCACCAGTACTGGGCGCGGCAGGGCTGCGTGATCCTCCAGCCTTACGACATGGAGGTGGGCGCGGGCACGTTCCACCCGGCAACGACGCTACGCTCGGTCGGGCCGCTGCCGTGGCGGGCGGCCTACGTGCAACCCTCCAGGCGGCCGAAGGACGGGCGCTATGGCGAGAACCCGAACCGGCTCCAGCACTACTACCAGTACCAGGTGATCCTGAAGCCGTCGCCGCCGGACCTCCAGGACCTCTACCTCGGCTCGCTTGCCGCCATCGGTATCGACCAGAGCCTGCACGACATCCGCTTCGTCGAGGACGACTGGGAGAGCCCGACGCTCGGCGCGTGGGGCCTCGGCTGGGAAGTGTGGTGCGACGGCATGGAGGTGTCGCAGTTCACCTACTTCCAGCAGGTGGGCGGCCTCGACTGCTTCCCCGTTTCGGGCGAACTCACCTACGGCCTCGAGCGCCTCGCCATGTACGTGCAGGGCGTCGAGAACGTGTACGACCTGAACTTCAACGGCCGCTCCGGCGCCGACCGCATCTCCTACGGCGACGTGTTTTTGCAGGCCGAACAGGAATACTCGCGGTTCAACTTCGAATTCGCCGACACGGCGCTGCTCTTGCGCCACTTCGAGGATGCCGAGCGCGAATGCCGCGCGCTGCTCGAGGCGGGCGAGCGCGACGGACGGCACGATCTGGCGCTGCCGGCCTACGACCAGTGCATCAAGGCGAGCCACGTGTTCAACCTGCTCGATGCGCGCGGCGTGATCTCGGTCACCGAGCGGCAGGCCTACATCCTGCGCGTTCGCGAACTCGCCAAGGGCTGCTGCCTCGCCTGGTCGAAGACGGCGGGCGGCGGCGCGGCAGCGGCGAAGGCCGCGTAACGATTTTTGATCCGCGAAGACGGACGTACCAAGAGGGGAGAACTGACATGAGCGAACCGACCGTTGCCGGCAAGGCGCCGATTCGCGTCGAGGTGGAGCAGGGCAAGGACTACTGGTGGTGTTCCTGCGGCAAGTCCAAGCGCCAGCCGTTCTGCGACGGCAGCCACAAGGGCTCCGCGTTCGAGCCGATGAAGTGGACCGCCGACGCGACCGGCCCGAAATTCTTCTGCGCTTGCAAGCACACGGCCGGCAAGCCGTTCTGCGACGGCAGCCACAAGGCCGTCTGACCCGCGTTTCCTGAAGGACCTTCATGCCCGAGTTACTGATCGAGCTGTTCGGCGAAGAGATTCCCGCCCGCATGCAGGAGAAGGCGGCGGACGATCTGCGCCGGCTCGTCACCGACAGGCTGGTCGAGGCGGGGCTCGTCTACGAGGGCGCGAAGGCCTTCGTGACGCCGCGCCGCCTGACGCTCGCCGTCTCGGGCATCCCCGCCGCCGCGCCGGACACGGCGGAGGAGCGCAAGGGTCCGCGCACCGACGCGCCGCAGCCGGCGATCGACGGCTTCCTGCGCGCCACGGGCTTGAAGCTCGAGGAGCTGAAGGTCCAGGAAGACAAGAAGGGCGCGTTCTACATCGGCGTGATCCGCAAGGCCGGCCGCTCCGCGCCGGAAGCGGCCGCGGCGATCCTGCCCGACGTGATCCGCGCCTTCCCGTGGCCGAAGTCGATGCGCTGGGGTTCGGGGCACTTGCGCTGGATCCGGCCGCTCCAGTCGATCGTGGTGACGCTCGACGGCGAGCCCGTCGAGCTCGAGGTCGACGGTATTCGCTCGGGCGATCTCACGCGCGGGCACCGCGTGATGGGGCCGGGGCCGTTCCGCGTGCGCCGGTTCGAGGACTACGAGAAGACGCTGCGCGACGCGAAGGTGATGCTCGATCCGGCGGAGCGCATCGAGACGATCCGCGCCGACACGAAGACGCTCGCGTTCTCGCAAGGGCTCGAGCTCGTCGAGGACGAGGCGCTGCTGAAGGAGACGGCCGGCCTCGTCGAGTGGCCGGTTGTGCTGATGGGGTCGTTCGACAAGGCGTTCCTCGACATGCCGCCGGAAGTGATCGTGACGACGATCCGCTCGCACCAGAAGTGCTTTTCCGTGCGCGACTCGAAGACGGGCCAGCTCGCCAACCGCTACCTGATGGTCGCGAACCTGATTGCCTCGGACGGCGGCAAGCGCATCGTCGCGGGCAACGACCGCGTGATCGCGGCGAGGCTGTCGGACGCGCGTTTCTTCTGGGACCAGGATCGCAAGACGCCGCTCGAACAGCTCCTGCCGCGGCTCGACGAGATCACCTTCCATGCGAAGCTCGGCACGCAGGGCGAACGCGTGCGAAGGCTCGAGCAGTGGGCGCGGCTGCTTGCGAAGAACACCGGCGCGGAGCCGGCGTCCGCGGCGCTCGCGGCGAAGCTCGCCAAGGCCGACCTCGTCACCGGCATGGTGGGCGAGTTCCCGGAACTGCAGGGCCTGATGGGCCGCTACTACGCGCTCGGCGAAGGCCACGACGCGGAAGTCTCGGCGGCGATCGCCGAGCACTACAAGCCGCAAGGGCCTTCCGACGCGGTGCCGAAGGCGCCGGTGTCGATTGCGGCGGCGCTCGCCGAAAAGCTCGACACGCTCGTCGGCTTCTGGGCGATCGACGAGAAGCCGACGGGCTCGAAGGATCCGTACGCGCTGCGGCGTGCCGCGCTCGGCGTGATCCGGCTGATCCTCGCGAACGGCATCCGCGTGAAGCTCCTGCCGACGTTTCGCGAGGGGCTGAAATTCTATCGCCAGCAACAGTCGGACGCGTTCGGCCAGGCGTTCGATGCGGAGAACCTGCTCGCGTTCTTCGCCGACCGGCTCAAGGTGCACCTGCGCGAGGAAGGCCAGCGGCACGACCTGATCGACGCGGTGTTCGCGGTGGGCGAACAGGATGACCTCGTGCTGGCGGTGCGGCGCATCGAGGCGCTGGCGCAGTTCCTCGAGACGGACGACGGCATCAACCTGCTCGCGGGCGTCCGGCGCGCGACCAACATCATCCGCATCGAGGAGAAGAAGGACGGCCGGTCCTACAAGGGCTATCCGGAAAAGTCGCTCCTGGTGCAGGGCGAGGAGAAGGCGCTGGCGCAGGCGATCGACCGCGCCGAGGCGCAGGCGAAGATCGCCATCGACAACGAGGATTTCGAGGCCGCGATGCGCGCCATCGCAAAGCTTCGCGCGCCCGTCGATGCGTTCTTCGACACGGTGACCGTGAACGCCGACGACCCGACGTTCCGCGAGAACCGCCTGAAGCTCCTCGACCGCATCCGTGCCGCGACGCTGCCCGTGGCGGACCTCGCACGGATCGAGCGCTAGCGGCGGCGCATCAGCGCATCGACCGACCAGGCGCCTGCACCCGCGACCGCGAGCGCGAGGAACCCGCCGGCGATCGAGACGTCCTTGCCGAACTGGATGAACGCATCGCCGTCCGAGATGTTGCCGTGGAACAGCACGGCGGTGAGGACGCAGAAGGCCGCGAGCACGATCGAGGCCCAGCGGGTGAAGAGGCCGAGGACCACGAGCAGGCCGCCGCCGAGTTCGATCGCGATGGCGCCCGGCAGGAGGAACCCCGGCACGCCGTACTGCTGCATGTAGTCGACGACGCCGGCGTAGCTGCCGATCTTCTCCCAGCCCTCGACGACGAACAGGAAGGCGAGCCCGAGGCGGGCGAGCAGCAGGAGCGCGTTGTCGAGTGTCGTCATGGATCGGTCCTCCAAACGGGTGCGTCGGTGAACACTACTCCGGCCCGAACTATTCATCCATGCGCGGTGAGGATGCCGACCGCGCCGACGAGGATCAGGCTTGCTGCCCACACGGCATCGAGATTGAACCAGGATCTTGCGATGAACTGCACGCCGAGCCAGCCGTAGACCAGGAGCGCGATCGCGCCGCCGGCAAGGATCATCGCCAGCGTGTGGACGAGCGCCACCTCGACGGCGATCGCGACGTTGCCCGCCGCGAGCGTCGCTCCCGCCTTCGCGCCTTCGGCGCTCGCTTCACCGCGGCAGAGGCCGAGGTAGACCGGCACCAGCATCAGCGCCGCCCCGTGCACGAGCGCGATCGCAAACGACCAGAGCGCCACGCGGCTCGGCTTGATCCGGGCGAGGAACCGCGGGTGTCGCTTGCCGAGGAGCAGCCACAGGCCGGTCGCGATGACCGCGAGTCCGGCGGCGATGCGGATCGTCGCCTGCCAGTCGGCGAGGGCAGCAAGCGCGCCGAACGGCAGCAGCACGGCGAGCATCGCCGCGAGGTGACCGGCCGCGAGGAACGAGAGCGCAACGGCGAGATCTCGCCGCCCGCGGCCCATGAGGCCGGCCGAGACGGCGAGCGGCCAGCCCATGGCCGGGTTCACGCCGTGGTAGAGGCCGCTCGCGATCACGGCCCCCCACAGCGATGTCGCCGTCCAGTCCAATCAGGCGGACGGGTAGCAGAACGAGTCGGTCGAGCAGTCGCCGCCCTCGAGCCGGATCTGGTGCGAGCGATACCCTTCCGGGAATTCGACCCAGAAATTCTGGTCGAGCACGAGGCCGCCGTTCGCGCCGGCGTTCGCCTTCACCATCGCCCCCGGCATCTGCGGCGGATAGAACTGCGCGTCCCACGTCGAGTAGAGCGAGTTCGTCCAGCAGACGCGCTTGCCGTCGCGGCTGATCTCGACCATCTGCGGCCCGCCCACGTAGGGGCGGCGGTTGGCGTGCGGGGCGCGCGAAGCAATGCCGCCGATGCGCACCGAGCCCACGAGCTGCGGGTTCAGCGGATCCGACACGTCGTACTGGCGCATCTCGCCGGTGCCCCAGCAGGAGACGTAGAGGAAGCGGTCGTCGAGCGAGAGGTCGATGTCGGTGACGAGCGGCGGCACCGCGCCAAAACCCTTGAGCAGCGGCGGCAGCACCTCGGGGTTCGCCGCTTCGGGCGGGATCGTCGCCGTCTTCTTCGCGTGGAACTTTCCGCCCTCGCGCCACCAGGTCCAGATCGAACCCTCGAGGTTCGTCGTGTCGACGACGACGCCGAGGAAGCCGTATTCCTTCACGGGGTCGTGCGCGGGCCGCACCTCGAGCGCCATCTGGTGGTTCGCGCCGAGGTCGATCGTCTGCACGTGCCGGCGTTCGCGCAGGTCCCAGAAGTGGATGCGGTGGCCATAGCGGTTGGAGAGGAGATCGTCGGGCACGATGCCGTTCTCGAACTGCGGCGGCAGCGCCCACTCCGACGACACCATGTAGTCGCGCGGCAGGTTCCACCAGAAATCGTAGTGCTTGTCCTGGGGTCCGCGGTCGATCTCCCAGCGGCCGATCACGTCGAACGTCTCGCAGTCCATGAGGAAGATGCCGGGCGGGCCTTCGGTGCCGTCGGGTCCACGCCCGCCGAGCGTCGAGACGTAGATGCCCTCCGGCCCGCAATGGATCGTGTGCGGACGCGAGTAGCCGGTCTTTTCGAACACCTCCTCGGGCTCGATGATCTTGACGATCTTGGCCTCCGTCGGCGAGGGCTTGGTGTCGACCACGTAAATGCGCGAGGAGCGGATGCCGGGGATGATGAGGTAGCGCCGCTCGAGGAAGGCGTGCCCCGCGAGCGGCGACAGCGCCGACGAGCAGGCGTTCCAGCCGAAGTGGTGGAACTCGTCGCCCCGGTTCGGCACGAACAGCGAATGGACAATCTTTCCGTACTCGGAGGAGGTGGGGTCGACGTCGACCACGGCAAGCCCGTCCGGCTTCGAGAAGTCGGCCGACAGCATCAGCGTGTACGCGAAGCGCTCCGGCGGCGCCTGCATGGCGAGCTTCGGCGAGGCGTGGAATGTTGGGTCAGGGCGAACGGTCATGGCGGGGGTCCTCGACGGTCTGTCGTTTGCGTCGCCCGTTGCCCAAGGGAGCGCGAGCGGCCGGATGACATTTTCCCCCCGTCCAGGCGGCGACCTAGCGTCTTGTGGCAGGTCCGCAGTTGCCCGAGCGGCACTTCAGATCGTCGCATAAACGACAAGGGGAGGCAAATGCAGCCGGCGCTGCCAGTGACGTCAAGGTTTCGTTCGATTGCCGGAAAGCCCGAGCATGTGATACACGCAAAAGTTGTTTACCGGCGATCGGAGCGTCGAGAATGATTGTCGTGACGACCAATGACATTCCGGGCTTTCGGGTGGCTGGCGTGGTCGGCCTCGTGCGGGGAATTTCCGTCCGCTCACGCGGTTGGGCAGGTAATCAGTGGGGCTCCATCCAGAAGTTCTTCGGCGGCAACTTGTCCGTCTATGGCGACCTCGCGGAGCGCGCCCGAGAGGAAGCGCTGACACTGCTCGTCGAGCATGCGACGGGCATGGGCGCCAACGCGATTGTCGGCATGCGCTATGACGCGAACGAAATCATGGATGGCGTTACCGAAGTTCTCGCCTACGGAACGGCGGTTTACGTCGTGAAGGCTTAGGCCGTCCGTTTCAGACTCCTCGAGAAGCAAATGCCCCGCGACCGATGGTCCCCAATGGGACGCGTTCGGACGATCGGGCCTCTTCCTGACGCAATCGCAGTGCTAGGCTCGCGCCATCCGATTCGAAGCGCCAGAAGCGATGCCGGGGGAAACATGGACGGACTGACGCTCCTCAAGGCCTTCATCATGGGCATCGTGGAAGGAACGACCGAGTTCCTTCCGGTATCGAGCACCGGCCACCTGATCATTGCCGGCGACCTGATGAACTTCATGGAAGGCGAGCGCCGGCATGCGTTCGACATCTTCATCCAGCTCGGCGCGATGATGGCGGTCGTGTGGGAGTATCGCGCGAAGCTGCTCGACATGGTGTTCGGGTCAGGCCGTCACCAGCTGCTGGACATCCTCGTCGCGTTCATTCCCGCCGCAATCGTCGGGTTGATCGCCGGCAAGACGATCCAGACGCACCTGTTCTCGCCGGAGGTGGTGGCGATGGCGTTCATCCTCGGCGGCATCGCGATCATCATCGTCGAGCGCTTCCGGCCGAGGCCCTACATCAACGACCTCGCAAAGATGACATTGCCGGTGGCGCTGGCGATCGGCTTCTTCCAGTGCCTCGCGCTCATTCCCGGGACGTCACGATCGGCCGCGACGATCCTCGGCGGCATGCTGATGGGACTGAACCGTCGCGCGGCGACGGAGTTCTCGTTCCTCGTCGGCGTGCCGACGCTCGGCGCGGCGTCGCTCTACAGCCTGTTCAAGGTGCGTGACCAGCTGTCGATGGAGGACGCAGGCATCTTCGCCGTGGGGTTCATCGCGGCCTTCATCAGCGCCTTCTTCGTGATCCGCGCGTTGCTCAAGTTCGTCGCGAACCACACGTTCGATGCGTTCGCGATCTACCGGATCCTGTTCGGACTGCTGATCCTCGGCGTATCCTCGGGCGGTGTGATTAACTTTTCGCAGTGAACGGCGTATCGTGACGGCGCAACAATCGTTCCGGGAAGGATCCGCCCCATGTGCAACGCGTGCTCCGATGCCGTTGATCGCCGCCGACTGCTGACGCTTGCGGCTGCCGGTGCAGCCGCCGCGATGGTCGGCACGGGTGCGCCGAGATCCTTCGCGGCCGATGGCCCTGCCACGACGCTCACCGCCGACGAGGCGCTGGCGAAGCTCAAGGACGGTAACGGAAAGTACGTCGCCGATCCGCAGCTGTGCACGCTGAATCTCACCCAGCAGCGCACGGACGTTTCGGGCCATCAGGCGCCGTGGGCCTCGATCCTGAGCTGCGCCGACAGCCGCGTGCCGCCCGAACTCATCTTCGGCGGCCTCGGCCTGGGCGAGCTGTTCGTGGCGCGCAATGCCGGCAACCTCGCCGACACGGCGACGATCGGCACGCTCGAATACGGTGCGGCCGTGCTCGGTTCGCCGCTGATCGTGGTGCTGGGGCACACCAAGTGTGGCGCCGTGGCCGCCGCCTGCGACGTGGTGGCGAAGAACGCGACGTTCCCGGGTTCGATCGGCCCGATGATCCAGCCGATCCTGCCCGCTGCACTGGCGGTGCGCGACGCGGCCGGCGACTTCGTCGCCAATGCCACGGTGGAGAACGCCAAGCGCACGGCGGCCCGGCTCACGGCGGCAAGCCCCGTCATCGGTGGGCTCGTCGAAGCGGGCAAGGTGAAGGTTGCAGCCGCGCTCTACGACCTCGCCTCGGGCAAGGTATCGTTCGTCGGCTGATGCTGCCGCCTGACCGTCAGAAGCGCAGCGTCAGGCCGGCAAGCGGACCCCAGGCCGTGACGTCGATCACGTCGCCGTTGCGGTCGTAGTTGACGCCGAGGCCGCGGAAGCCGAGCTGGAAGGCGAAGTTCTTCGTGAACGCGTAGCCGACGGTGCCGGCGGCGTCCCACATGAACTCCGAGCCTGCGCCGAAACCGCCGATTGCGGCGGCGCCGGTGAGAAACCAGCTTTCGCTGAGGGCGTACCGGCCGCGGGCGCCGATCAACGGATCGACCCAGGTGATCGTATCGCCCGTCGAGACGGAGCGGTTCGCGCCGAGGATGTCGAGGCCGAGGTCGAGGCTGCCATCGACCGACCAGACGCGCGCGCCGGCCAACGCCTCGAGCGTGACCGTCGGGGTGTCGACGACCGCATAGGTCAGCGCCGCCGTTCCGATGATGGTCGAGACGTTGGCGGTCGCATTGGCGTATCCGCGGGCGGACGTGTCGGTCTGGCCGAGGTCGACGTAGATGAAGTCGCCGAAGACGCCGAAGTTCTGGTAGCGCAACTCGCCGGACGACATGAAGACGCCCTGGAGGTCGGCGAGGACCGAGCTCGAGCTGTCGCTCGTGTTGATGTCGACCGGGCCGTAGCCGTTGACGCCGAACTTGCCGTCGACGTTGGCCAGCCAACCGTAGATCGAGATCGATCCTTGCCACTCGGGCGCAGCCGGGACCGGCGGCGGCAGGTCGGCCGCAAAGGCCTGGGACGACAGGGCCACGGTGATCAGCGCGGCGGCAAGCGATACGGACGGCGAAAGACGCATGATGAGAACTCCCCCTCTTGAGCACCACTGAGGCAGGAGCGCGGCCTGGAAATCTTGACATTTGATGCCACGGAGCGAGGCGAAACGCGCCGTGTTGCAGCGCTGCCTCAGATTTGGCGGCGGGGGAGCGTCATTCGTACTCGTCGCTGTCGGCGATGCCGACGCTCACTTCCTGGGCGAACCGATAGAGCGCGAAGCCGAGGAAGCCGGTCGCAACGAAAAAGAGCACGCCCGCTCCGTAGGCGTACTTCAGGCCGGTAAATTCGGTCACGAAGATGATGGCGAGCAGGATCGTCGCGTAAATGCCGCTCCGCAGGCAGGCGCGGATGCCGCTGCTCAGATACTGGGCGCGATGGCGCAGCCGGGTGATGTCCGCCCTGAGCGGGGCGCGGTTTTCGTCGTCGGGCTGGATCCGGTTGAGCGCCCGGATGCGGATCATCACGTCGTTGAGCCGAGAATTCATCAGCGAGACGAAGCCCGCGATCGCGCCGAGGAAGAAGGTCGGCGCCGTGGCTTGCGAGAAAATCGCGGTGAGGCGCTGGACGTCGGGGACGAGGTCGAACGGATTCCACATGACAGGCTCAGACGGCGGCTCCGGCGGCGCTGGCCGCCATCCAGGGCGGCCGCGACAGGGCGATGCCGTCTTCCTTGAACGCCTTGAGGAGACGGCTTCGCGCGGTACGCTCAATCTCGCCCGGATCGAGCGGGAGCGAGGTGAACTTGAACTGCACGACGATCGCGTTGTCGGTGACGTCCTTGACGCCCTGCACCTTGAGCGGCTCGAGCAGTCGGTCCTTGAAATCGGCCTTCAGCGTCGCGGCGACCTTCTTCGTCACGCGACGGACCTCCTCGAGATCGACGTCGCGGTCGAGACTCATGTTGAACTTCACCGTCGACCAGTCGCGGCTGTAGTTGATGATCTCGCCGAGCTGGCCGAACGGCACCGTGTAGATCTGGCCGTCCTGGTGGCGCAGCCGCACCGAGCGCAGCGTGAAGCCCTCGACGGTGCCCTTCGACTTGCCGCACTCGATGTATTCGCCGACGCGGAAGGAATCTTCCGCAAGGAACAGGATGCCCGACACGATGTCCTTCACCAGCGCCTGGCTGCCGAACGAGATCGCAAGGCCGATGACCGAGGCGCCGGCGAGCAGCGGCGTCACGTTGAAGCCCATGTGGGAGAGCGCGATCAGCCCCATCACGATGACGATGATCACGATGGCGGTGACGCGCAGGATCGGGATCAGCGTGCGCAGTCGCGAGGACTCCGACGTGGAAACGACTTCGCCGTCGTCGCCGATGATGGCGCCGGAGGCCGGGTGCGTCGCAAGGTAGCGTGCCGCGAGGTAGTTCACGTACGAGATAGCGAGGTAGCACCCGAAGATCGCGGCAAGCGGCTCGAAGGCATAGTCCGCGAGGTCGCCCCACTCGTCGTCGGTCATCACCCCAAGCGCGTCGACGAACCAGAGCCGGATGAAGTAGACCGCCGCACCGAGCACGATGAAGACGCGCAGCATCTGGCTGACGAGCCCCGGCAGCTTCGGGATCGCCCGCTTGGCCGACGACGCGGATGCTTCCGTGCGCCGGCCGATGAACTCGACCAGGGCGCACACGAGGATCATCGCCAGCACGATGCGGATCGTGCCGGTGAGACCCGACGACACTTCAGGCCGGCCCGATACGGCGCCGAAGGCGTGGATGGTGCCGAGGGCGACGACGCTTGCGGTGGCAAGCCCGAACCAGTGGCGGGCGAGCCACTGGCGGATCTTCGTGCCGTCCTCGCTCATCGCGGTGTTCGAGATCCAGCGCGCGATCGCCTCGCGCGCCGGAAGCGCGGCGAGGATGAAGCCTACGACGAAGATCACGTTGTTGACGAGGAGGCCCGCCGCGATCACCGGCTCGGGCTGGTTGTCGCTCATGGGAATGGAAATCCACGAGCGCAGCACGACCACCGCCGCGACGCTCGAGAAGAGCCGCATGGCGAAGCGCGCGTCGTGATCGTCGAGCGGCACGATGCGGAGACTCGCGTCGGCCGGCCGGAACCAGATCAGGAACACCGTGTAGTAGAGCGCGAACTGTGCGCCCGACCACAAGAGCCAGTGCCCGACGAGCGACTGCATGTCGTGGCCCGGGAACAGCTTGCGCGCGGCGACGATGGTCGCGAGCCAGAATGCGCCGTAGCCGGCGAAGTCGACGAGGCCGCGTCGAATGACGAGGCCGACGCCGGTGTCGTTCTCCTTCGCCCGCGGCATCGGCAGGAGACGGGCGGCGAAGGATGTGACCACGTAGGCGAGCGCGATCGCCGCGGCGAGCGCGATCGTGACGACGCTGAAGAAGGCACCTCGTCCGCGGCCCTGCGGGCGGTCGTCGAGGCGGGATAGGATGCTGCCGATCTCGGAGCCGAGATCCGGAAAGGCGCGGAGCGCCGTCTCGAAATGCTCGACGAAGAGGTACTTTTCCTCCTCGAGATAGGAGACGAGTTCCGCTTCAATGTTCGCGGACGGCTTGGCCAGCGACGGCGGACCGGAGGTCGCCGGGGCGGCTGGCGTATCCGCATCCGCGTTCTGCGGGGTTGGCTGGTTTGCCTTGAGTTCGTCCAGAACCGCGCCCTTCACCGCCTGGACGATCCGGTTCACCTGGTCGTCGCTGAGCTGGACCGGCGCGGGCGACGGGGCGGGGGCGGTCTGCGCGAACGCGGCCGAAAACGGCAGCAGCGCCGCGGCGGTGAACCACAGCGCAGCAAACCAGAAGGCCAGACGCGGCCACGGTCCCCGACGATGCATGATCGATCCTTGTAGCGCCAAACGGCGGTCGAGCGAAAGGGAGGGTGAAAAAACCCTGTCACGGCCGGTCACGGCGGTCTTGTCATTTGACGACAGGATCTGGTCGGGCACAGTAGCTTCGAAAGCAGCGGCCGGGTCTGCGAGAGGGGAATCGTGGTGAAGGAAAGCATACGACGGATCATCCGCGTCCTGACGCTTCCGCTGGCGATTGCCGTGGCGCTCGCGACGTTCGGCCTGCCGGCGGCCGCGGCGGACCGCCACGTGAAGGTGACGTTCGTCCTCTTCTCCGACCTTTATGAAATGGCTCCGGACGCGGACGGCCGCGGCGGCCTCGCCAAGCTCGCGACGGTGGTGAAGCGCGAGCGGGCCGCCAATCCCAATACGCTCGTGGTGCACGCGGGCGATGCGTTCTCGCCCTCGCTTCTGTCGAGCTTCGACCGCGGCAAGCACATGGTCGACCTGCTCAACGCCGTGGGTCTCGACGTGTTCGTGCCCGGCAACCACGAATTCGACTTCGGGCCGGAGATCTTCAGACAGCGGATCGGCGAAGCGAAGTTCCCGGTGGTCGCGACGAACCTTTCCGGCGCGAACGGCGTGCCGGTGGAGGGCGTCCTGTCGAATCGCATGATCGAGCTGGACGGCGTGAAGATCGGTGTCGCTGGATTCATCACCGAGACGACGGCGACGAGTTCTTCGCCCGTCTACATGCAGTTCTCCTCCGTTCTGAAAGGGGCGCTGGACGCTGCGGCGGCCCTGCGGAAGCAGGGCGCCGACATCGTCGTGCAGGCGGTACACACGGAGCGCCCCGTGGACGAGGCGCTCATTGCCGAACGCGCCGGCGACCTGATCCTGTCGGGCCACGACCACGACCTGCTCGTCGCCAACAACGGCATGGTGGCCTTCGCCGAGTCGATGCACGACGCCTACTACGTCACGTGCGTCGACCTCGACATCACGGTCAGCGAGGCGAACGGCAAGCGCACGGTATCGGTGTGGCCGAACTTCCGCATCCTCGATACGAAGGACGTCCCGCCCGATCCCGACATGACGGCGCGCGTCGAGGTCTACCAGAAGACGCTCTCAGCGAGTCTCGACCAGCCGCTCGTGAAGCTGCTCGACCCGCTCGATTCGCGCGTGCCGGTGGTGCGCGGCGAGGAGGCGGCGATTGGCGATCTGTTCGCCGACGCGCTGCGGGCGACGCTCGGCGCCGAAGTCGCGATCCTCAACGGCGGCGGCATCCGAGGCGATCGCTTGTGGCCGGCCGGAACGGAGCTCGTCCGGCGCGACATCGTCACCGCGCTGCCCTTCGGCAACACGGCCGTTCTGCTCGACATCACGGGCAAGGACCTCAGGCAAGCGCTCGAGCAGGCGTTCGCGCAGGCCGACCGGCTGACGGGCGCCTTCCCGCAGGTTTCGGGGATGCGGCTCAAGGTGGATCTGTCGCGCCCGAAGGGCGATCGCATCGTGTCGATCGAGGTGGCCGGACAACCGCTCGATCCTGCGAAGTCCTATCGGCTCGCCACGAACGACTACCTCGCGGAAGGCGGCAACGGCTATTTCGCGCTCGAGCGGGGAAAGCCGCTGATCGCGCCCGAGGACGGCCGGCTGCTGAGCGAGATCGTGATGGAGTATCTGGAAAAGTCCCCGACCGTGGCGGCCGCGGTCGACGGGCGCATCGTGGTGGCGCGCACGACGCCGGCGCAATAGCCGGCCCCCGGCAATGGCAGGCTAGTGCTCGAGCACGCGGACCTCGTTCGGCAGTTCGTCCGGCAAGCCGTCACGCGAGGGGAAGTGCCGCTCGAGGATCGCGCCCGCCGACTGCACGGCGCGCATCAGCCCTTCCTCCTCGTCACCGCGCGCGAAGGCCGAGACGAGGTCTGCGACCATCGCGTCCCACTCGGCCTGCGGCACCTTCGCGGCGACGGCGACGTCGGCCACCACCTCGCAGTAGCGCTCGGCGATCGCCACGAAGATGAGGATGCCGGTGCGGCCCTTCGTCGTGTGGAGCCCGTGGCTCACGAACTGTTCGCGGGCAAGCCGTCGGGCATATTTTCGCTTCAGGGCCGGCGTCGCGATCGCCATGCGGATCGGCCAGTAGCTCAGGACGAGGAGCAGCGCGGCGAACAGCGCGAGCTGCGCGAGGTAGATCTTCACCGGCGTCCACCACTGGAACCAGTATACGAGCGGCGGCAGCGCCAAGGCGGCGACCGAGGCCCACAGCAGCGGCACCCAGTGGTAGTCGTCGCAATGGCGGGTGACGACGACGACGATCTCGCCGCGCGTCTTGCGCTCGGCCCTGGTGATCGCCTCGGCGAGGCGGTCGCGCTGGGGATCGTCGAACGTGAGGCGCATGGGCGTCGTCCCTCACCAGCTGCCGGAGGCGCCGCCGCCCCCGGAGCTGCCGCCGCCGCCCGAGAACCCGCCCCCGCCGCTGCTCCAGCCGCCGCCACCGCCGAAGCCGCCGCCGCCCCAGTCGCTGTAGGAGCGCCGGCCGTACTGCGGCCCCGACACGACGATCACCCGGCCGCGGCTCATCCGCCAGACCATGTAGAGGATGAACAGCCAGAACAGGATGGTGAAGATCACCTCGGGGTCGATCTGGTTTTCCGGCGGGGAAAGCTTCTCAACCACCTGCGCGCTGCCGCCGCCCATCGCCGTCTGGAGGTCCGACAGCCCGGCGCGGATGCCGCCGGCGAAATCACCCGTGCGGAAGCGCGGCGTGATCGCGTTCTCGATGATGAGCTTCGAGAGCGCGTCGGTGACGTCGCCCTCCATGCCGTAGCCGACCTCGATCGAGACCTTCCGCTCGTTCGGCGCGACGAGCAGCAGCACGCCGTCGTTCTTCTGCTTGTCGCCGAGCTGCCAGTGGCGGAACAGCCGGTTGCCGTAGTCGCGCACGTCATAACCCTCGAGCGACGGCACGGTCGCCACGACGAGCTGGTGGCCCGACGACTGCTGGTAGGCGCGAAGCCGCGCGTCGAAGTCGGCGCGCGTGCCCTGATCCAGCAGGCCCGCGGCGTCGACCACCGGCCCGGTGAGTTCCGGGAACGCGGGATCGGCCGCCCGCAGCGGACCGGCAAGCGCCACCAGCGCGACGAGCGCAAGGAAGAGGCCTCTCCAGTCCGGCACGGCGTTCACCGTTGAGCCGTCACGGGCTGGTGGTCGTGCCGCCCGAGCCGTTGGTGGTCGCGGGCGCGGTCGCGCCGTTGGTCGTGTCGCCGATGGTGCCGCCGGTGGTCGCCCCGCCCGTCGTCGTCGACGCGCCGGAGTTCGATTGCGGCTGCTTCGAGAAGTCGACCTTCGGCGGCTGCATCGCCTCCTCCTTGATCGTGAAGGTCTCGGCCGGCTGGTAGCTCGAGTAGAGGATCCACGCCCAGATGCGGCCGGGGAAGGTCTTGAGTTCCGTGTTGTAGACGCGCACCGCCTCGATGTAGTCGCGCCGCGCCACCGCGATGCGGTTCTCGGTGCCTTCGAGCTGCGCCTGCAGCGCGAGGAAGTTCTGGTTCGACTTGAGGTCCGGATAGTTCTCGACGACGGCGAGCAGCCGCGCGAGCGAGCTCGACAGCGCCGCCTGGTTCTCCTGGAAGGCCTTGAACGCGCCCGGGTTGTTGATGATGTCCGGCGGAATCTGCATCTGTGTCGCCTTGGCGCGCGCCTCGACCACCGAGGTCAAGACGTCCTTCTCCTGCGTGGCGTAGCCCTTCACCGTCTCGACGAGGTTCGGGATCAGGTCGGCGCGGCGCTGGTACTGGTTCAGCACTTCGCTCCAGGACGCCTTCACCTGCTCCTGGTAGGTGGGGATGGTGTTGATGCTGCCGCAGCCGGTGGTGAGGAGTGCGACGAGAACGAGCAAGATGCCGTTGCGCTGGAACCAGCGCGCCGGCAGGGCGATCGACGACATGACGGATGGCCTCCCGAGCAGGTTGTGCGGGCAGTGTAGCCGGAACCGGCTGCCGAACAAGCGCTGGCGGGCGGCGCGCGGATGCTGTCATATTCGACCGACACCGGGGGGCCTGAGAGGAGCAGTTCGATGTCGACGACGTTCGATGCAATCCGCGATCAGCAACGCGCCACCTGGGACAAATTCTCAGCCGGATGGAAGAAATGGGACGACACGGTGATGACGTGGCTCGAACCCTTCGGCGAGGCAATGATCGCGAAGGCCGGGATCAAGGACGGCGACGCGGTGCTCGACATCGCGGCAGGCACCGGCGAGCCAGGGCTCACGGTCGCGCAGCGCTATCCGAAGGCGATCGTCACCGTGACCGATCTCTCGCCCGACATGCTGGCGATCGCCGCCGACAACGCCTCATGGCGCAAGCTCGGCAATTTCCGCACGCAGATCGCCGACGCCGGGGCCCTGCCGTTCAAGGATGCGAGCTTCGATGCCGTGCTCTGCCGGTTTGGTTTCATGTTCTTTCCGTCGATCGCGCAGTCGGCGGGTGAATTCGCCCGCGTCGCGAAGCCGGGCGCGCACGTGGTGACGGCAGTGTGGACCGGACCCGACCAGAACCCCTGGGCGTCGCTGGTGCTTTCGACGATCGGGCGCTACGTGGACATTCCAAAGCCGTCCCCCGACGCGCCAGGCCTCTTCCGCTGCGCCGCGCCGGGCATGATCGAATCGGCGTTCGAGGCGGCGGGCCTCAAGGACGTAACGTCGGAGACGGTCGAAAGCGCGCTCTCCTTCGACGGTGCTGAAACCTACTGGGGGTTCATGTGCGAGATCGCCGCGCCCGTGGTGGCCGGTCTCGCCAAGACGGACGATGCGACGCGGGAGAAGATCCGACACGAAGTCATCGAGGCGGCGCGTGCCGGCGCGAAGGGCAGCGCGGTGCGCTTCGGGTCATGCGCCCGCGTCGTCAGCGGGAGAAAGGCCTGAGCGGTATGCGGAGTTTCAGGGTCGGGATTGTCTGTGCAGCGCTGGCACTTTCGCCAGCGCTGACGGTCGCGCAGGAGATGATCGACCAGGTCGATCTCTCGCAGCCGCAGTTCACGCAGGCCGAGATGGATCGGGCCGCCGTCGAGGCGGCCGTGCGGGCGGGTGGGGCGACGCCCGCCGACTTCACCGGCAAGAAGCTGAACGGCCTCGACCTTTCGGGCGCGATGCTCGCCGGCGCGGTGTTCCGCGCCGCCGGGCTCAATCGCACGAACCTTTCGGGCGCCAATCTCGCTGCAGCCGTGCTGGACCAGGCCTGGCTGCTGGAGGCGAACCTGAAGGACGCCAATCTCGAGAAGGCATCGCTGTTCGGCAGCCAGCTGCGCAAGGCGACGCTCGACGGTGTGAACCTCGCCGGCGCGCGCGTTGCCGGCGATCTCACCAACGCAAGCCTCAAGGGTGCGAACCTCGCCGGGGCGAACCTGTCCGCCGACATGAAGAACCAGTCGATGGGCATGATGCGCGCCGTGCTCAAGTCGGCGAAGCTCGACGGCGCGAACTTCCGCGGCGCGAATCTCTCCCGTGTCGACCTCTCGTTCGCATCGCTGAGGGGCGCGGATCTCACCGGGGCGAACCTCGACGGCGCGGATCTTTCGGGCGCGAACCTCGACGGCGCGACGGTGACCAAGGCGACCTTCAAGGACGCCGACGTCGCCTCGGCGAAGCTGACGAACCTCAAGGGCGCGTCGTCGTCGACGTTCAAGAGCGCGAAGAACCTCGAGCGGGCGGAAGTGGACTTTTAGGTGCCGAACGGGGAACCTAGTCCTTTCACTTTTCTGAACTCAACAATCTGGCCGGTGGCGCTGTAGACCGGCCGGAAGATACCTGCATTGCAGGTCGGCTTCCGTTGACCAGGTTTCGCGCCGTTATCCGTCATTGAAATGGTGGCACCGGAGGCCTTCGCCAATTCCGCTAATGCCTTGATGTTATCCGCGGTTTTCGAGTCCAGGTTTGCATCCAGTCCATCCAGCCGCCAACCGTCCGTCAGGGTCGGTTTCACCTCGGCAGTTCCCATGCCTGGAGTGAAGTTGATCGCGTATTCTTCGCTCTTGTCCGGGAGCGTCATCACCTTCGCGTCGCATACCACAGCCTTGTCGGCGGTCACGACTTCCTGGACGAGAATGTAGGGCGCAGGTCTCCAGTACCTGATCCCGGTCTGCTTGACCGGATCCGTCACGCGCTGGACTGAGACGGACGCACAGCCACTCAGTGAGATGGCGAGAACGAGCGCCATTGTAGCAGGCACCGCGTTTGTCATAGTCCCCTCCCAAGGTTGACCAAGTAAACGTGAGCCAGGTCCAAGAATTCAGATGTGCGAAAATGCACATGCGAAGCAATATGATTGCTACTTGAGATAGATCTCGCCGGTCTAGGACACCGACACCTGATTGTGTACGGATCAAATTCCGTTCACTGTTGCCGTCAACAAAACTCAATTGACGGAGGACTGGAATGGGTTTGGCGGTGATCAATCCGGGGTTCGGCCGCACGGGAACGCTGTCGCTGAAGCTGGCGCTCGAGCAACTCGGCTTCGGCCCCTGCCATCACATGGAGGAGGTGTTCCAGAAGCCCGACCAGGTGCCGCACTGGGAGCGCGCCGCGAAGCACGAACCTGTTGACTGGAACGCGGTGTTCGACGGCTACCGGGCGCAGGTCGACTGGCCCGGCGCGCACGTGTGGCGCGATCTCCTAGTGGCGTTCCCGGACGCCAAGGTCGTGATGAGCGTCAGGCCCGAGGACAAGTGGTGGAACAGTTTTTCCGGCACGATCCTGAAGCTGTTCCAGACGCATGACGGGATGCCGCTGCCGCCGCACGTGCGTGCGATGCTCGGCGCGGCCGATGCGATGATCATCCAGCAGACCTTCGGCGGGCGAGCGGATGATCGCGACGCCGCGATCGCCGCCTTCCGCAAGCGCCTGGCAGACGTGAAGGCGACGGTACCCGCCGACCGGCTCTTGGTGTTCGACGTGGCGCAAGGCTGGGAGCCTCTGTGCGCATTTCTCGGCGTGCCGGTTCCCGACACACCGTTCCCGCACCGCAATACCACGACCGAGTTCTGGGAAATCGTCAGCGGCGGGCCAAAACACGCCGCCTGATCACTCCATCAGGTGGCGGCGCAGCCGCGCGATCATCATCCACACGACGGCGACGACGATCGGCGCGGCCACGGCGATCGCGACCGGCGCGTGGATGGTGGTGACCCGCGCCTCCTCCAGCCCCTTGAACACGTAGCCGAGCATCGACAGCAGGTAGTAGCTGATCGCGACGACCGAGAGGCCTTCGACCGTTTGCTGCAGGCGAAGCTGCCGGCGCGCATTCTGCTCCATTGAACGCAGGAGCGACTGGTTCTGCCCTTCAAGCGCGATGTCGACCTGCGTGCGCAGCAGGTTCGAGGCGCGCTCGGAGCGTTCGGCAAGCGCATTGAGCCGCCGCTCGACCGCCTCGCAGGTCGACATGGCCGGTCCGAGCCGGCGGTCGAGGAACTGCTCGATCGGCTGCAGCGTGCCGATGCGCTTCTCGCCGAGCTCCGCGATGCGCTTGGCGGCGAGCGCCCAGTAGGCGCGCGCCGCCGCGAAGCGAAAGTTGGTCTGGTTCGACGTCTCCTCGATCTCGCGCGCCGCGGACTGGATGGTGGCAAGAAGTTCCGACTCCGGACGCGCGCCGTTCGTCGTGCCGCGATCCGACGCCTGCACGATGACGGAGGTGAGCTGCTGCTCGAGTCGCGTCAGCTTCGGCTGGATCGAGCGCGCCACCGGAAACGTGAGAAGCGCCATCATGCGGTACGTCTCGATCTCGACAAGCCGCCGCACGAGCCGGCCGAGGCGCTGCGGCCCGAGCCCCTTGTCGAGAATGAACGCACGCGAAAAGCCGTCGGCGCCGATGCGGAAGTCCATCCAGATCCGGGCGAGCCCGTCGTTCACTTCTGATCCGGCGAGGTCGCCGTGGCCGAACAGCTTTTCCGGCGCGAAGCGGTTCGCTGGCAGCTTGCGCACGCCGATGTTGAGGGCGACGAGCCGTTCGCCCGGCAGCGAAGCAAGCCAGCCCATCGGCAGGGCCGCGGCGGCGGGCGCATTGAACGCCTGCTCGGCCGGTCCTGATTCGGCGACGGTCAGCGTGTAGAACTCGCCGTGCTGCTCCCACTTGATGGCGAGCGGCTCGGCGATGATCGTGTGGTGGCCGATGTCGGGCCCCGG
Source organism: Hyphomicrobiales bacterium (assembly GCA_046349255.1). GTDB lineage: Bacteria > Pseudomonadota > Alphaproteobacteria > Rhizobiales > Aestuariivirgaceae > DAIODI01. The sequence continues at coordinate 525,025 of JAXMCR010000002.1, read as the reverse complement.
TCCTTGCGCGCCGAGCCTGCGGCAGAGGTCTGCGATAGCATCGCGTGCGGAACCGGGCGCAGCCTCGGTGAACGCGAAATGGCTGATCTTCCCGGGCTCGGGGATAGCGAGCGCCGGGCGGCCGTGCACCTCGTCGTTCAAGGAAAGCCGCAGAGGATGGTCGGTCGCCACGATGCTGTCCCGTTGCCGTCAAAGGGGAGGTACGTGCTGCATCGCTAACCGGTTTTGCCGCGTCTTTGCAACCAGTTGGACACCAAGGGAACGTTCGCGAACGGAGCGGCGGGGAACTCGCCCCCGCGATTGGACATTCCACGCTCGCAAACGGAGGGAACCATCCCTCGCGGAAAGACGAAGCGAAAGGAAACGACAATGCGAACGCTCCTCGCCTTTACCGCCGGCGCGGCCCTGACCGTGCTCCCGGCGGCACTCTTCGCCCAGGACGTCGTGATCTCTCCGGAGGTCGACACCTACGTCATGGCGCAGCCGGCGCCGACGATCCAGACGCCGGTGTTTTCGCTGTCGCTCGGCGCGCCGGTTCCGGACACCGTGCACGTTGTCGAGGTGCCCAACAGCGATTACGGCTACGTTGTCGTCAACAAGAAGCGGGTTCTGGTCGACCGCAAGTCGCACAAGGTGGTGAAGATCTACGAATGATCCTTACCGTCCCTGGAGAGGGGGTGGGCGAGCGTAGTTGACCACCAGACTGGGGTGGTCGGTGACGAATGTCCGGACACGGCTCAGTCGGACCAGCTTCTCGCAGTCCTTCGCTCGTGCGTGTATCTGTCGAGAATGTGAAGACCGCGTCGGATTTTTTGGAAACGGGCGACGCGGTGGGCCGGAGACTCGCGGAAAATTCACCACCGCTGGAAAGTCTCACCCGCCATGTCCCACGTCGAAGTCACCCGTCGCGGCCCCGTGCTCGAGGTGAAGCTCAACAAGCCCAAGGTGAACGCCATCGACCACGCGATGAGCCGCGAGCTCGGCGCGGCGTTCGCGATGCTGCGCAGCGATCCCGAGCTTCGCGTCGCGATTCTCACCGCGCAGGGCGACCGCATCTTTTCGGCGGGCTGGGACCTCAAGGCGCTGAACGCGGGCGAGACGAAGCTCGACAACTGGTGGGAGGACGGCGACTACGGCGAGGGCGGGTTCGCGGGCCTTACCGAGAACTGGAAGCTCAACAAGCCGGTGATCGCCGCGCTGAACGGCCTCGTCGTGGGCGGCGGGTTCGAACTTGCCATGGGCTGCGATCTCCTGATCGCCGCCGACCACGTCGAGTTCGCGCTGCCGGAACTCCCGCTCGGTATCGTGCCCGACGCGGGCGCGCTGCAGCGGCTGCCGCGGCGGCTGCCCTACAACATCGCGATGGAGATGTTCCTGCTCGGCCGCCGCATGAAGGCCGAGGAAGCCGCGCGCTACGGCCTCGTCAACAAGGTCGTTCCGTATGCGGAGCTCATGGACGCCGCGCGCGCCTGGGCGGACCAACTCGCAAAGGCAGCGCCGCTCGCGCTCCAGACGGTGAAGGAAGTGCTGCGCGCCATCGAATGCGTGCCGCTCGAGCAGGCGTTCCAAAAGATGCGCACCGAGGACCTGCCGGTCTACCGCGCCATGCTCAAGTCGGAGGACGCAGCCGAAGGCGTGCGGGCGTTCGTCGAGAAGCGCGAGCCGGTGTTCAAGGGGAAATAGGACGATGACGAGACCCGCTCCCGACAAGGTGAAGACGGTTGCAAGCCTCGGCGCTGGGCCGATCGGCGCAGGCTGGGCCGCCCACTTCCTCGCCCGCGGCTACGACGTGAACGCCTATCTCCACTCGATGGATGAAAAGGCGATGTTCATGGACGTGCTCGACACGGCCTGGATCTCGCTCACCGCGCTGGGTCTTGCGCCAGGCGCTTCGCGCGATCGCCTCACCCTGACGGACGATCTGGCGGCGGCGGTGAAGACCGCCGACTTCGTCCAGGAGAGCGCGCCCGAACGCCTGCCGATCAAGCAGGCGCTCTACGAGAAGCTCGGGCGACTGGTGCCGGAGGGAGTCGTGATCTCGTCCTCCACGTCCGGTCTCACGATGACCGACATCCAGGCGACGTGCGCGACGCCGGAGCGCACGGTGATCGGCCACCCGTTCAACCCGCCCTACCTGCTCCCCCTCGTCGAGATCATCGGCGGCAAGAAGACCGCGCCCGACGCCGTCCAATGGGCCGCGGATTTCTACCGCGTCGCGGGCAAGGCCCCGCTCGTGATGAAGAAGGAGATTCCCGGGTTCGTGGCGACGCGGCTGCAGGAGGCGCTGTGGCGCGAGGCGCTGCACATGGTGGCGAACGGCGAGGCGACGCCCGAGGACATCGACACCGCGCTGATCAACGGGCCTGCGCCGCGGATGGCGATCCTCGGCCAGTGCATGGCGTTCCACGTGGCCTGCGGCGAGGGCGGCATGGCGACGAACCTCGACCAGTTCGGCCCTGCCCTCAAGTGGCCGTGGACGCGGCTCGAGGCGCCGGAGCTGACGAAGGAACTGCGCGACCGCATGGTCGATGGCTGCCACGCGATCGCCGGCAAACGGCATTTCACCGAGATGGCGGCCGAGCGCGACCGCGCGATCGTCGGTGTGCTGAAGGCCGTGGCGGCGGCGAAGGCCGGCAGGACGCTCTAGCGCTTCGCGGTCGACGCCAACGCCTGCGTGAACGAATAGACCGTGCCCGGCCACTGCGGCGCGGGCTGGTCGTCGGGCCAAGAGGAGCGGTTCTCGCTCGGCTTCTTCCCGAACGTGCGCGTGAAGCACTGTGAAAAATACGACATCGAGTTGAACCCGCACGCCGCCGAGACTTCGCGGATCGACATCCGGGTACTGGTGAGCAGAACGCGCGCGTACTGCAGGCGGATGATCTTGCTGAACTGGCTGACGGTGCAGCCCGTGTGGCGCCGGAACAGCCGCTCGAGCTGGCGCTGCGACACGCCGATGGCATGGCAGAGATCCGGCACCGACAGCGGTTCCTCGATGCGCTCCTCCATGTGGCGCATGGCGGCGCGCACGACCGGGTGGATGTGTTCGTCCTTGGCGCCGGGCGCATGCCGCTGCGCTCCGTCCGCCGGGCGGCGCGGATGGTGCAGGATCTGGTTCGACACTTCCGCCGCGAGCTGCTCGCCGTGCTGGCGGCCGACGATCGTCAGGAACAGGTCGAGCCCCGCCGTGCCGCCGGCGCAGGTCATCACCTTTCGGTCGATGGTGAACAGCTGCTCGCAGACGTTAACCTCTGGAAATTGCTCGGCAAATCCGGCAAGGCACGACCAGTGGGTGGTGGCGCGGTAGCCGTCGAGCAGCCCGGCGCGGGCGAGCGCGTAGACGCCGAGCTCGACCGCGATCAGCGTCGCCCCGGCGCGCGCCTTCCGCCTCAGCCAGCGCGAGAGCGCCGGGTTGTCGTAGCGCTCGGCGCCCCAGCTGCCGAACACCGCCACCATGTCGAACGGGTCGGGCGACGGCTCATCGAGCCCGAGGCACTCGATGGTGAGACCGTTGCTGGCGGTGATGCCGCCCTTCGTCACTGAGCGGTATTCCCAGTCGTAGAGCTTCGCCGGCGACAGGTAGTTCGCAATGCGCAACGGCTCGAGCACCGTCGTCAGCGTCATCATGTTGAACCGGTGCAGGAGCACGCAGGTCAGTCGGTTGGCACTGGCGCTCATTGCAGGACCGTGACCGCCGTTCGTCGGGAATCCAATAAACGTGGCGATAATCTTATAACGGTGGCGTACGTTCGCGCCATCATTTCGCGCATAACAAGTCTGCACGAGGAAACGCACACGTGAACTTCGAGGTGATCGTTACCTGCGCCGTGACCGGCGCCGGCGACACGGTGGGCCGCCATCCTGGTGTGCCCGTGACGCCCGAACAGATCGCCAACGCCGCGATCGAGGCGGCGAAGGCGGGCGCGACCGCGGCGCACCTCCACGTCCGCGACCCGAAGACGGGCAAGGGCTCGCGCGACCCCATGCTGTTCAAGGAAGCGGTCGACCGGGTGCGCTCGTCGAACACCGACGTCGTGATCAACCTGACCGCCGGCATGGGCGGCGACTGGATGATTTCCGAGGACGATCCCTGCAAGCCCGGCCCCGGCACCGACATGATCGGGCCCGAGGAGCGGCTGCGCCACGTCGAGATGCTGCGTCCCGAAATCTGCAGCCTCGACTGCGGCTCGATGAATTTCGGCGACGGCAACTACGTCTACATGTCGACGCCGCCGTACCTGCGCCGGATGGCGGCGCTGATCAGGGAATGGGGCGTGAAGCCGGAGCTCGAGGTGTTCGACCTCGGCCACATCCGGCTGGCGAAGCAGCTCATCGCGGAAGGGCTGATCGAGCAGCCGCCGATGTTCCAGATCTGCCTCGGCATCCCGTGGGGCGCCGACCAGTCCGTCGACAACATGAAGGCGATGAAGGACCAGCTGCCGTCGGGCGCGAGCTGGGCGAGCTTCGGCATTTCGCGCATGCAGATGCCGATGGCCGCGGCGGCAGTGGCGATGGGCGGGAACGTCCGCGTCGGCCTCGAGGACAACATCTACCTCGACCGCGGCGTGCTCGCCACCAACGGCCAGCTCGTCGAGCGAGTCGTTGAGATCATCGAGCGCATGGGCGCGCGCGTGCTGACGCCGGCCGAAGCGCGACAACGCCTGAAGCTCAACAAGGTCTCGTGATCTCCGGGGAGAGGTGACGCAACGCCCATGAACGCCTTCGCCAGGACGGGACGACACTCCAGCCTGGACGGGACCGCAGCCGGCGGCCTGGCGCTGCGCTCGGTGTCGAAGGCGTTCGGAAACTTCCAGGCGGTCGACCAGGTCGACCTCACCGTGAAGCCCGGCGAATTCCTGACACTGCTCGGCCCCTCGGGGTCCGGCAAGACGACGCTCCTGATGATGATCGCGGGCTTCGTCGATCCGACGGGCGGCGAGATTCGCCTCGGCGACAAGCCGATCACGGCGCTGCCGCCGGAGAAGCGCGACTTCGGCATGGTGTTCCAGGGCTATGCGCTGTTCCCGCACATGACGGTTGCGGGCAACATCGCCTACCCGCTCGAGGTCAGAAAGCAGCCGCGCGAGGCGATTGCAGCCCGCGTCGCCGAGATGCTCGACCTCGTGCAGCTGACGGCGTTTGCCGACCGCTATCCGGCGCAGCTCTCCGGCGGCCAGCAGCAGCGCGTGGCGCTCGCCCGCGCGCTCGCCTTCGGGCCGCGGCTCCTGCTCCTCGACGAACCGCTCGGCGCGCTCGACCGGAAACTGCGCGTCGACGTGCAGGCGCAGCTCAAGGACCTGCACCTCAAGACGGGCACCACCTTCATCTACGTGACGCACGACCAGGAAGAAGCGCTGTCGATGTCCGACCGCATCGCGATCATGAATCGCGGGCGCATCGTGCAGCTGGGCTCGCCGGAAGAACTCTACGAGCACCCGACGACCGCGTTCGCGGCGGACTTCCTCGGCAAGAGCAACTTCATCGACGGCACGTACCTCGGCCGCGAGGGCGGGACCTTCGTGATCGGCGTGGGCGACCTGAAGCTCCGTCAGCACACGGACGGCCGCGAGCGGCAGACGGGCGAAGCCGTGACGCTGGCGCTGCGGCCGGAGCGCATCGCGCTGGTGCGCGGCCAGGCGCGCCACGGCGACGTAAACCGGATCGAGGGGACGATTGCGCGCCTCACCTTCTACGGCCCCGAGGTGGAACTGGTGGTCGATGCGGGCGCGGCGGGGCTCCTCACGGTGAAGAGCGACGCCTGGCGCAATCGGCGGTACCTCGAGATCGGACAAACCGTCGAACTCGGCTGGCCCGAGGAGGCCGCCGTGATCGTCACACGGCCTTGAAGAACCGGAGCGGCAGAACTCCGGGCGAAGCGAGAACACGAGCCTGAACCCACGCCCCGCGCAAGGGCATCCACTGGAGGAACTTCCGATGAAGGACACTGCGATGAACAAGCTGAAAGACGCCGCGCACCTGTTCCGTGCGGGCGGCATGCGCCGGCGCGACTTCCTTGCGCTGGTCGCGGCTGCCGGCGTGCTGCCGCACCTCGTGAAGATCAGCGACGCCCACGCCGCCGCCAAGGAGATCGTGCTGTGGAACTGGGGCGGCCAGGCCGAGAAGTGCCATGCCGACGCGGTCGGCAAGCCGTTCACGGCGAAGACCGGCTTCCCGCTGAAGTTCGACACCTCCGGCCCGCTCCAGGGCAAGATCAAGGAGATGGTGCAGTCCGGCAAGGTGACCGCCGACGTGTGCGACGCCGATCTGTTCGACTCGATCGCGCTCGGACCGCAGGGCATTCTCGAGCCGATCGACTACTCGGTGGTGCAGAAGTCGCGCGTGCTCGATGGCTTCGCGCTCGAGTACGGCGTCTCGGTCGTGTTCTACGGCTACGCGTTCATGTACGACACGAAGGCGTTCGGCGCGAACCCGCCGAAGGACTGGGCCGATTTCTTCGACACCAAGAAGTTCCCCGGCAAGCGCTCGCTTTACAAGTACGGCAACGGCGCGATCGAAGGCGCGCTGATGGCGGACGGCGTGGCGATGAAGGACGTCTACCCGTGCGACGTGCCGCGCGCCATCGCCAAGATCAAGTCGATCAAGGACGACAGCCTCTACTGGGGCTCGCCCGCCGACGTCGCCCAGCAGATGCAGAACGGCGAGATCGTGATGGGCCAGATCTTCCAGAACCGCGGCAAGAACATCGAGCACGACACCAAGGGCCGCTTCAAGCTCGTCATGAACCAGGCGATCGCCATGCCGGGCGCCTGGATCGTGCCGAAGGGCAACCCGGCCGGGAAGGAGGCGATGAACTTCATCGCAGAGGCGCAGACCGTGAAGGCGCAGCTCAAGCTGCTCGACTGCAACGGCTTCACGCCGGCGAACCCCGAAGCCTTCGCCAAGATCCCGAAGGAGTTCGCGCCGTACGCCATCACCTCGAAGGAGAACATCAAGAAGGTGCTGTTCTGCGATTCGAAGTGGTGGGCAGAGAAGGGCGGCGACGCCGTGAGCGCCTACATGGACGCGATCGGCTGACCTCCCAACGGAGGCCCGCGCGCCGCCTCGCGCGGGCCTCTACTTCCTTCCGTCAACGGACGATCCGGCCGTGTCGCCATCGCTGTCGAAATCGCTGAACCCGTACTGGCTGCTGGTTGCCCCGCTGCTCGTGGCGGTGCTCGCGCTCTATCTCGGGCCGATCCTCGACATCCTGCGGCTGTCGTTCACCGATCCGCAGCCGGGCTTTTCGAACTACGCAAAGCTCTACGAGAGCGATTCGCTCGTGCGCATCCTGTGGACCACGTTCCGCGTCTGCGCGCTGACCACCCTCTTCACCGTGCTGCTCGGGTACGTCGTGGCCTACACCATCGCCCACGTCGTGCCCTCCGAGCGCAAGTTCATGCTGACGGTGATCCTCCTGTCGTTCTGGATCTCCGTGCTGGTGCGCACGTTCGCCTGGATCATGCTGCTCGGCCACAACGGCGTGCTGAACACCTGGCTGATGGCGCTCGGGCTCATCAGCGATCCCCTGCCGCTGATGCGCAACGAGACGGGCGTGCTGATCGGCATGGTGCAGTACATGATCCCGTACGCGGTGCTGCCGCTGCTCGCCAACATGCAGGGTCTCGACACGCGCGTGGTAAACGCCTCCCGCAGCCTCGGCGCGACGGGGTGGCAGACCTTCTATCGCGTGTACCTGCCGATGACGCGGCCCGGCATCGTCGCAGCCGCCGTGCTCGTCTTCATCATGAGCCTCGGCTTCTACGTCACGCCCTCGGTGCTCGGCGGCGGCAAGGTCACGATGATCGCCGAGTACATCTACGTCCAGGTGCTGGTGACGCCGCGCTGGGGGATCGCAGCGATGCTCGCCACCGTGATGCTGGCGGGCGTATGCGCGCTGCTCTTCATCCTCAACCGCTTCATGCCGCTGGCGCGCGCCATGGGAGGCGGGCGATGACGCTGAAGCTGCCGCCTGTCTGGCTGCGCATCGTCACGTGGGCGATCCTGCTCTACCTCGTGGCGCCGGCGATCGTGGCGATCCCTGTGTCGTTCACCCCGGACAACTTCCTCTCGATGCCGAACGGCGAGTTCTCGCTGCAGCACTACGAGGATCTGTTCGAGAGCGGCGACTGGATGGCGAGCTTCGCCCAGAGCGCGCTCATCGCCGCGGTGTCCGCCGTGCTCGCCACCGCGCTCGGCACGCTCGGCGCCATCGGCCTGTGGCGCATCTCCTCGCAGGCGAGCGAGGTGGTGCGCGCGATCCTGCTCCTGCCGCTGATCGTGCCCTCGATCATCTCCGCGATGGCGTTCTACCGGATCCTCGTCAAGCTCGGGCTGCTCGATACGTATACGGGCGTGATCCTCGCGCACACGCTGCTGGCGGCGCCCATGGTGATCATCACCGTCTCCGCCGCGCTCGCCAACTTCGACCCGCGCCTCGAGCAGGCCTCGCGCAGCCTCGGCGCGCCCATGGGAACGACCCTCCGGCGCGTGATCCTGCCGTCGATCCGCCCGGGAATCATCGCCGGGGCGGTATTCGCGTTCATCCTCTCGTGGGACGAGATCGTGGTGGCGCTGTTCGTCACCAAGTTCGACGTGTTCACGCTGCCGCGCCGCATCTGGAACGGCATCCGCGAGAACACCGACCCGACCGTCGCGGCCGCCGCGGTGGTGCTGATCGCCTTCACCCTCGTCGCGCTGGCGCTGGTGGCGCTCGTCTCGCGCCGCCAGTCCGCTGCCGAACCCTCCGCCTGATGCGTTCCAAGGAGTAAGCCCCGTGAACCCGCCCATGTCGCACGAACACGAGATGCTCCTTCAGACCGTGAAGCGGTTCATGGAAGAGGAGATGTTCCCGCACGAGGATCTCGTCGACAAGCTCGGCGAGGTGCCGATCGATCTCGGCCGGCAGATCGAGAAGCGCTCCAAGGAAGCGGGCCTGTTCGCGGCGAACCTGCCGGAACGCGTCGGCGGCGGCGGGCTCGATTATGCGGGCATGCGGATCATCGAGCGCGAGTACGGCAAGACCTCGCACGCGCTCCATTCCTGGGCGGCGCGACCGACCGAGATCCTGCTCGCCTGCGAGGGCGACCAGGTCGACCGTTACCTGCTGCCATGCGTATCGGGCGAGAAGCGCGAGCTCTTCGCGCTGTCTGAACCCGAGGCCGGTTCCGACATCATGTCGATGAAGTCGAACGCGCGCCGCGACGGCAAGGACTGGATTCTCAACGGCTCGAAGCACTTCGTGTCAGGCCCCGTGATGCCCGACTTCGCGATCGTGTTCGCGGCCACCGGCGTCGAGGAAAGCGCCCGGGGATCGCGCAAGCGGGTGACGGCGTTCCTGGTGGACGTCGGCGAGAAGGGCTTTGACATCGGCATCGGCACCAAGTGCGTGAGCTACCGCGGCTACCACACCTTCCGCCTCAACTTCTCCGACGTGCGGCTCGGCCCGGGCCAGGTGCTGGGCGAGGAGGGCATGGGCCTTGAACTCGCCGGCAAGTGGCTCGGCATGGGCCGCGTGTGGGTGGGCGCCTCCTGCTGCGGCAAGGCGGAGCGGCTGTTCAACCTCGCCTCCGAATGGGCGGCGAACCGCGTGCAGTTCGGCCAGCCGATCGGCAAATTCCAGGGCACCGGCTTCAAGCTCGCCGACATGGCGGTGGAGATGCGCGCCGCCGAACTCCTGGTCGACGACGCGGTGCGCCGCGCCAACGCCGGCGCGATGACCGACGTCGACGCCGCCATGGTGAAGCTCTACTGCTCCGAGATGCTGAACCGCGTGGCCGACTCGACCGTCCAGATCTACGGCGGCATGGGGCTGATGGAGGAACTGCCGGTGCAGCGGCTGTGGCGGGATTCGCGTCTCGAGCGCATCTGGGACGGCACCTCCGAGATCCAGCGCCACATCATCTCGCGCGCGATCCTGCGGCCGCTCGGTGCATGACACCGAAGCGTCGCGCCAATCTCGAACGCCTGCTGTCGCCGCGGCACGTCGCCTTCATCGGCGGACGCGACGCATTGATCGCGATCGGCGAGGCGAAGCGGATCGGCTATCGCGGAAAAATCTGGCCGGTGAACCCGAAGCGCGCCGAGATGGGCGGCTTTGCCTGCTACGCCTCCGTTGACGATCTGCCCCACGCGCCGGACGCGGTTTTCCTCGCGGTGCCGGTCTCGGCGGCGCTCGACACGGTGCGCGCGCTCCGCGACCGCGGCGCGGGCGGCATCGTGTGTTACACGGCGGGCTTCGGCGAGGCGGGTGACGAAGGCAAGGCGGCGGAGGCGGCGCTCGTCGAGGCGGCCGGCGACCTCGCCGTCATCGGCCCCAACTGCTACGGCGTCATCAACTACCGCGACCGCGTCGCGCTCTGGCCGTTCGCCCACGGAGGATCGTGCCCGGGTTACGGCGCGGCGATCGTCACGCAATCCGGCATGTTGTCATCCGACCTCACGATGAGCCAGCGCTCTGCGCCCTTCACGCACATGATCTCGTGCGGCAACCAAGCGGTGCTGACGATCGAGGATCTGGTCGAGGCGCTCGTCGAGAAGCCCGACGTGCGGGCGATCGGACTGCACATCGAAGGGCTGAAGGACGTGCAGCGGTTCGCCGAGATCGCGCTCGAGGCGACGACGGCCGGCAAGCCCATCGTGGCGCTGAAGACCGGCTCTTCGGCGATCGGCCAGTCGCTCACGGTGAGCCACACGGGATCGCTGTCGGGCGACGACGCGCTCTACGACGCGCTGTTCGACCGCGCCGGCGTGATCCGCGTGCACGATCCCTCGACCCTCATCGAGACGCTGAAGTTCGTGTGCATCTCCGGCGTGCCGAAGGGGAACCGGGTCGCTGGCTTCACCTGCTCGGGCGGCGGCGCCACCATGCTCGCCGACATCGGGGAGGGTCTGGGCCTCGCCTTCCCGCCGCCGAATGATCAGACGCGGTCGGTTCTGACCGGACTCCTGCCGGCGATCGCGACGGTCTCGAACCCGCTCGACTACACGACCCCCATCTGGGGGCAGGGCGACAAGACGCGCCCGGTGTTCGAGGCGGCAATCGCCAACGGCGCAGACGTCGCCCTGCTGGTGCAGGACTATCCCGCACCCGGCCTCGACGAGTCGCAGCCGTTCTACCAGGCGGACGGCGACGCGTTCGCCGACGCCGTGCACAAGGCGGTCGTTCCGGGCGCGATCGTCTCGACGATGCACGAGAACTTCGACCAGCGCACACGCGACCATTTCCTCGCCCGCGGCATCGCGCCGATGCAGGGCCTGAGCGAAGCGCTCGGCGCGGTCTCCGGCGCGGTGCGCTGGAGCGCCGCGCGCGACCGCATCCGGCATGCGCGGCCCGCGAAGCTCATCCGTGTACGCAGTGCTTCGGCGGGTGGCGTCCTGACGGAGGCCGATGGCAAGGCGCTGCTGCGAGCTGCCGGGGTTCCGGTCCCCGAGGGCCGCTTGGCGGAAGGATCGTGCGCAGCGACGACGGCGGAATCGCTGGGGTTCCCGGTCGCGCTGAAGATGATGAGCCCCGACCTCGCGCACAAAACGGAGGCCGGTGCGGTGGCGTTGAACCTGCGCTCGGCGGGCGAGGTGAAGGCCGCGGTCGAGACGATGCGCGCCCGCGTGGCGAAGGTGAAGCCCGCCGCCGTCACGGACCGGTTTCTCGTCGAGAGGATGCAGCCGGCGCCGCTCGCCGAATTGCTGGTCGGCATCCGCCGCGATGCGCAGTTCGGGCTCGCGATGACGCTCGGCTCCGGCGGAATTCTCGTTGAACTCGTGGGCGACGCCGCGACGCTGCTGCTGCCTTCGACCGCAGACGACATCCTCCGCGCCCTCGACGGGTTGAAGGTGTCGCGCCTGCTGTCAGGTTTCCGAGGACGGCCGGCCGTCGATCGCCCGGCGCTGGCGCAAGCGCTGCTCTCGATCGCCGCATTTGCGCAGGCGCATGCGGACGAAATCGCCGAACTCGAGATCAACCCGTTGTTCGTCTACGAACGGTCCGTCTGCGCCGTGGACGCGCTGCTGCGACGCGCCGCGTAAATCCGTATACGGATTGTGCGCTCACGGATTCGTGCTAGGCTTCCCTCGTTGCGGTGGCCTTGCGTTCGTCCCGGCAGAGGACGGCGCGTCAAACGGCAAGGAAGCATCTCATGACACGGATCGGCTGCGGCCTCCTCACGCTTGTGTTGTCGGCTGGATACGCCTCGGCCGGTGTACCGGGCGTTGCACCCGAAATCGACACTGGCGCCGGTCTCCTCGCGCTCGCCGCCGTCGCGGGCGTGGTCGCGATCGTGCGCGAGAAGATGCGCGGCTAAGTCAGCCCCACGCCATCGCGCGCCGGCAGCCGTCGGCGATGCGGGCGGCTGAAGGAATGTAGCGCTTCTCGTTCCCCGGCATCGGCATCACCACGTCGTAGCCCGTCACGCGCTCAATGGGCGCGATAAGCCACGGCATCGCCTGCTCGGCGACTGTGGCTGCAACCTCCGCACCAAAACCTGCCGTGCGCGCCGCCTCGTGCGCGACGACGAGCCGGCCGGTGCGCTTCACGGACTGAAGAATCGTGTCCGGCTCGAACGGCGTCAGCGTCGAGAGCCGCACGACCTCGACGGAAACGCCTTCGCCGGCAAGCATCTCGGCGGCAGCCAACGCCTCGAGCATCTGCGCTCCCCACGCGACGAGCGTCAGGTCCGTCCCCGACTGCGCAATCGCCGCGGTCTCGAGCGGCAGCCCGATGCCGTCGTCCGCCACCTCCTCCTTCACCGCACGATAGAGCCGCGTCGGCTCGAGGAAGATCACGGGATCGGGGTCGCGGATCGCGGTGAGAAGCAATCCGTACGCGTCCTTCGACGTCGAGGGAATCACCACCTTGAGGCCGGGGATATGGGCGATCATCGATTCGATCGCCTCGGAGTGATGCTCCGGCGCATGCACGCCGCCGCCGTGCGTCACGCGCAGCGTCATCGGGCAGGTGAGCCGCCCCTGCGTCCGCGTGCGCAGCCGCGAAGCATGGTTCGCGAGGTTGTCGAGGACGGGGTAGAGGAACCCCAGGAACTGGATCTCGCAGACGGGCTTGAGTCCCTGTGTCGCCATCCCGAGCGCAAGGCCGCCGATCATCGTTTCGGCAAGCGGCGTGTCCAGCACGCGCGACCCGCCGAAGCGCTGGTAGAGCCCGTCGGTCGCGCGGAAGATGCCGCCATGGACGCCCACGTCCTGCCCCATCAGCACCACGGTCGGGTCGTCCTCCATGGCGCGTTTGAGCGCCATGTTCACCGCCTGGACGAGCGTCACCTCAGCCATGGCGCAGCGCCTCCTCGCGTTGCGCGACGAGCGACGGCGGAAGCTCCGCATACGTATGGGCGAACATCTGCGCCGCGCCGGGCTTCGGGTGTGCGAGGTAGAGTTCCACGGCCCGGTCGAGCGCGGCGGCGATCTCGACCTTTGCCTGCGCCTCGTCCTCTTCCGACCAGAACCCCTGGCGTTCGAGGAACAGCTTCATCCGCTTCAGCGGGTCGGCCGGCCAGCGTTGCGTCACCTCCTCGCGCTCGCGATAGCGCGTCGAGTCGTCCGCCGTGTTGTGGTCGTTGAGCCGGTAGGTGATGCACTCGACGAGCGTCGCGCCCTCGCCAGCCCGCGCCCGCGCCAGCGCCTCGCTGACGCAGGAATGCACTGCGAGCGCGTCGTTCCCGTCGGCCTGGATCACGCGGATGCCGCCGGCGAGCCCCTTCTGCGCCAGCGTCTCCGCCGCGGTCTGGTGCTTCAGCGGCGTCGAGATGGCCCACTGGTTGTTGGTGACGACGAACACGAGCGGCAGCGCCCACACGCCCGCGACGTTCATCGCTTCGTAGACGTCGCCCTTCGAGGTCGCCCCGTCGCCGAAGATGCACACCGCCGCGCGCGTCTCGCGCTTCAGCTTCAGGGCCGTCGCCACGCCGGCCGCATGCAGCGCGTGGTTGCCGACCGTGATCGACACCGGGAAATCCTGCGCGACGCGCGGGTCGGCCCAGTTGTGGCCGCGCTCGTCGCCGCCCCAGTAGACGAGCATTTCCTCGACGGCCACGCCGCGCCAGAACTGCGCACTGCCTTCCCGGTAGGACGGCACCAGCACGTCGGTCTCGGCCATCGCCGCCGCCGTGCCGACCGGCACCGCTTCCTGGCCGAGCGCCGTGGCGAAGGTGCCGAGCTGGCCGGTCCGCTGGAGCGCCACGCACTTCGCATCGTATGCCCGCGCGAGCAGCATGCCGCGGTAGAGCTTTCGCATGAACGCGCGGTCCGACGCCGAAGGCGGAAGCTCGCCCACCGGAACGCCCTCTGCGTCGAGGAAGGAGCGGCGGTAGATGTCGAAGTGGGCGACGGGCCGATCCATCGCCACCCTCAGTAGTAGCCGTGATAGGGCGTCCGGTGGGTTCCCCTGTAGACGTAGTCGATCATCGTCACGAAATCGAATACGGGGACGTTGGTTTCCTTCTGCACGGCGGCGGCGTAGGGCGGCAGCATCGAGCATTCGATGACGATGGCGCCCATGTCGGGCGCGCGCTGCATCAGCTCGCGCGCGCAGGCGACCGTCTCGGCCTCGACGAGATCGGAGTCGAGTTCGCCGCCTTCCTCGAGGATCGCCTCCTTGAAGTGCGGCTGTTCCTCCATTCCACCCACGACGACGTTGATGTCGCTCTTCACCCCGGCGAGTTCGAGCACCCGGTTGCCGAGCTTCTTGCGCGTGGCGGTGATGCAGCCGATCGGCCGCCCCTTCGCGAACATCTGCGACAGGAACGGGATCTGCAGCAGGCTCGACATGACGACCGGCACCTTCACCGCCTTCGCCACCGCGTCCTGGTACTGGACGAGGAAGCCGCAGTCGGACGAGATGCCGCGCACGCCGTAGGCCTCGAGCTCCTTCGCCGCCTCGACGATCGCCGCCTCGCACTCGGGGTCGCCGGCGAGAACGCGGGAGAGTGTCAGGCCCTTCACCAGCTTGAAGATCACGGGGTAGTCGTAGGTCGTCGCGTTGCCGACGTCGCCCGGGATGAACGGGCCGCGATAGTCGAGCAGCAGGATGCCGACGGCGTGGCCATAGGTGTCGGCGTTGCGGACCTTGTACTTGGGCATCGGGTGTCGTTCCTCCGAATACGTCTTCTGTCGTTCAGTTCGCCCGTTCGAGATCGCCGACCAGCGCCTTGATGAAGCGCGCCGCTTCGCCGCCGGTGATCGGACGGTGATCGTAGGTGAGCGACAGCGGCAGCACCGTCTCGGCGACGGCGTCGGTCTCGACGGGTACGAGGATCCGGCGCAGGCGGCCGGCGCCGAGGATGGCGACCTGCGGCGGGAGCACCACGGGGGTCGCGTGCAGCCCGGCGATCATACCGTAGTTCGAAAGCGTGAACGTCGGGTCCTTGAACGCCTCGGGGCCGAGGCGGCGCTCGATCGCGGCCTCGACGAGACCGTCGACGGCGGAACGCACTTCCGCCGCGCTGTAGCGGCCGGCGTTGCGCAGCACCGGCACGACGAGCCCGGCCGGCGTGTCGACCGCGACGCCGAGGTCGAGCTGCTCGTTCGGCTTGAGGCCGTGATCGGCGTCGAAGAACGCGTTGAACACCGGCTCGCGCGCGATCGCCACCGCGATGGCGCGCACGAGCCGCGCGGTGATGTCGTCGCGCCCGTGCCAGGAGGAAATGCGCGCTTCCTCGAACACCGTCGCCGGCACGACAGCCGCATGCGACGCCGCCATCTTGCGCGCCATCGCGGCGCGCACCGGGTCGAGCGGCTTGTATCCCTGCCTCGGAAGGCTCGGCGCCGCAGGCTCTGCGCGCGTTGCGCCGGGCGCGCCGACCATCGCGCGAAAGGCATTGGCCACATCCTTCACGATGATCGCGCCGGCGGGACCGGTGCCGGCCAGCGAGGCGAGATCGACGCCGAGTTCGCGGGCGAGCGCGCGCACCGCCGGCATCGCCACCGCGGACCGCTGCGCGGGAGACGGTTGTGCGGCTGCGGTGGGCGCCGGGGCGTTTGGTGGACGGGTAACTCCGGTCGAACCATCCGGCTCGTGCCGGAACCCGACATCGAAGTGGGCGAGTGCGCTGCCGACCTTCACGGTCTCGCCCGGCGTTGAGAGCAGCTTGGCGATCCGGCCGGTCCAGGGGACTGGTATCTCGGTCACCGCCTTGTCGGTTTCGACCGAGACGAGGGGCTGGTCGGCGCGCACGTCCTCGCCTTCCTCGACATGCCACTCGACGATGTGCGCCTCCTGGAGGCCCTCGCCGAGGTCTGGCAGAATGAACACGCGCATGCGCCCGACCGGTTCCTGCCGGCCGCCTCTGGCGACGGCCGCTGGCGCGAGTATTCAGCAAACGGACGAACGTTGCCAAGTGCGTGGTGCGACAACGCTGGCGCGATCCTCGAAGATGGCTGTCCAAAAGAAGATTGCGCGGCTGGCGCGCCCTCAGACGACCCGCACGACCAGGTCCCCGATGCCGTCGACATGGCCTTCGAGCCGGTCGCCGCGTTGCGTCGGCCCGACGCCCGCCGGCGTGCCGGAGAAGATCAGGTCGCCTGGCGCCAGCGTGAAATAGTCGGAGAGGTAGGCGATCATCTCCGGCACCTTCCAGATCAGCTGGTTGAGGTCGCCGGCCTGTCTGGTTTCGCCGTTAACCTTGAGCCAGATCGAACCCCTGTCGGGATGGCCGACCCGTGCGGCCGGCACGAGGTCGGAGCAGGGCGCGGAGAACTCGAACGCCTTGGCGATCTCCCATGGCCGGCCGGCTTTCTTGGCGCCGTCCTGCAGGTCACGGCGCGTCATGTCGAGACCGACGCCGTAACCGAACACGCAGTCGAGCGCCTGGCCGACCGGGATATTGCGCCCGCCCTTCCCGAGAGCGACCACGAGCTCGATCTCGAAGTGCACGTCGGACGATTTGTCCGGGTACGGAAAGTCACCGCCGCCGGTCACCAGGTTGTCCGGGTTCTTCTGGAAGAAGAAGGGCGGCTCGCGCGTCGGGTCGCCGCCCATCTCGATGGCGTGCGCCGCATAGTTCCGGCCGATGCAGTAGATGCGGTGGACGGGAAACAGCGCCGATGATCCCCGTATCGGCAGGGCCGGTTGCAGCGGCGGGGCGACGGCGTAATCGGGCATGTGGATCCTCTTGCGGGGTCTAGGCGGCCGAAGCAAGCGGCCGGTTGCGATCGGGCGTTGGTGCAAGGCAGATCGCCTCGGGGATGGACGAGGGCCGGCCGTCGAGGACCCAGTCGGCCGCGAGCTGGCCGATCACCGGGCCGAGCTGGATGCCGTAGCCTCCCGCACCGGCCGCCGTCACCAGCCGCGGCTGAGACGGGTCGATCGGCCCGACGAGCGGCTTGCCGTCGAACGATTTCGGGTAGAGGCCGGCCCAGCCACGGCCGAACGCGGCGCCGGGCAATGTCGGGAGGCGCTCGAGCAGAAGCTCGGCCAGAAACTCCTTGCCCGCCTCGTTCATCTGTTCGTTGTACCGGTCGGGATCTTCCGCCTTGGGCGACAGCACGGTGTGGATTTCGCTGATGAGCTGGCCAGGGCGGTCGTGCCGGAAGTTTAGGCCGGTGCCGTTCGGCGAGCCTGGAACGTAGTCCATCACCATCGGCATCACATAGGGTAGGGGCTTTTCGAGCAGGATCGTCACCGCCTCGTGGCGCTGCGGGATCACGTGCAGCTCCTGCCCGAACATGGCGGCGACCTTCGGCGCCCACGCCCCGGCGGCGTTCACCACGGCGTCGCAGTCGAGCACGCCCTTCGAGGTCGAAAGACGGTAGCCGGCGCCGCGTCGCTCGACGGACTCGAGACGGCAGGCTTGCTTCAGAACGCCGCCCTGCTCGCGGAAAAGTTCGGCGATCACCGTGCACAGCTGGTGCGGATCGAGGAAGCCGTCCTCCGGGCCGATCAGGCCGCCGACGAGGCCATCGAGGCTCATGTGCGGGACGAGCTTCTGCAAGTCCGCCCGGTCGACCATGTGCGACGACGCGATGCCGTGCGATCGTTGCAGCTTCAGGCTCTGCTGAAGCAGCGCGATGTCGCCTTCGGTGCGCGCCAAGCGCATGTACCCGATGGCGTTGAAGACGAGGCCGCGCTTCTGCCAGGCGCGCAGGTGGCGCAGGCTGTGCGTGCGGATCAGGACCTGGAAGTCGTCGACATGCTGCGTGCCGACCACCCCGATCGAGCGCCCGCTCGATCCCGAGGCGATGCCGTCGGCCTCGATCACCGTAACGGCAGCGCCGCGGGTCGCGAGTTCCAGCGCGCTCGACAGGCCGAGCGTGCCGGCTCCGATCACGACGACGTTCAAGGGTGCTGTCATCGGCCTGGCCCGTTTCAGGAATTGCGGGAGAACAGCGCGCCGATCGTCTGGCGCGCCTGGAAGCGCGCTTGCCGCAGCGCCTTGGCCAGTTTCGCTGCGAGGGGCGCGGCTTCGCCAGAGAATTTTTCGCGGGACAGCCCTGTGACTGGCTGCGCGCTGCGTCCGAAATACTTTGCAATGCGCGCGATCTCGTCGGCCGGGCCATCGATCAGCTCGCGGTAGGAGACGAGAAGCTTGTCGCCCTCGTGCGCCTTCCAGCCGTCGTTGAACGCCTTGAGTTCGTCGTAGAGGCCGATGCGACGTGCGATGGCGCGCCACGACTCGAGATCGCGCGCCTGCATGATTACATCGTTCTTGGTAATCCACGTCCCCGTCGCGTAGCCGCGCCAATACGCGTCGACCACCTCACTTTCAGGTCGCAACAGGATCACCTTCGGCACACCCGCCAGCAGCCGCTGGTTGGTTTCGGTCGGCGGAAAGTGATGCTTGGTCACGCCCGGCGCCGCCACGACGATGTCGCGGCGCGCCTCGTCGAGATCGATGAATTCCGAATGGAAGGCCTGGAGCGCCCGGTAGACGGCCGGCACCGGCGCGCCGTACCGGATCTGCGCACGCACCTCCCGGTGGCATTGCGGCACGCCCACGGCCTCGGCGAGCGTCATGGCGAGGCTCGAACTGGCGCTTTTGGGGATCGCGACAATCAGCATGGTCGAGGCTGTTCTAGCACGTCGCGGCCGGCTGCCAATGCTTCTGCGGAACGGCATTGCGGCGCAGGGATCGGGGCGGTACATACCCGGGCAGGCCATCCTCTCCCTGCCACTCCGTGACGCTCCAAGATCTCCAGCCATCGCCGGCGAGCACTTCTTTCCGCGCAGAACGCGGCGTGATCTTCATCGCCACCGGTCCTGCCTATTCCTGGTCGACGGTGCCGGCGGCAGAATCGGTTCGGCGACACAATCCGGACCTGCCAATCATTCTGTATACGGATGAAAAAGTCCGCTCTCCGGCTTTCACGGCCGTCGAAGCCATCGACAATCCGCATCGACGATCGAAAGTGGATTACCTCTGGCGGTCGCCGTTCGCGCGGACCCTCTATCTCGACAGCGACACGCGCGTGGTCGCCGACATCGGAGAGATGTTCGACATTCTCGAAAAGTTCGATCTGGCCGTGGCGCACGTGCGCAATCGACACTTCGAGAAGCGGCTGCTGAACTGGAAAATCGACGTCCCGCGGAGCTTTCCACAGCACAATTGCGGCGTTCTGCTGTATCGGACGACGCCCAAGGTGGTCGACTTCCTCAAGGCATGGCAAATCGCCTACGCGGAAGCTGGCTTCAGCCCGGATCAGATCACGTTCCGCGAACTCCTGTGGGCGTCGGAGCTGCGCTACTACGTGCTGCCGCCCGAGTACAACATGCGCGATTATCACGTTTGCGATCGGCTGTTCCGGCGAGGGCCCCCGGTGCGCATCTGGCACCTCGAGAAATGGCAGCCGCACAAGTCGATGGCGGCAAGGCTCAAGCGCCGCGCGGGGTTCTGACGGCGCAATTTGAGTCAAATGCAGGACCGGGAGATCAGGCGATCTTGACGGTGATCGGGCGAAACTCTCGGCGGTCTCCGCATCCGAGAGCGTCATGCCCTGCCGCCTGCTCATCCAACTCCTTGTTAGCTTGTGTCTTGCACTGAGTTTCGCAGTATCCTCCCATGCTGCATCCATCGCCGGCTGGAAGATCGGGACGACGTCGGGCAACCGCGCTGCCATCGCCGCGTCGGCGGCGCTGACGTCGGACAAGGTGAAGGCGAACAACCTCCTGCTCGGCACGGGTCTCAATTCGACCGGCGGCGGAACGACGCTGGCTTCGACGGGCTGGACCGGCGAAGCGACGGACTACGTGACGTTCAGCTTCAGCGTCACGCCAGGCTACGCGTTGACGCTCGACAACCTCTACATCTCCACGCGCTCGTCCCCGCAGGGGCCCGGAGTCCTCGCGCTATACTCCTCGCTCGACGGCTTCCGTAACGCGATCTACACGTTCACCCAGCCGACGGCCAACGGCACGCTGAACTCGGTCGTCACCCTGGGCAAGCTTCCGGTCGTCACGTCCTCGGTTGAGTTCCGCATCCAGCAGGTCGGCACGCGCTCGGTCGCAGGTGGGTCTACGGCGCCAAACGGCAACTTCCGCGTCATTGATTCCGTGGCCAGCGACCCGACGCTTACGGGCATGCGCATTACCGGCCAGATCGCTGCCGTTCCGCTGCCGCCCGCAGTGGCCCTGTTCGGGGCTGGTCTGCTGCTGCTCGGCGTGTCCGGACGCCACGCTCTGCCTGATTGGCCCGCTAGAACACCACGCCGAGGAGCTCATCAAGCCGCCTGAGGCGCACGTCGACGGCATCGTCTGCGACGTGCGGTCCGAAGCCGGCGAGCCTTAAGCCCGCCGCGCGCGCGGAGGCGAGACCGGTCGCGCTGTCTTCCACGGCGATCACGCCGGCCGGGGCAACGGCAAGCCGGCGGCAGGCTTCGGCATAGGGGTAAGGATCAGGCTTGCCCGCCACGACGTCGTCGAGGCTGAGCGAGAACGACAGGCACCGCGCGATGCCGATCGCATCGAGGTTGGCGTCGACGATCATGCGGTTCGAGTTCGACACGCATGCCTGCTTCACCCCGCGCCGATGGAGCGCCTGAACCGTTTCGACCGCGCCCGGCGTGATCACGAGTTCGTGGCGATGCTCGACGTAGTAGCGGTTGATCGCATGGACCCACTCCGACTCGTCAAGCGAGACCGGCATGCGTGGGCGGAGAATGGTCCACACATCACCGATGTGGATGCCCACGAACGCCTGGTCGGGCAGGTCGCTGAGATCGACACCATAACCGGCCGACACGGCGACGAGCGCGCGATGGTGCAGCGGCTCACTGTCGACCAGCGTACCGTCGATATCCCAGGCGACGGCGGCGAGCGTCACGGCGCCCGCCCCTTGAGGCGGTCGTAGAGGTCACGGAAGCGCGCGTAGCCGCGGTCGTAGAGCGCGGCCGTGTCGCGGCGCGGCTCGATCCGCTCGCCGAACGAGACGAAGCGATTCGCACCGCCCCAGTCGTTGGTGAGCCCGGCGCCGATGGCCGCCGTCCATGCCGCGCCAAGGCACGAGCCCGGATGGCCGGAGAGTCGCTGCACGGGCTGCTTGAGGACGTCGGCCACGATCTGCATCCAGAGCGCACTGTTCGAGCCGCCGTCCGAGGCGATGGCGTTCGTCGCCGCATGACCCATCTCGTGCAGCACGTCGACGTGGTGCCGGATCGCGTATGCATACCCCTCGAGCAGCGCGCGCCACACGTGTGCCGCCGTATGGGACAGGGTGAGGCCGTCGAACACGCCGCGCGCGGAAGGATCGTGGATCGGGGTCTTCTCGCCGAGGAAGTAGGGAAGCACGGTCAGGCCCTCCGCCCCGGGGGCAATGTCGGCGGCGAGCTGGTCCATGTACTGGTGGATCGTCAGGCCGTTCTCCGCGGCCGTGGCGAGAAATCCGCCACAAAAAGCGCTGGCGAACCAGTTGAGGCCGGAGCCGCCCGTCGCCATGCAGCCGTTCGGCATGAAGAGGCCGGGCACGAGATGGTAGTCGAGAAACATCCGGGGATCGGGCACCGCCTTGTCGGTCGCGACCAGCACGTCGATTGCACCGCCGAATTTCAAGAGGATGTCGCCCCGCTTCGCGATGCCCGCAGCGAGCGCGGAGGCGATCATGTCAGCCGCGCCGCCGACAACCGGCGTCCCCGCCGCGAGGCCGGTCTCGGCGGATGCCGCGGCCGTAACGTGCCCTAGAATTTCGTGCGACCCGATCTTGCGCGGGATCGCAGCGCGCGGCAGGCCGGTGAGCGCAATCAACGTATCGTCGAGACGGTGTGTCGCGACCTCGACGAAGCCTGCCTCGAGCGCCCAGTTCTGCTCGATGGCGCGTTCGCCGGTGAGTTTCCAGTTGATGAAGTCGTAGGAGCCGAACACCGTGGCGATCCGGCGGAACACGCCGGGCTCGTGGCGGGCGATCCAGCGCAGCTTCGCCGCGACGAGCTGCTGGTTGACGCCATTGCCGGCCTTGTTGAGGAACGCCGCCTCGTCGACCTCGCGCTTCAGCGCCTCGACCTCCGCGCCGCAGCGCCCGTCGCTCTGCTGGATGCTCGGCCGCAGCACGTGGCCGGCCTCGTCGAGGAGGACGACGGCGGGGAGCATCCCCGTGACGCCGATCGCGGCGATGTCCGCCGGTGCGATTTCCGCCGCATCGATCAATTCACGAATGATGGCGCAGACGTTCCGCCACCATTCGCCGGGATCTTCCTCGGCCCAGCCGGGGTGCGGCGACGACAGCGTCACCGGCCGCGAGGCGGTCGCAAGGATGCGATCGGGCATCGAGACGAGAATGCCGATCGTCGACGTCGTCCCGATGTCGAGGCCGAGGACGCAGGGCATTGCGCTACCGGCGGATCTTCTCGACGACGTCCATGAAGCGCTTCACCCGCTCGCCGTCGACTGCATTCCAGGTGATGCCGTCGACCTTGAAGTGCGTGCCGATGACGACGCCGCTCGCCATCTCGAGCGTCGCCGTGACGTTGTCGATGTTGACGCCGGTGTTGGCGAAGACCGGCACCGTCTTCACGGCATCGCACACCTTCCGAAGCTGCGACTGGTCGGCGGGCTCGCCGGTCACCGGGCCGGAGACGAGGATCGCATCGGCGAGCGATGAGAACACGGCGCTTCGTGCGCGAAGTTCGATCGGCCGCTGGTCGAGGGAGTGCGCGAACTCGGCATTGATGTTGAATAGCATCTTGAGGTCCGGGCGGCCGAGGTTGCGCCGCATGCGGGCGGGCGTCGCCGCGTCCGGCGCCCACACACCCATGTCGGAGGCGAACACGCCGGTGAAGATCTCGCGCACGAAGGAGGCGCCCGTCGCCACCGCCATCGCGACGCTGGCCGAGGGATCCCACAGGTAGTTCACGCCGAATGGCACCTTGAGCATCGGCTTCACGGCGGTCACGACGGCGGTCATCGCAGCGAGCGACTCAGGGGAGGCCTTCAGGAGGTACGGCCGGTCGTTCTCGTTGCCGAACATGATGGCGTCGACCCCGCCGGCGATCAGCTTCTCGATGTCTTGCGACACCCCGTCGATCAGCTTTTCCATGCCGCCGTCGGCGTCGTAGAGCGGCGAGCC
Source organism: Hyphomicrobiales bacterium (assembly GCA_046349255.1). GTDB lineage: Bacteria > Pseudomonadota > Alphaproteobacteria > Rhizobiales > Aestuariivirgaceae > DAIODI01. The sequence goes on along the minus strand of JAXMCR010000002.1, from coordinate 501,536 downwards.
CGGCAGCGCGCCGATGTGCGCCATCGCGATGACGACCTTCTTCTTCGCACCGAAGAACTCGAAGACCATGGAAAGACCTCCTAACGAACGGGTTATCCGGCGATCTCGAGGCGCACGCCCGCCTCGGCGAGCGCGGCCTTGAGCAGCGGCGGTGGCGATGCGTCGGTGACGAGCACGTCGAAGTCCTTGAGCGCGCCGATGTGGACGAGCGACATGCGCTCGAACTTGGATGCGTCGCAGACGACGGCGCGGATGCCGGAGCGGGCGAGGTAGACGCGCTTCAGGTCTGCATCCTCGAACGAATAGTCGTAGAGCCCGCCGGGCGTGATCCCGGAGACGCCGATGAAGGCGATGTCGAACCACAGCGCCTGGAACTGCGACACCGCCGTCGAACCGCCGACGGCAAGCTCGCCCGCCCGAACGCGGCCGCCCGGAACGTAGACTTCCCGCCCTGCGGCGGCGAGCTCCGCGCCGATGCGCAGGCTGTTGGTGAAGAGCTTTGCGAACGATTGGGCAAGGGCGCGCGCGACGATGTGGGTGGTCGTGCCGACGTCGAGCGCGACCGTGCGGCACCCCTGGCAGAGGTCGGCAGCCTTCCGCGCGATCGCCTCCTTCGCCTCGCGATTGCGCTCGAGGCGCGCCTCGAAATCCGGCTCGTCGCGGTCGAACTCGATGGCGCGGTTGCGGTCGACATCGACGGCGCCGCCATGGATGCGGACGAGCCGGCCGGCCGCCTCGAGGTCCACGAGATCGCGTCGCACCGTCATCTCCGAAACCCCGAGCGCGTCGGCGACGGCGCTCACCTGCACGGCTCCGGAGGCCGCGAGCTCGGACAGGATGTGCGCATGCCGAAGCGCCGGCAGCACGCGCGGCCGCGACCGCTCCGCTGTCGTGGCAGTCTTGCGATGGGAGGCGCGGGGCATGGGGTGCTTCGGTTCCCGGTCGTTGTTCCGTTCGAGTGTACGGCGACAAACGCACAAAATCAAACATATAATCCGTTTGCGTTGTTCGATTTTGTGGCCTTAAATGAAGGCTCTCAACAGGAGACGCCCGTCTTGGCCACGCCGTCCTTTCCGGAACTCGCAGGCAGGCGCGCCATCGTTACCGGCGCGGCAACCGGGATCGGCCGCGCGATCGCGAGTGCACTGGCGGCGCAGCGCGTCACGGTGGCCGTTCTCGACATCAACCTGCCCGCGGCGCAGACGGCGGCCGCCGAAATCGGCTCCGGCGCCATCGCGCAGGCGATCGACGTGCGCAAGCGTGCATCGGTGTCCGAGGCATTCGCCGCGGTCGAGCGCGCGCTTGGCGGCTATGACATCCTCATCGCCAACGCGGGCGTGTCGACGATGCAGCACGCGGTCGATCTGACCGACGAGGAGTGGGACTACAACTTCGACGTCAATGCCCGCGGCGTTTTTCTCACCAACCAATTGGCAGCGAAGCATTTTCTGGCAAAAGGCGCGGGCGTGATCGTGAACACGGCCTCGCTGGCCGCCAAGGTCGGCGCGCCGCTGCTCGCGCACTATTCGGCGAGCAAGTTCGCCGTGCTCGGATGGACGCAAGGGCTGGCACGCGAACTTGCGGCGAAAGGCATTCGGGTCAACGCCGTGTGTCCGGGCTTCGTCAAGACCGGCATGCAGTCGCGCGAAGTCGAGTGGGAAGCGACGCTGCGTGGCGTATCGCCGGAACGGGTGATCGCCGACTACGTCGCCCAGACGCCGCTCGGACGGCTCGAGACGCCCGAGGACGTCGCCGACGTCGTCGTGTTCCTGTGCTCCGACAGCGCCCGGTTCATGACGGGGCAGGGCATCAACGTGACCGGCGGGGTGTACATGACATGATCGTACGGCCGGCAAACGTGTGCGGTTTTGTGCATTTTGCGAAGGTGCTTGCGGAGCGGCGGCATGGCCTCGATTGAGCTCGCCCGCGTGTCGAAGATCTATCCCGGCAGCCAGGCCGGTGTGCGCGAGGTCGACCTGAAGATCGAGGACGGCGAGTTCGTGATCTTCCTCGGGCCTTCGGGCTGCGGGAAGTCCACGCTGCTGCGCACCATCGCCGGCCTCGAGAGCGTGACCGGCGGGGAGATCTTCATCAACGGCGCGCTCGTCAACCACGTGCCGCCGCGCGACCGCAACATCGCGGTGGTGTTCCAGAGCTACGCGCTCTACCCGCACATGAACGTGTGGCAGAACATGGCGTTCGGCCTGAAGATGCGCGGCACGCCTGCGCTTGAGATCGACGCGAAGGTGAAGGACGCGGCCGCGCTCCTCGGTCTCACCCCGCTGCTCGACCGCAAGCCCGCTGCGCTCTCCGGCGGCCAGCGCCAGCGCGTGGCGCTGGGGCGCGCCATCGTGCGCGACCCGCAGGCGTTCCTGCTCGATGAACCGCTGTCGAACCTCGACGCGCAGTTGCGGGCCGAGATGCGGCTGGAACTGGTGCGCCTGCACCGCCGCCTCGGGCGGACAACCATCCACGTCACGCACGACCAGGTCGAGGCGATGACGATGGGCGATCGCATCTGCATCATGCGCGACGGGCGGTTGATTCAGCAGGGGCCGCCGCTCGAGGTCTACTCGAACCCGGCCGACACGTTCGTCGCGACGTTCCTCGCCAGCCCGCCGATGAATCTGGTCGAGGGCACGCTCGACCTCGAGGAGGGTGCGCTCGTATTCCGCACCGCAGGCGCACGCCTGCCGATCCCGGACATCCACCGCGCCGCCTATGCCGCGTGGACGGGCAGGCCGGTGATCTTCGGCCTGCGCCCCGAGGATCTCTACGAGAAGCCGGCGTCGGCCGCCTCGCACCCGGTGACGCTTGCCGTGGATGCGGTGGAGGCGCTCGGCCCCGAAAACATCGTCGTCGGCCGTCTCGCCGACGGGAAGCAACGCCTGTCGGCCCGCCTCTCGCGCCACTTCCGCGCCGCTGTCGGTGATCGGGTAACGCTGCACGCGGACCTGATGCCCATGCACCTGTTCGACCCGGCGGACGGGAAGGTCATCCCCCGTCCACGCCTCAGCCCGGGAGGGCGCGCGTGAAGAACGTCGGCATCCATGCGGGGCTGTTGATTGCGGTGATCGCGATCCTGCTGCCGCCCTTGTGGGTGCTGCGCACGAGTCTCGTGCCGGAAAGCATGGCATACACGCCCGATATCCTGCCGCAGCTCTCGTTCGAGAACTACCAGACGCTGTTCACGAAGAACCGCTTCGGCACGTTCTACATGAACTCGATCATAGTCGCGCTGGGCTCCGTGCTGCTCGCCCTGCCGTTCGCTGCCGCGATGGGGTACGCCTTTGCGCGCTTCCGGACCGGCGGGCGCTTCGGCCGCTTCCTCGTCCTGGCGCTGCAGATGCTGCCGCCCGTCGCGCTGGTGCTGCCGGCGTTCGCGATCCTGCGCTCGGTCGGCCTCACCAATTCGCTCACCGGGCTGATGCTGGTCTACGCCGCGCTCAACATGCCGTTCCTCGCCTGGATCCTGATGGGCTTCTTCGAGGGCATTCCGGTCGAGCTCGAATGGGCGGCGATGACGGACGGGGCGACCGCCTGGGAGGCGTTCTGGCGCATCGTGCTGCCGGTGTCGCTGCCGGGAATCGCGGCGGCCGGCGTCCTCGGCTTCATCCTGTCGTGGAACGAGTTCCTGTTCGCGCTCGTCCTCACCGGACCCCGGACATCGACGATCCCCGTGGCGCTCGCCTCGCTCCAGACCTCGAACGGGATCCAGATCGGCAAGGTGTCCGCGGGCGTGGTGCTGGCGATCCTGCCGCTCATCGTCGCCTCGCGCTTCATTCAGCGTTTCATCGTGCAGGGCCTCACCTTCGGGAGTGTCAAATGAGCTTCGTCGACGTCATCAGAACCACAGGAGGAACCATGACCCGGTATTCGACGATCTTGGCCGCAGCGAGCCTCACGGCGCTGCTCGCCGCTTCTGCCACCGTGCGCGCCGACGGCGTGACGCTGCACGCGCTGATGGAGGACGTGCCGGAGACCCACATCATCGAGGGGCTGTTGCCCGAGTTCGAGAAGGCGACCGGCATCAAGGTCGAGTTCGAGAAGGTCGGCTACGGCGACATGCACGACAAGCTCGTGCCGCAGCTCACCGCGCCCGAAAGCTACTACAACCTGCTCGAGGTCGACTTCCTCTGGGCGGGCGAATTCCCGAAGGCCGGCTGGCTCGTCGACCTGTCGCCGCTGATCGCGGGATCGAAGTTCGACACCTCCGCCTTCATCCCGTCGACCTTCACGCTGCTCGGCGGCACGCCCACGAACACGTCGCTCATCCCGATGTATAACTACTCGATGGGCCTCATCTACCGCACCGACCTGCTCGAGGACGCAAAGCTCAAGGAGGCCTACAAGGCACAGTTCGGCAAGGACCTCGCCGCCCCGACGAGCCTCGAGGAATACGTGCAGATCTCGAAGTTCATGAAGGCGAACGCCGGCGTCGCGGGCGCTGCGATGCAGGGCCAGCGCGGCGATCCGAACAGCATGGAGTTCTCGAACTACCTGTTCGCCGCCGGCGGCGAGTACATGGACGACAAGGGCAACGTGACGCTCGACAGCGACGCCGGCAAGAAGGCGCTCGCGCTCTACATCGACAACATCAAGAACGGCGCGCAGACCGGCGCGCTCTCGGCCACGCTCGACGACACCATGCGGCTGATGTGCGCGGGCGAGGCGTTCTCGATGGTGACCTACTGGTGGATGCTGCCGCAGGTCGACAACGCCGAGAAGTGCCCGAAGGCGGCCGGTAAGGTGAAGCTCGCCGTGATGCCGGGCGGCGCGGGCGAGAGCGGCGGCTGGGGCTGGGGCATCCCGAAGAACACTTCCGCCGAGTCGCAGGAAGCGGCCTGGAAGTTCATCCAGTGGGTGCAGAGCAAGGACATCTCGGTGAAGCGCGCGCTCGAGGGCCATGCGCCGGTGCGCGCCGACGTCTACGAGAACCCGGACGTGCTCGCGAAGTATCCCTACTACAAGGATGCGCTGGCGATCGTGGCGAGCGGCAAGTCGTTCCCGATCTTCACGTACTCCGCGCAGTACGAGGACGTGCTCGGCAACCAGCTGCAGCAGGCGGCGGGCGGCCAGGCGAAGCCCGAGGACGCGCTGAAGGCGGCGGCCGACGGCCTCGCCGACCTCCTGAAGAAGTAACCTCTCGACGCCCGGCGGCACTCCGCCGCCGGGCCTTCCCGTTCCCGCATGACCTTTCTCCAGCGCCTCGACCGCGAGTGGAAGACCGGATGGGCCTTCGCCGCCCCGGGCTTCGCGATGCTCGCCATCGTCATGGGGTTCCCGCTCGTCTACGCGGTGCTGATGGCGCTGTCGTCGCAGACCCTGCTGCATCCCGCGCTGCTGCCGTTCAAGGGCCTTGCCAATTTCCAGGCCGTTCTGTCGGACCCGCACTTCTGGGAAGCGACGTGGCTCACCGTCGTCTACTCGATCGTGACGGTGGCGGGAGAGTTCGTGTTCGGGCTGGCCATCGCGCTGATGCTGAACAAGACCGTCCGTATGCGGCCAATCTACTTTGCGCTCCTCACCATCCCGATGGCGATGTCGCCGGTGAGCGTGTCGCTCATCTGGCGCATGCTGCTCCAGCCGAACCTCGGCATCGTGAACCACGTGCTGGAGTCGCTCGGGATCGGCGGGATCGACTGGCTGGGGTCGCCCTCGCTTGCGCTCTGGACGATGGCCGGCATCGACATCTGGCAGCAGGTGTCGTTCGTGATCCTGATCCTCGCGGCGGGTCTCGCCTCGCTGCCACGCGACCCCTACGAGGCGGCTGCCGTCGACGGCGCCACGTCGTGGCAGCAGTTCTGGCACATCACGCTGCCGCTGCTCAAACCGGTGGCAATGATCACCGTGGTGATCCAGCTCATCAACGAGTTCCGCACCTACGACCTCCCCTACGTGCTCACGCGCGGCGGGCCTGGCAACTCGACCGAGGTGTTGAGCTTCTTCGCCTACCGGCGCGCCTTCCTCGGCCTGTCGCTGAACGAAGGCGCCGCCGCGTCGTTCGCGCTGCTCCTCATCGTGCTCGCCATGACGGTCGTGTTCTTCGCGCTGCTCGAACGACGCCGCTGACGCCGGATGGTCACGCGAGCATCAGCGCGCGCCGCCCGTTCGAGGAGAACATCGCGATGAAGTCGCGGCGCGACACGAAGCCCTTCAGCCGCTCGCCCATTTCGGCCGCGTAGGTGATCGTCCCTTCCGGGAACGGCTCGCTCGAGACCTGACCGAAGTCGGTCGAGAGCAGCACCTGTTCGGGACCGGTCACCCGGATCGCGTTGACGTACTCCTCGATCGCGACGCCGTCCTGCGTATGCACGGCGAAGCAGTGCTCGGCAAAAACCTCGGGCCGCTTCAGCAGCGCCTTCTGGTCCTCATCGGAGAGGCGGATCGAGGGATAGTGCGGGTGGGTCAGGATGATCCGGGGAATGCCGATCTCGAGCGCCAGCGGCACGAGCTTCTTCACTTCGTCCGCATAGAGATGACCCGTCGCGAGAATGCAGCGGTTGCGCGCCATGGCCTCGAGCGTCTCGATCAGCTCGGGTACGGGCCTGCCAGCCTCGTCGAACACGATCACCGGCTCGTCCGTCTTCGTCTCACCCGCCTTTCCATCGCCCGCCTTCGCATCGCCATGGTCGTGCCCGTGATTGCAGCATCCCGACCACGCCGGGTCGAACCCGAACCCGTGCACGCGGATGTGGGACGCGGCGTGCACCGTCGGCATCCACACGACGAACGGCGTCGTGTCGGGCGCGGCATTCGCGACCTCCGCGCGGTTGCCGGAGCGTGCGCCCTCGATCGCCTGGGGATTGAGGCCGCCGACGTAGCGGTTCAGCACGACACCACCGAGGAAGTGCGCGCCGAAACGGGCCCGGGCGAGTGCAGCGAGCGGCGTCGTGGGGTACGTATGGTTCTTGAGCACCAGCGTCGCGCCGAACGGGGCAGCGACGTCGGCGAGCGTCTTCACGTCGTAGCGGCGGATGATCAGTTCCGGGCCGACGTGATAGTGCGTGTCGACGAGGCCTGCCGCGCGCAGCTCCTCCTTCAGCGCTTCGGTGAGGGCGGTCATGTGGAAACCTCCTGCAGGCTCTTGCTCAGCGTGATCCAGTCGCTCGTCGGCTCGAAGCCGAGAGCATCGCGCGCGCGGCGTCCATCGAATACGGAGGCGCGCGGGTTGTCCCGGAACCAGGCACGGTCGCGCACTTCCGGCAATGGACCCAGCGAGCGGGCAAGCCAGTCGAGCGTCGGCTCTTCATGGCATGTGTCGGCGGCGGTGACGAAGAACGTGCCGTTGGTGCCCTTCGGCGCCTCGAGCGCCGCGTGGAAGGCGCGGCCCGCATCGTCCGGGGCAATGTAGTAGTAGAGCCAGCGCGTGGCAGCCTCGCGCTGCCTGCGCACGTGCGCCAGGTTCGAGGCGAACATCACCAGCATCGGCCGCAGCACGATCACGTCCATGGCTCCCATGAACGACTGGGCCGCCGACTCCGCCATGCGCTTCGAGATGCCGTATCCGTGCACAGGGTTCAGCGGATGGTCCTCGTCGACGGGCAGATAAAGCGGCGGCCAGTCGCGACGCGCCTCGTTGAGTCCCGTGGCGGTGACGCTCGAACAGGTGATCACACGCTTCACGCCGTTGGCCCGTGCGGCCTCGAGCACCGTGTAGGTGCCGAGCGCGTTCACCCGGACGTACTCCTCCGGCGGAACGGTCGTGTCGAGATCGATCCCGGCGAGATGGACGACGGCATCGCAGCCCTTCAGCGCGCGATGAACCGCGTCGGCATCCATCACGTCGACGACAAGGCTCGCCGCTTGGTCCGTGTGCGCACGATCAAGCACGACCACCTCGCAGCGCCCCGCAAGCGCTCCCACCACGTGACGGCCGAGCCGGCCGGCACCTCCCGTGACGGCGACGCGCTCGTACCTCACCGGTCGAAGTATCCGGCCCGCACTGCGGTCCCGATCAGGTTGACGATCATGCGCCCGGCGGTGATCGCGGTGATGCCGTTCACGTCGCGCTTCGGGGTGATCTCGACGATGTCCATGCCGACCACCCGGCCCTTTCTCACGAGCCCCTGGATAAGCGTGCGGATCTGCGGATAGGTCACGCCGCCAGGCGCGGGTCCGGCGACGGCCGGCATGATCGTCGGGTCCATGCCGTCGGCATCGATGGTGAGGTAGTACTTCCCCCCGTCGGGGATGCGGTCAAGCACCGCCTCCATGCCGACGCTCTGGAGTTCGATGTCGGGGATGAGCACGGCGCCCCATGCCTTCGCCGCCTCGTACTCCTCGGGCCGCGCGCTGCCCGCAGCCCGCAGGCCGATCTGAAAGATCCGGTCGAAGTGGCCCATCTCGGACGCGCGCCGGATGGGGCTGGAAAGGCCCTCGCGCACGCCGTGCATGGTGTCGCGCCAGTCGATGTGGGCGTCGACCTGGACGAGCGTGATCGGCCCGCGCCCCTCGTAGGCGCGGAACACGGGAATGGGGATGCCGTGGTCGCCACCGAGCACGATCGGCAGCGCCCCGGCTGCGAGGATCTTCCGGATCGCCGTTTCCGCGCGCGCCCGGTGCACGGCGGGATCATTCGGGTCGCCGAGAATGTCGCCGCAATCGGCCACCTTGATCGGCCGGCCGTCGAGCAGCGTGCCGCCGATATCGAAGTCGTAACGGTCAAGACCGCGGAGCGCGCGTTCGCAGTAGCGGCGGATGTGGGTCGGCGCGTTGACCTGGTCGTTGCTCACCTCGTCCATCGAATAGGCGGCCCCGTACGGAATGCCGATGATGGCGATGTCGGCATCGAGCGCGTCGAGGTCGAGGCAGATCGGGAAATCGTGGAAGCTCTGGAACTCCCGGCGGGGAGCAACGGTGAGCCGGTCGGCCATGCGCGCGGGATCCTTCGTCGAGACTGATCGGGCGGGATCATCGGCACCGCCGCCGCGCTTGAGAAGCCCCATTGCGGCGGGGCAGGGATGATGGGACCGCAGGCTGAAGCGACGCGGTACCCAGCGCCTCGACTCGTCGCTAAGATGAGGAGGGCTTGTCATGCGCTGTGGAAGGGGGGCGGCGATGCAGGGCGATGATCGTCGCGCGATCCTTCTCGTGTTCTCGGTCGCCATCGGCGCGGGTCTGGTGACGGGCATGCTGGGCAGCGCGTTTCGCACTGCGCTGGACGCAGCCGGTCAGTTTCGCGAGGTCTTGGTCACGCGCGCGCACGATGTGCCTGGTGGATTTTTCGCGGTGGTTGCCGGCACGGCACTGGCGGTCATGGCGGCCCGGTTTCTGGTGATGCGCTACGCACCCATCGCGGCTGGCAGCGGCGTGCAGCATGTGGAAGCCGTGATCAGGGGCGAAGCGCCTCCGGCGTCTGCGATCGTCGTTCCGGTAAAGTTCGTAGGCGGCATCCTCGCAATCGGTGCTGGAATGCCGCTCGGCCGGGAGGGCCCGACGGTGCAGATGGGCTCGGTGATCGCGCACGAGCTTGCCCGGCGTTTCCTGCCCGATCGCGCGGATCGGGAAGCCGTGCTGGCGGCTGGCGCAGGCGCGGGGCTGGGAGTCGCATTCAATACGCCCGTCGGCGCTGCGGTGTTTGTCTTCGAGGAACTGACGCGCACCTTCGTGCCCCTGCAGGTTTTGACGACGCTTGCAGCTGCGGCGGTCGCCATGGCGGTCATGCATTTCGCGCTCGGTGACGCTCAGCTGTTTCATGCCGGCGTCCCGGTGGAGCAGCCACTGAACCAGCTTCCCGTACACTTCGTCCTCGGCGCGCTGATGGGCTTCGCGGGCGCATGGTACAGTACGATCACGCTGGCGTTTCTCAACGGCGCAGACAGGCTTCAGCGAATTCCATCGATCATTCGGGCGGGGATCATCGGGGCCGTCGTCGGCGTGGTCGGCTGGCGCTATCCGCACTTGATCGGCGGGGGTGAAGAGCTGGTTCAGTCGGCCCTGTCCACGACCTGGCCCGCATCGATCCTTGGCATCGTTCTGGCGGTCCGACTGATCCTCGGCCCGCTCTCCTATGCGGCCGGCGTTCCGGGCGGCCTGTTCGCACCGCTGCTCGTGGTGGGAGCAGGGTCTGGCGCCTTGTTCCATGCCTTCATGGCCCCGGTGATGCCGGGTCTGGCCCCATCGTCCGCCGTTCTCTCGGTCGTCGCGATGGCCGCGATCTTCACGGCGGTCGTGCGTGCGCCGTTGACGGGGGTGGTCATGACCATCGAAATGACCGGACGGGCCGACTGCGCCATGGCGATGCTGACCGCATCGCTTGCAGCAACGCTGGTTGCAAGCCTCATCGGGAGCCGGCCGATCTACGACATCCTGCGGGAACGGATGCTTGCGGCGCCTGTTACTCACCGCTCAAGTGAGGCCGCACCGCCGCAACGGTGAGCATCCTGTCGAAAGACGCACTGGGCGAACGATCGCTTCATGACGTAGCTCATCGCGGCGCACGCCGATTTCGCGCGCTCGAACAAGGTGCAGCACGCCGACAAGAGGTCGTCCAACTGGTCGATGGACGGCCTCAAGGCGCTCGAGCGTTGGTGGTTCGCCTGAACTTTCTGGATGCGAGGCCGGCGTCACCGCCGGCCTCGCGCAGTGGCATAGTTACTGCTTCACCACCGGCGGCGGGTCCCACTCGCCGTTGATGGCGGAAGCCTGAGGGGCGTAAAGCCGCATCGTGAGGTTGAACGGGCCCTTCGGCGCCGGCAGCCAGTTCGCCTCCTTGTCCTTGCCGGGGCTCTCGTTCTGGAAGTAGAGGTCAAGCGAGCCGTCGGGGTTGTAGACGAACGGCATCCAGCTGCTGACCGCGAAGCGGTTGAGCGGGTTCGCTACCTGGAATCCCTCCTTGTCGTAGAGGGTGACCGACCAGAACGCGTCGACCGGCGGCAGCTTGTCCTTGTCGAAGTGCAGCGTGTACCGGTTCGCTCCGTCGAGCGGCTTGCCGGTGCTATCCGCGAGGTTCAGCGGATAGATCGCATCCTGCGGCAGGTTCGCACCGAGACCGAACTGCGTGACGAGGGCGCGCTTCAGATAGTAGTTGCCGTAGACGCCCATCGTGGTCGTGTTCATCTGCCATCCGTTCACCACGGCAGCCATCGACGGCAGCTTCCACGCCATCAGCTTCTGCGCGTCCTGCGGCGCGTTGGCGAATGCCTTCTGCGCTTCGGGCGAGGCGGACTTCAGATCGAAGCTCTTGCCCGGCTCGAAGCCCAGCCGCTTCAATTGCGCGATGAGCGGCTGGTCGGTGAGGTGCGGCGGGTTCACCTTCAGAAGCTCGGCCGCATAGGCGAAGAAGGTCGCGGCGTCCATCGAGTCGACCTGAAGTTTCGGCGGCGTCTTCATGTCGATGGTCTTGTCCGGTACGAACGCCGGAGGCGTCACCGTGCCGCCCCACTGCGACAGCGGCGTGACCTTGTAGCCTGCCTGGATCTTGTGGACCGCCTCGTAGTCGTCCGGCCCGTTCGTCTGGGTCCGGCCGATGATCCACACGTAAGGCGTCGGCGCATCGATGCGCGTGACCCCCGACGGCACGGTGCCCGACCAGCCGGGCGGCGCGATCAGGAAATCCGCTGCCTGCGTGCCGGTGGTGCGCCAGCCGGGCGAGGCGAACACGTCGGTCCACATGTCGAGCATCGGCAGGAGATAGTAACGGCCGTCCGTGTTCGGCGCCGAGACGATCATCGGCTCCTTGGTGAGGTCGAGCCAGGCGGACGAATAGAGCGTGTCGAAGTTCGGCCGGACGACCGTCTTCATGTCCGCGGGCGGATAGGTCGGAATGTTGATGAACATGTTTTGCGGACCGCCGAGCCCGCCGGACCCGGGCGGGACGTTGCTGATCTGGCGGCGCGTGATGTCCATGGTGACCAGCGAATAGAAGTAGAGGTACGCATCGACGCCGATCGCCCGCGCTGCCTCTTCGGTGAACGCTGCGTCGGCCGCCCGCAACGGCGCCGGGGCCGTCGCGCAGAATGCGATGGCGGTGGCTAGAAACACGGCCTTGAGTCTTTTCTGCATGAGCCTCTCCGTTTTCAATTCAAGGGGGCAGTCAACCTGCTTGAAATTGCACGCGGTCGCTAGGACATGGCAAGACACTCGCCTGGCGGACGCCCGAGGCAGCCGCTACGGAAGGCGTAATTCTCGGCGAAGTTCAACCCTGATGCCCTCCGCCTTCGCTACTGACTCGTAGTCCGGCGTTTCGAGCTTTTCGCCCGATCGCAGATGGATGACCACGCGGTACGTGTCCGACCCGCTGTCCCAGTCGACAGTACGGAGACTTATGTGCGCCACGTCCTCGCCGCGGATGAGATCGATGCGGCGACGCAGCGGTGAGACGCGCTCCAGGAGCATCGTTCCGTCTTCGATGGACCACGACTCGCTGTCACCGGCGATCGCGCTCGATAGTAACGAGAAGCCCACCGACCATGCGCCCGCAACGATCACCCCGAAGAACAGCGTCCACCAGCCGAACGAATGGAAGGCGTGGCGCAGATCCCACGCCGGCATGACAATGCAGAAAAGACCGAGCGAAGCCATCAGGAGGCGGCCGGCCGGTGGATATCGCCGGAGGATCCGATATGGCTCGCGCTGGCCGATCACGGGCGTCTTTCCGAAAGGGTAGCGATCACTATTGCACTCGCGGCCTTCATAGCGTGTGGCCGATGAATGTGTGGTTATCCGCAGACGCCCATCTCCATGTGCTTGGCGTTGGTGCCGCAGGTGCGCTGAACGCCGGTTCAGTAAGCTTTTTTGGTCAACTGCAGAAAATGTCATTCCCATTGCCAACTCGTCCGCCACCATTCCCAACCTTGGAGAGGCATTTGACGGAGGTGCACGTGGGTGATCAGCCGGAGCCGCGAAGCTATGTTCACATCCCGCCGACAGTCTCGCTTGAGGCTCAAAGGGTCATGGCGACGCTGCCGGACCCCGCTACGAAGCCCGCCTTTCCGGCTGCCTCGGACATCGAGGGCTGGCGCAAGCTGCAGGCTTGGGCCGAGGCGGACGGCAAGGCAAAGTCGGAGCCTTTGCTGAAACGCTTTCCCCACGAGGCTATCCGCGGCGAACTTGGAGGCATTCCGGTAATCGACGTGCGCCCTGGCGGCTGGCGCGATGATGGAAAAGCCGTCGTATACACCCATGGCGGCGCGCATGTGATGTACAGCGCAGAGTCCTCCCTCGGACGGGCTGTGATCTTTGCGCACGAAACCGGGTTGAGGGTGATCTCGGTCGACTACACGCTCGCCCCCCACGTGAAGTTCGATGCAATGTCCGATCAGGTTGTTTCCGCAATCAAGGGATTGTTGGCAGGCGGTCAGGCGCTCGTCGACACGGCAATCTACGGCGACTCTTCGGGAGGCGGCCTGGCTGCGGCTACAGTTCTGAAGATGCGGGACCGTGGCATCGGCATGCCTGCAGCGGCGCTGCTCGTCTCGCCGTGGCTCGACGTCACTCCGAGCGGTGATACTGAAACCACGCTGCACGACGCGGACCCGAACCAGCTCTACGAACGACAGGGCGTCTTCGCAGCGGCCGCGTTCGCCGATCCGGTCGATCAGAAGCATCCCTATGCGTCCCCGGTCTATGGCGACTTCTCGAAGGGGTTCCCGCCGACGTTGATCCAGGGGGGCTTGAAGGAAACGCTGTTGAGCGGCTTCGTCCGGTTCTATCAGGCACTCGACAACGCCGGGGTGCCTGTGAAGCTCGACCTCTACGAGGGCATGATCCACAATTTCCAGGATCGCATCCCCGAAGCGCCCGAGTCGATCCTCGCGCGAAGCAAGTGGCGAACGTTCCTGCGGACATATCTGAAGGACTAGATCCGCACCGCAGCGGCCCGTGCGCGGCGACGGTCGACGTCCACGTCGAAGGGCAAACAGCGCATCAGCCGACGAACGATATCGGACACCTGATGGACTGGCTGGGGCGCCAGGATTCGAACCTGGGTATGGCGGAATCAAAATCCGCTGCCTTACCGCTTGGCTACGCCCCACCGCAGTGTGCGGAATCGCGCGCTCCATATAGCGGCGGCCGGGGCGGCGGGCAATTGTGGCGAAGCCGGTTCGATGCGGCTTGCGGCGCACACGTCGTTGTGGCTATAACGCCGCCGGCCACGGGAAACGGAGTGTAGCGCAGCCTGGTAGCGCACCTGCTTCGGGAGCAGGGGGTCGGTGGTTCGAATCCACTCACTCCGACCATTTCCCGTCAGGCGGAAACGCCGCACCTCCGGCGAGGACGGCCGGTTAGATCCGCTTCAGGACAGACCAAACGGCCGGGAACGCGACGGCTGCGAGCGCCGCCTTGATCAGGTCACCCCACACGAATGGCACGAAGCCCAGCGTCACCGCCTTCGAAAAGCCGACGAAAGCCGAAAGCCACAGAAGGCCCGGCACGTAGATCGTCGCGGTCGCAGCGAGCATCGCCAAAAACATGGTGAACGTGTTTCGATCCGCGCCGCGTTCGGCGAGCTTGCCGATCGTCACGGCGGCGAGGAGAAACCCCACGAGATACCCGCCCGTCGGGCCCAGCATGTAGCCGAGGCCAATGCCCTTCTCGGGCGTGCCCGCAAACACCGGCAGCCCCAGCGCCCCCTGGGCGAGGTACGTAAGGACTGCGAGCGCGGCAAGGCGCGGCCCGAGTGCTGCGCCGAGGCCCAGCACGGCGAGCGACTGCAGCGTCACCGGTACGGCGCCGAGGTCGACCTTCGCCTTCGCCGAGACCCAAAGCAGCAGACTGCCGCCAAGCACGGCCGCGAGCGTATGGAAGGGGCTGCGTTCCCCCGCACGCCCCAGGAAGCGGTCTCCCAGCACCGCGCCGTGCCCCAGCGTCATGTTCTGTATCGTCATGCCGAAACTCTCCCGCCTCTCGACCCGAGCACATCCCGATTCGGCTATACTGGGAGGACTCGACTGGGCTAATCAACCCCGATGAGCGACATCGATTTCGATACGGCGTTCGAGCCACGATATGGCGAGCCGATGCAGCTTTCGGCGCTCGTGCGTCGCATAGCCTGCAACAATCCTGGTCCATTTACTGGCAGCGGCACGAACACCTATCTCGTCGGGCGCGGTGCGGTCGCCGTCATCGATCCCGGCCCGGAGAACGACGCGCACTACGCGGCGATCCGCGCCGCAACGGCCGGCGAACGTGTGTCGCACATCGTGATTACCCATACGCATGCGGATCATTCCCCGCTCGCCCGACGCCTCCAGGCCGAGACTGGCGCGAAGACCTACGGCTTCGGGCCGCACGGCGCCGGGCGACCGGCTCCCGAAGGGCTGCGGCTCGACGCCTCCGGCGACCATGCGTTCGTTCCCGACGTCGCCGTGCGGCACGGGGATCCGATCGACGGCGACGGCTTCCGGCTCGAGGCGGTGTTCACGCCCGGCCATACGTCGAACCACATGGCCTACGCGCTCGACGCGGAGCGCACGCTGTTCACCGGCGACCACGTGATGGCATGGGCGACGAGCGTGATCGCCCCGCCCGACGGCCACATGGCGAGCTACATGGCGTCGCTGCGGACGCTGATCGAGCGGGCAAACGACGAGCTCTACCTGCCGGGCCACGGACCGCCGAAGGCGAAGCCGCAGAGCTTTGCGCGCGCGTACCTTGCGCACCGCCAGATGCGCGAAACGGCGATCCTCGAAGCGATCCGCGCCGGACACCAGCGCGTCGGCCACATAGTGCCGCTCGTCTACAAGGGGCTCGACCCGAAGCTTCACGCGGCCGCGGGGCTCTCCACGCTGGCGCATGTCGAACACCTGATCGAGCAGGCAAAGGTGCGAGCGCTCGACGACGACGCGGATCCAGCCCTTCGCCGGTACGCGGCGGTCTAGCCTATTCGGTGCCTGGCAGGCGGTAGTCCCTGAAACGATCGCGCAGGGTGAGCTTCGAGATCTTGCCGGTCGCCGTATGCGGAATCTCGTCGACGAACTCCACGGCGTCCGGTCGCCACCAGGTCGCGATCTTGCCGTTGAGGTGGGCGAGCACGTCGTCGGCCGTCACATGAGCCTCCTTCTTGCGCACGCAGACGAGCAGCGGACGTTCCCCCCACTTCGGATGCGGCAGGCCGATCGCCGCCGCTTCGAGGATGCCCGGGCAGCCGACCGCGATGTTCTCGAGATCGATCGACGAGATCCACTCGCCGCCCGACTTGATTACGTCCTTCGAGCGATCGGTGATCTGCATGAAGCCGTACTCGTCGATCGTCGCGACGTCGCCCGTGTCGAACCAGCCGTCGGCGTCGAAGGCGGCATTCCCTTCGCCCTTGAAGTAGGCGCGCGCGATCGCCGGCCCCTTCACCTTCAGCCGGCCGAACGTCTTGCCATCGTGCGGCAGCGTGCGGTTCTCGTCGTCGGTAATCTTCATCTCGACGCCGAAGGTCGGCCGACCCTGCTTCAGCTTCTGCTGCCAGCGGATTTCCTCACCCAGCCGGTCGGAGGAGGCCTTCAGCGTACAGATCGTTCCGAGCGGGCTCGTCTCGGTCATGCCCCACGCGTGGAGTACGTCCGTATCGTAGCGTTCGATGAACGCCTTCATCAGCGCTTCCGGGCACGCCGAGCCGCCGATGGCGACCCGCTTCAGGTAGGGCAGCGCGAGATGCGGATTATTGTCGAGGTACTGGAGCAGCATCAGCCACACCGTCGGCACGGCGGCGGTGAACGACACGCGCTCGGTGTCGAGCAACTCGTAGATCGCCGCGCCGTCCATGCGGGGGCCTGGCAATACGAACTTCGCCCCTGCCATCGGCGCGGAGTAGGCGAACGACCACGCGTTGGCGTGGAACATCGGGACGACCGGCATCATCGTCTCGCGCGAGGAAAGCCCGACGGAATCGCCGCCGCAGGTGATCAGCGCGTGCAGCACGTTGGAGCGGTGGGAGTAGACGACACCCTTCGGGTTTCCGGTCGTGCCGGACGTGTAGCACATGCCGCACGCCGTATTCTCGTCGAGCTTCGGCCAGAGGAGGCCCGCATCGCCTTCGGCCAGAAGCGTCTCGTAGGCGATCGCGTTCGGAAGCTTCGTGTCCTTCGGCATGTGGGCTTCGTCCGTCATCACGACGTAGCCCTTCACCTTCGGCAGCCGGTCGGCGATGCCTTCGAGGATCGGCACGAAGGTCAGGTCGAGAAACACCCACTGGTCCTCGGCGTGGTTGGCGATGTAGACGAGCTGATCGGCAAAGAGTCGCGGGTTCAGCGTGTGGACGACAGCGCCGATCCCCATCAATCCGTACCAGCACTCGAGGTGGCGATAGGTGTTCCACGCCATCGTGGCCACGACGTCGCCGTGCTTCACGCCAAGCCGTTTCTGCGCGGCACTCGACAGCATCCGCGAACGGCGGTCCAGATCGGCGTAGGTGTAGCGGTGGATCGGCCCTTCCACGGTGCGCGAGACGACCTCCTGCTCGCCGTGCCAGCGGGCGGCATGTTCGACGATGGTCGAGACCAGAAGCGGCCAGTCCTGCATCAGTCCTTGCACGGACGGTTCTCCTTTCTTCAGCGGGCAGGGCGCGGGTCGATCGGCGTGATCGCGCCGAGACCGAGCACGTCCTCGATGAACTGCGCGCCGGCGAGCAGCCGCGCATCGCCATGCGGCGGCGCCACCACCTGCAGCCCGATCGGCAGGTCTTCGCGCGTGAAGCCGCAGGGGATCGAGATCGCCGGGCAGGCGACGAGCGTGATCGCGTACACGATGGCGAGCCAATCGATGTAGGTCTCGAACGTGTGGCCGTTGCATTGCGCAAGGTAGCGTTGCTCGACCGGGAAGGCGGCGGTGATCGTCGCCGGACAGAGCAGCAGATCGTACGTTTCGAAGAAGGCGAGCGTGCGCCGGAACATCTCGGCCCGCTGCGCCTCGGCCTTCACGATCTCCTCGCCAGTGAGGTTCAGTCCCTTCTCGATGTTCCAGATGACTTCCGGCTTCAGCTTGTCGCGATGCTCCGCCATGAGGATCCGCCCCCAGGTGGCGAACGACACCGCGCGCAGGGTCTGGAAGCACGCGTGCGCCTCCGAAAAGTCCGGATGGGCTTCCTCCACGATCACGCCGTGCGATTCGAGCGCGCGGGCAGCGCGCATCACGGCGTCCGCGACCTCCGGCTCGACCGGCGTGATGCCGAGGTCGCGGCTGACCGCTACGCGGCGCGGGCGCTTGCCGGAGCGGGCGGCCGCAAGATAGCTCGCGGTGCCCTTCGGCATGGAGAGCGGATCGACCCATTCCTCGCCCGCCATCGCATCGAACAGCAACGCAGTGTCGGCAACGGTGCGGCCCAACGGGCCGTCGACCGAGAGCAGGTTGCCGATCGAGGCGCCGGGTGTTGCCGCGACGCGCCCGGGCGAGGGGCGAAATCCGACGACGCCGCAGAAGCTCGCCGGGTTGCGCAACGAGCCGCCCATATCGGAGCCGTGCGCGACCCAGGCCATGCCGGTCGCGAGCGCTACCGCGGCGCCGCCGGACGATCCTGCCGCCGATCGCGCCGTGTTCCACGGGTTGAGCGTGCGCCCGAACACCTCGTTGAACGTGTTCGCGCCGGCGCCGAACTCGGGCGTGTTGGTCATGCCGTAGACGACGCCGCCGTTGCCTTCGACATGGGTGACGAGGACGTCGGACGTCTCGGCTATCCTGTCCGCGAAGATCGGCGACCCTTGCGTCGACCGCACGCCCTGCACGTCGGCAAGATCCTTGATCGGCACCGGAAGCCCGGCCAGCAATCCGCGATCCGCAGGCGGCCTCCGCATCAGCCGCCGCGCATGTTCACGGGCGCGGTCGAAGCATAGGGTCGGCAGCGCATTCACCTGAGTGTCGACCGCCCGGATGCGGGCCTCCAGAGCGTCGAGGCATTCGAGCGGGGAAACTTTTCCTACGCGCAGGGCTTCGACCACCGTAACCGCCGACTGCCGCGTCAACTCCTGCATACCTGCCCCCGCCGCCGGAATTCCTGCCGGCAATTGATCTTCACCTGAAGACAGACTATCCCAGAAACCACTGACTGCAAGCCGCCGGCCCCGAAGGCGCTCTGAAGCGCGGCGTTGCGCGATACAAGCCGTTCCCGGAGTTGTCCATGTCGAAACTGTCGAACCTCGCCGTCCGCGATATCGAAACCGTCATTCACCCCTACACGAACCTCGCGCGCCACCGCGAGATCGGGCCGCTGGTGCTCGAGGAGGGCAAGGGCGTCTACGTCTACGACAGTGACGGCAAGCGGTACCTCGAAGGGCTTGCCGGCCTGTGGTGCACCTCGCTCGGTTACGGCAACATGGAGATCGTCGAGGCGGCGGCCAAGCAGATGGCCCGTCTTCCGTACACGCATCTCTTCGGTCACAAGTCGAACGACCTCGCGATCGAGCTCGCCGAGAAGCTCAAGGAGATCGTGCCCTGCGAAGCCTCGAAGGTGCTGTTCTGCTCCTCGGGCTCTGAATCGAACGACATGCAGGTGAAGCTCACCTGGTACTACAACAACGCCCGCGGCAAGCACGAGAAGAAGAAGCTGATCTCCCGCATCAAGGGCTATCACGGCGTGACGGTGGCCTCGGGCTCGCTGACCGGTTTGCCGGCGGTGCACACCGACTTCGACCTGCCGATCAAGAACATCCTCCACACCTCGTGCCCGCACTACTACCGCTTCGGCGAAGCGGGCGAGACCGAGGAGCAGTTCGCCGACCGCATGGCGAAGGATCTCGAGGACCTGATCCATCGCGAGGGACCGGAGACGATCGCCGCCTTCATCGCCGAGCCGATCATGGGCGCCGGCGGCGTGATCGTGCCGCCGAAGGGCTACTTCGCCAAGATCCAGAAGGTGCTGGCGAAGTACGACGTGCGCATGATCGCCGACGAGGTGATCTGTGGCTTCGGGCGCACCGGCAACCCGTTCGGCTCGCAGACGGTCGACTACAAGCCGACGTCGGTCTCGATGGCGAAGGCGATCACGTCCGCCTACTTCCCGCTCGGCGCGATCACCATCGAGGAAGAGCTCTACCAGGCGATGCTCGAGCAGTCGAAGAAGATCGGCACGTTCGGCCACGGCTATACGTACACGGCGCATCCGGTGGCGTCGGCGGTAGCGCTCAAGGTGATCGAGATCTACGAGCGCGACGGCATCTACGCGCATGCCGCCAAGGTCGGCCAGCGCTTCCAGGCGCACCTCAAGCGGCTGGCGGATCATCCGCTGGTGGGCGAGGCGCGCGGCGTCGGTCTGATCGGCGCGTGCGAGCTCGTCGCCGACAAGAAGACCAAGCGCCCGTTCGACCCGAAGAAGGGCGTCGGCGCGCAGGCGGTGAAGTTCGCCCAGGACCGCGGCCTGATCTGCCGCATGCTCGGCGACGCGGTGGCGCTCTGCCCGCCGCTGATCATCGGCGAGGGTGAGGTCGACGAGATGTTCGATCTCTACGAGAAGGCGCTGAACGACACCGAGGCCTGGGTCGCCAAGGAAAACCTCCGCGCCGCGGCGTGACGCCCATAGACATCACCGTTCGTCATGGCCGGGCCCGTCCCGGCCATCCTTTTTGCAGTGGCAGAATGGATCCTCGGGTCAAGCCTAAGGATGACAATCGGTGGCTAGCTGACCGCCACAACGTCATGGCCGGGCCCATCCCGGCCATCCTTTTCGCGTGGTAGAAGGATCCTCGGGTCAAGCCCGAGGATGACAATCGGTGGATAGCTGACCGCCACAACGTCATGGCCGGGCCCATCCCGGCCATCCATTTCGCGTGGCAGAAGGATCCTCGGGTCAAGCCCGAGGATGATGAGATGCGGATGATGCA
The DNA here is from genome assembly GCA_046349255.1 of Hyphomicrobiales bacterium. Classification (GTDB taxonomy): domain Bacteria; phylum Pseudomonadota; class Alphaproteobacteria; order Rhizobiales; family Aestuariivirgaceae; genus DAIODI01. The sequence continues at coordinate 480,792 of JAXMCR010000002.1, read as the reverse complement.
ATCTGAGGCCAGTACCGCATTGGCGGGTTGTTCTTTGTCATCTTCGGGCTCGACCCGAGGATCCATGCGACGCTGAACTGCAGAGCGGCTCGGCTAAACGGCCTTCAGCGCCTGCTCGAGGTCGGCGACGAGATCATCCGGGGCCTCGAGGCCGATCGACAGGCGGATCAGGTTGTCGGCAACCGGGCTTCCCGGCCCCTCGATCACCTTGCGATGCTCGGCAAGGCTTTCGACGCCGCCGAGCGAGGTCGCCGGCACGAACACCTTCAGCGCACGGATAACCCGGCCCGTTTCCGCCATCCCGCCCTTCACCTGGACCGACATCATGCCGCCGAACGCCGTCATCTGCCGGCGTGCAACCGCATGTCCCGGATGGCTCTGCAGCCCCGGATAGAGCACGGCGGCGAGCGCCGGGTGATGCTCGAAGTGGCGGGCAAGATGCAGCGCCGTCTCCGACTGCTGCCGTACACGGACGAACAGCGTGCGCACGCCGCGCTGCAGGAGCCATGCCTCGAACGGTGCGAGCACGGCGCCCGCGAGGCTGCGGTACGCACACACCGCTTCCCAGCGCGCGTCCTTCGCCTTTGTCACGAGCACGCCGGCGAGCACGTCGCTGTGGCCGTTGAGGTACTTCGTCGCCGAGTGGAACACGACGTCCGCGCCGTGATCGAGCGGACGCGAGATCGCCGGGCTCGCGCCCGTCGAGTCGACGGCGAGGATCGCACCCGCGGCGTGCGCGAGGCGGGCAGCCTCGGCCATGTCCACGATGTCCCACACGGGGTTCACCGGTGTCTCGACCCACACGAGGTCCGTCTCGCCCGGGCGAATGGCGCGACCGAGCGATCCGGGATCGGCCGGATCGAAAAGCGACAGCGCTATGCGCTTCTCCGCCGCGAGCCGCTCAAGCCATGTGCGCGTGCCGTGATACATCACCGACTGCGCGACAACGTGCCGTCCGTGCGGCACCGTCTCGAGGAGCGCCACGATCGCCGCCATCCCCGACGCAAAGAGCCGCGCCTCGGCGCCGCCATCGAGTGCCGCGAGAGTCTCCTCGGTCTCGGCGGTCGTGGGCGTACCGTAGCGGCTGTAGTTGGTGGCCGGTCCCCGGATCGCATAGTCAGCGTCACGGGCGTAGGTCGTCGCCGGTACGATGGCCGGGGCTACTGCGCCTGTCACCGGGTCCGGTCCGTGAACGCCGCGCGCAGCGATCGTCTCGGGCCGCAAACCTTCAGACATGCTGGCCGCCGTTGATGTGGATCTCCGCGCCCGTGACGTAGGACGACGCGTCGGTGCACAGGAAGTAGATCGCCTTCGCCACCTCCTCGGGCTGGCCCAGGCGGCGCAGCGGGATCTGCGGGATGATCTTCTCGGTGCCAGGCGACAGGATCGACGTTTCGATCTCGCCCGGTGAGATCGCGTTGACGCGTACGCCGAGCGGACCGAAGTCCGCCGCCATCTCGCGCGTCAGCGCCTGCAGCGCCGCCTTCGAGGTGGAATAGGCCGCGCCGGCGAACGGGTGTACGCGCGAGCCTGCGATCGAGGTGACGTTCACGACGGAGCCCTTTGCCCGCTTCAGCTCCTCGATCAGCCCGCGGGCGAGCATGACCGGCGCGTAGAAATTCACCTGGAACACGCGCTGCCAGTCGGCGAGCGTCGTGTCGAGCGAGTTGAGGCGCGCGCCCCCGGCCTTCTTCGGCGAGATCGCGGCGTTGTTGACGAGCGCGTCGAGGCGGCCGCCCTGTTCCTTGAGCTTCTCGTGCATCTCCGAGATGCCACGTTCGACGTCCGCTGGGTTCTCGAGGTCGATGACGATGTGGTCCTCCGGGCCTGCCTCCCAGGGACAGTCCTCGGGGAAAGGCTGGCGGGAGCAGGTGATCACCCGCCATCCGGCTGAAGAGAATCGCTTCACCGTCGCATGGCCGATACCGCGCGAGGCGCCGGTCAGGATCAGCGTGCGGCGCTCGGCGGGCGTGGCAGGGGTGGAATTCATCGATCGTCCTTCACGGATAGAGGCGGCTGCTGGTCCACGGTGCGTCCGGTTGCTCACGCCGGAACACCAGCCGGTCGTGCAGGCGGAACGGCCGGTCCTGCCAGAACTCGATCTGCACCGGGCGGATCCGGAAACCGCCCCAATACTCCGGACGCGGAATGGTTCCGATCGCATACTGCGCCGCATATCGCGCGACGGCTTTTTCCAGCGCGAACCGGCTTTCGAGGGGACGGGACTGCTTCGACGCCCAGGCGCCGATGCGACTGTCACGCGGCCGGGAGTTGTAGTACGCGTCCGCCTCCTCGCCCGACACTTCCTCGACAAGCCCCCGCACGCGCACCTGGCGGCGCAGCGACTTCCAGTGAAAGCAGATCGCGGCCTTGGGGTTGGCGAGGATCTCCTGGCCCTTCTGGCTTTCGAAGTTCGTGTAAAACACGAAACCCGCCGCATCGAACCCCTTCAGCAGCACCATGCGGCTGTTGGGCAGGCCGTCGGGATCGACGGTCGACAGGCACATCGCGTTCGGGTCGTTCGGCTCGGAGCCTTCCGCCGCCGCGTACCACTCGGCAAACAGCGCGAACGGTTCGTCCCTGGTGGTGAAATCGGCGGTTGCCGTGGCGGTGGTCATCGCGGTCTCCATCTTCTCCTTCCTTTTGCTCCATTCGCGGACAGTACGGAAGGGCCGCCGCCAAACCCCGAGATCGACTGGGAAATCCGTACCCGGTGCTTTCCTGTGGACCGGGCATGTCATTTGTGTAAATTGCAGCCCGCTTCACCCGGGAACCCTTCAGGCCCGGGGTTTTTTCGAGGAATCACGGGACCATGGCGCAATCCGGGTCGATCATGGCCGGCAAGCACGGCCTCATCATGGGCGTTGCCAACAACCGGTCGATCGCGTGGGGTATCGCGCAGGCCTGCCGCCGGCAGGGCGCCGATCTCGCCTTCACCTACCAGGGAGATGCGCTGAAGAAGCGCGTCGAACCGCTCGCGCACGAGGTCGGCTCGAACATCGTTCTGCCGTGCGACGTGACGGACGAAGCCTCGCTCGATGCCGTGTTCGCCGAGATCGGCAAGGTGTGGGGCAGCCTCGATTTCCTCGTGCACGCCATCGCGTTCTCCGACAAGGACGAGCTTACCGGCCGGTACCTCGACACGACGGCCGGGAACTTCTCCAAGACGTTGCTGATCTCCTGCTACAGCTTCACGGCGGTCGCCCAGCGCGCTGAGAAGCTGATGAAGCACGGCGGTTCGCTACTCACGCTCACCTACTACGGCGCCGAGAAGTGGATGCCGCATTACAACGTCATGGGCGTCGCCAAGGCCGCGCTCGAGGCGTCCGTGCGCTACATGGCGGCCGACCTCGGCGAGCAGAACATCCGCGTCAACGCAATCTCCGCCGGCCCGATCAAGACGCTCGCCGCCTCCGGCGTCTCCGATTTCCGCTACATCCTGCGTTGGAACGAATACAACTCGCCCCTGCGCCGTGTCGTGACGATTGACGAGGTGGGTGACAGCGCCATGTATCTGCTGTCGGACCTCGGGCGCGGCGTCACCGGCGAGGTCCATCACGTCGACTGCGGCTACAACATCGTCGGCATGAAACACCCGAGCGCGCCGGACCTCGCGGCGATCGCCACCAGCGAGTAGAGGGGGCAGGCATTGACCGCCTGACGCCTGCCCCATGTCGCACAACACTTTCGGCCACCTGTTCCGCGTCACGACCTTCGGCGAAAGCCATGGCCCGGCCCTCGGCTGCGTGGTCGACGGGTGTCCGCCCGGCATCGCGCTGACCGAAGTCGACATCCAGCCGTGGCTCGACCGGAGGAAGCCCGGCCAGTCGCGCTTCACGACGCAGCGGCGCGAGGAGGACCGGGTACGCATCCTCTCCGGCACGTTCGCCGACGAGCGGATGGCGGGTCCGGTAACCACCGGCGCGCCGATCGCGCTGATGATCGAGAATACCGACCAGCGCTCGAAGGATTACTCCGACATCCGCGACAGTTTCAGGCCGGGTCACGCGGACTATACGTACACTGCAAAGTACGGCGTGCGCGATTACCGCGGCGGCGGCCGGTCCTCGGCGCGCGAGACGGCGGCGCGCGTGGCGGCGGGGGCGGTTGCGCGCAAGGTGGTCCCGGGCGTCACCATCCGAGGGGCCCTCGTGCAGGTCGGCCCGCACGCAATCGACCGGACGCGGTTCGACTGGGCTGCCGTCGACCAGAATCCCTTCTTCTCGCCCGATCCCGTCGCGGCCGGGCAGTGGGCGGACTATCTCGACGGGGTCCGCAAGGCCGGATCCTCGGCAGGCGCGATCATCGAGGTCGTCGCCTCGGGCGTGCCGGCAGGCTGGGGCGCGCCGATCTACGGCAAGCTCGACCAGGATATCGCGTCCGCCATGATGAGCATTAACGCGGTGAAGGGCGTCGAGATCGGCGCAGGCTTCGCGGCCGCAGCATTGTCAGGCGAGGAGAACGCCGACGAGATGCGCATCGAGAACGGCAAGCCGACTTTCCTGTCGAACAACGCCGGCGGCATCCTCGGCGGCATCTCGACGGGACAGGACATCGTCGTGCGGTTCGCGGTGAAGCCGACGTCGTCGATCCTCACGCCACGCCGCACGATCACGGCATCGAACGAGGAGACCGACATCGTCACCAAGGGCCGGCACGATCCGTGCGTCGGCATCCGCGCGGTGCCGGTCGGCGAGGCGATGCTGGCGATCGTTCTGGCCGACCACTTCCTGCGCCATCGCGGGCAGGTCGGCTAACGTTCCCTCACAGCGGCTTGTCGGCCACGACGAGTTTCGACAGGAACACGGGTTCCGTGCGCACGGTCCTCAGCCCCGCGACCTCGAACATCGCCGGCAGGTTTTCCCCGACGTAGCTCGGATAGAACGGCTCGTGGAAGTTCAGCGGGAAGCCCTCGAGCAGGGCGTCGAAATCCGGCGTGTCGCCGCGCTGGAGCGAGTCCATGAACACGAGCCGCCCGCCCGGTTTCAGAACGCGCGCGAATTCACCCGCGATGATGCGGCGTACCTTCGGCGGCACCTCGTGGAAGAGGTAGATCGACACGACGACGTCGAGTGAAGCGTCCGGAAACGGCAGCGCCTCGGCGTTCGCCGGCAGCAGCTCGACGTCCGTATACGGATTAAGATGCCGGCGCGCCTCGGCAAGGTAGCTCTCCGAGAGGTCGGTGCCCGTGGCGCGCACGCGCGGCCACGTCTGCTTCAGGAACTTCAGGAACCGGCCGGTGCCGCAGGCGACGTCCGCCACCGAAACCTTCCGCTGGTCCTTGCCCCTCATCCACTCGGCAATCGGCACGAGGCACTGGCGGCGCATCGCGTTGGCGGTGCCCGAGAACAGGACCTCGACCTGCATGTCGTAGAGTTCGGCAGATTCCTCGGTCAGGTAGCCGCCCGTCTGGTAGTGGAAATTCTGCAGGAAATAGGCGGGGAGTTTTTCGGCGAGTTCCGGCGAATAGACCTCCGCACCGCGGCGCTGCGACTTGCGCTCGGCGGACACCGGGATGTCGGCGAAGAACTTCCGGCTGCGGCGGACGAGTTCGCGGAGGCTGCCGTTGCCGTCGTCGTCGCGCGGCACGGGGTAGAAACCCGCCTCGACGTTCTTCAGGTCGCGCTCGAACAGTTCACCCATCGCGCGGAAGATCGCATCGCGGCCGGGCGGCTTCGAGCGCGGCCGCTCGCGGCGCACGTCGCCTTCGGGAACCTTCTCCCGGTAAGGCTGGGCGGCGAAGTAGTGGCCCATGTACCAGGCGACGCGGGCCGCCTGCCGGGCCGTATAGGACAGACGGTCGATCTGGCTCAGCATGACAACCGGAGAGTGGCGATCGGTTGTGCGGATTGCAAGGGGCGCGAGCGTCGCGCCGGTTTGGCTTTCATCGATCGGTTTCCACCGCTAACGTGCCGCCATGACGACACTTCTCATCACGCATCCCATCTTTACGGCGCACGCCCCGCCGGCGGGTCACCCGGAACGGCCAGACCGCATGCGGGCGATCGAAAAGGCGCTGTCCCACGAGATTTTCGCCCCGCTGAAGCGCGAGGAAGCGGCGATGGGCCGTACCGACGACATCGCGCTCGCGCACCCGGAAAGCTACATCCGCCACATCGAGCGGTCCTCGCCCGACCCCGGTGACGAAGTGGCGCTCGATCCCGATACCTGGATGAACGAGGCGAGCCTCGAGGCGGCGACCCGTGCCGTCGGCGCCGCGACCCACGCCGTCGACGAGGTGATGGCCGGCACCGTGGACAACGTTTTCGGCGCGGTGCGCCCGCCCGGCCACCACGCCGAGCGCACCCGGGCGATGGGTTTCTGCCTGTTCTCGACCGCCGCGATTGCCGGCCTCTACGCCCGGGCGAAGCACGGTGTCGCGCGCGCGGCCGTCATCGACTTCGACGTCCACCACGGCAACGGCACCCAGGACGTCTACTGGAACGAGCCCGACATGTTCTACGGCTCGACGCACCAGATGCCGCTATACCCAGGCACCGGCGCGATCGGCGAAACCGGGCAGGGGAACATCTGGAACGCCCCGCTGCGTCCCGGTGACGGCAGCCTGAAATTCCGCGAGGCGATGAAGGACCGGATCCTGCCGGCGCTGTCGGCGCACCGGCCCGACATCCTCATCATCTCGGCAGGATTCGACGCCCACAAGAACGACCCGCTTGGCGGGCTCGAACTCACCGAAGAGGATTTCGCCTGGGCGACGCTCCACCTGATGGAGATCGCCGACCGCCACTGCAACGGGCGCGTCGTTTCGCTGCTCGAGGGCGGTTACGATCTCACCGCGCTCGCCCGCTCGACCGCGGTTCACGTCAACGCGCTGATGCGCGGCACGGCTCAGGGGCTCGACGAGGTGAAGGCGGAGGTGACGCGATGAGCGCAGAACTGCGTCCCGTCGAGGAGATGGATTTCGAGACCGCGCTCAAGGAACTCGAGGAGATCGTCGGCAGGCTCGAGACCGGCAAGGTCGATCTGAACAGTTCGATCGCGATCTATGAGCGCGGCGAAGCGTTGAAAGGCCGCTGCGAGCAGCTCCTGCGCGATGCAGAGGCGCGGATCGAAAAGATCGCGCTGGGGCGCGACGGCGCACCGGCCGGCACCGAGCCGCTCGATCCGAAGTAGATGACCGCACGACAGCGGCTCGACCTCGCGCTCGTCGAGCGCGGGCTCTCGCCGAGCCGCGCACGCGCCCGGGACGCCATCCTGCGCGGGGCGGTGACCGTGGACGGCGCGGCGATCGACAAGCCCGCTGCGATGGTTTCCTCCGAGAGCACCATCTCCATCTTTGATCCCGCCTCGGGATACGTCTCGCGCGCTGCCCTGAAGCTCGTGCACGCACTCGACCGCTTCGCGATCGATCCGGCAGGGCTGGACTGCCTCGACATCGGCGCCTCGACCGGCGGCTTTACGCAGGTGCTGCTCGAGCGCGGCGCACGGCACGTGACGGCGATCGACGTCGGGCACCGCCAGATGGCGGAACCGCTGCGCGCCGATCCGCGCGTCACCCTGATCGAGGGCCTCAACGCCCGCGATCTGGCATCGAATGACCTGCCGTCTCCGCCAGCAATGATCGTGTGCGACGTGAGCTTCATTTCGCTGACCCTCGCGTTGCCGCCGGCGCTCGAACTTGCCGCGCCGGGCGCGGTCCTCGTCGCGCTCATCAAGCCGCAATTCGAGGCGGGGCGAGAAGCGTTGGGCAAGGGCGGCATCGTTCGGGACGAGGCCGTGCAGCGGGCCGTGTGCGACCGTGTTTGCGATTGGCTCGCAACCGATTGCGGCTGGCAGGTCCAAGGGATCGCAGACTCGCCGATCGAAGGTGGCGACGGCAACCGCGAATTCCTGCTTGCCGCAAGGAAAGGCTGAGGCGTATGCGAGACGCGTCATGGCGCTGACGCTGCTCATCAAGGACGTCGACGAGGCCGCACGGCTTCTGCGGGCGGGCCAGCTCGTCGCGTTTCCGACCGAGACGGTCTACGGCTTGGGCGCGGATGCGACGAACAGCAAAGCCGTCGACGCGCTCTACCGGGCGAAGGGCCGTCCCTCGCACAACCCGCTCATCGTCCACGTTCCCGATTCCGCCGCCGCCTTCGCGCTGACTCGCGCCTCGCCCGACGCCGTGACGCTGGCAGAGGCATTTTGGCCCGGTCCAATGACGCTGGTACTCCCACGCGCGGAAGCGTCCGCGATCGTGCCCGCCGCATCGTCGGGGCTGCCGACGCTTGCCGTGCGCGTGCCGGCGCATTCCATCGCCCATGCGCTGCTCGTGGCGGCCGGCCGTCCCATCGTCGCACCGAGCGCCAATCCATCGGGACGGCTCAGTCCAACGCGGGCCGAGCACGTGATGGCCTCGCTGATGGGCCGCATCGCCGCGGTGCTCGACGGCGGGGCAACGCCGGTCGGGCTCGAATCGACGGTTGTTGGCTGCCTCGACGGCAAGGTGTTCCTGCTGCGGCCCGGGTTCATCACACGCGACGCGCTCGAACATGCGCTGGACCGCCCGCTTGATGAGCCGCCCGAGAACCGGGAGGCGACGCCGCTGGCGCCGGGGCAACTCGAGAGCCATTATGCGCCACGTGCCCGGCTCAGGCTCGATGCGGAAAGCGCGGCCGAGGGCGAGGGATTGCTCGCCTTCGGCCCAGCAGCACCGGCGCACACAGGCCCGACAATCAATTTGTCGCCGACGGGGGATCTGACGGCCGCCGCGGCCCGTTTGTTCGATGCGCTGCACGAACTCGACGCGACAGGCGTGTCCTCGATCGCCGTGATGAGGATTCCGGAAACCGGCATCGGCTATGCTATACTGGACAGATTAAGGCGCGCGGCGGCCGATCGCCCCCGTGATTCGGGCGGCGCGTGAGGGACTGGGGGAATGGAGCTTTGTCGATGATCAAGGGTCTCGGACTGTCGGTGGCGGCCTTCCTGTCGTTCGCGCCGGTCGGACACGCGGCGGATTACGTGCAAGGCGGCCAGCCGGTCCAGCAGGGCTGGAGCCTGGGGCAGCCGGAGTACGATCCGTCCGCAGGCTACTACCGCGAAGGCGCCTACGAATATCGCGCGTGGCGCAACACGTTCCAGAGCCTGCCCCAGTACGGCGAGTACCAGTACTGGCTTCGCCGCGACAACGTGTACCTGCCCGGCCAGTTGATCCCCGGCAACCCGAAGCCCGGTCTCCCCGTGCCGGCCGCGACGTACGGCTACTACGACGCCGAGGGCTACCAATACTTCGACCGCTACGAGAACCCGGGCGGTCCGCTCCATCCCGAGGCCGAGGCCGACAATGCCGCGTGGCTCGATTACTGCCGCTCGAAGTATCGCTCGTTCAACCCAGCGACCGGCCTCTACCGGTCGACGAGCGGGGAGCTGAAGCCCTGCCGTTGAAGTCGCTACGCGCTGCCGCAGCACTGCTTGCCTGCGCGCTCGCCACCGGCGAGGCGTCGGCCCAGTCGATGTCCTATCCGGGCATTCCGCAACTCGGCCCGCCGACGTTCCAGACGCGGCAGGACGCCTATCACCGCAGCATGCAAAACCGGAACTACCCGCCGGTGCTTGGGACGACGAAAAACTCTCCGGGCTCAACCATCCAGCCGAGCCGGCAGTACTATCCCTCGACGAACCAGCAGGTGTACGACTACTCGACTCGCTCGACTTCTCAAGTCGACGATCCCGCGCGCATCTACAGCACCACAAAACCACGCCGAGGAACCGTCGACTGGGTGAAGTATTGCACGGCCAAGTATCGTTCGTTCAACGCCTCGACCGGCCTCTACCGCACGAAGGGCGGCGAATATCGCCCCTGCACCTGACGATTTGCCATGAACCCCGAACGGCCTCCCTCGGCTGAGACGCTCGACCGGCTGGTCCGGATCGTCGGCGAGAAGCACGCGGTACGGGACGAAGCAGCAATGCGCCCCTATCTCGTCGAGTGGCGCGATCGCTACGTCGGCCGCGCGGCCCTGGTGCTGCGTCCCGCCTCGACTGGTGAAGTGTCGGCCATTCTCGAGGCGGCGCACGAGACTCGCACGGCGATCGTCACGCAGTCCGGCAACACCGGGCTTGTCGGCGGGCAGATCCCGTTCGAATCGGGCCACGAAGTCGTCCTCTCGCTCGAGCGGATGACGGCGATCCGCGACGTCGACCCGATCGACAACTCGCTCGTCGCCGAGGCGGGCGCGACGCTCAAGTCGGTGCAGGACGCAGCCCGCGACAACGGCCGCCTGTTTCCGCTGTCGCTTGCATCGGAAGGCTCCTGCCGAATCGGCGGCAACCTCGCCACGAACGCCGGAGGAGTAGGCGTGCTCGCTTACGGCAACGCACGCGACCTGTGCCTCGGGCTCGAGGTGGTGCTCGCCGACGGCCGCGTCTGGAACGGGCTGCGTCGGCTCAGGAAAGACAACACGGGCTACGACCTGAAGGACCTGTTCATTGGTTCCGAAGGCACGCTCGGCGTCATAACGGCTGCGGCGCTTAAACTTTTTCCCGCGCCCAGCGATCAGGCGACGGCGCTTGTCGCGGTCAACACGGCCGCTGATGCTCTCGACCTGCTGGCGTTGGCGCGCGATTTTGCAGGACAGGGGGTGACGGCGATCGAGCTGATGCCGCGCATCGGCATCGAGTTCGTCGTGCGTCACGCCGCGCTGCGCGATCCCTTCGATGTGCCTTCGCCCTGGTACGTCCTCCTCGAACTCTCGGGCCAGGGAATGCCGGGAACGTGCGACCGGCAGCTCACCGCCATTCTCGAGGCGGGGATGGAGCGCGGGCTTTTGACCGACGCGTTGTTGGCGAAGAACGCGACCGAGGCAGAGGGGCTTTGGCGTTACCGCGAAGCGCTTTCGGAAGTTCAGAAGTTCGAAGGCGGTTCGCTGAAGCACGACGTTGCGGTGCCGGTGTCGCGCACGCCGGAGTTCATCGAAAGGGCAAACGCCGAGGTTGCCCGACTCGTGCCCGGCATACGTCCGGTGCCGTTCGGCCACATCGGTGATGGCAACATTCACTTCAACCTGACCCAACCCGTCGGTGCGGACAAGCAGGCCTATCTCGGTCGGCTTGAAGAGGTGGCCGACGCCGTCCATGCGATCGTGCTCGACCTCGGCGGCACGATCAGTGCCGAACATGGTATTGGTCGCGCCAAGCGCGACTACATGCGCCAGATCAAGGATCCCGTGGAGCTTGAACTCATGGCGCGGATCAAGGGCGTTCTCGACCCCGAAGGGCTTTTGAACCCCGGCAAACTCCTCCCGTGAGCATACGCATTAACGATTTCAACTAAAGATTGCTTAAACCGTTACAATTCGGTTTAAAGTTGCTTTCGGGCGGGGGCAGCACGGGAAGCAGCGTTGGTGATCAGCGGTTAGGCGATGGCCGGAACACGGTTCGTGGCAGTCATAGCCCTTTCGGAATACCGATGGGTCGATCCCGCGGCGTTGACCGCGCAGATTCGCACGCTCGCGCCCATGGTTCCGGTGCACGAGGTGGCGGCTGCAGGCGGAACTGCGCAGAACGGGCAGAACTACCTGATCAATCTCGGCGACAAGCGGGTCGTCACGGTGGGCTTCCTCGACCAGCCGATCCCGCTCGAGACATTCGCGAACACCGTTAGTCCGCTGACTGAGCGCGTCCCCCTGTCGCCGGACGACGTGGAACAGCACACCGCGAACATTCTGGTCGGGGCGCTGCGCAGCAGCCACGACCGCGACTCGGCACTCCAGGCGGCCGCCGCAGTGACCCGTACGGCAGCGGCGCTGACGGAACTCGTCCCGGCGGTGGCAGTCTACTGGGCCGAGGCAGATCTGCTGACGTCGGCGGCGCACTTTCGCGACCAGGCCATGCTGATGGTGGAGAACTATCACCCCGTCCATATCTGGACATCGCTGCGCACCTACGAAGGTCCGCCAAAGGAGGATGGAACCGTGCCGGTCGGCATGACGTCGACCGGCCTGATACCTTTCGTCGGTCGAGACGTGGATTTCGCGCCGGGTTCGTCGGACATCACCTTCATGGCGCAAAGCCTTTACGCCGTGATGCTCCATCTGCTCGACAAGGGGCCGGTCTTTGCGAACGGACAGGCGTTTGCGCTGTCCGATGACCACCTGTTGCGCATCCGGCTTGCCGAATCGGGGCCGAGCGCCAATCGCCCGATCTACCGGCTCGCGCTCGAGGCGAAGCAGCGGCAGGAAGTGGTTTAGGGCTCAGAAGAGCTTCAGTTGCTCGCCAACACTCTTCGGAGGGGAAGCGGGCGAGGGCGCAGATGCAGTTGCCGGCGCAGGCGCCGGTGCGGGCCGAACCGGCCTCGGCGTCCGCTCGATGACGGTCGGCTCGATTACGAAGAAGTCTTCCGCTGCCGGCACGAGCAGCTTGGCTGCGTCTTCGGCCGACACCTCGTCGCTGCAGAGCCAGTCGGCGTAGCGTTCCGGCGGGATCACCACCGGCATCCGGTCGTGTACGGCGGCGACGGTCGCATTGGCGGCCGTGGTGACGATGCAGGCGCTGTCGATCTCGCTGCCGTCGGCCGACATCCAGCTTTCCCAAAGCCCGGCGAAGGCAAACAGCGCGTGGTCCGGCCGATGAATGTGGAACGCCTGCTTCCGCCCCGGTTCGCCCCGCCACTCGTAGAATCCATCCGCCGGCACGAGGCAGCGGCGGCGGCGCATGGCATTGCGGAAGGAGGCCTTCTCGAGGACCGTTTCGGCGCGCGCGTTGATCAGCGGCTTGCCGGGCTTGAGTTCCTTCGTCCAGCCGGGGATGAGCCCCCAGCGAACGAGCGCGAATGACGGCTCGCCGTGCTCGATGCGCACGATGCCGATCGGCTGCCCAGGCGCCACGTAGGGGCGCGGCGGGAACTGCGCCTCGGCCTTGTAGCGGAACAGTCCGCGCGCTTCCTCGGGGGAGCGCCTGAAGCTATAGAGTCCGCACATGATCCCTTCCGTTCAAGCCTGCCGATCCTGCCATGACCGCGCCCGCCGATAAACCCGTTCGGCCGGCGATCGGCGTCAGTACGCTGATCATCCGCGCGGGCGAGGCGCTTCTCGTCCAGCGCGCCAAGCACCAGGGTTATGGCCTCTGGTCGCTGCCCGGCGGCCACGTCGAATGGGGCGAACCCCTGCGCGAAGCCGCCCGCCGGGAAGTGCAGGAGGAAACCGGCGTCGACTGCACGATCGTCCGCCTGCTCGACACCATCGACATCATCAACCGCGAGGCCGACGGGCGGGTCGCCGCGCATTACGTGGTCTCGGTTTTCCTCGGTCGCTGGACCGCCGGGGAACCAAAGGCCGCAAGCGACGCCCAGAACGCCATGTGGGTGTCGCCGGCCAAAATCGCAACGCTGCCGATGACGCCGGGGACGGCCGATCTCGTCCTGCGAGTCCTCGAGCGGGAGGAACGCAACGAAAGCGCGTAAAATCGTTGCGCCGCCGTTAACCCTTTTTCAAGGCTGTCACTGCAGGGGCGGGCAGGGCTTGTTATGGTCTCGACACATGAGGCGCGGGTGGGGTTGAACGCGCCCGGAAGGGGACCGTCGTGACGCAAACAGCGAACAAGGATCACCTCGTCGGCGGCGCCGACAAGGAATCGAAACACGCGGCCCTGCGCCATATTCTCGATGCGTGGGAAGAGGCGGTCTACGAGGGGATCGATCCGGACTGCATCGCGACGGCGGCGATTTTCGCGGCCCTGTCGGACATGATCGCGACCTACGGCGAGGAGCCGGTCGCGAAGATGGCCGAGGGCCTCGCGCAGCGCGTGCGGCAGGGCGAATTCACGGTCATCCGCACCCGCCAGTAACTACCGGAGTCCGGCGAGCGTCACGGCCGCGCGGAACAGCACGAAAGCGCCGAAAACCGCGATCGCCACGCCCGAAATGTGGTTCAGCCGGTCGAGCATCGCGACCGAGACGCGGCCGCGCAGCTTGGTGATGATCGTGGCGAGGAAAAGCCACCAGCAGGTGGCCCCGGCCATCACGAAAACCACGAGCAAGGCGGCCAGAATGGAGCTTCCGCCGAACTGCGCGACGTGCGCGCCGATCGCCCCGAAAATCGCGAGAAATGCGAGCAATGTCGCGGGGTTTGTGACGGTCAGAACGAGCGTTGTAACGAACAAGTGCACGGGTGTCGGCGACCCCGCCGGTTCGGGCGCCGTGATCGACCCCGCATCGAGGTGCGAGCGCACCGTGTGGATGCCGAGCGCGAACAGCACGAGCCCGCCGAGGAGTTCGATCGAGGCCGCGTGCGACTGCATGACGTCGATCACCGCCGACACGCCGAACGCGGCGAGCGCGGCATAGAGCCCGTCGCCCACGACCGCGCCGAAGCCCGCCGTGAGGCCCGGCCAGAAGCCGTGGCTCAGCGTGTAGCGGATGACGAGCAGGTTGACCGGGCCGAGCGGGGCGGCGACCGCAAGCCCGATCGCCATGCCGATGAGCGGAAGGGTCCACTCCATCCGGCCGCCCCGCCGCCGGACTAGAGGTCGACCACGACGCGGCCGCGCACCTTGCCGGCGAGGATCTCGGTCGCAACCGCCGGCACGTCGTCGAGCGTCACGTGGCGCGTCATGCTGTCGAGCTTGCCGCGGTCGAGCTCGCTGGTGAGCCGCCGCCACGCCTCGACCCGGCGCGGCTTCGGGCACAGCACGGAGTCGACGCCGATGAGCCGTACGCCGCGCAGGATGAACGGCGCGACCGAGGTCGGCAGGTCCATGCCCTGGGCAAGCCCGCAGGCCGCGACCGTGCCGTGCGTGTTCATCTGCGAGAGCACGTTGGCGAGCGTCACCGAGCCGACGCTGTCGACCGCGCCCGCCCAGCGCGCCCTGGCGAGCGGCTTCGGCGTGCCGGCAAACTCGTTGCGGTCGATGACCGAGGCCGCGCCGAGCGATTTGAGGTAGGGCTCCTCCGAGAGCCGCCCCGTCGAGGCGACCACCGTGTAGCCGAGCTTTGCGAGCAGCGCGATCGCGACCGAGCCGACGCCGCCGGCCGCGCCCGTCACCAGGATCTCGCCCGAGCCCGGCGTGACGCCCTGTTCCTCGAGCGACATCACGGCGAGCATGGCGGTGTAGCCCGCGGTGCCGATCGCCATGGCGTGCGCCGCGTCCATGCCGGCCGGCATCTTCACCAGCCAGTCGCCCTTGAGCCGTGCCACCTTGGCGTAGCCGCCGTGGTGCGCCTCGCCGACGCCCCAGCCGTTGAGGATCACCTCATCGCCCGGCTTGAACTCCGGGTTCGACGAGGCCGTGACCTTGCCGGCGAAGTCGATGCCCGGGATCAAGGGATAGCGGCGTGCGATCGGCGCCTTGCCGGTGATCGCGAGCCCGTCCTTGTAGTTCACGGTCGAATGCGAGACGGCGACGGTGACGTCGCCGTCCATCAGGTCAGCCTCCGTCAGGTCGGCGAAGCGCATCTGCTGCTTGCCGTCCGGACCCTTGTCGAGAACGATCGCGCGAAAGGTGGCCATGGAGTTTTCCCTGTCGTGTCCGGTCAGCCGCCGGGTTTGAGTGTTTCGAGGAAGCGCACCGCTTCGCCGTGCGCGGCGTCGATCGAGCCCTCCCACATGACCCTCCGTCCACGGACGAAGGTGCCGACCGGCCAGCCGGTGACGGTGACGCCGTCGTAGGGCGTCCAGCCGCAGCGGCTCTCGATCCAGCGGTTCTCGATCGTCTGGCGGCGCTTCAGGTCGACCACGGTGAAGTCGGCGTCGTAGCCGACCGCGATGCGACCCTTGCACGCGATGTTGAAGAGCCGCGCGGGGCCATGGCTCGTCAGGTCGACGAAGCGGGCAAGGCTCAGGCGACCCGCGTTCACGTGGTCGAGCATCACCGGGACCAGCGTCTGGACGCCGGTCATGCCGGAGGGCGACTCGGGGTAGGGCTTCTCCTTCTCGGCGCGCGTGTGCGGCGCATGGTCGGAGCCCAAAACGTCGACGATGCCGTTGTGGAGCGCGCGCCAGATGCCATCGCGGTGGGAGGCATCACGCACCGGCGGGTTCATCTGCGCGTAGGTGCCGAGCCGGTCGTAGGCGTCGGGTGCAGCGAGCGTCAGGTGATGCGGCGTGACCTCGACGGAGGCGACGTCCTTGTGGTTGGCAAGGAACGCCATCTCGTCGGCGGTCGAGATGTGGAGCACGTGCACGCGCTTGCCAGTCTCGCGCGCGATAGTCACGAGGCGCCGCGTTGCGAGAAGCGCGGCCTCGACGTCGCGCCACACGGGGTGGCTGTGCGGATCGTTCGCGATGCGCTCGCCCTTGCGCGCAGTGAGGCGCGGTTCGTCCTCGGCGTGGAACGAGGCGCGCCGCGTGATCTCGCGCAAGATGGCGCGCAAGGTCTCGTCGTCGGCGACGAGCAGCGAGCCGGTCGATGACCCCATGAACACCTTGATGCCGGCGCAGCCGGGCAGGCGTTCGTACTCCTTGAGGTGGGGGACGTTCTCCCGCGTGCCGCCCATGAAGAAGGCGAAGTCGCAGAACATGCGGTGGTGCGCCCGCTTCACCTTGTCGGCGAGTGCCTCCTCCGTGATGGTGAGCGGCGCCGTGTTGGGCATCTCGAAGACGGCGGTGACGCCGCCCGCGACCGCGGCGCGGCTGCCCGTCTCGAGGTCTTCCTTGTGCTCGAGCCCCGGTTCGCGGAAGTGCACCTGCGTGTCGATGACGCCGGGCAGGATGTGCAGGCCGCGGCAGTCGACCGTCTCACCGGCAGCGTCGCCCGGCAGGCTGCCGATGTCGGTGATCCGCCCGTCGCGCACGCCGATGTCGCGCTCGGCCGCGCCGTCGTGGTTCACGACGGTTGCGGCCTTGAGCACGAGATCGAAGGTGCGGGCCATGCTGGGTCTGCCTCTGGTCTGGTCGGGGAGGGCGTCCTTGATCGCCTCTCCCGGCTTACGTAAATCTAGGGGGTGAAGCAAGACAACTCGAAGAGCGCCTGACCCATGGGAAGCCGCATCGCCCTGCTGGACGACCGTGCCGTGCTGTCGGTGTCGGGCGACGACCGCCACGCGTTTTTGCAGGGGCTGCTGACGGCCGACGTCCTGGCGCTCGCGCCGGGGCAGGCGGCGCCGGCGGCACTGCTGACGCCGCAGGGCAAGATCCTGTTCCTGTTCCTCGTGGTGGAGACGGCCGGGCGCACGCTGATCGACTGTTCTGCGACGCAGGCGGACGACCTGGTGAAGCGGCTGTCGATGTACAAGCTGCGCAGCAAGGTGACGATCGTGCGGGAGGCGGACCTCGCCGTCGCCATGGTGCTCGACGGTGACGCCCCGGTCCCTGAAGGAGGCGTTGCGTTCGTCGATCCCCGGTGGAGCGGACTCGGTGTCCGCCTGATCGCGCCGCGCGCTGCGCTCGCGGCCATCGCGACTGCCAAGGCCTCCGACGCGCGGTCGCTGCGGCTTGCGGCCGGCGTTGCCGAAGCGGACGAGATCGGCAGCGGCAACCTCTTTCCGCATGAGGCGAACCTCGATCAGAACGCCGGCGTCAGCTTCACCAAGGGCTGCTACGTGGGGCAGGAAGTCGTCTCCCGCATGGAGCACCGCGGCACGGCGCGCTCGCGCCTCGTGCGCGTAAACGGTGCATCGCTTGCGCCGGGGGCTGCGATCACGGCGGGCGAGCGCTCGATCGGCGAGGTGGTCGCGGTCGAGGGCGAAAACGGCATTGCGCTGCTTCGCCTCGACAGGTTGTCGGCGGCGAAGGCCGCCGGGACGGACCCCGCCGTCGACGGCAAGCCCGTCGCCGTGCGCGCGCCCGAAGGCACGCGCTTCCCGCTCGATGCGCCGGCCGGAGACGCCTGATGACCGAGCGCCCTGCCGTGCTGCACGCGGACGGCATCCATCGCTGCCCCTGGTGCGGCACCGATCCGCTCTACGTCGCCTATCATGACGAGGAGTGGGGCGTGCCCGAACGCGACAGCCAGGCGCTGTTCGAAAAACTCCTGCTCGACGGTTTTCAGGCGGGGCTGTCGTGGATCACGATCCTTAGGAAGCGCGATGCGTTTCGCGCCGCCTTCGACGGCTTCGACCCCGAGCGCATGGCGCGCTACACGCCGAAGAAGCTCGCCAAGCTCATGCAGGACGAGGGCATCGTGCGCAACCGCCTGAAGATCGAGGCGAGCGTGACGAACGCGAAAGCCTACCTGGCGATCGCCGAGAAGCAGCCGTTCACGGATTATCTGTGGGCGTTCATCGACGGCAGCCCGATCGTCAACGCGCGCCGCTCCATGGCCGAGGTGCCGGCGAAGACGCCACTCGCCGAGCGCGTCTCGAAGGACTTGCAGCAGAAAGGGTTCCGCTTTGTCGGACCGACGATCGTCTACGCCTTCATGCAGGCGGTGGGGATGGTGAACGACCACCTCGTCGACTGCCATCGCCACGGCGCGGTCGGCGAGGGGCAGCGCCGATGACGATCGGCATGCAGTTTTCGATGGAAGCCGCTCCGCATGCCGCGTGACGCGCCGCCGCGCGCCTGGCAGCGCATGCTGTCGGGACGTCGCCTCGACCTGCTCGATCCCTCGCCGTTCGACATCGAGATCGACGACATCGCGCACGGGCTGGCGCGCGTCGCGCGCTGGAACGGCCAGACGAAGGGCGCGCACGCGCTGTCCGTCGCCCAGCACTGCGTGCTCGTCGAGGCGATCGTGTCGCGTCGCGATATGGCGCTCGACCGCACCTGGCGGCTCGCCGCACTCCTGCACGATGCGCCGGAGTACGTGATCGGCGACATGATCTCGCCGTTCAAGGCGGCGCTCGGGATCGACTACAAGGCGTTCGAGCTGCGCCTTGCCGCGGCGATCCACATCCGCTTCGGGTTGCCGCCGGAGATTCCGGAGAAGATCGCCGCGCAGATCAAGGCGGCGGACCGGGCGGCGGCGTTCCTCGAGGCGACGCAGCTCGCCGGCTTCTCCACGGCGGAGGCGCTGAAGTACTTCGGCCGCCCGCACGGGCTCGCGGGGCCGGGGTCGGAGCAGTTCCTGAAGCTCAAGCCGCTCGCGCCCGACGAAGCGTCGGCGCGCTACCTCTCGCGCTTCAACCAGCTGGTCTAGGGTTTCCGCATGATCATCGTTTCGCCCCTTCACGCGGTCCAGGGCCTCGTCACGTCCGAGAACGTGTCGCACGTGGTGAGCCTGCTCTCGCCCTCGATGACACCGCCGACGCTCAAGGTCGGCGCGGGCCGTCACCTGCATCTCACGATGCACGACATCGACGCGCCGGCCGACGGCTTCCTCGCGCCCGAGGCGCACCACATGGAGACGCTGATCGCCTTCGTCGAGGGCTGGCAGCCGGACGCGCCGCTGCTCGTCCACTGCTTCGCCGGCATCAGCCGCTCGACGGCGGCGGCCTATACGGCGATGTGCCTCTTGAGCGAGCCGGGGGAGGAGCAGGCGCTCGCCGCGGAGCTTCGGGCGCAGTCGCCGCAGGCGACGCCGAACCGGCGCATGGTGGCGCTCGCCGACGATCTGCTCGGGCGGCAGGGGCGCATGGTCGACGCGATCTCGGCGATCGGACGCGGCGAAGAGGCGATGGAGGGGCGGATCTTCAGCTGGCGCCCGCGGCGCGCTTGAGCGATCAGGTTTCGCTGTAGAAGATGTGGCGGCCGATCTTGATGAGCCGCTTCATCGTCGAGGCCCACGAGGGCTGCACGTAGTCGGCGTGGTAGTGCGTGGCCGTCGCCATGATGGCGATGTCGTTCTGGCCAGCCATCGCGCGCGAAGCGACGCGTTGCGCCTGCGACCACGCCTGGCGCGTCTTCGGCTGGTCGGCGCGGCCGTCGCAGGCGAACGAGAACTGGCAGCCATGCCGGTTCTGGGCGCCCTGGTAGACGACGCCGCAGATGGTCTTCGGGAA
The DNA here is from genome assembly GCA_046349255.1 of Hyphomicrobiales bacterium. GTDB lineage: Bacteria > Pseudomonadota > Alphaproteobacteria > Rhizobiales > Aestuariivirgaceae > DAIODI01. Next base: position 460,973 of record JAXMCR010000002.1, on the reverse strand, counting down.
TTCCGGATCCTTGACGCGGTTGAGGATCACGCGAGCGACGGCGAGCTGGCCTTCTTCGCTCTCGGAGCGCGCCTCGAAGTAGACGGCGGTCGCGAGGCACTGCTGTTCGGCGAGGCGCTGCTTGCGCTTGGCGAGCACGGCGGCCTTCTGCTCGCGGCCGAGCTTGAAGCTTTCCTCGAGCTTCGAGAGCGAGGGCGATTCGGGCAGGCGGACCAGCGCCATGATGCTGTCTTCGCGCGGCGCGACCGCGTCGTCCGTCTCGAAGTCGCCCTTCGAGGCGACGACCGCGTCGCCCGAGTAGAGGAGCGCGCCGCGGCTTGTGACGGGTTCGAGTTCGTGGAGGGCGGTGTCGGCGAGGAAGGAGCCCTTCATCACGCCGAGCGTGGGCTCGCTGCCGATGACGGTTTCGATGGGTTTCAGCGGATCGGAGGCGACGGCGCGGGCATTGGCGTTTTCGGCAATCGTCTGCGCGGCAAACGCGACGGCGCCTACCAGAACCATGCCGGCGAGCACGAACGACGCGATCTTGGCAAGGCCGAAGCCGGAGCCCTGATCGTCGTCGAATCGGGATGGTCGTGCCTTCGGCCGTTCAGCGCGGTCGTACGCTTTCAACCCCTCACCCCATTCCCTCGAGTCGATGGCCGTCCCACAGCCAGTTACCGACTCGTTGATCCCAACAGTCTATCCCGGGAAAGATTTAACACAGGTTAACCAAATGGCGCAAGTTGTGCGCATTTCGTTCTGTGGAGAACCACGGTCAGGGTTAAGGAAGGGTTAAGGGAGTCCCGAGAAATGACAGGCGGGCGTTAACCGTCACGTCTTCGCGACCGCCGACTGGGCCGCGGCGAGCCTGGCGATCGGCACGCGGAATGGTGAACACGACACGTAGTCGAGCCCCGCCTCGTGGCAGAAGCGCACCGAGGCCGGGTCGCCGCCGTGCTCGCCGCAGATCCCGACCTTGAGCTTCGGGCGCACCTTGCGGCCGCGCTCGACGCCGATGCGGACGAGCTCGCCCACGCCCTCGACGTCGATCGAGATGAACGGGTCCTGCGGCAGGAGGCCCTTCGCCGTGTACTCGCCGAGGAAGCGGGCGGAGTCGTCGCGGCTGATGCCGAAGCAGGTCTGCGTCAGGTCGTTGGTGCCGAACGAGAAGAACTCCGCCGTTTCGGCGATCTCGCCGGCCCTGAGGCAGGCGCGCGGCAGTTCGATCATGGTGCCGCAGAGGTACTCGATCTTCGTGCCGGTCTCGCGCTCGACGTCCTTGCAGACGGCGGCGATGCGCTCGGCGATCATGTCGTACTCGGCGCGCGTGGCGATGAGCGGGATCATCACCTCGGGGATCGGCGGCGTGCCAGTCGCCTTGCCGACGGCGACCACGGCCTCGAAGATCGCGCGCGCCTGCATCTCGGCGATCTCGGGGTAGGAGATCGCGAGCCGGACGCCGCGGTGGCCGAGCATCGGGTTGAACTCCTTGAGCTCCTGGACGCGGTTGCGCAGCGCCTCGGGCTTTGCGCCGATCGCCTCGGCGACGGCGGCGATCTCGTCCTCGCCGTGCGGCAGGAATTCGTGCAGCGGCGGGTCGAGCAGGCGGATCGTGACCGGCAGCCCGGCCATGATCGTGAACAGCTGGATGAAGTCCTCGCGCTGCATCGGCAGGAGTTTGGCGAGCGCCGCCTTGCGGCCCTCGACGGTGGTTGCGAGGATCATCTCGCGCACCGCGGTGATGCGGTCGCCCTCGAAGAACATGTGCTCGGTGCGGCACAGGCCGATGCCTTCCGCGCCGAAGTCGCGCGCGGTGCGGGCGTCGGTCGGCGTGTCGGCGTTGGCGCGGATGCCGAGGCGGCGGACCTTGTCGGCCCACTGCATGATGATCGCGAAGTCGCCGGAGAGTTCGGGCTGGATCGTCGGGATCTGGCCCTTCATCACCTGGCCGGTCGAGCCGTCAATGGTGATGACGTCGCCCTTGGCGAGCGTCACGCCGGACGCCGTCATCTTCTCCTTCGCCATGTCGACGACGAGGCCGCCGGCGCCCGAGACGCACGGCTTGCCCATCCCGCGCGCGACGACGGCGGCGTGCGAGGTCATGCCGCCGCGCGTCGTCAGGATGCCTTCGGCGGCGTGCATGCCGTGGATGTCCTCGGGGCTCGTCTCGATGCGCACGAGGATGACGCGGCGCCCTTGAGCCTTGGCGCGCTCGGCCTCGTCGGAATCGAACACGATCTCGCCCGACGCAGCCCCCGGCGAGGCGGGAAGGCCGGTCGCCACCACCTCGCGCGGCGCCTTCGGGTCGAGCGTCGGATGGAGCAGCTGGTCGAGTGAGCCCGGGTCGATCCGGCCGACGGCGACCTCGCGCGTGATCAGCCCCTCGTTCGCCATGTCGACGGCGATCTTCAGCGCCGCCTTGGCGGTGCGCTTGCCGCTGCGGGTCTGCAGCATCCAGAGCTTGCCGTCCTGGATCGTGAACTCGAGGTCCTGCATGTCGCGGTAGTGCTGCTCGAGGCGGTCGAACGTCGCCTTGAGCTCGCGGAACGTCTGCGGCATCAGCGCCTCGAGCGAGGGCGCGTCCGAGCCCGCCTCGATGCGCGCCTCCTCGGTGATGTTCTGCGGCGTGCGGATGCCCGCCACCACGTCCTCGCCCTGCGCGTTCACCAGGAACTCGCCGTAGAGCTTGTTCTCGCCCGTCGAGGGATTGCGCGTGAAGGCGACGCCGGTCGCCGACGTCTCGCCCATATTGCCGAACACCATGGCCTGCACGTTCACCGCGGTGCCCCAGTCCTCGGGGATCGTGTGCAGGCGGCGGTAGGTGATCGCGCGCGGCGACTGCCACGACAGGAACACCGCGCCGATCGCGCCCCAGAGCTGCTCGTTCACGTCCTGCGGAAACGGCTTGCCCGTCTCTTCCTCGACGAACGCCTTGTAGCGCGAGATGATCTCGCGCCAGTCGTCGGCGGAGAGCTCCGTGTCCTGGCTCGCGCCGGTCGTGTCCTTGAACTCGTCGAGGATGTCCTCGAACGAGTGATGGTCGACGCCGAGCACGACGTCCGAATACATCTGGATGAAGCGGCGGTAGCTGTCGTAGGCGAAGCGGTGGTTGCCCGAGCGCGCCGCGAGCCCCTCGACGGTCTCGTCGTTGAGGCCGAGGTTCAGCACGGTGTCCATCATGCCCGGCATCGACACGCGCGCGCCGGAGCGCACCGAGACGAGAAGCGGGCGCGAGCGGTCGCCGAACGTCGCGCCGACCTTCTCGCCGACGAATTTCAGCGCCTCGGTCACTTCCTGCTCAAGGCCCGCCGGATAGGTGCGGCCCTTCTTGTAGAATTCGGTGCAGACCTCGGTGGTGATGGTGAAGCCGGGCGGCACCGGGATGCCGAGGTTGCTCATCTCGGCGAGGTTCGCGCCCTTGCCGCCGAGCAGGGTCTTCATCCCCGCATCGCCTTCCGACGCGCCACCCCCGAACCGATAGACCCACTTCGCCTTGGCCATCGCCCCAGTTTCCCTGCTCGATTGTTCCAGCTTCATCGCCCGATCCATGCGTGGTGGCACATGGATTTGTGCGATGCAAACAACAGACCAGCCTCCGGCCTGTCAATTGCGCATTTGGCAACCATGCCCCCTGCGAAGGCAGTTCTCCAGAACGAAAAGGCCGGGATTTTGGTCCCGGCCGTCGAAGAATGTGGATCGTTAACGCTTGGATCAGGCAGCGAGCTTGGCCGCGACCTTCGCCACGTGGCCGCCGAGATAGCGCGCTCCGTCGAGCTCCACCTTGCTCGGCTGGCGCGAGCCGTCGCCGTCGGCAATCGTGGATGCGCCGTAGGGGCTGCCGCCCTTGATCTCGTCGACGCCCATCTGGCCCTTGAAGGAATACGGCAGGCCGACGATCACCAGGCCGAGGTGCAGGAGCACCGTGTGGGTGGACAGGATCGTCGATTCCTGCCCGCCGTGCTGGGTCGCCGTCGAGGTGAACACCGCGCCGACCTTGCCGACGAGCTTGTCGCCGAACCAGAGGCCGCCGAGCTGGTCCACGAAGTTCTTCATCTGGGCCGCCATGTTTCCGAAGCGCGTGGGCGTGCCGATGATGATGGCGTCGTAGTCCGCCAGTTCCTCGGGCTTGGCTACGGGCGCCTTCTGGTCGAGCTTGAAGTGCGACTTCTTGGCGACCTCTTCGGGCACCAGCTCCGGCACGCGCTTGATGTCGACCTTCGCGCCCGCCGCCTTGGCGCCCTCGGCGACGGCCTGCGCCATCGTCTCGATGTGGCCGTAGCTCGAGTAGTAGAGAACCAGAACCTTTGCCATTGCTTCGTCTCCGCTTCCGTGTGGCTTCAGGGTAGCCGCTATAAACGCAACTGACGTAGATACAGATTATCCCGCCGTCCGCAAGGCGTTCCGCGCGCCGTTAACGCTTGCAATTTTCTTTGCTGCCCCGCCAAGCACAATCTGTGGTAGTTAATCGGTTCTGAAGGACACGGATGCGCTGTAGGGCAATGAAGCGCCTGGTTCCGTGGCCATGCCCGTCATGACGGCGGCCAGAGGGGCAAGGAGATGGCTTTCGGAAAACGTACAACGCCACCGCGGCAGTTACCGGGGCAGCCGATCCCATGGCCGAAGCCCTTTTCGACAGCGTCGATGGAGACGGAAGGCTCGCCAGCCAAGGCGCCAATCGAGCGCTTGTTTGCCGCTTTGAGCGACGCTGACCCGGCGCCTGCCGAACTTCAGAGGCCTGAGGCAAAGGAAGCGCCACTGCTGACGGCGCCGGACAGCAGAGTGGCCCCAGCGCCGGCCGCGGACGAGACGGGGCCGACGGCCACTGATCTCCGCTCGACAAGGATCTCCTCTCTGCCGGCCGCGCCGCCCGCCGGCCTGCTGGCGGCGGCGACGCCTCCCCATGATCCGCCAGTGGCATCTGACGACGACAGTGTGGCGACCGGCGCGGAGCAGGCCGGGCTATTCGTTCCCGACCCTCAGCCGCAGGAAGAGGGACCGGGCGAGCCGCAGCCCGCGATCACGCTCGACGCGGCCGCGACCACCCTCTACGCCCCCGTCGAAGAACCTCCGTCTGCGCTGGCTGCTGCCCATGAGCGGCAGGATCCGCCGCCCGCTGAGGTCGATCTGCAGCCGGCGAGCCCCAGAGCAAACCTTCAAGATCCGGAACACCTCCCGGTAGCGGCCAGCGCGGACGCTGCCTTCGAGCGCTCGGTGGAAGTGGACCCAGCTGAAGCGGCCTCTTCCGAACATCGGCTCACCGACGAAACCGATCATGGCCTCGACGCTGAGGTGAACGAGTACCCACTCGGTCTCGATGGTCCGCTTGATCCCTTCTCCCTTGTTGTGGACACTCTCGACTTCAACCCGCATCATCCACCTGCGCAGGGGGCGGAATCCGAGCCGCGTGCAATGCCTGCGGAGGCAGCGCGCCAGCCGGACGCCGCTGTTCCTGTCCCCGATACGAGCGCACCCCGGGAGAATCCGGAGCCCGTTGAACCGCCCGTCACGGCACCTGTTCCGCCGGTACCGGTGGAGGCGCCCGTCCCGGAACTTGTTTTGTCGGAGCAGATTGAAAACCCCAAGCCGGAACCGAGATCGCCGGAGCCTGATGTACTGCTAGCGCCGGAACTGGAAACGCCGGAACCGGCTGAACCGTCCTCGAACGAAACCGGTGACGCTCCAGCGCCAGTCCTCTTGGCGCCTGAGCCGCCCCCCGCGCCGTTGCCGGAGGTGGTGGCATCGACCCCCGCAGAAGCCGCCGCAGCAGCGCCGGTCGTTCGCGAGCCCGATGCGAGATCGACGCCCGGCACCAGCCACTTCCTCTCCTACGTGGCGCTCGCGGAGCATGCGCGGGTCACCGCAGAGGAAACGGTTGCGTCGTGCCGGTCGATCGGCGGCGACGGGCTCTTCGATATCTCCGTTCTGCCGCCGACCGAGGAACTCGGCGACGACAACTTCGCGCTCCGTGTGAACGGCGCGACGATCGTGGTGATCTTCGCCGACATGGCGCTGCCGCCGGACAGTTGGGAGGAGGCGGCCGTCCGTTCGATCACCTTCAACGATGCGGCGAAAGTGATGGTGAATACGCGGGCGCACGTCATCGTGGCGCTGGTCGAACCGCCCACCGATCACATCCGCGCGCTGAACGGCGCTGCCGCCGTCACGCTCGTGCTCGCCGGGCTCTCGGCGATCCTCCCGGCGGCGGCGGTGGTGTTCACGGAGGCACAATCGATCGTGCGCGGGGCGGCGCTGGTGGGCCAGGCGCGCCAGCTCGTCGCGGGGCAGGTGCCGGTGACGCTGTGGACGACGATGACGCTCGCCCGCGGCGCGCCGACGGAAGGCGGTCTTGCCACGGTGATGGGCTCGACTCTCGGTCTGCGCGCCTTCATCGGACGCGAGATCGAATTCCTGCCCGCGCCGATGCCGCCCATGGATCTGGCGCGCCGCCTCATCGGCATGGCGAGCTACTTGTGCGCCAAGGGGCCGATCATTGCAGACGGTGAAACGATCGCGGTGAGCGATACGGAGAAGATCGCGGTGCAGTATGCGGACGAAGGCTCGCGACCCGGCATTCCGGTTCTGCTGATGCGCTTCGTGTCAGGCGGGGGGAGCGCCTAGCGGAAACCGAGGCCCGCACGGGTCCACCCGGCCGCCCAGGGGTCGGGGTTGGGGGAGACCGGACAGGGGCCGGCGGGCGACCCGTGCGGGGGAAAAGGGAGCGACGCCTTTAGCGGGGACGGCATCGCTCCCAGGGTGTTCGTCAGCCCTTCGGCTGGGCCGGCAGCGCGACGAAGCGCTGGCGCTCGCCCGACTTGACCAGCAGGAGGACGTTCTTCTGGCCGTCCTTGCGGGCCTTCTCGATGGCGCCCGAGAGCGCCGCCGGATCGTCGACGTCGGTGCCGCCGATCTGCAGGATCACGTCACCGGTCTTGAGGCCCTTCTCGGCCGCCGGGCTTCCGTCGGTCACGCCGGCCACCGCGACGCCGCGGCCGTCCGGAGAGGCCTGGAGCTGCAGGCCGAGCTTGCCCTTCGCCGGAGCGGAGTCTTCCTGGCCGGAAAGCGAGGCGAGTTGCTTGTCGCTCGGCATCTTGCCGATCGACACGGCGATGTCCTTCTCAGCGCCGTCACGCAGCACGGTGAGCGTCACCTGCTTGCCGGGCTCGATGCCCGCCACCTGCCGCGACAGGTCGGAGGGATCCTTCACGGCCGTACCGTCGAGCTTCAGGATCGCATCGCCCGCCTTCAGGCCGGCCTTGAGCGCCGGCGAGTCGGCCGTCACGTCCGCGACGAGCGCGCCCTTGGTGTCCTTCAGGTGGACGCTCTCGGCGATGTCGTCGGTGATCGGCTGGATCTGCACGCCGAGCCAGCCGCGGGTAACCGTGCCGTGCTCCTTGAGCGAGGAGACGATCGAGACCGCCTCGTGCGCCGGGATGGCGAAGCCGATGCCGACCGAGCCGCCCGACGGCGAGAAGATCGCCGTGTTGATGCCGACAACTTCACCGTCGAGGTTGAAGGCCGGGCCGCCCGAGTTGCCCTTGTTGATCGGCGCATCGATCTGCAGGTAGTCGTCGTAGGGGCCGGAGCCGATGTTGCGGCCGCGGGCCGAGATGATGCCGGTGGTCACCGTGCCGCCGAGGCCGAACGGGTTGCCGACCGCGATCACCCAGTCGCCGACGCGCGGGTCCTTGGTCGCGAACGGCACGTAGGAAAACGTCTCGTTCGAGTCGATCTTGAGGAGCGCGAGGTCGGTCTTGGCGTCGGTGCCGATCACCTTGGCCTTGTATTCCTTGTCGTTGTTGGTGCGCACGGTCACTTCGTCCGCGTCCTGAACGACGTGGTTGTTGGTGACCATGTAGCCGTCAGCCGAGATGATGAAGCCCGAGCCCTGGGCGATGCCGCCCTGGCGCGGCTGCGGCTGCGCCTTCTTGCCCTGCGGGAACTGGTCGAAGAACTGGCGGAACGGGCTGTTCTGCGGCAGGTCCGGCATGGAGAACTGCTGGCCGCCCTGGCCGCCCTGCTCGTCGTCCGAGGAGGCGCTCGCCGGGGTCACCGACAGCTTCGCCTCGACCGAGACGACCGCCGGCATGACCTTCTCGACGAGGTCGCTGAAGCCCGCGGCGGGGGCGCGGTTGAACACGGTCTGGTCGGCGCGGGCCGGGGTCACGGCCTCGATGGCCGAGATCGCGGAGAGCGAGGTTGCGCCGAGGAGGCCGGCGATGATCAGGGCCGCAACCGACTTGCGGGTGCGGCTCGCCTTGGAGGTGGCTTCGTTATGCATGGTCCTGCTTCGTGTCCATGGGATGGTTGATCCGATGGAGCGAAGGTAGGGATTGCCAACTTACGGTGACCTTTCCGCACCATGAAGAGTTGGTAAGCTTGAGAGCGGGCGGATTCAGGCCTTGGCGACGGCGGGCTTGCGCGCCTTCGTCGCCGCGGGCTTGCGCGGCGCGCGGCTCGGCGCCTGCACGATGATGCTCTGCGGCGTGGTTGTGCGCTTGGCCAGCATGCCCTGCTCGCGGAACGCCTTGAGGAGTTCGACCTTGGCGGCGCGTTCGATCTCGACCGTGTTGTCCGGCTTGGCGTTGAACTTGAAGCGGACGGTGACCGTCGTCTCCGACACGTCGACGATGCCCTGGAGCTTCAGGGGATCGAGCGTCTGTTCGGAAAACCGGGGATCTTCCTGCAAGGTGAGACCGATCCGCTTGGCGATCTTGCGCACCTGCTCGAGGTCGACGTCGCGGTCGAGCACGAGGTTGAACTTCACGGTCGTCCAGTCGCGGCTGAAGTTGGTGATCTCGCCGAGCTGGCCGAATGGCACGGTGTGGAGCTGCCCGTCCTGGTGGCGCAGGCGGATCGAGCGCAGGGTGAAGCCTTCCACCGTGCCCTTGACCTTGCCGCACTCGATGTACTCGCCGACCCGGAACGCGTCGTCGGCGAGGAAGAAGAAGCCGGACACGATGTCCTTCACGAGCGACTGGCTGCCGAACGAGATCGCAAGGCCGATGACGGAGGCGCCGGCGAGCAGCGGCGTGATGTTGATGCCGAGCGCCGACATGACGAGCAGTGCGGTGACGAGCACGATCGCGGTGAGCGCCACGAGGCGGAGCACCGGGATCAGCGTGCGCACGCGCGAGGACCCGGCGAGCGTCATCGCCTGCGAGGCCTGTCCGGCGGCGGGGACGGGCGCGGTGGAGGCTGCGTGGAGGTACGCGTCGGCGATGTAGCGCACCGCCTGGAAGGCGAGGTAGCCGCCGATCAGCGCAAGGAAGGGGCCCGTCAGGTAGGCCATCGTGTCGGCCCACTCGGCGTGGGTCATCAGGTCGAGCGCTTCGACGATCCACAGTTCGGTGAGGTAGTAGATCGCGGTGACGACGGCGCCGAGGCGGGCGATCTGGCCGAGCGTGACGGCGAGCCGCCGGCGGTCTTCCGAGACCGCGGCGAGGCGGGTGGACGTGCCGAGCCGCACCGACAGGAAGTGGATCAGCGCGGACGTGAACACGAGGATGATCGCGATGCGCAGGGTCCAGGTGAGGCCGGTCGTGACTTCCGTGCGCAGGTTCAGCGTGCCGTACGCGTGCGTCGCCGAGACGAGCAGCACGATCGACCCGACGAGCGACACCCAGCAGTTGGCGATCCAGTTGCGCAAGGTCCCGATCTCGGCGGGCGGCTTGCCGTCGCGGATCCAGGCGGAGATCGCGGACTTCCAGTGCATCGCGGCCCAGAAGTAGCCGCCGACGAACAGCGCGTTGTTGAAGAGGAGGCCGATCGTCATGGTCTGGCGCTCGACGCCGGCGGCGATCGGGATCGACGTCCACAGCCGCACCACGATGATGAAGGCGATGACCATGAAGAACGCCTTCGCCCCGCGCGCCTGCTTCGTGTCGAGCGGCACCATGCGCGCCGAAGGCAGACCGGGCCGGAAGCAGATCTCGAACACCGTGTAGTAGAGGTAGAACCGCGGCACGGCCCAGAGCAGCCACTGCGCGGTCACCGACTGGAGGTCGCCCGTCACGAAGAACCGTCCGACGGCGAGCGCGCACACCGACCAGAACGCGACGTAGGCGGCGAGGTCGGAGAGTGCGAGGCGGAAGATCGCGTTGAGCTTCATCGGCTCGCCGTGCGCGGCGGGCTGCACCGGGAGCGCGACCTGGAACGCCCGGCGCGCCGCCCACGCGGCGGCGGCAGCTGCCGCGAACGTCGCGGCAAGGAGCGTCAGGTACGAGGCGAACGGCCGGCCGTCCGGACCCGGATCGACGATCTTCGCGCCGATGTTCCCCATCGCGCGCGCAAGGTTCGGCAACTGGCCGACGGCGGTGGCGAATCGGCCGAGCAGCGCGGTGCCGCTCGTCTTGAAGGTGTCGGCGAGCGCGGTCTCCTCGTCCTTGGCGGGCTGGTCCGTCGCGACGCCGATGCGGCGCGCCTCGAGCTGCCGCACCACCTCGCTCGTCACCGCGGAAGTGATCGCCTGGAGCTCGTCCTTGCTGATCGTCTGCGTCGGCGGGCCTGCGTCCTGCGCCTCCTGCGCGACGGCTGCCGCCGATGGCAGGAGGAGGAGCAGGAGGGTGAGGACGATCGTGCGCGCGATGGTCTTCATGATGGTGGGCGTTCCTCTATCCGAGGCAGTAGTTGAAGCTGACGGCGATGCGGTCGCTCGCCGCGCGGTTGATCGGCACGTCGTGCCGGAGCCAGCTCTCCCACAGGAAAAGCGATCCGGCCTTCGGCGCGAACGATACCTGCACCTTGAGTTCCTCGGGCGCCGACCCCTTGCGCGGCGGTGCCGCCATCAGCATCGGCGCGCGCGGGTCCTCGAAGCGGATCGCACTCGCCCCGTCCGGCACCGTCACGTAGTAGGTCCCGCTGATCACCGAATTCGTGTGGATGTGCGAGCCGTGGAAGCCGCCGGGCGGCAGCACGCTCACCCACAGCGAGTCGCACACGGGCTTGAGCCCGCGCAACTCCCACTGCAGCGACTTCGCGAAGGCCGCCGCGTGCCGGTCGAGGTGCTTCAGGAGCTGCGCGAACGGCCGGAACCGATCGGCGAGATCGTCGAGTGAGGCGTAGGACGTGTAGCCCGGGTACCCCTCCCGCTCGCACCAGCGCCGGCCGACCGTGTCCTGCTCGGCAAGCGCGAGCGCGACATCCTCGAGCGCGCGGTTCAGCGTCTCGGGCCTTTCGATATCGGCCTGATAGAGCCGCGTGACGAACAGGTCCCGCGTTTTGCCATTTTGCGCCATATGGGTGGAAGCCCCGGTTTGCCTAGGGTCTCCTTCCCACGAATGGCCGCCCGCGGCAAGCCGCGCGGGGGCGCGATCAGATGATGTCGAAGTTCGCCTCGGTGAGGCCGAGCGCCGCCGCTCCCTTGATCAGCACCGAGGTGTTGGCGTCAAGCGTCAGCTTCAAGTCGGCACCCACGACGGTCAGCGCCCCCATCACCGCGATATCGTCCGCGAAGCCGAACGCGGCGCTGACGTCGATCACGTCGGTGATGTCGAAGTCGGTGATCGTGTCGGTCGCCGCTGTCGTGTGCGGGGCGAACACGAAGTGGTCGCTGCCGAGGCCGCCTGACAGGGAATCCGCGCCGTCGCCGCCGATCAGGGTGTCGTTGCCGACGCCACCGGACAGCTTGTCGTTGCCCGCCCCGCCCTTGATCACGTTGTCGAGAGCATTGCCGGCGCCGGTGAACGCTGCGTCGGGTGCCACGCCATTGTCGTAGGTGAGGTTCTCGACGGCCGGTCGTGTCGCGAGGCTGTAGGACGAGAGCGAGGTGATGATCGTGTCCGTGCCCTGTCCGTCCAATTCGGTGACGACGTCCCTCGTGTTGTCGACAATGTAGGTGTCGTCGCCGAGGCCGCCGGCCATCCGGTCGATGCCGGCGCCGCCGTTCAGAACGTTGTCGCCGTCGTTCCCGGTGATCGTGTTGGCCAGCGCGTTGCCGGTACCGTTGATGTCCTCGCTGCCGGTCAGGACAAGGTTTTCGACGTTGGCCCCGAGCGTGAAGCTGGCGCTGGCCCGGACCGTGTCGATCCCGCCCTTGGCGAGCTCGATCACCACGTCGTTCGAGCTGTCGACGATGTAGGTGTCGTTCCCGGCGCCACCGCGCATCGTGTCCGCGCCCGCGCCGCCGTCGAGAACGTTCGCGGCGGCGGTGCCGACAATGGTGTTGTCGAGGTCGTTGCCGGTCCCGTTGATCGCGGACTTGCCGGTGAGCGTCAGGTTCTCGACGCCGTCGCCGAGCACGTAGGAGACGGACGACAGCACTGTATCAGTGCCGCCGTTCGGCAACTCGGTGACCACGTCGCCAGGGTTGTCGACGATGTAGGTGTCGTCGCCATTGCCGCCGATCAGGATGTCGGCGCCGAGGCCGCCGGTTAGCCTGTCGTTGCCGTCGCCTCCGGTGATCGTGTTGGACAGCGCGTTGCCGGTACCGGTGAAGTTCGCGTCCGCCGCAGCGCCGTTGTCGTAGGTGAGGTTTTCGACCGCGCCGAGAGTCGCGAGGCTGTAGGAGGCGAGCGAGGTGATGACGGTATCGTTGCCCTGGCCCGCGAGCTCGATGACCTTGTCGGCGGCATTGTCGACGACGTAGGTGTCGTCGCCGAGGCCGCCCGACATCTGGTCTGCACCCGAGCCGCCGTCGAGCGTGTCGTTGCCGCCCATCGCCTTCAGGACATCGTTGCCGCCGAGGCCCATCATCGTCTCGTCGACGTCGGACCCGGTGAGCGTGTCCGGTCCCTCCGTCGGGCCCGGCGGCGGCTGAACCGGGGGCGTGCCCCCGCCGATCACGCTGCCGCCCTGGTCCGGGTTGAGGATCTCGAAGCCGAGTGCCTGCCAGTCGAAGTTCACCGTGCCCGAAAAGTAGAGCGTGTCCGTGCCGTCGCCGCCCGAGAGCAGTGCGAGGTTGTCGGAGGAGTCCGCGTAGACGATGTCGTCGCCCGCGCCGCCCTGCAGGATATCGACGCCGGCGCCGCCCTTCAGCACGTCGTTGCCGAGCCCGCCGATCAGCGTGTCGTTCCCGCCGTTGCCGATCAGCGTGTCGTTGCCATCACCGCCGGTCAGCACGTTGTTGCCGGCATTGCCGGTGATGGTGTTGTCGAGCCCGTTGCCCGTTCCGTCGATCGAATTGATCCCGAGGAGCTTCAGGTTGAGGGCGCCGGCGAGCATCGTGGCGCTTACGGAGGACGTGAGCGTGTTGTTGTCGGCGAGGTCGACCTTCACGTTCGCGCCGGCGATGTTCACTGTCACGCCCGTTTCGGCGGCAATACCCGACCCGGAGAACAGGATGTCGTAGGTGCCGTCGCTGGCGATCGAGAGACTGTAGCCGCCGGCGGCCCAGGTCGTGCCCGAGGCGACCGTTCCGCCGCCGTTGCGTGCAGTCACGGCGACCCCGCCAAGACCTTCGCCGAGGTCGTAGAACTGATTGTCGTTGAGGTCGTTGATGACGACGCCGGTGAGGAACTTCGCGGTTCCGGTCTTGCCGAAATCCTCCGTCGTCATCAGCGCGTTGTAGCCGGAGAACTTGCCGGCGACGGTGCCGATGCCGATCTCGCGGAACGCGTCGTTCAGGATGTTCTCGCGGTGGCCTGCGCTCTTGAACAGGTTGTCGTGCGACTGCCGCGTGGAGGAGGCGATGTCGAGCGTGCCGGTGGTACCCACCCAGGCAATATTCTCGCCCGCAGTCCACGAGCCGGTCAGGGTATAGCCCGCTGCCGCCATGCGAGCCCACGGCGTGCTGCCGTTGACGCCCGTATGGGAGAACGTGTTGGTGCTGAGCATCCACTGGCTGTGACTGTCGGCGGCGTTGTTGATCAGGCCGTTGAACGCGAGCGGCTGCTTCTGCGTCGGCGTCAGCGTGCCTGCCGGCAGATCCTTGTTCAGGTCGATACCGAGCCGCGCCGCCTCCGTCGCCGGATCGAGCCGCGCGCGGTTGATCAGTTCAAGGATCAATTGCTCGTATACGGTCGGATCAGCCACGGTCTCGCGCTCCCGGCGGGTGAATGTCTGCCAGTCCCTGTCACCCGGACCCTAGCGGGCCGCCGCCGAACGCGAGGCTAAGCGGATCGGTCGAATTAGACGTGCATTTTTATTGCTTGAGTGCCTCGACGCCGCACCAGCGAGCGATGAACAGCGCGATCACTTCGGTGTTGCGCTCGAGCGAGGCGAGGTTCACCCGCTCGTCGAAGCCGTGATAATTCTCGGCCGTGCAGCCGTAGTTGAGCACCGGGATCTTGTCGTAGAGCGCGTAGACGCGGGAATCGAGATAGGCTGTCGCGAGGCTGGTCTCGAGCGGCTTGCCGGTGACGTCCCGGTGCGCCTCCGCAAGCGTGGCCTCGGCCAGCGAGTCCTCTTCGAGCACGTACCCTTCAGCAGTGAAGCCGTTCCAGGCGACCTGCGGCGGCATGTTGGCGAGGAACGAGTCGCCGCGCGCAAACGCCTGCACCTCGGCCTCGATCTCGCGCATTGCTTCGGCCGCCGAGGTGCCTGGCAGCATGGCGATGCGGCAGTCGATGGTGCACCAGGCCGGGACTGACGACGCCCAGTCGCCGCCGGCGATCTTGCCGATGTTCAGGTTGATCGGATGGTTCAGCGCCTTGAACAGCGGATGCTCCTTCGCCCGCTCGTTCCACCGCGCCTCGAGCCGGCGCAGCGCGCCGACCACGCGCCAGGCGGCGTCGATGGCGTTCGCGCCTTCGCCCATGTAGGCGACGTGCACCGGCTGGCCGCGCACCTCGACCTTGAACCACAGCACGCCGAGGTTCGCCCGCGTCAGCTTTTCGCGGCCAGGCTCCGGCACGAGCGCGGCGTCCGCGCGATATCCACGCAGATGGGTCATCAGCGCGCCGTTGCCGGTCGATTCCTCCTCGACCACGGTTTCGAGGTAGACGGTCGCCGCAGGTTGCAAGCCGGCCGCCTTCAGCGCATCGAGCGCGGCGAACAAGGACGACACGCCGCACTTCATGTCGCCGGCGCCGCGGCCGTGCATCCAGCCGTCGCGGATCACCGGCTCGAACGGCGGCGTCTGCCACATGTCGAGCGGCCCGGTCGGCACGACGTCGACGTGACCCTGCAGGATCAGCGAGCGGCCCCGTTCCTTCCGCGGCCGGTGGATGCCGACGACGATCGGCGCGCTTGAATGCGTCTCGGAGAAGCGCGAGCCGCCGGGGTGGCGCGCGATCGCGTCGCGGTCCATGCCGAACACGTCCACGTCGAGCCCGCGCGCCCGCATCTGCCGCGCGCAGAAGTCCTGAACGGTGTGCTCGTTTCCACGCGTCGAGGGGAACCGCACGAGGTCGGCGAGGAGGTCGACCTGCTTCGGGAAACGGTCGCGCACGGCGGCGCGGATGGCGATCTCGGTGGCCTGGGCGAGGCTCATGCGGCGGTTCCCTTCATGCAGTCAATGATGGCCTGCGCGGCGTCTTCGCCCGAGATCACGGCGGCCTCGAACCACCCTGCCTGCTCGCGCGCATAGTCGGAACTGGCGAACAGCACGCGGCCCTCCGGCCGCCACGCGTGCGCCTCGAGCAGGTCCTCGAGCCCCGCCGGTGCGGCGACCCAGGTGCCATTCGCATAGGCGTCGTTCAGCCAGTCGTTCCAGTCGTAGGCCACGAGGTACGCATTCGGGAACAGTCTTCGCGTCTCGGCCTCGACCCACGCGCGATCGCCCGGCCGGTTCTCCTCGCGCATGATGCCGAAGGCCACGACGAGCGTCGAGCCGTCCGCGCTCTCACGCTCGGCGAAGGCCCACTCGATGCCGGTTCCGTCGCCGGTGACCAGCGTGCCCACGGGAACGCCCTTCACCTTCAGCCACAGCTTGAACGCGCGTCCCCCATGCCGCGCCGCCACGATCTTCGCCTTGCCCTCCGGCAGCGGCGGCGAGAAGCGGATCGCCTGCATCTGGTTGACGCCCATGGCGAGCACTGCATGCCGCGCCCGCAAGGTGGTGCCGTTCGCCGTCGTCACGCTGACGCCGTCCGTATCCTGATCGATCGCCTTCACCGGGGTCGACAGATGCAGCGTGGCGCCCGAGGCGTCGAGCATCCGCTGGGCGAGCGCCGCCATGCCGGGTACGACCGTGTCCGCCCACACCTCGATCATCCCCTCGGCCAAACCGTCCGCGTACGTACAGCTTGCGAGGAACTCGCTTGCGGCGACGCGCCGGTGGTCGCCGCTTCCCGAGACGGTCCACCACGCCGAGAACAATGCGCGCGTCGCCGGCGGCGCGTTCAGGCGGTCGAGGTAGTCGGCAAACGTGACGCCGGTGAGCGGCCGGCCTTTCTCGTCCTCGCGGTGGCCCTTCTTGAGGAGGAGGGCATCGGCGGCGACGCGAGCGAGCGCCCGTTCGTGCGCGGCGCGGTCCTGTTCCGACGTCGGTCCCGAATCGTGGATCTCGCCGTCGCGCAGCCACAGCCGGCGCGTCACCGGGTGGCGCGGCCGGAGCG
The DNA here is from genome assembly GCA_046349255.1 of Hyphomicrobiales bacterium. Lineage (GTDB taxonomy): Bacteria > Pseudomonadota > Alphaproteobacteria > Rhizobiales > Aestuariivirgaceae > DAIODI01. Next base: position 444,558 of record JAXMCR010000002.1, on the reverse strand, counting down.
CGAGGCCAAGCTCCTTGACGAGCGAACGGATGCGGCCGTGGGTGGGCGTGATCCATGCGCCGCCGTACTCCAGCGCCTCGCCCTCGCCGCCGAACGGCTTCAGGTAGCCGCGCCCGCCGACCCGGTCACGCGCTTCGAACACAACGGAACGGATGCCGGCGCGCGACAGCTTCAGCGCTGCGGCAGACCCGGCCATGCCCGCCCCCACCACGATCGCGTCCTGCATCGACACCTCCGCCATGTCGCTCGAGAAGGGCAGCGTGCCGCGAATTGGCGTCTTCCCGCAAGCGCTCCGCGTGCTAGGCTCACGTTGGTCATGAGCGCATCACGGGGATGCGTGGCAGGAGCAAAGGAGCGGCACATGACGCTGAAGCGGATCGGACTGGCAACATTGGCCCTGGCCTGGATGACGGGCCTTGCCGAAGCGCATACGGGGATCGGCGCAGTGCACGGCGCGAGCGCCGGGTTCCTGCATCCGCTCTCCGGCCTCGATCACACGCTGGCGATGGTGGGCGTCGGCCTGCTTGCCGCACGGATCGGCGGCCGCGCGCTGTGGGCGCTGCCGGCCGCGTTCCTCGGGCTGATGGCCGTCGGCGGCGCGCTCGGGGTCTTCGGCGTGGTGCTGCCGTTCGTCGAGACGATGATCGCGCTGTCGCTGATCGCGCTCGCTGCGGCGCTTGTTCTCGGGGCACGGCTCGGCACGGTCGCCGGTGCTGCGCTCGTCGGCGCCTTCGCGCTGTTCCACGGCCATGCGCACGGCACCGAAATGCCGGTCGATGCTTCTGGTATCGCCTACGCGCTGGGCTTCCTCGCCGCGACGGCGGGCCTCCATGGCGCGGGCCTTGCGCTCGGTCTTGGCGGCGCCTCTGCGCAGCGTCCGGCGCTGGCGCGCGCGGCGGCCGCGGTGATGGCGGTTGCGGGCGTGGCGCTGCTCGCCGGCGTCGCCTAAGGGGCAGGCGTCCAGAGCACCTGGTCGATGCGGGCGGCTCCGGTTGCCAGCATCACCAGCCGGTCGAAACCCAGCGCGACGCCACAAGCGTCCGGCATCAGCGCCAACGCCGCCAGAAGATCCTCGTCGATCGGGTAGCGTTCGCCGTAGACGCGCTGCTTCTCGGCCATCTCGAGCTCGAACCGGCGGCGCTGCTCGACCGGGTCGGTGAGTTCGCCAAACCCGTTCGCGAGCTCGACGCCGCAGGCGTAAAGCTCGAAGCGCTCCGACACGCGCCGGTCGTGCGCGGTGCGCCTGGCAAGCGCCGCCTCGCAGGCCGGGTATTCGGTGAGGAGCGTCGGCCGTCCCTCGCCGAGGCGCGGCTCGACGTGCGCCACCAGGATCTTCGAGAACAGATCCGCCCACGTATCATCCGCCGACGGATCGATGCCTGCGCGGCGCGCCTCCTCCCGCATCGGCGCGACGATTCCCTCGCCGTCATCCGTCAGTGTACGCATAAGATCGACGCCGGCGTGGCGCGCGAAGGCGTCCACCACCGGCAGGCGTTCGGCTTCGGCGCGGGGATCGCAGGCACGGCCCCGGTACGTGTACGAATTGATCCCCGTCGTCTCCGCCGCGAGCTTCACGATCGCGACCGTGTCCGCCATGGCCGCGTCCCACGTCTCGCCGGCGCGGTACCATTCGAGCATGGTGAACTCCGGGGCGTGCAACGCACCGCGCTCGCGGTTGCGGAACACGCGCGCGAAATCGAAGATGCGCCGCTCGCCCGCCGCCAGCAGCTTCTTCGCCGCGAATTCGGGGGAGGTGTGGAGGTAGAGCGTTCGGCGTTCGCCGCCCGGCCCGATCAGCGCGGCCTCGACGCCGTGCAGATGCGCCTCGTTGCCGGGCGAGGCCTGCAGCGCCCCGCACTCGACCTCCGTGAATCCTCCCGCCTCGAAGCGCGCGCGGATCGCCGCCTTGATGCGGTTACGGGAAAGGAGCAGTGGACGGCGGTCCGCATGGCGGGACGGGTCCCACCAGGGCGTCGGTTTTTGCCGCGGATCGGCCGGTTCGCGCACGAAATTGCCTCTCGGATTGGGCCTTGGCGTTTCGGGTTCCTGCTGGTATGACCGGCCCCGATTTCCGTGAACGCAAACATCAAGAGTGGTGCCGTGGTCAAGGTCATTGCCAGCCAGGTGCGCAAGGGCAACGTGCTCGAGGGCGAGGATTCGAAGCTCTACGTCGTGCTCAGCGCCGAGAATTTTCATCCCGGCAAGGGAACGCCGACGACGCAGATCGACATGCGCCGCATCTCCGACGGCATCAAGGTGTCCGTGCGCTACAAGACCACCGACCAGGTCGAGCGCGCCTTCGTCGAGACGCAGGCCTACAACTACCTCTACGAGGACTCCGACGGCTTCGTGTTCATGAACCCGACGAACTACGAGCAGGTGACGGTGCCGCGCGATGTGATCGGCGACCAATCCGTATACCTTGCCGAGAACATGGAAGTGATGCTGCAGCTGTTCAACGGCGCGCCGATCTCGATCGAACTGCCGCAGCGCGTCACGCTTGAGGTGACCGAGACGGAACCCGCGATGAAGGGCCAGACGGCGGCGTCCTCGTTCAAGCCCGCGCTCCTGTCGAACGGCGTGCGCACCATGGTGCCGCCGCACATCGTGTCGGGGACCCGCGTGGTGGTGATGACCGAGGATGGCTCCTACGTCGAGCGCGCGAAGGACTGATCGTCCGACGATGGCCACACACGCCGGTCAGCGCATCCCGACGCCCGCGCTGATCCTGCTTGCGCTCGGGCCATTCGCGCTCGGCTACTTCTTCGCCTACCTCTACCGCGCGGTGAACGCCGTCGTGGCGCCCGACCTCGTGAAGGACCTCGCGCTTTCGGCGAAGGGTCTCGGCTTCCTCACCGCCACCTACCTCATCGCGTACTCGGCGGCGCAGCTCCCGATCGGCGTGGCGTTCGACCGCTTCGGCCCACGCCGGGTGCAGGCGACGATGCTGTCGGTCGCGGCCAGCGGCGCGCTCCTGTTCTCCGTGGCGAGAAACTTCGAGACGCTCGCCGTGGCGCGCGCTCTGGTCGGCGCAGGATGTGCGGGGAGCCTCATGGCGGGGTTCAAGGCGGTGGCGATGTGGCTGCCCGAACCGCGCCGGCCGCTCGGCAATGCCTGCATCATGGCGATCGGGGGCCTCGGCGTGCTCACCGCGACCGTACCCTCCGAGGCCGTCGCCGCGCAATTCGGCTGGCGCGGGCTGTTCCTGATCCTCGCGGCCGCGACCATCGTGGTAGCCGGCCTGATTTACCTCCTCGTGCCGGAGAAGCCGCAGGCGGCCGCGCGCCCCGTCACCTTCGGGGAACTCGCCAAAAGCCTTGGCACGATCTATTCCGATCCGGTGTTCTGGCGCGTCGCCCCCATGGTCGCTTCGACCTGCGGCGGGCAGATCGCGATCCAGACGCTGTGGGCGGGTCCGTGGCTGCGCGACGTCGCCGGCATGGCGCGCGCCGACGTCGCGAGCATCCTCGCCTGGATGGCGATCGGCTTCATGGTGGGAGCGCTGCTGACCGGCTTTGCAGCGGACAGGCTCGTGCGGCGCGGGTTCAGCCTGCTCGCGCTCGCACCGGGGTTCGCGGTGATCTTCCTCGCCGCCGAACTGCTGGTAACGCTCAACTGGACGGGCGCGCCGGGGCCCGTGTGGTTCGTATTCGGCATGTTCGGACAAGCGACGATCCTGCTGTTCCCGTGGCTGGCCACCTACTTCGGAGGCGCTGCAGCTGCGGGTCGATCCAATGCCGCCCTCAACGTGTTCGTGTTCGGCACGGCGTTCGCGGCGCAGTACGCCATCGGCGCGGTGCTCGACCTGTGGCCGAAGACGGATGCGGGCGGCTACGACCCGCAAGGCTACCAGGTGGCGATCGGCCTCTGCCTCGCCGTGCAGGTGCTCACCCTGCTCTGGTACTTCCTGTCGATGCCGCGCGAGACCGCACGCGCCGCAACCGCCATCGCGTGAACGCCATGGCGAGCGGAGCAGATCCCGTGATCGTCGAAGTGCTGCGCGGCGGCATCGTCGAGAGCCGCCACGAGGGCGCCTATGCCGTCGTCGGGCCCGGCGGCAAGCTGCTGCTGTCGGCCGGCGACATCGAGCGGCCGATCTATCCACGCTCGGCGATCAAGGCGTTCCAGTGCCTGCCGGTGATCGAGTCGGGCGCGGCCGACCGCTTCGGCTTCACGCCCGAGGAGATCGCGCTCGCCTGTTCCTCCCACAACGGCGAGGCGCGCCACGCGACGGTGGCGAAGCGCATGCTCGCCAAGGCAGGCCTCGGCGAGGAGGCGCTCGAATGCGGCACGCACTGGCCGCTCGACCAGGAGGCGCAGCGCGCGCTCGCCCGACACAACGAGACGCCGGACCAGTCGCACAACAACTGTTCGGGCAAGCACGCCGGCATGCTGGCGCTGTCGCTCGCGCTCGGCGCGGACCGGCACGGCTACGTCGCTGAGGCGCATCCGGTGCAGCAGGCGGTGGCGAACACGATCGCCGCGATGTGCGACGTCGACATCGCATCGCTTCCCGTCGGTATCGACGGCTGCTCCGTTCCGACGTGGGCCCTGCCGCTCAAGAATCTGGCGCTCGGCTTCGAGCGGCTCGCGACCGGCGAGACATTGTCGAAGGAACGCGCCGCCGCGTGCCGCCGCATCATCGAGGCGGTGCGGGAGAATCCGTACATGGTTGCCGGCGCGCGCCGCTTCTGCACCGACATCATGACCGCCGTGCCGCGCGTCTTCGTGAAGACCGGCGCGGAAGGCGTGTTCTGCGCAGCGGTCCAGCATGCCGGCATCGGCATCGCGGTGAAGTGCGACGACGGGGCGGGGCGCGGCGCGGAGGCGGCACTCGCCGGCGTGCTCCTCAAGCTCGACGTGTGGACGCCGGAAGAACGCGCCGCCATCGGCCGCTTTGCCACCATCACGTTGCGCAACTGGAAGCGTACCGAGGTCGGCGAGATCCGCGCCGTCGTCTAGACGCCCCTCACCTGAAGCAGAGGCTGCTCACTCCGCAGGCGCCATGAACTTGAACAGCTCGGCGGGCTTGAAGTTCTGCGTCTGGTCGCCCGCCGTGTCCGGGAAGCCGTCGAGCTGGAGCCTGCGCGGGCCCGAGCCCTCCTTGAAGTCGAGTTCGTTCAGCTTCGCCCAGATGATGCTCGGGCTGTTGGTGCTCTGGTAGAAGTAGACCTTGTTCTTCTGGTCCGACACCGTGAGCCACAGCGTGTCGGCGATGTTCGGCTGGCCCGGGATCTTGATCCCGATCGGCACACTCACGTTGCGCATCACGCTGAACACGGTCGCCACGGCAGTGCGGGGATCGGCGGTCTGCGTCGCCTCGTTGATGTAGTAGGAGGCGCGCACGAAGCGGTCGGAAGCACGGTTGGTTCCGGGCAGCATGGTCGAGCCGCCGATCGACTTCCAGTACGCGTTCAGGCTCAGTTGCTGATCGAACGGCGGGGAGTTGGTCATCACCTGGTATTCCCGGCCGTGGTGGATCGTGAGCTTGCCGTTGAGGTATTCGAAGATCGCCGAGTCGCCCGAGGCGTCGGAGATCGACAGGTGCACGGTCCCCGGCTCGCCGGTGGGGGCCTGAATCGGGACGAGGCGGAACTCTTCCTTGCGCAAGCCCTCGACGGCTTCAGCAGTGGTGGCATAGGTATCGAGCACGTACTGCACCCACGCCGAGTTCGGCAGCGTGGGCCGCTTGTCGTCCGGGCTTGCGGGCGGATACTTGGATTCGGGAAGATAGAGCAGGTTGGCGACGAGACCCTTCTCGTTCATGCCGTCGGCCGCCGCGCCTTCGTAGATCGTGGTGACGACGCTGCCGTACTTGCTCGTCCAGGTGAACGGCGTCTTCGTGTTGCCGCTGCGCTTCAGACCGCGCGGATAGAGCCACATGTTGGTGTGCATATCCGCCTTGAACCAGTCCATGGTGCGCCCGGTGACGGTCTGCCCGTCCTCGCCGAAGTAGACGGCGCGCGTGCAGGCATCGGCCACGGCCGGCAGAAGCATGGATGCGGAGATGAGGCAAGCGGCAGCGATGCGACGTTTCATGATGGACCCCCCTTCAAGATTGTGCGCGCCTCAAACCTATCGCGCAGAGCGAGCGGGCGCAAATACGGGGGCCATCACGTCCTGTTCAGTCAGTAGCGTCGCGGCTAAAGCCCGATCCGGCCGAGGATCTCCTTCACGGCGAGCGTCGGCGTCAGCGTCGCGCGGCGCACCTCGTTCTCGATCGCCGCAAGCCGGTCGCGCAGACGCGGGTCGGCCCTGAGCTTCGCCTTGAGCCGGTCCTCGAGCAGCGACCACATCCACTCGACCTGCTGTTCCTGCCGGCGCGCCTCGAGCTTGCCCGCGTCCATCATCAGGCCGCGATGGCGCAGAACCTCCGCCCACAGATGATCGAGCCCGAGGTTCTTCAGCCCCGAGACGAGGATCACCGGCGGCTGCCACTCGGGATCGACGGGCGTGAGGATCGACAGCGCCGCGCGATAGTCGGCGGCGGCGTGGCGGGCGCGTCCTTCATTTTCGCCGTCGGCCTTGTTCACGGCGATCATGTCGGCGATTTCGAGCACGCCCTTCTTGATGCCCTGGAGATCGTCGCCGGTCCCCGGAACCATAAGTACACAGAAGAAATCGACCATCGACGCGACCGCCGTTTCCGACTGGCCGATGCCCACCGTCTCGACGATCACCACGTCGAAGCCCGCCGCCTCGCAGAGCAGCATCGTTTCACGCGTGCGCCTTGCCACGCCGCCGAGCGTCGTGCCGGCGGGGGAGGGGCGGATGAACGCGTTCGGATCGACCGACAGGCGCGCCATGCGTGTCTTGTCGCCGAGGATCGAGCCGCCCGTGCGCTGGCTCGTCGGGTCGACCGCCAGCACCGCCACGCGATGACCTGCGCCAGTCAGGTTGACGCCGAGCTGATCGACCAGCGTCGACTTGCCGGCCCCCGGCACGCCGGTGATCCCGAGCCGAACCGCGCGCCCCGTCGCCGGCAGCACCGCCTGGAGCAGCGCCTGCGCTTCGTCCTCGTGGTCGGCGCGCTTCGATTCGACGAGCGTGATCGCCCGCGCCAGCGCCGCCCGATCGCCCGCGAGCAGCCGCTGCGCGAGGTCGCCCGCGCGAGTCTCGTGCTTCACTCGGCCGCCTTCTGCGAATAGCCGAGCCGCCGGTTAAGTTCGGCGAGCAGCGCCTGCGCCGCCTCGGCGATCACCGTGCCCGGCGGGAACACCGCCGCGGCGCCCGCGGCCTTCAGCGCCGGCACGTCCTCCGGCGGGATCACCCCGCCTGCGACGATCATGATGTCGGCGCGGCCCTCCTTGTCGAGCGCCGCCTTCAGGGCCGGCACCAGAGTCAGGTGCCCGGCGGCGAGCGAGGAGACGCCGACGATGTGCACGTCGTTCTCCACCGCCTGCCGCGCCACCTCTTCGGGCGTGGCAAACAGCGGCCCGATGTCGACGTCGAAGCCGAGGTCGGCGAACGCGGAGGCGATCACCTTCTGGCCGCGGTCGTGCCCGTCCTGGCCGACCTTCGCCACGAGGATGCGCGGCCGGCGGCCGTCCGCCTCCTCGAAGGCCTCGACCATCGCCAGCGTGCGGTTCACGGCATCGGTCATGCGCCCGGCCTCCTTGCGATAGACCCCCTGGATCGCGCGGATCTCCGCGACGTGACGGCCATACACCTTCTCCAGGGCGAGCGAGATCTCGCCCACCGAAGCGCGCGCCCGCGCCGCCGCGATCGCGCCGGCGAGCAGGTTGCCCTCGCCGGAGGACGCGATCTTCGTCAGCGCGTCGAGCGCGCTCTGGCAGCGCGCCTCGTCACGCTCGCCGCGCAGGCGCTTCAGCTTGTCGATCTGCCGTGTACGGACGGCCGAGTTGTCGACCTTCAGGATCTCGATCTTCTGGTCCTCGGCGACGCGGTAGCAGTTCACGCCAACCACCGTCTGCTCGCCGGAATCGATGCGCGCCTGCGTGCGCGCCGCGGCTTCCTCGATCCGGAGCTTCGGCACGCCCTGCGCGATGGCCTTCGCCATCCCGCCCATCGCCTCGATCTCCTCGATGTGCGCCCACGCCTTCGCGGCGAGGTCGGCAGTCAAGCGTTCGACGAAGTAGCTGCCGCCCCACGGGTCGATCACGCGGCAGGTGCCGGCCTCCTGCTGCAGGAACAGCTGCGTGTTGCGCGCGATGCGGGCGGAGAAGTCGGTCGGCAGCGCCAGCGCCTCGTCGAGCGCGTTGGTGTGGAGCGACTGCGTGTGCCCCTGCGTCGCCGCCATGGCCTCGATCGCGGTGCGCGTCACGTTGTTGAACACATCCTGCGCGGTGAGCGACCAGCCCGAGGTCTGGCTGTGCGTGCGCAGGCTCAGCGAGCGGTCGTTGCGCGGTTCGAACTGCCGCATCAGCTTGGCCCAAAGCATCCGCGCTGCGCGCAGCTTCGCCACCTCCATGAAGAAGTTCATGCCGATCGCCCAGAAGAACGACAGGCGCGGGGCGAACGTGTCGACCGGCAGGCCCGCGGCGATGCCGGCGCGCACATACTCGACGCCGTCGGCCAGCGTGTAGCCGAGTTCGAGGTCGGCCGTCGCGCCGGCCTCCTGCATGTGGTAGCCGGAGATCGAGATCGAGTTGAACTTCGGCATCTCCTTCGACACGAACCCGAAGATGTCGGAGATGATCCGCATCGAGGCGTCCGGCGGGTAGATGTAGGTGTTGCGGACCATGAACTCCTTGAGGATGTCGTTCTGGATCGTGCCCGAGAGTTGCGCCGGCTTCACGCCCTGCTCCTCGCCCGCCACGATGTAGAGCGCCATCACCGGCAGCACCGCGCCGTTCATCGTCATCGACACCGACATCCGGTCGAGCGGGATGCCGTCGAACAGCGTGCGCATGTCGAGGATCGAATCGATCGCCACGCCCGCCATGCCAACGTCGCCCGCCACGCGCGGATGGTCGCTGTCGTAGCCGCGGTGCGTCGCGAGGTCGAAGGCGATCGACAGGCCCATCTGCCCGGCCGCCAGGTTGCGGCGGTAGAAGGCGTTGGAGTCCTCCGCCGTCGAAAAGCCCGCGTACTGACGAATGGTCCAGGGCTGCGTCACGTACATCGTCGGGTAAGGCCCGCGCAGGTACGGCGCGATGCCGGGCCAGGTGTCGAGGAAGTCGAGGCCGGCCACGTCGTTCGGTCCGTACACGGATTTCAGCGCGATGCCCTCCGGCGTCTGGAGCATCGGCTTGACCGACGGCAGGGCCGAGGACGAGGGCGCGAACGGCACCGTGGTGAAGTCGGGAAGGCGGCTCATCGGCGGGCTCCCTGCGTACTCGAGTCGAAGACGGCCGTGAGGAAGGCGATGGCGTCCATCCCCGCGAAGGCGAAGTGCGTCACGCCCGCCTCGGTCAGTGCAGCCTCGAGCGCGCCGGGCTTGCCCGCGAACACGATGGGCGAGGCCCCGGCTTCCTTCAGTGCACGCACGGTCTCCACGGCGAGCGTCTCGTACACCTTGTCGGCGGAGGCGAGGCAGGCGGCCTTCGCGCCCGACTGCCTGAAGGCGGCGGCCGCGTCCGCCGGCGTCGCGAACCCGTCGTTGCCGGCGGCGGCGATGCCGCCCGCCGCAAACAGGTTCTGCATGAAGGTGGCGCGCGCGTTGAAATCGGCGATGCGGCCCATGTTCGCCATGAACACTGCCGGGCGCTTCTCGCCCAGCGCATCGGCCCGGTCGCGCAGAGCCTCGAACGGTTCGGCGGTGCGGTGCTGCGGCAGCCCGCCCGCGCGCCGCTCTCGGCGCGGCGCGTCAAGCACCGTCACGGGCGCCTCGGCAAGGTTCGGGAATTCGGAGACACCGGTGATCGCGTCCTTGCGCCGCGCGACGTCCTTCGCCCGCGCTGCCGCGGTCTCCGCGAGCATCGCCCTTACCGCGCCCGACTCGAGTGCGGCGACGAGCCCGCCCTGCGCTTCGATCGACTGGAACGCCGCCCAGGCCTTTTCGGCGAGCGCCGCCGTCAGCGTCTCGACGTAGCCTGCGCCGGCGGCCGCGTCGCGCACCTGGCCGATGCGCGATTCGCGCGCCAGCACCGTCTGCACGTTGCGCGCCATGCGTCGCGCGAACGGATCGGGAAGCCCCAGCGCCGCGGAGAACGGCAGCACCGTCACGTGGTCCGCGCCGCCCACGCCCGCGGCGAACACCGCGGCGGTCGCCCTGAGCATGTTCACGTGCGGATCGCGCCGCGTCATCATGCGCCACGCCGTCTCGACGTGCAGGTCGAGCGGGCGCGGATCGACCTTCAGCGTACGGAAGAGATGCGCCCACAGCTGCCGCGCCGCGCGCAGCTTGGCGATGGTGAGGAACTGGTCCTGGTCGGCGGTGAGCAGCATGCCGGTGAGCGCGATCGTCCGCGTCGGGTCGATGCCCGCGGCCTCCCCGAGCCGCAGCGTCTCTACGATGGCGGCGAGCGCTAGGCCCAGCTCCTGCGCTTCGCTTGCGCCCGCGCCGTGATAGGCGCGCGTATCGGCGAGCCACAGCGCGCCTGCGAACCCGAGATCGCGCGCCCGCGCATCCAGCGCCGCCATCGTCTTCGTCGCCGCCGCGCGCCCCGCCCATGCGTCATCGAGCGCAAGACCCGCCAGAAGATCGACCCCCGGCGTGAAGATGCCGCGTCCAAGGTCGAAGCCCCGTGCAGCGTAGTGATCGAACAACAGCCCCGCCGCAGCTGCCGCGTCGGCGCCGCCGTCGAGCCGCACGTGGATGAGGTCCGCCTCGACGCCCGAAAGCAGCGCCGTCAGCGCCGCCCCATCGGCGAGTGGTGTGCCGAACCCGCCCGACGTGGGCGACCCCGGCAGCACCAGCGCCAGCCCCGTCGCCCCGTTCTCGAGGTCGGCCAGCGCCTGCGCGTTGGCGCGCGCCGCCACCGGATCGTCCACGCGCTGCGTCACCGTCCACGGCAGGTTGCCCTCTGGCACGGCCATACACGCCGCCGAGAGCGGCGTCTGCGCCCCGCGGTAGAGCGGCTCGATCACGATGCCGTCGCGCGTCTTCGAGCGCAGCCGGTCGACGCTTGCGCCCTTCAGCGTCTCCTCGACGAGTTTCAGCCAGTCCGCTTCGGTGGCGGGCGGGAAGTCACGGGCGAGCGGCAGGTCGTTCATCGGCGGCGAAACGTGTTCTGTTGCGGTGCAACAGTCTCTACCGCGAAACGCCCCGGCCGTGAAACCCTACTGTCGTCGCGTGGCTAAATGGGCGTCAGACGTAGGCGGAAAGCCCCGGAATAGAGCCCGCGACGTCCTTCACGAGCTGGGGTCCTGCCTTCTGGCGCGCGTAGGCCAGGACCTCCGAACCCATCGTCTTGATCTGATCCATGGAGAGCCCGGCCGCCGTCAGCTTCGTCACGGCCGCGAGCGGGCCGCCCATCAACCCGCCCCCCAGCATGCCGAGCAGGCCGCCGCCCTTGGCACCGTCGCCGCCGTGGCGCTGGGCGAGATCGTCCGCCCCCGGCAGTTTCGCGAACAGCTCGGCCACCTTCGCCTTCTCGCCCTGGTTCTTCACGAGGTTCAGCATGATGCCGATCGCGCGTTCGGCCTTCTCGGGCGAGAGGCCGGTCTTCTGCGCGACTAACTGGACGAGGTCTTCCATCGAGGTCCCTGTCGGAAAAGTGTCGGAGGAGGCATCCGGTCGAGGGCCGGTTGCGTTTGCGAAAGAGCGCCGTTTGTAGCAGATTGCCGCGCTCCACCAATGCTCCTGATATGGGTCGAAGCTCGATGTCCGACAACACCGTTTTCATCGGCGCCGCCGGAAAGAAGCCGGAAGTGCTGTTCCTTTCGGTTGCGAACCGGCACGGCCTCGTCACCGGCGCAACCGGCACGGGCAAGACCATCACGCTACAGATTCTTGCCGAGGGGCTTTCGGCGAAGGGCGTTCCGGTGTTCGTCGCCGACGTGAAGGGCGACTTCGCCGGCATCTCGATGGAAGGCCAGCCGAACGACGCGCTGGTGAAGCGGGCGAAGGACGTCGGGTTCACCGACTACGGTTTTGAGGCGACGCCCACCATCTTCTGGGACCTCTTCGGCGAGCAGGGCCATCCCGTGCGCACCACCATCTCGGAGATGGGTCCGCTGCTGCTCTCCCGGCTGCTCGGCCTTTCGGAGGCGCAGGAGGGCGCGCTCAACATCGCCTTCAAGATCGCCGACGAGGAGGGACTCCTGCTCCTCGACCTCAAGGACCTGCGTGCGCTCCTCACCGACCTCGCCGGCCGCGGCCGCGAGTTCACCACCACCTACGGCAGCGTCACCTCGACGACGATCGGTGCGATCCAGCGCCGCCTCATGGTGCTCGAGCAGCAGGGCGCGGAGCATTTCTTCGGCGAGCCCGCACTCGACATCGCCGACATGATGCGAACGACGCGCGACGGCCGGGGCTACGTGAACGTGCTCGCCGCCGACAAGCTTATGTCGTCGCCGCAGCTCTACGCGACCTTCCTCCTGTGGCTTCTCTCGGAGCTTTTCCAGAAGCTTCCCGAGGTGGGCGATCCGGAAAAGCCGAAGCTCGTGTTCTTCTTCGATGAGGCGCACCTCCTCTTCAACGATGCGCCGCCCGCGCTGCTGCAGAAGATCGAGCAGGTGGTGAAGCTCATCCGCTCGAAGGGCGTCGGCGTCTATTTCTGCACGCAGAACCCGCTCGACATTCCCGACATCGTGCTCTCGCAGCTCGGCAACAAGGTGCAGCATGCGCTGCGCGCCTATACCCCGCGCGACCAGAAGGCGGTGAAGGCGGCGGCGACCGCGTTCCGGGCGAACCCGAAGTTCGACACCGAGAAGGCGATCACCGAGCTCGCCAAGGGCGAGGCGCTCGTGTCGGTGCTCGACGAGAAGGGCGTGCCGACGATGGTCGAGCGCACGATGATCCGGCCGCCCTCGAGCCGCATCGGCCCGATCACGCCGGAGGAGCGCAAGAAGCTGATCGCGGCGAGCCCGGTGTTCGGCCAGTACGACGAGGTCGAGGATCGCGAGTCCGCCTACGAACTGTTGCAGAAGAAGGCCGAGGAACTCGCGACCGCCAAGGAACAGGCGGCCAAGGACAAGCAGGCGGCGCAGGAAGCGCGCCGCTCCTCGTCGTCGCGCGACACCGCGACCGATCGCTTCGTGAAGAACGTCGCCTCGACGGTCGGCCGCCAGGTCGGCACCACGCTCGCCCGCACGATCGCCGACGCGCTCCAGCGCGGCATCCTCGGCAGCCTCACGGGACGGCGCTAGACGATCTCGTCCTCGTCGAAGAGCTGGCCCGCCTCGAGTTCGCTGCCGATGCGGCCGACGCGGGCCTGCGACTGCGCCACGTCCTTGACGCGCGCGATGTGGAACAGCGCGTCGCCGCGGTTCACGACGGGAAGATTCGTGTGCCCGATCACGATGCCGTCCTCGCTCGCGACGACCGGCGTGCGCCGTTCGCCGAACGGGTCGGAGATTTCGGCGATCACGTCGTCGCGCCGCACGCGTTCACCGCGCAAGGGCCGCGTCACCAGGATGCCGCCCTCGGGCGCCCTGAGCCACGTCGAGGAGTAGGAGATCGCCGGCGTCACGCGGCTGAAGCGGATCGCCGGGGCTTGCAGCATGCCGATCGACTTCATCACCCGCAGCACGCCGAGAACGCCCGCGCGCACCGACACCTCGTCGATGCGCAGCGCCTCGCCGCCTTCGTAGAGCAGCACCTTCACGCCGTTGAGGCGCGCATGCTGGCGGAGCGATCCCTCGCGCAGCTTCGAGACGAGGATCACCGGCGCGCCGAATGCTTCCGCCAGGTCGAGCAGTTCCGGCTGCTCCGGCGCGATGCGCACCTGCGGCAGGTTGGTGCGGTGGCCGCCGGCCGAATGCAGGTCGATGCCGAAGTGCGACCTCAGCACGACCTCGCGCAGAAAAAGGTCGGCGAGAATGCTCGCGAGCGAGCCGCGGTCGGAGCCCGGGAACGAGCGGTTGAGATCGCGCCCGTCCGGCATGTAGCGGGTCTGGCCGAGGAAGCCGAGCGCGTTGACGATCGGCACCGCGAGCAGCGTGCCCGCGACCTGCGACAGGTTCCCGCTGACGAGCAGCCTGCGGATGATCTCGACGCCGGTCAGCTCGTCGCCATGCACGGCCGCCGAGACGAACAGCACGGGCCCCGGCCGATCGCCGTGGATCACGTGCACCGCGAGGTTCATCGGCGTGTGGTTCGAGAGCATCGACACCGGCAGGTGCACGGTGCGCCGCTCGCCGGGACGGACGAGTTCATCGCCGATCGGGAAGGCGTCGCGGGGCTGGGTCAGCATCGCTAGCCCCGCCCCCGCGTGCGCGTGTCGCCCGGCTTTTGGTTCGCCTCGATGAACGCGATGATCTTGCTTGCGATGTCGACGCCGGTTGCGTCCTCGATGCCTTCGAGGCCTGGCGAGGAGTTCACCTCCATCACCACGGGTCCGTTCTTGGCGCGCAGCAGGTCGACGCCGCAGACGTTGAGGCCCATGGACTTCGCCGCCTTGAGCGCGGTACGCCGTTCGGCCGGGGAGATCTTCACCGCCTTGGCCGAGCCGCCGCGATGCAGGTTCGAGCGGAACTCGCCCTTCGGCCCCTGCCGCTCCATGCTCGCGACCACTTCGCCGCCGACGACCAGGCAGCGGATGTCGGCGCCCTTGGCTTCCGCGATGTACTGCTGCACGAGGATGTTGGTGGAGAGCCCGCGGAACGCCTCGATCACCGACTTCGCGGAGTTCCTCGTCTCGGCGAGGATCACGCCGATTCCCTGCGTGCCCTCGAGCAGCTTGATGACGGCGGGCGCGCCGCCGACCATCTCCATCACGTCGTCGATGCGGTTCGTGTGGTGCGCGAAGGCGGTGACGGGCAGGTCGACGCCGTCGCGGGCCAGTAGCTGGAGCGAGCGCAGCTTGTCGCGGGAGCGGCCGATCGCCACCGATTCGTTCAGCGGCCACACCCCCATCATCTCGAACTGCCGGAGCACCGCGAGCCCGTAGTACGTGCGCGAGGCGGCAATGCGCGGGATGACGGCCGAGAACCCTTCGAGCCGCTGTCCGCGCAGCCACAGCTCCGAGCGGCGCGCGGTGATGTTCATGTAGCAGCGCAGGTAGTCGACGGGCACGATCTCGTGGCCCTTGTCCTTTCCGGCCTCGATCAGCCGCAGGTGAGAGTAGAGCTTTGCGTTGCGCGTCATCAGCGCGATCTTCATGTGCGTTCCCCGGCGGATGCTGCGCGGCCCGTGTCGGTGGTGAGGAGATAGCTCTTGCCCGGATGGACAAGGTATCGGCCGCGCAGCGTCGCGCGGCCGAGAAGCAGCGGCGCCACCATGTCGGCGCGGTCCGTCAGTGTCAGGAGCACTTTCCAGCGCTCGCCCGCGAGTTCCACGTCGGTCTCGACGGTCCAGCGTTCCTCGACCTTGCCGCTGGACGATCGCACGCGCTTGACGCCGTGCACCGGGAGCTCGCAGCGCCGCGCATGCGCACGGTCTTCGTCGACGTAGGCGTCGAAGGCAACGTAGCGCGCGCCGCTGCGGGACACGATCGTCACGTTTTCGGCATGGAGCGCCGCGGAGAGGGCGCCCGTGTCGGCCTTCGCGCTGAGCGGGCCGATGCCGAGCTCGGGCAGCGTCACCATCTCGCGCCAGCCCATTACTTTCGGCTCCGGAGTCGTCGGGCGGGCTTTCCGGCGCTTGCGCTCAAGGGTGCGGGAACGGTCGGGCGGCATGCGGCACGGAGAGTGCACGCTCGCCCCCGCCCCGGCAAGCCTCAGGCGTCGATCAGGTCGGTGCCGGAAATCTCGATCCCGAAGCCGGAGAGGCCCACGTAGCGCCGGTTGCGCGAGGCGAGCAGCCGGATCGAACGCACGCCGAGGTCCTTCAGGATCTGCGCGCCGACGCCGACGTCGCGCCAGATCTGCTCGCGCGACTTCGCCGAGCCGGTGGTCTCGCGGTCCGTCTTGTCGCCCATCGGCGTCGCGACGACACCGGCGGTTCCTTCCCGCAGGTAGACGAGCACGCCGCGGCCCTCCCGCTTGAAGCAGGCGTACGCGGCCTTCAGCGAATTGCCGGCGCCAAAGACGTCGTCGACGAGGTTTTCGCGGTGGAGCCGCACCGGCACGTCGACGCCTTCGCCGATGTCGCCGAACACCAGCGCCAGGTGCTGGACGGGATCGAAGGGCGTTGCGAATGCGATGCCTTCGGCGGGCCCTGCGGGCGTCTCCACCCTGAACGTATCGGCCCGCTCGACGAGCCGCTCGCGCGCCTGCCGATAGGCGATGAGGTCGGCGACCGAGATGATTTTCAGCCCGTGTTCGCGCGCGAACGCGAGTACCTGCGCCCCGCGCTTCACGGTGCCGTCGTCGTTGACGAGCTCGCAGATCACGCCGACCGGCGGTTCGCCCGCGATGCGGCAGAGGTCGACGGCGGCTTCCGTGTGGCCGGAGCGCACCAGCACGCCGCCGTCGCGCGCAATCAGCGGGAACACGTGGCCGGGGCGCACGAAGTCGTTCGCCTGCACGTTCGCGTTGGCGAGCGCGTGCACGGTGGCGCAACGCTCCTTCGCCGAGATCCCCGTGGTGAGGCCCTCGCGGTAGTCGATCGAGACGGTGAAGGCGGTGCCGAGCGGGGCGTCGTTCGCCGCGACCATCGGGTCGAGCTTCAGCCGCCGCGCCGTCTCGCCGGTCATCGGCGCGCAGACGATGCCGGAGGTGTGGCGCACCATCAGCGCCATCTGCTCCGGCGTGATGCGCGAGGCGGCGGCGATCAGGTCGCCCTCGTTCTCGCGGTCGGCGTCGTCAACCACCACGATCATCTCGCCGCGCTTGATGGCGGCCACCGCCGATTCGACGCTGTCGAGCTTCTCCGCGGGCTCGCTCACGGCCT
Organism: Hyphomicrobiales bacterium; assembly: GCA_046349255.1. Classification (GTDB taxonomy): domain Bacteria; phylum Pseudomonadota; class Alphaproteobacteria; order Rhizobiales; family Aestuariivirgaceae; genus DAIODI01. The sequence goes on along the minus strand of JAXMCR010000002.1, from coordinate 427,715 downwards.
TGTCCATCATGGGGTCGCGTCCTTTCGGGAAATCTTCCGGCCGCACCAGGTTCTCGGTGGCTTGCCGGATCTTCAGGGCGAGGTCGAGGGACGGCCGCGCACCCGACAGAAGCTGCGTCACCCGCCCCGGGCTGATCGCCAGCCTCCGGGCAAGCTCGGACTTCTTCGTACCGGTGAGTTTTAGCCACTCCTCGAGGGTCATGGCCGGATTTTAGGGATGCTAAAAACAAAAACAAGGCGGCTTTAGCGCCGCCTTGTCATGCATGTCGAACAGGTTTCGTCAGAACATCAGACGGCTTCGGCGAGCATCTGCTCGGCGTATTCCCAGTTCACGAGGCTGTCGAACCAGGCTTCGAGGTACTTCGGGCGGAGGTTCCGGTAGTCGATGTAGTAGGAGTGCTCCCACACGTCGACGCCGAGCACCGGCGAGCCGCCGTGCACCAGCGGGTTCTCGCCGTTCGGCGTCTTCGTGATGACGAGCTTGCCGTCCTTCACCGCGATCCACGCCCAACCCGAGCCGAACTGCGTCACGCCGGCCTGGATGAAGTCGGCGCGCGCCTTGTCGTAGCCGCCGAGGTCGGAGTCGATCATCTTCTGGAGCTTGCCGGGGATCTTCTTGCCGCCGCCGTTCGGCTTCATCCAGTTCCAGAAGTGGATGTGGTTGTAGTGCTGGCCGGCGTTGTTGAAGAGGCCGGGGTTCTTCCCGTACGAGGCCTTGACGATCTTCGTCAGGCTCTTGCCCTCGAGGCCCGAATCCTTGAGCAGGTTGTTGCCGTTGGTCACGTAAGCCATGTGATGCTTGTCGTGATGGTACTCGAGCGTCTCCTTCGACATGTAGGGCTGGAGCGCGTCGTACGCGTAGGGCAGGGGGGGAAGGGAGAAGGCCATCGGTCGTATCTCCTAAGGTCAGGTCGCTATCGAACGGGGCCGCGACACTAGCCATAAGCCGCGCCGGCCCGCAAGGCGTTGCCGCCTCACATCTTCGGCGTCAGCCAGTCGAACAGCTTGTCGAAGCCGCCGAAGGGATACATGTGCGGCCGGTCGATGCCGAGGTCGGGCCGCGTCGCATGGAGCTTCGCCAATCCCGCGATGAAGTCGTCCGGTGTGTTCACCGACAGGAGCTTCGTCACGTTCATCGCCTGCTTGCGGATGAAGCGCGCCGAGTTGCCGACGCCGCACATGGCCGCATACTTCACCAGCGTCTTGATCGTGGCAGGGCCGGGGATGCCGACCGAGATCGGCAGCGTGATGCCCTCGCGGCGAAGACCCGCCGCCCACTGCGCCACGGGATCGGCCTCGAACAGGAACTGCGTCGCGATCCAGCCGTCGAGGCCGTGCTCGCTGATGTAGGCCTGCTTCGTCTTGAGTGCCGCAAGCAGCGCCGCCTCGCCGTGCACCTTGGTGATGTCGGGGTTGCCCTCCGGGTGGCCGGCGATGCCGACGGCATTGATGCCGTTTGCCTGGAACAGCCCCGTCTCGAGAAGCTGGATCGCCGCGTCGTAGCGGCCGACCGGCTGCGGCGCGCCGCCGCCCAGGACGAGGGCGCGTGTGATCTTGCCGCGCTTGGCGAACGCCTCGAGCCGCTGGGCCAGATCGTCGCGGTCGCGCACGAAGCGGGCGGGGATGTGTGGCACGGGTTCGAGCCCGATCGAGCGGATCTGCGCCACCGCCTCGATCTGGCCCGGCAGGTCGGCGGGGTCGATCAGCGCCACGTAGACGTGTGCGTGCTTCGGCACCTTGGCGGCGATCAGCGGCAGCTTTTCCGCCTGCTTCGCGGTGATCTCGATCGACATCCGGTTGAGGAACGCGGAGACGACGGCGGCATCTTCGGCTGCGGCGGACTTCATGAGCATCGGCTGAACCATCGGCGCGAGAATAGGGTCGACGGTCTTCTCGCACCAGCGCTCAGGATCGGCGCGGAGAAAACCGGCATCGGCAGTCCGTTTGCGACGCCGCTTGTGTACCGATGACGTTTCCTCCATATGAAATGTCGCAGATGGCGCATGGCGCGCCTCTCCATTTCATCCGGGCAAGGACGTCCGATGTTCGGCGACAAGCCAAAATCGCTGCCCCAGCACGTGGCGCTGATCCTCGTGCCGGAATTCACGATGATGCCGGTGACCTCGGCGATCGAACCGCTGCGGCTCGCCAACCGCCACGCCGAGAAGGACCTCTACCGCTGGACGATCCACACCGTCGACGGCGAGCCCGTGCGCGCCTCGAACGGCTTCCTCACCATGGCCGACGGCGACCTCGAGGCGATCCCGGCCGACGCCTACGTCATCGTCTGCGCAGGGCTCAACGTGCAGCACCACGTCGACAAGCGGCTGCTCAACTGGCTGCGCCGCGCGGGCCGCAAGGGCCAGCACCTCGGCGCCGTGTGCACCGGCGCGCACATCCTCGCCGAAGCCGGCGCGCTCGATGGCTATCAGTGCACGATCCATTGGGAGAACCTGCCCGGGTTCGTCGAGGCGTTTCCGGAGATCGAGGCGACCGGCGGGCTGTTCGAGATCGACCGCGACCGGTTCACCTCCGCCGGCGGAACGTCCGCGCTCGACATGATGCTCGCCATGATCGCGAGCCAGCACGGGGCCGACCTTGCCTCGGCGGTTGCCGAGCTCGTGCTGCATTCGCCGATCCGTCATCACAGCGAGCACCAGCGCATGTCGCTGCCGGCGCGCATCGGCGCGCGGCACCCGAAGCTCGTCGGCATCATCGAGCAGATGGAGGGCAACCTCGAGGAGCCGCTGTCGCCGAGCCTGCTCGCCAAGCAGGCGGGCCTCTCCACGCGGCAGCTCGAGCGCCTGTTCCGGCGCTACCTCGATCGCTCGCCCAAGCGGTACTACCTGGAGCTACGCCTGAAGAAGGCGCGCTCGCTTCTGCTCCAGACCGACATGTCGGTGATCAACGTCGCGCTGGCCTGCGGGTTCTCCTCGCCCTCGCACTTCTCGAAGTGCTACCGGGCGCACTACGGCCGCACGCCCTACCGCGAGCGCGGTGTTCCCGTACCGGATGCGCGCGAAGCCGCCACGGGCTGACGGCGCGAATTGCGCTGAACCGAAAGCGCGCCGCCCCAAAATGAAAGGAGCGGACCGTTAAGGCCCGCTCCCTCGATAAGGTGGACGCCCGCGACCGGGGGCAATTTGCAGACGACACCCTACCGAAACGATCTCGAACACTAGTGCCCGAACGTTCAAGTAAACGCCGGAAGGTATGCGCCGCCTCGCGCACAGTCGAATTACACAATCTTGAATATCCCACTGGCGACAGACGATCAACTCAATACTGACCGTAGTTCAGCGCATACTACAACTTGAAGGCGATCATAATACTTTAGATTGTACTAACGGTAGCAACATTCTCGCATTGGTACATTATGCGGCCGGCAACCGGACGGTCGCCTGGAGGCCGCCGAGCGGCGCCTGATCCAGCGCCAGCGTGCCTCCATACATGGCCGCCGTCTCGCTGACGATGTTCAGACCGAGCCCCGATCCGGGCTTGGTCTCGTCGAGGCGCTTGCCCCGCTGCACCGCTTCTTCCCTGCGTTCCCGCGGCAAGCCCGGGCCGTCGTCGCCGACCGAGAGCACGACCCAGCTGCGGCCACTGCCATCGGCGGCGGTCGTCGCCGAAACGGCGATCGCGCTCTTCGCCCACTTGAAGGCGTTGTCCATGAGGTTGCCGGCCATCTCCTCGAGGTCCTGCTGCTCGCAGCGCACCTTGAGGCCGGCAGGGCAATCGACAGTACACGTCAGGTTTCGCTCCTGGTGGATTCGCAACAGCGTGCGCGCGAGCGCCTCGAGCACGTCCTTCGCTTCCGTGGAGGCACCGAGCGTGCGGGCGCGGGCGGCCCGGCGCGCGCGGTCGAGGTACATGTTCACCTGGTCGCGCATCACCTGCGTCTGCGCCTCGACCTTGCGGCCGAGGTCATCGCCCGAGAGCCGCGCCTCGTTTGCGAGCACCGACAGCGGCGTCTTCAGCGCGTGCGCAAGGTTTCCGACCTGCGTGCGCGCGCGTTCGACCACTTCCGTGTTCGACTGGATGAGGAGGTTCAGCTCTTCCGCCACCGGCTCGATTTCCTCCGGGTACGTCGCCGTGAGCCGTTCCGCGTTGCCGGCGCGGATATCTGCGAGTTCGTCGTGCATCTGCCGCATCGGCCTGAGGCCGTAGCGCACCTGAACGAGGATCGTCGCCATCAGCCCGAGGCCGAGCATCGACAGCACCGCCCACAGAGTTGCCGAAAAGGTGTCGATCTCGGCCTTGAGTTCGTCGATGTTGCCGGCGACGGTGAACGAGTACTGCTCATTGCCGCCGAAGAGCGTGAAGCGCTGTTCCACCGCGCGCAGCCGCGTGCCGTTCGGGTCGGTGAGGTAGAACCGGGATATGCCGTCGGGGTCGCGGCTCGGCCGGTCCGGCGGGATGAGGCGGTGCTCGAGCAGCGATTCGGAGACGAGCTCGCGGCGCGCATCGCCGTTCACCGGGCGCACTTGCCAGTACCAGCCGGACATCGGCAGCCGGAACCGCGTGTCGGCGATCGCCACCGAGATCGCCGGCATCCCTTGGGAGTTTACTTCCACGCTGGCGAGCAGGCCGTCGAGGATCGCCTGGAGGCGGGCGTCGAAGTTGCGCTCGATCGCGTTGCGGAACAGGACCGACAGCAGGACGCCGGCGAGGATCAGGAGCACCAGGCTCACGACCGCGGCGGAGGCCGTGAGCCGGAAGGCGAGCGAGTTACGCCGCATTATCGGGTTCGGCGAGGAGATAGCCGAGGCCGCGGATCGTCTTCAGCACGTCGGCGTCGAGCTTCTTGCGCAGGCGCGCGACGAACACCTCGATCGTGTTCGAGTCGCGGTCGAAGTCCTGGTCATACAGGTGCTCGACGAGTTCGGTGCGCGACACCACGCGCCCCTTGTGGTGCATGAGGTATGCGAGCAGCCGGAACTCGAGCGAGGTGAGCTTGATTGCGCGCCCGTTCACGGTGACGCGCGCGCCCTTCGTGTCGAGCACCAGCGGCCCGCACGTGATCTCGTTCGAGGCATGTCCCGCGGATCGGCGCAGCAGGGCCCGCACGCGGGCGAGCACTTCTTCCATATGGAAGGGCTTGGCGACGTAATCGTCCGCACCCGCATCGAATCCCGCGACCTTGTCGCTCCAGCGATCGCGCGCGGTGAGGATCAGCACCGGCATCGTGCGTTCAGCGCGCCGCCACGCCTTCAGGACGGTCACGCCGTCCTTCACCGGCAGGCCGAGATCGAGGATCACCACGTCGTAGGGTTCGCTCTCGCCGAGGTACTGGCCTTCCTCGCCGTCCTTGGCGGTGTCGACCACGTAGCCTGCGTCGGTCAGGGCGTCGTTCAGCTGGCGGCTCAGATCGGGGTCGTCCTCGACCACGAGTATGCGCATCCGGTTCACTCCCCTCGGGCGGCCGCGAGTCGCGGTCAGTTGCCCATCACTTCTCCGGTGCGCGCGTTCACGAACAGTTTCCTCACCTCGTTGCCGCTCTTGACCTTCACGGCATACGTTTGCGAGGTGCGATCGAGGCTGACGCGCAGCACCGTGCAACCGGGAACATATTGCATCGCGATGCGGTAGACCGTCGAGGGTGGAATGAAGTTGGCGTTTTCACCGGCCCCTTCCTCGGAGGATTGCGCGATCAGCTGGGGCCCGGCGAGAAGCGATGCGCCTTCCGACGCGGACATGGCCTCGATCGACCACCCTGCGGCGAACGTCGCGAGAACCGTTGCCATGTAAAGCAGCGGTTCTCCTCGTATCAGGCCCATATACCGCAATCGTACCTCTACGCTCCGCTGCCGCGCGGGCGCGACCGACGGCAGAAACTGCCTGACCGTATCTGAACCGTCCATGAACAATTGGCCGGGCGTTCAACGATTCGTCATCCGGTTGCCGCGGCGTCCGTCTGACGTCCCGTCAGCCGTCCCTTTCGTCACGATCCGCGTGAGCGCGATCTTCTCCAGCGTGCGGCCGCCGATATAGCCGCCGAGCCCGAGCGTGAGCAGCGTCCAGAGCCCGTCGGGAATCGCGCCCCAGTGCGGCTCGAACGGCACCCGGTGGCCCGTCACGCATTCGACCGCTGGTAGAACCAGTCCGTAGACGGAGAGAATGAGCATGATGAGGTACATGAGGAGCGGCCGCCACCAGCGCTGCAGCCGCGAGCCCTGGAGCTCCGTTACCAGCACGTCTCGCTGCAAGGCGCCGATCGCGGATGCATGATCAATCAGCTTGCCCTCGATCTCCGCCTCGAGCCGCGCCTTGAGGTCGCGGTCGGTGACGAGGCGCCCCAGAATCTCGGAGATCGGTCCGCGCACCAAGGCGAGCACGGCCGAGAGCAGCGCGCCGATCATATGCCGTCCTCCACGGCCTTGCGCCGCCGCTCGCGCAGGATCCATACGGTGGCGAACACGATGACGAGAAGGGTGACGCCGACCGCCAGGCGACCGCCCGGACCGTTCGCGGCCGCCCCCACCGCGGAGAAGATGCCGGCGAGCGCAGAGAGCATCGCGGCAAGCCCGGTGGTCGACCGCGTCAGCGGCTTGCCCGGCCGCGGCTCGACCGGCCGCCCCGGCGCGTCGGGCGCGGGCGGTTGCGAGTCCTTAGCGAACAGCGCGCCCTCTTCGGCGCGGCGGCGGATGAGGCCTGGCAGCGTCCTGCCCTTCGCCTTGACCCACAGCGCGAGGCGGTGCGGCACCTTGTCGAACTCGCCGGCGTTCACCGCCGTGAGCACGGACGATCGGTGGAAGTTCTCGACCCCGACGTTGTAGGCGAAGCTCGTCAGCGCCGCGCGCTGGCCGGGCGTCAGCGGCCGTGTGATCAGCGTGTCGATGGCGTTGCGCACGCGGCGCACGTCTGCGGCAAGAATGCGGTCCGCTTCCTCCGCTGAAATGTGCATGCCCTGTGTCACGCGCGGCGGGGCGGCTGCATCGGTGTGGCCGTAGCCGATGGTCCACACGCCCCCGGCGTCGCGATAGGCGTCGAGGCGCAGTCCTTCGAAGCGCCGGATGATCTCCAGCGCGCCGTCGTCGTTCTCCATCTAGTGTCTCCGTCTACGGAATGTCAGCGCAGCAGCGCCGGAAGCTTGGCTGCGATAGCGCCGAGCGAGGCGGATGCGCCGATGAGCAGCGCCATCAGCTTCCAGCCGCCGCGGATGGCGGTGAGCGCATCGCGGATCTCACGCACGTCGCGGCGCAGTTCCTTCAGGTCTTCCTCGACCGCGCCGAGACGCGCTTCGAGGCGGCCGAACTCGCGCTCGTGCGAGACGGCCTGGAGCGGATCGGTCATCGAATGCCTCACCGCAGGTAGAACAGCGGGCAGCCGATCGAGGCATCCGCCACCTGGTGATCGGCCGTCGCCTCCGCGCCGGGCAGGGCGCCGAACGCGAGCGCGCGGAACAGGCCGACGACCTGCACCGCGACCGGGGTGGACGCCGACATCGCGACCCCGCCGATCGTTCCTTGCGCTCCGATGACGCCGCACGCCGAGTCGAACAGCGCCACGGCCCAGTAGAGCCCGTCGTCCAGCGCGCGGTTGAGCGTCGCGCTCTTCAGGCCGGCGCTCGCCGTATCGAGGAGGCCGAGGTCCTGGACGAGCGCGCCGGGCTTGCCGTCGCCCGCATCCGCATAGAGCCCCAGGCGGCAGCGGCCGTTCGTAACGGCGGTCCGTACACGGATGGAAATCCTCTGGATCGTGCGCGGCTGCGGCATGATCACCGGCGCGAAGTAGAGCCGCCCCGCCGCCACGGTGAGATCGACGCACCCGGTGACGCCGACCTGGCACAGCGCCACGTCCGCGTTCGCCTGGAATGCGGGGCGCGGCAGCTGCGGCAGTCCTTGAGGGAAGCGCACGCGTCCGGTCGTGCGGTCGGCGACCAGCGCGTCGCGCCAGGACGCCCCGTCAGCCGACACCTTGACGCGGTAGTCGTCGCTGCCGGCAAGCCCGGCTTCCGCGCGCCCCGCCCAGCCGGTCGAGAACAGGAGCGAACCCGTCGACGTCGGATCGCGCCTGTTGACCTGGAGCTGGTGGTTGCCGCTGTCGTCGTGCGTGAACACGGAGCCTCGCGCCGCGACTGCGAGGCGTTGCTGATCATTCGGCGCCGCGTTCACGCCGAGCGACGACACGCGGCCCGCAGCGTCCCGCCAAGCCGCGCCGTCGAAGGCGACGAGCCGGCCGCCGCTGCGGTCGAACGCGACCCAGCCCGCGCGCGGTTGCTGGAACATCCAGCCGCCGCCGGAGAACAGCGCCACCTGCTGCTCGCGCCCCGCCCATGCGCCCGTCGCCGCCGCGGCCGCCCGCGGGCGGGTCCACCGCGACCACGATGCGCTGAAGCACGGGCGCCTCGCGCACGCGCCCGCGTTCGATCCAGTCGCGCTGGAACAGGGCATCGGGATCATCCTCGATCAGTTCGCCGAGCAACTCCTGCCGTCCGAGACGCGTGCCGGCGTAGCGCGCTTCCACCTGCGCGAGGAACGCCCTCGAGAGGTTGGCACCGTTCGCCGCCGTCGGCGCGCGGTCGACCACGGTGGCGTCCTCCGCGATCAGTTGCTTCAGCAGGGGCAGCGGTCGGGGCGTCGTCGTCACCACGAGCCGCGGCGTGTCACCGAGGCGCAGGCCGAACTGCAGCATGTCGAAGGTCTCCTGCGGATGTCGCCACTTCGCCAGCTCGTCGCACCAGGCCGCGTCGAACTGCGGTCCGCGCAACGCTTCCGGGTCCTCGCCCGAAAAGAGCTGCGCCTCTGCGCCGTTCGGCCACACGAGTCGGCGGCGGGACGTCTCGAACCGCGGCCGCTCCGTCGCGCACACCCGCAGCAACCCCGAAACGCCGTCCACCATCACCGCGCGCGCCTCGTGATAGGAAGGACCGACGAGCGCGATGCGCCCGGCCGCGCTCGCGGCGAGCGGCGGCTGGCCGCGCACCTGCGCACGCACCCATTCGGCGCCGGCGCGAGTCTTGCCCGCGCCGCGCCCGCCGAGCAGCAGCCACGTTCGCCAGTCGCGCGGGCGCGCCCTGCAGTCGGGCGGCACCTGGTCGTCGCGCGCCATCGAAGGCCAGTCGTGGAATAGGAACTCAAGCTCCGTCCCCGGAAGATTATTCAGCAGTGTGCGGATCGTCTGCGGCGGCAAGGCCTTCAACGCGTCGCGCAATCGCGTCGCGCATCTCCTGGTCGGAGAGGCGGGCGGCGCGCTTTTGGCGGCGCTTCGCCGAGTCGATCGCGTGCTGTCGCTCAAGCTTCGAAACCTGTTCAATGAGTTTCACCAGATGCGTCAGCGCCCTGACGCGCGACAGCGAGTCGTCCGCGCCCGCAGCGTCGAGTTCGAGCGCCGCGATCTGCTGCTCGATCAGGGCGCGCGAGCGCTTCAGCGATTGGAGCCTGCGCGCCAGCGTCAGGTGCGTGGCCCGCATCGTCCAGCCGTCGCGCAGCGCGCGGGCATGCACCTGCGGGCGCGACAGGCCGTGGCGGCGGGCGATCTCGGCGACGGGGAGCGTGCCGCGTTCGTAGGCGCTGCGCACGGCCGTCCAGTCGATGGTGCGACGGGGCGACATGGAGAGTGTGTCGTGTACGGGGGAAGAGGTGGAGGGTCGCCGCGCCGGGAGCTGCCTGCCGCAGCGCCCAAGTGTCGAGCATGCCCTCTTATAGGCGAACGACCGTCACGCTGTCAAGGACAAAATTCTTATGATCGGATTTTTATCTGGAGGTGGCCTTGCCACTCGCCGGCCGCCGGCGCTTGCGACCGGGGTCGGGGTCCTTCGGCCAGTCGGTGAGGAAGTTGCCGAGGTCCTCGGGCGCCACGTGTTCCTCCGACAGCGTCTTGCCCATCACCGAGATGCCGGCGTCGACCACCGTCTGCGGGTCGCCGGAGACGAGCGGGTGCCACCAGGCGAGCCCGCGCCCCTCGTTCAGGCGGCGGTAGGCGCAGGAGTGCGGCAGCCAGTCGAGCTTCGGCACGTTCCGCGCGTTGAGCTTCACGCAGTCGGGCACCTTCCGGTGCCGGTTGCGATAGTCCGTGCATCGGCACGTCTTCTCGTCGAAGAGCTTGCAGATCACGTTGGTGAAGTGAATCTCGGCGGTGTCCTCGTCCTCGAGTTTCACGAGGCAGCAGCGGCCGCAGCCGTCGCACAGTGATTCCCATTCCGCGCGCGTCATCTCGGCGAGCGTCTTCGTCTGCCAGAACGGCTTGCCGGGATCGGAAGGGGTGGTCTTGCGCGCGCGAGTCATGTTGAAAGACTACACGGGCGGCGGGAACTTTCCATGGCTCTTGCGTCGCAGGGCGGGACGGCCGGGAACGAAGCCGTTACCGTGCGAAGGCGGGGCGGTCGCATCGCCGGGAGCGTGTGTTAGCATCGCCCGATCGAGTCGGTGTCCGGGTTCAGTTCACTGATCATGCCGAAGAGGAGAGAGACATGCGTCGAACGTTGACACGCGCCGGCGTGCTCGCCGCCGCGATGGCGATGATGGTCGCAGGATCGCACCCCGCGAGCGCCTGGTGGCGCGGCGGCGGGTGCTGGGGATGCGGCGCGTTCGCCGCCGGCGCCATCGCCGGCGCGGCGATCGCCACCGCGCCCTACCGCGCGCCCTATTACTACCACCCCTATTACTACTACCCGCGGCCTGTGTACGTGCCGCCGCCGGCATACGCTCCGTGCCCGTACTATCCTCCCTACCCGTGGTACTGCCGCTGAAGCCGAAGCGCACAGGAGAAACCGTATGCTGAAGATCAAGCACCTCGTCTGCGCGCTCACGCTCGCGACGGGCCTCGCTGCCGCCTCGGCCGCGATGGCGCAGACCGCGCAGGCCCCCGCGGAGGGCGCGGAAGGCCAGCCGCAGCAGGGCCAGCAGGCCGCGACCATGCCGCCGCCGCTGCGCTGCGACTTCAAGGTGATGCACAACTGCTCGGGCGATTCCTGCAAGAAGGGAAGCGACGTGAAGGGCCTCGTCCTGCCGCTCAAGGTGACGGTCGACTTCGAGTCGAACACCGTCGCCGCGGTCGACGAGACCGGCTACGCGCGCCCCGACCGCATCGACGGCGTGGTGCACACGGCCGACCAGCTCATGCTGCACGGGGTCGATGGACCCTTCGCCTGGCAGCTCCTCATTCACGACAACAGCGACGCGGCCTCGCTCGCCATGCAGACCGCCGACCAGAGCCTCATCGCCTTCGGCAACTGCAGGAAGTAGCGCTGCCGTGCCGACACGCTCCGGCAACGATCGGGCGCTTCCCGGAGCGCCCGGTTTCATGCCGGCGCAACCGGCCTTCGCTTTGAAGTCGCGGCCGCAGTCGCCTATATTGGTCGCGCCGGGTTTCCGCCACACTGCCGTTGGAGCTTGAGCCGGGCAGCGTCGAGGCGCTGGCGCATCGGGGTTTTCGGGCCGTGACAAAGATTCCGGAGCCAAATCCGGTCTATCGCTTCTTCTTCTGGGTCGATTCGTGGGCGCTCTCCGCGCTCTACGAGCTGCGCTCGTTCGTCCGCCGCGCCTGGGGCGCCTACGCCTCGCTGCTCGAGCACTTCCGGCTGTCGGGACCGGTGCGCATCCTCGTCGACCTCCTCGACGACGCGCTGACCTTCGCGCTCGGCGGCGCGGTGCTCGCGACGCTCGTCGCCATTCCCCCGTTCGACAACACCGGGGACATCTGGAACCGCGGCCGCCAGTACGCGATGACGTTCACGGACGAACACGGCCAGATCATCGGCCGGCGCGGCGTGCTGCAGGACGATGCGATCCCGCTCGAGGAGATTCCGGCGAACGTCGTCCACGCCGTGCTCGCCACCGAGGACGCGCGCTTCTACGAGCATTTCGGCATCGACCTCCAGGGCCTGCTCCGCGCGCTCGTCGTCAACGCGCAGGCCGACCAGGTGGTGCAGGGCGGCTCGACGCTCACCCAGCAGCTGGCGAAGAACCTGTTCCTCTCGCCGGAGCGGTCGATCAAGCGCAAGATCCACGAAGCCTTCATGGCGCTCTGGATCGAGTCGCGGCTCAGCAAGGACCAGATCCTGAAGCTCTACCTCGACCGGTCCTATCTCGGCGGCGGCACCTACGGCGTCGAGGCCGCTTCGCAGTACTACTTCGGCAAGTCGGTGCGCGACGTGAACCTCGCCGAGGCCGCCGTGCTCGGCGGCCTGTTCAAGGCGCCGTCGAACTACGCGCCGCACTCGAACCCCGAGGCGTCGAAGGCGCGCACCAACATCGTGCTCTACCGCATGCTCGACGTCGGCTTCATCTCGCAGGGCGAACTGTTCGAGGCGCGCCAGCACCCGGCGCAGATCGTCAACCAGGCGGACTATTACGTGCCCGACTGGTTCCTCGACTGGGCCTACAAGCAGACGCTCGACCTCATCACCGAGCAGAACCTCACGTCCGACTACGTGATCGAGGTGAAGACCACCGTCGACCTGAACCTGCAGAAGCAGGCGCAGAAGATCATCAACGAGGCGCTGGACAACGACGCCCCCGCCTATAACGCCTCGCAGGCCGCGCTCGTCACGATGAAGCCCGACGGCGCGCTCGTCGCCATCGTCGGCGGGCGCGACTACGCGCAGAGCCAGTTCAATCGCGCGACCGACGCGCTGCGCCAACCCGGCTCCTCGTTCAAGCCGTTCGTGTACCTCACCGCGCTGATGAACGGCTTTACGCCGACGACCACCATCTACGATGCGCCGATCACCATCGGCACCTGGTCGCCGAAGAACTACACGCTGAAGTACGCGGGCAAGACGAACCTCACGACCGCGCTCGCCCATTCCTACAATACGCCGCCGATCCGCATCATGCAGGCGGTGGGCCGCAAGGCGATCATCGACACCGCGCACGCGGCGGGCATCAAGTCGAACCTGCTCGCCGTGCCCTCGCTGCCGCTCGGCACCAACGAGGTCACGGTGATGGATCTCACCACCGGCTACGCGACATTCGCCAACGGCGGCAGGCTCGCTCGTCCGTATACGGTGAGCGAAATCAGGACGCCCTCGGGCGAGGTGCTCTACGACCGCGCCAAGGTCGCGGGCGAGGCGCCGCAGGTGCTGCCGCTCGACAAGATCGAGGAGCTGAACCAGATGATGGCGCAGGTCGTGAAGGCCGGCACCGGCACGCGCGCGCTGCTCGGCTTCACGCCCCAGGCCGGCAAGACCGGCACGACGCAGAGCTATCGCGACGCCTGGTTCGTCGGCTACACGGCGCATTACGTCACCGGCGTCTGGTTCGGCAACGACGATCACACCGAGATGAAGAAGATGACCGGCGGCACGCTGCCCGCGATCACCTGGAACCGCTACATGATGATCGCGGAAGCGGGCCACGAGCCGGCCGCGCTCGCGGGCCTTCCCGTCGAGCCGGAGCATCTGGCGGCCTACGACGAATACAGGAAGCAAGTTGTCGCCGACGCCGCCATCGAAGCGGCGCCCCCGAGCCCCGAAACGACGGACGGCCCGGCCGTGACCGACGCTTCTGCGCCGACGGACGAAGCCGCGTCCGCCGATGCTGCCGCGCCCGATGCCCAGTCCGGCGGCGCCGTGTCGACCCGCCAGGAGCCCGATGCCGCGGTCGTCGCGGTGCTCCAGGACATGATGGGCCTGTTCGAGCAGCAGCCGGTGCAGAAGACGCGCCAGCAGGCGGAACGGCGCAAGGCGACCGTCGACGTCACGCCGCCGGTCGACGTCTACCGGCCCGGCGCTGGCACGCGGCAGAACTTCCGCGGCCGCGCCTTCGGCGACCGGTAGCACATGCACGGGCCGGCGAAGATCGCGCTCTGCGCACTGATCGGCGGCGGCGTCGGCCTCGTCACCGCGGCGCGCGCGATCGACACCGGGTTCGCCGGCATCTCGACCACCTACGGCCAGTGGCTCACCTGGCCGAGCGCCGGCCGCCAGGACGAAGATCCGTACACGCGCGCCCACTTCCTGATCGACGGCCGGCTGCCGATCAGCACCTTCGAGGCGACGGAGTTCGAGACCGCCGTCGACGCCGCGGGCAAGCCGCTTGAAGCATCGTGTACGTACGTTCTCGAGGGGCCGCTGCCGCCGTCGCGCTGGTGGAGCCTGTGGACCGAACCCGGTCCGGAGGGCAGCACCGGCATCACCTCGCAGGCCGCGGTGCTCGAACCCGACGGCACGATCCGCGTGATGCTCTCGCCCTCGCCGCAGCCCGGCAACTGGGTGAAGACGGCGGGCGGCGGCTACCGCGTCTACCTGCGCGCCTACAGCGCCGGCGTGCTCGCGAGGAAGCCCGGCGCCGAACCGCCGCTGCCGCAGGTGCGGCTGGAGCGCTGCTGATGAACCGTGCGCTGTTCTGGGTGCTCGCCACCGCGCTCGTCGCCGTCATCGTGCATTTCTCGTACGTGCTGTTCGCACCGCGCCCGAAGCTCGACCAGGTGATGGCCTCGTTCACCGAGGTCGCCGGCATGAACCAGTTCCGTGTGCTGACGGATCAGGAGACGCAGCGCCTGCTGCCGCTCGAGGGCCCGGCTCTCGTGCACGCGGTGTGCGCCTTCGACGTGACCAACGCGCCGACGCGCGCGGTGCTGCCCATCCCGTCGGACTACTGGTCGCTCACCGTCGTCACCGCGGACGGCCGCAACGCCTACCTTCTCAACGACCGCCAGGCGGGCGTCGAGGAACTGTCGCTGGTGCTGCGCCGCAAAGCCGACACCGCGCAGACGCCCGAGGAGGAGAAGGGGCTCGGCACGATCGACCCGCAGTCGACCGCGAACCAGATCTTCATCGACCTGCCGATGCCGAAGGGCGTCATCGTGCTGCGCGCGCTCCCGAAGTTCAACGCCGAGCGCGGCGCGATCGCGCAGGCGCTTGCGAAATCGACCTGCAACGTCGCGGGCTGATCTAGCCGTGCTCGGCGGCCATCAAGTCGGTCGCGCCGGCGATCGCCGCGCCGAGCGTCGCAGGGTCCAGACGTTCGACCCGCACGCCCGGAAACAGCACCACCTCGCCCAGCACCGTCGCGCGGTCGCGATAGCGCCCCACGGGCTTCAGTTCGAACTGCAGAATGTCGGCCATGTTCCCCTCTCTTCGCCGGTGGACCGGACGTTCCACGCGAACGATCAAGCGCCGGTATGGTTAACATTCGGCTAATGGAGTGACCCGTTGCGGGATCGCGTCGCGAGACGCTCCCCGAGCGTTGCCGTCAGGCCACGATCACGTCGAGCAGCCCCGTGCCCTTCGGGTCGTCGATGTCGACGATCCAGATGTCCGGGTCGATCGCGGTCTCGCGTAGAATCTTTGCGTCCGTCTCAGCGAGCGTGACGAACCCGCCGGAAACGTTGCGCCAGCGCCGGCGGCCCTCGTCGTCGTAGGTCGGCCCCGGCGCAGGCGCGAACAACGCGGCCTTCCCTTCGCGGTCGATCACGCGAATGAACACGGTGCCGGCTTCCTCCGCCCCGCGCCGCACGATGGCGCAGGAGAGGCCCTCGTTGTGGCAGCGCCGCACGTGCGCGGCCACCCAGAGGCCGGACTTGATCACGCTGCCCTCACGGGCGGGTGAGGAACGTGGTGAGCCCGCTCGTTTTCTTCAGTTCGGCGATGAGCTCCGGCGTGATGTCGCCGGTGATAGGCAAGTGGCGCTCGGCCTGGAAGTCGCGGATCGCCCGCTTCGTGATGTCGCCGAGGTGCCCGTCGGCCGGCCCCGGCGCGTAGCCGAGTTCGGAGAGGCCCTTCTGCACGAACACGATCTGGTCGTGGTCGACGGCGGCACCCTCGCTCGCCCCCTGGGTCGCGGGTGCAGCCGCCTGCGTCTTCGCAGGCGCATAGTTCGCGGCCTCGACGATCTGCGCGGCGAATCGCGCATGGTCGAGCACGTCCTCGTAGGAGACCGAAGGGTCGAGATCATTCTGCGCGCGGTAGCGGTCGACCGCCGCCTTGGTGTCGGCGTCGATCTGCCCGTTGGCTGCGCCTGCGTAATAGCCGAGCTTGGCGAGCTCCGCCTGGAGCGCTGCGATCGTCTGGCTGCCCGCCGCGTCTCCCTTGCCGGCGGGCGCGCTGTCGGCGTCGACGGCGATCTCCGCCTTCGCGCCGGTCGCAACGGGAACCGCGGGCTTCGGCTGCGGTGCGGGTACGGCTTGCGCAACCTTCGGCGCCGGCGGCTTCGCCTTGAGCTCGATGGTGCGCGCGTTCGCTGCCGCCACCTGCGGGCGCTGATTGTAGAGCGCGTTCCACGTGATCGCGGTGCCGCACAGCAGCGCCAGGCACACCGTGATACCGGCCGAAACCGGGTACCACCTGCGGGCCTTCCGGTCTTCGCCCTCGTCCTCGATCGTCTCGTCGATCATGTTGCTTCCAGGCCTGCCAGAACATGCTGACGGCCGCGTTGCGGGATTGGGTCGAATTTGCAGCAAACGAGGTTAAGAAGCGGTTTCGGCCCTGAGTCAGGAATGGACGGTTCTGCGCCGCCAGAGTTTGGCTAAAGCATTGAAATTTATAGAGAAAATGCAGAGCGGCTGCCCCGTGTGCCAATTCCGGCGGGTAATTGAATAAACTTTCACCCTCTCGTTTAGCCGCCTCGGAAAGGTTTGGCGGTAGCGTCGAGCCACAAGAAAAACCAGGGCGTCGACAATGAGGATCCTTAGGGCTGCAATCTATCTTGGGGTCGTTGCTCTCCTGTTGCCGTCCCCGCCGGAGCAGGCGGGACCGAACGGCGTGACGACGGTCTCCGACCTGAACGAGATCGCCTCGCCGGACATGTTCACCGCCGCCGTGGGCGCGGTCGAGGACTTCTCACAGTTCTGCGCGCGCCAGCCGAGCGTCTGCGAAACCGCGCACGGCGTGCTGGCCAAGCTCGAGGCGAAGGCGAAATACTCGTTCCGCCTCGTCTACGAGTGGTCGCAGTCGCCGACCGTGCATTCGACTGATCCGCCGCTCGGCGTGCGCGCCAAGGCGGACCCGATGCCGACCGGCAGCATCACCAGCGTTGCCCAAGCAGCCGAGTCGCAGTCGACCCTCACCATCGAGGATCTGATCCCTGAGTGGCGCGGACCGAAGCAGAAGCGCACGAGCTGACCGTTCTTCCAGCCTGACGATCTTGCGGGCCGGCCTCCGGAAGGGGCCGGCCTTGTGATGTTCGGGGCGCGCCGCTATCTCAGGGCGATGACCGAAGCCGTGACCGCCGCCCGCCCGCCGGACCTTCCGCCGTTCGACGAGATCGTCGAGAATTTCTCGTTCCTCGACGACTGGGAAGACCGCTATCGCTACCTGATCGAGCTCGGCCGGGCGATGGGCGAGTTCCCGGAGTCCGACCGTACGCCCGCAAACAAGGTGCAGGGCTGCGCGAGCCAGGTCTGGGTCACGACGCGCACAGCGGCGGGGAACGGGGCGCCCGTGCTTCTCCTGCGCGGCGACAGCGATGCGCTGATCGTGCGCGGCCTCGTCGCCCTGCTGGTGTCGCTGCTGTCCGGGCGGGCACCGGCCGACGTATCGGCGATGGACGTTCAGGGCGCGCTGCGGGGCCTCGGCCTCGACCAGCACCTGACGCCGCAGCGCTCGAACGGGCTCGCATCGATGATCAAGCGCGTGCAGGCCGAAGCCGCCGCGCTCGGCCGCGCCTGACGCTTCAGCCACGGATGCCGTAGTGAACGGCGAGCCGCTCGAGCGCGATCTGCAGCACGAGCTTTCCCGATCGCGTTGGCCAGCCGAGCGCCCGCTCGGCCTGCTCGAGCCCCTGTTCCAGGCAGCACACCTTCAGGAGGATCGAGGCGAGGTCGCCGCCGACCGCCTCGAGCGCGCGGTGCACCCGCTCGCGCGCGGCAAGCGCCTGTTCGGAGGCCGTGAGGAGACTGCTGCCGGGGCGCAACGGCGATCGCGGGCCGGGCTCCCAGCGGCTCGTCACCTGTGGTGAACACTGCGCGCGGTCGTAGTCGCGACGGAGTTGCTCGCCCGCCTGAAACTGCGCCTCGCTCAAGAGGCGCCGGCCGGCCCGGTCGCGGCGGTTGTAGAGCCAGGCGAGCGGGCTTTCGCTCTGGCGAAGCGGAGGTACGGCCTTCGCGGCCGATCCGGACTTCCGCACTCTTGACGCCGACGTAGCGTTCATGCTTCGTTCCTCGGTGCCGTTGCCCGAACCAAGAGCCGCGGTCGTTCGAGGATATAGGATAAAATTCCTAAACCGTCAACCGGCGATTGCCGCGAGCACCTCGCTCGAGACCGGCGTGCCGACGCTCGTCGCCGGCACGCAACTGTCGAGGCACAGGATCATCCCCGGCGTCGTGGACCCGTCGGCGGCCAAGGGCAGCTTCAGCCAGAACTGCACGAGGTGCTCCTTGGTCGCGCGCGGGCTGCGGATCACGCCCTGCGCGGGCCGGCCCGTGCGGGCGACACGGGCGTATGAGGCGGCCCAGTAGTCCTTGGCGCGACCGAAATCGATGTCGTCGATGTAGAGGCCGGTGATCTCGCGGTCATAGATCTCGCGGAGCGCGCTCCCGGCAAGTCGAACGCGGTATCGGCTGTCGCTTTCGATGTCGATCAGGCTGATCGACGGCAGCAGTTTCGGGAAATGCGCAGGATTGATGTCGCGCCGTTCGGGCATCGCGCGTCCGCGTGAGCGCTCCACCCAGTAATCGAAGAGCTGGCGGTGCTCGTCGACGACCAGTTGCGCGCGGAACGCTCGATGGGACTCCTCACGCACCATGGCCCCTCCATCCGCGAATCGCCGACCGGACCGATGTCCTTGGCGAATCTTATGAATCGACCGGGCATTTGCCGCAAGCGGCCTTGCGCGAAGCTTGCAGGAAACAGCAAAGGGGCCGCCGGAGCGACCCCTTCGAACTGCGTTCGTCTTTGCCGTTACTTGCCGCGGCGGCGCTGGCCGAGGCCCATCTTGCGGGCAAGGTTCGAGCGCGCTTCCGCGTAGTTCGGCGCAACCATGGGGTAATCCGCCGGCAGGCCCCACTTCTCGCGGTACTGCTCGGGCGTGAGATCGTAGTGCGTGCGCAGATGCCGCTTCAGCGACTTGAACTTCTTCCCGTCCTCGAGACAGATGATGTACTCGGGCGTGACGGACTTCTTCACCGGCACGGCGGGCTTTTCCTCTACCGCCGGCGGCTTCGGCTCGACGCCCCCCACGGCGCTGGCGAGCGCCCGGTAGACGTCGTTGATCAGGTTCGGCAGGTCACTTGCCGGCACTGCGTTGTTCCCGACGTAGGCGGCTACAATATCGGCCGCCAGATCGACCAGTTCAGTTTTGCTTTCCATTAGAATTTCCTCAGCTCACGACGCTCAGGGACACGGACGTCTTTTCCGTGAACGGCATCATGCAGTCCCAAGACGTCCCCCATTCTTCGTTGCCTGCTCCGCGGACTCTAAATCACATACGGGGGTATGAATTGGAGCGAGTTGCAAGCGTAAAGACACTGCACTTATGGCGATGATTCCACGAATATTCAAGCGTCTTATTGAATAGAACCGCCAAATGTCATCAAATATTGGGGCGGAGCCACAGTTGAGACTTGAGAAAGTATTATTTTAGTCACTGTTCCAGTTCGACTTGGTCTCGTCTTCAGCGGCCAAGGACGACGCCCAGTCCCAGTATGTAACCAGCACCCGCGCCTTGTTGGTCGAAAGTGAATCGAAGATGGATTGCAACTCTTGCGTGTCCCGGTCGGACCGTAACGGGGCGTTATCTGCTTTGGAAAGCACCGTCATCGTCTTGGCTGCCAGGGCGCGGTTCATCCCTAACAACTTCAGCGCTACTGCAAGTGCTTCCCCTTCCGGATCCTCGATCATCCGTTTGGCGGTCCGCTGCCGGATGCGCAGCAGCCCTGCGAGGCACTCTGTCGCGAACCCGATCTGTCCGCCGGCGAGGAGGTCGACGAACGACTCGACGTCCCGCTCGTCCGGGTAGGCGAAGCCGATCTGGCCCGGCGCGTTCGACAGGATCCGCAGGATGCGCCCGATGGCTGCGGTGTCGACCAGGAAGCGCGTCATCAGGTACCGGCGGAGGTCCGCCTCGACCCACCAGAACAGCTCGAACGCGACCATCGGCGGCAGGTCGGGGCGGGTGGCGATCGGCGCGTGCAGGGCCGGGTTGGCGCGGGCGAACCGGCACAGCGTCGCGAACGTCTCGGCGGAGATGGCCGCGCCGGCATTGCGCACCAGCGCGAGCTGGACCGGCCCTTTGCCGGTCTCCGCCAGGCGGGCGCTGACCGTGCTCGATACGGAACGTCGCCGGGCGATCATGCGCAGCACGGTTCCGTTGCCTTCCTCGATGAGGCCCAGCAGGTCCGGGTCGGTGAGCGCGCTGCACGTCTCGATGATCGGCGCTGCCACGTCCGCGTCGGCGTAGCGCACGAGGAACGAGACGACCTGCGGCGGCGGCGTCTCCATGATCGCGATGCGTGCCGAGATCGCACGCAGCTGTTCGACCGGCAGCGCGGGAAGCAGTTCGACGAGCGCGTCGACCGCGAGCGACCGCTCCTGCGGCAGCGCGGTGCTTCCCGACAGGGTGATGATGTCGAGGATGACGCGCGTCGCGTCCTCGGCCTGGCTCTCAATGCGCGCCGGCGTGGAACGCCTTCCGTCATCCGCCTCGTTTGCGGGCCGGCGCAGCGTAAAGGGGACGATCTCCTCGGCCGTGGGTTGTGGTGCGGCCCTGCGCGCCGTACCGAACGCGGGAGACGGTTCGTCCTTCGGCAACCGGGGGGCAGGAACCGGCTCGGGTCGCGACAGGGGCGTGAGCCGCACCGACGGCTGGAACGGCATGGCCACTTCGACGGTGACGGCAGGCGGCGACGGCGGCGTGAAGAGTTCCACCTCTGGCAGACGCGCCGCCGCTTCACGCTGCCCCGGCATAGGGCGGAACGGTGTTGCAACGGTGCGGGGGGCCGGCTCCGCAGTACCCCACGTGGAGGGGGCCGCCTCGATCCAGCGGGGCGCAGCGTTGCGCACGGCAAGCCGGAGCCGATCGATCGGCAACTCGGGCTGTGGTTCGGGCGTCGATTCGGGATCGGCCTCGATCTCCGGCTCGGGCTGCTGCGCGGTTAGAGGCTCTGGGTCCGCCGGAACAACCGTGCTGGCAGGTTCAGCCTGAGCTTCGCGTTGGTCGGCAAACGTGTCCGGGAGAACTTCTGCGACGGGCCGGTCGACGATTGAGGCATCCGCGGGTACCGGGTGGGCCGCAGGGGCTAACTCGCTGGCTTCCGCTTCGCCGATCAGGGATGCGACGGTCTCGAGGGCGTCTTCATCGGGGCGGGGGTTTCGCGCCGCGTCTGCCGGCAGCGTGTTTGCAGGCGGCACCGCATCGGCCGCGACCGGAACCACCAGATCGTCGGGCAGGAATGCCTCTTCCGTATGCGCCGACACGGTTTCAGGTTCGTCGGAGGCGAGGTCCGTCGATGACGTCTGGTGCGATCGTTCGTCTGGCTTGGCGCTGGAGTAATCGAGGTCTTCTGCGGCGATCGTCGCGGCGTCGAGCGGCACGGCCTCGATCGCGGGTTCTTCGTCGTGAGGATCCGCTGCGGCATTTGCCGCGGTGTCCGCGAGTGCATCCGCCGATTCGTCCGGTGCAAACGCGATCGCCGGCTCATCGACCGGCGCATCGTCAATCGAGTCGACGTCCGCTTCGGGCAGAGGGATCTGCGATGAGACGTCCGGGGACGGCGGGCTCGCCGGGACGAACCCGCTGGCCAGCGGTCCCTCGTCCAGCGAATCGCGTTCGATGGACGAATCCGTCACCCGCTCGGCGGGAGGGGACCCCTCGAGCGCAGGGTCTGGGGCATTGACGCGCGTCGGTTCGGGAAGCGCATCCTCCTGCGCCGCGGTCGCTGAGTCGTCCGCGGTCGAGGCCTCCATGCCCTGCAGTTTTGGAAGTGCGGCCTCCAGCGGTACGGTCGCATGCTGTTCCGCCGTGGCAGGTTCCTCGAACGCCAGCGACGGCTCTTCCGCCGGGGAAGACACCGCCTCGAGGTCTTGCATTCGGTGGGCCGGGAATTCCTCCGCCGGGATCGGTTCGGTGTTCCGGTCGATCTCGGCGGCAACCGGCATCGGCGGCGCGGTCGGCGGCGGCAACACGTGCGACTGCACGTCAGGTGGGTTCGGGGCGGTTGATTCGGGTGGCGGCGACGCCTGGTGTGCTGCGCCGCGCGCCTTCTGAGCGAGCGCCATCCAGCGGCCGATGCCTTGGGTGGCGGCGGGATCGACGGTGGGAACGGAGGTTGGGGCGGACACCACGGGCGGAGCAGGCGGCGTACTCGCCGGCGGCGGGGGAGGGGCTTGCGGCGGCGCGGCCGGGCGCGGGTTCAGCTTCTGCGCTAGCGAGCGGAACGCGTCGGCGGAAAGACCCTGTCCTTCCGACCCTGGACCCTCGGTCTTCGCGTTCAGGTCACTGCCTTCCGATGATGCCGAGGTGTTCACGGCGTCAGCAATCCGTGCCACGCGGTCCACCCGTATCACCCTCCTGCCCGTGACAAATGTCGGCAGGACTTGTGTAAACTTGCTTAACAACCCAGTTTCCCGGTGTGGTTCATGTGTTTTCAACCATAGCGATTACTCGACCTGTTGTACAATTAAAGTCGCTTCACACGCCGGACCAGGAGCAATGAAAATGTCCCAAGCCGATGAAAAAGCTGCAAAAAATCGCAAGGCGCTCACCCCCGAACAACATTATGTGACCCAGCAACACGGCACCGAGCGCCCCTTCTCTCACCCGTATAACGGCGAGAAGTCGGCCGGGATGTACAAGTGCGTCGTCTGCGGCGCCCCGTTGTTCCGGTCGGAGACCAAGTACAATTCGGGCTCCGGCTGGCCGTCGTTCTACGAACCGGTGTCGTCGGATGCAGTCAGTGAGCACACGGACAAGTCGCACATGATGGTGCGCACCGAAGTGCGCTGCGCCTCGTGCGATGCCCATCTCGGCCACGTGTTTCCGGACGGCCCGCAGCCGACGGGCCTGCGCTACTGCATGAACGGAACGGCACTTGATCTTGAGAAGGATTCGAAGGACGACAGCGCCTCGTCCTGAAGCACTCGTTCGAGCAGTACCCAATGTTGAAGAAGACCGGCGTCGCGACGCCCCCCATCGCGGCGAAACGCGACAGCGTGTCGGAGCATCACGGGATCGTGCGGCACGACCCCTATGCCTGGCTCAAGGCCGAGAACTGGCAGGAGGTGATGCGCTCGCCCGAACGCCTCGCGCACGACATCCGCCGGCACCTCGAGGACGAGAACGCCTATTGCGACGCCGAACTCGAACGGACGCGTCCGTTGCAGGAGCGGCTCTTCGCCGAGATGAAAGGGCGGATCCGCGAAGACGATTCCTCCGTGCCCTCGCCGGACGGTCCCTACGCGTACGGCACCCGCTACGTGACGGGCGGGCAGCAGCCGCTGATCGTGCGCACCGCGCGGGCTGGCGGCGACGAGCGCGTGCTCGTCGACGGCAACCGCGAGGCGAACGGGCAGGCCTTTTTCCGCTTCGGCGGCACGGGTCATTCGCCCGACCATCGCCTGATCGCATGGAGCTTCGACGACAAGGGCTCCGAACTCTACCGCATCCGCGTGCGCGATGCGGCGACGGGCGAAGATCTCCCCGACGTGATCGAGGGCACGAGCGGGGCGGCCATCTGGTCCGCCGACTCGCGCGCGCTCTTCTACGTCCTGCTCGACGAGAACCATCGCCCGTCGAAGCTGATGCGGCACGTGCTCGGCACGCCGGTCGAGGCCGATGCGTTGATCTTCGAGGAGACGGATCCGGGCTTCTTCCTGGGCGTCGGCAAGACGCTCGACGGGCGCTTCATCGTGATCCACACGCACGACCACGAGACGTCGGAGGTCCACCTGCTCGACGCGGCCGATCTCACTGCGAGCCCGATGCTGGTCGCAAGGCGCGAGCAGGGGATCGAATACTCCGTCGAGGCGCGCGACGATCAGCTCTACATCCTCACCAACGCAAGCGGCGCGGAGGACTTCGAGATCGTCACCGCGCCGATCGCGACGCCCGACCGTGCGCACTGGAAGACGCTCGCTCCGCACGCGCCCGGCACGCTCATCCTAGCCACGACAGTGCTCAAGGATTTCCTGATCCGTCTCGAACGCAAGGATGGCCTGCCTCGCATCGTCGTGCGCGATCTCGCAACGGGCGCCGAACATGCGATCGCGTTCGACGAGGAAGCGTACTCGCTGGGCCTGAGCGATGGCTACGAGTTCGACACGGCGACGATCCGGTTCACGTATTCCTCGATGACGACGCCGGCGCAGGTCTTCGATTACGATGTCCGCACGCGCACGCGCGTGCTGCGCAAGACGCAGGAAGTGCCGTCCGGGCACGACCCGCGGGCCTACACCACGCGACGGCTGTTCGCGGCTGCGCACGATGGCGAACAGGTGCCGGTGACGATGCTCTATCGCAACGACACGCCGCTCGACGGGTCGGCGCCCGTTTGGCTCTACGGCTACGGCGCCTACGGCATCACGATCCCCGCGGCGTTCAACACCAACATCCTGTCGCTCGTCGATCGCGGCTTCATCTACGCGATCGCCCACATCCGCGGCGGCAAGGACAAGGGCTACCACTGGTACCGCGACGGCAAGCGCGCGCAGAAACCGAACACGTTCCGCGACTTCGTCTCGGTCGGCGAGTTCCTCGTGGCGAAAGGGTTCACCCGCAGCGGCACCATCGTCGCGCAGGGCGGCAGCGCCGGCGGCCTGCTGATGGGCGCGGTCGTCAATCTCGCGCCGGACCTGTTCAGCGGCATCATCGCGGAAGTGCCCTTCGTCGATGCCCTGTGCACGATGCTCGACGACACGCTGCCGCTGACGCCGCCGGAGTTCCCCGAGTGGGGCAACCCCATCGCCTCGCGCGCGGACTATGACCTCATCGCCTCCTATTCGCCGTACGACAACGTGCGTCGCACGCGCTACCCGCACATCCTCGCCACCGCCGGCCTCACCGACCCGCGCGTGATGTACTGGGAGCCGGCGAAGTGGGTGGCAAAGCTCCGTGAGCTGAACGAGAGCGAGAACCTCGTGCTGCTCCACACCCGCATGGAGGCGGGGCACGCCGGATCGCCCGGCCGCTTCGACCGGCTGAAGGAGGTCGCGCTCGTCTACGCCTTTGGCCTGCTGGTCGCCGGCAAGGCCGACTAGCGGCGTTGCGCCGGGGCGATTGGACTTCGCCTTTTCGCTATACTATTGAACACGGCAATCCCGTTCCGTTTCGAGGTTCGTCATGGCCCAGCCCGCAGAAAAGCTCCACCCCGTGTCGAAGGCGCCTGCCGCCGAGTTCAACTGGGAGGACCCGCTCGATCTCGAATCGCAGCTGACCGAAGAAGAGCGGATGATCCGCGACAGCGCGCGCGCGTTCGCGACCGACCGCCTGCTGCCGCGCGTGAAGGAAGCGTTCCGCGCGGAGCGCTTCGACCGCGAGATCATGAACGAGATGGGCGAGATGGGCTTCCTCGGCGTGATGACGTCCGAGGCCTACGGCGGTTCGGGATTGGGCTACGTCGCATACGGACTGATCGCGCGCGAGATCGAGCGCGTGGACTCCGGCTACCGTTCGGCCATGAGCGTTCAGAACTCGCTCGTCATGCATCCGATTGAGGCCTACGGCACGGAGGAGCAGAAGCGCAAATACCTGCCGAAGCTCGCGACCGGCGAGCTCGTCGGCTGCTTCGGCCTGACCGAGCCCGACGCCGGCTCCGATCCCGGCGGCATGAAGACCCGGGCGAAGCGCATAAGCGGCGGCTACGAGCTCACCGGCGCAAAAATGTGGATCACCAATTCGCCGATCGCCGACCTTGCGGTGGTCTGGGCGAAGCTCGAGGACGAGGGCATCCACGGCTTCATCGTGGAGCGCGGTGCCAAGGGTTTCTCGACGCCGAAGATCGAGGGGAAGGTGTCGCTGCGCGCCTCCGTCACGGGCGAGATCGTGCTCGACCGTGTGGTGGTGCCGGAGACCGCGCTGCTGCCGAATGCGCGCGGCCTCGGCGGCCCGTTCGGCTGCCTCAACAAGGCGCGCTACGGCATCGCCTGGGGCACCATGGGCGCCGCGGAAGACTGCTGGCACCGGGCGCGTCAGTACACGCTCGACCGTCAGCAGTTCGGCAAGCCGCTCGCCGCCAACCAGCTCGTCCAGAAGAAGCTTGCCGACATGCAGACCGAGATCGCGCTCGGCCTCCAGGGCTCGCTGGCGCTCGGGCGCGGGTTGGAGCGCGGCACCGTCGCGCCGCCGGCGATCTCGCTCATGAAGCGCAACAACTGCGGCAAGGCGCTCGAGATCGCGCGCGCTGCCCGCGACATGCACGGCGGCAACGGCATCTCCGACGAGTTCCATGTGATCCGCCACATGGTGAACCTCGAAACGGTGAACACCTACGAGGGCACGCACGACGTTCACGCGCTGATTCTCGGGCGCGCGCAGACGGGCATCCAGGCGTTCCAGTAAGGTCTCCAGGGGTGTTCGGCGGTTTCGCGATCGCCCGGGAGGACCCGCGCGCGGCCGACGTGCGCGCGCTGCTCGGCGAGCTCGACGCGTACCTTTTTGCGCTCTACCCGGCGGAATCGAACCACATCCTCGACGTCGACAGCCTCGCGGGGGCCGACGTCGCCTTCTTCGTCATCCGCCGTGAGGGCGCGCCCGTCGCCTGCGGTGCGCTCGTCAACCGTGACGGCGACTACGGGGAGCTGAAGCGCCTCTACGTGAAGCCGGAGAGTCGCGGCCAGGGATTGTCGCGGATCGTGCTGGCGCAGATCGAAACGGCGGCGCGGCTCCTTCAGTTGCCGGCGATCAGGCTCGAGACCGGAACGCGCCAGCCCGAGGCGCTGCGCTTCTTCGAGGCGGCAGGCTTCGCCCGCTGTGGCGTGTTCGGCGACTATCCGGCCGACGACCCCTACTGCGTTTTCATGGAAAAGGCGCTGTGAGCGCCGCGGCGTTCCCGCTCGTCGAGATTGCCGGTTCGCCGCTCGCTCGCGGCCGCGCGTATGGCGAAGCCGCCCGCGAGCGCGTTGCCGCAAGCGTCGCTCTTTACCGCGGCCGGCTCGCTGCGATCGGCTGGAGCGCGGACGACACGACCGCCGCTGCACGGAACTATCTGCCGCGGCTCGAAGCGTTCGCGCCCGATCTCGTCGAGGAGATGCGCGGTATCGCCGAGGGCGCAGCAGTCGCGCTCGAGGACATCGTGCTCGTCAACGCGCGCACCGAGATCGTGGCGGAGGCCGCCCGCAAAGTGGAGCGTGACGGCTGCACCGGGCTCGTCGTGCTCCCTTCCCGCAGCGCCGACGGCCGGCTCATCCACGCGCAGACGTGGGACTGGCTCGCCCAGTGCGCCGACACCGCGATCGTCCTGAAGATCCGCCGTGACGACGGGCCGGACATCCTCACGTTCACCGAAGCAGGCGGCCTTGCCCGCTCGGGCTTCAACGCCGCCGGCATATCGGTCTCGGCGAACTACCTGCGCTCCGACCGCGACTTCCTGCAGCCGGGCATCCCGCTGCCGTTCATCCGCAGGCGGATCCTCGAGCAGGAGCATCTCGCGCTGGCGATCGGGCAGGTGATCGCAACGCCCAAGGCCGTATCGAACAACATGATGGTGGCGCACCGCGACGGGTTCGCCGTCGATCTCGAGTGCGCTCCGGACGAGGTGTTTCAGATCCTGCCCGAGGACGGGCTCATCGTGCACGCCAACCACTGGATCAGTCCGATTGCGCGAACGAAGCTGCGCGACATGGGGCTCGCCGGCGATCCGGACAGCCTTTACCGCGACTGGCGCGTCGAGACGCTGCTGAAGCCGAAGGCGCGCATCGCGCGCGACGACGTGGTAGCCGCACTGACCGATCGCTTCGGCTATCCTTACGCGGTCGCGCGCCCGCCGCTCGCGGAGCACGACGGCAACCTTTCGGCGACGGTTGCTCTGATCGTGATGGACCCAGAGGAGCGGCGGATGGACGTCGCGCCGATGCCGGCGCTGGGCCTTGCCTTCACGCGCTATGCGCTGACCCCTTGAACAGGCGGATCGCCGCCTGCGGCCGCGCGGCCGCTGTGAGGTACTGCAGCACATAGTCCGCATACGACCGGAACACGTAGAGGTCGAAGCTCTTGCCGTCTGGCAGGGCATGCACCATCGCGGCGACCTCGGCGAACCGCAACCGGCGCACCGTCCCGGGCTTCCCGTCGGCAAGCGTGAGGTCGACGGACGTTCCCTTCATCAGGACCTCGGCCGCGCCGTCGCCGCTCACGCGCAGGATCGTGCGCATGTCGGAGACATCGGCGACGAGCGAATGCACGCCCTGAAGGTCGCGCTGGAGCGCCGCCGTCAACGCCACGGCATCGCCGCGCGGACAGGTGATCAGCCACTGGTCGAGCGACAGCCACAGCACGGTGAGGCTGCCGTGGCTCACCGACGTCCGGGGCACGGAGGGGAGGTCGACGCCGAGCAGGCCGCCGAAGTCGCGGTCGGCCAGATGACCGCGCAGGTCGATCATGCCGCGGTCCTTCACCTCGACGATGTCGACCGCGCTGTCGGGCACGGAACCGCGCAGCACCTCGGAGAGCGGCGTGCGGTGGGTCAGCGTGTCAGCCATTCTGGCGCGCTCCTTCCTTGTCGTAGAAGACCGGGTCGACGACCTTCGCCTTCATCACCTTGCCCTCGAGCGGGAAGGAGAGCGTCTGGCCCATCAGCGCGCGGCCGTTCTCGATCAGCGCCATGGCGATCGAGCGCTCGAGCGTCGGGCTCATGTAGGTCGACGTGACGTGTCCGATGGTCTTCATCGGCGGCTTGTCCTTGACGTCCGCGACGGCGTGCGCCCCGTCAGGCAGAACCTCGTTCGGGTCGAGCGTCAGGAGGCCGACGAGCTGCTTGCGGCCGGGAGACTTCAGGAACGACTGCTCGAGCGAGCGCTTGCCGACGAAGTCCGCCTTCTTTTTCGAGACGAGCCCGGACAGCCCGACATCGTCCGGCGTCACCGTGCCATCGGTCTCGTCGCCGATGACGATGTAGCCCTTCTCGGCGCGTAGGATGTGCAGCGCCTCGGTGCCGTAGGGCTCGATGCCGAAATCGCGACCCTTGGCCAGCAGCAGATCCCACAGCGCGCGTCCGTAGCCGGCCGGGCAGGCGACCTCGAAACTCTGCTCGCCGGAGAACGAGATGCGGAACACGCGCACCGGCACGCCGGCGATTCGGCCCGTCTTGCAGGTCATGAACGGGAAGGCTTCGGCCCTGAAGTCTATGTCGCTGTCGAGCCGTTCCAGCACCTGGCGCGCGAACGGGCCGGCGAGCGCGAACTGCGACCACTGCTCCGTCACCGGCGTGACGAATACCTTCAGCGTCGGCCACTCGGTCTGGAGCCACTCCTCGAGCCAGGCCGCGATCCGGTCGGCGCCGCCCGAGGTCGTGTGCATGAGGTAGTGGTCGTCGCCGAGCCGCACCGTCACGCCGTCGTCCATCAGGAAGCCGAGTTCGTTCAGCATCAGGCCGTAGCGGCAGTTGCCCACGGCGAGCGTCGAGAACGTGTTGGTGTACATGCGGTCGAGGAAGGTTCCGGCGTCCGGCCCCTTGATCTCGATCTTGCCGAGCGTCGAGGCGTCGAGCAGGCCGACCTTGCGGCGCACGGCCAGCACCTCGCGGTGGATCGCCTGCTCCTTGCTTTCCCCGGAGCGCGGGTAGCAGTAGGGGCGCCGCCAGAGGCCCACCGGCTCGAACACCGCTCCGTTCGCCACGTGCCAGTCGTAGACGGCGGTCTGGCGCACGGGCAGGAACAGCGACTTCGTGTTGAGCCCGGCGATCGAGCCGAAGGAAAACGGCGTGTACGGAGGACGGAACGTCGTGATGCCGATCTCCGGCACCGACTTGCCGGTCGCTTCCGACAGGACGCCCAGACCCGCGATGTTCGAGGTCTTGCCCTGGTCGGTCGCCATCGACCACGTCGTGTAGCGCTTGGTGTGCTCGACCGAGGTGTAGCCCTCGCGCTGGGCGAGTTCGAGGTCGGCCACCGTCACGTCGTTCTGGAAGTCGATGAAGTGCTTGTTGCCGACGTGGTAGCCGCCGGATGCGGGCGAAAACCAGATCGGCTCGAGGTTCGGCTCGCCGGTAGTGTCGACCGCCTTGGCCGACCGGGCGGCCAACGGCTTGCCGGCAGCGCGTTCGCCCGCGGCATAGCCGGTCTCGACGCAGGCCTTGAGGTCGAACACGCCGGAGGCAGCGCCCGCCGGCACGATCTGGTCGTGGTGGCGATCGGGCCGGAAGCTCGCGATCCGGTCGTCCCACGCGAGCTTGCCGCCGTTGTGGCACCACAGGTGCACCACCGGGTTGAAGCCGCCCGAGACGCCGACCCAGTCGCAGGCGATCTTTTCCTCGGCGAGGACGCGGGTGCCCGCCGCGCGGTAGCCCGCGACCTTCACGCCGGTGATTTCCCGCCCGCCGCGTTCGGCGGAGAGGCCCGAGAGCGCGCTGCCAGTCTCGATGCGGATGCCTTGCGCGCGCACTTCCTCGGCAATCGCGCCGGGCGAACGGCGGCTGTCGACGACGGCGGCGATGTTCGCTCCCGCCGCCCGCAGCGCCAGCGCCGTGCGATAGGCGTCGTCGTTGTTGGTGAAGAGCACGCCGTTGACGCCGGGCGCCACGCCGTAGCGCAGCGCATAGCCGCGCGCGGCGGAGGCGAGCATCACGCCCGGCCGGTCGTTGTTGGCGAACGGGATCGGCCGCTCGAGCGCGCCGGTCGCCAGGACGATGCGCTTGGCACGCACCTTCCACAGCCGGTGGCGCGGGGCGCCGGCGCGGCGGTTCAGCGCGTCGTGATCGCCGAGGCGTTCGAAGAGCAGCACCCAGTTGTGGTGGAAGTGGCCGACGACGGTCGTGCGCGTCAGCACCTCGACGTTGGCGGCTGACGCCATCGCCGCGGCACGCGCGCCGACCCAGTCGAGTACCGGTGCGCCGTCGATTGCGCCGCCATGCAGGTCGGCGACGCCGCCGAGGTCGGGGTTCTCGTCCGCGAGGATCACGCGCTTGCCCGCAGCTGCTGCCGCTTCGGCCGCCGCGAGACCCGCAACGCCGCCGCCGACCACCAGCACGTCGCAGTGCACGTGGATCTGCTCGTAGGTGTCGGGGTCGCGGCCCTTGGGCGCCGTGCCGAGGCCCGCCGCATGGCGGATGAACGGCTCGTAGAACTGCTTCCAGAACGAGCGCGGCCACATGAAGGTCTTGTAGTAGAAGCCGCCGGGCAGGAAGCGCGAGAACAGCGAGTTCACCGCGCCCACGTCGAACTCGAGCGAGGGCCAGCGGTTCTGGCTCACCGCCTCGAGGCCGTCGTAGAGCTCGACCTGCGAGGCGCGCAGGTTCGGCTCGTGGCGCTCGGCCTTGCCGACGCCGACGAGCGCGTTCGCTTCCTCGGAGCCGAGCCCGATGACGCCGCGCGGGCGGTGGTACTTGAAGCTCCTGCCGAACAGGCGCTGGCCGTTCGCCATCACGGCGGAGGCGAGCGTGTCGCCGGCGTAACCGCTGAGGCGCTTGCCGTCGAAGGTGAAGGAGACGGTGCGGCTGCGGTCGATCAGCCGGCCGTTCGGGGCGGGGAGGCGATAGGGTTTGCCGGTCATTGTTCTTCGGCCCGCTTGCGGGTGCGGCTGGAGGCGGGTTTGGCGGAGGCGGTCGGTGCTGCGGCCTGGGCCTCGAGCGCGGCGATCTTCGGGGCGAAGAACTGCGCCCATTCGCCGGTCGCCTGCTTCATCCATTCGAGCGGCGGCAGCTCCGTCGCGCCGTAGTACGCCTTGAAGTCGAGGGTGACGGTGTCGCGCACGGCGTTGAACCACTTGCCGCAGCCGCGGTCGCAGCGCCAGCGCTCGAAGTGGATGCCCTTCGGGTTGTGGCGCATGAACAGGTAGTCGCGCTGCTGGGCGTCGGTGATGTTGGCGGGATCGTGCGAGGCGGGGCGGCGGACATGCGCCTGGCCGCCGTAGTGGAAGTCGGCCTCTTCGCCGACGACGCCGCAGACGGGGCAGGATACGACGAGCATTTCTGTCCTCCCCTCAGTGCGCCACGGCGGCGGCGACGCTTTCGTCGATCAGCCGGCCTTCGATGAAGCGGTTCAGGCCGAACGGCTCGGCGATCGCGTGCGGCCGGTCGTTGGCGATGGTGTCGGCGAACACGAAGCCCGAGCCCGGAATCGCCTTGAAGCCGCCGGTGCCCCAGCCGCAATTGACGTAGAGGCCCTGGACGTCGGTCTTCGAGATGATGGGCGAGCGGTCGCCGGTCATGTCGACGATACCGCCCCAGAGCCGGAGCATCCTGAGCCGCGAGATGATCGGGAACGTCTCGACGAGCGCCGTCACGGTGTGCTCGAGCGCCGGGAAGGAGCCGCGCTGGGAGTAGTTGTTGTAGGGGTCCGTGCCGCCGCCGATCACCAGTTCGCCCTTGTCGGACTGGCTCATGTAGCCGTGCACGGTGTTCGCCATCACCACGCA
The DNA here is from genome assembly GCA_046349255.1 of Hyphomicrobiales bacterium. Lineage (GTDB taxonomy): Bacteria > Pseudomonadota > Alphaproteobacteria > Rhizobiales > Aestuariivirgaceae > DAIODI01. The sequence continues at coordinate 395,337 of JAXMCR010000002.1, read as the reverse complement.
GTCGATCACCGGCTTGATCGGCTCGGAGACCAGCGCCTGCAGGCACAGGCTCTCGATCGGCATCCGCACTCCCGCCATCTGCATGACGACGGAGGTGTGCCCGGCGGCGACCACGCCGATCTTTTTCGTACGGATCGTTCCGCGCGTCGTGTCGAGGCCGGTCACGCGGTCGCCGTCGCGGTGGATCGCCGTGACCTCGCAGTTCTGGATGATGTCGACGCCGAGGTCGTCGGCGGCGCGGGCGTAGCCCCAGGCGACCGCGTCGTGCCGGCCGGTGCCGCCGCGCGGCTGGTAGTAGGCGCCGAGGATCGGGTAGCGGCAGTTCCGGTCGATGTTGATGATCGGAACGATCTCCTTCACCTCCTCCGGCGTGATCATCCGGCAGGTGAGGCCAGCGAGCCGGTTCGCATGCGAGGTGCGCTTCATCGCGCGGAACTCGTGCTCGGTCTGGCAGAGCATGAGGAGGCCGCGCGGGGAGAACATCATGTTGTAGTTCAGTTCCTGCGACAGCGTCTCGTAGAGCGACCGGGAGAGCTCGTAGATCGCGATCGAGGGATCCTGCAGGTAGTTCGACCGGATGATCGTGGTGTTGCGCCCGGTGTTGCCGCCGCCGAGCCAGCCCTTCTCGATCACCGCGATGCGGCCCGGCTTGTGGTGCTTGGCGAGGTAGTAGGCCGTCGCGAGGCCGTGGCCGCCGGCGCCGATGATCACGACGTCGTACTCAGGCTGCGGTTCGGGGCTCCGCCAGGCGCGGCCCCACTCGCTGTGGTAGCTGGCCGCGTTTCGGGCCAGCGAAAAAATGGAATACCGTTTCATGATCCCGGATGCACCGCTGGGAGGACCGCACGGAGGCGCGATCGGGCTTCCGCGGGCGGTTGGAACCTATCACCACGTGGTGTAAGGCTCCATCGGATTGCGACCTCGCCCGGCGCAGGTGCGACACGGACGTTTGACCGGCGTGCGACACGGGGCCGCTGAAAACCGGCGCATGCCGGGGCTAGTATCGGAGACGAAGCGCGCGCACCTCATCGCGTGACGCGCGGATAAAGGCGGAAATGACGATCTACCTTGCGTTTGCAGTGGCGTTGGCGGTGGTGCTCGCGGCCCTCCTGTGGCCGGTGCTCAAGCGTCGCGACGGCGTTGCGCTCGGCGAGTACGACCTCGCGGTCTATCGCGACCAGCTCGCCGAACTCGACCGCGACGAGGCCGCGGGCCTGATTTCGAAGGCCGACGCGGAAGGCGCCCGCAACGAGATCCGCCGCCGCATGCTGACGGTGCGATCCGACGCCGCCGATCTCGCTTCTCCGGCGTCCTCGGCCTCGCACCGGACGCTTGCCGCGCTGCTCGTGGTGCTCGTGCCCGCGGCGGCCTTCGGCATCTACCTCGTCAACGGCAAGCCGGCGCTGCCGAGCGTGCCGCTCGCCGACCGGCTGGAACACGCCGTCGAACGCGGCGACTTCCCCGCCATGGTGGCGAAGGTCGAAAAGCACCTCGCCGAGAACCCGAACGATGCGCACGGCTGGATGGTGATCGCGCCATCCTATACCCGCCTCGGCCGTGACGCCGACGCCGCGGCCGCCTACGCCAAGATCATCGAGCTGTCCGGTCCGACGCCTGAGCTTCTGTCGAACCTCGGCGAATCGCTGATGGCGGCCAACGACGGGCTCGTGTCCGCGGAAGCCCGCTCGGCGTTCGACCAGGCGCTGAAGATCGACCCGAAGTTCCCGAAGGCGCGCTTCTATCGCACGCTCGCCGAGGAGCAGGCGGGCAACACGCAAGTGGCGCTCGACGGCTGGAAGGCGCTGCTCGCCGACGCCCCGGCCGACGCGCCCTACAAGGCGGCGGTCGAGGAACGCATCGCGGCCCTCTCCAAGCCGGGGGCGCAGGCCGCCGCCAAGGGCGGCGACATCGCGCCCGCGCTGCCGCCCGAGGCTGCGGCGCTGCAGAACATGCCGGCCGACCAGCAGCAGCTGATGATCCGCGCAATGGTCGACAAGCTCGACGAACGGCTGCAGAAGGACGGCAGCGACCTCGACGGCTGGCTCAGGCTGGCGCGTGCCCGCATGGTGTTGGGCGAGCGCGACCGCGCGGTCGCGGCACTCGATGCCGCCGCCACGCGTTTCAAGGATGACGAGAAGGCCCAGGCGCAGATCGCCGACGCGAGGAAGACGCTGGGGCTCAACTGACGACCATGACGAGAAAACAGAAACGCACGCTGCTTTTGTCGACCGGCCTCGCGATGCTCGCCGTCGCCACGGGGCTGGTGCTCTATGCGCTCAACGACACGATCATGTACTTCTACACGCCGGCCAAGGTGGTGGAGATGAAGGTGCCCTCCGGACAGCCGTTCCGCCTGGGCGGCCTCGTCGAGAAGGGCACGGTCGAGAAGGGCAACGGGCTCGAGGTGCGCTTCAAGATCACCGATACGAAGGACTCGCTCCCCGTCTACTACAAGGGCCAGCTCCCCGACCTGTTCGGCGAGGGCGAAGGCGTGGTCGCGACCGGCAGGCTCGACCCCGAGGGGGTGTTCGTCGCCGATACGATCCTTGCAAAGCACGACGAGAAGTACATGCCGCGCGAAGTCGCGGACGAACTGAAGAAGCAGGGCCTCTGGCAGGAAAGCAAATGATCCCGGAACTCGGCCATTTCGCGCTCGCGCTCGCGCTCGTCACCGCTCTCGTCCAGTTCTTCGTGCCGCTCTACGGCGCACGCGCCAACGACCGCGCGCTGATGGGCGTCGCGGTCCCGGCGAGCCTGCTCCAGCTCGCGCTGATCGCAACCGCCTTCGCAGCGCTCACCTGGAGCTACCTCGTCTCCGACTTCTCGGTCGAGAACGTGTTCGAGAACTCGCATTCGGCGAAGCCGCTCCTCTACAAGATCTCCGGTGTCTGGGGGAACCACGAGGGCTCGATGGTGCTCTGGGTGATGATCCTCGCGATCTTCGGCGCCGCCGTCGCCGCCACCGGTTCGAACCTCCCGCCGAAGCTCAAGGCGCTCGTCCTCTCCGTCCAGGCCTCGATCAGCGTCGCGTTCCTCCTGTTCATCCTGCTCACCTCGAACCCGTTCCTCCGGATCGCCGAGGCGCCGGTCGAGGGTCGCGGGCTCAACCCGCTGCTGCAGGACCCGGCGCTCGCCTTCCACCCGCCGTTCCTCTACGCGGGCTACGTCGGGCTTTCGGTCGCGTTCTCGTTCGCGGTCGCCGCGCTTATCGAAGGCCGCGTCGATGCCGCCTGGGCGCGCTGGGTGCGGCCGTGGACGCTTGCCGCCTGGATGTTCCTGACCATCGGCATCGCGATGGGGTCGTGGTGGGCCTACTACGAGCTCGGCTGGGGCGGCTGGTGGTTCTGGGACCCGGTCGAGAACGCCTCGCTGATGCCGTGGCTCGCGAGCACGGCGCTGCTCCACTCGGCGATCGTCGTCGAGAAGCGCAACGCGCTGAAGGTGTGGACCGTGTTCCTCGCGATCCTCGCGTTCTCCCTCTCCCTCGTCGGCACCTTCCTCGTGCGCTCCGGCGTGCTTACGTCGGTGCACGCCTTCGCGGTCGATCCCGAACGCGGCGTGTTCATCCTCGCGATCCTCTGCGTCTTCATCGGCGGTTCGCTCGCGCTCTACGCCTGGCGCGCACCGGCACTCCAGCCCGGCGGACTGTTCTCGCCGGTCAGCCGCGAAGGCGCGCTGGTCGTGAACAACCTGCTCCTGTCGGCCTGCGCCGCGGCCGTATTCGTCGGCACGCTCTACCCGCTGCTGCTCGAATCGATCAACGGCGAGAAGATCTCGGTCGGCCCGCCCTACTTCAACCTCACCTTCGGGCCGCTGATCCTGCCGCTCCTGCTCTTGGTGCCGATCGGGCCGCTGCTCTCCTGGAAGCGCGCGGATCTGACGGCGGCGCTCGCAAGGCTCTGGTGGGCGGCGGCGATCGCGCTGGTGGTCGGCGTCGCGGTGATGGCGATCAAGTATCCGGGGCCCTGGCTCGCCCCGTTCGGCATCGCGCTCGGCTTCTGGATCGCGGTCGGGAGCCTCGCCGACCTCCTGGGTCGTGCGCAGTTCCGCAAGGTTCCGGTCTCGGTCGCGATGAACCGGCTGATGGGCCTGCCGCGCTCGGTGTGGGGTGGGGCGTTGGCGCACGCCGGGGTCGGGGTTCTCGTGCTCGGCATCGTCGGCGTCTCGTCCTGGAAGGACGAGAAGGTGGTGACGATGAAGCCCGGCGACACGATCACCGTCGGCGGCATCGACGTGAAGTTCACCGGCGAGAAGCCGCTGGTCGGCCCGAACTACACGGGAATTTCCGGCGGGTTCGACGTGAGCCGCAACGGCGCGCCGCTCGCATCGCTCGTGTCGGAAAAACGCGAGTTCATGCCGTCGCGCCAGCCGACGACGGAAGTGGGCCTGCTGCACCGCCCGACCGGCGACGTCTACGTCGTCATGGGCGACCGAAGCACGGACGGATCGCGCGTCGTGCGCGCCTACTTCCAGCCGTTCGTCAGCCTGCTCTGGACCGGCGCCGTCATGATGTTCCTCGGCGGCTTCCTGTCGCTCACCGATCGCCGCTTCCGTGTCGGCGCGCCGAAGTCGGCGCGCGCGGGCGCGATGGCCGGGCAGCGCGCATGAAGCGGCTTGTCGCGCTCGTCCTGCTGCTTCTCGCGTTCGCGCCGCTGCCGGCATTCGCGGTGCAGCCGGACGAGATTTTGCCCGACCCGGCGCTCGAACAGCGCGCCCGCGCGCTCTCTGCGCAGATGCGCTGCCTCGTCTGCCAGAACCAGTCGATCGACGATTCGGACGCCCCGCTCGCCAAGGACATCCGCCTCGTCATCCGCGAGCGGCTGAAGGCCGGCGACACCGACACGCAGGTGACCGACTACCTGGTCGACCGCTACGGCCAGTTCGTGCTCTTGAAGCCGCGGTTCGAGCCGGAAACCTGGATCCTGTGGTTAACGCCCTTCGCGGTCGTGCTCCTCGGCCTCGGCTACATGGCGCTCAGAAGCCGCCAGCCCGCCGCGCCGGTGGGCGAGCGGCCGCTGACGGAGGCCGAGATCGCCGAGCTCGAGCGGCTCCAGATGGGCAGCCAGGCCGTCAACATTACCAAGGATTCATGAACCGGTAAGGTGAGCGTAAGCTCTGAACTCGTAAGCCAAATCCACTTCAAGCGGGACCCTGAAGGACAGCCATGACCATGCGCCGTCGCCATAGTCGCACTTCGCTTTCGATCCTCGCCGCCGCCACGATCGCCGGCGGCCTAGCGCTGGGAGCGCTCGAGGGCGCCTCGCCTGCGCTCGCCCAGTCGGGCATCTCGGCCGCCCCCGCCCAGGGGTTCGGCGACCTCGTCGAGAAGGTGATGCCGGCCGTGGTGTCGGTCGAGGCGAAGCTCGGAACGGCGGTTGCCGACGACGGCAATGACGACAGCGGCGGCGGCCTGCCGTTCGCGATGCCGGACCTGCCGCCCGATAGCCCGTTCCGCCAGTTCTTCGACCAGTTCCCGCGCAAGAAGGGCACGCCCTCGCCGCACGGCCGCGGCATGGCGCAGGGGTCGGGCTTCATCATCTCGGCCGACGGCTACGTGGTCACCAACAACCACGTCGTCCAGGGCGCCGACGAGCTCACGGTCCGCACCAACACCGACAAGGAATACAAGGCGAAGGTCGTCGGCACCGATCCGAAGACGGACCTCGCGCTCCTGAAGATCGACTCCCCGGAGAAGTTCTCCTCCGTCGCCTTCGCCAAGAAGGAGCCGCGGGTCGGCGACTGGGTGATCGCGGTCGGCAACCCGTTCGGCCTCGGCGGCACGGTGACCACCGGCATCATCTCGGCGCGGGGCCGCAACATCGGCTCAGGGCCCTACGATGACTTCCTGCAGATCGACGCGCCGATCAACAAGGGCAACTCGGGCGGCCCGGCCTTCAACCTCGACGGCGAAGTGGTCGGCATCAACACGGCGATCTTCTCGCCGTCGGGCGGCTCGGTCGGCATCGGCTTCGCGATCCCGGCCTACGAGGCAGTGCACGTGATCGAGGACCTGCGCGACAAGGGCACCGTCACGCGCGGCTGGCTCGGCGTGCAGATCCAGTCGATCACCGACGACATCGCCGACAGCGTCGGGCTCAAGGACACCAACGGCGCGCTCGTCGCCGACGTCACGCCGAACTCCCCGGCGCTCAAGGCGGGCCTCAAGACGGGCGATGCCATTCTCGAACTGAACGGGGAGGCCGTGAAGGATCCTTCCGACCTGTCGAAGAAGGTGGCACGCCTCGAGCCCGGCCAGTCGGCCACGCTGGCGATCCTCCGCGACGGCAAGCGCGAGACGGTGTCGGTCGCGATCGGCAAGATGCCCGGCGACAAGGAACTCGCGGCAGTATCGAAGCAGCTCGAACAGAAGGCGAAGCCCGCCGCCAACAAGCTCGGCCTCGTGCTCGAGCCGGCGCCCGACGGGCAGGGCGTGCTCGTCTCGGGCGTCGAGCCCGACAGCCCGGCCCAGCAGAAGGGCCTCAACGCGGGCGACATCATCCTCCAGGTCTCCGGCGTCAGCGTCGATGACCCGGCCGCGCTTTCGGCGGCGATTGAACAGGCGGTGAAGAATGGCCAGAAGAACGTCCTATGCCTTGTCCGCAGTGGCGACCGCCAGCGGTTCGTCGCCATCCCTGCAGGCTGATCCGGAAGCCGTCCGCCCGATGCGCATCCTCGTCGTGGAGGACGACCGCGAAGCGGCGTCCTGGCTGATCAAGGGCCTCAAGGAGGCCGGCCACGTCGCCGACCTGGCCGGCGACGGCGAGGCGGGCCTCAACCTCGCCCGTGAGCGCGTCCACGACGTGATCGTGATGGACCGGATGCTGCCGAAGATGGACGGCCTCGAGGCGATCCGCGTCCTGCGCAAGGAAGGCATCACGGCGCCGGTCCTGATCCTCTCCGCGCTCGGCGACGTCGACGAGAAGGTGAAGGGCCTGCGCGCCGGCGGCGACGACTACCTCGCCAAGCCCTACGCGTTCTCCGAACTCCTCGCCCGCATCGAGACGCTCGTGCGCCGCCGCGCCGGCGAGCCGCTGCAGACGAAGCTGAAGGTCGCCGACCTGGAGATTGATCTCCTCGCCCGCACCGCGCAGCGCGGCGGCAAGGCGATCCTACTCCAGCCGCGCGAGTTCAAGCTGCTCGAGTACCTGATGCGCAACGCCGGAAGCGTCGTCACCCGCACGATGCTGCTCGAGAACGTGTGGGACTATCATTTCGATCCGCAGACGAACGTGATCGACGTGCACATCTCGCGCCTGCGCTCGAAGATCGACAAGGGGTTTGGCCAGCCGCTCCTCCACACCGTGCGGGGGGCGGGATACTCGATCCGTGCGGCCTAGCCTTGCGCTGATCCGGTCCTCGACGTTTCGCCTCGTCGCGATCTACCTCGCGCTGTTCGCGTTCTCCGTCGTCGCGGTTCTGGGCTACGTCTACTGGAACACGGCGAAGCTCCTCGACACGCAGATCGACAACGCGATCGCAGCCGACGTGCAGACGCTCGTCGACACCTATCGCAACTCGGGCTTCGAGGGCCTGCTCAACACCGTCGCCCGCCGCAGCGAGGACGACAGCCAGTCGATCTACATCTTCACGAGCCCGATGGGGCGCAGGCTCGCCGGCAACCTGCCGGGGCTGCCGGTCGAGGCGGCGGGGAAGCCGGGGCCGATCTCCTTTGCGTTCGCCAAGCAGGGCTCAAGTGGTCTCGAACGCCACCTCGCCAAGGGTTATGCCTTCGAACTCGAGGGCGGTTACAAGCTCGTCGTCGGGCGCGACATCGAGGAGCGCAGCCGCTTCGACGAGATCGTCCGCGCATCGACCATCTGGGGGCTCGGACTTGCGCTGGCGCTCGGCCTGATCGGCGGCCTTGTGATGAGCCGCAACTTCCTGAGCCGCATCGACAAGATCAACGACGCGACGCGCTCGATCATGGCCGGCGACCTGTCTCAGCGCATGCCGGTGACGGGAACCGGCGACGAGATCGACCGGCTGTCGGGTAACCTCAACCGCATGCTCGAGCAGATCGAGCGCCTGATGGCCGGCATGCGCGAAGTCTCGAGCAACGTCGCCCACGACCTGAAGACCCCGCTCACCCGCATCAAGGCCTCCGCCGAGGACGCGCTGCGTTCGCAGTCGACGGGCCGCCGCAAGGAAGCGCTCGAGCAGATCATCGGCGAGACCGACCGGTTGCTCCAGGTGTTCAACGCGCTGCTGTCGATCGCCCGCGCCGAGGCCGGCCAGGCGCGCGAGGGCATCGCGCCGATGGAGATGAACGGCCTCGTGCGCGACATGGCCGAACTCTACGAGCCGACGTTCGAGGATGCGGGCGGCAGGCTTACGGTCGATGCCGATGGCGGTGACGCGATGGTGCTCGCCGACCGCCAGCTCATCGCCCAGGTGCTGACGAACCTCCTCGACAACGCCCTCAAGTACGGCGCCGACCCTGCGACGGGGGAGGCGGACGTCACCCTCTCGGCGCGGCGCAGCGGCAACGACGTGATCGTCGAAGTGGCCGACCATGGCGCGGGGATTCCCCCCGCCGACCGCGAACGCGTGAAGGAGCGGTTCGTCCGGCTCGACGAAAGCCGGACGCTGCCGGGCAGCGGCCTCGGGCTGGCGCTTGCGGCCTCCGTGGCGCGGCTTCACAATGGCGACCTCGTGCTGGAGGACAACCAGCCGGGGCTCCGCGTCAAGCTGGTGCTCCCGGCCATCGCAACACAGGTCACGGCCAAGGCCGCGGAATGAACATCCAGGAGAGGGCGGTCGACGACAGCCTGCTCGCGCGGCTGAAGCCGATCGCGAGCGCCGACCCGTCGGCCCTGCCGGCGTTTTTCGAGCCGCTCGAACCGGAAGCGCGCCGGCGCCTGGAGGAAATCGCCGCGGCGCATGCTCCCGCGCGCGACCTCCTGGCGATCGTCGGGGCCGGATCGCCGTTCCTGTCCGCGCTGGTCAGGCGCTCGCCCGAAACGCTCGTCCGCTCTCTCTCCGAGACGCCTGAAGCAGTTCTCGACGCGACCGTCCGGCAACTTGCCACCGACGCCTGCCTGATCACCGACGAAGACGAGATGGCGGCCGCACTCCGGCGCACCCGTTCCGACATGGCGCTCCTGATCGCGCTCGCCGACATCGGCGGCGTATGGTCCTGCGACGAGGTGACGGGCGCCCTCACCACGCTCGCCGACGCCTGCATTTCCGCCGCCGCAGGCTTCCTCCTCCACGACGCGTATCGGCAGGGCAAGCTCACCCGCATCGATCCCGAGTATGCCGGCACCGACCAGGGCTGGATCATCCTCGGCATGGGCAAGCTCGGCGCCAGGGAGCTCAACTTCTCGAGCGACATCGACCTCATCGTGCTGTTCGATCCCGACATCGCTCCGCTCGATCCGTCCGTCGAGCCGCAGAAGTTCTACGTGCGGCTGACGAAGCGGCTGGCGGCGCTGCTGCAGGACATCACGCCGGACGGCTATGCCTTCCGCGTCGATCTGCGCCTGCGCCCGGACCCGCGCGCGACGCAGGTGGCGATCAATGTCGAAGCCGCCTCGAACTACTACGAGAGCATGGGCCAGAACTGGGAGCGCGCCGCGATGATCAAGGCGCGCCCGGTTGCAGGTGACCTCGAGCAGGGCCGCGAGTTCCTGGCGCGGCTAAAGCCCTACGTGTGGCGCAAGTATCTCGACTTCGCGGCGATCGCCGACGTGCAGTCGCTGAAGCGGCAGATCCATGCCGTGAAGGGGCACGGCTCGATCGCCGTCATCGGCCACAACATCAAGCTCGGTCGCGGCGGTATCCGCGAGATCGAGTTCTTCGTGCAGACCCAGCAGCTGATCGCGGGCGGGCGGAACCCGGAGCTCCGCGGTCGCCGCACGCTCGGCATGCTGAGTGAACTCGCCGCCGCGAACTGGATCACGGCGAAGGCCGAGGAAGAGCTCAAGACCGCCTACCGCTTTCTGCGCACCATCGAGCATCGACTGCAGATGGTGAACGACGAGCAGACGCAGACGCTGCCCGACACGCAGGAGGAATTCGACCGCTTCGCCCGCTTCTGCGGCTACGCCGACCCGGCCGAACTCGCGGACGCGCTGACCACGACGTTCGCGACCGTGCAGGGTCACTACGCGGCGCTGTTCGAGAACGCCGATGCGCTCTCCGCCACCGGCGGGAGCCTCGTGTTCACCGGCGGGGAGGATGATCCCGAAACGATCGTGACGCTCGAGCGGATGGGCTTCCGCCGCGCCTCGGAAGTCTCGGCAACCGTGCGCGGCTGGCATTTCGGGCGCTACGCCGCGACGCGCTCCTCGCGCGCCCGCGAACTGCTGACGGAACTGATGCCGGCGCTGCTCGCGACGCTGGCCGAGACGGCCGACCCCGACCAGGCGTTCGTCTCGTTCGACCGGTTCCTCGGGCGGCTGCCGACGGGTGTGCAGCTGTTCTCGCTGCTCAAGTCGAACCCGAAGCTTCTCGGCCTGATCGCCGTCATCCTGGGGTCGACACCGCGGCTTGCGACCGAGCTCTCGACCCGGCCGAAGGTGCTCGACGCGGTGCTCGACCCGGGCTTCTTCGACCGGATGCCTTCGCGCGAGGAGATGGTGCACCTCGCCGACGTCGCCTCGCGCGGTGGGGAGATGACGCTCGAGGAGATGATGGATCGGTCCCGCATCATCGCCAAGGAGCAGATGTTCCGCGTGGGCGTGCGCATTCTTGCCGAGACGGTCTCCGCGGCGGACGCGGGCGAGGCGTACTCCTCCATCGCCGACGTCATGGTCGAGCAGATGCTGCAGGCGGTTCGCAACGACATGCTGCGCCGGCACGGCACGATCGTCGGCGCGCGCATCGCCGTCGTCGCCATGGGGAAGCTCGGCGGGCGCGAGATGACCGCCACCTCCGATCTCGACCTGATGCTGATCTACGACCATCCGGCCGGCGCCGATTATTCCGACGGACCGCGCCCGCTCAGCGTCAACCAGTACTTCACGCGCCTGACGCAGCATTTGATCACCGCGCTCGCCTCCGGCACGGCGGAGGGCGTACTCTACCCGGTCGACATGCGGCTGCGTCCCTCGGGAAACAAGGGGCCTGTGGCGACGCACATCGAAAGCTTCCGCAGTTATCACCAGGGCTCGGCCTGGACGTGGGAGAAGATGGCGCTGACCCGCGCCCGCCCCGTCGCCGGCGACCGAAGCCTGATGCAGGATACGGAAGCCGCGATCCGTGCCGCCCTCGTCGCATCCCGTGACGATCGCGCGACGCGAGAGGACATCGTCGGCATGCGCCGGCTGATGGTGTCGGAACTCGGCACGCGGGGCATGTGGGACCTGAAGCAGGCCCGCGGCGGCCTCGTCGAGGTGGAGTTCATCGCCCAAGGACTCCAGATCCTCAACGCAGCACGAGACCCGACGGTGCTCGACCGCAACACCGTCGGCGCGCTGACCCGGCTTCGCGATGCGGGCGTGCTCGACCGCTACGATCACGACGCGTTGCGCGAGGCGGCGACGCTCTACCAGCGCCTGACGCAGGTCCTGCGCCTCGCGATCGACGAGGCGTTCGTGCCGCAGAACGCGCCGGAGGGCCTGCGCCGGCTGGTGGCGCAGGCGGCTGCGACGCCGGATTTCGCCACCGCCGAGGCGCTCGTCGCGGAGACCCAGGAGAAGGTCGCTGCGCACTTCGACCGGTTGATCGGCCTCCTCTGAAAATCTTTTCCTTGAGGAGCGACGGAATCGACCACCTTGTTCCGTCTTCCCTGTATCGGCGGCCTCTCGGGCCGCTTGCCACAGGGAGACGAGACGATGCGCAGTTGCATGAAACCCGCGGTTTTGCTGGCCGGAATGATGCTCGGAGCGACCGCGGCGCAGGCATATCAGCCAACCCTGCCGTGGAGCGAACGCGTGTTCCAGCGGCTCGACAGCAACGGTGACGGCAAGCTCACGATCGAAGAGCTGAAGCCCAGGGCCGAGAAGCGCTTCCTGCGGCTCGATGCCAACAACGACGGCAAGGTGACTCCCGATGAGGTCGATGCAGCCTTCAAGGCGCAGATGGAGCGGCGGCTCGCGCGCCTTGTGGCGCAGGTCGACCGGGACAAGAGTGGCGTGATCGAGGTGACCGAGGTTGACGCCGTCCTGAGCGACGGCTTTGCGGGCGCCGATGCCAACAAGGACGGCGGCGTCACGCTCGAGGAGGCGCAGGCGTTCGTCAAGGTGAAGGCGGCCGAGTCCCGCCGGGCGCGGCTTCAACCCGCGCTCACGTTCGTGCCGCGCAGCGACGTGATCTTCAAGCGGATGGACGCCAACGGCGACGGCAAGCTGACGCTGGACGAGCTCAAGCCGCGCGTCGAAGCCCGCTTCCTGCGGCTCGACCAGAACGGTGACGGCAAGGTTACGGTCGAGGAGATCCGGGCGCGCTTCACCCAGTCGCTCGAACGCCGCAAGGTGCGCCTCGTCGCGCGTCTCGATCGCGACAACGACGGCGTGATGGACGTGAGCGAGGTGGACGCAGTCCTCGCCGAACTCTTCGCCAAGGTCGACACGGACAAGGATGGCGCCGTGACACTCGCCGAGGCGCAGGCGTATCATGCAGACCGCCTGAACGCCCGCCGCCCGGGCGCCGCCGCTGCAACGCCCCCGCAGCCGTGACGGCGGCGTCCTTCTCGGGCCGGGCGTTCGTTGCGGGAGGAATGTCGAGTCCGTGGGTTCACCGCCGGATGCATCCGCCGATCGCCGCTTGGTATCGCTCGACGACGACGAGGTGCTCCTCGCCGCCGTCGCGCGGGGGGACGAGCGGGCGTTCGAACGCCTGGTGCGTCGCCACCACCCGCGCGTCTGGCGGGTGGCGGTGCGCCTCCTCGCCGACCGTGCCGAGGCCGAGGACGTTGCGCAGGAGGTGCTGCTGAAGGTGTGGCTCGATCCCACCCGCGTGCGCGACCCGCAAGCGCTCGGCGCATTCCTGGCGCGATCGGCGGCGAACCTGTCGCTCGACCGGATGCGCCGGCTCCGGCCGTCGACGCTCGACGACGTTCCGGAGATCGCCGACGACGCGGCGCGCGCCGACGCACCGCTCGACCGAGCCGCCATCGCGGGCGACGTCGACCGCGCCATCGAGGCCCTGCCGGACAGGCAGCGGGCCGCGCTAGTGCTCGTGTATTTCGAAGGGTTCGGCAATGCCGAGGCCGGCGCTATGCTGGGGGTGAGCGTGGAGGCGGTCGAGTCGCTCCTGACGCGGGCTCGGCGCAGCCTCCGGGCGGCGCTCGCGGACCGCTGGCGGGAGCTGCTGGCCGATCTTTCGGACATCTAGGGCAAGGACGATGACGACGCGCGATACCATGAACGAAGACGACCGGCGCCGCCTCGTGAAGCTGCTCGCCGCCTACGGCGCCGACCCGCAGCGCTGGCCGGATGCGGACCGTCAGCGGCTCGCGCATCAACTCTCGACGCACGCCCCGATAGATGTCGCGCAGGCTGCAGCCCTCGACTCGCTCCTGTCGGGTGCAGCTGCGCCGCCTCTGCCGGAGGGAGCGACCGAGCGGCTGCTTGCCCGTGTGAAGGCGGCGCGTCCGGCACCAGTGGTCGCTACCTCTCGGCGAAACTGGTTCGCTGCGCCGGCGGTAGCACTGGCCGCCTCGCTGCTGCTCGGGCTGTGGATCGGGGCGGGAGGAGGGGCGGACGGCCTCCTGCTCGATCCGAAGGCCGACCATGACTGGAGCGCGATAGATCTTCAGACGACGGATGATGGAGACGCGGCGTGACGGACACCTCCCCAGCGCCGACACCGTGCCGCTGGTCCTGGCGGGATGTCGTGCTCGTCGCCTCGCTGTGCGTGAACGTGGCGGTGGCAGGGATCGTCGCCGCGCAGGCGCTGCGCAAGGAGCGCACGGCGCGGATCATGGGCCCCGCCTACAACGAACTCCTGCCGCGCGGATTCGTGCTCGGCCTGCCGGCCGACCGCCGCGATTCGGTTGTGCTGATGCTGCGCGACGCCCGACGCGACTTCCGCGACCAGCGCAAGGACCTGCGCGCGGCGGCGACGCGGGTGGCGGACGCTCTGGCGGCGGATCCCTACGATCCTGCAGCCGTGCAGAAGGCCGTGGAGGATTACGGCAATGAAGTGAACGGTCTTGTCGAACAGGGAACGACATTCGCATTGAAGGTGTTCGCCACCCTCGGCCCTGAGGAGCGAAAGGCGCTGGCCGAGCGGCTCCGCCAGCGGGCCGCCACGCGCTGACTCACGCCGTCTGAGGCTTCCCGGCCAGCTGCTCGGAGCGGTGCGGCAGCGTCACGGTCACCATCGTGCCCTCGCCGAGCGCGCTTTCGATGACGAGCCGGCCGCCGTGCATCTCAGTCAGCGACTTCGAGATCGCGAGGCCGAGGCCTGATCCCGACTTGGTCTTGGTGAATTGGTTTTCGACCTGCTCGAACGGCCGGCCGAGCTTCGGCAGTTCCGTCGAGGCGATGCCGATGCCGGTGTCGATGATCGAGATCACGACGCCCTCGGCCGTGTCGAGCGCCCGTACCGTCACCGAGCCGCCTTCGGGGGTGAACTTCACCCCGTTCGCGATGATGTTGATCAGGATCTGCTTCAGCGCGCGCTTGTCCGCGTAGACCGGGAAGCGGTCGGGGATCTGGCGCTCGAGCCGCACGCCGCCCTGCAGCGCGCGGTCGGAGACGATGCGGAACACGTCCTCGACCACACCCGGCAGGTCGAAGGTCGAGACCTCGAGCATCAGTCGGCCGGCCTCGATCTTCGACATGTCGAGGATGTCGTTGATCACGTCGAGCAGGTATTGGCCGGAGCGGTGGATGTCGCGCGCGTAGTCGAGATACTTCGGCGAGGCCATCGGACCGAAGATCTGCTGTTCCATCACCTCGGAGAAACCGATGATCGCATTGAGCGGCGTGCGCAGCTCGTGGCTCATGTTGGCGAGGAATTCCGACTTCGAGCGGTTGGCCGCCTCGGCGCGCGTCTTCTCGCGTGAGTATTTCTCGGCGAGTTCGGCGAGGCGCTGCGACTGCTGCTCGAGCGTGACGCGCGATTTCTGCAGGTCGCGCACCGTGTTCATCAGTTCACGTTCGGAATCGAGCAGGCGCTCCTCGTGCTTCTTTAGCGCCGTGATGTCGGTGCCGACCGAGACGAACCCGCCGTCCTTGGTGCGCCGCTCGTTGATCTGCAGCCAGCGGCCATCCTCGAGTTGCACCTCGAAGGTCTGGCCCTCGAGCGGATCGCCGCCGGCGACCGGCATCCGCTGGCGCACGAGCGGCTCCTTCGCGGCGCGGGCCACCTCCTCGTAGGGGGTGAGCGGAACGCAGACGCTGGCCGGCAGCGTGTGGAACTGCTGGTACTTCGAATTGCAGATGACCAGACGGTTGTCGGCGTCCCAGAGCACGAACGCCTCCGAGATCGTCTCGATCGCGTCCTTGAGGCGGATCTCCGCCTCCTGGTTCATGCGGTCGGCGAACTTCTGCTCGGTGATGTCGATCGCGATGCCGACGAGGTGCGGAGCCTGCTCGCCCGGCGCCTCGGAGAGCTCGCAGCGGGCCCGGAGCCACACCCACTCGCCGTTGGCGTGCCGCATGCGGAATTCCTGGTCGATCGACGGGCGGCCGCCCTGCAGCATCATGTCGACGATGCGGTCGAGGCGGGCATCGTCCGGGTGCAGCCGCCGCGCCACGACCCCGTAGGTGAGGAAGTCGCCCTGGGGTTCGAGGCCGAGGATGTCGAACATCGAGCGTGACCAGAAGATGCGGCCGCGCGCGATGTCCCAGTCCCACAGGCCGCAGCGGCCGCGGTCGAGCGCCTTGTCGAGCCGCTCCGTCGCGAGCGCCAGCGTGCGATCGGCCTCCGCCGCGCGCGCCGCCTGCCAGTGGAATGCCATGCCGAGGAGCACCAGCACGGCGAGCGTGACGAGGAACAGCGTCACGATCTGCGCGACGTCGGATCGCCAGGCCGCGAGCACCGCGTCGCGCGGATGAATCACCATCAGGCTGCCCGGCGCCGGCGAGAGCGACTGGAGGCGCACGAACGCCTCCTCGCCGTTGGCAAGCACCGTCTTGCGCAGGCCCTCGGGATCGCTCGCGGGTTCGGTGAAGAAGTTTGGCGCGACGATCTCCGAGAGCTGCTTGCCCGCATACGGAAGATCAGCCGGATAGGTCGCCTCGACCTTGCCGTCCCCGTCGAGCACCGCGAAACCTCGCCCGGCCTGAATGGCTTCCGCGGGCAGCACTTGCGCGAGATCCTCGGTGGAGATGGGTCGCGTCGTCTGCCCCTCGGTCATCGCGGCGCTCAACACGCCGGACAGCTCCGATGCAGCCATCTTCAAGTAGAGGGTGGAAAGGCGACTGTTCTCGGTGACGTGGCGTTGCCGGCTCGCCGACAGCTGCAGAACCAGCGCCACGCCCAGCATCACGAGGAACACGACGATCAGGATGGTGATGAGGTTGCGCAGCGCGCGCTCGGAGATCTGGATCGACGACAGGCCGCGCACGAGCGGCGGCAGGCGCAATGCCCGCTCGCGTCCGAACAGCTCCCCGATGCCAGCCTTGGGCACCCCGATCCCCTTGTGTGAACGCACCGTCGCGGGCTTCTACGCGGCGAGGTTTTCCCCAAAACGTTCGCCTTCAGCCGAATCGGGTCCCTATTGATTCGAAGCGGTAACGATTTGGCAAGGAGCCTCGTCCGGGCGGCGGCGGGACTCGCTCGAATCGGTTCCGGAACGGTTCCGTGGACGGACGAATTTGACAGGGTCGCGCCGCCGGCGGCCGGGAGGCGTCAGGCAAGCGTTCGAGACACGATCTCGAACGTGTCGCGCGACAAGGGCGATGCCGCGGCGATGCGCTTCAGTGCCGACTCCGCGTGTACACGCCGGCCGGGCTCCAGCACCTTGTAGCTCTTGAAGTTTCCGGCGAGGCGCGCAGCGACCTGCGGGTTCTTCGGATCGAGCGCAATGACGACATCCGCGAGCACGGAGTAGCCCGAGCCGTCGGCCGCGTTGAAGCCAACCGGGTTCATCGTCGCGAAGCTGCCGATCAGGGCGCGCACGCGGTTCGGCCGCGCCAGTGTGAACGCGGGATGCTCCATCAGTGTGCGCACGCGCTCGGCTGCCTTCGGGGAAGGAACCTGCGCGTTGAGCGCGAACCACTTGTCGACGAGGAGATGATCATCCTTGTGCTGACGGTAGAAGGCGTCGAGCGCCGCGTCCCGTTCCGCGCAGTCGATCTGGACGAGGACGTTCAGCGCGCCGATCGTGTCGGTCATGTTGTTCGACCGGGCAAGATGCTCCATGGCCAGCGCAACGCCCTGCGCGGGATCGTGGGCCGCGAGGAGCGCGAGCGCCGCGTGCCGCAGCGACCGGATGCCGGAGTCGACCGGCGAGGGCGAGTAGGGTTCGGAGGGTCGGAGGTTCGACCACGCCTCGAGAAGCGCGTTCTGCAGCGCACCGCCCGCACCGGCCTTCAGCCATTCGCGCGCCGCGTGGATCGCGTCGGTGTCGACGTTGCGGCCGATCTCGCCGGCGATGTCGCCTTCGCCGGGCGGCGTCAGCATCAGCGCCACGAACGCGGGTTCGAGCGCGGGGTTCGCGAGCGACGCTGCCAGCGCGTCGGTGTAGAGCTTCGGCACGGCGTGATGCGAACGGCCCGCGCCGGCGTTTTCAACGGCGTCGAGGATCAGCTGGCGCGCCACCGTCTGGCCCGCTTCCCACCGGTTGAACGGGTCGGCGTCGTGGCCCATGAGGAAGTAGAGATCGCCCGGCGTGAGGTTCGAGGCGAGCTTCACGGGCGCCGAGAATCCCCGGTTGAGCGACGGCACCGGTCGCTTCTTCAGCCCCCTGAAGCGGAACGTCTGGGTCCGTTCGGTGAGTTCGATCACGCCGCTGTTGAGGCGGCCCACGCCGTCGAGATCGAGCGGCAGGTCCTCGCCGTTCGGCCCGACGAGTCCGACCGAAACGGGGATATGCAGCGGCGGCCGCGTCGCCTGCGCACCAGTCGACGGCAGCACCTGGGAGAGCGTGAGGCTCAGCGTCTGGCTCTTCTGGTCGTAGCTCGCGTGCGCGGTGAGTTCGGGCGTTCCCGCCTGCTCGTACCAGCGGAAGAACTGCGTCAGGTCGCGGCCCGAGGCGTCGGCGAAGCAGGCGATGAAATCCTCTACCGTCACCGCCTGCCCGTCGTGGCGCTCGAAGTAGAGGTCCATTCCGGCGCGAAAGGCATCTTCGCCGATCAGCGTCATCAGCATACGGCAGATCTCGGCGCCCTTCTCGTAGACGGTCGCCGTGTAGAAGTTGTTGATCTCGATGTAGGTCGAGGGCCTCACCGGATGCGCGAGGGGGCCGGCATCCTCCGGGAACTGGTGAGTGCGCAGCAGCCGCACGTCGGCGATGCGCTTCACCGGCCGCGAGCGGACGTCGGAGGAGAACTCCTGGTCGCGGAACACGGTCAGCCCTTCCTTGAGGCAGAGCTGGAACCAGTCGCGGCAGGTGATGCGGTTGCCCGTCCAGTTGTGGAAGTACTCGTGCGCGATGATGCCTTCGACGTTGGCGTAGTCCTGGTCGGTCGCGGCCTCCGGCAGCGCCAGGATGTACTTGTCGTTGAAGATGTTCAGACCCTTGTTCTCCATCGCACCCATGTTGAAGTCGGGCACGGCGACGATCATGAACACGTCGAGGTCGTATTCGCGGCCGAAGCGTCGTTCGTCCCACGCCATCGACAGCTTCAGCGACTCCATCGCAAAGGCGCAGCGGTCCTCCTTGCCGGGTTCGACGAAGATCTTCAGGGCGACGGTCCTGCCCGACATCGTGCGGAAGGTATCGGACACGCAAGCGAGCCGACCCGCCACCATGGCGAACAGGTAGCTGGGCTTCGGGAACGGATCCTCCCACACCGCGAAATGGCGATCGTCGGGAAGGTCGCCCTCCTCGACGAGGTTGCCGTTCGCCAGCAGCACGGGTTCGGATGACTTCGACGCCTCGAGCCGCACCCGATAGCGCGAAAGAATGTCCGGCCGGTCCAGGAAGTAGGCGATACGCCGGAACCCTTCCGCCTCGCACTGCGTGCAGTAGATGCCGTTCGACAGGTAAAGACCGGAAAGCGCCGTGTTCGCCTCAGGGTTCATCGACAGGTCGATCTCGACGGTCGTCTCTCGCTTCGGAACGCCCGTTATGGTCAAGGCCGTGTCCGTGACGGTGAGGCGTTCCGGCTTGACCGTCTCCCCGTCGATCGTGACCGAGTGCAGCGTGAGCGTTTCGCCGTCGAGCATGAGGGTGTCGGACGCGTCGCCGGCGTCGGGGTTCGGGCGAACCGTCAGCCGCTCGCGAATCCGCGTCGCCGTCGGATGGAGGCGCACGTCGAGGTCGACGCGGTCGATGAGCCACGGTGAAGGCCGGTAGTCGGCAAGGTGGATCGGCTGCGGCGTATCGGTGCGCATAAGGCTATCGGCGGGGGGTCCTCTGGAAAGGCCCCCGGTTTGTGGCAGACGCCGTCCCCGAAATCAAACCCCCGTGTCGTGCGCTAGAGCCAGGACCGCACGGCCCGGTAGGGCGCCATGTCCATGTTGATCGGCTTGCCGGCGACGAGTTCGCTGACCATGCGCCCGGTGGTCGGCCCCCACGACAGCCCCATGTGGCTGTGGCCATAAGCCAGCCACGCGTTTTCGACGTCGGGCGCCTTGTCGATCACCGGGATGCCGTCGGGCGTGCCGGGCCGGCGGCCCATCCAGCGTTCAACCGTATCGTCGAGCGGCCGGAGCTTCGGGAACGCGATTCGGGTCAGGTGCCACAATGCATCGGCGCGCTGGTAGTTGGGCGGCGCATCGAGACCGGCGAACTCGTCGGTGCCGCCGATGCGCAGGCCGACGTCGATCGGCGCGATGGCGAACGGTTTCCCCGCCACGGTCACCACGCGCTTGGGCGAGACGCCGGGGTTTGGAATCGTGAGGTGATAGCCGCGCTCGGCTTCGAGCAGCACGCGCGCCCCGAGCTTGTTGGCGAGGAGGTGCGACCACGCGCCCGCCGCGATCACCAGCCGGTCGACTGGCAACCGGCCGCGGCCCTTCAGGCGCAGGGCGGTGACGCGGTTGGCATCGCGCTCGACGTCCAGCACGTCGTCGGAGATGAACTCGCCGCCGCGCTTCGCCACGAGATCGGCCAGCGTGCGGACGATCTTGTAGGGGTTCGACACGTGATGCCAGCCGCCGTGCGTGCGCCCGCCGTAGAGCGTCGGCGAAAGGTCCGGCTCGAGTTCGAGCAACTCGCCGCGGGAAAGCTGCTTTGACGGATAGCCGTAGCGGGCCTGCACCGTGCGCTCGCCCTCGTCGGCGCGCCAGGCGGCCTCCGTCTCGAACACCTTGATACCGTCGTTCATCACGAGCATCTCGGGTCTGCCTGCGTCGGCGAGCAGCGTCTGGAAGTCAGCGACGCAGCGAAGGCCCAGTGCGGCGCGGGCCTCGGTGATCGCCTTCACGCGGTCGGGCATCGCCTGCCGCCCGGCGGCCAGAAGCCACGGCAGCGCCTTCGGCAGGTAGCTCCAGCGGATCGTGAGCGGGCCGAGCGGGTCCATCAGCCAGCCCGGGATCTTCATCAGGATGCGCGGATGGATCGTCGGCTCGACGCCGCAGGCGACGACGCCGGCCGCGTTGCCGAATGAGCAGCCTTCGCCCGGCGGCACCCGGTCGATCACGGTGACCTTGTAGCCTTCCCGCTGCAGGAACGCCGCGGTGGAGGTGCCGATGATGCCGGCGCCGATGATGGTGATCGCTGGAGTCGGGGAGGCGGTCATGCGGAGAGCCTGTCGATGAGACGCGAAAGGAAGGCATCGCAGGCGGCCATCTGGCTCTCCTCGATGTATTCGTCCGGCTTGTGGGCGACAGCGATCGAGCCCGGCCCGCACACGACGGACGGAATGCCGAGCTCCTGCTGGAACAGGCCGCCCTCGGTGCCGAAGGTGATCTTGCCGGTGGAGTTGCCACCCGTCAGGGCACGGACGAACGATACGACCTCGCTGTCGGGCTTCACGTCGAGCGCAGGGTAGCTCGCGAGCGGATGGAACTCGAAGCCCGCGCCGGGATGGATCTTGCGCGCCTCCGCGATGAGCGCATCGGCCTTCCGGCGCACGCGGGCGAGGATCGCGTCGGGATCATCGCCCGGCAGGTAGCGGATCTCGAAAGCCATCTCGGCCCGGTTCGGCACGATGTTGATCGCGTCGCCGCCGATCAGTCGGCCGACGTGAACGGTCGTGTACGGAACGTCGTAGTCGCCATCCTTCAGGCCGCGCGCGGCGATCTCTGCCTGGATCGACCGCACTTCGGCGGCGAGGTCCATCGCCAGATGGAGCGCGTTCACGTAGAGCGGGGCAAGGCTCGAGTGGCCCTCGAGGCCGTGCGCGATGACGCGGGCGCCTGCTTTTCCCTTGTGCGCGATCACCACCTGCATCGAGGTGGGCTCGCCGATGATGCAGAAGCGGGGCTTCGGCTGCACCGGTTTCAGCGCGTCGAGGAGCCGGCGCACGCCGAGGCAGCCAAGCTCCTCGTCATAGGAGAAGGCGAAGTGAATGGGCGCGGTGAGCTTCCGCTTCGCCGCCGCCGGCGCGGCCGCGAGGCAGCAGGCGATGAACCCCTTCATGTCGGCCGAGCCGCGCGCATACAGGCGTCCATCGGCGGTGCGGAGCGCAAACGGATCGCTCGACCAGGCCTGGCCATCGACCGGAACGACGTCGGTGTGTCCGGAGAGCACGATCCCCGGCACGTCCTTCGGGCCGATGGTGGCGTAGAGGTTGGCCTTTCGTCCGTCCTCGGACGATGCCCGGAAATGCGGGATCGCCAGCCCGTCGAGCGCGGCCTCGACGTAGCCGATGAGGTCGAGGTTCGAATCGCGGCTGACCGTCGGAAAGGCGACGAGGCGGGCGAGATGTTCGGTCGCGGAGGTCATCTGGGACCCGCGACGCTAGCCGGGGCTAGAGGGGGGTGTAAAGGTGTGTCGTTTAGATTGTGGGAGACTTCAAAATGATGCTAAGGGTTGCAAGGCACGAATAGAGGTTCGCTCGACCATGATCATAGACGGCTACGAATTCATGACCGACACGATTTCAAAGTTTTTTCGTTCAGTTTTGATAAAGGGGTGGTTTCACAGCGATCATGACGATCTCGCCAGCGTGAGGCTGATCGGCCGGGATATAGCCTCGACAACATCTGAGGTGTGCCTTCCCCATGGCGGTGTTCTTTCACTCGGCCCGAACAAAGGATTTCAGATCCAGGCACTGTTCTTATCGGACGTTTCAGCGTTTGAACTTGAGATAGAGTTTCGCAGCCAACAAGGCTGGGTTAAACGAGTGTCATTAGCTGATCTAAGTGCTGACAGGCGCAGTCGTTTCGCAACGCTGCAGCTATGGGAGAAGTTCAAGAGTTTCGTGGATGCTAGTCCAAACCCCAGGCTGTTGGATATAGGCGGGAGAGATCGGAGCAAATTAGACCGATCTAAGCTTTTTCCAAAAGTTCAAGTTACAGTTCTTGACATTTTGCCAGGTTCGAATGTTGACGTAGTTGGAGACGCACACGCGCTTTCCAAGCACTTCAAGAAGAACACATTCGATTTCGTTCACTCAGTAAGTGTTTTTGAGCACCTCCTCATGCCTTGGACTGTTGTGTGCGAGATGAATAAGGTTTTGAAGCAAGGTGGAATTGGTTTAGTGAGCACACATCAAACTCTAGGAATGCATGACAGGCCCTGGGATTTTTGGAGGTTCTCCGACACAGCGTGGCAAGCCTTGTTCAACAAACACACCGGGTTCGAAATTTTAGATGTCTCGCTTGATAGCGAGCAATATGTCATCCCATTCGTTTACCGTCGTGGCAAAGAGGACGCTGAGAAATCTGCAGGGTTCGAAGGGTCGGCTATTTTGTTCCGCAAGATATCGCAGTGCAGGCTCTCTTGGCCGCTGCAAGTCGCGGATGTTTTAGATACGAATTATCCGGACAATGATGATGGTCAAAGCGGTGACGAACACCTGATGCAATAGGTGCAGTAATTGAAAGACCTTATGGTCGAGAGGAGGACGAATCTGGAGTCACCAAAAGGGGGGAAGTAGATCTAAAAGAAGCCTTCACGATACAACTTCTTCCGAAGCTTTCCTACCTTGAGATCAGTGATGCGCCCTCGCAGCTTGAGGTCGGATAGTATTTCTTGCGAGCACTCGATTGAAAGATCCTCGAAAATTCGCTCAAGGGTGCTGAAGCGGTAAAGTTCCCTGAAGTAAATATCTCTTTTTACGACCGGAAATCCGACGGTCGCGTGAAATAGAAATTCGCCGGTGGAAGTAGCGTTAGTTTCCGCTATTTCGTTGACGACCGCGTCAGCTAGCAACTGCCTGTACTCCGAACTGCTGGCCCTGCTGACTTGAGGGCGCAGGCCGAACCGCTTTACGTCGCTCGCAACTTTTTCCAGCACGAAGCGAGAGTGTGCCTCCGGTAGTAGGGCCAGCAGTTTGCGAAGTTTTGCCTCATCCGCCTCCAATAAATGTTTGTGAATATCGTGCGCAGAATACAATACACGCGGCATGATGCCAGCGCTTCTCAAATGCCTCGTAAGCCCAAGTTCACCTTTTTTGATGGTATGTGTTCGTGAGCTTAAGGGCAGATAGGTATCCCAGTATTTTTGGAATGCATCGCTACCAATAACGTCTGGCCCAAAAGAAATATAAAAACTTTGCGCATGATGACTCTTTCCAAAAACTTCAGATATTGCCAAAAATCCGTCGTGCGAAAGAGATTTAGATATCAAATTTCGGACTTCACTTGGCAAGTAGTAAACGCTGTCATTGCACAAGATAAGCGTCTTTGGTGTAATGCCTCGATCTCGAAGAAGCAAAATCGCGTCCTTGTAGGCCCCAAAATCACGCCCAACGCCTGCTCTCTGAAAGAATATCTGGGAGCGCCGGGACAAGTAGTCCTTGGTTTCGCGTCGTAGGGCCACATTGGTGACGACGAGTAGATTGACGGCAAGCTCACGGCACGCGTCGAAGATACAATTGAAATAAGGTGGTGGTAGGTCTCTATAGTTGTAGACAAAAATCATCCAATTCGACGTCTGATGAGCTTCGATACCGTCGAATATACTTATCGTTCTCGCGCTTCGATCATAAAGACGGCGATCCATTCGATGATACGAATTGATGATGTATTCAGCGGGTCTCTTAAAAAAGAATTTCCTGAGCGCTCCATCTAATGCTTTTCGTTTCATTATATTCTCACAAGAATATTTCTGATTGTAGCAATCATTTGATCGAAACCAAGCTTCGAGCGGGGTAAAACGCTCCCCGTCTCATGTCGTCTGCCAATTCTACTGCGTAAGCGTTTATAGTGGCACAAAGAATGCCCTGCAGTTCCTGGAATTGGTATTTTCTTTTCTTATAAAGATTGCGCTTCAGAACCGGAAAACCTGTGGTCCGCAGAAACAGAAACGCAGCCGCATGGGCAGGATTACGATGGCGTACTTCATCAATGATTGCAGCCAGCGGCAGTGTTCCGCGCGCAATAGAGGATCGTACGGCGCGACGATTGCTCAACGGTAGGTAATCGACAAGGCGTTCGAGCTCAGCATCCGGCAGCTTGGCGAGCGCATCGGCCAGCTGGTCCACGGTGTAAAACGCCTCGACCGCAAAACCAGCCTTCGTCAGCGTTCTCGTCAGGCCGAATTCGCCCTTGCGGATCGCGTAGTGGCGCGTGTGGATCGGTCGATAGTTCCTCCAGAATCGGCGAAAGGCTTCGGACTCGTGAACGCGTGGCGCGAAGACGAGGAAGAAGCTTTGGGCGTGATGGCGCGTTTGACGGCTTTCCGTGATTGCACCGAACCCGCGACAAGTGAGGGCGCGCTCGATCAAGGGGCGTGCTTCGTTGGGCAGGTAGTACACGCTGTCGTTGGCGAGGATGAGTTGGTCGATCCGCTCATTACGAGCGAAGAGAATTTCGATCGCATCCTTGTAGCCGCCGAAGTCCCGACCGACGTCTTCTCGCTCGATGAAGAGCTGTGCGTTATCGAGGATGTCGCGCCGGGTAATCTCGGGCAGGCTGGTATTGGTGACGACCGCTATGTTCACGCGATGCTGTGCACACGCCTCGAAAAGGCACCGGAAGTAAGGCGGCACTCGTCCTGGGACGTTGTAGACGAACACCAGCCAGTGGCTGGAGGTCGTTCGTGGACAACCCTCGCGCACGCTACGGATTCGCCGGGAACTGTCGTGCACCCTCGGATCAGTCCAGCTCAACGCCCGCAACGCCAGCTCCAAGGGCTGGCGCAGCAGGCTACGTCGGATGAAACTCTCGACTCGCTGAAGATACACGTTCGTTCTCACAAAGGTTGTGATACTGTTTTCAGCGCTACTATAAGCTTCATTGGCCTGTCAATCGAGCGACGTTGGGTTGCGTACTGGAAAACACCGCTAAAATGGCTTTTGCGGGTCCCGGAACTGGTGGATGATGGGCGAGGGCAAGAAGCAACTGCGGCGGACGGAGGGATGCGCCAGTGGGGCGCCTGACAACCCACGTTCTCGATACGGCCCGCGGACGGCCAGCGGCGGGCATGGCGATCGATCTCTACCGAATCGGCTCGAACGAGGAGCGCGTGAAGCTCTCCGCGCACACCACGAACGCCGACGGCCGGGTCGATTCGCCGCTGCTGGCCGGTGAGGCCTTCGCACCCGGCGAGTACGAACTCGTCTTCCACACGGGCGCCTACCAGCGGGCCGCCGGACTGGAGGCGGCGGCGCCGCCCTTCCTCGACCGCGTGCCGATCCGCTTCGGCATCGCCGATCCGAACGCGCACTACCACGTGCCGCTGCTCATATCGCCCTACGGCTACTCGACGTACCGGGGGAGCTGAGCGATGCGCCGCCACGTCGCGTTCCTGCGCAACGGCCTCAAGGTGGTGGTCGAGGGCTTCGACCCCGCCACCACCCTGATCGACTACCTGCGCCTCGCCGAACGCTCCACGGGCACCAAGGAAGGCTGCGGCGAAGGCGACTGCGGGGCCTGCACCGTTGTACTGGGGCGCCGGCGCGGCGACCGCGTGGTCTACCAGCCGGTCAACAGCTGTATCAGGCTCCTCGGCCAGATCGACGGATGCGAACTCGTCACGGTGGAGGATCTCTCCGCCCGCTCCGGGGGCCTTCACCCGGTGCAGGCGGCGATGGTCGAACACCACGCCTCGCAATGCGGGTTCTGCACGCCCGGCTTCGTCATGAGCATCTTCGCGCTCTACCATTCGGGCATCGAGCCGGACCGTATGGCGGTGAACCAGTGGCTTTCGGGCAACCTGTGCCGCTGCACGGGTTATCGCCCGATCGTCGACGCCGCGCTCGCCGCGTGCTCGGGCCCCCGCGTGGACATCTTCGCGCAAGGTGCGCTCCGAACCGCGCAGGGGCTTGCCGACCTCGAAGACGGCCGCGACGTTCTGGTCGGCGACGAGGACCGTTTCTTCGCGAGCCCGGCGACGATCGACTCGCTCGCCCGGCTGTACGAGGCCCATCCCGATTCCGTGCTGGTCGCCGGCGCGACGGACGTCGGCGTGTGGATCAACAAGCGGCTCGACCGGCCGGCGAAGATCATCCACCTCGGCCGCGTCGAGGGGCTCGACGAGATCGTCGACGACGGCCGGGTGCTGACCATTGGCGCAACCGCCACCTACGCCGACGCGGAAGCCGCGCTTTCCCGCATCGACCCCGACATCGCCGAACTCCTTTGGCGGCTCGGCTCGAAGCAGGTGCGCGCGGTGGGCACCATCGGGGGCAACATCGCCAACGGTTCCCCGATCGGCGACTCGCCGCCGCTTCTCATCGCGCTCGGCGCGACGCTCACGTTGCAGCGCGGCGATCTTAAGCGGTCGCTGCCGCTCGAGAACTACTTCGTGGCGTATGGCAAACAGGACCGCGCTCCCGGCGAGTTCGTCGCAGGCGTCGCCGTGCCGAAGCTCGAGGAGAACCACGTCTTTCGCTGCTACAAGATCTCGAAGCGGTTCGACCAGGACATTTCTGCCGTGATGGGCGCCTTCCGCTTCACCGTCGAGGACGGTCATGTGCGGGCCGCGCGCATCGCCTACGGCGGCATGGCGGCCACGCCGAAGCGGGCGCTCCTGACCGAACGCCTGCTGCGCGACGTGAGCCTTGCCGACCGCCACCGCTGGGGCGAGGCGATCGAGGCCCTCGAGAAGGACTTCGTGCCGCTCACCGACCACCGCGCGTCCGCTTCCTACCGCATGGCCACTGCGAAGGCGCTGCTCGCCAAGGCGCTCACCGAAGCGCGCGGCAGCGATCCGTCCACCACGCGCGTTACGCCTTCGCGCGAGCTCATTCTCGAACGCCTGCCGCCCCACCCCTGATCGCCAACGACAAGGATGCCGCCCGTGATCACTCGCTCCCTCGCTTCGCTTCTCGTCGCGCTCTTCGTCGTGTTGTGGATCCCGGTCGGCGAAGCCCAGGCGGGCGTGCGGGTCGGCAGCAGCGTCTCGAACTGGCGCAGCATCTCGTGCTCGAAGGGCCAGTCGCTGCTGCGCCGCCACTACCGGATCGTCCAGCGCATCGACTGCCGCGGCAGCGTGTTCGTCTACCGCGCGCAGGCGTTCAACATGAACCGCTTCCAAATCGCGCTGCGCCAGCGCGACGGTCGCGTCAACTCGGTCCATCGTCTGCGCGGATCGAGCAATCGCTGGTGATGGAGATGCGCAGCGGAGTCCTCGCCCCGTGAACGTCGCGCCGCCGAACCCTCGCGCCAAGGCCGTGCCGCAGCCCGCGCCGCGCCACCAGGGCGCGGCGATCGCGCACGACAGCGCTGCCCTGCACGTCGAGGGCAAGGCGGTCTACGTCGATGACATCCGCGAGCCCGACGGCACGCTGCACGTCGTCCCGGGGTATGCGAAGGCGTCGCTCGGGGCGATCGTGTCGATGGACCTCGACGAGGTGCGGCAGGCGCCGGGCGTGGTCGCCGTCCTCACGCACCGCGACATTCCGGGCACCAACGATTGCAGCCCGTCGTTCAACGACGACCGGGTGCTGGCCGAGGGCCGCGTCGAATATCACGGCCAGCCCGTGTTCGCGGTCGTCGCGCGCTCGCGGGAGGAAGGCCGCCGCGCGGCGCGCCTTGCGATGATCGCGGTCGCCGAGGAGCCGCCGAACGTCACCGTCGAGCAGGCCGAGGCGGCCGGGCAGGATGTGCTGCCCCCGTACGCCTTCGGCCGCGGCGATGTGGAGGAGGCGATCCTCGCCGCGCCGCTCCGCCTCGAGGGCACGATGAGAATCGGCGGACAGGAGCACTTCTACCTCGAGGGCCAGGTGGCGCTGGCGGTGCCGCAAGAGGACGGGGGGATGCTCGTCCATTCCTCGACGCAGCACCCGACCGAAGTGCAGCACACGGTGGCGAAGGTGCTCGCCGTCCCCGACGCGCTCGTCGTGTGTGAATGCCGCCGCATGGGCGGCGGCTTCGGCGGCAAGGAAAGCCAGGCGGCGCAATGGGCGGCGTTGGCCGCACTTGCCGCGCGCATAACCGGCCGCCCCGCAAAGTGCCGGCTCGACCGCGACGACGACATGCGCATGACCGGCAAGCGACACGACTTCCGCGTCGACTGGCGCGTCGGCTGCGACAAGGCCGGCAAGGTCTCGGGCGTCGCCGCTTCGTTCGCCGGGCGCTGCGGCGTATCGGCCGATCTGTCGCTCGGCGTGAACGACCGCACGATGTTCCATGCCGACAACGCCTACTTCTATCCCGCGGTCGACATCCGTTCGCGCCGGCTCAAGACCGACACGGTGTCGAACACCGCCTTTCGCGGTTTCGGCGGCCCGCAAGGCATGCTGTTCGCCGAGCGGATGATGGACGAGATCGCGATCGTCACCGGCCTCGACCCGCTCGACATCCGCAAGCGCAACCTCTACCGGCCGGGGCGCGACGTGACGCCCTACGGCATGCCGCTCAACGAACACATCGCGCTGCCGCTGATCGAGACGCTGGAGAAGTCGTCGGACTACCGCGCCCGGCGCAAGCAGATCGCCGCCTACAACGCGGAGCACGCGATCCTGAAGAAGGGCATCGCGCTGACGCCGGTGAAGTTCGGCATCTCGTTCACGCTGACCCATCTCAACCAGGCGGGCGCGCTCGTCCATGTGTATACGGATGGTTCCGTCCAGCTGAACCACGGCGGCACCGAGATGGGGCAGGGCCTCAACGTCAAGGTGGCGCAGGTGGTGGCCGACGAATTCGGCATCGACCTTTCCCGCGTGCGCATCACCGCGACAACGACGCAGAAGGTGCCCAACACCGCCCCGACAGCCGCCTCCGCGGGGACCGACCTCAACGCCATGGCCGCGCAGCGGGCGGCCGAGACGATCCGCAAGCGGATGATCGAGGCGGTGGCGCAGGCGCACGCCGTCGACCCGCACCTCGTCCGCTTCGCCGAAAACCACGTCAGCGCCGGCAACCAGCGCTGGACCTTTGCCGACGTCGCCAAGCTCTGCTTCCTCAACCGCGTGCAGCTTTCGGCGACGGGCTACTACGCGACGCCGAAAATCCACTGGGACCGCGAGAAGGCCAAGGGCCGCCCGTTCCTCTACTTCGCCTACGGAGCAGCCTGCTCGGAAGTGACGATCGACACGCTCACCGGCGAGATGCGCGTCGACCGCGTCGACATCCTGCACGACTGCGGAACGTCGCTGAACCCGGCGATCGACATCGGCCAGATCGAGGGCGGCTTCGTGCAGGGCATGGGCTGGCTGACGACGGAGGAACTCGTCTTCGACGACAAGGGACGCCTCCTCACGCATGCGCCCTCGACCTACAAGATTCCGACCGCACGCGACGTGCCGGCCGACTTCCGCGTGTCCCTGTTCGACAGCCGCGGCAACAAGGAGCCGGTGATCTTCCGCTCGAAGGCCGTGGGCGAGCCGCCGCTGATGCTGGCGATCTCGGTGTTCTCCGCGATCACCCATGCGCTCGCCGCCCTGAGCCCCGGCCGTGTGCCGCCGCTCGATGCGCCTGCGACTCCCGAGGCCATCCTGCGCGCCGCCGACGCGATGAGGGCCTGATGGCGGTGTGGGAGACGATAGCCCGCGAGCTCGACCGGGACGGCTGCCCGGTGCTGGTCACGCTTCTGTCCGCCGACGGGTCGACGCCACGCGAAGCCGGCGCCCGTCTCGTGCTGACAGCGCAGGGTTTCACCGGCTCGATCGGCGGCGGCACGCTCGAATGGAAGGCGCTGGCACGGGCGCAAGGGTTGGCGCGATCCGGCTGCGCTGCGCTTCTGCGCGAACGCATGGCGCTCGGGCCCGCGCTGGGCCAGTGCTGCGGCGGCGCCGTCGACGTGCTTTACGAGGCCTTCGATGCAACCGCGCTCGAGGCCGTGCGCGCGCTGGCCGCGGCAGAGTCTGCGGGCGCGTTCGTCGCGCGCGGCTTTGTCGGCGAGACGGGCGTAGCGCGTACCGTCGTCCGGGCGGCAACTGCGGCGGACCCGCTCCTCGTCGCAAAGGGAGCCGCGCTGGAGGAACGGTTCGGCGAGACACCGAGCCCCGTCCTCGTGTTCGGGGCGGGCCACGTTGGCCGCGCGCTTGTCCTGGCATTGGCGCCGCTGCCGTTCGCGGTGCGGTGGATCGACCCGCGGCCCAACGCTTTCCCGGCAGCGATGCCGCAGAACGCGACGGCGGTAGCGCCGGGAGACCCGCTCGACGAAATTGACTCGGCGCCCGACGGCGCGATGATCGTAGTCCTGACGCACAGCCACGCACTCGACTACGCGTTGGTCGAAGCGGCGCTCGCAGCGCGTCGCTTCGCCTACGTCGGCGTCATCGGCAGCGCAACCAAGCGCGCTCGCTTCGAAAGCCGGCTGCGCGAGGCGGGCATGGACTCCCATTTGATCAGCACACTGATCTGCCCGATCGGCGCGGCGGGACCGTCCTCGAAGCTTCCGGCGGCGATTGCGGCATCGGTCGCGGTGGAACTGCTGGTCGTGCGGGAACAGGCGGCCGCAGCAGCGCTATCGCCGGCGGCAGCGGCTAGGGGGCGCGCATGAAGGATCCGGCCGACAGCGCAGGGCGGGCCGCCGGCGGCGGCGTATCGCCGCTCCTGGAAGCGCGTCACGTTTCGAAGCGGTTCGGCGAGCTTCTCGCCAACGACGACGTGTCGCTCACCGTGCTGCCGGGACAGATTCACGCGCTGCTCGGCGAGAACGGCGCCGGCAAGTCGACGCTGGTCAAGATCCTTTACGGCGCGCTCGAACCGACCGCAGGCGAGATCCTGTGGCAGGGCCGGCCGGTGCGTATCGAAAGTCCGGCGGCCGCGCGCACCCTCGGAATCGGCATGGTGTTCCAGCACTTTTCGCTGTTCGAGGCGCTGACCGTGGCCGAGAACATCGCGCTCGCAGTGCGCGGGCCGTTCGCGCTCGGGCCGCTGTCGGAGAAGATCGCGCGGATATCGTCCGACTACGGATTGCCGTTGAACCCGTCCGCCACGGTGGCTGACCTGTCGGTGGGCGAGCGCCAGCGCATCGAGATCGTGCGCTGCCTGCTGCAGGAGCCGCGACTCATCATCATGGACGAACCGACGGCCGTATTGACGCCGCTCGAGGCCGAAGGGCTCTTTTCGACCCTGAACCGGCTATCCGGCGAAGGCTGCGCGGTGCTCTACATCTCGCACCGCCTCGAGGAGGTGCAGCGGCTCTGTCACCACGCGACGATCCTGCGCCACGGCAAGGTGGTGGCGGCCGATGTCGACCCCGCGCGCGAAACCGCGGCGAGCCTCGCCCGCATGATGGTCGGGAGCGACATCCACGTGGTGAAGGCGGCGGGCGTCGCTCCATCGGGCGAAGCGTTGCTGACGCTCGACCAGCTCTCGCTCGAGCCGGACGGCCCCTTCGCGGTGCGGCTCGACGGCATCGATCTCGACGTGAAGGCGGGCGAGGTGGTGGCGATCGCGGGCGTCGCGGGCAACGGCCAGACCGAGCTGTTCGCCGCGCTGTCGGGCGAACGCGCGGCGACCCGCGCCGAGGGCGTACGCCTCAACGGCAAGCCTGTCGGAACGCTCGGCATCACCGAGCGCCGCAAGCTCGGCGTGGCATTCGTCCCGGAGGAACGGCTGGGCCACGGTGCGGTGCCGGGCTTCACCCTGTCGGAGAACGTGATCCTGACGCGCCACGCGGACGACGCAAAACTCGTCCGTCACAGGATGATCGACCGCACCGAAGCGCACGCGATCGCAAGCCGCGTGTGCAAGGCGTTCGACGTGCGCCGCCTCAAGGACGACCCGGAAGCCCGCGCGCTCTCCGGCGGCAACCTGCAGAAGTTCGTGGTGGGCCGCGAGCTCGACCGCAAGCCGTCCGTTCTCGTCGTCAACCAGCCGACGTGGGGCGTCGACGCCGGCGCCGCGGCCGTGATCCGCCAGGCGCTGATCGATCTCGCCCGCAGCGGCTCGGCAGTGCTGGTGATCAGCCAGGACCTCGACGAGATCTTCGAGATCGCCGACCGCATCGCCGTGATCTCGCGCGGCGAATTGTCGAAGGCCTATCCGGCCCGCGATCTCGACACCGAACAAATCGGCCTCCTGATGGCCGGCGCGCACGAGCGCCGTCGCGCAGGCGCAACAGTGGAGGAGCCCCATGCGGCTCGTGCTTGAGAAGCGCGCCGAACACTCGCAGACGATGGCGCTCGTCTCGCCGCTGATCGCCATCGCGCTCACCGTGGTCACGGGCGCGATCCTGTTCGCTGTCGCGGGCTACGATCCGGCGAAGGCGCTGTACGCCTACTTCGTCGAGCCGTTCACGAGCGTCTGGTCGCTCGAGGCGCTGGTGGTGAAGGCGACGCCGCTCGTGCTGATCGGCGCGGGGCTCTCGGTCGCCTATCTCGCCAACGTCTGGAACATCGGCGCGGAAGGGCAGCTTACCGCCGGCGCCATCCTCGGAGGCGCGATCCCCGTCTTCTTCCCGGCCTGGCAGTCGCCCGAGGTCCTGCCGGTGATGCTGGCGCTGGGCGTTCTGGGCGGCATGGCCTGGGCGGCGATCCCGGCGTTCCTCAAGACCCGGTTCGGCACGAGCGAGATCCTGACGAGCCTGATGCTGGTCTACGTCGCGCAGCTCCTGCTCGACTGGCTGGTGCGCGGCCCCTGGCGCGATCCGCAGGGCTACAACTTTCCGAAGTCGGTCGGATTCGACGGCTGGCAGCTCCTGCCGACGTTCGGCGGCACGATCCATCTCGGATCGCTTCTGGCGCTCCTCGTCGTGATCGCGCTCACCGTGCTGATGGGGCGCACGCTGAAGGGGTTCGAACTGAAGGTGACGGGCAGCGCCCCGCGCGCCGGGCGGTTCGCCGGCTTCTCGCGCGACGGGCTCGTGTGGTTCGCGTTCCTGCTGTCGGGCGGTCTCGCCGGGCTTGCCGGCATCTGCGAGGTGATGTCGACGGTCGGCCAGCTCCAGCCCTCGATCTCGCCATCGTACGGGTTCACCGCGATCATCGTCGCTTTTCTCGGCCGCTTGAACCCGATTGGCGCGCTGCTCGCCGGCCTCCTCCTGGCGGTGAGCTACCTCGGTGGCGAAGGCGCGCAGGTGGCGCTCGGCATCTCCGACAAGGTGGCGCGCGTGTTCCAGGGCATTTTGCTGTTCTATGTGCTCGCCTGCGACACATTCATCCTCTACCGGCTCAAGGTCGAAGGCGGCGCGCCGCAATCGGCCGCAACGAAGCAGGCGGCGTGAGGTGCGATGGAAACGCTGATCCTCACCATCATCACCGCTGCGACGCCGCTGCTGCTCGCCGCCATCGGCGAACTCGTCGTCGAACGCTCGGGCGTCCTCAACCTCGGCGTCGAGGGCATGATGGCGGTGGGCGCGGTGTGCGGGTTCGCTGCCGCGGTGACGACCGGCTCGCCCTACGTCGGCGTGGTCGCGGCCGCGCTTGCCGGCATGCTGCTCTCGGCGCTGTTCGGCGGCCTGGTGCTGTGGCTGGCGACGAACCAGGTCGCGACGGGCCTCGCACTGACGCTGCTCGGCCTCGGGCTCTCCGGCCTTATCGGCGAGCCGTTCGTAGGCCAGCCCGGCGTGAAGCTCGAGCGCATCCATATCCCCGGTCTGACAGACATACCATTCGTGGGCCCGATCCTGTTTGGGCAGGATTTCCTGATCTACCTCTCGATTGCGCTCGTCGCGTTCGTCGCCTGGCTCCTGTTCAGGACGCGCACCGGGCTCGTCATCCGTGCGGTCGGCAACAGCCACGTCTCTGCCCACGCGCTCGGATACCCGGTGCTGAAAGTTCGTTTCGGATGCGTTCTATTCGGCGGATTATGTGCCGGTCTTGCAGGAGGCTACCTCTCGCTCGCCTATACGCCGCAATGGATCGAGAACATGACGGGCGGGCGCGGCTGGATCGCGCTGGCGCTCGTGGTGTTCGCCTCCTGGCGCCCCTGGCGGGTGCTCGCGGGAGCCTGGCTCTTCGGCACGGTGATGATCCTCGGGCTCGAGGCGCAGGCGCGGGGGTTCGAACTACCGGCGCAGTTCCTGTCGGCCCTGCCTTATCTGGTGACAATCTTGGCGCTGGTCTTGATCTCGAGGAGCCGGCGCGAGACGCTGGTGAACACGCCGGCCGATCTCGGGCGCCCGTTCGTGCCGGAGCGCTGAAAGGCTTGGACGCGTGATCGCAGAATACCTGGTCTGTCAGGGGGAAACGAGGAGAAGAACGATGAGAAAATGGATTGCGATGGCGGCGGCGATCTTGCTCGCCACGGCCGCCACGATGGCCGAGGCCGCCGACAAGCTGAAGGTCGGGTTCGTGTATGTGGGGCCGGTGGGCGACTACGGCTATTCGCACCAGCACGACCTCGGCCGCCAGGAACTCCAGAAGGCGCTCGGCGACCAAGTGGAGACGGTGTATCTCGAGAACGTTCAGGAAGGCCCCGACGCCGAGCGCGCCATCGAGCGCCTCGCCCGTGACGGCGCGAAGCTGATCTTCACCACTTCGTTCGGCTTCATGGACGCCACGCTGAAGGTGGCCAAGAAGTTTCCGGACGTGAAGTTCGAGCATGCCACCGGCTACAAGCGCGCCGACAACGTCGCGACCTATGCCGCGCGCTTCTACGAGGGCCGCTATATCCTCGGCCAGATCGCGGCGAAGATGTCGAAGTCCGGCACGGCCGGCTACATCGTGTCGTTCCCGATCCCCGAGGTCGTCTCCGGCATCAACTCCTTCATGCTCGGCGCGCAGTCGGTCAACCCCGACTTCAAGGTGAAGATCGTGTGGGTGAACTCCTGGTACGACCCCGGCAAGGAAGCCGACGCCGCCAAGGTGCTGATCGGGCAGGGCGCCGACATCATCGTTCAGCATACGGACTCGACCGCGCCTCTGCAGATCGCCGAGGAGAAGGGCGTGAAGGGCTTCGGCCAGGCCTCCGACATGATCAAGTTCGCGCCGAAGGCCCAGCTCACTGCGATCACCGACGAGTGGGGTCCTTACTATATCTCGCGCGCCAAGGCGGTGCTCGACGGCACTTGGAAGTCGACCGACACGTGGGACGGCATCGGCAAGGGCATGGTCGTGATGGCCCCCTACACCAACATGCCCGACGACGTGAAGGCAATGGCGCAGGCGACGGAGAAGAAGATCGCCTCGGGCGAACTCCATCCCTTCACCGGCCCGATCACCAAGCAGGACGGCACCGTCGTCGGCGAGGCAGGCAAGTCGCTGGCCGACGGCGACATCCTCGGCATGAACTGGTACGTGAAGGGCATCGACGACAAGCTGCCGCAGTAACGGCACGCGAGACCCGCCGTCGCATCTAGCGGCGGCGGGCTTTTCCGACATGACCGCATTCCTTGCCGACTGGCTGAACCTGCTTCTGCGATGGGCGCACCTGATCGTCGGCATCGGCTGGATCGGCGCGTCGTTCTACTTCGTTGCGCTCGACTTCTCGCTGCGCCGGCGCGAGCGCATGCCGGAGGGTGTCTACGGCACCGTGTGGCAGGTGCACGGCGGCGGCTTCTACCACGTCGAAAAATATCTCGTCGCCCCGAAGCAGCTGCCCGACGATCTCGTCTGGTTCCAGTGGGAGGCCTACCTCACCTGGGTAACGGGCTTCTCGCTGCTCGTCGTCCAGTACTACCTCAACGCTTCGCTGTGGCTGATCGATCCCGCGAAGCTGCCGCTCCTGCCGTGGCAGGCGATCGCGCTGTCCGTCACGAGCCTCGCCGCCGGCTGGTTCATCTACGACGCCTTGTGCCGCTCGACCGTGGGCCGCAACCCGACGCTGCTCGCGGCGCTCGTGTTCGCGATGATCCTCGCCGCCGCGTGGTTCTACACACACGTGTTCGCGGCGCGCGGCGCGCTGATCCACGTGGGCGCGTTCATCGGCACGATCATGGCGGCGAACGTGTTCGCCGTGATCATCCCGAACCAGAAGAAGATCACGGCCGCGCTGCTCGAGCACCGCGATCCCGATCCGGCATTGGGCGCGACCGGCAAGCAGCGCTCGCTCCACAACACCTACCTCACGCTGCCGGTGCTCGTGTTCATGGTCTCCGGCCACTATCCGATGCTGACCGGGCACCCGCAGGCGTGGATCCTTTGCGGCCTGATCGTCGTCGGTGGCGCGGCGTTGCGCTACTTCCTGGTGCGCCATGAAGCGGGCGATCCGATCGCCAAGGTCGCCTGGACGCTGCCGGTGATCGCTGCCGCGCTGCTCGCGGCCATGTGGTTCACCGCGCCCCGCGCGGCGACGGCCGTCGCGGGCGGCGTGCCCGACGCCGACGTTCTCGCCATCACCCAAAAGCACTGCGTGATGTGCCATGCGGCGAAGCCCACGCACGACGGGTTCGCGGAAGCGCCCAAGGGCGTCATGCTCGAGACCATTGAGCAGGTGCGCCGCTACGCGCCGCTGATCGAGGTGCAGGCGGTGAAGACGCACGTGATGCCGCTCGGCGATGAAACCGGCATCACCGACGAGGAGCGGGCCCGGCTCGGCGCCTGGATCGCACAGCAATGACGACCGGCGCGCCTGCGATCCTCAACGTCGCGGCGGTCAACGCGATGAGCGCCCCGCGGTTCGTCGATGTGTTCGGCGGCATCGCCGAGCACTCGCCCTGGGTAGCGGAACGGGCGAGCGTGGGGCGGCCGTTCGCCACGGTGCAGGCGATGGCGACAGCCTTTCACCGCGCCATCCTGGACTCTTCGGTGGAAGAACAACTCGCCCTGCTGCGCGCGCACCCCGACCTCGCCGGGCGCGCGGCCGTTGCCGGCAACCTCACGCAGGCGTCGCGCGGCGAGCAGGCCGGCGCGGGCCTCGATCGCCTGTCGGCCGAGGAGTTCGCCCGCTTCACCGACCTCAACGACCGCTATCGCGCGCGCTTCGGCTTCCCGTTCATCCTGGCCGTTAAGGGCGCCGACAAGCACGCGATCCTCGCTGCCTTCGAGGCGCGCATCGGCAACGACCGCGAAACGGAACTTGCGACGGCCCTCGAGCAGGTGGCGCGCATCGTCCGCTTCCGCCTGGAGGCGACGGTGACGCCATGAGCCCCGCTCGCGTCTTGCGCGGACAGGTGGTGACATTCACGGACGATCCCGTGACCGAGGGCGATCGCGCCGTCGTGCATCACCCGAAGGGCGCCGTCGCGATCGACTCCGAAGGCCGCATCGCGTGGGTCGGACCGGCGCGCGGCCTGCCGCGGCCATGGCGCGATCAGGCTACGGACGATCATGGCGACAGCCTGGTGATGGCGGGGTTCATCGACGCGCACATCCATTTCCCGCAGTACCGGATGCTGGCCGCCCCCGGCCGCGACCTGCTCGACTGGCTCAACCGCTTCACCTTCCCGGAGGAAGCACGCTACGCCTCGCGTGCGCATGCGGCGAAGGCGGCGGAAACGTTCCTCGACCGGCTCCTGTCGAACGGCACGACCGCCGCTCTGTGCTTCTCGTCCGTGCACAAGGTGGCGGCCGATGCGCTGTTCGCGGCTGCCGAGCGGCGCGGCATGGCGATGGTCACGGGCAAGACGATGATGGACCGCAACTGCCCGCCCGGCGTGCGCGACGATCCGGAGTCCGGCTACCGCGACAGCGCGGCGCTGATCGCGAAGTGGCACGGCCGCGGCCGCGCCCGCTATGCCATCACGCCGCGCTTCGCCATCACCTCGAGCGAGGCGCAGCTCGAGGCGGCGGGCGCGCTGGCGAAGGAGCACCCCGACTGCCTCGTGCAGACGCATCTTTCCGAACAGCCCGCCGAGATCGCGACCGTGTCGGCGCTTTATCCGTGGGCGAAGCATTACACGCACGTATACGACCGGTTCGGACTGCTCGGCCCCCGCAGCCTGTTCGCGCACGGCATCCACCTGTCGAAGCGCGAGTGCGCGCTCCTCGCCGCCACGGGGTCGTCGGTGGTGCATTGCCCCACCTCGAACAGCTTCCTCGGCTCCGGCATCATGCCGTTCTCCGGCCGCCATCGCGGCAGCCCGCGCGTCGGCGTGGCGCTCGGCACCGATGTGGGCGGCGGCACCAGCTACTCCATGCTTTCGACGATGGCCGAGGCCTATCGCTTGCAGATGATTGGCGGCTATCGTGCCAGCGCGCTCGAACTCTTCCACCTCGCAACGCTCGGCAACGCGGAGGTGCTGCACCTCGCTGACGAGATCGGCAGCCTCGCACCCGGAAAGTGGGGCGACATCGTCGTGCTCGATCCGACCGCGACACCGGTGCTCGCTGCGCGGCATGCACTGTCGACGAGCCTCGAGGACATGCTCTTTGCCCTGATGATTCTCGGCGACGATCGCGCGGTCAGCGCCACCTACGTCGCCGGCCGCCGCGTGGAGGCGCCATGACCTACGACCGCGACCTGCGCGGCTACGGCCGCACCACGCCCGATCCGCAGTGGCCGGGCGATGCGTATGTGGCGGTGCAGTTCGTCGTGAACTACGAGGAGGGTGGCGAGAACAACATTCTCCACGGCGACAAGGCGTCGGAGGCGTTCCTCTCCGAGATCGTCGGTGCGCAGGCCTGGCCCGGCAAGCGGCACTGGAACATGGAGTCGATCTACGAGTATGGTGCGCGCGCCGGCTTCTGGCGCCTGTGGCGCCTGTTCCGTCAGTACGGCGTGCCGGTGACGGTGTACGGCGTGGCAACAGCGCTCGAACGTTCGCCCGATCAGACGGCGGCGATGCTCGAGGCGGACTGGGAGATCGCCTCGCATGGACTGAAGTGGATCGAGTACGCCGATTTTTCGGAAGCCGACGAGCGCGCGCACCTCATCGAGGCGATCGCCATTCACACGCGGGTCACGGGCGCGCGGCCCCTCGGCTGGTACACCGGGCGATGCTCAATGAACACGCTGCGCCTCGTCATGGAGGAAGGCGGCTTCCTGTACTCATCGGACTCGTATGCGGACGATCTCCCGTACTGGGCGAGGCTCCCCGGGCTCAAGCCGCTGCTGATCGTTCCGTATACGCTGGACGCCAACGACATGCGGTTCGCCACGCCTCAGGGCTTCAACAGCGGCGACCAGTTCTTCACCTACCTGCGAGATTCCTTCGACGTTTTGTACGCGGAAGGCCGCCGCGGTGCGCCGAAAATGATGTCCGTCGGCCTGCACTGCCGCCTGGCCGGCCGCCCCGGCCGCGCCGCCGCGCTCGAACGCTTTCTCGACTACGTGAAGGGCCACGAGCGTGTCTGGATTCCGCGCCGCGTCGACATCGCCCGACATTGGACCGATCGGTTCCCCATATAAGCCAGAGGTTGGCCGGGTCGAGCCCGGCCATGACGACGCGGCCATAACAAGATCAACATACAACCGTCATGACCGGCCTTGAGCCGGTCATCCTTTTCCCCGCTCACGCGTCCAGCACGATGCCGGGCGGAAGGGCTTCCTCGACGAGGTTCTCGCCCGGCCCGCCACGGTCCACCACCAGGAACCGCTGCGGTGCGGTGACGAGCAGCGGGTGGTGCCACACGTTGCGGCCGTAGTTCGCGCCTTGCCGTCCGCCGGCGCGGAATGCGCGCAGCGTCGAGGGCGTAAGTGGTTCATCGGCCGCTGCCACGACGAGCAGCCAGTCGCGATCGTCCAGCGGATAGAACGCCTGCGTGGCGAGCGGGTGTCGCTCCATCATCGCGATCACGATTGGGAGCGGGCGCGGCGTCGCCTCGAAGATGTTGATCAGCGGATACCCGTTCTCCGCCGTCACCTCGACGCGCGCGAGATCGTGATGGCGCACGGCGTACCCCGCGTTGATGATGCGCCGTTCGCCTGCGCCCGCCTCGATCACCTCGCCGTAGCGGGCGAAAGCCTCACGCGTCAGCGGCTCGACCTTCAGCTTCACGCGAGCCGGCCGAAGATGCGCAGGCGCGATACGCCGCCGTCGGGGAAGATGTTGAGCTTCACGTGCGTGACCGGACCGAGGTCTTCGAGGTCGGCCTTGTCGAAGTCGTGGATGGTGTCGGCAGCGAGCTTCTTCTCGCCCATCAGCGTGGGCCAGAACATCGCCTGCGTCACGAGGCCGGCATCCGCCGTCAGGCTCGCGTCGGCCGCCTGCAGCGAACAGCGGTCGGGGAAGTTGCCCTTGAAGTGGCAGGTGTCGATCTCGACCGCCT
The DNA here is from genome assembly GCA_046349255.1 of Hyphomicrobiales bacterium. GTDB lineage: Bacteria > Pseudomonadota > Alphaproteobacteria > Rhizobiales > Aestuariivirgaceae > DAIODI01. The sequence goes on along the minus strand of JAXMCR010000002.1, from coordinate 354,799 downwards.
CCACGATGCCGCGCCCGCCGAGCGCCACGATGATCCAGTCGTTGCCGGGCTCGCGCCGCCGCCGCGTTTCCCAGCCGTCGCCCATGTTGAGGCCGCGCCCTTCGGTGAGCAGCGTCCACGTCGTGCCGTAGTGCGCGTTGTTGTAGGCGACGATGCGCCCGCCGTTCTTCAGCGCCGACAGTTCGTGCACGCCTATTTCCGCGCCGCCCTCCCACGAGGGCACGGGATCGCCGTAGACGCGAAGCCGCGCCACGCCGCCGTCGGGGAAGATGTTGAGCCTCAGCCACCGCCACGGGCGCGCATTGTTCACCGCGATGAAGTGGTGGGCGGAAGGTCCGAGCGGCGTTCCCGGCACGATCTCCTCCCAGGCGCCCGGGTCGCTGTCGCCGGTCGCCGCCTCGATCGACGCGGCAGGCGGAAAATTGCCGGTGAAGTGGCTGGTGTCGATGTCGACCCCGCGGATGATGCCCGCAACGCCCAGCCGGATCACCGCGTGGTCGAAGCCACCGTTGCGCCGTCGCCGGGTTTCCCACCCGTCCATCCACTTGCCGTGGTCGTCGTATCTATCCGGATAGAACACGGCCGGCGCATCCTCAAGCATGCGCGGGCCGGGGCCGAAAAACTCATCCGAGACGGCCACCAGCTGCGTACCGAGACGCGGCGAGGCGAGGTTGACGAGGCGGGCGAAGGGCGGGGCGGGGCTTGCGGCGTCGGCCAAGGAAACTCCTCCATTTTGACGCTTTATGCGCCCGCTTGTCGCAGCGTTCAACGGCGTGGCGGCGGGCCTGCCAATGTTGCGAAGCAGCATGCCGGCTGGTAGCTTCCGGCCCAACAAAGAGGATGTGCCGATGCGGTTGTTTCTTTCGGACGAGCAGTGGGGCGAGACCTACGGCAAGGTCCGCACCATGACGACGGCGGAGTTCTTCGCCGCCTACTTCAGCCACCACGGCGTGGCGATCTATGCGTCGCTGGCGGTACTGTTCGCCGTGCTGGGGGCGTTCACGGCGACGAACTGGATGCAGGTCGTCCTGCCGCCCGTGCTGGTGCTCATCGCCTATCCGCTGATCGAGTTCACGGTCCACAAGTACATCCTGCACAACCGCACCTTCTACAAGCATCGCGAAACGGCGGCGTTCTGGCGGCGTGTGCACTACGACCACCACATGAACCCGAACAACCTGAAGGTCCTGTTCGGCGCGCTGTGGACGACGCTGCCGCTGGTGCTCGGCCTCGCGCTGCCGATCGGCTACCTGACGCTCGGCGTGGGCGGGGCGTTCGTCGCCGCTTCGGCAGGGCTCGTCGCCTTCATGGGCTATGAGTTCTTCCATTGCGCCGCCCACCTGCCGGTGCGGTTCGAATCGCCGATGATGCAGCGCCTGCGCCGGCATCACGCGCTGCACCACTTCCATGCCGAGAGCGGCAACTACGGGATCGCGACCGACATCGCCGACAAGCTCCTTCACACGGGCTACGACGGCGCGGGCGAGATGCCGAAGAGCCCGACCGTGAACAATCTGGGGTACACGGAGGAAGAGGCGCGCCGCTATCCGTGGGTCGCCGAACTCGACCGCCAGCCCTCCTGACCCGAAGCCTGACCGTGGCCGACCCCTGCATCATCACGGTGGCGATCACCGGCTCGCTGCCGCGCAAGGAGAACAACCCGGCAGTGCCGATCACTGTGCCGGAGCAGGTCGAGTCGACGCATGCGGCATTCGAGGCGGGCGCCACCATCGCCCACGTGCACCTGCGCAACGACGACCAGACGCCGACGTCGGATCCCGAAAAGTTCGGGCGGCTGCTGGAGGGTCTGCGCAAGCACTGCCCGGGGATGATCGTGCAGTTTTCCACGGGCGGGCGGTCCGGCAAGGGGTCGGAGCGCGGCGGAATGCTGTTCCACAAGCCCGACATGGCCTCGCTCTCGACGGGCTCGTGCAATTTTCCGAAGATCATCTACGAGAACCACCCCGACTTGATCCTCGAGCTTGCGACGAAGATGAAGGAGTACGGCATCAAGCCGGAGATCGAGGTGTTCGACGTCTCGATGATGTACCAGGCGATCCGCATGGCGGAGGAAGGCACGCTCGTCGCGCCGCTGCACGTGCAGTTCGTTCTCGGCGTGAAGAACGCGATGCCGGCGATCCGCCAGGCGCTCGATTTCCAGGTGGCGGAGCTGAAGCGCCTGATGCCCGCCGCGACATGGACGGCCGCGGGCATCGGCGTGCACCAGCTCGAGGTGAACCGCTGGGCGCTCGAACTCGGCGGCCACTGCCGCACCGGGCTCGAGGACAACGTGCGCTGGGACAAGACGCGGCTTGCCGCCTCCAATGCCGAACTTGTCGCTCGTGTCGCTGCGCTTGCCGAGGAGTACGGCCGTCGGGCTGCCACCCCCGCCGAAGCGCGCCGCCTGCTGCGGCTTCCGGCTTGACGGCTGCCAAGACCGCTTCGTTTCATCCAGCTTGCTGAGCATTAGAAAAGTCGTTTCAGCCGCACAACCAAGAGCCGCAATACTATTGCGGATGCGCCACAGTGCGCGGCATTTACTTTGTGTAAACCATTAATCCGGTCGACGAGGATTGCCTCGCCGCGGCAGGGTGCCGGTCCTCGCAACGGCAACCGCGAAGACAATGAGCATCCGAACCACTGCCTTTGGGCGGTCGACGAGACACGCCCTGAAGACGATCCTGCTTGCCTCCGTGGTTTTGCCAGCAAGCACCATGACGGCGATCGCGGCCTGCAGCGGGACCACGACCGTGACCTGCGACACGAATGCGCCGAACCCCTGGACGACGCGGGTCGGCACGGCCGCGAGTGACGACGTTACGGTGATCATGAACGCCGGTTCGTCGATCAATATCAATGCCAACAACACCGGGAATGACAACGCCATTAGTCTGCGTGACCGCGCCAACATCACCGTCAACGGCGGCGCGACAGTTACCAGCAACGCGACATCATCGAACGGCGGCGGTTACAACACCGGCTTCAATACCATCGAGTTTCGCAACGACGGATTTCTGACGATTGAAGCGACCGGTATCGTGAGCGCCACCGGCACTGCCGGCAACGCCGAAGCCGTGAACCTGCAAGGCACCGGCAACCTCATCACGAACCGCGGCAAGATCTCTGCGACAAATGCGGCGGCGATCTGGTTTCAGAACACGTCCGGACTCAACACCGTCGTGAACGAAGCCTCGGGCGTGATCCAGCGCACCGGCGGCAACGTCATCGGGGGCAGCGGCAACGGGGCCGTCGACTTCACCAACAAGGGCCAGGTCATCGGCAACCTGGTGTTCGCCGGCGGTAACGACACGCTGCGGCTCTTCACCGGATCGACGATCACGGGAACAGTGAGCGGCGGCGCCGGTACCGACACGATCTACCTTTCCGGCGCAGGTACCGATTCAATGCCCGGAAGCTTCACGGGCTTCGAGAGCCTGATCAAGAACGACGCCGGGATCTGGACCTTGACGAGCGCCGTCACCGGCGTCGGGTCCATGTCGGTCCAAGACGGAACGCTCGTGCTCGAGGGCGACAACTCCGCCTTCGGCGGGGCGACGACCGTCGACGCTGGCGGCACGCTGGAAGGCACGGCGTCGAGCATTCCGCAGATCGTTAGCGACAACGGCCTCGTGCGATTCGCACAGGGGACCGATGCGACATACACGGGCAAGCTCACCGGCGCGGGCGGCCTGGAAAAGACCGGCGCCGGCACGCTGATCATCGACAACGACCAGCCCTACACGGGCACAACGCGGGTGAAGGACGGCGTGCTCGCGGTCGGCAGTCCGGGTTCGAGCGGCGCCACCCTTTCGGGCGGTGGGGCGGTGACGGTTGAAAACGGCGGCACGCTCGGCGGCTATGGCACTGTGGCAGGTCCCGTCACGAACCAGGGTACGATCGCCGTCGCCGACGCCGTGCCGGCGTTCGCGGCCGGCGGCAGCGGCAACTTCCGGCTCTCGGGCGGCCTGACGAACAGCGGCACGCTTCAGATCGCAGGCGAGGGCGTCGGCAACACCCTCACCGTCGCCGGCGGCTACACGGGGCAGAACGGCGTTCTCATCCTCAACACCGTGCTTGGCGCAGACGGGTCACCGTCCGACAGGCTTGTGATCGATGGCGGCTTCGCCATCGGAACGACCCGGATCGTGATCAACAATGTTGGCGGCGTGGGGGCGGATACGCCGGGCAATGGCATACTCGTCGTCGATGCGATCAACGGCGCGACGACCGCTTCGAGCGCCTTTAAGCTCGATGCACCCGTGTTCGCCGGCGCGTACGAGTATGATCTGTATCGGGGCGCGCGGGATGGGTCCGCCACGGACGACTGGTTTTTGCGCTCCGGCGCGAGCAGCCCGGTCTATCGCGAGGAAACATCGCTCTACGCCGCGCTCGCTGCGCCGGCCCTCGCCTACGGTCGCGAAGTGATCGGCACGCTGCACGAGCGCATGGGCGACACGTGGGCGGCTGGCCCGGCGCCCGCCGGAGCAACCGCGCGCGGGTGGGCACGCACGTTTGGCGAACGCGGCGATCAAGACGGCCACCCTGACGGCACTGGCAACGACCCGGCCTACACCTATACTTTCGCCGGCTTCCAGGGCGGCATCGACCTCTATCGATCCGACGCGGGCGCCATCCGGAGCAACGCCGGCGTCTATGGCGCGATTGGCGGGTCGTCGAGCCCCGTCTCGGTCAAGGGCGGCAAGGCTGGCGACAACACGTTCGAGGCCTATACCGTCGGCGGCTACTGGACGACGCTCGGCGCACCCGGCTGGTACGTGGATGTCATCAGCCAGCTCACCTGGTACGACACGACGAGCGACTCGGTGAACGATCTCACACTCAACGACAACGGGTTCGCCTTCGCCGGTTCGATCGAGGCCGGCTATCCCGTCGAACTCGGTCAAGGCCTCATTCTCGAACCGCAGGCACAGCTCGTGGGGCAGTCGCTGTCACTCGATGATGCGAGCGACGGCTTCGCCGACGTGAGTTTCGACAACACCGCCTCACTCGCCGGCCGTGCGGGCCTGCGTCTCGCCAAGACATGGGCGAACCCGGCGACGCCCTCTCTTCCGCTCACCGCATGGGGTCGAGTGGACATGTGGCACGAATTTCTCGATTCGCCCGAGGTGACGTTTGCATCCAACGTCGGAGATTCGACGTTCGTCGCCGGCGCCGACACAACATGGTTCGCCGGACGCGTCGGCCTGAGCGGGTTGGCGACGGAACGCCTGCAGCTCCAGGCAAGCGTCGGGTTCGAGGTCGCAGCAGATGGTTCCTCGACCGCCTACGACGGGAAGATCGGCTTCGTCGTGAACTGGTGACGGCGGAGGCTCTTCACACCGGCCGGAAGCGCACCTTGCCGGCGCGGTACCAGCCTTCGTCGCGCTTCACCTTCTTGCAGCGCGGCTCGCCGTTGAGCCAGTTCTCGAACCGGATGCACAGGCGTTCCTCCTGCGCGTATACGCGGCCGTGATCGGTCATGCCGAGCGCTTTTCCGGTCACCGAGCCGTCCTTATCGACCGCGATCATCACCGTGCCGATGAACGGCACCTCGACCTCGAAGGTCGCGGGCAGCAGGCCCTGCAGCTCGTTCGGCGGCACGCGTTCGCCGGCGTCCGCCGCCGCGAGCGGGCAAACGGCAAGCAATGCGACGGAGAGCGCGAAGATCAGGCGGCGCACGGGATCAACTCCTGCCTAAGGACCGGCAGGGAGAATAGCATCCGGAACGCGTCGGCGTAGCAATTGATTTGGCAATCGTGTGGTATCTTCCGTCACATCCGGACCGTATGACGTAAACCATGGCGAGCTCCTTCTTCTCCGATCTCCTTTCGACGATCACCGAGCGCGGCCGCGCGCTTTGGGTGCGGCGGGAATGGCGCTCGACCGAGAACGGCGATCCGGTGGCGGGGCTCGTGAGCCTGACGGAGGCGCTTCTGTCCCGTCGCGGTGAGGCCTCCGGCACCGCCATGGCGAGCGAGGCGATCCAGCGGCTCAACGGTCTCCAGGGCGCAGACCGCCGCCGGTTCCTCCTGGAGCTCGCCCAGAAATTCGGGCCGGACGAACAGCGCCTCGGGGCGGCCGTGGAAGCCTGGCAGGCGGAACCGACGGACGAACGGGCGCAGGAACTGCACTACGCGTCGGAACCGCGCCGGCAGGAGCTGTTCCGCCGGCTCAACCGCGCGCCGGGCGGCACCACCGCCCTCGTCGAACTGCGCGCCCATCTCCAGGCCGACCTCAAGGAGGAGCCGTCGCTCGCACCCGTCGACCGCGACCTGTCGCACCTCCTCGCCTCTTGGTTCAACCGCGGTTTCCTGGTGCTGCGCCGCATCGACTGGTCGAGCCCGGCGAACATCCTCGAAAAGATCATCCGCTACGAGGCCGTGCACGAGATCCGCGACTGGAGCGACCTGCGCCACCGTATCGATCCGCCGGACCGGCGCTGCTACGCGTTCTTCCACCCGGCGCTGCCGGACGAGCCGTTGATCTTCGTCGAGGTGGCGCTCACGGCCGACATCCCCGCCGCGATCGCGCCGCTCCTCGACGAGGCGCGCGTGCCGCTGCCTGCGCGCGAGGCGAAGACGGCCGTGTTCTACTCGATCTCCAACTGCCAGACGGGGCTCAACGGCATCTCGTTCGGCAACTTCCTGATCAAGCAGGTGGTAGAGGAACTGCGCCGCGACCTGCCGAGGCTCGACACGTTCGTCACGCTCTCGCCGGTGCCGGCGTTCGTGCGCTGGCTGAAGGAGCAGGACGTGAACGGACTCCTCGCCGAGGTCGAGGACGTGACGTGGGTGGACGACCCCGAGCGGGCGGAGCGGCTGAAGAAGTCGCTCGAGCCGCTGGCCGCGCGCTACTTCCTGACGGCCAAGGCCGCGAACGGGCGACCGTTCGATCCGGTGGCGCGCTTCCATCTCGGCAACGGCGCGCGCCTCGAACGGCTCGACTGGCTGGCCGACCGGTCGTACAAGGCGTTGCGGGAGGGAGCCGGGTTCATGGTCAACTATCTCTACGATCTCGACGCGATCGAGAAGAACCACGAGGCCTTCGCCGAGCGCGGCGAAGTGATCGCTGCCGCGCCGCTGAAGAAGCTCGCCGCCGCCCCGCTGCCGGCGGGCGCCGAGGCCTGATTCCAGGATCGCCGCGATGACCAATCTCTACGACGTGCTCCTCAGGGGCTCATCCGGCGATGACCGCCGCTTCGCCGCGCTGCCGGACGGGCGGCACTATACGTATGCGGACGTCGATGCCGTTTCCGCGCGCTTCGCCAACGTGCTCGCGGCCCTCGGCGTGAAGCCGGGCGACCGCGTCGCGGCACAGGTCGAGAAGTCGATCGAGGCGGTGATGCTCTACCTCGGCACGGTTAGGGCCGGCGCCGTGTTCCTGCCACTCAACACCGCCTACACGGCAGCCGAGATCGAATACTTCCTCTCCGATGCCGAACCGGCCGTGTTCGTGTGCGATCCGGCGATGGCCCCGCGCCTCGCACCCGTGGCGGCGAAGGTCGGCGCAAAGCTCGAAACGCTGGGCGTCGGCACGCGGGAGCAGCCCGCCGTCGGCACACTCGCCGAGAAGGGGCTCCACGCGCGAGCGACCTTCGCGACCGTGCCGCGCCAGAGCGACGACCTCGCCGCGATCCTCTACACGTCCGGCACCACGGGTCGGTCGAAGGGGGCGATGCTCACCCACGACAACCTCGCCTCCAACGCGCTGACGCTCGCGAAGCTGTGGCGGTTCACCGAGCGCGACGTACTGATCCATGCGCTGCCGATCTATCACGTGCACGGACTGTTCGTGGCGGTGAACGTGGTGCTCGCCGCGCACGCCGCGATGATCTTCCTGCCGAAGTTCGATGCGAACGAGGTGGTGGGCCTGTTCGGCGACGCGACCGTGCTCATGGGCGTGCCGACCTTCTACACGCGCCTCCTTACCCATGCCGGGCTTACTCGCGAAGCGACCGCGGGCATGCGCCTGTTCATCTCGGGCTCGGCGCCGCTGCTGGCCGAAACGCACCGGGAATTCGCGCAGAAGACGGGGCAGGCGATCCTCGAGCGCTACGGCATGACCGAGACGGGGATGAACACGTCAAACCCCTACGACGGCGCCCGCGTCGCCGGCACCGTGGGCTTGCCGCTCCCGGACGTGCGTGTACGGATCACCGATCCGGAAAGCGGCAAGGAACTCGGCCAGGGCGAGATCGGCATGATCGAGGTGAAGGGCCCGAACGTGTTCAAGGGCTACTGGCGCATGCCGGAGAAGACCGCTGCGGAATTCCGCGACGGCTGGTTCGTCACCGGCGATCTCGGACAGATCGACGACAAGGGCTACGTGCGCATCGTCGGCCGCGGGAAGGACCTCGTGATTTCCGGCGGGCTCAACGTCTACCCGATCGAGGTCGAGACCGAGATCGACGCGCTCCCCGGCGTGATCGAGAGTGCCGTCATCGGCGTGCCGCACCCCGACTTCGGCGAAGGCGTGACGGCGGTCGTGGTGAAGAAGAAGGATTCCCCGCTGGGCGAAAGCGAAATCCTCGCCGCCCTCGAACAGCGGCTGGCGAAATTCAAGCTCCCGAAGCGGGTGTTCTTCGTCGACGACCTCCCCCGCAACACCATGGGCAAGGTCCAGAAGGCGGCGCTCCGAGAGACGTACAAGGGGCTTTACGATTGAGGCGTCGTCCGTGACGGACGCCATCGTCACGCCCCGCCTCACGCTGCGGCGCGCCGTCGCCAGTGATGCGGAGGCGATGCACGCGATCCTGTCAGACGCGGCAGCGATGCGCTTCTGGTCGACGCCGCCGCACCGGTGCGTCGAGGAAACACCGCCGACGTGGTCCCGCGCAACACGGCCAGCCTGCGGGTGCTGGCCAAGGCCGGCTTCGTCGAAACCGGCCGCGCCGCCCGTACCATCAAGATCGGCGACGAGTGGTGCGATAGCGTTACCTGAGCCGGTACCGGAACTCCGGTCGCTGGCTGCAAGTTATGCTGCCCTTGCCATCTCCGGCAGGCTGCCTGATATGAGCGCGATGAACCCCACCCTCGCCACCTTCGCCGTCGCCCCCATGATGGACTGGACCGACCGGCATTGCCGGGCGTTTCATCGGGTGCTCACGGGCGAGGCGCTGCTTTACACGGAGATGGTGACGTCCGCCGCCGTGATCCACGGCGACCGGGCGCGGCTGCTCGCGCATGATCCGGTAACAGAGGGGCGCGTCGCGGTGCAGCTCGGCGGCAGCGATCCGGCGGAGCTCGCCGAAGCGGCGCGCATCGCGGAAGGGTTCGGCTACGTCGCGATCAACCTCAACTGCGGCTGCCCGTCGGACCGCGTGCAGTCGGGCCGGTTCGGCGCCTGCCTGATGGCGGAGCCCGAGACCGTGGCGCGGTCGGTCGAGGCGATGCGCAAGGCGGTTCGCCTGCCGGTGACGGTGAAGTGCCGCATCGGCATCGACGATCAGGAGACTGAGCTCAGCCTGTCGCGCTTCGTCGACACCGTCGCCGGGGCCGGTTGCGACACCTTCATCGTGCATGCCCGCAAGGCGTGGCTCAAGGGCCTGTCGCCGAAGGAGAACCGCGAGGTGCCGCCGCTCGACTACGGCCGCGTGCATCTCCTCAAGGCGGCGCGGCCCGATCTCAGTATTCATCTGAACGGCGGCCTCGGTTCACTTGAGGAAGCGCAGGCGCACCTGCCGACGCTCGACGGCGTGATGCTCGGCCGCGCGCCCTACGAGCGCCCGTGGCTGCTGGCGCGTGTCGACGAGACGTTCCACGGCAAGCCTGCGCTGGTCGCGACGCGGGAGGAGGCGATCGACCGCTTCCTGCCGTACATCGAGCGCGAGTTGGCGAAGGGTACGTTCCTGTCGCGCATCACCCGGCACATGCTGGGCCTCTATCACGGTGAGCCCGGCGGGCGGCTCTACCGGCGCATCCTCTCGGAAGGCGCCCACCAGCCGGGTGCCGGCATGCCGCTGTTGCTCAAGGCGCGCGACGCGGTGCTGCGGGCACGCGAGAACCTCGCGCGCCGCGCGGCGTAACGCACTCGTTCGCGATCAAATCTTCTGCGCGATCGCCTGGCGGTCAGATCTTCTGCCCGATCGCCTGGCGATCAGATCTTTTGCCCGATCGCGTGGCGATCAGATCTTCTGCCCGATCGCCTGGCGATCAGATCTTCTGATTGTATTCGCCGACCTCGGGATAGCTCGACAGGTGCTTGTCGATCTCGGCGAACATCGCGCGCATCTGGGCGTCCGAGACCGGGCTTTCGCAGACGACCACGAGCTCCGGCTTGTTCGACGACGCGCGCACGAGGCCCCAGGTGCCGTCGGCGAGTGTCACGCGCACACCGTTCACGGTGACGAGGTTGTCGATCTTCTGACCGGCGAGCTTGGCGCCTTCCTTGGCGAGCTTCTGGAAGTGCGCCGTCACCTTCTCGACGATGCCGTACTTCTTCTCGTCGGGGCAGTGCGGCGACATCGTCGGCGAGCCAAACGTCTTCGGCAGGTCGTTGTAGAGATCGGCCATCGACTTGTTGCCCGCGCGGTCGAGCATGCGGACAGCGGCGATGGCGGAGGCAAGCCCGTCGTCGTAGCCGAGGCCGAACGGCGGGCGCAGGAAGTAGTGGCCCGACTTCTCGAAGCCCGCGATCGCGCCGAGTTCGTTGGTGCGGCGCTTCATGTAGGAATGGCCGGTCTTCCAGTAGTCGGTCTTGGCGCCGTTCTTCTTCAGCACGGGATCCGTGGCGAAGAGGCCGGTCGACTTCACGTCGACCACGAAGGTCGAGCCGGGGTAGAGCGTGGACATGTCGCGCGCCAGCATCACGCCCACCTTGTCGGCGAAGATCTCGTGGCCGTTGTTGTCGACGACGCCGCAGCGGTCGCCGTCGCCGTCGAAGCCGAGGCCCACGTCGGCGCCCGTCTCCTTCACCTTGGCCGACATGGCGTGCAGCATCTCCATGTCTTCCGGGTTCGGATTGTAGTGCGGGAAGGTGAAGTCGAGGTCGCAGTCGAGCGGCACCACCTCGCAGCCGAGGTCCTTCAGCACGCGCGGGGCGAAGGCGCCCGCCGTGCCGTTGCCGCAGGCCGCCACCACCTTGAGCTTGCGCCCGATCTTGCCGCCCTTCACGAGGTCGGCGACGTAGCGCTCCGCGAGGTCGGTCACGTGCACGAGGTTGCCGCCGGAGCGCAGCTTCCACTTGCCGCCGAGCACGATCTCCTTGAGCGCCGTCATCTCGTCGGGGCCGAAGGTGAGCGGGCGGTCGCAGCCCATCTTCACGCCGGTCCAGCCGTTGTCGTTGTGCGAGGCCGTCACCATCGCCACCGCCGGTACGTCGAGCGCGAACTGGGCGAAGTAAGCCATGGGCGAGAGCGCCAGTCCGATGTCGTACACGGTGCAGCCCGAGGCCATCAGGCCGACGGTCAGCGCCTGCTTGATCGCCATCGAGTAGGAGCGGAAGTCGTGGCCCGTCACGATGTGCGGGCGCACGCCGCGCTCGTGCAGGTAGGTGCCGAGCCCGAGGCCCAGCGCCTGGATACCGTAGAGGTTGATCTCCTTCTCGAACAGCCAGCGCGCGTCGTACTCGCGGAAGCCGGTGGCCTTGACGAGCGGGATGCGCTCGTACTCGGGAGTGTTCGGCTTCAGGTCGGCGCGAGGTTGGGGAAGCATGGCGTCTCCGGGAGGAAGGAAGGGAACGGCAGGCGAACGAAGCTCACCTGTTGCCGATTCCGGCAACAGCCAAGCCTCAAGCGGGTTCGGACTTTACGCCTAAAGGGTTGTCAAGGTGAAAACAGGGCAGGGCGAAGTCAGAGCAGGTCGCCGCCGCGACGGCCACGCGCGCCGCCCTTGCGGCGCTTCTGGCGGGTCATGGTCGAGATGCGCTTCGGAAGCCCCGCCATCACGTCGCGCCGCGCATCGGGAGCCATGCCGAGCCAGCCCGCGATTTCGCCGCGCGTGCGCCCGCAGCCCACGCAGTAGCCCGTGTCGGGGTCGAGCACGCACACCTTGATGCAGGGCGTCTCGATATCGAGGCGGGTATGGAGCGTCATCGGATCCGTGTCGGTCATCGAGTGTCGAAGCGATACTGAAGATATATTGGGGTGCGTCGCGCGGATGGGGAGATTCGAAAACGGCGTCCGCCGGTCCGTTTGCGTCATCCACGCGCCGGCTGCAACCCTCTCAGTTGTCGAGCACGAGCGTGCCGTCGCTGACCTTGTAGCCCTTGAGCTTCGACAGGAACGACATGCCGATGAGGGTGACGGTGAGCGCACCCTTGGGCGCGACGAGCGCCTCGACGTCGCGCACGCGGATGTTGCCGATGTCGACCCGGCGCAGGGAGACCGCCGCGGCCTTGGCCATGCCGTTGGCCGTCGATACGGGGACCGAGAAGTCGGAGTCGCGCAGGTGCAGGTTTATCCGGTCTGCGTCCTCGTAGGAGAGGACGACCTGCGATGCGCCGGTGTCGATCACGGCCTTGACGTCGGTGTCCTCGATCGAGGCGGTGACCCAGAAGTGCCCGTTGTCGCCTGCCTTCACCTCGTAGATGACGGCGCGGGCGGGTTGGACGCCGGGAAGCATCGCAGCCGTTGCGAGGCTGCCGGCGAGCAGGGTGCGGCGGGAGAGGTGGAACGTCACGGGCGGCGACTTTCGGTCGTGGTTTCCGACGAAGTGTAACAACCCTGGGTTACCGCATCATTGCCGACAGCACGAGCATTACGGCGATCTCTCCCGCCTGCTGGGACGCGCCTGCCACGTCGCCGGTTTGCCCACCGAGATGCTTAAGCGCGGTTCGGCTGACGGCAGCGTAGGGGATCGGCGCGGCAAGGAGCGTCGCAAGGAAGGACCAGAAGCCCGCAACCGGCAAGAGGACGAGCGCAGCGAGGCCTAATCCCCACGCCAGCGCCTCGTTCATGGCGGCGCGGCTCGGCCGCCCCGCCTCGATGGACCGCCCCTCGTTGCGGGCGGGTTCGAGCCGGTGGAGCAGCGCCACCGGCAGCGTCCGCGACAGGCTCGCGGCCGCGACGAGCGCCGCCGCGGCTGCCGCTCCGCCTGCGGAGCCGGCGATCGCGCCGAGCGTCGTGACGCGCGCCAGCACCGAGAATGCAAGCGCGAGCACGCCATAGGGCCCGACGCGACTGTCCTTCATGATGGCGAGCTTCGCCTCGCGGTCGCGGCCGCCCCAGGCCCCGTCGGTAAAATCGGCAAGCCCGTCTTCGTGCAGTGCGCCGGTGAGAGCGATCTCCAGGAAAACGGTGACCACGGCCGCCGGCACCGCCGGGACACCGAGCGCGAGCAACACGACGAGAAGCGCTCCAGAGATGAGCCCCACGGCTGCTCCGACGATCGGGAACACGCGCAACGATTCACCGAGCGGCGGAAACGGATCGGGCGCTTTCACCGGCAGCCGGGTGCCGAAGACGAACGCCGCCTTCAGGTCGTCGAGGCGATCTGTCACGTCGCGTCCTGCCCTGCTATCCAACGGTCGTGGCGTATACCGGAATGGTCGAGCTCGCCCCGCCTCCCTCGCATGGATTGATCGCCCCACATGACTGACAAACACCCGTTCGATGATATTCGCGGACTCATCGCCGCACTGCCTGATTTCGACGTCGAGTCTGCCGCCGCCGCCAAGGAGCGCAACGGCAATCTCACCAAGCCGCCGGGGTCGCTCGGCAAGCTTGAGACGATTGCCGAATGGATGGCGGGCTGGCAAGGCCGCGCGCGCCCGACGGTCGAGAAGCCGCTGTGCGCGGTTTTCGCCGGCAACCACGGTGTCGCGGCGAACGGCGTCTCAGCCTACCCGCCGGCGGTGACGGCGCAGATGGTCGCAAACTTCAAGGCCGGCGGCGCGGCGGTGAACCAGCTCTGCAAGACCTTCGGCGTTGGGCTGAAGGTCTTCGAGCTCGCACTCGAGGTGCCGACGAAGGACTTCACGCAAGGCCCCGCGATGGAGGAGGCCGAGTGCGTCGCCACCATGGCGTACGGCATGGAAGCGGTGCACGGCGAGATCGACCTCCTGTGCATCGGCGAGATGGGCATTGCCAACACCACCTCGGCCGCGGCGATCGCGACGGCGCTCTACGGCGGCAGCGCCGCGAGCTGGGTTGGTCCCGGCACGGGCGTCGAGGGCGAAGCGCTGGCCCGCAAGGTGCGGGCGGTCGAAGCGGGGGTCGCGGCGAACCGCGCGCGGCTCGACGATCCGCTCCAGGTGCTCGCGTGCCTCGGCGGTCGCGAACTCGCCGCCATGGCGGGGGCGATCATCGCCGCGCGCATGCAGCGCATCCCGGTGATCGTCGACGGCTACGTCGCCACCGCGTCGGCGGCCGTGGTGGCGGCCACCCGGCCAGGCGCGGTCGACCACTGCCTGTTCTCCCACCGCTCGGCCGAGCCTGCGCACGGCGCGCTTCTCGCCCGCCTCGACAAGCAACCGCTCGTCGATCTCGGCATGCGGCTCGGCGAAGCTTCGGGCGCTGTGGTCGCGGCGGGGATCGTCAAGGCCGCGGTCAACGTGCACAACGGTATGGCGACGTTCGCCGAAGCCGGCGTCAGCGGAAAGGCCTGACGAGATCAATCAGTGCGTGATGGCGATGAGCTTGCGCTGGCTCGCGCTTTCGACGGACTGGGCGCTGAGCAGCTGCGCCTGGTTCTCCGACATCACGCGCTTCGGCGGGAATACGACGGAGACGGTCGTGCCCTGACCGGGGCGCGACCGGATGTCGAGTTCCGCCTCGTGCAGGCGGGCGAGCCCGTTGACGATCGGCAGTCCGAGGCCCGCGCCGTCGATCGCGCGCCTGGTCGCGAGCGAGCCGCGGGTGAACGCCCCGAGCGCCGCCGAGAGCTCGTTCGCCGGAATGCCCGGCCCGTTGTCGGTGACGTACATCGACAGCGCCTGGTTCGGCAGCACTTCGACACCGAGCACGATGGTGCTGCCGGCGGGCGAGAACTTGATCGCGTTCGACAGCAGGTTCAGCCAGATCTGGCGCAGCGAGCGCGCGTCGGCCAGCAGGTTCGGGCAATCCTCGGGGATCTCGATCTTCAGCGTGTCGTTCTTCTCGCGAACCTTCAGGTCGACGAGCTTGCGGCACTCCGCGGCGATCTCGACGAGGCTCACCGCGCTGTCGGTGATCTCGAGCCGGCCCGCCTCGATGCGCGACAGGTCGAGGATGTCGTTGATCAGGTTCAGGAGGTAGTGGCCCGAGTTGTGGATGTCGGCCGAATAGTTCTTGTAGGCCTTCACCTGGTGCGGACCCATCATCTCCTTCGACAGGATCTCGGAAAAGCCCATGATGGCGTTGAGCGGCGTGCGCAGCTCGTGGCTCATCGTCGCAAGGAAGCGCGACTTCGCCCGGTTCGCTTCTTCGGCGCGCTTACGGTCGCGTTCGGCCTCGTCGCGGGCCCGTTCGAGCTCGACGATGAGGCGTTCGCGCTGGGCGCGGTAGACGAGCATGTCGCGCGCGTTCTCCTGCAGGCGGCGCGCGAGCTGGATGAAGAACACCTCGATCATCACCGCCATCGTGCCGAGCACGACGTAGAGCGGCGTCGCCTCGATGAGACACCGCATCAGGATGCCGAGGGTGATGAAGCCCGTGCCGGTGATGACGACCGGCATGTAGTTCGACGAGATCATGATCCGGACCGCGACGACGGCCATCAGCGTCGCGATCAGGAAGATGTGCTGCATGTCGTTGCCGGGCTGCCAGAACAGGAACAGCGGCACGATCCAGCACGAGGCATAGAGGAGTTCCGACGCCGTCAGCATGCCGACCCATTCGGACGGCTGCACGGCGCGGCGATAGATGCGCGTGTACTGGCGGCACAGGAGAAGCTGCACGCCCTGCGCGGCGAACGCGCAGGCAAGCCACAGCGCCACCGGCTGGAACGGCGTCCAGATCAGGTTGGTGACGAAGAACAGCATCGACAGCGCGGCCAGCGCGAACGCAACCTTGATCTGGTTGCGCACGAACAGGGTGAGGAGTTCGAGTTCCCACGTCGACGGCTCGCCGGCGTCCGGGCCTCTGGCCTGGCCGGGCGTGAGCCCCTCGAGCTCGAGGGAAAGCGGATCGTTGCCACCCATTACCGCAGTCATGCCCCAGAAGGTAACTGAAGGCGTTTAACGGCGACCTTCCCGGGTCTCTAAAGGTTGCTTAAATCGGGTGAGGAGCTGGTCATCGCGAAACCGCCGGAGTTGACGCCCTGAAACGTCCGCAAACCGCAGCAATCCGCGCCGCGTCGCCCGAACGGCTGGACGAGCTTTCACGCCTCGCGGCCGCGTGCCGCGCCTGCCTCGAAACGCCGCGCGGAAAGCCGCTGCCGCATGACCCGCGTCCCGTGTTCCAGGTCTCGACGACGGCGCGTCTCCTGATTGTGGGGCAGGCGCCGGGCACCCGCGTGCATGCGAGCGGGAGACCGTTCACCGATCCGTCCGGCACCCGCTTGCGCGACTGGCTCGGGATCGGCCCCGAGGTGTTCTACGATCCCGCGCGGGTGGCAATCCTGCCGATGGGCTTCTGCTTTCCGGGACAGGACTCCAAGGGCGGCGACCTGCCGCCGCGCCGCGAGTGCGCGCCGCTGTGGCGGGCGCGGTTCCTGGCGGCGATGCCGCAGGTCGAACTCGTGGTAGCGCTCGGCCGGTATGCCCACCTCTGGCACCTGCCGGGCCTGGCTGAAGCCTCGCTGACCGCAGCGGTAAAGGGCTGGCGGGAGGCGCTGGGGTCCGGCCATCCCCCGGTCATACCGCTTCCCCATCCGTCCTGGCGCAACAACGCCTGGATCAAGAAGAACCCCTGGTTCACGGCCGAACTCGTCCCGGAATTGCGCCGCCGGGTGGCCCTTCTGGTATAGACTCGCCGTCAAGTTTGCTTGTCACCGGCATGTGATCCGCGCAATTCGGATTTGCCGTACAATGGAAAGGCGGGCCCTCTAGAGGATTCTTGCGATGCTGGACAACAATGCGCGGCGCAGTGACGACCGTCGAGCCGAAGTGCGCGTGCCGAGCAAGGAAGCCCTGCGCGCCTCCGGTCAGGTGCAATCGCTGAGCCGGGCGCTCCGGCTCCTGAACGCCCTGTCCTACCATCCGCAAGGCATGTCCCTGTCGGAAGTGGCGCAGGAAGTCGGCCTCCCGAACTCGACTGCCCACCGCCTCCTGACCACGCTCCAGAACGAGCGGTATGTCCGCTTCGACAACGAGCGCGCCAGCTGGGCCATCGGCGTCCAGTCGTTCCGCGTCGGCTCGGCCTTCCTGCGGTCGCGCGACATCGTGGCGATCGCCCGGCCCTACATGCGCCGGATGATGGAGCAGTCGGGCGAGACCGTGAACCTCGGCATCGCCGACCGCGGCGAGGTCGTCTACCTCGCGCAGGTCGAATGCCAGAAGATGATGCGCGCAATCGCCGGACCGGGCGGGCGGGCGCAGATGCACTGTTCCGGCATCGGCAAGGCGATCATCAGCCACCTCGAGCAGGCGGAGGCCGACAAGGTCATCACGAGCCTCGAGATGCGCCGCGAGACCAACAACACCATCCTCACCCCCGACGACTTCCGCCGCGAACTTGCGGTCGTGCGCGAGCGGGGGTATGCCGTCGACAACGAGGAATACGCGATCGGCCTCCGGTGCGTGGCGAGCGCGGTGTTCGACGAGCACGGCCAGCCACTGGCGGGCCTGTCGATCTCCGGACCGACCGCCCGTCTCACCGACCAGCGGATCCCCGTCCTCGGCCAGGCCGTTGCGGCCATTGCGGCCGAGATCACCTCTGAACTGGGCGGGCGACGGCCACCTGCCCGTTGATCGGGAAGGCGCCGCGCCTCGAGCGGCGACACGGGTTTCGTCGATGCCAACTCTTGAACGCGAGGACATCCTCGCGGCGCTCAAGTCCATCCGCCTGCCGGGCCACGACCGCGACATCGTCGCGGAAGGCCTCGTCTCAGCCGTGTCGATCCGCGACGGGCAGGTAATTTTTGCCATCACCGTCGATCCGAAGGAGGCCCGCGCGCTCGAGCCGGTGCGCAAGGCGGCCGAGCAGGCGGTGACGAAGCTCTCCGGCGTGAAGCGGGCCATCGTCGCGCTCACCGCAGAAGCTGAGCCGGGTTCAGGCGCGCCACGGCCGCAGCGGCCGGCGTCCGGCCCACAGGCCGGTGGTCCGCGTGCGGCGGGCGCGCCAGTCCCGGGCGTCCGGCACATCGTGGCAGTGGCGTCGGGCAAGGGCGGGGTCGGCAAGTCGACCACCGCCGTCAACCTCGCGCTAGCGCTTTCGGCGATCGGCGTGCGCACCGGAATCCTCGATGCCGACATCTACGGCCCCTCGCTCCCGCGGCTGCTCGCGATCACCGAGAAGCCGCAGGCCGAGGCGCCGGGGTCGCGCATCCTGAAGCCGATCGAGAAACTCGGGCTCAAGGTCATGTCGATCGGCTTCCTCGTCGAGGAGAACACGGCGATGATCTGGCGCGGGCCGATGGTGATGTCGGCGCTGCAGCAGATGCTGCGGGAAGTCGCCTGGGGTGACCTCGACGTGCTCGTGGTCGACATGCCCCCCGGCACAGGCGACGCGCAGCTGACCCTCGCCCAGCAGACCCCGCTCTCCGGCGCGGTGATCGTCTCGACGCCGCAGGATCTTGCGCTCGTCGATGCGCGGCGCGGGATCGCGATGTTCCGCAAGGTGGCGGTGCCGATCCTCGGGATTGTCGAGAACATGAGCTATTTCGTCTGCCCCGACTGCGGCGGCCGCCACGACATCTTCGGCCATGGCGGCGCGCATGCGGAGGCGGCGAAGCTCGGCGTGCCTTTCCTTGGCGAGGTGCCGCTCGATCCCGTGCTGCGGGAGCGCTCCGATGCCGGCGAGCCGATCGTCGCTGCAGAGCCCGCCTCGCCCCACACTGCCGTCTATCTGGAGATGGCGCGGATGGTATGGCAGTCGATCTCGGCCGACAGCGTGGGGCGAAAGCCGCCGAAGATCGTTTACGAATGACGGGACGCCACGGGGGCGGAACCAGCTCGAGGAGGCAAGTGACCGATGGACAGCGACAAGTTCAACATGTCGATGCGCAAGTTCCTGAAGCAGGTGGGCGTCACCTCCCAGCAGCGCATCGAAGAGGCCGTGCGGAAATCGGGCAAGACGAAGGGTGTCATCAAGGTGCGCGCCGTCGTCACCGCCCCGGAGATCGGGCTTGAGCACGTCATCGACGACGAGATCGAGCTGAGCTAGAGCATCCGGTGGCGCCGCAACCAGGGGCTGTGGCGCATGGTTAACGGATCGCTAGGAAAGCCTGCGGAAAGTGGAGGGTGAACGGGCCTTCCGGCCCTGATTCGGCGCGCGCTGCGGGGAAACCCCCGCAAAGGGGTTCAGATGAAGGCAATTCTCTATGGCATCTCGATCGCGCTGATCGCCGCGGGTGTGGCGGTCGGCCTGATGGTCCTGACCAGCGCGGGGAACGTCGTCATCGGGCTGACCCTCGATACCGCGGCCACGCTGCTGTCGGGCGGCTTCATCGTGCTGGGGCTCGCCTCCGTCACGCAGGCGCTGTTCTCGGTCGTCGATGCGATCGAGGCCGCGCGCGGTACCCGGCTGCCGCTGCCGCAGACGCGCACGAACGGCGACGCGACGGCCGTGGCGCTCGGCGCTGGCGCTGCCGCAGGGGCTGCCGCCTACGGCGCCTCGAAGGAGCCGTTCCCGCGCATGCGGGACGAGGCGGCGACGGAGCAGGTGGCGAGGGCCGAGCCGGAGGTCGAACCGCCGGAGCCCGCAGCCGAGGCGATCGCCGTTGCGGAGGAGACGATCGTCGCCGCGCCGGCAGAACACGTGGCCGAGGTCGTCGAGGAAGCGCTTGAAGGAACTGCCGAATCGCCGGCCGAGGAGGCTGCCGCGGAGACGGGCTTCGAGGAAGTGCTCTACGTCGTCGAGGAGAAGATCGTGCGCGGCAAGCCCGCCCGCTTCCTGTCGGACGGCACGGTGGAGGCCGAGACGGATGAGGGCTGGATGCGCTTCGAGAACCTCGAACACCTCGAGGAGTACCTCGACGCCACCGAAGCAGCCTGACGCGGGGTAGGGCTCAGCCCTTGTAGGACCGCGGCATCAGATCGTACGGGCCCTTCCACCCGGGCGTTGCCCGGATGCGTGCAAGCCACGGCGTGATGTGCTCGAACTGCCCGATCTCGAAGCCGAGTTCGCCGTCGTAGTAGCAGTAGCCGACGAGCGATAGGTCTGCGATCGTCAGACGGTCGCCGACGAGGTAGGGCCGGGTGCGCAGGTGCTTGTCGACAAGGCCGTAGGCGGTCAGCGCCCGGTCGCGGAAGAAGGTCACGACCGGATCGGCTGCGTCCATCTTGCGGAAGTGCGTGAGGAACCGAAGGGTCGCCACGTAGCTCGTGAACTTGTGATTGTCGAACAGCGTCCAGCGCAGGATTTCGCGGCGCTCGTCGTTTGACGTCGGCCCGTAGCGGCCGGTCGTCTCGGCGAGGTAGTCGAGGATCACGCCCGACTGGGAGAGCGTCTTGCCCCTGTGCTCGAGCACCGGCACTTCGCCGAGCGCGTTGCGCTCGCTGCGGAACTCCGGCGTGCGGGTCTCGCCGCCAAAATAGTCGACGAGCCGGGGCTCCCAGTCGCTGCCCGTGAGCGCCAGCATGAGCGCCACCTTGTAGGCGTTCCCGGACTCGCCCATGCAATGGAGGATGTACTTTGCCATGCGGCTGTTCTCGCGGAAAGCCATGCCCTGCGCAAGTCCGTTGCGTGCCCAATCATCGGGCAGCGTTGATGGAGCCGCCCAATCGTGAGGCAGGCTCACTGGCCCGAAGATGAGCCAAACCGCAAGAATGCTGAGATTCGCGGCTGGCACGCCGGTTGCTAACAAAGGGTTACGGACGTTGGTTCAGCGACCGCCTGGGCTCCATCACCCGTCGGCCCCGGCAGTCGTGTCCCGCGGGGAAGGCGTCCTGGCCCCTGCCGCTTCGAACCACGCGGCAGGAGCAACCAGGCCCCAATCGTTATCGGACGTCGAGCACGCTGGTCGCTGCCGAACGGACCACGTCGTAGGCGGTGGAGCCCCGCAGCACGCGCTGCAGGCGGGTGCGGCCCTCATCCGTCACCACGATCAACCGGTGGCCTGCGCCCTTCTCGATGATCGTGCGCGCGGGCTTGCCCACGGCGGTCTCGACGTGCGCGACCTTGATCCCCATGGCCTTGAGCAGTGCGCGGGCGTTCTTCACGTTCTCTTCCGCAGCGGCGAGCCCGTCGCTGCGCACGGCGGCGGAGAACAGCGTGATCGGTTCGCCGATCACGTGCGCGAGCACGGCTGAACGGCGCACCGCCTGCATCGAGCGCGCGGTGCCGTCGGTGCAGATGAAGAAGCCCTTCTTGTCGAGCGAGTCGCGCGCGATCAGCACGGAGCAGGGCGCGAGCACCGCGACCCGCTGCACGGGGCCCGCCTCGAACACGGAGGAGAACTCGCCGCGCCAGCGCGACGGTTCGCCCATGATGATGAGGTTGTAGGGACCGAGCTCATACTGGTCGAGGATGCCCGCCGCGACGTCGGGGGCCGTCTTGAGCTTCAGCACGACCGTCTTGCCGCCCGGGCTCTTGTATTCGACCTTGGTGTCGCCGAGCGGATCGCCCCACGCATCCGCATGGCCCGCCTCTTTCGGCCACGCCTCGACGTCGATGCCTTCCTCCTTCAGCACCTCGAGCGCCTTCTTCAGGTCGCGCACGCCCGGAAGATCGAAGCCCGAGTCGAGCATGTTCTGGCGCGCCACGCGCACCTGCAGGCCGCCCGACCAGAGCCCCTGGTCGACGGGGCGTACGTAGAGGACGATGATGTCGCAATCGTCGTTCGGGGCGAAGCGCGCGGCGAACCGCACCGTGTTGTAGGACGCGTCCGTCCCGTCGATGCACGCGAGCAGGCGGAAGCGCTGCCGGCGCTGCTGGCGCAACTGGTGCAGCGTGCGCTGGACGGCCCGTTCCTGCCGTTCGCTGAGCTTCGTTCGGTTGAACAGGGCCATCGCCGGGCTTCCCTCACTGACCGATCAGCGGCCAGTAGAACTGCGACAGCAAGAACAGGAGCGCCATCGAGATCACCATCATCCGGATGCCGATCTTCAGGAAGTCCGACCCCTTCAGATACCCGGACGCGTAGATGATCGTGAAGGCGGGCTGCGCGGCGGCGGTGAGATAGCCGAAGGCGGACGAGATCGCGGTGATGAAGCCGATGTTGATTGGGTTGTCGCCGGCGACGGACGCCATCTTCAGGACCACGGGGCCGAGCACAGCGACGGCGGCGCCGGCGGTCATGGTGTTCGACACGGCAACGGTGAGCGCCGAGACCGCCGCCTCGAGGCCGAAGCCATGTCCCGCACCGAACGGAGTGAGGCCCTGCACCACCGTGTGCGCCATCCATTCCGCGGCGCCCGTGTTCTGCATTTCTACGCCGAGCGACACGGCGGCCGCGTAGAGCAGCACGACGCCCCAGTTGACGCCCTGGTTGATGTCTTCCCAGCGCACGAGCCCGAACACGAGAAAGGCGCTCACCCCCATCAGCGCGATCGCACCGAGGCCGATGGTGCCCGACAGCGTGATCCAGCCGATGATCGTCAGCACGAAGATGCCGATCGACAGCCAGTCCGACAGTTTCAGCGGTCCGTCCATCATCACCTGCGTGCGCAGCCGCGCCACCGCGCGCGACATGTCGGATGACTCGGGGCGGAACGTGAAGAACAGAAGCGCCGTCACGATCGGCAGGCGCAGGAGGAACATCGGGAACGCGTAGAGCATCCACGTCACGTAATCGACGAGGTACTTCCGTGTCGCAGGGTCGACCGGCGAGAAGAAGATCTGCTGCCAGTAGCCGATCATGATCGCGTTGCGCGCCCCGCCCGAGGGCGTGGCGATGCCGGCGATCGAGCAGCCGTAGGAGATCGAGAACAGGATCACCGCGGCGAGGTTGTGCACCTTCTTCGGATCGTTCGATGTGAGCATGATGAGCCGCACGCCGACGGGCAGCATCATCGCCGCCACCGTGTGCTCGCCGATGAACGCGGCGATGAAGCCGCACACGACCGTGATACCGAACGAGATCCAGTAGGCGTTGGTGCCGGTCACCTGCACGATTGCCCAGGCGACGCGCTTGTCGAGCTTCTGCTTGACGATCGCGACCGCCAGCATCAGCGAACCCATGATGAACAGGACGGAGTCCGTCATCAGGCTCTGCGCGACCTTCGTCGGGTTGATCCCGAGCAGCACGATCTGGCCGACGATGATCAGCAGCGGCACCGTCGGCAGCGGGATCGGCTCGGTGACGAACAGGATGGTCGCGACCACCGACATCGCGAGCACGATCTGGCCTTCGTGCTTCAGGCCCTCGGGCGTCGGCAGGTTCATGACGATGAAGCCGACGATCAGCGCGATGAAGAACCAGCGCTTCTCCCAGAAGAAGTAGAGATCGATCTGGCTCCTGAGCACGAGCCAGCGCTGATAGCCTGCGCGCTGCAGGCGGAGCAGGCGCTGCGCCGGCTCTTTCGCCTGGAGGCTGTCGCGGTAGAGGAGGAATCCGGCGTCGGTCATGCCGCGCCCCTTGCGGGTTTCGGGGACGGCATGGAAGAGTGCCCGAAACGACTCAAACGATCGTTAAGCCCGGCTTTCCGTGAGGATCCATGCCTGCCGTCGATTCCGTGCTCGCTGCCGCCGACAAGTCCCTCGAGCCGAGCATCGGCCGGCTTTTCGAACTGCTCCGCATACCCAGTATCTCCGCCGACCCTACCTACGCCAAGGACTGCCGGAGAGCGGCGGAGTGGCTGGTCGCGGACCTCATGAGCATGGGGTTTGCGGCGCGCGTCGCCGAAACCGGCGGCCAGCCCATGGTGCTGGGCCACCGGGCCGGTCCCCAGGGCGCGCCCCATGTGCTGTTCTATGGACATTACGACGTCCAGCCCGCTGATCCGGTCGAGAAGTGGTCCTCACCGCCGTTCGAGCCGACGCGGCGCCGGGATTCAGACGGTGTGGAAAGGATTTATGCCCGCGGCGCGAGCGACGACAAGGGCCAAGTGATGACCTTTGTCGAGGCCAGTCGCGCCTGGATCGACGCGACGGGCGAACTTCCCGTCTCCATAACGGTGATGATCGAGGGTGAGGAAGAGTCGGGTTCGTCCTCGCTCCAGCCGTTCCTAAAGGCGCACAGCAAGGAACTGGCGGCCGACGTGGTGCTCGTCTGCGACACCGGCATGCTCGACCGAAAGACACCCGCGATCACGACTCGGCTGCGCGGAATCTTTACCGACGAGGTCGAGATTACAGGGCCGTCGATCGACCTGCACTCCGGCATGTACGGCGGCGCGGCCGCGAACCCGATCAAGGTGCTCGCCGCGATCATCGCCGACCTTCACGATGCGCAGGGACGGATCACGATCCCCGGCTTCTATGACGACGTGAAGCCGCTGACCCGCGCGGAGCGGAAGGCCTGGGCCTCGATCGGCCTCAACGAGAAGAAGTTCCTGAAGGATGTCGGCCTGAAGGCTGCGGCCGGCGAGCGCAAATACTCCGTGCTCGAACAGATCTGGGGCCGGCCCACGGCGGAAGTGAACGGCATCATCGGTGGCTACACCGGCGCCGGTCCGAAGACCGTGATCCCCTCGAAGGCCTCGGCGAAGTTCTCGTTCCGGCTCGTGGCCGACCAGAACCCCGACGCCTTGCGCAAGGCGTTCCGCGCGTTCGTGAAGGGTCGCCTGCCGGAGGGCGTGAAGGCGGCGTTCACGCCGTCGACCCACGGCGCCCCGGCCGTGCTGATTTCGGAGGATAATCCGTACCTGGCGAGAGCCGAAGCCGCGCTCAAGGCCGAGTGGAAGCGCCAGCCGGTGCGTGTCGGTTCCGGAGGCTCGATCCCCGTCATCGGCGACTTCCAGGAGGCGCTCGGGATGGAGAGCCTGCTCATCGGCTTTGCGCAGGACGACGACGCGATCCATTCGCCCAACGAGAAATACGACGTGACGTCCTTCCACAAGGGGATCCGCAGCTGGGTGCGCATCCTCGACGCGCTCGCCCGGTGATGGTCGAAGCGACGACGGCGGACGTCTTCCGGCAGCTCGCCATCGGCTCGGTGGTGATCGCCGTGATCGTGAGCATCCAGGCCGAGATGTACACACTTTATTCCGACCGCTTCGAGAGCCTGCTGTTGTGGGTGCGCCCGCGTCTGCGCCGTTTCACCAACACCGGCATGACCGTCACGTCGATCCTCTACATCCTCCTCGTGATGACGATCGAGGTTTGGATCTGGGCGGCGGTGCTTTTCGTCGTCGGCGCGGTGCACGCCTTCGAGCCGGCGCTCTACTTTGCGCTCGTGTGCTTCTCGACGCTCGGGCTCGGCGACATCACGCTCTCGCACGAATGGCGGATCCTTTCGGCGATGATCGCCGCCAACGGCTTTCTCATGTTCGGCTGGTCCACCGCCTACATCGTGGAGCTGATCCGGCTCACCCGCTGACCGTTCGCCAAGGAGGATATCCCATGCTGCCGCGCTTCTACGTGCGCCCGAAGGAACACTGGGCGCTGGGGCTTGCCTCGACGAACAACAGCCAGGCGATCCGCTGCAACAAGCACGTGTTCGTGGCCGGGCAGGTGGACCTCGATTCAAAGACCCGCATCCGCCACCCCGGCAGTTTGCCCGCGCAGGCCCGTGGATCGATGGAGTACGTGGCGGCGTCGCTTGCCGGTGCGGGCGCCGATCTCGCCGACCTCGTGAAGTTGACCGTATTCTACGTGATGGACGGCAAGACCAGCGAGGATGCGCTGCTCGAGATCCTGTCCGACTGCCTCGGCCCACTCGCCGGCCCGGGCCCGGCGGTGACGCTCGTGCCGCTGCCGCACCTCGCCTACCCGGACATGTGGATCGAGATCGAGGGCTGGGCCATGCGCGGCCTCAACGGCGAGCGCTTGCCGCGGCAGGCGGCATGGCGCGCGGACGGCCCCAAGCTTCCGCGCAATTTCAGCCAGGCGGTACGCTGCGAGGAGATGATCTTCACTTCCGGCGTCACGGCCGTGGACGAGGCGGGGAACATCCCCTATCCGGGTAGCCTCTACGAACAGTCGCGGCTCGTGCTGCCGAAGCTCGATAAACTGCTACGCCAGCTCGGCGCCTCGCTGGCCGATGCGGTGAAGGCAAACATCTTCAACGTCGAGCCGGGCACCAAGGAGGACTGGCGCGCGCCGGCTCTCCTGCGTGCCTCGCACTACCCGGAGCCCGGACCCGCGGCGACCGGCATCTCGCTCCCGCGGGTCGCGCGCGAAGGCGTGATGGTGGTGAACGACGTCATCGCGATGCGCGCGGTCGACGGCTCCGCGATGCCGCGTACCGCAGTGTGGCCCGACAACCACTGGGACTGGACGGTGCATCTGCCCTATCGCCACGGAATCCGCTGCGGCGACCTCGTGTTCCTCGGCGGCCAGGTGCCGCTCGCACCCGATGCGAGCGTGCTGCACAAGGACGACATGGTTGCGCAGACGAAGCTCGCGATGGCCTACATCGGCCGCGTCCTCGACGAGCTGGGCCTCGGCTTCGCCAACGTGGTCAAGGTTAACTCGTTCTACGTCGGCCCCTGCGGCGAGGAGTACCTGAAGCCCAACGCCGAGACCCGGTTCTCCTACTTCCCCGCGCAAGGGCCAACCTCCACCGGCGTCCCCGTCCCCTGGCTCGCCTACGAGGACATGCTGACCGAGATCGACATCGTCGCGGTGGTTTGACTGCAATCCTGGATTGCATTTACATGCGCGTATGCAGCGTTTGCTCACCGCCGTTGTCTTCACATTGCTCGCCATGCGGGCGGCCGGCGCAGCAGAGTTCGTTGGCGGTCTTGAATGTCCGACGGAGACGCGCGAGATCGCCGGCACGATCTGCCACGACGGCGACCTCGCGCGCCTCAACGCGGACCTGCGTGAGGCTTACAGGGGCGCGTTGCCCGCCATTCCCGAACACGATCGCGATATGGTTCGCCAGGCGCAGCAGGAATGGCTGGACGCGCTGAAGACCTGCCTTAACTTCAATAAGGACGAGGAGAGCGAGTGCCTGAACGGCAAGATGAAGGATCAGATAGCCCTGCTCACGGGGGCGCCGCTGTCCGGCCCGCTCCGGGGATTTTCGTTGAAGCCGTTCGAGCAAAAGCTTGATGACCGCACTGTGTTGCGCGGCCTCTATCTGAGGCTCGACAACCCGACCCAGGCCGGCGAAATCGAATACAACCGCATCGTCGACGCGCTTATCGCCGGCGCCAGCAACGGGAAGAAGACGGTTGGGGAACCGCCCACGTCGGATGAGCAATGGGTCTTCGCAGGTCTCAAGCTGACATATGCCTCCCCGCGGTTGATTTCCCTGAAACTCGAGTCCGGTTATGGCTGCGGCGGGTGCGGGGACGAAGCCTGGCGCGATGAGAACTTCAATATCGACATGGCAACGGGAAAGCTGATCGAAATTGGCGAGATTTTCCCAGTAGCAGCGATTGCGCAGATGGCGATCCAATGCGGGTACCAGATCGTGCGCGAAAAGCTCGACCGTCGCGGCCTATCAGCCGAGAGCCAGCTGGATGACCTCGACTGGATTGCAACGGGCGTCGCTGACGTGATTACGGCGCAAAGGAACTGGGCCATCGGGGATACCGAGGTCGAGATCTCATTCCCGGTGAACACGGTGGGCAGTTACGAAGAGATGTACTACGAGTGCCATCTCCCGACCGTCGAAGTGAGGTCGCTCGCGCGCGAGGGCGGCCCGCTTCGCTGAGCGTCATCCGATCCGGTATCGCTTCGCATGCTCCGGCACGGCGAGGCCGGGAAGTGTGCGGGGGTCGGTTTCGGGTGGCCCTGCCTCCATGCGGATCGGCACGAGGCCGGCCCAGACAGGCCAGGCGTAGTCCGGTTCGTCGTCCTTGGGCATGCCCGAAGTGACCTTCGCGGACGCTTCCTCAATTGGCATCGACAGCACGGCCGTCGCCTTGAGCTCCTGTGCGCTCGCCGGCCGGAGCGTCGCCCAGCGGCCGGGGAACATCCGCTCCATCATCGTCTCGAGGTGGCGCACCTTCTCGCGGCCATCCGACACGGCTTCGGCTTTGCCGAGCACCATCGCGGAGCGGTAGTTGACCGACGAGTTGAGGCCGGAACGGGCAAGCACCATCGCATCGACGAGGGTGACCGTGAGGCACACGTCCGCGCCCGTCGCCTTCTTCAGCAACCGGCTGGCGGAAGAGCCGTGCCAGAACACGCGGTCACCCTCGCGCCACTGCAGCGTCGGCGTGACGAACGGCGCCCCGTCGACGAGGTAGCCGACGTGGGCGACCGGCATCGCGTCGAGGATCGCGTGGATCGTCTCGCGGTCGTAGCGTGCATATTCGTGTAGCCGCTTGACGCGCGTGCGCGCCGAGGGGGGTTTCGCGTCCGTCATGGGTCCCTTGCCGTTGCAATCGTGCCGGTCCAAACAGTGCGCCATCGGACGAAGGAGGGCAATCCAATGCCGGCACGGGAAAGCGCGCACCGCTGGGTGACGGAGAACCGCGACCGCTGGTCCGCCTGGAACGCCACGATCTTCGACTTCGGCGAGACCGCCTGGCGCGAGTACCGCTCGGCGGAATGGTACGTGGCGCGGCTCAGGGCCGAGGGGTTCAGCGTCGAGGAAGGCTCGGGCGGGATGCCGACGGCGTTTTCCGCCACATGGTCGAACGGCAAGGGCCCGGCGCTGATGGCCTACGCCGAGTACGACGGCATCCCCGGCAACTGCCAGATCGCGGCGCCGTACCGCGCGCCGCGCCCCGGCCTGTCGCTGCATGCCGGCGGCCACACCGACCCGCACTCGGCGCTCGGCATGTCGGCGCTCGCCGGCACGCTTGCCGCCAAAGCCGCGATGGAGAAGCACGGCATCACCGGCACATTGCGCTTCATGGGCGAGCCTGCCGAGAAGGTGCGCGGCTCAAAGCCGATCCACGCCGCGAAGGGCTACTACGACGGGCTCGACGCGATCGTCTCGTTCCACCCGTTCTACATGCTCCCCCTGTGCAACACGCTGCGCTGGGAGACGCACTGCGGCCCCTTCTACGGCGTGATCTACGAGTTCCGATGCGCCTCGCCCGAGACGTGGCTTTCGGGCATCGGCGCGGCGAAGGAGAGCCCGATCCCGGCAGCGCACACCTCGGCGCGCGCACCGGGCGCCAACGATGCGCTCGTCGCCATGTACATGCTCTCCAAGATGACGCGGGAGTCGATGCTGCCGGCGTCGGGTACCTGGACCATCAACGAGACGATCCTGATGGCGGGACAGGCGACCGCGGACAACCTGCCGGCGCAAGCCGCGCAGATCCAGTACGCGCTCCGCGCGCCCGCGCAGGCGATGCTCGACCGCGCGCTCGCCGTGCTCGACGCGAACGCCGAGGCCGCCGCGAAGGCGGCGCACTGCACGGTCAGGCGGCACTGGGTGTCGAAGTCGCGCCCCGGCCTCGCCAACCACGCGATGGCCGAGATCGGCTGGCGCAACCTCGAGGCCGCCGGCGCACCGCGCTGGGGCTCCGAGGCGATCGAGGTCGCCCGGCAGATCCAGCGCGAGCTCGGGCTCGAGCCGATGGCCCGGCCGTTCCTGCCGGCGATCGAGGAACTCGTCTCCCCTGAGGAAGCGGAGCGACGGCTGCGGGCCGAAATCCCCGCCTGGCAGACGCACTACACGTCGGACGACTACACCGACATGACCTGGCACGCGCCGACGCTGCGCCTCTACGTCGGCCGCCCGACGCTGCGGGCGCCGAAGGGGTTCGTCTACCCGGACTGGGTGATGAACGCGCTGGGCGGCATTCCTGCGACCATCGACCCGATGATCGACACGGCAGCCAAGACGATCGCCGGGACGCTCGTTGAACTGATGACGGACCAGGCCGCGCTCGCCCGCTGCCGGGCCGAGTTCGTGGAGCGCACGGGCGGCGGCGTCGGCGGCGAGCGCTGGCTAAAGCCGTGGTGCGATTATTCCCCGCCGGTCGACTTTCCGTGGCCGGAGTACGTGGTGACGCCGCGCGGAATGTCGTGGCGCATCCCGGAGACGGAGGAGGACCGGGCGCTCGCAAGACCCGCCTGATCGTTCAGGCGCGTGCGGTCGAGCCGCGACAGTTTTGGCGACAGTTCGCGGTAGAGCTTGCGCGCCATCGCGTCGCCGAACCCCTCGAACGACGAGACGCGCATGACGAACGCGCCGGGGCCGCCGATGACCTCGCGGCCATACCAGTCGCCGAGCGTCGCGTCGTCGGTCTCGATCGCAAGCCCGTTCACCGTGATGCCCGCCGCGACCGCCAGCGTGCGGGCGGCCGAGGCAGGCGGACCCGTGTTGCGGCGCCCGTCGCCCGAGACGTCGATCTTGCGTTCCGCTCCGTCAAAGCCGTTGCGTTCCAGAAGCCGCATCGCGCCGAGGATGCCGAAGGCGGGCGCGGTGTAGTAGGAGAGCGCGGCCCGCGGCGCGACCGCGATCCCGTGCGCCATGGCCTCGATGTCGGCGTCGGTGCGCAGCAGCCGCCACGGCACCACCTGTTCCACGGTCGCGGTGCCCGCCCACTGCATCACGGTGAGCGCCACGCCCTCGTCCTGCTCGGTGATCAGGCGCTTCACCTCGGGCCGGCGCAGCGCGTTCGCGATGCCGCTCATCTGGAGCGCGTACTCGCTGTCGTTCACGCTCACCGACACGTCGACCGCCAGCACGAGCTCGACCGAGACCGGCTGGCCGGCCGCCGCCGGCATCGACGCGCCGAGGAGCAGCGCCAGGGCAAGCGCCAGCGCGCGCTGCAGTGCAGAGTATCTCGGAGGTCCGTCGGGCATCGGTGCGCCATGCTAGGCCGAAAGCGGCCCGTGGTGCCATGACCAACGGGAACTGGACCTTGACCGGGCAAGTCCCCGCAGGCCATGCAGCGCCCGAGGAGCTTGTCATGGATCTGTTACACGGGGTGGCGCTGTTCGCCGGCGGACTCGTCGCCGGCACGGTGAACGCGGTCGCCGGCGGATCGAGCTTCCTGATCTTCCCGCTGCTCCTCGCCTCCGGGCTTCACCCGCAGATCGCCGCAGCGTCCGGCTACATCGCGCTCACCCCGGCGAACGTCGTCGCCATGGTGGCCTATCGCCGCGAGGCGATGGCGATCGGCCGGCCGCTGATGCAACGCATGGCATACGCCTTCATCGGCAGCTGCCTCGGCTCGGTCCTGTTCATCTGGGGCGGGGCGGACGGGTTCACGGTGGTGGTGCCGTGGCTGATGCTGACGGCGACGCTGCTCTATGCCTCGAGCGGTCCGGTGCGACGCGTGCTCGCCAGGCGCGGGCGCGACGCCACCGCCCGACCGACCGGCGTGTGGAACGCCGCCGCGCTGGGCCTCGAGTTCCTGCTCTACGTTTACGCCGGATACTTCGGCGCGGGCGTCGGGATCATCCTGCTCGCGCTCTATGCGCTCACCGGCGAGACGAACATCCACCGGGCGAATGCGACGAAGAACGCGGTGCTGCTCGCGACCTCGCTCCTGTCGCTCGTGCTGTTCACATGGAACGGGCTCGTCGCCTGGCCGCAGGCTTTTGCCGTCGGCACCGGCACGATCCTCGGCGGCTACTTCAGCGTCGAGTTCACCCGCCGCATCAACCCCGTGTACATGCAGCGGATGATCCTCGTTTGGGCGGTGATCCTCACCGCGTGGTCGTTCTGGCACTACGGCTGAGCGAGGCTCACTTCCAGGTGACGGTCTGCGCGAGCTTCTCGAAGTTGCCAACGTTTTCGGCGTAGAGCTCCGGATCGGTCCAGAACATCAGCTGGAAGTTGCCCTTCTCCGGGATGCCGCCGTGCACGTTCATGTAGCGCAGGCTCGCGCCCTTCTTCAGCACCGTGGTGTACTCGAGGATCCCGAGCTCATGGCCGCCGAACGTGCCGGTGCGATAGCTCACGTCCTTCACCTCGGCGATTTCCTGGTTGTCCTTCACCATGGCGAGGACGAGGTCCTTCATCTGCGGCGTCTCGAGCGGCATCGCTTCGGTGATGATGCCGGAGAACACGGTCGACTTCGGATCGGTGAAAACCGCCTCGAAAGCATAGTGCGACCCCTGCGACGTCCAGGTGCCGGGCGGCACGCACAGCGACAGCGTGATGCGGTGGCTCTGCCACACGTCGTTGGCGGCGCAGCCCTGCGGGGCGGGCGCAAGGTCGGCCACGAAGCGCCAGGACCCGTCGTCGAAGATCGCGATGTCCTTGCCGCCGATGGCGGTGCGGCCGATTTCGGCGGCGAGCGCGGGGGCGGCGAGTAACGCCGCGCAGGCGAGCGCGGCGAGGGTGCGGCGGGCAATCGGCATGGTCAAGGCTCCTGGAAGCGGATCGTTGGCCGCGCACTTAAGGCAGGATGGACGGTTCGCGCAATCCCGGCGATGTGTCGCGGGGCGTCACGGTTCCGCGGCCTCCGCAAGCCGCCGCTCGCTGAGGATTTCCCGCTGCGCCTTCACCATGGCGTAGAGCCCGCTTGCGACGATCAGAACGATGCCGAGGAGAGCGACCGCATCCGGCACGTAGCCGAACACGAGCCAGCCCGAGAGCAGCGACCAGATGATGATCGTGTAGCGGAACGGCGCCGTCTGCGACACCGTGCCGACCCGCAGCGCCAGCACCGCCAGGAACTGGGCGAGCGTCAGGAACGCCGCGGCGGTCACAAGCATCCCCGTCGTCTTGGCGCCAACCGGCTGAAATCCTTCGATCAAGGTCCAGAGCAGGCCGCCGCTGGTCACGAGGATGGTGGTCGAAAAGGCGACGACCGCCGTCGGGATGTGCAGGTGGATGCGCCGCGTCACCAGTTCGCGCAGCGCGACGCACAGCATCGAGCCGCCGGCGAGCAGGGTCCACGCGTTGAACCCTTCGGTACCCGGCCGCACGATGAGGAGCACGCCGGTGAACCCCACCGCGATCGCGACGAGCCGCGGCGCGCTCACCCGTTCGCCGAGGAACAGCATCGCGAGCAGCGTCGCCGTGAACGGCACCGCCTGCAGGACGGCCGTCAGGTTCGGCAGCGGCGCATGATAGAGCGCGGCGATGAACAGGCCCGTGGCGGTGAGGTCGAGCGCCGCGCGCACCAGCACGCGCCGGTCGAAGGCGTAGGGTATCGAGCTGAAATGGCCTCCGGCCAGAACGAGGCAGAACATGAACGTCGTAGCGAACACGCCGCGCAGGAAGATGAACTGGCCGATCGCGATGTCGTGCGTGAGGAGCTTCGTGAACGTGTCGTTGGTGATGAAGCACACCATCGACGCCGACATGACGAGACCGCCGCGAACGGCCGAGGACGACCCGTGTGTGGGCAGGCGCGACATGCGGCGAAAGGACTCCGGGCAGCGTCAGGAGGTGGGGTGCAGTCCGCCCGTAGCACCTTCGAGCACCACCGTCGACACCGTCAGGTGGCGCGGCCGCGACAGCGCGAACAGCACGGTGTCGACCACGTCGCGGTTGTTGGCGCGCGAGCCCGGGAAGCGCGGCTCGTTCCACTGCGCTTCGAGCGGGGAGATGTCGTCGAGCGTCGGCGGGTAGACGCCGATGACGCGCACGTGCCGCGGTGCAAGCTCCTGGCGCAGCGCGTCGGTGAGCCCCGCCTGGCCGTGCTTGGCTGCGACGAACGCGACGGAGGCTCCATGCAGCGCGACGTTCGGAAGGCCCGAGATCGAGACGATGTTGACGACGTCGCCGCCGCCCGACGCCTCGAGGAGAGGCAGGAGCCCGCGCGTGAGCAGCAGCGTGCCGGTGACCGTTGAAGCGATGGTGCTGGCGATCGCGTGCGCGTCGTGGCTGTCCATCGCGCCCGGCAGCCATTGCGCGGCGTTGTTGACGAGGACGTCGATCTTGCCGCCCTCGTCGCGGCGCGCCTTTGCCCAGCGCGTCACCTCGCCGGCGTCGGCGAGGTCGAACACCGCGGTCTCCGGCCGTCGTCCGGTCCGCAGGCGGATCGATTCCGCCATGGCGCCGAGAGTCTCGGGATTGCGGCCCGCCATGACGACGTGTGCCCCGAGGTCCGCCATCACCACGGCGAAGGCCGCGCCGAGGCCGCGCCCTGCGCCGGTGATCACCACGGTGCGTCCCTGAAGATCGATCATCGCCTGCTCCGTCCCGTTCGATTGGGCAACCATAGCAGGCCGTAGTGGCGGGGACGAACATGGAAAGACCCCCGCCGAATTCCCACCGGCGGGGGTCTTTCAGGTCGGCGTCCCCTGACGGGCGCCTTAACGCAGTACTTGCAACGAGACCTTGGCGACGCCCGTCTGGTGCAGACCGATCACCCGGGCCGCGCCGAGCGAGAGGTCGATGATGCGGCCGCGGATGAACGGGCCGCGGTCGTTGATCCGGACGATCACGGACCGCCCGGAGAGAAGGTTCACCACGCGCACCTTGGTGCCGAACGGCAGCGTGCGGTGGGCGGCGGTGAGGCCGCCCGGAACGAAGCGCTCGCCGTTGGCAGTGCGCTTGCCGGACTTGTAGTAGGACGCCATGCCCGTCTGGGCGTGCGCTGGTTCGAAGGAAGCGAGAGGCACAGCAACACACACTGACAGGACCGCCGCGGCGGCCGCCTGGAAAACACGCTTCATCTTGTAATCCCCGTCCCTGTTTTTGACCCTGCAATGGTCCCTCGGGTGTTCCCGATGGGGTGGTTGCGCGGCGCCGGTTGATTGTGGCGTTCACGAACCGGTCATGACTCAAGCGGCTGAATGTGGTCAGAAGTCGGCGCTGCTCGGTTGATTCGGGGGCGAGGAGCAGGGCGAAAAGACCAGGGTTTTCCGAGGTTTGAAGCAGAATGCGGCAAAAATTACCAACTCGTTAATGTTCGCCTCTCCCGGAGATTGCAATGGCGGAGTTCAATCCAACCGGCCTCGATGACTACAAACCGGCCGAGATGGCGCGGCTGGTGGAGGAACTGGGCGTGCGGAAAGCGCACATGCCGGCCGTCCAGTTGTTCACGCTTGCAGTGCTGGCGGGCGCCTTCATCGGGTTCGGTGCGCTCGCCTTCACCATGGTGATGACGGGCGTTGATCTCGCCTTCGGACCTGCCCGCTTCCTTGGCGGGATCGTGTTTTCTCTCGGCCTCATCCTTGTGATCGTGGGCGGTGCGGAACTCTTCACCGGAAACGCGCTCCTGGTGATGGCGCTGGTCGACGGCCGCATCGGGATAGGGGCGGTGCTGCGGAACTGGGGGATCGTCTACGCGGGAAATCTCTGCGGCGCCCTGGGGCTCGTGGTGCTCGTGGCGCTGGCGCATCTCATGGCGGGGCCGATGGGCGATACGGCACGCAGGATCGCGCTCGCCAAGGCGGCGCTGCCGCTCGATGTCGCCTTCGTCCGCGGCATCCTGTGCAATGCGCTCGTATGCCTTGCCGTGTGGCTCACGATCTCGGCGCGCTCGGCGACGGGCAAGATCCTCGCGATTGTATGGCCGATCTCCGCTTTCGTGCTGCTCGGCCTCGAGCATTCGGTCGCGAACATGTACCTCGTGCCCGCCGGTTGGGTAGCGGGCGCCGAGGTTTCGCCCGCGGCCTTTCTCTCGACGCTCGCGGCGGTCACCGCCGGCAACGTGGTCGGCGGCGCGGGCGGCGTGGGCCTCGCCTACTGGCTCGCGTATCGGCCCGCACGGCAGGGCTGAGCGGACCAGATCTCAGAACGAGTAGGTCAGCCCCACGATCAGGTTGTTCGACAGGAGCAGGTTGTCGAAGTTCGAGAAGCTGGTGGTAATGCCATACCCGCGGAACCGGTAGCCGACGTCGATGCCGATGCTGGGCGTGAAGTTCCAGCGGATTCCCGCTCCCAGTTGCCAGGCGGGAGCGACGGTCGTCTCCGAGAAGCTGAAGTGCTTGCTGTTGCCGGACGTTTCGAAGATGGCGGCGCCCACGCCGAACCCGGCGTAGGGAGAGAGCGAGCCGAACTGCGGCATCGGCTGGCCGAGGCGCGGCGTCATGTTCGGCCCGAGCCACAGGTTTCCCATTACGGCGAGCGGCGACATACTGCCGTCGAGCGAGGCGCTCTTCACCGGGCGGTCCTGTCCGCTCAGCTTGAAGTCGTTCAGGCCTGCGCTGGTGTAGGAGATGTCGAGTTCCGCGCGCGCAAAATCATCGAAGGCATAGCCGAACGTGCCGCCGACGGTGTAGCCGGCATCGAAATTGATCTTGCCGTCGTACCATTTGCCGGTGCGCTCGTATTCGAGCTGGCCGTTGGCAGGTAGGAACATGGTGCCGCCGCCGTAGATCGACGTCGACCACAAGCCCGGCCGCGTTCGCGCCGGTGGAAGCGGCGTGAGGTCCTGGGCACGAGCAGTCACGCTCTCCAGCGTGACCATGATGGCGCAGACAAACAGCGATTTAATACGCACCTGACATCTACCCCGGGCAGATAGCGAGACGCTACAATCTGAACGAGTTTAAAGTTTGTCGACACCACCTCTGATTTGTGGCGGCTTTGCCGAAAAAATTGTGGCGGTGCTAACGCAAAAGAGCCGATCCTGCGAAGGACCGGCTCTTTCAGAATTGGAAGGATGACGGTCAGAAGTTGAACGTCAACCCGACGATCACATTGTTCGAGTAGAGGTTCGCGGAACCGTTGTCGTTGAAGCTGACGTCATTGATCCCGCGGAACCGGTAGCCCACGTCGAGCCCGATGTTCGAGGCGAAGGTCCAGCGCACGCCTGCACCGACCTGCCACGTGAACGCCGTGGTCGATGCGTTCAGGTCGTAGCCCGTGCCATCGCCGTTCGCATCGACGAAGGCGACGCCGAGACCGCCGCCGAAGTACGGCGACAGGCCGCCGAGGCTGGAGCTCAGCTGGTTCACCGGATCGCCGATCACGGGCAGCATGTTGAACCCGAGCCACATGTTGCCGAAGATCGAGAGAGCGCCGACGCTGGCGTCATTCGGATCAACCACATCAATGCCTTCCGGCGGATAGAACTTCGCGTCGCTCACGTCGTAGCCGGTGTAGGAAATCTCGAGTTCGGTGCGGGCCCAGTCGACCAGCGCATAGCCGAACGTACCGCCGACGATGAAGCCGGTGTCGAAATTGAGCTTCGAGTCGATGTCGTAGCGCGTTTCGTTCGCATCCGTGAAATCCAGCGAGCCGTTCACGGGTTCGAGCCAGCTCGCACCGCCGAAGACGGAGAACGACCAGGGCGCAGTGGCAACCGGCGGCGGCGCCGGCAGATCCGCGGCGCGTGCGGAAACGGTGCCGAGCAGGACGGCGGCGGCAGAGGCAGAAAGCAAGGCGTAACGCATAGGTTGATCCCCCAAGGACGATGTATCGCCATCGTTGCACTCGGAGATTCATTTCTGCAACCGGAATGATCCTTAATTTATGGTTAATCGCGCAGTTGTTGCAACAAGGCCACAGATGGGCTCAGCCGCCGGTCACGCTCATGTGGCGGGAAACGGCGGGCCGGTTGTGGCGGCGGTCGATCACGAAGTCATGGCCCTTCGGCTTGCGGCCGATGGCCTCGTCGATCGCGTCGAACAGCGGGCCGTCGTCCACCGAGGCGCGCAGCGGCGCGCGCAGGTCGGCGGCGTCCTCCTGGCCGAGGCACATGTAGAGGGTGCCGGTGCAGGTGAGACGCACGCGGTTGCACGATTCGCAGAAGTTGTGCGTCAGCGGGGTGATGAAGCCTAACCGTCCCCCGGTTTCCTTCACCCGCACGTAGCGCGCCGGACCGCCGGTCTTGTACGGGATGTCCTCGAAGCTGTAGCGGTCGAGCAGGTTCGCCCGCACGACCGACAGCGGCAGGTACTGGTCGGTGCGGTCACCGTCGATGTCGCCGAGCGGCATCGTCTCGATCAGCGTCAGGTCCATGCCGCGGCCGTGGCACCACTCGAGCATGGCCGGGATCTCGTCCTCGTTCACGCCCTTCAGCGCCACCATGTTGATCTTCACCGCAAGGCCCGCGGCCTGCGCGGCCTCGATCCCGTCGAGCACCTTCCCGAGGTCGCCCCACCGGGTGATCGCCTTGAACTTCGCAGCATCGAGCGTATCGACCGAGACGTTGATCCGCTTCACCCCGTGGCGGGCGAGATCCGGTGCGAAGCGGCCGAGCTGGCTGCCGTTGGTCGTGAGCGTCAGTTCCTCGAGTGCCCCGGACCGGAGATGCCGCGACAGGCTCTCGACAAGGCTCATGATGTTGCGCCGCACGAGCGGCTCGCCGCCGGTGAGGCGCAGCTTGCGGACGCCGCGGGAGATGAACGCCGAGCACACGCGGTCCAGTTCCTCGAGCGACAGGATTTCCTGCTTGGGCAGAAACGTCATGTCCTCCGCCATGCAGTAGACGCAGCGGAAGTCGCAGCGGTCCGTCACCGAGACCCGAAGGTAGCTCACGGTTCGGCCGAACGGGTCGATGAGCGCGGGGAGCGGGTTCCCGACTGGTTTGGTCGGCAATTCGGTCATGGCCGGAATTTCGGCGCTCGTTTGAGGTACGTCAAGGTCCGTTGTCCCGCGCCATGGAAGGATGGACACTGGAAACGGGACGAACCACTCTCGAATCGAGGAATGTCCGATGCGTCTGCGTCATGCGCCCTTGTTGATTTCGCTCGCTGCCCTGGCTCTCGTTGCCCTGTCGCCTTCGGCCGTCGCCAAGAACGACCCCGTGGCCGGCAAGGCTATGGCCCAGAAGTGGTGTTCGTCCTGCCATGTCGTCGACCCGGCGCAGACGGGCGCGGCACCTTCCGATGTGCCGAGCTTCCAGGCGATCGCCAACCAGGAGGGCATGACGGCCGAGACGATCGCTTCGTTCATCACCACGCCGCATCCGCCGATGCCGGACCTCACGCTCGCGCGCGACCAGATTTCCGACCTCGTCGCCTACATCACGTCGCTGAAGAAGTAGGCGCTCAGCCCCGCGGCGGCCGAATGTCGCGGGTATCCTTCTCGACGTCGTGCGCCGCGTCGTCGTGGCCCGACCGGTTCGAGCGGTAGACCAGGTTCATCAGCCCGACGCCCAGAAGCAGCGAGAACCCGATGCCGAGGGCGAGCGCAATCACGCCGTGCCAGCTCATGTGCGTGTCGATCGCCATGGTGGTGCTGATCGCCCACCAGGCGGTGGCCGCCACGGCAGCGCCCGCGCCCGCCAAAAGCAGCAGTTCGCCGCGGGTCATCGGGCTGCTCCTGCGGCCCGCTTGAGGTGAACGTTTTTCACGCTATCATCGCCTTGCGCTGGTGATATCCGGTGGTTCTTCCGACCGCTCGCGCCAGTCCCAGAATCCGAACGAGGTTCCCGCATGAAGTCACATTATCGCGCCGTCGTCATCGGGGGCGGCGTCGTCGGCTGCTCGGTGCTCTACCACCTCACCAAGGCCGGCTGGAAGGACGTGGCTCTGCTCGAACGCGACCAGCTGACCTCGGGTTCCACCTGGCACGCAGCAGGCGGCTTCCACACGCTGAACGGCGATCCCAACGTGGCGAAGCTGCAGGGGTACACGATCGGCCTCTACGACGAGCTCGAGAAGATCTCCGGCCAGTCGTGCGGCCTGCACCGCTCCGGCGGCCTGATGCTGGCCGATACGCCAGAGCGCATGGAATGGCTGAAGATGGCGCACGCGCGCGGTCGCTACCTCGGTCTCGAGACCGAGATCCTGACGGTGGCGGAAGCCAAGAAGATGATGCCGCTCATCGAGGAGAAGTACTTCGTCGGCGCGCTGCTCGACGCCGCTGACGGCAACCTCGACCCCTCCGGCACCACGCACGCCTACGCGAAGTCCGCCCGCATCGGCGGCGCGGAGGTGTTCCAGAACACCCGCGTGATGGAACTGCACCCGACGAAGGACGGCGGCTGGACGATCGTCACCGACAAGGGAACCATCTCCGCTGAGCACGTCGTCAACTGCGGCGGCCTCTGGGCGCGCGAGGTCGGCCGCATGGTGGGCCTCGAACTGCCGGTGCTCGCGATGGAGCACATGTACCTCCTCACCGACGAGATGCCGGAGGTCGTCGCCTTCAACAAGGAGCGCGGCCACGAACTGCCGCACATCATCGACTTCAAGGCCGAGATCTACATGCGCCAGGAGCGCTCGGGCATGCTGCTTGGCACCTACGAGCAGGACTGCCGGCCCTGGTCGCCGAAGCAGACGCCGTGGGATTTCGGCACCGAACTCCTGACCCCCGACCTCGACCGCATCACGCCGTCGCTCGACATCGGCTTCAAGCACGTGCCGGCGATGGCGAAGGCCGGGATCAAGCGCATCATCAACGGTCCGTTCACGTTCTCGCCCGACGGCAACCCGCTCGTCGGCCCCGTGCAGGGGCTGAAGAACTACTGGTGCGCCTGCGCGGTGATGGCGGGCTTCAGCCAGGGCGGCGGCGTGGGCCTCGCGCTCTCGCAGTGGATGGTCAACGGCGACCCGGGCTTCGACGTGTGGGCGATGGACGTCTCGCGCTTCGGCGAATGGGCGACGCGCTCCTACACGAACGCCAAGGTGCGCGAGAACTATTCGCGGCGTTTCTCGATCCGCTTCCCGAACGAGGAACTGCCCGCCGCCCGCCCGCAGCAGACGACGGCGCTCTACGACACCATGATCGCCCAAGGGGCGGTGATGGGCGACTCGTGGGGCCTCGAGACGCCGCTCTGGTTCGCGCCGAAGGGTGTCGAGCCGAAGGACATCGTCTCCTTCCACCGCTCCAACGATTTCCCGCACGTGAAGGCCGAGGTGCTGGGCGTGCGCAACGGCGTGGGCGTCACGGAAATCTCGAACTTCGCGAAGTACGGTTTCAGCGGCTCGGGCGCGAAGGCGTTCCTGTCGAAGCTGATGACCAACCGCATGCCGAAGACCGGCCGCATGGTGCTGACCCCCATGCTGAACCCGGCCGGCAAGCTCATCGGCGACTTCACCATCGCCAAGGCCGCCGACGACCGCTTCTACATGTGGGGATCGAGCCAGGCGCAGAAGTATCACATGCGCTGGTTCGAGCAGCACCTGCCGGCGGACGGTTCGGTGAAGATCGACCGCTACGACATGGGGCTGACCGGCCTCTCGATCGCCGGGCCGAAGTCGCGCGACGTGCTCCAGCACCTGACCGATGAGGACGTGTCGAACGCGGCCTTCAAGTTCATGGACCACAAGTCGTTCGACATCGCCAACGTGCCGGCGATGATCAACCGCGTCACCTACACCGGCGACCTCGGTTACGAGATCTGGGTCAGGCCGGAATACCTGCGTCGCCTCTACCAGGAGATCGCAAGCGCGGGGAAGGCGCATGGCATCGTCAACTTCGGCATGCGCGCGCTGCTGTCGATGCGGCTCGAGAAGAACTTCCCCACCTGGTACCGCGAGCTTCGGCCGATCTACGGCGCCTTCGAAGCCGACCTCGGCCGCTTCGTCGACCTCGCGAAGAACGACTTCATCGGCCGCGAGGCGGCCGCTGCGGAAAAGCAGTCCGGCGGGACGCTGCGCCGGGTGACCTTCACGGTCGACACCGACGACATCGACGTGCTCGGCGACGAGCCGATCTGGCACGGCGGAAAGGTGGTCGGGTGGGTGACCTCCGGCGGCTATGCCCACTGGGCCGACACGTCGGTCGCGATGGGATACGTGCCGAAGGAGCTGGCCTCGGCCGATGACGGCTTCGAGATCGAGATCATCAGCAAGCGCTACAAGGCGCGCCCGCAGCGCGAGCCGCTCTTCGATCCGAAGGGCGAGCGGATGCGCGGATAACGGCGGCAGCGGGAGGACGGGCGCATGGCGGAGATCTTCAAGGACGCGCGCAAGAAGGAATACCTGAATCAGGACGGCGCGGACAAACCGCTGAAGAGCCCGATCCCGCACGAGACGCTGGTGAAGGCGCGCGGTTACCGGAAGCGCCGCCTCGTCGAGCAGGTGAACCGCAAGGACTGCGCGGCGATCCTGCTCTACGACCCGATCAACACGCGCTACGCGCTCGACGTCTCGAACATGCAGCTGTGGGCGACGCACAACCCGTTCCACTATGCGATGGTGTTCGCCGACGGGCACGCCATCGACTTCGAGTACCGCGGCGCCGAGCACCTCGCGAAGGGCCTCGAGACGATCGACGAGATCCGCCCCGGCACCTCGTGGTTCTACATGTACACGGCCGAGCGGCAGGAGGAGTTCGTCGAGAAGTGGGCGAACGAAGTCGTCAGCGCCCTGAAGGAACGTAACGGCGGCAACATGCGCCTTGCCGTCGACAAGCTCGAACCGCCTGGCGTCGACGCGCTGCGCCGGCGCGGCGTCACGCTCGTCGAGGGCCAGGAGCTCACCGAGATGGCGCGCTGCATCAAGAGCGACGACGAGCTCGAGCTGATGGGCTGGACGATCCGCGTGTGCGAGGCCGGCATGGCGCGCATGTACGAGCATTCGCTGCCCGGCAAGACCGAGCAGGAGATCTGGGCGGAACTCCACTTCGAGAACATCCGCTCCGGCGGCGAGTGGCTGGAGACGCGGCTCCTGGCGATCGGTGAGCGCACGAACCCGTGGTTCCAGGAATGCTCCGACCACGTCGGAAAGGAGGGCGACATCCTCTCCTTCGACACCGACATGATCGGCCCCTACGGCTATTGCGCCGACGTCTCGCGCTCGTGGACGGTGGGCCACACGCGCATGACCAACACGCAGCGCACGATGTACGAGGCGGCGCTCGACCAGATCAACCACAACATGGCGCTCCTGAAGCCCGGCCTGCCGTTCGCCGAGTTCAACGCGAAGTCGTGGCGCATTCCGGAGAAGTACGTGGCGAATCGCTACTCGGTGGCGCTGCACGGCGTGGGCCTTGCCGACGAGTGGCCATCGGTGCCGCTGCATCCCGACTTCGCCAACGCCCACGGCGGCGAGTTCGCCGAGAACATGACGGTGTGCGTCGAAAGCCTCATCGGCGAACAGGGCGGCAAGGAGTGCATCAAGCTCGAGACGCAGGTGGTGATCAAGAAGGACGGGGCGCACCGGCTCGATACGTTCCCGTGGGAGGCGCACTGACGGCGCGCGCCGAAAGCGGCGTGCGGTTCATCTCGGCCGACGAGGTGAACGCGACGCCGTGGCGTGCGCTGGTCGAGGCGCTCCGCGAGGCGCACAAGGGGCCGAAGCCCGTCGTCGACCGCAGCGAACTGCATCACGAGGCGGGCGGCGTCCGGCAGACCTACTTCAACCTGCCGGCGTGGCA
This sequence comes from Hyphomicrobiales bacterium, assembly GCA_046349255.1. GTDB lineage: Bacteria > Pseudomonadota > Alphaproteobacteria > Rhizobiales > Aestuariivirgaceae > DAIODI01. The sequence continues at coordinate 311,702 of JAXMCR010000002.1, read as the reverse complement.
GCCGGGCGTCGCGATGGGCACCAAGGTCGTGACGGTGATGCCGGCGAACCCCTCCGTGAACGGACAACCGGCGGTTCAGGCGCTCTACACGCTGTTCGACGGTGTTGACGGCCGGCCGCTTGCGGTCCTCGACGGCACCGCGCTCACGTACCGCAAGACGGCCGCGGACTCCGCACTCGGCGCAAAGCTTCTGGCGCGCGACGATGCACGGACGCTGGTGGTGGTGGGCGCCGGCGGCCTGTCGCCGTACCTCGTCGACGCGCATCGCGCCGTTCGGCCGTCGATCGAGCGGGTGCTGGTATGGAACCGCACGCCAGGGAAGGCTGCGGCGCTCGCGGAAGCGATCGGCGGCGAGGTAATGGACGATGTTGAACGCGCGGTCCGCCAAGCCGACATCGTGAGCTGCTGCACGGCTTCGACCGAACCGCTCGTGAAGGGCGCGTGGCTGAAGCCCGGCGCGCACCTCGATCTTGTCGGCGGCTTCACGCCGGAGATGCGCGAATGCGACGACGACGCGGTCGTTCGTGCACGCATCTTTGTCGACAGCCGCTGGTTTGCGATCGACCACCCGGGCGACCTCGCCTCGCCGCTGTCGCGCGGGGTGATCGGCCGCGAGAAAATCGAGGCGGACCTGTTCGAGCTCGCCGCCGGCTACGCGGTCGCGCGAAGCCCGGCGGATGTCACGCTCTACAAGAACGGCGGCGGCGGGCACCTCGACCTGTTCACCGCGCTGCACATCGTGAAGGGATCGACCTGATGCCGGACACCCACGAACCGCTCCGCGCCGAGATGGCGCTGAGCCAGCTCGTCGATGCCGCCCGGGCGACGATTGCGGACAAGGTCGACGGCCGGAGCGGTCGCGCGGAGGTGCTCGACGGCCTCGACGCGGTCGACTTCCGCGCGATCCAACTGCCTGCGCCCCGCGAGATCCCGGCGTGCCATCATCTATCGCGCGCGATCGAGGAGGTGCGGCGGGCCGGCTTCGGCCGGCTTGCCCGCGCCGTGGAGGCCGCCCGCCCGTTCCTCGCCTGGACGACCTACGACGCCTACCGTCCGGAGGAGATCGGCCAGCGGTTCGCCGCGTCTCACGCCTTCGCCGAGATCGTCGGCCCGGGCGCGACGTTCGAGGCGGCGGACTACGATCTCGGCCTCTTCCTGATCGGGCCGCACGTGCTGTACCGCGATCATCACCATCCGGCGCCGGAGCTCTACCTGCCGCTGACCGGCCCGACGCGCTGGCGCTTCGGCACGGGTGCGCCGTGGGAGAGCCGGCAGGCGGGCGAGCCCGTGTGGAACATCGCTAACCGCGTCCACGCGACCATCGTCGACGAAAAGCCGCTATTGTGCCTCTATGCCTGGACGAAGGACGTGAGCCTCCCGGCGCTTGTCGACAAGGCCGCGGACTGGACAACCATCGATGCGGCGCTTGCCGCGAAGGCGAAGGACGCGTGACGAAGACGGCGAAGAATTACGACGATGGCGTAGCCGAGAGCGCGGCGCACTTCATCGCGTGCGCGCGCAGGCTCATCGGCCGCCTCGACCGCAGCGTCGGGGGTGAGGCGGCAGCCCGACTCGCCCTGCAGCCGATCGACCCGCGATCGGCCCAGCCGGTCGAGCCGAGGCGGCTTCCCGCCTGCCGATACCTGCCGGAACTCACTGGGGAACTGATGGCGCACGACGCCGCGCTTGCCGCCGCGCTCGCGGGTCTCGAGGACGATCTGTGCTGGCGGCAGAACGCCAACTACTCGGACGAGGCGATGGGCCAGCCGGGCTACATGGAGCGCTACGCCCACGCCGAGATCGTCGGCCCGAACGGCGTGTTCGCGGGCGATGATTTCCTCCTGGGACTGATGATCCTCGGGCCGGGCATCCTGTACCCGGATCATTTTCATCCGGCACCGGAGCTTTACGTGATGCTCGCGGGCGACAGCGCCTGGAGCCGCGACGGGGGCGCGTTCGCGCCCAAGCGCCCCGGCGAGGGCGTGTGGCACCCGCCGGGCGTCGTGCACGCGACGCGAACCGGTGCCTCGCCGCTGCTCACGCTCTATGTGTGGACGAAGGACGTGGCGGAGCCCGCCCGCCTCGTTGCCCGCTGATGCGGGTTCTGCTCGCCACGCTCGCGGTGCTCGCGGCGAGCTATCTCGCGGTAGCGCTGCTCGTCTACTTCCAGCAGCGCACGCTGCTCTACCGGCGCAATGCGCAGCGCACGGCGCCGGCCGAGGCCGGGCTCGTGAACGTCGAGAACCACGAGATCGCAACGCCGGACGGGGAACGCCTCGTCGTCTGGTGGTCGCCCCCGCAGCGGGGGCGGCCGACGGTGCTCTACTTCCATGGCAACGCCGGCACGCTTGCAGACCGGACGGAGCGGTTCGCGTTCTACCAGGCACAAGGGTTCGGCGTGCTGTTCGTTTCGTGGCGCGGCTACGGCGGCTCCACCGGCAGCCCGAGCGAGCAGGGGCTCCTCACCGACGCCGGGACCGCCTACGACTGGCTCGTGTCGCAGGGCGTTGCGTCCGCCTCGATCTGCGTGGTGGGCGAGTCGCTCGGCTCCGGCCCGGCGACCGCGCTCGCCACGACGAAGCCGGTTGCAGCGCTCGCGCTCGAGGCGCCGTACAGCTCGATGGTCGAGACCGCAACGTTCCACTACCCGTGGCTGCCCGTGAGCCTGATGCTGCACGACCGCTACGAGTCGGCCGCGCGGATTGGCGGCTTGAAGGCGCCGCTCCTCGTCGTGCACGGCACGGCGGACCAGGTGGTGCCCTACGCGCTCGGCAAGAAGCTCTACGAAGCCGCGCCGGAACCGAAGCGCATGATCACGGTGGACGGCGCCGACCACATGGACGTGTTCAGCCCGCCGACATGGGCGGAAGAGGCGAAACTCTTCCTCTCGGCTGCCCGCTAGCGCTTCTTCTTCGGCGGCCGCAGCGGCGACTGGCGTGCGGCGGCCGCCTTCTTCGCCGCAGCGCGCACGGCGGAGGCTTTCGCGTCCGACATCGCGTCCGCAGGCGCGGCTGCTTCGGCGCGCGCCACCGCCTTCGCCGACTTGCCGGCCGCCATCTGCGCCGAGCCGCCGTCCGCCTCGCCGTAGGCGATCACGGGATCCATGGCGCGCAGGACGTCGTCGGACAGGTGGCACATGATCTTGTGGCCGGGCGCGAGCTCCTTCACCGGCGGAAGCTCCGTCTCGCAGATCGCCCCGATCTTGCGCGGACAGCGCGTCTGGAACGGGCAGCCCGACGGCGGGTTCATCGGGGAAGGAAGCTCGCCCTTCAGCACGATGTGCTTCTTGTGGACGGACGTGTCGGCGATCGGCACGGCCGAGAGCAGCGCCTCCGTATACGGATGATAGGGCGAGGCGAAGATCTGGTCGGTCGTGCCCTGCTCCATGATGCGGCCGAGGTACATCACCACCACGCGGTCGGCGAGGTATCGCACGACCGAGAGATCGTGGCTGATGAACACCAGTGTCGTGCGCTTGGCGCGCTGGATGTCGGTCAGGAGCCCCGTGACCGCCGCCTGTACCGACACGTCGAGCGCGGAGACCGGCTCGTCCGCCACGACGACGGCCGCGTCGCCGCCGAACGCGCGGGCGATGCCGACGCGCTGCTTCTGGCCGCCCGACAGCTGGCGCGGCTTGCGGTCGGCGAAGGCGCGCGGCAGCTTCACGAGGTCGAGAAGCTCGTACACCTTCTCGCGCAGTTCGTCCTTGTTCCGGCCGATGCCGTAGCGCTTCAGCACGCGGGCGATCTGCGAGCCGACCGAGTGCGACGGGTTCAGCGTCTCGAACGGGTTCTGGAACACGATCTGGAGCGAGGAGATGAGTTGCGGCGCGCGCTTGCGCACCGGCAGGTGGCCGATCTCCTGGCCGCGCAGCAGCACCTCGCCTTCGGTCGCCTGCTCGAGGCCCATCAGCACCTTCGCGAAGGTGGACTTGCCGCAGCCGGACTCGCCGACGATCGCCACGGTCTCGGCCTCGCGCGCGTCGAAGTCGAGCTTCTCGTTCGCCTTCACGAAGCGCGACGACTTGCCCTTGAACCAGGCGCCGATCGAGTTGTCACGGATCTCGTAGTACTTCTTGAGGTTCTTCACCTCGAGCACCGGCGGGCCGAAGTTCACCGGCGGCTGTACCTCGCCCTTCTTGGCGGTCGCCCAGTCGATCTCGTCGTAGCGGATGCAGCGCACGAAGTGGCCGGGATCGTTGCGCACCGCCTCCATCGGGATCGGCGGCTTGTTGCAGCGCCCTTCGACGTAGTAGTCGCACCGCGGGCCGAACGTGCAGCCGGGCGGCCGCTGGTGCGGGAGCGGCAACTGCCCGCGGATCGGTACGAGCGGATGTGCGTAGCGATCGGTGCCCGGCAGCGGGATCGAGTTGAAAAGCCCGCGCGTATAGGGGTGGCGCATTTCGTCGAACACCTGCTCGACGGTGCCGAACTCCACGGCCTGCCCCGAGTACATCACCGCGATGCGGTCGCACGTCTCGAGGATGAGGCCGAGGTTGTGCGAGATGTAGATCATCGAGGTGCCGAAGCGCTTCGAGATGTCCTTGATGAGCTCGACGACGCCCGCCTCGACCGTCACGTCGAGCGCGGTGGTCGGCTCGTCGAGCAGCAGGAGCTGCGGGTTCGACAAGAGCGCCATGGCGATGACGACGCGCTGCTGCTGGCCGCCCGACAGCTGGTGGGGGAAGGAGTTCATGATCCGCTGCGGATCGGGCAGGCGCACCGCGTCCAGCATCTCGATCGAGCGGCGCTCGGCCTCCTCCATCGACACGCCCTCGTGCACGATCGGCACTTCGGTGAGCTGGTCCTTGATCCGGAGCGACGGGTTCAGCGACGCCATCGGCTCCTGGTAGACCATCGAGATCTGCGAGCCGCGGATCTGGCGCAGTTCCTCCGGGCTCATCGTGCGCAGGTCGCGGCCGTTGAACAGGATTTCCCCGCCGGTCACCGCGCCGTTCTTGCCCATGTACTGCATGATGGCGAGCGCCACCGTCGACTTGCCGCAGCCGGATTCACCGACGATGCCCACAGCCTCGCCCGGCATGACCTTCAGGTTGAAGTCGACGACGGCCGGGATCTCGCCGGCCCGCGTGTAGTACGAGATGCACAGGTTGCGGCACTCGAGCACCGGCACGTTGGGGTCCCGGGCCTTCTGTCTCGCGGCGGTCTTGGTCTCGGTGGCCATGGATCAATCCCTGAGCGAAACTTCGCGGATACCGTCGGCGAGGAGGTTGAGGCCCAGCACCAGCGACGAGATGGCGAAGGCGGGCCAGAGCATCGCGTTCATGCCGAACGAGCCGAACTTCTGCGCGTCGGAGATCATCTTGCCCCAATCGGGATCGGGCGGCGGCAGGCCGAGCGAGAGGTAGCCGAGGAGGGCGATGGTGATCGTGACGTAGCCGAGCCTGAGGCACGCATCGACGATCAGCGGGCCGCGCGCATTCGGCAGGAGCTCGATGAGCATGATGTACCACGGGTTCTCGCCGCGCACCTCGGCGGCGGCGATGTAGTCGCGCGTTTTCAGGTCGAGCACGAGGCCACGCACGATGCGCGCCACCTGGGGCGCGGTACCGAACGTGACGGCGACGATGATGATGATGCCGGCGACCAGCACCGGGTTCAGGCCCACGTCGCGCGCAAGATACTGGCCGAACTCGGAGGCCGGGCCGAAGCGTGACAGGATCACGAGGTAGAGCACCATCAGCGGGAACGACAGGAGCACGTTGCCGATGAAGGAGATGATCTCGTCCGTCCAGCCGCCCTTGTAGCCGGCGAGCACCCCCATCAGCATGCCGACGATGTAGGCGACGACGGTGGCGATGGTCGCCCAGATCAGCACGAGGCGTCCGCCCCAGATCAGGCGCGAGAGAAGGTCGCGGCCTTTCTCGTCGGTGCCGAGCCAGTGCATCACGCCGTCTTTGCCCTGCGAGAAGATCGGCTTGAGCAGCATGCCGGTCGACTGCTTCAGCGGATCCTCAAGCGGCAGGACGGGCGCGAGCAGCGCCAGCACCACCCAGAACAGCACGAGGAACAGCCCGATCATGCCGACGCGGGATTCGCGCATCAGGCCGAGGGCGCGGAACAGCTTTCCGAAGGCGCCGGGCGCCCGGGGGGTTGCGGCGGGGACAGGCGAGGAGGTCGTTTCGGCCATCGTCCTTGTCCTCAGCTGAACCGGATGCGCGGATTGAGCAGCGTGTAGCCCACATCCGAGATGAACTGCGACATGACCGCCACCACGACGGCGACCATGGTGCAGGCCTCGACGGTGTAGATGTCGCCGAACATCGCCGCCTCGTAGAGCAGCTTGCCGAAGCCCTTGTAGGCGAAGAACACCTCGACCACGATCACGCCGGACAGGAGATAGTTGAGCTGCAGCACCATCACGGTGAACGGCGCGATGAGCGCGTTGCGCAGCGCGTGCTTCGTCACGATCTGGCGGAACGGCAGGCCCTTCAGCACCGCGGTGCGGATGTACTGCGAGGTCATCACCTCGGCCATCGAGGCGCGCGTCATGCGCGTGTAGTAGCCGAAGTTGTAGATGACGAGCACCGCGACCGGCAGCACGAGCTCACGCCAGTTCACCCCGTTCGAGAACGATGACGTGCCGGGCAGGAGGTTCAGCCAGTAGACGAAGATCGCCACGAGGATGGTGGCCGAGGCGAACTCGGGGACCGAGGTCGTCAGCACGGAGAGCACCGTGATGGAGCGGTCGCGGAACGAGCCTTCTGCGATCCCCGACAGGACGCCGAGCACGAGCGCGATCGACATGGTGATGAGGAACGTCCAGAAGGCGAGGATGGCCGTGTGCCAGAGGTGTTCGCCGAGCAGGTTCGACACCGGCGTGTTGAACATGATCGAGGTGCCGAAGTCGCCATGCAGGAAGCGCCAGACCCAATCGAAATAGCGGCTGAAGAACGGCTCGTTGTAGCCGTTCTGTTCGAGCCACGTGTTGCGTTGTTCGGTGGTGGAGTAGGGGCCCAGAACCTTCGACGCGACGTTGTACTTGTCGCCTTCGAAGATCGCGAAGAGGATCAGCGAAATCGTCAGCATGATGAGGATCATCGATGCGAGACGACGCAATGCGATACGCAGCATACTTCCTGCCTCTCCCCTCCCGGCGCGCCGTCTTCAAGCGGCTTTCGGTCCCGCAAAGCGCGCGGGCCGGTCACGCAATTTCGATATTAGGCACGTTCCGCGGCGAGTGCAAAGCAGTCATGACCAGTCGAGCAGCACCTTTCCGCATTTTCCGGACGCCATCGCCTCGAAGCCCTCGGCGAAGCGGGCGATCGGCAGTTCGTGGGTGATCACCGGCATGAGGTCGAGACCGGACTGGATCAGCGCCACGCCCTTGTACCAGGTGTCGAACATCTCGCGGCCGTAGATGCCCTTGATGGTGAGGCTCTTGAAGATGACCTCGTTCCAATCGATCGACATCTCGCCAGGCGGAATTCCGAGCATCGCGATGCGGCCGCCGTTGATCATCGCCGACAGCATCTGCCGGAAGGCCCGCTCGTTGCCCGACATCTCGAGGCCGATGTCGAAGCCTTCCTTCATGTCGAGATCGCGCATCACCTGGCGGAGATCCTCCTTCGCCACGTTGACGGCGCGCGTCGCCCCCATTCTGCGGGCAAGGTCGAGGCGATAGTCGTTCACGTCGGTGATCACGATGTTGCGAGCGCCGGCCCGGTGGCAGATCGGCACCGCCATGATGCCGATGGGCCCGGCCCCGGTGATCAGCACGTCCTCGCCCACCATCTCGAAGGAGAGCGCGGTGTGGATCGCGTTGCCGTAAGGATCAAGGATCGCCGCGACCTTCTCCGGCACCCCGTGCGGGATCGGGTACACGTTGTGCGCCGGCACGCAGACGTACTCGGCGAAGCTGCCCGGCCGGTTGACGCCGACGCCAAGCGTGTTGGGGCAGAGGTGCTCGCGGCCCGCGCGGCAGTTGCGGCAATGGCCGCAGACGATGTGGCCCTCGCTCGTCACCACTTCGCCGATCTCGAAACCCTTCACCGCCGAGCCGAGCTTCGCGGCCTCGCCCACGTACTCGTGGCCGACCACCATCGGCACCGGGATCGTCTTCGCAGCCCACGCGTCCCACTTCCAGATGTGGAGGTCGGTGCCGCAGATCGCCGAGCGGCGTACTTTCACGAGCACGTCGGACGGTCCGGGTTCGGGAACCGGCACGTCCTCGAGCCAGAGGCCCGGCTCCGCCTTCGCCTTGACGAGCGCCTTCATGCGAACATCCTCCGTAAACCGATCAGTCCTTCAGCGCGCCGCACTCGCGCCCCGCCACGGTGAACGCCTCGACCGCGCGGGCGAGGTCGGCCTGCGTGTGCGCCGCCGACATCTGCGTGCGGATGCGCGCCTGTCCCTTCGGTACCACCGGGAACGAGAACGCGGTGACGTAGATGCCAAGCTCGCCGAGCCGCGCCGCCATCCTCGTCGCGAGTCTTGCATCGCCAAGCATCACCGGGATGATCGGGTGGCCCGCGCCGGCGAGCGTGAAGCCGGCCGCCGTCATCCGTTCCCGGAAGAATTTCGCGTTGTCCGCGAGGCGCTTCAGGAGGCCGGGCTCCTGCTCGAGGAGATCGAGCGCGGCGAGCGTTGCCGCGCAGATCGGCGGCGGCAGCGCATTGGAGAACAGGTAGGGCCGCGCCCGCTGGCGCAAGAGGTCGATGAAGGGCTTTCGGCCCGCCACGTAGCCGCCGGCGGCCCCGCCGAGCGCCTTGCCGAAGGTGCCGGTAAGGAGGTCGATCTTCTCCATCACGTGGTGGTGTTCCGGGGTACCGGCGCCGGTTGCGCCCAGAACGCCGACCGCGTGGCTGTCGTCGACCATCACCGTCGCGTGATGCTGCGCGGCGAGGTCGCAGACTGCCGGAAGATCGGCGATGATCCCGTCCATCGAGAACACGCCGTCGGTGGCAATGAGGCGATTCCTCGCGCCCCTGACCTCGACGAGACGCGCCTCGAGTTCGCCCATGTCGTTGTTGGCGTAGCGGTGGCGCTGCGCCTTGCAGAGCCGGATGCCGTCGATGATCGAGGCATGGTTCAGCGCGTCCGAGATCACGGCGTCTTCCGCGCCGAGCAGCGCCTCGAAGAGGCCGCCGTTGGCGTCGAAGCAGGAGGAGAACAGGATCGCATCCTCAGCCTTCAGGAACCGGGCTAGGCGCCGCTCGAGCTCCTGGTGAAGGTCGGACGTGCCGCAGATGAAGCGCACCGACGCCATGCCGAGGCCGTGCGTGTCGAGCGCCTTGTGGGCGGCGGCGATCAGCGCCGGGTGGTTGGCGAGGCCGAGGTAGTTGTTGGCGCAGAGGTTGATGATCTCCTGCGTCCGACCATTGGCTTCGACGCGGATGTGGGCGCTTTGCGGCGACACGATCGTGCGCTCGCGCTTCGTCAGCCCCTCGTGCTCGATGTCGTCGAGCGTCTTCGTCGCCGCCGCGATCAGCGATCCGTCCATGGCAAAGGCCTCCGATGCGATGACCGGACACTATAGGAGCATGAAATTCGTCGCTGGTGAGGAGTTTTCACCAAGTCGGGTTACGCCAGCGGATGGCGCACCGGTTCCTTGGGGGTCAGCAGCCAGTTGCGGGCGATTTCGCCGTAGCCGTGCATCAGGTAGGCGCAGTTCTCGCGGATCAGGCGCTCGCGGTTCGCCTCGTAGTAGGCAGGGATCTCGTACCACGGCATGGCCGGGCGCTCGTGGTGAGCCATGTGCAGGTTGTTGTTGAGGTAGAGGAGTCCGATGACCGGGTTCGTCTCGACGATGATGGTGCGGCAGCCTGGCCGGTCGTGCGCGCGATGCTCCGCATACGACCGCATCAGCGATACCGAGTCGCCCCAGTAGGCGACGAACAGCACGTACTGCCAGAACGGCATGCCGCACACGCCGCTCACCCACCACCACACGAGCGCGATGCCGAGCGCGTGCAGCACCCACGCCTCCGCCACGCGCCGGTCGCCCGCGGCGATGAGCCTCGCCTCGGCGCGGACGAAGGTGGCCGTCGAAATGGCCGGCCCCAGCACGAAGCGGCCGAGCATCGTGTTGTTGACGGTGTAGAGCGCCTTGAGCCAGCGGGGGGTGGCGTCCCAGGCCTGCGGGTCGAGGTAGTAGGATTCCGGATCGACGCCCGGTTCGGTCAGATGGTCGTTGTCGTGGTGCTTCAGGTGCAGCGTCTTGTAGCGCCGGTAGGGGAACCACAGGCTGATCGGCGGGAAGAGCAGCAGTTCGTTCAGGAGCGCGTTGCGCGTCGGATGACCGTGCAGCGCCTCGTGCTGGAGCGAGCCGTGCAGCGCCACGAGATAGGCGCCGACCGGAACGACGATCCACCAGGTGAGCGCCTGCCAGAACCAGGTCAGGAGCCCGAAGGCGACCCACAGGGCGGCGATCAATGCGAGCGTCGGCCATTCGACGGCGGTGCGGCGGCGCGTCGCCGTCGCAGTCGTATCCGCCGTCATGTTCATCGTCGTACGCTCGCCAAACAGGGTGTGTTCGGGCATATGGAGTGTCCGTCGCCCGACCCGTTGTCAAGATGCCTGACCCTTCGACCAACGCCCCATTCGCCTCGCTGCCGATGTACGACCTGCCGGAACTCCGTGAACGGACGGATACCTGGTGGCAGGGCCTGCGCCGGCACCTGAAGGCGGCAGGCTTCGACGCCCCGGAAGCGGTCTATCGCGAGGGGACCCAGCACGATCACTGGCGGCGCGAGACGCTGCTCCTGTCGCAGACCTGCGGCTATCCCTTGACTCACGAGTTCGCTGGGCGCCTCACGCTGCTCGCAACGCCGGTCTACACGGCCGAAGGCTGCCGCGGTTCCGATTACGTGAGCCACGTGGTCGTGCGCGCCGACGCCGGCATCCGCACGCTCGCCGACCTGCGCGGCAAGGTCGCCGCCTACAACGGGCGTGACTCGATGTCGGGGTACCTCGCGCTGCGCGCCGTGTTCGCGCCGCTCGCGACGGGCGGGACGTTCTTCGGACGCACCGTCGAGTCCGGCGCCCATCTCGCCTCGATGGCGCTCGTCCAGGCGGGCGACGCGGACGTCGCGGCGATCGACGCGGTGACGCTGGCGCTGGCGCGGCGCTACCGCCCGGCCGCCTTCGAGGGGCTCAAGGTCATCGCCGCGAGCCCCGCCGTGCCGGGCCTGCCTTACGTGACGGGAACGGCGCGCTCGCCGGCCGAGGTCGTGCGGCTGAAGCGGGCGCTCGCCGAGGCGGTCGCCGACCCGGCGCTCACGAGCGTGCGCGAGGCCCTGCTGATCGGTGGCCTCGACTTCACGACCTTGGACGATTACCGCCGCATCCTCGACCTCGAAGGCCGTTGCGACGCGGCCGGCTATACCGCGCTCGCCTGAACCACAAGGACCCCTCCGATGATCGATCTCTACACGTGGAGCACGCCCAACGGCCGGAAGGTCTCGATCGCGCTCGAGGAGATGGGCCTTCCGTACACGGTGCATCCGGTCAACATCATGAAGGACGAGCAGTTCGAGCCGTCGTTCCTGAAGATCGCCCCGAACAACCGCATTCCCGCGATCGTCGACCGCGACACCGGCCTTGCGCTGATGGAGTCGGGTGCGATCCTGATCTACCTCGCCGACAAGACGGGCACGTTCCTCGCCGCTTCCGGACCTTTGCGCTACCGCACGCTCGAATGGCTGATGTGGCAGATGGGCGGCTGGGGCCCGATGCTCGGCCAGGCGAACCACTTCATCAAGTTCAACCCGGGAAAGTCCGCCTACGGAGAAGAGCGCTACGGCAAGGAGGCGCAGCGGCTCTATGGCGTTCTCGACAAGCGTCTCGCCGATCACGAATACGTGGCGGGCAGGGACTACACGATCGCCGACATGGCCATCTGGCCGTGGGCGAACCGCTTCGAGTGGATCGGCATCGACCTCTCGGCCTATCCGAACCTGAAGCGCTGGTACCTCGCGATCGCCGCGCGCCCCGCCGTGCAGCGCGGCTTCAAGGTGCCCGACGCGTCCGCCGAGATCCCCCTGCCGGCCTAGACCGTCAGCCGGGCGAGCGCCCGCTCGCGCCCGATCAGCGGCAGGAGCTGGGCGAGTTCGGGTCCGGTTTCGCGGCCGGTCAGCGCCAGCCGCAGCGGATGGAAGAGCGCCTTGCCCTTGAGGCCGCTCTCGAGCTTGAGCGCCTCGGTCCAAGCCTTCCACGTCGATGCGTCCCACGGCTCCGCCGGCAGCAGGGCCTTCGCCTGTCGCAACAGGTCCGGGTTCTCGATCGTCGGCGCGATGTCCCCCTCTATCACGGCGAGCCAGTCGCGGGCTTCCGCGAGGAAGGTGATGTTGCCGCGCACCGCCAGCCAGAACGCCTCGCCCGCATCGGCGCCGATCGAAGCGAGGCGCGGCTTCGCCTCCGCGTAGGACATCCGGTGCAGGAGCTTTGCGTTGACGCCGGCAAGCTCGGCCTCCGAGAAGCGTGCGGGGGCGCGCGACACGTGCGCGAGGTCGAAGGTCGCGACGAGCTCGGCATAGTCGAGGCAGGCGTGCACGGCTTCGGAGGTGCCGATGAGCCCGGCGACCGACGCCACGGCCATCGGCTCGAACCCCTGCTCGCGCAGGCCGCCGATCGAGAGCGAACCGAGCCGCTTCGACAGGCCCTGGCCGTCGGCGCCGACCAGCAGGCTGTGGTGCGCAAACGTCGGAGCAGAAGCGCCCAGCGCCTCGAAGATCTCGATCTGCACGGCGGTGTTCACCACGTGATCCTCGCCGCGGATGATGTGCGTGATGCCGAGGTCGATGTCGTCAGCGACGGAGGTCAGCGTGTAGAGCCAGGTGCCGTCCTCGCGAACGAGCACGGGGTCGGAGAGCGAGGCCGTGTCGATCTCCTGATGGCCGCGGATCAGGTCGTCCCACGCCACGCGCTTGCGGTCGAGCAGGAAGCGCCAGTGCGGCTTGCGGCCCTCGGCCTCGAATGCGCGCCGTTCGGCATCGGACAGCGACAGCGCGGCGCGGTCGTAGACGGGCGGGAGGTGGCGCATCTGCTGGCGCTTGCGCTTGCGGTCGAGTTCCTCCGCCGTTTCGTAGGCCGGGTAGAGGCGGCCGGCCGCCTTCAGCCGCTCGGTCACGTCCGTATAAAGAGGAAGCCGCTCGGACTGGCGCACGGTGAGCGAAGGCTCGATTCGGAGCCACGCGAGATCCTCGGCGATCGCGCGCTCGAACTCGGGCTTCGAGCGCGCCACGTCGGTGTCGTCGAAGCGCAGCACGAACCGCCCGCCGTTGCGCAACGCATAGAGCCAGTTCAGCACCGCGGTACGCGTGTTGCCGATGTGGATGCGCCCGGTCGGGGAGGGCGCGAACCTGACGACGGGCGCGGCCGTCACGGCTTGTCCCGGAAGCCGTTGGTGATCGGGTAGCGCCGGTCGCGACCGAAGTTGCGCCGCGTGATCTTCACGCCCGGCGCCGCCTGCCGCCGCTTGTACTCGGCGACGTAGAGCATGTGCTGCACGCGTCGCACGACATCCGGCGGCAGTCCGCGCGAGGCGAGCGTGTCGATGCCGGCCTCCTCCTCGACGAGACCCTCGAGGATCTGGTCGAGCAGGTCGTAGGGCGGCAGCGAATCCTGGTCGGTCTGGCCGGGCTTCAGTTCGGCGGACGGCGCGCGCGTGATGATACGCTCGGGAATCACGCGGCCGTCGGGTCCAAGGCAGCCGCGCGGCCGCGTCTGGTTGCGGTAGCGGGCGAGCGCGTAGACCTCGGTCTTGTAGACGTCCTTGATCGGGTTGAAGCCGCCGTTCATGTCGCCGTAGAGCGTCGCGTAGCCGACCGACATCTCCGACTTGTTGCCGGTCGTCAGGACCATCGCGCCGAACTTGTTCGAAATCGCCATCAGGATCGTGCCGCGCGTGCGCGACTGGAGGTTCTCTTCCGTCACGTCCTCGGCCTTCCCCTCGAACACGGGCTTAATGCACTGGAGGAACCCTTCGACGGCGGGCGCGATCGGCACCACGTCGTAGCGTGCGCCGAGCGCTCTCGCGCAGGCCTGCGCATCCTCGAGGCTGATCGACGAGGTATAGGCGTAGGGAAGCATCACGCAGTGGACGCGGTCGGGTCCGAGGGCGTCGACCGCCATGGCCGCGACCACTGCGGAATCGATGCCGCCGGACATGCCGAGGACGACGCCCGGAAAGCGGTTCTTGTTCACGTAGTCGGCAAGGCCCAGCACGCAGGCGCGCCACACCTCCTCGTGATCGGAGGCCGCCGGCACGATCTCGCCCGGCGCGATGCGCCACTGCTCGCCATGCCGCTCCATCGTGACGAGCGCCACGGCCTCCTCGAACGCCGGCATCTGGAAGGCGAGCGAGCGGTCCGCGTTGAGGCCAAAGGAGGCGCCGTCGAACACCAGTTCATCCTGCCCGCCCACCTGGTTCAGGTAGATCAACGGCAAGCCGGTTTCGGTGACGCGGGCCACCGCGATGTTGAGGCGGAGGTCGGTCTTGCCCTTCTCGAAGGGCGATCCGTTGGGAACGATCAGCACCTCCGCGCCCGTCTCGAGCAGGCACTCGGTCACTTCCTCGGTCCAGATGTCCTCGCAGATCGGCACACCGAGCCGCACGCCCTTGAACACGATCGGTCCGGGCGCTGGGCCCGCGGCGAACACGCGCTTCTCGTCGAACACGCCGTAGTTCGGCAGGTCGTGCTTGTAGCGCGTTGCCTGGATCTTGCCGTCGGCGAGGAGCGCCACGGCATTGTAGGCCGCGCCGTTCTCGCCGAGCGGCGCGGTCATCAGAATTGCCGGGCCGGCGTCCGCCGTCTCGCGCGCCAACGACTCCACGGCGTCCCGACAGGCCGCAAGGAAGGCGGGGCGCAGCACCAGGTCTTCCGGCGGATAGCCGGAGAGGAACAGTTCCGGGAACACCACAAGCTCGGCGCCGAGCGCAGCGGCCTTCGCCCGCGCCTGCCGCGCCTTCTCGAGGTTGGCGGCAACCGCCCCGACGGTCGGGTTCAGCTGGGCAAGCGCGATGCGGAGACGGTCGGTCATGACGTCTGCGGTGTATCGCGGGCCGGGGCAGGGGGCAAGGCGGCCCCGGCGATGATCCGCCTTGTGCCTCGAACGTAGCCTGCCATATCGCCGCCACGCGCGTTGCGGAGAACTCCGTCTTCCATGAAACAACTCACCCGCCGCCTCCTGAAACTGCTGCTCGTCCTCGTCATCCTTCCGATCGTCGTCGGCGCGACGATGGCCTACAGCAAGGGCTGGCCCGCGAACTGGAAGGTTGCCGACTGGTCGTCGTCCGGCGTCCTTCCGCCGGCCGCCGCGGTGCCGGATGCCCGTGTCGTGGTGCTCGCGGCGCGCACCGGTCGCTGGCGATCGATCTTCGCTGAACACACCGCGATCGTCCTGAAGCGGGCCGGAGATCCGGCCTGGACGCGTTACGACGTCGTCGGCTGGGGCGATCCGGTGCGCAGAAACCACTTCAAGCCGGACACCATGTGGTATGGCAACCGGCCTTATGTCGTCACCACTTTCGAAGGCGAGACCGCGGCGCAGCTCATCCCGAAGATCGAGGCGGCGATCGCTGCCTATCCCTGGCGCAACCCCGGCCAGTACACGGTGTGGCCCGGGCCCAACTCGAACACCTTCGTGGCCTGGGTGGCGCGCCAAGTGCCGGGTTTCGCCTTCGAGATGCCGCCGACGGCGATCGGCAAGGACTGGCTCGGGTCCGGCCTCCACGTGGCGGATGCGCCGAGCGGCACCGGGTGGGTCGTGTCGCTGTCCGGGGTTCTCGGCCTCACGGTCGCCTGGAAGGAAGGGCTCGAGGTCAATTTCCTCGGCACCTCGATCGGCGTCGATCCGCAGGATCTGGCGATCAACCTGCCGTCGATCGGCAAGCTGTCGCTCGAGCGCTTGTAACCAACCCTTGATCCGGTCCGTATAGGGAGCATGAAGATGTTCGCCATGACCCCCTGGACCGACCGCGCCGGCCGCTGGTTCTGGCCGAAGGCGCTGGTGTTCCTCGCAACGCTGCTCCCGGCCGTCTATCTCGCGTGGATGCTGAAGTCCGGCACCTTCGCGCTGCCGATCGAGGAGACGACGCGGGAGGCCGGAACATGGGCCCTGCGGCTCCTGCTCCTGTCGCTCGCGGTGACCCCGATCCAGAAAATGACGGGCTGGAACCGCCTGATCCTAGTGCGGCGGCTGCTGGGGCTTGCGGCGTTCTTCTACGCCGCCATCCACCTCTGGCTTTACCTCGACTGGCAGGGATACGACGCGGCGAAGATCGCGCACGAGCTCGTGACCCGCATCTACCTCGTCGTGGGACTCACCGCGCTCACCGGCCTTACGGTGCTCGCGGCCACCTCGAGCGACTGGGCGATCGCCGAACTCGGCCCGCGCTGGAAGCGGCTCCACAAGATCGTGTACGCCCTGGCAGGGATCGCACTCTTCCACTTCTTCCTGCAGACGAAGATCGACGCGAGCCAGGCGACGCTGCTCCTGGGCTTCTTCGTGCTGCTCATGGGCTACCGCCTGCTGCCGAACACGGCCTTCCGGCAGCCCCTGGCGCTGCTCGGCGTGGCGGCGGGTGCGGCGCTGGTTACGGTCGGGCTCGAGGCGCTGTGGTACGGCCTTGCGACCGGCGTCAACGTTGAGCGCATCCTGATGGCAAACCTCGCCTTCCCGAAATACGTGCGCCCGGCGTGGATCGTACTGATCACCGGCGCGGTGGCATCGCTCCTGCCCCTCGCCGGCCGGCGCCGGCTTCCTCGCCGCGAGCCCCAGACGGCCACGGCGGGCTGATGTTCCCCCGCGCGGTTGCGGGAACAAGTCTTCGGCAACTCCAAACGCCCCATTTACGTTAGCGCAATAATTGCGCTGAGCCTTCAGATGGCGTTATGGATGCCGCCCTAGACGAACTGAACCCGAGCGGCGCCCCCACGCGAAGAGACTCGGCGCCTTGAATTTCGAGTCCCTTGCGAGCTTCGGTCGAGCCCCCGTGTCGAAGAAGAAAACTGCCGTTCCCCCGCAATCCTCCGCACAGCCGGTCGCGGACGAACCCGCGCCGGTGATTGCCGAAACGCCGCCTGCGCCAGTGTCGGATCCCGTCGTCCTGCCAGCACCGGTCGAGGAAAAGCCTGCGCGCCGGTCGCTTGCTGCTGCGATTGGCGGTGGCGTCGTAGGCCTTGCCGCGGGGGCAATGCAGCTCGTCTTCATCGGCGCGCTTGCCGCCACCGGCGCCGCCATGACCTACTGGGCGCTCACAAACGGGGACCAGGCGTTCGCCATCCCGGCGCGCGAGGCCGGTATCCAGGTGCTGGCGGCGGACGGAACCACGATGGGCGAGCAGTCGAGCTTCAAGGGCGATGCGGCCCATCTCTCCGATCTGCCGCCTTACGTGCCGCAGGCGGTCATCGCCATCGAGGACCGCCGGTTCTACAGCCATCTCGGCATCGACGTGGTGGGCCTTGCCCGCGCCGCGATGCTGAACGCAGAAGCCGGACGCGTGGTGCAGGGCGGGTCGACGCTGACTCAGCAGCTCGCCAAGAACCTGTTCCTGAAGCCCGACCGCACGCTGACCCGCAAGCTGCGCGAGGTCGAGCTCGCGCTCTGGCTCGAGAAGTCCTTCACCAAGGACGAGATCCTCGAGCTCTACCTCAACCGCGTGTACTTCGGCGGTGGCGCGAACGGCATCGAGCAGGCTTCGCAGGCGTATTTCCAGAAGTCCGCCAACGCGCTGAACCTGTTCGAGGCGGCCCTCCTCGCTGCGACACTCAAATCGCCGACCGCGTACAATCCGATGAGCCGGCCCGAGGAAGCCAAAAAGCGCGCCAGGGTCGTGCTCGATGCGATGGCGGAGGCGGGGTTCATCACGCAGGCCGACGCCGACCAGGCGATGGCCGATGCGGTGACGGCAAGGCCCGTCGCCTACGTGCCGGCAGCCCAGTACGCCGTCGACTGGGTGAACGAAACCGTTTCCGCCCTCATCGGCCCTCTGAAGGAGAGCGTGGTCGTCGAGACGACCCTCGACCCGGCGCTCGAGTCGAAAGCCGAACAGTCGCTCGTGGCCCATCTCAACGCCGATGGCGACCGGTACGGCGTGTCGCAGGGCGCCGTGGTCCTGATGGACACGCACGGCGCGGTCAAGGCGATGGTCGGCGGACGATCCTACAAGGAGAGCCAGTTCAACCGCGCGGTGAAGGCGCTGCGCCAGCCGGGATCGTCGTTCAAGCCGTTCGTCTACCTCGCTGCGCTTCGGGCCGGGAAGACGCCGATGTCGGTCGAGGTCGACGAACCGGTCAAGGTCGGCGACTGGGAGCCCGAGAACTATCGCGAGAAGTACCTCGGCCCGGTGACGCTCACCAAGGCGCTGGCACAGTCGCTCAACACGATCGCGGTGAAGCTGACCGTCGAGGCGGGACCGGAACAGGTGGCGCAGGCGGCGACCGAACTCGGTCTCACCTCGAAGTTCAATCCGGGCGATCCCTCGATCGCGCTCGGCACTGCCGAGGCGACGCTGCTCGAGATGACGGGCGCCTACGCGGCGTTCGCCAACGGCGGCTACCCCGTGAAGCCCTACGCGATCACCCGCATCACGACGCGCGACGGCCGCGTGCTCTACGAGCGGCCGGCCGATGATCCGGACGCGCTGCCGCTCCTGACGGACGCCGAAGTGGGCAACATGAACTACATGATGCGCGAGGTCGTGAAATCCGGCACCGGCAAGGGTGCGAGACTCGGCAAGATCGACGTCGCCGGCAAGACCGGCACGAGCCAGGAATATCGCGACGCCTGGTTCATCGGCTTCTCGAGCGCGCTCGTCGCGGGCGTCTGGGCGGGCAACGACGACAATCGCCCGACCAGCAAGATGACCGGCGGCAGTCTGCCGGCGGGCGTCTGGCGCGACCTGATGGCCGAGGCGCACAAGGGCGTCGAGACCACCGACCTTCCCGGCACGCCCGATTTCTCCGGCGACGGCGGGTTTGCCGACGCCGGCTCCCCTGCGCCGGTCGCTGCCGCCGCGCCGTCCTACGGCGGGTTCAGTTCCCGCATCGGCGCGGCCGGCGGCAAGGTGCGCGACCAGCGCTGATTTCGATTTTCAATGCGGGATGTTGATTGGCGGCGCGCGGCAACCCCAGCCGTTTTTCTGCGTACGAATTATTCAATTCTAAGTATTACGAAGCAACCATAGACAATTTTCAGCATACAGATAGAGCAACTATAAGTAGAAAGTATAGAGATTCAAAATACTTTTGCTTGCAGTAGATGTATAAAAGTCTACTGGTCGCCCTAGAATTAGAAAAACGGCAATGAACTCCAACAGGGAACGGCCATGGCGATCATCAACGGTACGAACGGCAACGACGACTTGGCGGGAACGGCGGTCAACGACTTCCTGTACGGCAAGGCAGGAAACGACATCCTCAAGGGTCTCACCGGCAGCGACTGGATCGAGGGCAACTCGGGGAACGACACGCTCGATGGCGGACCCGGCAACGACTTCCTCTATGGCGGCGACGGCGACGACGTGCTTGTCGGCGGCGAGGGTCGGGACTGGCTCTTCGGAGGCGCCGGCAACGACACCTTCAGCTTCCTGACTCCGTCCGCAAGTCCGGCGGGGAACACCACGCAGGACACCATCTGGGACTTCACGCGCGGCGAGGACAAGATCGAGATCGACTCCTCGATCGCCACCAGCTTCGCCGACTTCCACCGGGACGGCCTGTCGACCTGGAAGGCGGGCGACTTCGCCTTCACCGTCTACTTCACCGTGAACGGCGGCTTCACACTGACCGCAGACGAGTTCGTGTTCGTGAAGACGATCAACGGCACCGACAAGATGGACCTGCTGATCGGCGGCGAGGGCCGCGACATCATCGACGGAAAGGGCGGCGACGACTTCCTGTTCGGGAAGGGCGGCAACGACAAGATCTCCGGCGGCACCGGAAACGACTGGTTGCAGGGCGATGCTGGGAACGACGAACTCCGCGGCGACCAGGGCGACGATTATCTTTACGGCAACGTGGGCAACGACCTCCTGATCGGCGGCGAAGGGAAGGATGCGCTCTATGGCGGCGTGGGCAAGGACACGTTCAAGTTCAACACTGCCGCCGAGAGCTCCACCAACAACTACGACACGATCTGGGATTTTGTGAAGGGCGAGGACAAGATCGTGTTCGCCAAGCCGTCGGGCGTAGACGCCTTCGATGACCTGACGATCTCACAGAATGGCGGCTACACGTACGTCACTGCCGAGACCGGCGCGACGGACTTCAAGATCCAGATCTTCGGCAACGTACCGCTCACGGCCAGTGACTTCGACTTCGTCTGACCGCGTTTCGCCTCGACCGGGGGCTGTTCGGCTGGAGGGGTCAGCGACTGCCTTCAGCCGAACGCGTAGGCGTCCATCGCGAGCACGCCGTGCGACGTCGACTGGTGGATGCGCCGTCCCTTCGCGCCTTCGCCGGCCGCGCCCATCGCCACGAACAGCGGCAGGAAATGCTCGGGCGTCGGATGATTCTCCCGCGCGTGCGGCGCTTCGCGTTCCCAGTTGACGAGCGCATTCGTATCGCCGGCCGTCGCCTTCGCGTTCACCCAGTCGGCGAATTCGGTCACCCAGGCGGGCGCCGGCGAGGAGGGCCCGTAGCCGCCGCGGAAGTAGGCGTGGAGATTGTGGGTGGTCGATCCCGACCCGAAGATCAAAATGCCTTCCTCGCGCAACGGCGCTAGCGCCTGCCCGAGCTTCTCGTGCCACTGCGCATCATGCCCGGGCGACACCGAGAGCTGGACGACGGGGATGTCGGCCTTCGGATAGAGCAGCATGAGCGGCACCCAGGTGCCGTGGTCGTAACCGCGCCCCTGTGCGGCGTTCGCCTTGAACCCGGTCTTGCGGGCGAGGTCCGCGACGCGGATCGCCAGCGCGCGGTCGCCGGGCGCGGGATAGACCATCGAGTAGAGCTCTTTCTCGAAGCCGCCGAAGTCGTAGATCATCCCGGGCTTCTCGTCGGCGATTGCGACGGGATCGTTCGCCTCAAAGTGCGCCGAGACCGACACGATCGCCTTCGGCTTCGGCAGCGATGCTGCGAAGGAGGCGAGGAACTCGCGCGTCGCGGAGGGGTGCAGCACGAGGTTCGGCGCACCGTGGGAGACGAAGATCGACGGCATGGCGGACATGGGCAGGGTTTCCGTTGCAGTGGTTCACCGGCGGAGATAATCTGAAACAGTCTGAGTTACAATACCGGTCCAACCCGACTTTCGGCGATCCTACCAGAAGCGTAAAATCCATACCGCACTGGTCTTTGCCTTCGCTCTGGTCTGTGGTATACCAGCGCCCGCGAGTGGCTTAAATCCTGCCGTTCCGGCCGAGTGTGACAGGCTGGAAGGCGCAAGGTCCGAGACCAGACCCATGCGGCCAAAAATCGTCCTGCAGCCGGTCGGCAGCAACTTCAGCCTCAAGGAGCACATCTACGAGGTCCTGAAGGGCGCGATCACGTCGATGAACATCTACGATCCCGAGGCGGACCTGCGCCTCGACGAGCGCCGCATGTCGGCCGAGCTCGGCATCTCGCGCACGCCGATCCGCGAGGCCCTCGCCCGGCTCGAGCAGGAGGGCTTCGTCGAAATCCAGCCGCGTCGGGGCGTGTTCATCAAGCGCAAGAGTCTCGAGGAGATCCTCGAGATGATCGTCGCCTGGGCGGCGCTCGAGAGCATGGCCGCGCGGCTCGTCTGCCAGAAGGCGACCGACGAGGAGATCGACACGCTGCGCCGCGCGCTCCCCGGCTATTCGACCGCCGAACTCGCCGCACATCTCGACGAGTACTCCGAGCAGAACATCGCGTTCCACCAGCGCATCCTCGAACTCTCTGGATGCCGGCTGCTGAAGGAGATCGCCGACGGCCTGTTCCTCCACATGCGCTCGATCCGCGAGCGTGCGATGGCGGAGGGCGACCGCATCCGCCGCTCGGTCGAGGACCACACGCACATCATCGACGCGATCGAGGCGCGGAACGCCGACCTCGCCGCGGACCTCGTGCGCGAGCACACGATGCGGCTCCACGCGCACGTTCGGCGCACCTGGGTGGATCTCGCGCGACTTAACCGCGCCAAGACCGCCTGACGCTTCCCACCTGAAAACCAACGAGAGACTGGGCACCGGAGGAACATCATGTCGACAGCCACAGACACCCTGCACAAGAAGTCGGTAGACCAGAACGTCGTCTCGGGCGGCCGCCTCGTCGCCAAGGCGCTGAAGAACGAGGGCGTCGACACGATCTTCACGCTGTGCGGCGGCCACATCATCGACATCTACGACGGCTGCCTCGACGAAGGCATCCGCATCATCGACGTGCGCCACGAGCAGGTGGCCGCGCATGCCGCCGACGGTTACGCACGCCAGACCGGCAAGCTCGGCTGCGTCGTCACCACCGCCGGCCCCGGCTGCACCAACGCGGTGACGGGTGTGGCGACCGCGTTCCGCTCGGAAAGCCCGATCCTGCACATCGGCGGCCAGTCCTCGCTCACCCAGCACAAGATGGGTTCGCTGCAGGACCTGCCGCACGTCGAGATGATGCAGCCGATCACCAAATTCGCTGCCGGCGTGTTCTCGACCGAGCGCGTCGCCGACATGATCTCGATGGCCGCGCGCGAGGCGTTCGCCGGCGCGCCGGGACCGGCCTACCTCGAAATCCCGCGCGACGTGCTCGACCGCGAGATCGCGATCGACAAGGCGGTGATCCCGGAGGCCGGCCACTACCGCGCCTCGACGAAGTCGATCGGCGACCCGCGCGACATCGAGAAGCTCGCCGACATCCTCGTCAAGGCCGAGCGCCCGGCGATCCTCTACGGCCAGCAGGTGTGGACCGCCCGCGGCCAGGACGAGGCGATCGCGCTCCTGCGCGGACTCGACATCCCCGGCTACTTCAACGGCGCCTCCCGCGGCCTGCTGCCGCCCGGCGACCCCCACCACTTCGACCGTACCCGCTCACTCGCGTTCGCGAAGGCGGACGTGATCGTGATCGTCGGCACCCCGTTCGACTTCCGCATGGGCTACGGCAAGCGCATCGACGTGCCGACGCTGGTGCAGATCGACATGGACTATCGCACCGTCGGCAAGAACCGCGACATCACGCTGGGCCTCGTCGGCGATCCGGGCGCGATCCTCGGCGCGGTGCTCGGCGCTGCGTCCGCGAAGATCGACCAGGGCAAGCGCAAGCTCCGCCAACAGTGGATGAAGCAACTCACGGAGGCCGAGGCGGTCGCGACCGAGAAGCTGATGCCGCTGTTCAAGTCCGATCAGAAGCCGATCCATCCCTATCGGCTTGCCTGGGAGATCAACGAGTTCCTCGCCGAGGACACCGTCTACATCGGCGACGGCGGCGACGTGGTGACTATTTCGGCGCAGGCCGTGCGTCCCCGCGGCCCCGGCCAGTGGATGGACCCCGGCGCGCTCGGTTCGCTCGGCGTCGGCACCGGCTTTGCGATGGCTGCGAAGCTCGCCCATCCTGAAAAGGAGGTGATGTGCCTGTTCGGCGACGGTTCGTTCGGCATGACCGCCTTCGACATGGAGACGGCGAACCGCTTCAACGCGCCGTTCCTCGCCGTCGTCGGCAACAACTCGGCGATGAACCAGATCCGCTACGGACAGATTGCCAAGTACGGCCCGCAGCGCGGCGACATCGGCAACAAGCTCGGCGACGTCGAATTCTCGAAGTTCGCCCACATGCTCGACGGCTACGGCGAGGAGGTTCGCGAGCCCGACCAGATCCAGCCGGCGCTGCGCCGGGCCCGCGAGGCGATCGCCAAGACCGGGCGGTGCGCGGTGGTCAACGTCTGGATCGACCCGAACGAGTACGCGCCGGGCACCAAGAACCAGACCATGTACAAGTGAGCAGCAGGCAGGGCGTTAGGAGGATCGGACGATGAAGGCTCTCAAGGGAATCAAGGTGCTCGACTTCACGCACGTGCAGTCGGGCCCGACCTGCACGCAGCTGCTCGCGTGGCTCGGCGCGGACGTGATCAAGGTGGAACGCCCGGGCGAGGGCGATGCGACGCGCGGCCAGCTGCGCGACGTACCGGGCGCGGACTCGCTCTACTTCACCATGCTCAACCACAACAAGCGCTCGATCACCCTCGACACCAAGACGCCGAAGGGCAAGGAGGTGCTCGAGAAGCTGGTGAAGACCTGCGACATCCTCGTCGAGAACTTCGCGCCCGGCGCACTCGACCGCATGGGCCTCACGTGGGAACGCATCCAGCAGCTCAACCCGCGCATGATCTACGCCTCGGTGAAGGGTTTTGGCCCCGGCCCCTACGAGGAGTGCAAGGTTTACGAGAACGTCGCCCAGTGCACCGGCGGCTCGGCCTCGACGACCGGCTTCCGGGACGGCCCGCCGCTCGTCACCGGCGCGCAGATCGGCGACTCGGGCACCGGCCTCCACCTCGCGTTCGGCATCGTCGCGGCGCTCTACCAGCGCACGCACACGGGCAAGGGCCAGCGCGTGCTCGCGGCCATGCAGGACGGCGTGCTGAACCTCTGCCGGGTGAAGCTGCGCGACCAGCAGCGGCTCGAGAAGGGTCCGCTCAAGGAGTATTCGCAGTTCGGCGAGGGTGTGCCCTTCGGCGAGGCGGTGCCGCGCGCCGGCAATGACTCGGGCGGCGGCCAGCCGGGCAAGATCCTGAAGTGCAAGGGCTGGGAGAAGGACCCCAACGCCTACGTGTACTTCATCACGCAGGCGGCCGTGTGGGACAAGGTGTGCGACGTGATCGGCAAGCCGGAGTGGAAGACCGATCCGGCCTTCGCCACGCCGCCGGCGCGCCTCGACAAGCTGAACCTGATCTTCGACACGGTCGAGGCGTGGACCATGACCAAGACGAAGTTCGAAGTCATGGAGATCTGCAACCCCGTCGATATCCCGGTGGGCCCGATCCTCTCCATGAAGGAGATCGCCGAGGAGCCGTCCTTGCGCGAAACCGGCACCATCGTCGAGGTCGATCATCCGACGCGCGGCAAGTACCTCAGCGTCGGCATGCCGGTGAAGCTGTCGGACTCGCCCGCCGAGGTGAAGCGCTCGCCGCTGCTCGGCGAGCACAACGAGGAGATCCTCCGCGAAGTGCTTGGCTATTCGAACGACGACGTTGCGCAGATCATGACCTCGGGCGCCATGGGCGCGCCGAAGATGGCGGCCGAGTAACCGGCTTCAGGGGAGAACTATCCGTATGCGGATCATCGTCAACGGGCAGCAGGCCTTCGGCAAGGCGGCGCTCGAAGCCATCCTCGACGCCGGCAAGGACGAGGTGGTCGCCGTCTACACGGCCCCCGACAAGGAGGGCCGGCCGCCCGATCCGCTGAAGCAGGCCGCGCTCGAGCGCGGCATCCCACTCTACCAGCCTGCGTCCTACAAGGACGCCGCCGTGGTGGACGAGATGAAGGCGCTGAAGCCCGACCTGATGGTCATGGCCTACATGATCATCTTCGTGCCGGAGAACGTGCGCAGCGTGCCGACGCACGGCTCGATCTGCTTCCACCCCTCGCTCCTGCCGAGGCATCGCGGCCCCTCCTCGATCAACTGGCCGATGGCGTGGGGCGCGACGAAGACGGGCCTCACCTGGTTCTACCCGGACGACGGTCTCGACGAGGGCGACATCCTGCTGCAGCGCGAAGTCGAGATCGGCCCGGACGAGACGCTGGGCCAGGTCTACTTCGACAAGATCTTTCCGCTCGGCGTGAAGACCACCCTCGAGGCGATCGACCTGATCCGCTCCGGCAAGGCGCCGCGCGTCAAGCAGGACGAGAGCCAGGCGACCTACGAGAGCTGGTTCAAGAAGGAACACGCGAAGATCGACTGGGAGAAGCCGGTCGCCGACGTCTACAACGTCATCCGCGCGGCGAACCCCCAGCCGGGCGCCTGGACGACGCTGAATGGCACCGAGGTGCAGGTGTTCGATGCGCGCCGGCGCGAGGGCGCGGGTGAGCCCGGCACCGTCGTCGACATCGGCCCCGAGGGGGTGCAGGTGCAGGCGCAGGGCGGCCGCATCCTGCTCCAGCGCGTGCGCCCGAAAGGTGGCGACAAGGTCGCCGCCGCCGACTGGGTGAAGGCGCAGGGCATCGCGGTCGGGACGAAGCTCGGCACCTGATCAGCGTTCGTTGCATCTCCCGTGCAACCTCTGCCCGGTTCTGATGGGACCGGGCATTTTACTTGGTGATCCTACTTCACCAACGTCACGGGCACGTCGACGAGGTGGAGGATTCGGGTCGCGACCGAGCCCATGAGGATGCTGCCCAGCGTGCCGAGGCCGCGGCGGCCCATCACCAGTTCCTCGCCGCCCGTCTCACGCACGAACTGATCGATGGCTTCGGCGGGGGAGCCCACGAGGAACACCACCTCGCTCGGCACGTCGGTCGCCTCCGCGAGCGCGGTACGCGCTTCGTTGCACTCGGCATCCGCCTGGTCGCGGTGAAAACCCTCGACGGCGTCGCTGCCGACGAAGTCGGTGACGGAGGCGGGGATGCCCGCCTGCACGTTGACCACGGCGAGCGAGCTTCCGGGCGTCATCCGCGCCCGGTCGATCGCGTAATGCAGCGCGCGAATCGCGTGCTCCGACCCGTCCATCGCCACGACGATCTTCGGCATGATGTTCTCCCGTCAGTGACTGTCGCCGCCGGCCGGCAGCGCATGCGTGTTCGACGGCGGCTTTCCGCGCGAGAACCAAAGTCCGAGCGCCACGACCAGCGCGGCCCCGAGGAACGGCGCCGCCTCGATGAGCCACGGCAATGCACCCTCGATCCACGACTGGAGCGCCGGGTCGTGCACGGCGAGTTCGCCCGCGATCCAGCCGAGGAGACCGCCGCCGGCGATCATAAGCCACGGGAAGCGGTCGAGCGCCCACAGCATCATCGAGGAACCAACCATCATCAGCGGGATCGAGATGACGATGCCGAGCGACAGAAGGAAGATGCTGCCCTTGGCGGCCGCCGCGACCGAGATGACGTTGTCGAGACTCATGACCGCATCCGCGATCACCACCGTCTGAATCACCGACCACAGGGAAGAGCTGCCGCCTCCACCCTCGTCGTGGCTCTCGGTGGCGCCCGGCATGATCAGCTTGATCGCGATCCACATCAGCAACGCCGACCCCACGAGCTTCAGGTAGGGGATCTGCAGGAGGTAGACGATCACCGAGGCGAACAGGATGCGCAGGATGATCGCCGCGCCGACGCCCAGCGTGATGCCGAGCTTCCGCTGCTCCTTCGGCAGGTTGCGGCAGGCGAGCGCAATCACGAGCGCGTTGTCGCCCGACAGGATGATGTCGATCCAGATGATCTGAAGCAGCCCCACCCAGAAGGTGCGGGTGCTCATGAACTCGATCAGGCCGATGTCGGCGGTTGCGTCCATGCTTCGTTACACCTTGGCCTGCCTGATCGCCGCGCGCTTGCGCAGATAAAGACCGATCGCCACCACCAGCGCGCACGTCACGTACGGCAGCATGGCGGGGATCGTGATGTGATGATCCTCGAACCACTGGTGGACGAACTTGTCCTCGATCGCAAGTTCGCCGGCGATGTAGCCGAGGAGGCCGGAACCGGCGATCACCAGGATCGGGAAGCGGTCGAGGATGTAGAGCATCACCGTCGAGCCGAGCACCACCGGCGGGATCGAGATCGCGATGCCGAGCGACAGGAGCAGCAGGTCGCCCTTGGCCGCGGCGGCAACCGCGATGACGTTGTCGAGGCTCATGACGGCGTCGGCGACGCACACGATCTTCACCGCCTGCCAGATCGTCGTCGACGCCTTGACGCCGTCGCCGTGGCCGTCGCCTTCCTCCGGCTGCACGAGCTTGATTGCGATCCACATGAGCGCGAGGCTGCCGATCAGCATCAGCGCCGGGATCTTCAGCACGTAGACGATCGCGATCGCGAACAGGATGCGCAGCACGATGGCGGCGAGCGTTCCGAACAGAACGCCGAGCTTGCGCTCCCGCGGCGGCAGGCCCCGGCAGGCGAGCGCGATGACAAGCGCGTTGTCGCCCGACAGGATGACGTTGATCGCGATGATCTCGACGAGGGCCGCCCAGAACTCGCCGGAAAAGACTTCGATCACTCCTTGCCCACTCCGCTAAGCTCCGGCTGCTTGCCGCGCAGCGACGCCATCAACCCGGAGATGATGGGCCAGAACAGCATCACGATGGCGAGCGTCGTGATCGTGCCGGCGAGCGGCGTCGACCAGAACACGCCGAGGTGGCCGTCGCCAGTGATCATCGCCTGCCGGAACGACTGCTCCGCCTGCTTGCCGAGCACCAGCGCGAGCACCAGCGGGGCCAGCGGGTAGTCGAGTTTCTTGAACACGTAGCCGATCACGCCGAACACCAGCATCAGGATCACGTCGAAGAACGCGTTGTTCACCGTGTAGGCTCCGACCGCGCAGATGACGATGATGATAGGCGCGATGATCGTGAACGGAATGCGCAGGATCGAGGCGAAGAGCGGCACCGTCGTCAGCACCACGATCAGGCCGACGATGTTCGACACGTAGAGGCTCGCGATGAAGCCCCAGACGAAGTCGCGCTGCTCGACGAACAGCATCGGGCCCGGCTGCAGGCCCCAGATCAGGAGGCCGCCGAGCAGCACCGCCGCAGTGGGCGAGCCCGGGATGCCGAGCGTCAGCATCGGCAGCATGGCCGAGGTGCCGGCGGCATGCGCGCCGGTCTCGGGCGCGAACACGCCTTCCACCTCGCCCTTGCCGAAGTTCTTGCCGTTCCTCGAGAATTTCTTGGCGAGGCCATAGCTCATGAAGGAGGCCGGGGTCGCTCCACCGGGCGTGATGCCCATCCAGCAGCCGACGGCGGCGGAGCGGATGGCGGTCATCCAGTACCGCGGCAGTTCCTTCCACGTCTGCAGCACGACCTTCGGGTTGATCTTCGCGTGGCCGCCCTGGAAGGCGAGCTTCTCCTCCATCGAGAGCAGGATCTCGCCGATGCCGAACAGGCCGATCACCGCCACGAGGAAGTCGAAGCCGCGCATGAGTTCGAGCGAGCCGTAGGTCAGGCGCAGGTTGCCGGACACCGAATCGAGGCCGACGCAGGCGAGCAGGAAGCCCAGCATTATCGCCGCCACGGTCTTGAACGGCGAAGCCTTGGTCATGCCGACGAACGAACAGAACGCGAGCAGGTAGACGGCGAAGAATTCCGCAGGACCGAACTCGAGCGCGAATTTCGCGACGACCGGCGACAGGAAGGTGATGATCACGATCGCGACGAACGCACCGAAGAACGAGCCGGTGAACGCGGCCGTCAGGGCTTCACCGGCTCGCCCTTGTTTCGCCAATGGATGCCCGTCGAATGTGGTCGCCACGGACCATGGTTCGCCCGGTATGTTGAACAAGACCGAGGTGATGGCGCCGCCGAACAGCGCTCCCCAGTAGATGCAAGAGAGCATGATGATCGCCGAGGTCGGCGACATCGAGAAGGTGAGCGGCAAAAGGATTGCGACGCCGTTCGCGCCGCCGAGGCCCGGCAGCACGCCGATCAGCACGCCGAGGATGACGCCCACGAACATGAGCGCGATGTTCATGGGTTCGAGCGCCACGCCGAACCCGTGCATCAGGGACTGCAATGCTTCGATCATCTCGATGTCTCCGCGCGCGTCTCGAGGGCCGTCAGGCGAGGCCGAAGAACTGCTCCACCGGGCCGGTGGGCAGCTGGATGAGGAACCACTTCTGGAACACGAAGAAGAGGGCGATCATCACGCCGGCGCCGACGGCGGCGCCCTTCCAGATCGCGTACTTGCCGACCCACCACATGAAGGCGGCGATGAAGATGGCGCCAGCGACGTAGATACCGATCCACGGGATTACAGCGACGAAGATCGCGGACGGAACGAGCACGGTCAGGACGCGCATCAGGCTCTCGCGGTCGACGAACTCGTCCCGCGCCCCGCCGACGACCGCCTGCACCAGGTTCACGATGCTCGCGCCCGACATGAGCAGCGCGATGTAGAAGGGGAAGTATCCGCTCTGCGGCCCGTCGCTCTCCCAGCCGGCGCCATGGCTCCAGCTGTCGTACATGCCGAGCACGCCGACGACGAGGAACAGGAGGGATACGAGAATCTCGACGCTTCGCTGGGACATCGTGTCTACCCGGTCGATGGCAACGATGGATTTTCGCGAGGAACCGGCGCCGCCTGCTTCGAGCCGGGCGGCGCCGTCAGTTTCTCGGCCGTCGGGCCGAACGACGAAGGCTACTTCTTGACGAGGCCCGCGTCGGTCATCAGCGTCTTGTGCAGGTCTTCGGCCTTGTTCAGCCAGTCGACGAATTCCTGGCCGGTCAGCGCGGTCGGATTGAACGCGCCCTTCGCCACGAATTCCTTCCACTCCGGCGTCTCGCGCACCTTGTCGAGCACGCCGATGTAGTAGTCGACGGCCTCCTTCGGCGCGTTCGGCGTCGTGAAGATGCCGCGCAGCATGAGGTAGGAGAAGTCGATGCCGGCTTCCTTGCAGGTCGGGATGTCCGACCAGGCCATCGTCTCGGTGATCTTGTCCTTGTAGTCCATCCGGACTTCATCGAACACGCAAAGCGGCTTCAGCGCGCCGGCCTTCCACTGCGAGACGGCCTCGATCGGGTTGTTCACGCTCGAGTTCACGTGCTTGCCGACGAGCTGCGTCGCGACTTCGCCGCCGCCCTTGTAGGGGACGTAGGCGATCTTCGCGCCGGCCGCCTTCTCGATCGCGATGGTCACGATCTGGTCTTCCTGCTTCGAGCCGGTGCCGCCCATCTTCATGCCGCCGTCGCCGGCAGCCTTCACCGCGGCGAGGTATTCCTTCGCGCTGTTGGTCGGCGCATCCGCCGGCACCCACAGCACGAATTCGTCGAGCGCCATCATCTTGACCGGCGTCAGGTCCTTCCAGTTGAAGGGAATGCCGGTGGCGAGCGGGGTGGTGAACAGGTTCGAGAGCGTGATGATGATCTTGTTCGGGTCGCCGGCCGAGCCCTTCATGTCGAGGAAGCCCTCGGCGCCCGCGCCGCCGCCCTCGTTCACCACGACGAGCGGCTGTTCCATCAGGTTGTGCTTCTGGATGATGCCCTGGATCATGCGGGCCATCTGGTCGGCGCCGCCGCCCGTCCCTGCCGGCACCACGAAGGTGACGGTCTTGGTGGGCTTCCAGTCGGCAAGGGCCTGACCGGCAAACGTGAAGGCCATCGACAGAACGCCGGCTGCGCCAAGCAGGGCGGCCGCCGTCTTACGGACGTAGCTCATGTTTCCTCCTTTAACACCCCATGCTGGGTTCGTTGCCCGGCACTTTTGTTGTCGCGACGGCCAAACCCCCAGAGGGACCACGGCCTTTAACGAGCCGGACCAGCGGAGTCGGTCAATCGTCGTTGAGGAATCCCTCCAAGCTTTCCGCAATGTGAAAACCGGGACCAGACTCCTTAACTGGGATACCAAATACCAGATCGCGACACCTTGGCGCAAGGTTCCGACGCGGAACTGTCACCCGCAGACCAAAATACGGACCTCTATTCCACGATATGGAATATCTGTCCGTGCTTACCACGCTGCGGAATAGCGTTTCGTCAAAATCCTCCATCTCCAGTATCGGATGCCGCCAGCGGGCCACCCGGCCCCTGAAGCCCGACGCACAGCGAAACCGAAGGAACGACGCCATGAAGACCGGCTACACCGGACTGTTCATCCCAGGCCCCACCAACATGCCCTTCCGTGTGCGCCAGGCTATGGACATCGCGCTCGAGGACCAGCGCGCCCCGGACTTCCCGAAGTTCACGCTGCCGCTGTTCGCCGACCTGAAGAAGGTGTTCAAGACCAAGAACGGCCAGGTCATCATCTACCCGGGTTCCGGCACCGCCGGCTGGGAAGCGGCGATCACCAACACGCTGTCGCAGGGCGACAAGGTGCTCTGCTCGGTGTTCGGCCAGTTCTCGCACCTGTGGGCCGACATGTGCCGCCGCCACGGCCTCGACACGCTCGCGCTCGACGTCGAGTGGGGCAAGGGCGTGCCGGTCGAGGAGTACGAGCGCATCCTCAAGGAGGACAAGGAGCACAAGATCAAGGCGGTGCTCGCCTGCCAGAACGAGACCGCGACCGGCGTCACCTCCGACATCGCCGCCGTCCGCCGCGCGCTCGACAACGCCAAGCACCCGGCGCTGCTGTTCGTCGACGGCGTCTCGTCGGTCGCCTCGATCGACTTCCGCATGGACGAGTGGGGCGTCGACGTCGTGGTCTCCGGTTCGCAGAAGGGCTTCATGCTGCCGACCGGCCTCGCCATCATCTGCGTGAGCCAGAAGGCGCTCGAGGCGCGGAAGAACGCCACGCTGCCGCGCACCTTCCTGTCGTTCGACGACATGCTGAACACCAACAAGGACGGCTTCTTCCCCTACACGCCGGCCACCACCCTCATCCGCGGCCTGCGCGCGTCCGTCGACATGCTGATGGAAGAAGGTCTCGACAACGTGTTCGCCCGCCACAACCGCCTCGCCGAAGGCGTGCGCCAGGCGGTGAAGGCGTGGGGCCTGAAGCTCTGCGCGGCGGAGCCGAAGTGGCACTCCGACACCGTGTCGGCGATCCTCGTGCCGGAAGGCGTCAACAGCGCCGACGTCGTGAAGTACGCCTACGAGCGCTACAACATGTCGCTCGGCGTCGGTCTCTCGAAGGTGGCGGGCAAGGTGTTCCGCATCGGCCACCTCGGCTGGCTGAACGAGATCATGGTGCTGCAGGCGCTCGCCGGCGCAGAAATGGCGCTGAAGGATGCCGGCGCGAAGATCACTGCCGGGTCGGGCGTGGGCGCTGCCGAAGAGTACTTCCGCTCGACCTGGGCCTCGACGCAGCGCCAGGCCGCCGAATAATACGCACACGGAATTGATCCGGCCGGACAACCAGTCCGGCCGGTTTTGCGTTGAAGGCGTTGTTGCCGAAGCCCACAATCATCGGGCCGGGTTCGAGGAGGAGCGTGAACATGAAGATCTGCGTCTACGGCGCCGGTGCGATCGGCGGCTATCTCGCGGTAGGGCTCGCCAGCGTCCCGGGCGTCGAGCTCTCGATCGTGGCGCGCGGCGCTCATCTCGAGGCGATGAAGTCGAAGGGCCTCAAGCTCCTGATCAACGGCGAGGAGCGCGTCGCCAAGGTGAACGCGAGTTCGAAGCCGTCGGACCTCGGCCCGCAGGATTACGTGCTCGTCGGCCTGAAGGCCCACCAGGCATGGGAGACGGCGGGCGAACTCGCGCCCCTCTTCAAGGCCGATACCGCCGTCGTCACCTGCCAGAACGGCGTGCCGTGGTGGTACTTCCACAAGCTCCCCGGCCAGTACGAGGGCCGCCGCCTGCACTCGGTCGATCCCGACGACCGGCAGTGGACGCTGATCGGCCCGCAGCGCGTGATCGGCGCTGTCGTCTATCCCGCGACCGAGATCGTCGAGCCGGGCGTGATCAAGCACGTCTACGGCGACAAGTTCGCGCTCGGCGAGCCGGACAACTCCTCCTCCGACCGCGCCTTCCGCATCAGCCGCGCGCTCGAGCAGGGCGGCTTCAAGGCGCCGATCCTCGACGACATCCGCTCCGAGATCTGGCTCAAGCTGTGGGGCAACGTCTGCTTCAACCCGATCAGCGCGTTGACGCGCGGCACGCTCGATGTCGTCGCGACGAACCCCGGCACGCGTGCGGTCGCCCGCGCAATGATGGTCGAGGCGCAGACGATCGCCGAGCGGCTCGGCGCGAAGATGCGCGTCGACATCGAACGGCGCATCGACGGCGCGGCCAAGGTCGGCGCCCACCGCACCTCGATGCTGCAGGACCTCGAGGCCGGCAAGGCGATGGAGATCGACGCGATCGTCACCGCCGTGCAGGAGATGGGCCGCATCACCAATGTGCCGACGCCGGCGATCGACACGGTGCTGGCGCTGGTCCAGCAGCTTGGCTACACGCAAGGGCTCTATACGTATCCAAAAGGTCTCGACACGGCGCCGGCTGCCGCGACCGCCTAAGCCTTTCGCACGATCAAGAATTTCGACGACCGGTAGCGCGCTTCCGGTCGTTTTTTGTTGTGCTTCTCGGTCGCGTGGCCTTCGTCACCTTTTCCGGCCTGCCGCGTTTCTGCTAAGAACGTCGGTCAACAGGGTCATCAGCGACGGCACAAAGCCGTCCGGCGGAGGCAAGGATGCGTCTCGACGACGAACAGGCGAGCAGAAACATCGAGGATCGTCGCGGCCAGGGTGGCCCCGGCGGCTTCGGCATGCCGGGCGGCGGCGGGATGATCGGTTCGGCGATCCCGATCTTCGCGTT
This sequence comes from Hyphomicrobiales bacterium, assembly GCA_046349255.1. Taxonomy (GTDB): domain Bacteria; phylum Pseudomonadota; class Alphaproteobacteria; order Rhizobiales; family Aestuariivirgaceae; genus DAIODI01. Next base: position 277,461 of record JAXMCR010000002.1, on the reverse strand, counting down.
GCGCCAGTTCGGCATCTGGGGCCTGCTCATCGTCCTCCTGCTGATGTGGCTGTTCGGCTTCTTCGGCTCCTCGCAGCAGCCGCAGGTGGGCTTCGACAACTCCGGCGGCCAGCAGACGCAGGCGACCGACCAGATGAAGGAGTTCGTCGCGAAGGTGCTCGGCACGACCGAGCGCACCTGGACCAACGTCTTTGCGCAGCAGGGCAAGACCTACACGCCGCCGAAGCTCGTGCTGTTCTCGGGTTATGTGCAGTCGGCGTGCGGGCAGGCGTCGGCCGCCATGGGGCCGTTCTATTGCCCGCTCGACCAGAAGGTCTACCTCGACATGTCGTTCTATCGCGACATGCAGAACAAGCTCGGCGCCCCCGGCGACTTCGCGCGCGCTTACGTGATCGCGCACGAGATCGGCCATCACGTGCAGAACCTGCTCGGCATCGCCAACAAGGTGACGCAGGCACGGATGCGCGCGCCGGAAGCAGTCGCCAACCAGCTTTCCGTGCTCATGGAGCTCCAGGCCGACTGCTTTGCCGGCGTGTGGGCGCACGACAACGCGAAGCTTCTCGAACAGGGCGACATCGAGGAGGGCTTGAACGCCGCCTCCGCCATCGGCGACGACCGCCTGCAGAAGCGCTCGCAGGGCTACGCGGTTCCGGACTCGTTCACGCACGGCTCCTCCGAGCAGCGCGTCCGCTGGTTCAAGCGCGGCATCGAAACCGGCGACATGCGTTCCTGCGACACCTTCGGCGCGAACCAGATCTGAGGCGACAGCTTAACCACCATCGTCATGGCCGGGCCTGACCCGGCCATCCTTTTGCAACGGCGCAGAAAGAGGATCACCGGCTCGAGGCCGGTGATGACGTGGCGGGGACTAGTGATGACGGTGCTCTGCTCGGTCGAGTGACCATCGCGGTTCGTGTCATCGTTGGACTTGATCCGGCGATCCACTCCTCGCCGGCGCATGGATCCTCGGGTCAAGCCCGTGGATAACTGCCGATCGTCATGGCCGGGCTCGACCCGGCCATCCTCTTGCAACTGTGCAGAAAGAGGATCACCGGCTCGAGGCCGGTGATGACGAACATCAGCCCTACGCAGTTGCTCCGGCTATCCCCCCGCGATGCGCGGGAGGAGGTAGATCTCCGCGTCGTCCGGGATCGGTTCGCCCCACGAGTCGCGGAACACGCGGCCGTTGATCGACACGGCGATGCCCTTGCGCTCGATGAGCGGCTTCAGCCCGGGGTGAAGCTCGCCCAGTTGTGAAAGAAGCCCGCGAATGTCGCGGGCTTCGATCTCGACGCTGTCGGCGCCACCGGCGGCCGGCTTGAGCGACCCCCAGAGGCCGACCTTCACCATCAGGCCGCCTTCGCGGTCTTCGACTTGCCGGCCGTTTCGAGCGCCTTCAGCACGCGCGGAGCCGACATCGGGATGTGCGTCATGCGCACCCCGAAGGCGTTCGACACCGCGTTGGCGATCGCGGCGAGCGGCGGCACGATCGACGTCTCGCCGACGCCGCGCACCCCGTACGGGTGGTTCGGGTTCGGGATCTCGAGGATCACCGTGTCGATCATCGGCAGGTCCGAGCACACCGGGATGCGGTAGTCGAGGAAGCCCGGGTTCTGGAGCTTCCCGTCCGCGCCGTAGATGTACTCCTCGTTGAGCGCCCAGCCGATGCCCTGCGCCGCGCCGCCCTGGTACTGCCCCTCGACGTAGGCCGGGTGGATCGCCTTGCCGGCGTCCTGCAGCACGGTGTAGCGCACGATGCGGGAATGGCCGGTCTCGGGATCGACCTCCACGTCGCAGATGTGGGTGGCGAAGCTCACGCCCGCGCCGTCCGCATTGTACTCGTGGTGGCCGGCGATCGGCCCGCCCGTGTTGCCGGCCTCCGCCGCGATGTCCTTGAGCGACAGCGGCGGGAAGTTGCCGGCGTTCGGGCCAGCGGGCTTGGCGAAGCCCTTCTCCCAGATCACCGCGTCTTCGGGGATGCCCCACATCTTCGCCGCGCGCTGGCACATCACCTTGATCGCCGCACGGGCCGCATGGATCGTCGCCATGCCGGACGAGAAGGTCACGCGGCTGCCGTCCGTCACGTCGTTGTAGCCGAGCGAGGACGTGTCGGCGACGATGCAGCGCACCTTGTCGTAGGGGATGCCAAGCTCTTCCGCCGCCATCAGGCACATCGAGGCGCGCGAGCCGCCGATGTCGGGCGTGCCGACCGAGAGCGCCACGGTGCCGTCAAGGTTGATGTTGAGCGTCGTGCAGGTCTGGCCGCCGAAGTTGAACCAGAAGCCGCAGGCGACGCCGCGGCCCTGGTTGGCCTTGAGCGGCGCCGACATGTGCGGATGGTCCTTCGCGGCCTGGAGCGTCGCCCCGATGCCGATCGGTCCGTAGGTCGGGCCGTAGGAGGCCTTGGTGCCTTCCTTGGCGCAGTTCCGGAGACGGAAGTCGATCGGCGAGAGGCCGATGGCCTTTGCGCACTCGTCGATCACGCTCTCGACCGCGAACGCCGCCATCGGCGCCGAGGGCGCGCGGTAGGCCGCGGTCTTCGGGCGATTGACGATCACGTCGTAGCTCACCGTCTTCACGTTCTTCAGGTCGTAGCAGGCGAACGCGGTCATCGCGCCGAGTTCCGCCCACGTGCCCGGAAACGCACCGCCCTGGTAGCGCAGGGCAGCGAAGGCGGCAGCGATCGTGCCGTCCTTCTTCACGCCGATCTTCACGTCGATCGAGGTGGACGACGTCGGGCCCGAGGCCTTGAACACCTCGTCACGGGTCATCACGACCTTCACCGGCCGATTGGCCTTGCGCGACAGGGCGAGCGCGATCGGTTCCACCCACACGTGCGTCTTGCCGCCGAATCCGCCGCCGATCTCGGAGGCGGTCACGCGCAGGCGCGAGATGTCCATGCCGAGGAGCGTCGCCGAGACGTTGCGGATCATGAAGTGGCCTTGCGTGCACACCCACATTTCGCCGCTGCCATCGGGCGATACGGAGGCAAGGCACGCATGCGGCTCGATGTAGCCCTGGTGGGCTGCTTCCGTCTTGAACGACTTCTCGATGATGACGTCGGCTTCCTTGAAGCCGGCCTCGACGTCGCCGTGGCCGAACTCGCTGCGCTTGCAGACGTTCGACGGCTTCTTCGGCTTCGGCTCGACGCCGTCGGTGAAGACGTCGTCGTGGATTACCGGAGCCGAGGGCTTCATCGCCTCGTCGACGTCGGTGACGTGCGGCAGCACCTCGTAGTCGACCTTGATCAGCTTGAGCGCCTGCTTGGCCACCGCCTGGCTCACGGCGGCGACGGCCGCCACGGCGTGGCCCTCATAGAGCGCCTTCTCGCGGGCCATGCAGTTGACGAGGATGTCGCGCATGCCGCGGTCGCCGTTGGTCAGGTCCGGCAGGTCGTCGCGGGTGATGATCGCCTTCACGCCCGACAGCTTCAGCGCCTTCGAGACGTCGATCTTCTTGATCCGCGCGTGCGCGTGGGGGGAGCGCAGGAACTTCCCGTGCAGCATGCCGGGCAGCACCGCGTCGGCGCCGAAGCGCGCGCGCCCCGTCACCTTGTCGATGCCGTCGGGGCGCAGCGGGCGGGTGCCGATCACGTCGAACGGCTTCTGGGTATCAGGCTTTGAATCGAGCGGCATGGTCATGCTCCTCGCATTTCGCGGGCGGCGTCCTGGACGGCCCGCACGATCTTGTCATATCCGGTGCAGCGGCAAAGGTTCCCGGCGAGGCCGAAACGGATTTCCTCCTCGCTCGGATCCGGGTTCTTGTCGAGCAGCGCCTTGGCGGCGATCAGGATCCCGGGGGTGCAGATGCCGCACTGGAGCGCGGCGTGCTCGATGAACTTGCGCTGCAGCGGGTGCAGCGTTTCGCCCGTCGCCATGCCCTCGATGGTCTCGACCTCGCGGCCTTCCGCCTCGACGCCCAGCACGAGGCAGGAGCAGACAAGACGGCCGTCGAGCATGACCGAGCAGGCGCCGCAGTCGCCGGTGCCGCAGCCTTCCTTGGCGCCGGTGAGGCCCAGGCGGTCGCGCAGCACGTCGAGCAGCGTCTCTTCGGCCTCGCAGACGAAGTCGGTGCTGTCGCCGTTGATGGTGGTGGTTACGTGGACGCCCGACATCACTTTCCTCCGGCGCGCTTGTAGGCGATGAGGGCGGCGCGCCGCGCGAGCACTCCTGCCACCTTGATGCGGAACTCGCGGGTTCCGCGCTTGTCGTCGATCGGCGAGCAGGCCGCGGAGGCCGCTTCGGCGAGCTTGGCGAGCGCCGCGTCGTCGAGCGTCGTGCCGATGATGGCCTCGGCCGCCTTCGGGACGAGCACCACCGTCGGCGCGACAGCACCGAGCGCGATGCGCGCGTCCGAGACGCGGCCCTTGCCGTCGAGCGAGAGGCTTACGCCGGCGCTGGCGACCGCGATGTCCATCTCGGAACGCGGAATGAAGCGCAGGTAGGCGTCACCCGACCGCGACGGACGCTTCGGCAGGAACAGCGCCTCGATGATCTCGCCCTTGCCGAGCGTCGTTCGGCCCGGACCTGCCGGGATGTCCTCGACCGGCACCATGCGGCGCTTGGTCTTGGCGCCGACCACGACGGCCTTGGCGCCGGCGGCGACGAGGGCCGGAACGCTGTCGGCGGCAGGCGAAGCGTTGCACAGGTTGCCGGTCATGGTGCAGCGGCCCTGCACCTGCTTCGAGCCGATGAGGTTCGCGGCCTCGACCACGCCCGGCCAGGCCCTGCGCAGGAACGCCGTCTCGCCGAGCTGCGCGCACGGAACCGCCGCGCCGATCTCGAAACCCTTGTCGGTCTTGCGGATTTCAGTGAGCCGGTCGATCCGCTTCAGGTCGACGATCAGGTCCGGCTCGATGTAGCCGCCCTTGAGGCGCACCAGCAGGTCGGTGCCGCCCGCCAGCACGAACGCCTTGCCCTTCTCCTTGGCGAGCAGGTCGCAAGCCTCCTTGCTGGTGTGGGGAGTTTCATAACGCATCAGGATCACCCGTTTTGATGAGCGCTGGAACATGACCCGTTTTGCGCCGCCGGGTCAACTGCGACCACTGCCGCGCCTGCGCTCGCGGTGCGCCACCCACCTGCTCTTCCGGTCTGTGCGGAAAGCCACATCCTTAAAGTATTGCTGGTTGCATTAATACAATTTAAAGTAGAATTGAGGGCAAGGCGCAATCATGGTCACGGCGGCGGACGAGCGAGTTCCGTTTTCATCTGGGCAGAACGAGGGCGGGTTCGCCTTGCGACCGGCGCCTGCCGCGGCCGATCCGGTGTACGGGACCGACGGACCCGACGAGCTGAGTGGTACGGACGGACCCGACGTCATCGACGGACTCGGCGGCAACGACGCACTCTACGGCGCCGCGGGCGACGATAGCCTCTCCGGCGGCTCTGGAGACGACAAGCTTTTCGGCAACGACGGCAACGATTCTCTCGACGGCGGGATCGGCAACGACACGCTCGACGGCGGCGCAGGGCGCGACACGATGGACGGCGGGCAGGGTGATGACGTCTACATCCTCGACTCGACCCAGGACAAGGTGAACGAGGGTGCGAACGCGGGCTATGACACGGTGCGCACGACGGTCAGCAATCTCACCCTCGCCGCCAACGTCGAGCAGATCGAGTACACGGGATCGAGCGCCTTCAGCGGCAGAGGCAATGCACTGGACAACGTTCTGAAGGGCGGCGCGAAGGGCGACACGCTGTTCGGACTCGACGGCAATGATCAGCTCTTCGGTCTCGCCGGCGATGACAAGCTCGACGGTGGCGCCGGCAATGACCGCCTCGACGGCGGCCTCGGGGTCGACAAGCTGACCGGAGGTTTCGGCAACGACACGTTCGTGTTCGACGCTGCAGACATTGCGGGCAAGGGTTCCGTGCTGAGCGGCGGCAGCGGTTTCGATGTGCTGTCGGTGACGGGCGCGTCGAGGATCGATACGACGGGAGCGAGAGTCACCGGCATCGAGGCGGTGGTCGTCTCGGATGATGATGCGGCGAGCCAGACGGTCATTGTGAACCTCACCGAGATCGCGCGGGAATCGAACAACGGCGCCGGGCGCGATGCGAACGTGTTCCTGGCGCTGCTCGGCGGCGGGACAGACACGCTCGATCTGGTCGATAGCGGCTGGACGAAGCTCGCCGCGTTCTCCGACGTTGCGCCCGAAAAGGGCTTGCCGGCCGGCGCGCTGAAGCTCGATGCGGCCGCGGCGGGCCTGGTCAACAGCCTGTGGAGCGTCACAGCGCTCGATCCGGCTTCGGGCCTCGGGCTGGCCGTCGGCCTCGACTGCCTCGTCTTCAAGAAGGGCGCCGACATCGTCACCGTCTGGACCGACGCGGAGCTGGTGATCTGAACCTACTGCAGCAAACTCGGGGAACAGCGCCCCTAGGCTAAAGCGTCAGTCGCTGGTCTCGTGAAGACAATCGACGAAGCGGCGGCACAGACGTCTGGACCGATGCCGAGCTGATGACCTAATCCGTCTCGTCAGCCTTCCTTGCAGCGCACGCGCCGTCGTGACACGCTCCGGGCCGGAGGACGTTTACCCGGTGATCGTCGCGCTGTTTGCCGATATTCACGCGAACCTCGATGCTTTCGAGGCTTGCCTGCGCCATGCCCGGCAGCGTCGGCTTGACCGGATGGCGATCCTCGGCGATCTCGTCGGCTACGGGGCCGATCCGGGGCCGGTGACGGACATGGTCCGGGAACTCCTCGCTACCGGCGCCGTCGTCCTGAAGGGCAACCACGATGCCGCCATTGGCAGCACACGGGAATCCATGAACGCCGCCGCTCGCGCTGCGATCGACTGGACGCGCCTGCAACTGAGCGATGAGCAGAAGCGCTGGCTCGACCGGCTGCCCTTCACCACCGAGGAGGACGACCGGCTCTATGTGCATGCGAGCCCACGGACGCCGGCCCACTGGATCTACATCCGTGGTCCCGAAGACGCGGCCGACGGTCTGAAGGCGACGGACGCACGGATCGTGTTCTGCGGCCACGTGCACGTGCCGCAGGTGTTCGGTCTGTCCGCCACGGGGAAGATCACCTCCTTCAAGCCTGTTACCGGCACGCCGGTCCCGCTCCTGCCGCATCGCCGCTGGCTCACCGTACTGGGCGCGGTCGGCCAGCCGCGGGACGGCGATCCGAGGGCCTGCTACGCGACGTTCGATACCGACCTCAGCGAATTGACGCTGCACCGCGTGCCCTATGACATCGACGCCGCGGCGCGAAAGATCCTCCGTGCCGGCCTGCCGGAGTTCCTCGCCCAGCGCCTGTTCATCGGTCACTAGACCCCGTAACGAAAGAACCCCGCCTCGAGGGCGGGGCTCGGTATCGTGCTGCAATCGCTTGATCAGCGAGCGATGTCGACGTCCTTGGTGTCCCGCAGGAACAGGCCGCCGATCACCACCGTCATCAGCGCGATGACGATCGGGTACCAGAGCCCGTAGTAGATGTTGCCGGTCCACGCCACGATCGCGGTGGCGAGCAGCGGCAGCATGCCGCCGAACCAGCCGTTGCCGATGTGGTAGGGCAGCGACATCGAGGTGTAGCGGATCGCGGTCGGGAACAGCTCGACCAGGAACGCGGCGATCGGGCCGTACACCATCGTGACGTAGAGCATCATGATGGTGAGGGCGAGAAGCGCGCTGCCCCAGTTGATCTTCGACTTGTCGGCGGGCACCGGCAGGATCTCCGACACGGTGACCTTGGCGCCCGAACCGTCGGCCGCAACCTCGACGTTGTCGATGTTGTTGACGTCGGCAAGCTTCTTGCCGGCCGGGTCCTTCATGCGGACTGCCGACAGGAGCTTCGAGATATCCGCCGCCTTCTTGTCGGCCTGGAGCGCCGCAAGCTGGTCGGCCGTCGCCTTGTCGATCTGGATGTCGGACGTCGCGACCTTCAGGTTCGGATAGCCGATGTCGACGAGGAGCTTCGACCACGTGAAGGGCGAGAAGCCTTCGATGGTCTTGTCGCCGACAGTGATCGTCGCCTTGCTGCCGGGCGCGCCGTTGGCCGACGTGAACGACAGGCCGGCCTTGGTCAGCAGGTCCTTCGCCTTGTCGCAATCGCCGAACTTCGACCACGGACCCACGAACACGTTGAAGTGGCACTGGGCAGGGTCAGCCGACACGGTGATCTGCGTCTTGTCCTGGAAGGCGGTGAGGTCGGGGTTCACCGACCGCGCCAGCCAGTGGAACAACGGCATGAAGGTGAGCGCCGCGATCAGGCACCCGGCGAGGATGATCTTCAGCCGGCCGATCCGGTCGGACAGCGAGCCGAAGAACACGAAGAACGGCGTGCCGATGAGGAGCGCGATGCCGATCATCTCGTAGGAGGTGAGATAATCGAGCTTCATGGTGAGATTGATGAAGAACAGCGCGTAGAACTGTCCCGTGTACCACACCACGCCCTGGCCGGCCGTCGCGCCGAGCAGCGCGAGCAGCACGTACTTGTTGTTGGGGTAGCGCAGGAACGACTCCGTGAGCGGCGCCTTCGATGCCTTGCCCTCTTCCTTCATCTTCTGGAACACCGGCGATTCATTCAGCTTGAGCCGGATCCACAGCGAGAAGAGCAGGAGGACCACCGATACCATGAACGGAATGCGCCAGCCCCAGCTCGCGAAGTCTGCGGGAGCCATGTTGTTGCGGCAGAGGTAGATCACGAGCAGCGACAGGAAGAAGCCGAGCGTCGCCGTGGTCTGGATCCAGCTCGTCGCGTAGCCGCGCCGGCCGGGCTGGGCATGTTCGGCCACGTAGGTCGCCGCACCGCCGTACTCACCGCCGAGCGCGAGGCCCTGAAGGAGGCGCAGGATCACGAGCAGCAGGGGGGCAAGCCAGCCGATCGCCGCGAACGTCGGCAGGAGGCCGACCGCGAACGTCGACAGACCCATGACGAGCATGGTGACGAGGAAGGTGTACTTGCGGCCGATCATGTCGCCGAGGCGGCCGAACACCAACGCGCCGAACGGGCGCACCAGGAAGCCCGCCGCGTACGTTGCGAAGGCCGAGAGCAGCGCCGCGGTGTCGTTACCGGGTGGATAGAACAGCGCCGCAAAGAACGGCGCGAGCGTGGCGTAGAGATAGAAGTCGTACCACTCGAAGACGGTGCCGGTCGACGAGGCGAGAACGACGAAGCGTTCCTCGCTGGTCATGCCCTGCCCGCGCCCCGAGGTCTGGGTTACGGTTGCCATGGAGTCCCTCTTTTCACCCTGATCATTCCCTCCCCGACAGCTCCGACGTTTTGCGCGTCTAGCGGCGGATCGCGGGTTATCCGTTTTGTAAGGTCGATCAGAGGCTGCGGCGATTCATACCTTCGTTGCAGGTCTGTTGCGCGTGCGGTGCGGAAGAACTACGACTGCACCTGCGAACACGATGCGCATACGCACGACCGGAGCGTTCACGCGAATGGCCAAGCCGTCCCTCGAACCCGGGCTGATGCTCGACGGTTTCTCGATCGGCGAATTGCTGCACCGCGGCGGAATGGCATCGCTCTGGGAGGTGACGAAGCCCGGCGACGACCGGCCGCTTCTGATGAAGATTCCGAATCTGCAGGAGGGCGAGGACCCTGCGGCAATCGTCAGCTTCGAGATGGAGCAGATGATCATGCCGCGGTTGAAGGGGACGCACGTGCCGGCCTTCGTCGCCGCGGGCGACTTTGCCGTTCAGCCCTTCATCGTGATGGAGCGCCTGCCGGGCAAGCCGCTGATCACGCGCCTGCCGGAACTGCCGCTGCCGCTCGACGAGGTGGTGAGCATCGGCGCCCGCGTGGCGGACGCCCTGGAAAGCATCCATCGCCAGCATGTGGTTCACCTCGATCTCAAGCCCTCGAACATCATGTTCCGCGATGACGGGACGGCGGTGATGATCGACTACGGCCTCGCGCATCATGCCCAGTTGCCGGACCTCATGAAGGAGGAGTTCCGGCTCCCGTACGGAACCGCACCCTACATGGCGCCCGAGCAGGTCCTGGGCATCCGCAATGATCCGCGCAGCGACATTTTCGCGCTCGGGGTGCTGCTCTATTTCTTCGCGACCGGCACGCGGCCGTTCGGCGAGCCCGAGCGGCTGAAGGGGCTGAAGCGGCGGCTCTGGATGGACCCGACGCCGCCGCGAAAGCTGAAGCCCGACCTGCCGCCGTGGTTCCAGGAGATCGTGCTGCGCTGCCTCGAGGTGAAGGCCTCGAGTCGCTATCCGACGGCGGCGCAACTGCGCTTCGACCTCACGCACCCCGACCAGGTCCACCTGACGGAGCGTGCCGAGCGGATGGAGCACGATTCCCTGCTGACGAGGCTAAAGCGCCGCTTCGAGCCTGAGTTGAGCCTCATAGACGTGCCGCGCAACGATGGGGCCGAAGCATCGGATGCACCGATCGTTGTGGTGGCGATCGACCTCCAGGCGCAGGAGCAACTCGGGCCGCACTTGCGGCAGACCGTGACGCGCATCCTCGAGCGCTCGCCGAAGGCGCGGCTTGCGTGCCTCAACGTGATGAAGGAAAGCCTCATCACGATCGATGCGAAGTTGGACGAGGCGGGTCACAACCGGCATGTGCAGCGGCTCGTCGAGCTGAAGGAATGGGCGCGGCCGCTCGGCTTGAACGAGGGCCGGGCGACCTACCATGTGCTGGAGTCGACCGACCCCGCGGACTCGATCCTCGAATACGCGCGTCAGAACAACGTCGACCACATCGTGATGGGCGCGCGCACCAACTCGACGATGCGCAAGCTTCTGGGCTCGGTGTCTGGCAAGGTCGCCGCCGAAGCGCCGTGCAGCGTCACCGTGGTGCGCTCACGGGCAGTGCCGGAGATCGACGCCGCTCCCTGAACAGCGCGCTGCGTTCAAGCCGTCGTGAACGCCCTTCGTCTTGACAGGCACGAGCGATCTGCAGGCTATGGCCGTCATGGATCTCTCTGCGCTTCTCGTCGAACAGTTCACCGACGTGTTCCGTCTCGGCCTTCTCGCCGGGCTGATCTACACGACCGAACGCACGCGCCGCGACACGGGCGTGCTGTTGCCGCTGCTCGCCGGCGTGGCATTCGTGGCGATCATCATTCCGACCACCATGCCGAAGCCTGGCGTACCCTTCTGGGAAGCCGTTACGGCAGGCCTGTTCGTCAATGCCGTGATCGTCGCGGCATTTTGGTTCGCCTGGCAGGTCGGTTCAAAGGCGAAGCGTTCCTGAAACGGAAACGGGCCGGGAAGACCCGGCCCGCCGCAACCTGATCTAGACTTCGATCAGCGACGCAGATCGTCGGCAAAGATATCCTTCTTCTGGGTGCCGCCCGGCACGAAGAGGGAGCCGATCACCACCGTCATCAGCGCGATCACGATTGCGTACCAGAGGCCGGCGTAGATGTTGCCGGTCTGGGCGGAGATCGCGAACGCCGTCGCGGGCATCAGGCCGCCGAACCAGCCGTTGCCGATGTGGTAGGGCAATGACAGGCCGGAGTAGCGGATGCGCGTCGGGTAGAGTTCGACGAGCATCGCCGCGATCGGGCCGTACACCATCGTCACGAGGATGATGAGGTAGGTCAGGATCGCGATGATGCCGAGCTTCTGGCCGGTGAAGATGTCGAAGAAGTTCGACGCCTTCGCGATCGACGGATTGTCCGCCGCCACCAGCGGGTAGCCGGCCGCCTTGAGGGCGGCGTTGAGCGCCTTCTCGAAGGCCGCCTTGACGCCCTTCTCCTTGTCGAGCGCCGCCTGGGCGGCGTCGATCGCGGCCTGGTCGGTGCCCCCCTTGGCGGTCGCGAGCGCTTCCGTCGCGGCCTTGATGGCGGCGGCGTTGGCCGCGGCGTTGTAGGACGCAACGACCGTGTCGCCGATCCTGATCTCGGCGACGCTGCCCGCCGGCGCCGCCACCGTCGAGTAGTTCACCGACGTGCGCTGGAGCTGCGCCTTCGCCACGTCGCACGAGTTGGTGAACTTGAGGGTGCCCGTCGGGTTGAACTGGAACGAGCAGTCGGCCGGATCGGCCACGACCGTCACCGGTGTCTGCTGCGCCTTGTAGAGGACGGGGTTCGCCACGCTGGTGAGCGTCTTGAAGACCGTCATGTAGCTCAGCGCCGCAAGCAGGCAGCCCGCGAGGATGATCGGCTTGCGGCCGATGCGGTCCGACAGCGAGCCGAAGACCAGGAAGCCCGCCGTGCCGATGATCAGCGACCAGGCGACGAGCACGTTCGCCGTGAAGCTGTCGAGCTTGATCACGTTCTGCAGGAAGAACAGGGCGTAGAACTGGCCCGTGTACCAGACCACCGCCTGGCCAGCGACGAGGCCGAGCAGCGCGATCAGCGCGATCTTGCCGTTCTGCCAGTTGCCGAACGCCTCGCGCAGCGGCGCCTTCGACGCGGCTCCCTCGGCCTTCATCTTCTTGAACGCCGGCGACTCGTTCATCTGCAGGCGGATGTAGAGCGAGATGAGCAGCAGGAAGATCGAGCCGAGGAACGGAATACGCCAGCCCCAGGCGTTGAACGCCTTCATCGTCTGCGGCGTGCCGTCGGCGGCGAGCACCGCGGCGCCGGCCGCATCGAGCACCGGAACGTCCGGGTAGTTGGCGTTCACGTAGCCCTGCACCATCAGGATCACGATGAGCGACAGGAGCAGGCCCAGCGTCGCCGTGGTCTGGATGAAGGAGGTGAAGTAGCCGCGCTGGTTCGGCGGAGCGTGTTCGGCGACGTAGATCGCCGCGCCGCCGTACTCGCCACCGAGCGCGAGACCCTGCAGCATGCGCAGCACGATCAGGATGATCGGGGCCGCCGCACCCCAGGTGTTGTAGTTGGGAAGCAGGCCGACCAGGAAGGTCGAGATACCCATGATCAGGATGGTCATGAGGAAGGTGTACTTGCGGCCGACGAGGTCGCCGAGCATCCCGAAGAACAGGGCGCCGAGCGGACGCACGATGAAGCCGGCGGCAAACGCAAGCAGCGCGAACACGTTGCGTGTCGCCTCGGGAAACGCCGTGAAGAACTGCGCGCCGATGATGGCGGCGAGCGATCCGTAGAGATAGAAGTCGTACCATTCGAAAATGGTGCCGGCCGACGAGGCCGCGATCACCTTCTTTTCCTCGGCCGTCATGGGCCTTGAGCGAGCACCGCCTATAGCTTCAGTGGCTGCCACTGTTGCCTCCCCTCTCCCTCGGTCATTGGTTCGACGGAGACCCCGTGCCTCCGCCTTCCTCGCCCCGTGCTTGTGATGGGGCGTGACGTCGTTACGGCAGGGGAGGACGCCGGCTCAACCTGCGGTCTACGACTTTGGTCGAAGATTCGCGCGGGATAACGAAGAGTTGACCGATCGGGGCTGATCAGGCCGGCACCGTCTCGCCATGATCGGCGCACGGATGGCAAGCGATGCTCTGCGAGGATGCGCTTCGGAAGCGTCGGATCAGTAGACGGCGCCGGCGGTGAGCGCCATCTCGGGCTGCTTCACGTTCTGCTTGTTGTTCTTCGGGTAGCGGGATTTGCGATCGACGCCAAGGCCCGTCTCCTCGAGGAGGCCCTTTCGCTTGGCCACGTAGTAGTAGCCCTTCGCGTAGTACGACACCGCGAGGTCCTGCTTGCCGCCCGCGGCGATCCATGCGCCCTTGAGGTAGCGGCCGGCGTAGCGCAGGTTCGTCTGCGGATCGAGCAGGCCGGAGGGCGATCCCTTGTAACCCATCTGCCGCGCCGTCTGCGGCAGGATCTGCATCAGCCCGTAGTATGGGCCGTTGCGGGCCTCCGGGCGGTAGTTGCTCTCGCGCTTCACGATGCGGTGGATGAGCGAGGCAGGGATCTCGAGTTCGCTCGCGGCGCTCTGGATCATGGCGTCGATGGTGGCCCGGTCGGCCGCCCATGCGGTCCCGCCGGTGATCAAGAACAGCACGAGCGCTGCGCCCGCAAGACGTCGCACGATTGGATCCCCTTCAACCCCGAGCGTCGAAAATTGCGTTCTAGTGCATGAACTTATTCGCCGCAACTGTGGCAGGCGAAGGGCACGGACCCGCAAGGCGGTAACCAAGGGCTAACGCTGCCGCCGCCGATTGTGCTTGTGTTCCGGAGGGGAACCCCCTATGTGAGCACCGTGCGTTCGCGGCCCAAGTGGGGTTGCGTGAGCGAGCATGGACCTTCCGAGGACCGCCGCCCGCCCCGTCGCGAACATTTTCCCATCAGGGATGTGGCTCTCCTCACGCGGCGCCATTCCGCCGGACCGTTCACGAAGAACGGTCGGCTGAGCCCGTGCTCGATTCGAGCCCAAGGCCATTCCGCCTCAACGACAGAAGAGAGTTTGATTGTGAAGACGTTTTCCGAACTGGGCCTCGCGCCGGCGCTCGAACGAGCCGTGGCGGCCGAAGGCTACACTGAACCCACGCCCATCCAGCAGCGCGCCATTCCGGTCGTGATGGAGGGCCGCGACGTGCTCGGTATCGCGCAGACCGGCACCGGCAAGACCGCGGCGTTCGCGCTGCCGATCCTGCACCGGCTTGCCGAAACGGCGCGCCGCCCGGAGCCGAAGTCCTGCCGCGTGCTCGTGCTCTCGCCGACGCGCGAACTGGCGAGCCAGATCGCGCAGAGCTTCGACGCCTACGGCCGCTTCCTGAAGATCCGTATACAGACGGTCTTCGGCGGTGTCGGCTTCGGCAACCAGGTGAAGGGGCTGAGCCAGGGCGTCGACGTGGTCGTCGCCACGCCGGGCCGGCTCGCCGACCTGATGATCCAGCGCGCGATCCGGCTCGACAAGGTCGAGATCCTCGTCCTTGACGAGGCCGACCGCATGCTCGACATGGGTTTCATCCACACCATCCGGCAGATCCTCGGCAAGCTGCCGAAGGACCGCCAGACGCTGTTCTTCTCCGCAACGATGCCGAAGGACGTCGCCGAACTCGCCGAAGGGATGCTGCGGCAGCCGACGCGCGTGGCGGTGACGCCCGTCGCTTCGACGGCCGAGCGCATCGACCAGCGCGTCGTCCACGTCGAGCAGTCGCACAAGGCGGACGCCCTGCGCACGCTGCTGGACGACGCCTCGATCAGCCGCGCGATCGTGTTCACGCGCACGAAGCACGGCGCGGACCGTGTGGCGAAGTCGCTGGCGCGCTCCGACATCGATGCGGGCGTGATCCACGGCAACAAGTCGCAGAACCAGCGCGAGCGCGCACTCGCCGCGTTCCGGAACGGTGAAAGCCGGCTCCTGATCGCGACGGATATCGCCGCGCGCGGCATCGACGTCGACGGCATCTCGCATGTCATCAACTTCGACCTGCCGAACATCCCGGAGAGCTACGTGCACCGCATCGGCCGCACGGCGCGCGCCGGGGCCGACGGGTTCGCCATCTCCTTCTGCAGCCGCGAGGAACGCGCTTACCTGCGCGATATCGAGCGGCTGACGAAGGTGGCGCTCAAGGTGATGCCGCTCGAGTTCCAGGTCGCTGCCTCCAGTGGCAGTGCGAAGCCGCACGCCGGCCAGCGTCAGCAGCCGAAGGGCGAGCATCGCAAGGAGCATCGCGCGGAGGGTCACAAGGACCACCGTTCCGAGCGCAGGTCCGAGCCAAGGCAGGACGGCCGTCAGGAGCATCGCGGCGATCATCGCGCCGATCGGCAGGACAACCGCTCGCCGCAGAAGGCGGGTCAACGCGCCGGGCAGCCCGCGCGCGACCACAACGGCAAGAAGCCGTCCAACGGCGGCGGTGCGCACGGCATATCGTTCCTTGGCAAGCCTGCGAAGGCGAAGCAGGGGCACGGCCAGCGTCAGGCCCACGGCCAGCGCCGCGAGGGCGGGCCGATCCGTTTCGGAGAAATGTCGCGGTCCTGATGACCGCGCCTTAAGGTTACGCTGCAAAACGAGGTGTTCCGGGACGATGGCCGCGAAATGGCCACCGTTTCGGCCCCCCGCGTCCACAGCGTCCCGCCAGTCTCTGGGCCGAATCGCCCAAGGGCGGTTCGAGAGGGACGGCTTGGGGGTGCAGGGAGCCTCTGAGCATGCAGCTGGACTGGCAAGGGCTGGAAGCAGCCCAGTGCGCCTACGACAGGCGCCTCGAATTGTTGTCGCGCTTCGACTCGACCGGGCCGATGCGGGAACGTCTGGCCGTGGTCGCGGCCATTCGCGCGTATCTGCAAGTCACGCACCAGTTGCCGCCGGAAGCGGTTCTGGAGGGTGACGTCCTGCCGCCGGTACATGCCGAGCCGCAGGTGCTGCCACCCGTGCGCGTGGGCGAGCCGGAGGCGATGCCCGTGATCGGCGGCGCAACGGTGGCGGATCCGCCGGCATGGCCGCGCGGCGATACCTTCGTGTTCGAACCGGGCGAGTGAGCGCCAGCCGCTAGTCGAGCGGCCGGTCGTGCTGGGGGCGCACGAGCGACACCGCCACGAGCGTGAGCACGAGGGCGAGCCACACCCACGCGGAGTGTCGTTCGCCGAACAGGATCATCCCCCAGCCCACGCCAGCGAGCGTGATGAGATAGCTCGCTTGCGAACCGAACACGGCCCCTGACGTCTTGATGACGTAGAGGAGCGCCGTGAACGCAATGCCCGATATGAGCCCAGCACCTGTCGCCGCCCATTGCATCGCGCCCCACGGCGCCAGGAGAGGCAGGAAGGTTCCCGATACCGCTGCAGCCGGCGTCAGCCACACGGCGGCGCCGAACTGCCGGCAGAAGCTCAACGCGAGCGATGAAACGCCTGCCGGCCGGTAGGCGCCGGCGAAGAAATTCTCGAACGACATCGAGACGCTCGCGCCGAATGCCAGCAGCACCCACGGCACCATCGATGGATCGGGCAGCGCCGACTTCGGCAGGATGATGAAACCCATCGCAACGAGCCCGACGATGACGCCGAGCAGGCGCCGCCAATCGCTTGACTCGCTGCCCGCGACGACGGACATCGCGTACGTGAAGAGCGGCATCGAGGCATACGCGATCGCCACGACGCCTGCCGGCAGGTGCGTCGCGGCGAAGTAGATCGCAATCGCCGGAAACGCGATGCCGACCGCCCCGCAGACGAGTCCGAATCGGACCACGTCCCTGCGCGGCGTCGGCAGTGACGAAAACGCGATCGAGGCGAAAAACGTCACGAGTGCCGCGACGGTTACCTGCCACTGCGCAAGGCCCAGCGGGTGCGCGCCGGTTTCCCCGCCGATCTTCGATAGCGAGACGCCGAGGCCCCAGGCGAGGCCCATGAAGATCAGCAGCGCGTACGAGACCAGCTTGCCCGCAACGTCGGGCGTGTCGGTCTGCGTGCTCTCCCCTTGCGCCATGACCGCCCTAGATCTCGACCTGCGTGCCGAGTTCGACGACGCGTCCGGTGGGGATCTTGAAGAAGCTCGTCGCTGACACGGCGTTGAGCGCCATGAACGCAAACAGCTTCTCGCGCCACAGCGCCATGCCGGGCGTGTTGAAGCTCGGCACGATCGTCTCGCGGCTGAGGAAGAACGAGGTGCGCATCATGTCGAACTTCATGCCGTGCTGCGACTGGCACTGGGTCAGCGCTGCCGGAACGTCCGGCGTTTCCATGAAGCCGTAGCGCATGAGGAGACGGTAGAAGCCGCGCCCCAGGTCCTGCAGTTCCAGGCGGTCGGCGGGTGTGACGTAGGGCGTATCCGACGTCTGCACCGTGAGGAACACGACCCGTTCGTGGACCGTCTGGTTGTGTTTCAGGTTGTGCAGCATGGCCACCGGCACGCCCTCGGCCCGGCTCGTCAGGAAGACAGCGGTGCCATGGGCGCGCGGCCGTTTGTCGGACAGCGACCGCAGGAAGAGGTCGACCGGCATCGCGTGCTGCGCCATTTGCCGCTGCATCAGCTCGCGGCCGCGCTTCCACGTGGTGAGCACGACGAACGTGACGGAGGCGATGATCAGCGGGAACCAGCCGCCCTGGGGGATCTTGATCGCGTTGGCGGCGAAGAACGAGAAATCGATCACGAACAGCGAGCCGGCGATCAGCGCCACCAGCGCCGCGGGCCAGCGCCACATCAGGCCCATCACGAAGGCGATGAGCACGGTGTCGATCATCATGGTGCCGGTCACGGCGAGGCCGTACGCGGCGGCAAGGTTGCTCGAGGAGCGGAAGCCGAGGACGAGGGCGATCACGGCGAAAAAGAGCGTCCAGTTCATGAACGGCACGTAAATCTGGCCGCGCTCCTCGCCCGAGGTATGGATGATCAGCATGCGGGGCAGGAAACCGAGCTGCACGGCCTGGCGCGCGACGGAGAAGGCGCCGGAGATGACCGCCTGCGAGGCGATGACGGTGGCGAGCGTCGCAAGGATCACGAGCGGCAGCAGAAGATAGTCCGGCACGAGCAGGAAGAACGGGCTCTTGATCGCGGTCGGATCAGTCAGGAGCAAGGCGCCCTGGCCGAAGTAGTTGAGCACGAGCGCCGGCTTCACGTAGCTGAACCAGGCGATGCGGATCGGCGGTTTTCCGAAGTGACCCATGTCAGTGTAGAGCGCTTCCGCGCCGGTCGCGGCGAGGAACACGGAGCCCAGCGCGAAGAACGTCTGGAGCGGGTTGTGCGCGAGATACTCGATCGCATACGCCGGATTGATCGCGAGCAGGATCGAGGGCGACCGCACGATATTGAACAGCCCGACGACGGCGAGCACCGCAAACCACACCGCCATGATCGGCCCGAAGAGGAGCCCGACGGTGCCGGTGCCGCGCTTCTGGATGAAGAAGAGCCCGGTGAGGATCGCGATGGTGATCGGGATGACGTAGGCGTCGAGATGCGGCGCGAGCACCTCGAGGCCCTCGACGGCGGAGAGCACCGAGATCGCCGGCGTGATCATGCTGTCGCCGTAGAACAGCGCGGCGGCGAAGATGCCGAGCAGCGTCAGCACCCACGCAGTGCGCGTGCCGCGCGTCAGCTCCGTCACGAGGGTGAGGAGCGTCAGGCTGCCGCCCTCGCCATGATTGTCGGCGCGCATGATCAGGAGCACGTACTTGAACGACACGAGGATCGTGATCGTCCAGAACACGAGCGACAGGATGCCGAAGATGTTGTGCTCGGTGACCGGCAACGGATGGTGCCCCGCGAACGTCTCGCGGAGCGCGTAGAGCGGTGACGTGCCGATGTCGCCGTAGACGACACCCATCGCGGCGAGGATGAGCCCCGCCAACCGGTTGTTCTCACTCTTCATGCTCGACGGGGTGCGACCAGCGCGCGGTGTCCATCCTGCTTTGGCTGGCCCCGCGTTTCCCCCTCGCGGAACCGGCCTTGTGGGTGCAAGGCTTTAGTGAAGGTCTTGCCGCCAATCAAGGCTGCGAACGGATGAGCCGGTTCGCTTGCCGGACCGGCCCCGTTTCCGGCAATGCATCACGAGGCGAGGAGGTTGCGCAGGCGCGCCGCCACCTCCGGCGGGGTGATCTTCGGACGGGGCAGATCGGCGGGGGCGCCGGGCTTCGTCTTGAGATGCAGGAAACGCAGGCCGGGCCTGCGGTCACGGAGCGCTGCGGCCAGCGCTTCGGCATCCGGCAGCCGGCGTACGTCGGGATAGCCGCACGCGGCGGCGACGGCGGAGAGGTCGGCGCTGGCCGAGACCGTGGCCTGCGCGCCGGTCGAGTCGTGCACTTCGTTGTCGAGCAGGATGTGGACGAGGTTCTGCGGCCGCTCGTGGCCGACGGTCGCCGCCGCGCCGAGGCGCATCAGCATCGCTCCGTCGCCGTCGACGACGATGATCCGGCGATCGGGCCTGGCCCGCGCGAGACCGAGGCCGAAGGCAGAGGCGCACCCCATCGAGCCCACCATGTAGAACTGGTTCGGGCGATCCGCACACGCATAGAGTTCGCGGCCCGTATATCCCGTCGTCGCGACGACGATATCGTCGGGCGAAACCGCTCCCTGCAACGCGCGGAGAACCTCGCCGCGGCTCGGCCGTTCCCCGCCGAACGCTCCCGACGGCGCGGCGAACGCCGGCGCGACCGCGGGCGCAGGCCTGCCGGAGAAGGACGCGACCGTATCTTTCTTCATCACGAGCGCGTGCGGCAGGCCACGCTGCTCCATCGTGGCCTTCGCCTTGGCGAGCGAGGGCGCGACGTCCTCATCGGTCGATGGGAACCAGTCCCACGAAACGCCCATCAGCTCGAGCATCTTCGTCGTGATCTCGCCCATCAGCTGATGCTGGGGCTCGTCCGCCGGGCCCCCCGGCTCGCCGCGCAGCGTCACGATGAGCAGCACGGGAATGCGGAAGATCGCGTTGAGCGAGGTGAGCGGGCTCACCGCGTTGCCGAGCCCCGAGTTCTGCATCATGGCAACCGCGGGCCGGCCGCCGAGCGCGGCCCCGGTCGCGATCGCCAACGCGTCGCCCTCGTTCGCCGCGCCCACGTAGTCGAGCGTCGAGTCGTCGATCACCGCGTTGGTCAGCGGCTTGAAGTAGCTGCAGGGGACGCCGGAAAAGAAGCCGAACCCGGCCGCCTTCGCAGCCTCGCAGAACGTGCGCGCCTCGATCATGGCTGCAAGGACGCTTAAGCGACGCGGGCGGTCTCGAAGCCCAGTTCCTTCAACGCCTCGGTGACGGCGACAAGGAACTGGCGCATCACGTCCGGCGAGACCTGGCCGATCGTGCCGACGCGGAAGCTCGGCGTCTTGGTGAGCTTGCCCGGATAGATCGCAAAGCCGCGCACGCGCAGCGCCTCGTAGAACGGCTCGAACTTGAAGCGCGGGTCGGCAGGCGTGACGAACGTCTGGATGATCGGGCCCGCCTTCTCGTCGTCGAGCAGCGTCTTGAACCCCATCTTGCGCATGCCCTCGAGCAGGATGCGCTGGTTCTCGCGGTAGCGGGCGTTGCGCCCGGCGACACCGCCTTCGGCCGCATGTTCCTTCATCGCCTGGTCGAAGGCGACGAGCGCGTGCGTGGGTGGGGTGAAGCGGAACTGGCCGTTCGCCTCGAGCCCCTGCCATTGCGCGAAGAGATCGAGCACGACGGAATGCGAGGCGCCCTTCGACGACTCGAGAAGAGCGCGGCGGCAGAGCACGTAGGAGAAGCCCGGCACGCCCTCGATGCACTTGTTGGAGGACGACACCATGATGTCGATGCCGGTCGTACCCATGTCGAGCGGGATCGCGCCGAACGAGCTCATCGCGTCGACGTAGACGATCCGGCCACGCTCGCGGGCGACGCGGGTCAGCTCGGCGATCGGGTTCACGATGCCGGACGTCGTCTCGCAGTGAACGACGAACACGAGCTTGATATCGGGATCGGCGTCAAGCGCGGAGGCGAGGTCGGCAGGGGAAATGATCTCGTCCTCGCCGCGCTGCAGCGTCACGACCGGGCGGCCGATGTGGCGTAGGATGTTCGCCGCACGCTCGCCGTAGGCGCCGTTGATGCACACGAGCGTCTTGCCCTGGCCCTGCTTCGGCGCGAAGGCGCCGATCGCCGCCTCGATCGCGAAGGTGCCAGACCCCTGGACGATCACGCACTCCCAGCCGTCGGTCGCGTTGGCGAGCTTCAGGAGGTCCTTGCGGATGCGCCCGATGACGTCGACGAAGCGGCCATCGCGCGAGCCCCAGTCGGCGAGCATGGTCGCCTTCACGGTGGCCGAGGTGGTCAGTGGCCCGGGTGTCAGAAGCCAGGGCATGTCGGTCGAGGTCTTCGGTTCGACTGCGCGCAAGGGTTGGTTCGCCATGTCCGTCCGCCGTTCGTGGTTCGGGTTGATCGGCCACTCATGAACCATGTCGGGCCGAAGGAAAAGGCCCGTCCTGTTCATCCTCCGTCGCGCGGTGTAGCGTCTTTGAGAAAACGCCAGCGATTCCCGGAGGATACCGCCCATGATCCGCAACCCCGTCCCGTGGCCGAACGGCGCGCGGGTGGCCTGCGCCATCACCTTCGACATGGATGCCGACAGCCTGGTCCACATCGAGCACCCGAAGACGTCGATCACCCGCGTCTCGACGATCTCGATGCTGCACTACGGGCCGAAGGTCGGCGTGCCCCGCATCCTCGAGGCCTACCGCCGCTACGGCCTCAAGCAAACGTTCTTCATCCCCGCCTGGTGCATCGAACGCTATCCCGACACGGTCGACGCCATCGTGAAGGACGGCCACGAGGTGGGTTTCCACGGCTACATCCACGAAGCGCCGAATGCGCTGTCGAAGGCCGACGAGCATTACTGGATGCAGCGCTCGATCGATGTCATCCACCGCCACACCGGCCAGCGGCCACGCGGCAACCGGTCGCCCCTCTACAACTACTCGATCCATACGACCGACCTCCTCGTGAAGGAGGGTTTCCTCTACGACTCCTCGCTCATGGGCGACGACGTGCCCTACATCCTGCGCTCGAAGAAGGGCGAGCTCGTCGAGCTGCCGGCGAGCTGGGCGACCGACGACTGGCCGCCCTACGTGCACTCGATCGACCTCGGCTTCCAGATGCAGATCATGGCGCCGGACCGCGCGATGGAGGTGTTCATGGCCGAATTCGAGGCGATGCGCACCGCCGGCGGCGGCCTGTGGATCGGCGTGTGGCACCCGTTCGTCTCGGGCCGCCTGTCGCGCTGGCTCCGGATCGAGAAGATGATCGAGTACATGCTAGGCACCGGCGACGTGTGGTTCGCCCGCATGGAGGACATCGCCGCCCACGTGCAGAGGTGCCGTGCCGACGGCACCTGGCAGCCGCGCGTCGACGACCTGCCGTACTACGCCAAGCCCGTGTGCCCGGTGCCGAAGACGCCGGTGAAGCGTCGCCGCTAGTACATCGCCGCGCCGCCGCAGGCGCCGAGGCACTGGCCGGTGAAGAACGAGGCGCCGGGCGAGGCGAGGAACAGGATCGCGGCGGCGACTTCCTCGGGCCTGCCGATGCGGCCCATGGGGTTTGCCACTTCCTTCGCCTTCTGCTCGGGCCTCATCGCCGCAAAGCCGAGCATCGGCGTGTCCGTCGGCCCGGGCGCCACGGCGTTGACGAGGATGTCCGGTGAAAGCTCGCGCGCCCACGAGCGGGTAAGACCGAGGATCGCGGCCTTCGATGCGCAGTAGACGGACGCGCCCTCGCGCCCGAGATAGGCGAGTTCGGAGGCGACGTTGACGATGCGGCTGCCGGGGTTCAGATGCGGCAGCGCCTCACGCGTGACGAGGACGACGGCGCGCACGTTCACCGCGAGATGCCGGTCGATATGCGCCGCCGTGACCTTTGCCAGCGGCACGTCCTCGAGAACGCCGGCGCTGTTGACGACGACGTCGAGGCCGCCGAGACGGAACACCGCCTCCGCCACGCCGCGAACGATCTGCGCTTCCTCGGTGAGGTCGCAGCGCACGATGTCGACGCCCGCCTGATCGGCGCGATCGAGCCCGACGACCGCCGCGCCGGCCTCGGCGAACATCTTCGCCGTCGCAAGGCCGATGCCGCTCGCCGCGCCGGTGATGAGTACGCGCTTGCCGTCGAGGCCCGTCACCACGGCACGTCTCCGCGATCGACTCCCACGGACTGCCCTGTGATGTTGCGCGCTGCATCGGAGGCGAGGAACACGTAGAGGCTCGCGACGTCATCCGGATCCATCAGGCCGGGCAGCGCCTGGTTGTCGACGATGCGGCCAAGGAGTTCGTCCTCGGCAACGCCGCTGCGCGCCGACATGGTCCGGAGCGAGCGCATGGAGGCGTCCGTTCGCACCCAGCCGGGGCACACGGCGTTGACCCTGATGCCCCGCGGGCCGAGCTCCTTCGCCCAGGTCTTGGTGAGGCCGATGACCGCGTGCTTGGACGCGACGTAGGCCCCGAACAGCGGCTCCGCGACACGCCCCCAGATCGAGGCCGTGTTGAGGATCGCGCTACCGTCCTGCATCAGCGGGAGCGCGCGCCGGGTGACGATCTGCGTACCGACGATGTTGATATCGATGATGCGCTTGAATGCCGCCTCGACCTCCGGCCCCCCGTCGGCGATCGGGGTGAGCAGCTCGAGGCCCGCGTTGTTGATCAGCACGTCGATGCGCAGAAGTGACGCCAGCGCCCGCGATACGGCATCGCCGTCGGTGATGTCCGCTATGGCGCCCGTGCCGCCGAGTTCGACCGCCCGGTCCAGCACGGCCGGGTCATCGGCGATCAGCGTGAGGCTCGCTCCCGCCGCTGCACAGCCGCGCGCGATGCCGAGCCCGATGCCGCGGCTCGCGCCCGTGATGACCACCGCCTTGCCGGAGAGCGCGCCGGTCATGCTGTCACCATGGTCTCGTTGCGGATGAGGTGCAGCACCTCGTTCCGCAGGCGGAAGAACGTCTCGCCCTCTCGCACCTCGAGCGAACGCACGGGTCCGAGTTTCGCCGCCACGTCGATGTCGCGCAGGATGCGCGCCGGGCGGGCCGAGAACAGGATGATGCGGTCGGCGAGGAACACCGCTTCCTCCACGTCGTGCGTCACGAAGATGATCGTCTTCGCTTCCGCCGCCTGGATCTGGCGCAGCTCCACCTGGAGGCGCTCGCGCGTCAACGCGTCGAGTGCGCCGAAGGGTTCGTCCATCAGGAGCACATCCGGCCCCGCCGCAAGGCTTCTCGCGATCGCCACGCGCTGGCGCATGCCGCCTGAGATCTTGTTGGGGTAGGAGTTGGCAAAGTCCTCCAGCCCGATGAGCTTCAGATAATGGTGCAGCCGCTCGTCGCGCTGCGCCTCCGTGAGGTCGTTGCGGTAACGCATGCCGAAAGCGATGTTGCCGCCGACGGTGAGCCACGGAAACGACGAGTAGGACTGGAACACCATGCCGCGCCGCCGGTCCGGCCCCGCCACCGGCTTCCCGTTGAGCAGGATCGTGCCGGACGTCGGCGTGTCGAGGCCGCCCGCCATGCGCATCAGCGTGGTCTTGCCGCAACCGGAGGGGCCGAGGAACACGACGAGCGTGTTGCGCGCGATCGACAGCGACGTGTCGGTGACGACCTTCACCGTCCCGAACTGCTTCGTCACGCGCTCGAAGCGCAGGTAGTCGGCGTCGCTCATCTAGAGATACCGGAACAGGCGGCGGTGCAGCAGGCGGAGAAGCTGGTCGGTGATCAGACCGATCAGCCCGATCATCAGCACGCCCGCCATCACCTCCGGCGTCTTCACGAAGCGGCGCGCCGACCAGATGACGAAGCCCAGTCCCGAATCGGCCGCCACGATCTCGGCGATGACGAGGTAGGTCCAGCACCAGCCGAGCGTGATGCGCAGGTTGTCGACGAGCGTCGGCGCCATCGCCCGCAGCGCCACGTCGGTCAGGACCTGGCGCGGCTTTGCGCCGAGCGTGAAGGCGATCTCCACGTATTCGTGCGGCACCCGGCGCATGTCGTCGGCGACGAGCAGCACGAGCTGGAAGAACGTGCCGAGCCAGAGTAGGAAGATCTTGGTCTCCTCACCCACCCCGAACCAGATGATCGACAGCGGCACCAGCGCCGGCACCGGCAGGTAGCGGATGAAGTCGATGATCGGTTCGAGCGACGCGCCGATGATGCGGTAGCTGCTCATCAGGATGCCGATGGGAATGGCCATCACGGCCGCGAGCAGGAACGCGCCCCAGACGCGCACGGTTGAAATGAACGCGTGCCAGAGGAGATCCTGCGTCGTGATCATCGTCCACATGGCGGCGATCACGCGGGACGGCGAGGGCAGGAACTGCGGCGCGATCCACTGGGCGCGCGCCGCGAACTCCCAGAACAGGAGAAGGGCGACGGCCATCGCGATGCCGATGGCCACCTCGGTGGTCGCGGGGACGCGGCCACGGAACGTGAAGAGGTCGCGCAAGGCGGCCGCCTCCGGGAAGGGCCGCGTTACGGGGCGACCGTGTTGATCACCGCGTTGTCGATCTGCTGGTTCGAGTCGAGCTTGGTGTCGGCCGCGCCGTTCTCGAGGTTGAGCACCATCACGGTGTCGAAGATGTCATGCAGCTTGCCGCGCGCGCCGGGCTTGCCGAGATACGTCAGTGCGTCGGCGAGCGGAATGTAGGCGAGGCTCGTCGCAAGGATCTCCTTCACGTCGGCCGCGGTGAGGCCGAAGTGCTTGGCGGCGAGTTCGGCGTACTTGTCCGGCTCAGACTTGCTGTAGTCGATCGCCTTGTAGATGCACTTGAGGAAGCTCTGGTACTTCTTCGGGTTCGCGGCGAGGTCGTCGCGCCGCGCCGTGATCACGTCGATGATGATGCCGGGATAGTCCTTCGAGGAGAAGAACACGCGCGGGTCGGTGCGCCCCGAGGCCTTCACCGCCTGCGACATGAACGGCTCGTAGGTCGCCACCGCAGCGATCGAGGAGTCGGCGAACACCGCCGCCGTGTCGGCGGTCGCGATGTCCTTGATGTTGAGATCCTTGAGCGTGAGGCCCGCCTTCTTCAGCTCCATCTGGAGAAGCAGGCGCGCCGGGATGTTCGGCTCGGCCGCGACCGTTTTGCCCTTCAGGTCCGCCACCGCCTTGATCGAACCGTCGGTGATCACGCCGTCGCCGCCGACTGACTCGTCGATCACGCCGATAATTACGCCGGGCGTATTGGCGTCGCGCGGGCGGCCCTGGTGCTCGCCCACGGTGCGCATGTCGACCTCGATGTCGCCGCGCGCGTAGGCCGCGAGCACGTTGGTGCGGTCGTCCTCGAACTTGTAGTCGACCTCGATGCCTTCGTCCTTGAAGCAGCCGAGGTCGTTGGCGACGTGCACGGGCGCAAAGCCGAGCCACGTCGGCGCCAGCATGCGAATGGTGTTGTCGGCAAACGCCGGCGTGGCGACGGCAAACAAGGCCGCGAGCGCGCACGCTCCGGTGACAAAACGGTTCATGATTTCCTCCCTACGATCCGTCCCCCGAAGCGCCCCCACATGCCGGCCGTCGCCCTTCAGGGCCGTTGTTCGCCGCCATGACCACGTCAGGTCGATCGGCGGAGATTGCACGAGTTTCACGCGGCTGAGCAAGCGCGGCATTGCGCCGCCACGATGTTGCGCCCTTAGTCGATCTCGAACGTGCACCAGCTTTCGAAGCAGATGTCGTTGGCAAGCCGTTGCACGCCGATCGAGGCGCGCCCGCCGAGGCCGCGGTCCGGCCCCAGCACCTCGGCGATGAGGTCGGTCATGCCGTCCGCCACCTTGTTCATCTGGTTGAAATCGGGCGCGCACGGGATGAAGCAAAGGCTCCTGACGAGCGTCACGGTGTCGAGGCGGCCCACCGCCTGCTTCACGCCGCCGAGCACGTTCAGCCCGGCGATGCGGGCGGCCTCGTAGCCCTGCTCGAGCGTCACGTCCTCGCCGATGCGGCCCGGATGGATGATCCTGTTCTCCCAGATCGGTACGTGTGCGGAGAGAAACAGCACCTTGCCGCTGATGTGGTACGACTTCATCTTGCCGTACTCGACGCCGTAGTACCCGATCTTGTCGAAGTCCTGCAGCGTCAGGCCCAGCGACTTCAGTTTCTCTTCCGGCGTCATGCTCTTCCCCAACGCGAATGGTCTACCGATACGAAGTGTAGGTCGCGTCGAAATCGCTGCGCTAGCGGTAGATCGGAAACCGTCCACAGAGTTCGAGCACTTCGGCCTTCACCGTGGCGAGCGATCGCTTGTCGTTCGGCGCGTCGAGCACGCGGCGGATCCAGCGTGCGACCTGTCGGAATTCCGACACGCCGAACCCGCGCGTGGTGCCGGCGTTGCTCGACACACGAATCCCGGACGGCGCCTCGGGCGGCCGCGGATCGAACGGAATCTGGTTCTTGTTGACGGCAAGGCCGGCGTCCTCGAGCGCCTTGGCCGCGACGTCGCCAGTGACGTTCAGGGGCGAGAGATCGGCGAGCATCAGGCCCATGTCGGTCCCGCCCGAAACGATCCGCACGCCGGCTGCGGTGAGCTCGTCGGCGAGCGCCCGCGCATTGTCGAGCACCGCCTTGCAGTAGCCCCGGAACTCCGGGCGCAGCGCCTCGCCGAGACAGGCGGCCTTGCCGGCAACCGAATGCATCATCACCGAGCCCTGTACGCCCGGGAAGATGCCGTAGTTGATCCGGTCGCTGAAACCTTCGTCGTTCCACAGAGCGATGCCGCCGCGCGCGCCGCGCAGCGACTTGTACGTGGTGGTGGTGACGACATGCGCGTGCGGGAACGGATGCGGATAAAGCCCCGTGGCGACGAGGCCGGCGAAATGCGCCATGTCGACCATGAACCAGGCGCCGACCTCGTCGGCGATCTGCCGCATCGCCTTGAAGTCGATGGCGCGGCAGTAGGCGGATCCACCGGCGACGATCATCCTCGGTCGCCGGGCGCGGGCAAGGTCGCGCACCTGGTCGAGATCGAGGTGTTCCGTCTCGCGATTCACGCCATAGCTGACGATGGTGTAGTCGCGCCCCGTCAGCGTCGCCGGATGGCCGTGGCTAATATGGCCGCCCGCCGCCACGTTCATCGACAGGATCGTATCGCCGAGCTTCAGGAGCCCGAGAAACACCCCAGCGTTAGCGTTCGAGCCCGAGTGCGGCTGCACGTTGGCGTATCGGCAGCCGAACAGCGCCTTCGCCCGTTCCACCGCCAGCGCCTCGATGGCGTCGGCGAACGCTGCGCCGCCGTAGTAGCGCGCGTAAGGTTGGCCCTCGACCGTCTTGTTGGTGAGCACCGACCCCTGCGCCTCCAGCACGAGGCGGGAAACGATGTTTTCCGAAGCGATCAGCTCGATCCCGTCACGCTGACGCGCGAGCTCGCCTGCGATTGCCTCGGCGAGTGCCGGATCGGCCTCAAGTCCGGCCGTGTAGTATCCCTCATGCACGTATGACATTCCGTCTCCCGCCTGCCCGAGCGGAGTCGACGTTAGCCGATCAGCGACGGCCGGGGAACGCTGTCGCCTGTCACGGCGCGGCAGAGGCGACCAGCGGCTGCCACGTGATCTCGCGCGTCAGCTTGCGCCGCATCGCGCTGGCGAAATCCTGGTAGCTCTTCACGGAAACGACGAAGCTCCCGACGCCGGTCTGCACGTTCGCCCGGTACCAGTCGGCGAGGTCCGGCTCCTGCGTCTCGATGGCGAGACCGTTGATCGTCACGTCTTGCTGTTCGGCGAACTTGCGGGCCGTCTGGATGACCGTCGCAGCGCGCTTGCGCCGGGGCAGCACGCTTTCGCGCCCGTCACCCGAGACATTGATCACCAGCCGGTCCGATACGGCGCGCCGCTCCTCGAGCAGCGTCACCGCGCGCTCGATGGCGGAGCCGATGCCGGTGTTGCCGTAGGCGCGTCGCGGATGGGTGCGCACCATCTCGACGAAGCGGTCGATCTCGGCATCCGAAGACAGCGTGTACCAGCGACCGACGTCCGGCGTGATCTCGCCGTCTCCCCACACCATCAGCAGCACTTCTATCTTCTGCGCTGGTCCGGACCGCATCGCCTCGCGCACCTGCGGGTCGCCCAGCGCCTCGGCGATGCTCTGCATCTGGAATGCGTACTCTTCATCCGAGATGCTCCCCGAGGCGTCGACCGCGAGGACGAGGGACAGATCGGTCCGTGCATCACCGGCATCCGCCGCACGAGTACCCGTCAGGGAGAGCAGCAGCAGCAGAACGAGCATGAAGGAACGCATGGGAACCTCCTGTCACCGGGTCAGAAGCAGAATTGCGCACACGGCCGTCGTCAGGCCGGCGAGCTGCGCCTGCGAGGGTCGTTCCTTCAGAAGGATGATCCCGAGCAGCACCGTCACCGCCGCGTAGAGCGAGAGGATCGCGACGGACACGCCGACCAGCGCGTTCACGGTCGCGAGGATGAAGCAGAACGTGCCGAGCCCGTCGCACACGCCGCCCGCCGTCGCGAGCGCAGCGCCCTGCCGCTGGTTGCCGAACGCTTCGTCCGGCTGCGCATGCGAGGCGAACGCGAGCCAGCCAAGCGAGCCGGCAGCCGCGAAAAATCGCATAGTGACGAGCGCAACGACGCCTGCACCGGCAGAGACGAAACCGAGCGCTAGGTAGGACACGCCGAACAGCGCGCCAGCAGCAACGCCCATCGCAACAGAGTACCGGGCCGGTTCCAGGGAGCGAACCTGCTCCGGCGACCCCATTCCGATGAGCGCTGCTGCCCCGGCCGCGAGCGCAATGCCTACGCCGAGTTCCTGTCCGGGCCAGCCGATCAGCAGACCTTCCACGGCGGCGCACAGGCCGACGGATGTGAGACTTTCGATCGGCGCGACGATGGTGGTGCGCCCGCGTGCAAGGCCCTTGGCAAGAAAGATCCAGCCGATCGCGAAGCAGAGGCCGGAAACCAACGCCAGCAGCCCATCCTTTACGGAGGGCGGGCTGAGCGAGCCGTTCGCTCCCGCAATCGCGCACAGTGCGAGCGCCAGCAGGAATCCGGTGATCTGGAAGATGCCGACGGCGCGCGTTGGTCCGATGTGCACCGCGGCCCGCCCGCCAAGGTAGGTGCTCGTCCCATAGAACAGTGCACATCCCAGCGCGGCGAGTGTCGGATCGACGGTCATGAGGTCCCCCGTGTCACCGGCATCCGGCCGGAGCGGCAGCTGGTCGCTTGGTTACCGATCCTCGTCCGCAGATTCTGTGGGAAACCCCACACGTCTCATGGCCGTGACGTGAGGAGAAATCATTGTAACTCGGCCCACGAATACAACCTTGAGGAGAGTATTACGCAAAATTTCACCGGCCGCCGCCCACTCTTTTTCCTTGAACGGCAATCAACACTCCTGAATCATCTAGCTTACTGCGCGTTAGCTTTACGCTTGCCGCAGAATGAAACTGACGAAGGAAGCGTGAATTCAGCGTTAGGCCAGCGTTAGACTGACCGGCATCGAACCAGGGACAGACGTGATTTCGGGGGACTGCTGGGCGGCCTGAGCGTCGCGCGGCCCGACGGTCAGCCGCTGCCGCTCGCGGGGAAACGCGGGGCCGCGCTCATCGCTTACGTCCTCAGAACGCCAGGCTTGACGGTTTCCCGCGACAAGCTTGCGGACCTGTTGTGGAGCGGCGCCGACCCGGAACGATCACGCAACAATCTAAGGCAGACGCTGACGCTGCTGCGGCGCGATCTGGGTGCTTCTGCGGAGGCGGTTATTCGCACTTCCCAGGATCATATCGTGATCGAGCCATCCCGCGTTGACGTCGACGTGGACCGCTTCCTCGCCGCGCTCAACTCTTCCGAAGAAGCCGCGCTCGAACGAGCACTTTCCCACTACACCGGCCCGTTCCTCGACGGCTTCTTTTGCGGCAGCGCGCAGTTCGAGGACTGGTCAGCCTACGAGCGCGACCGACTGCAATCCCAGGCCATCTCTGTACTGGAGCGTCTGGCGCGAAATGCGGGCGGTGAGCGTGGCATCGCCTTCGCCCGCCGTCTTATCGCCGTCGAACCGACCCGCGAAGCCTCCTATCGCCTGAAGATGAAACTCCTCGCCGCGAACGGACATCGCGACAAGGCGCTGCGCATCTACGAGGCCTGTCGTGAGATGCTTGTCCGCGAACTCGGCGTCGAACCGAGCGAGGAGACGCAATCCCTCCGCAAGACGATCCTCGAGCGAACGGCGGTTCCCGTGGCTGCGCCTGCGACCCCGCCGCCCGAACTGCACATCGAGATGCCGAAGGTGCAAAGCGAGCGGCATGCCCTGGCGCTGACCGGCTTCGTCAATCTGACGGGAGAGCGCAAGGACGACTTTCTCGCGGAAGGACTGCTGCAGGACATCGCGACCGCGCTTTCCCGCAACAACGAGTACGCAATCGTTTCGAGGCTTCCGAACGACGGCGGGACGAGCGCTGCTGACGTCGCGCGGGCGGCGGCGGACAAGGGTGCGCGATACCTGCTCGGCGGGGGCATTCAGCGGGCGGCGAACCGCCTCCGGCTCAACGTGCACCTGCTCGACACCGGATCGGGGCGGCACGTGTGGTCAGAACGATTCGATGCGGAACTCGACGACCTGCTCGATTTTCAGGACCGCGTTGCGCACGCGGTCGACCTCGGCGTTCGCATCGAGTTGCGCTGGGCGGCCTGGAGCGTTCGTGACAAGAGTCCGCCCGGGAGCTTCGAGGTGCGCCTGCTCGTGAACGAGGCGATGGCGAAGTACTACGAGTCGACCGCCGAGTCGCTCGCCGCCATGCTGCAATACGCGCGAACGGCCGTCGCGCTCGAGCCCGAAAATCCGCGAGCCATGCGCGTGCTTGCGCTGGCGCTGTGCGCAAGCATGAACTTCGGAACGGAGCCGCGGACGGCGGAAGCGATCGCGCAGGCCGTGTCGCT
The DNA here is from genome assembly GCA_046349255.1 of Hyphomicrobiales bacterium. GTDB lineage: Bacteria > Pseudomonadota > Alphaproteobacteria > Rhizobiales > Aestuariivirgaceae > DAIODI01. Next base: position 245,402 of record JAXMCR010000002.1, on the reverse strand, counting down.
GGCTCAGGCCTCCGTGCGGGCAGTTCCCGACGATGAGATCGCGCGCAACGTCTCCGCCTGGGCACTCTCGATCGCCGGCCGCCACGAGGAGGCGGTCGCCGAACTCAACCATGCGATCAGGATCAATCCGAACTTCCCGGGCGCCCACAGCGATCTTGCGGAACAACACGCGTTGCTCGGCAACATCGAGGAGGGCAAGGTCGCCATCCGGCAGTCGATCAAGCTCAACGGGTTTGACCCGTCCGACTACTGGCAGCATTTCGTCATGGCCATGATCGAGTTCGCAGCCAACAGGAACGCGGCCGCCCTCGAGGAAGCGCGGCGGGCGGTGCGCGCGCAACCTGGCTATGTCAGGGCCGCCATCTACTGGGCTGCGGCGGCAGCCGGCGCCGGCGAAGGCGAGGAAGCATCGCGCGCCGTCAAGCACTGCCTGGCCCAGATGCCGGACTTGCGCGTTTCGAACGTCGCGCCGGGGGTCACGACCCGATACGTGGACGACGCCCTCCACGCCCGGTTCCTGCAGCTGCTCGAAAAGGCAGGCCTTCCTGCTTGACCTTGGGTCATTGCAGCGTAGCGATTTGCAATCCATTATTTTGCGAGCGCGCGGCGTCGGCCGCCGCGAAACGCCCGGTGGCTCATGATGACCGCGGACATACCGTCCCAGCGTCTGGGGACACCCGCCCAGGTACCGGCGCGGGCCGTCAGCTGATGCAGCGCCGGATCGCCGCCATCCTGGTCGCCGACGTTGTGGGGTACGCGCGGCTCGTCGAGGCGGACGAGGCGGGCACCCTGACCGCCTTGCGGGAGCGACGGAAGGCGCTGGTCGAGCCGCTGGCGCGCGAACACGGTGGGCGCGTCGTGAAGTATCTGGGGGACGGCGTACTCATCGAGTTCGCCTCCGCGGTGAACGCCGTTGCCTGCGCTCTCGCGCTCCAGGCCGGGATGGAGGCGGCGAACGAAGGTCTGCCCGACAACCGGCGGATCGTGCTCCGGATCGGCATCAATCTCGGTGACGTCGTCGGCGAAGGCTCCGACATCTTCGGTGACGGGGTCAACATCGCCGCCCGCGTCGAGGCGGCAGCAGAACCGGGCGGCGTCAGCATCACGGCTGCGGTCGCCGATTTCGTGCGCGGCAAGATCGACGCGACTCTCGACGATCTCGGCGAACGACAGCTCAAGAATATCGAGCGCCCCGTTCGGCTGTTCCGCGTTCTGCCGCCCCGATCGGCGCCGGGCGCACGGCCCGCTGCCGCCGCGCCGGAGCGGCCGTCCGTCGCGGTGCTGCCGTTCAACAACATGAGCGGCGACCCGGAACAGGAATTCTTCTCCGACGGCATCACGGAAGACATCATCACCGATCTGTCGCGGTTCCGCTCCCTGATGGTGATCGCGCGCAACTCGACCTTCACGTTCAAGGGGCGCTCCGTGCGGATCCAGGACGTGGCGAAGGAGCTCGGCGTCGCCTACGTGGTCGAAGGCAGCGTACGCAAGGCAGGCGACCGCGTCCGCATCACCGCGCAGCTCATCGAAGCGGCGACTGGCACTCATGTATGGGCGCAGCGGTACGACCGGCAGCTCGTCAACGTTTTCGAGATCCAGGACGAGATCTCGAGCAGCATCGTCGCCGCCATCGCGCCCCAGTTCGTGAACGCCGAGGTACGGCGCACGCTGACGAAGTCCGACACCGACCTCGGCACCTGGGAAATGCTGATGAAGGCGCGCTGGCACCTGTCGAAGCCGTCGCGCGAGGCAAATGCCCGTGCACAGGAACTGCTGCGCGCCGTGCTCGCGGGCGACAAGACCCTGGCGCAGGCGCACAGCCTGCTCGCCCTCAGCAACATCTTCGCCTTCAATCTGAGCTGGGGTGACACCGCCGCAGTCATCGCGGCGGCGCGCGACGCTGCCCACAACGCGCTCGCGATCGACAACGAGGACGCCGTCGCCCACGCGATCGCCGGCCTGATGCTGGCGTTCGAGAACCGGCACGACGAAGGCATCCGCCGCATCCAGCATGCGATCCAGCTCAACCCGAACCTTGCCGAGGCGCATGGGTACCTGGGCGTCGTCCACGGCCTCTGTGGCCACTATGACGCCTGCCAGGCGGCGGTGGACCACGCCTTCCGGTTGAGCCCGCACGATGTCAGCCGCGTGCTCTGGTATGCGGGCCTCGGCATCGGGAAGTTCGTGGCCGGCCGTTACCAGGACGTCGTCGATCTCGCGACCGAGGCGCTGCGCGAGTATCCGCAGTACTCCACCGCCTGGCGGCAGCGATGCGCAGCCTATGCCGCACTGGACCGGATGGAGGAGGCGCGTGCCGATCTGGCGAAGCTCCTCGAGCTACTGCCGGGACTGACGATCGCGGAGGTGCGGTTGCGGGTTCCCGTCCGCGATCCGGCGGCCATGGAGACTTGGCTCGGCGCACTCCGGAAGGCGGGTTTGCCGGAGCGGTGATCGTAAGGCCTCGAAACCGCCGCGTTTGCCGTGCCAAAGACACAGAGTCGAGCATTCTGAAGTCCGGGCAGCCTTTATGATCAGACAATTGCTTCGTTTTGCCGCCGCCATCGTCCTAATGGCGCTTGCGGTCCCGATCCCCGTTTCAGCTGCGACCGATGCTCCGCTGCTGGGCGTGCTCGTCTATCACCGCTTCGGACCGACACCGAAGGACTCGATGACGGTAAGGACGCCCGATTTCGTCCAGCAGCTCGACGCGATCGGCAAGGCGGGCGTGAAGATCGTGCCGCTGACCGATGTCGTCGACTGCTTCGAGAAGAAGGAGCACTGCCCGGACGGTCCGGCGCTCGCCATCACCATCGACGACGGGCATCGCAGCGTGATCGAGGAAGCCTTCCCGATCATCCGGGAACGGAAGGTCCCGGTGACGCTTTTCATCTATCCGTCCGCCATCTCGAATGCGTCCTACGCCCTCACGTGGGACGAGATCCGGGAAATGATGGGATCAGGCCTCGTCACCGTGCAGTCGCACACGGTGTGGCATCCGAACTTCAAGACCGAGAAGAAGAAGCAGGCGCCGGAAGACTACGCAAAGTTCGTCGACCATCAGCTCACGGCGTCGAAATCCGTGCTGGAGAAGAAGGTCGCGACACCGATCGACATCCTCGCCTGGCCCTTCGGCATCTACGACGAGGAGCTCGAGGCCGCCGCGCAGAAGGCCGGCTACCGCGCTGCCTTCACGATCGATGCACGGCCGATCGCCACGACGGATCGTCCGGAGGCGCTGCCGCGTTTCATGATCGTCGACTCGTTGCGTGGGAAGCCGTTCGACGCCATCGTGCGGCGCATTGCCGGGAAGGAATGATCATGATTCGGAAGTTTCTGCTGACCGTCGCGATTGTCGTGGCGAGCCTCACCGCGCCGTACGCGGCGTGGGCGATGGACGTCAAGGTGATCGACGCCGACAACAACACACCGATCGACGGCGCGATCGTCACGACCGATTCGACAGAGCAGCGCGCCAACGCCGATGGCGTCGCGACGCTGACCGCAATTCCCGCCACCGTGCGCGTGCGTGCCTCGGGCTACGAGCGGCTCGACGTGAAGCGCAGCGACCTCGAGAAGCAGGCCGTCGTGAAGCTGAAGCGGTTCGACGCGAAGGCGCTTTACCTGTCGTCCTATGGCGCGACCAGCACCGTCCTGAGCAAGGGAGCGCTCGACGTCCTGTCGGCCGCGCGGATGAACGCGCTGGTGATCGACGTGAAGACGGACCGCGGGCTCGTGCCCCGCGACTCGACGAGCAAGCTCGCCGCGGAGATCGGCTCGAACCAGGGATCGCCGATCAAGGACCTGCCGGCGCTGGTCAAGCGCTACAAGGACCAGGGCATCTACGTCATCGCGCGCATCGTGACGTTCAAGGACAACGTGCTCGCCGGCAAACATCCGGAATGGGCCGTTCGTACCAAGGGCGGCAAGGTCTACAAGGACCGCGAGTCGCTGATGTGGGTGGATCCGTTCCGCACGGAAGCGTGGGATTACAACGTCGCGATCGCGGTCGAGGCGGCGAAGGCCGGCGTCGACGAAGTCCAGTTCGACTACGTACGCTTCCCCGACGCCGTCGGTATGGCCTATTCCGGCGAGTGGTCGCAGGCAGGACGCGTTGGAGCCATCAAGGGCTTCCTCGAGAAGGCGCGGTCGGCGCTTGCCGAGTACAACGTGTTCCTGTCGGCGGACCTGTTCGGGTACGTCGCCTGGAACACCAACGACACGCTGATCGGCCAGCGGATCGAGGATCTTGCGCCGGTGCTCGATTACATCTCGCCGATGCTCTATCCTTCCGGCTTCCAGTTCGGCATCCCGGGGCACCGCAATCCCGTGGCAGCGCCATACGCGATCATCTACGACTCGCTGACCCGCGCGAAGGAGCGGACGGGCCTGCCGTCCCGCCGCTTCCGGCCCTGGCTGCAGGTCTTCAAGGACTACGCCTTCGGCGGCAAGGCGTTCGGTCCGAACGAAGTGCGCGAGCAGGTGACGGCCGCGAATGCCTTCGGCTCCAGCGGCTGGATGTTCTGGAACGCGCGGAACATTTATCATGCGGATGATTTCGCCACGATCGAATCGCGCAACTGACGGCGCAGGCTTGAGCCGCCGCAGCGCGCTCGGCTCGCTGCTCGCGCTCCTGCTGGGCACGGCGGCGCATGATGCGCGCGGCGCAACCGTCGCCAAGACGCATCTTCCGCAGACGGACGATCTGGACCGGGTCGTCGCCGAGGCGGTCGCGGCGGGACGGATTCCCGGCGCGGTGGTCGTCGCGGCGGTCCAGGGCAAGGTCGTCTACCGCAAGGCGACCGGCAACCGCGCGATCGTTCCGGACATCGAGCCGATGACGCTCGACACCCTGTTCGACATCGCCTCCCTCACCAAGGTTGTGGCGACGACAACGGCCGCGATGCAGCTTGCAGAGCGCGGCAAGCTCGATCTCGATGCGCCGGTCGCCTCGGTCTGGCCTGCGTTCGCCGGCAACGGCAAGGGCGCGATCACGGTTCGTCACCTGATGACGCACTATTCCGGGCTTCCGGCGGGGCTCCCCGAACGCGCGAAATGGTCCGGTTACGAGGAAGCGCTCGCGCTCGTCGTTGCCATGCCGGCCCGCGGCAGGACCGGACACGAATTCTGCTATAGCGATGTCGACTACATCGTGCTGGGCGAGGTGGTGCGGCGCGCGGCAGGCGTGCCGCTCGATCAGTGGGCGGCAACGGAGATCTTCGCGCCACTCGGGATGACGCGCACCGCGTTCCGTCCCACGCCCGACGAACGCGCCCTTGCCGCGCCGATGGAGACGTCGACCAAGGGCGGGCTCAAGGGCACCGTGCACGACACGACCGCGCGGCTGATGGGCGGCGTGTCGGGCCATGCCGGCGTATTCACCACTGCCGATGACCTCTCGCGTTTTGCCCAGGCGATCGTCTCCGGCGGGACCGTCGGTTCAGCGCGGCTCCTGTCCAGGGAGTCGGTCGCGGCGATGACGTCGCCGCAGAGCCCGCCGGGCGCCTTGCCGGTGCGCGGGCTCGGCTGGGATATCGAGTCGCCGTACGCCAGCGTGCTGGCGCCAGGCTTCTCGCCGCGGTCGTTCGGACATACCGGTTTCACGGGCACGGCGCTGTGGATCGATCCTGAGACGCAGAGCTGGCTCATCGTGCTGACCAACCGGCTACACCCGGACGGCAAGGGCGTTAACCGCGTGCTGAACCGCCGCGCCGCCGCGGCCGTCGGTGCCCGCGCCAACGCCACGGCCGGCCGCAAGCCGGTGCTGACGGGGATCGACGTGCTCGAGGGCGAGACTTTTCGGCGACTCGATGGCAGGACCGTCGGGCTACTGACGAACGCCACCGGCCGAACCGCTGGAGGCGAGCGCACGGTTGACGCGCTGGCGCGGGCGAAGGGCCTGCGGTTGGCGACGCTCTTGAGCCCCGAACATGGACTCGAGACGAACCTCGATCAGGCGATAGCCTCCGGGACCGATCGGAAGACCGGTCTCACGGTGCACAGCCTCTATGGCGAGACGAAGCGACCGACGCCGGAGATGCTCGCTGGCCTCGATACGCTGGTGTTCGATATCCAGGACGCCGGCGCGCGGTTCTACACGTACGCCACCACGATGGGCTACGCGATGGAGGCGGCTGCGGAGGCAGGCATCGACTTCGTCGTCCTCGACCGGCCGAATCCGATCTCGGCCGACATCGTACAGGGGCCGATGCTCGACCCCGATCTCCTGTCGTTCATCGGCTACCTGCCGATGCCAGTGCGGCACGGGATGACCCTTGGCGAACTCGCCCGCCTGTTCGCCGGGGAGCATCGCACGGGCGTGAAGCTCACCGTCGTGCCGATGCGCTACTACACGCGGGCCATGTGGTTCGACGACACCGGCATTGCCTGGATCAACCCGTCTCCGAACCTGCGCAGCGTCACGCAGGCGGCGCTCTATCCGGGTGTTGCGCTGCTCGAGAGCGCCAACGTCAGTGTCGGGCGCGGCACCGACACGCCGTTCGAGGTGCTGGGCGCGCCGTGGATCGACGGCGCTGCGTTCGCCGCTTACCTCAATACCCGCAAGATCTCCGGCACCGCATTCGCGCCCCGCTCGTTCACACCGGCGAGCGGGCCCTATGCTGGAAAGGCGTGCGGAGGGATTTCGATCTCGGTCGTCGACCGTGCGGCGCTGGACTCGCCGGCACTCGGGATCGAGTTGATCGCGGCTCTGATCAAGCTGTTTCCGGGGCAGTTCGACACTGCGAAGACGCTGACGATGATCGGTTCACGCTCGACCCACGACATGCTTGCGTCAGGCGCCGATCCGTCCGCGGTGATCAAGGGCTGGGCCGCACCGCTTACGTCCTTCCGGAAACTGCGGGAACCCTATCTGATCTATGGCTGACGGCCGAACAGGCCACCCCACCACACCTTCATGCGCTGGCCGAAGGACATATGCGCCGGCTCGGTCGGCTCCGGCTGCATCGGTGTCTCGAACAATTGCGCCCGCAACGCCTTCATCGGCAGCGCCGGAAGGTCGTCGTCGGCAGTAACGTGGCTCGCGACGGCCTTGGGCCGGGCCGTGTGGCGCATCTTGCGCATGACGGGAAGCGCTCCTGCGCCGGCGGAACGGAACGTCGGTTCGGCGAAATTCTTGTCCTGACGGGTTTCGGCGGGGTTGGTCCAGGCGCGTCCCTGGACGACTTCCTCCGCGATCAGGCGCGAGCTTCTACCGTCGCGCCGCACGCGCAACCGCACGTGCCCGCCGCGCTCGGCCAGCGGATCGCCGGAGTTGCGTGCCATCGTGAAAAGGCGGCCATCGTCGACCAGCATTGTCATCACCCGATCTCTCGCGCGTCGCCCCAAACACAGGCGGCGCCTGAAACCGACGTACGCAACGAGCGTGCCACAAATAAACTGTGCAATGAAGTTGCCTAAAATCGTGACGATTTCAGGTCCGGCCGAAATCTTCGAGGATGGGGCAGTCCGGCCGCTGGTCGCCGTGGCAACAGTCGGCAAGGCTCGCCAGAGTGTCGCGAAGCTCCCGCAAATGCTGGATTTTCCGGTCGAGTTCTGCGACGTGGTCGAGGGCGATCTGTTTCACTTCGCGGCTCGGGCGCGCCCGGTCGCTCCACAGCGTAAGCAGTGCCTCGATCTGCTCCATTGGGAACCCGAAATCGCGCGCCCGCTTCACGAACCGTAAACGATGCACGTCATCGTTCGTGTACGTCCGGTATCCGGAAGCGGAGCGGTCTGGCGCCGGCAGCAGTCCGATGCTCTCGTAGTAGCGGATCATCTTTGCCGTGACGCCCGAATGGGTGGCGGCCTCGCCGATGTTCATGGGAGCACTCCTTAACGAACGCTTGACCTTACCATGATGGGAAGGTTTATGCCAGCACGCATGGAACACCACCACACCCACGATCACCCGCACTCCCACCCCGTTTCGGGCGCCGAAAACCTCGCCGTCGACCCCGTGTGCGGCATGTCGGTCGATCCGCATACGGCGAAGTTTTCCGCCGCCCACAACGGGCGCACCTACTATTTCTGTGCTGCCGGTTGCCGCACGAAATTCCTGGCCGATCCGCAGAAGTACCTCGAGCCCGGCTCGCGCGAGACCGAACCGGTGCCCGCGGGAACGATCTACACGTGCCCGATGCATCCCGAGATCCGCCAGGTCGGCCCCGGCTCGTGCCCGATCTGCGGCATGGCGCTCGAGCCGCTGCTCGTCACGGCCGACGCCGGGCCGAACCCGGAGCTTGTCGACTTCCGCCGACGCCTCCTGATCGGCGGCGCGCTCACCCTGCCCGTGTTCGCACTCGAGATGGGAGGGCACCTCCTCGGCGGCCATCTCCTGCCGCAGCAGACGTCGAACCTCGTGCAGTTCGTGCTCGCCACGCCCGTGGTGCTGTGGGCGGGGTGGCCGTTCTTCGAGCGCGGCTGGCAGTCGATCGTCACGCGCCATCTCAACATGTTCACGCTGATCGCGATCGGCACCGGCGTCGCCTACCTCTACAGCGTGGTCGCGACATTCCTGCCGGGCATCTTCCCCGACGCGTTCCGCGAGCATGACGGTTCGGTTGCGGTCTACTTCGAGGCCGCCGCGGTGATCACGGTGCTCGTGCTGCTTGGCCAAGTGCTCGAACTACGGGCCCGCGAGCAGACCTCCGGCGCCATCCGCGCATTGCTCGATCTGGCCCCCCGCAACGCGAGGCGCCTCACCGGCGACACGACGGACGAGGAAATCCCCGTCGATGAGATCGCCGTCGGCGACCTGTTGCGCGTGCGCCCCGGCGAGAAGGTGCCGGTCGACGGCATCGTCGCGGAGGGCCGCGTCTCGATCGACGAATCGATGGTGACGGGCGAGTCGCTTCCCGTGACGAAGGAACCGGGCTCGAAGGTGATCGGCGGGACGCTCAACGCTTCCGGCAGCTTCGTGATGAAGGCCGAGAAGATCGGCGCCGATACGATGCTGGCGCGCATCGTGCAGATGGTGGCCGAGGCGCAGCGCAGCCGCGCGCCGATCCAGCGGCTCGCCGACCAGGTGGCCGGCTGGTTCGTGCCGCTGGTGCTGGCCGTCTCGGTTGCGGCTTTCGCGGCCTGGGCGACGTTCGGCCCCGAACCGCGCTTCGCCTACGCGATGGTGGCGGCCGTGGCGGTGCTGATCATCGCCTGCCCCTGCGCGCTGGGGCTTGCGACGCCGATGTCGATCATGGTGGGCGTCGGCCGCGGCGCACAGGCGGGCGTGCTGATCAAGAACGCCGAAGCGCTCGAACGCTTCGAGAAGGTCGACACGCTGGTGGTCGACAAGACCGGCACCCTCACGGAGGGCCGGCCTGCCGTGACCGCGATCGTCCCGGCCGAAGGAGCGGACGCGATCGAGGTGCTGCGGCTCGCGGCGAGCGTCGAGCAGGCGAGCGAGCATCCCCTCGCGTCCGCGATCGTGCGTGCAGCGAAGGAAAAAAACCTGCCGCCCGCACGCGTGCTGGGGTTCGACGCGCCGACGGGAAAGGGCGCGATCGGCATGGTCGAGCGCAAGCGCCTCGTGATCGGCAGCGCGAATTTCCTCCGTGAATTGAACATCTCGACCGAAGCGCTCGCCGGCGAGGCCGAACGCCTGCGGGCGGAGGGCGCGACCGTGGTGTTCGTCGCCATCAACGGCAAGGCGGAAGCCGCCATCGCGATCGCCGATCCGATCAAGGCCTCGACGCCCGACGCGCTCGCGGCGCTCAAGTCCGACGGCATCCGTGTCGTCATGCTCACCGGCGACAATGCGACCACGGCACACGCGATCGCGGATCGATTGGGACTGATGGAGGTCGAGGCCGACGTGCTGCCCGACCGGAAGGCGGAGATCGTCGAGCGGCTGAAGCGCGAGGGCCGCGTCGTTTCGATGGCCGGGGACGGCGTCAACGACGCGCCGGCGCTCGCCGCCGCCGACGTCGGCATCGCCATGTCGACCGGCACCGACGTCGCGATCGAGAGCGCCGGCGTGACGCTGCTCCGCGGGGACCTCTCCGGCCTCGTCCGCGCCCGGCGGCTGTCGAAGGCGACGATGGGTAACATCCGCCAGAACCTGTTCTTCGCGTTCATCTACAACGCCGTCGGCGTGCCGATCGCTGCCGGCGTGCTCTACCCTGCCTTCGGCCTCCTCCTGTCGCCGGTGATCGCGGCAGCCGCCATGGCTTTGAGCTCGGTGAGCGTCGTCGGCAATGCGTTGCGGCTCCGGATGGCGCGCATCTGAGGCGATGCGGCGACGTGTGATACCGTTCGTCTACGGCTGATTCGGAACGGGGGTCGCATGGGCGCAGGGCGTGTTCTGTTCGCGATCGCAGCGGGGTTCCTCACCGCGCTCGCGCTGATGCTGGTAGGGTTCGCCCTTTACTACATCCTGAACGCGCTGTTCTGGGACAAGGCCGTGCAGGCGGCCGACTTCGGCTACATCGTTATCGACGCTGTCGGTTACATCGTCATCGCGATCGCCATTCTCGACATCGCCAAGCACATCGTCGAGGAGGAGGTGCTGGCGAAGCATGGCGCGCATCGAACGGGCACTTCACGCCGCAGCCTCTCGAAGTTCATCTCGATCATATCGATCGCGGTCTATCTCGAAGGTCTGGTTCTCGTGTTCAAGGTGACGCAGGACGACGTGAAGCTGCTCATCTACCCGGTCATGCTGCTGCTGTCGGGCGTGGCGATGACGGTCGGACTCGCGCTCTTCCAGTGGCTCGGCGCCGACCACAGCCGCGAACGCGGACCGGGATCAGAACCCGTATAGCGCCGCGGGGTTTTCGACCAGCACCTGCTCCAGCACCGCGCGCGAGCCGCACCACGCGGCAAACAGGTCAACGAGATTCGAATCGTCCGGCGGATTGCCGGGCTTCGACGGGTGCGGCCAGTTCGTGGCCCACACGCAGCGCGCCGGATAGCGCGCTATGAGCGCCTTCGGCAGCACCGCAACATCGGCATAGCCGGGCGGCCCAATCTTCGACGTTTCGTAGACGCCCGACGTCTTCAGCCACGTGCGGCCATTGTCGAGGAGCCGACAAAGAGCGGCGTACCCCGGATGGTCGAGGCCGACCGGCTCGAGGAATTTTCCGTTGTGGTCGATGACGAGCGGGCAGGGCAGGGTCGCGAGCGCCGCTTCGCGCTCTGAGAGAAAGCGCCCGTCCATCTGCATCTGGATGTGCCAGCCGAACGGCGCGACCCGCGCCGCAAGGCGCGGCAACGCTTCCCAAGGCAGCACGCCGCCCGACAGCATGAAGAAGCGCAAGCCGCGCACGCCGAGCCGGGTGAGCCGCTCGAGCTCCGCATCGCTCGCCGTATCGTCGATCACCGCCACGCCGCGTGCGCCTGCGCCGATTTTCGCCATGGCGTCGAGCGTGCAGCGGTTGTCGGTGCCGTAGGCCGAGGGCTGCACGACCACCGCCCGCGTCAGTCCCAGGATACGCTGGAGTTTCAAGTAGTTCTCGACCGTTCCTCCGTCCACCGGGCGGAACGGTGAGCCCTTGTTCACGGGGTACACGGACGGATCGCCGTAGGCATGCATGTGGCAATCGCACGCGTTCGGCGGCAGCTGCGTCTTCGGCGGATGATCCGGCAGGAGCGAGGTCATACGGTTTTGAGCCGGGCGAGCTTCGTCGCGCGATGCGCATTGACCGCGAGCGTCGGCACCTTGCCGGCCATCAGCTCCTTGATCTGGCGCACCGTCTCGAACGCCTGGTAGTCGCTCGCCTCGCGCGTCAGCCCCGCCACGTGCGGCACCGCGACGACGTTCGGCAACGCCGCGATCCGCGGGTTCGGCTGCTCGTCGTGACCGAGCCCGACGTCGAGGCCGGCGCCGGCGATCCTGCCGTTCACGAGCGCGTCTTCGAGCGCCTCCTCGTCGACGAGGATGCCGCGCGAGATGTTCACGAAGTAGGCGTCCTTGCGCATCATCGCGAACGCCTTCGCGTTCATCATCTTCTGCGTCTCAGGGGTGGCGTAGGCCGCGCACACGACGAAGTCGCAGCCCAGCACCTCCTCGAAGGAGGTCTGCGTGACGCAGCCGTTCACGATGCGCACGTACGGATCGTACGCGTAGACTTTCATGCCGAACGCTATGGCTAGGTCGCCGGTGCGCTTGCCGATGTTGCCGAAGCCGATGATGCCGATGGTCGAGCCGTGCAGCTGCCGGCCGAGGATCATCGGCTGGATCGCCTGGCCTTCCTTGTACAGACGATCGCATGCGTGCAGGCGACGGCCGAGCGACAGCACGAGGCCGATCGCCACCTCGGCCACCGCCTCGTTGTAGCCGGAGCTGCACCGCACCACGAGCGTGCCGGCCTTCGAGGCGGCCTCGACGTCGATGTTCCGGATGTCGACCGCACAGCGCATGTAGACGGCGAGGTTCGGCAGGTTCTCGAACACGTGAGGCGTGCCCGGCGCGAGCCGGTCCGACACGACGATGTCGACATCTCGCGCCGCCTCGATCAGCCGGTCGCCCTGCAGCGGCGTGTCGGTGCCGTTCACGCGGACATCGGCGATCTTCTTCAGCTGCTCGACCGCATCGAGGTTGAAGAAGTTGTAGAGCAGGTCGTTGTTGTGGGTGACGAGGATCTTGACCAAGGAAAACTCCGTTCATGCGACGTTGCGGCCGAGGGCTACGAGGTGGAGCGCCACCATAGCCACGTGCCCGGCGAGGCAGGCAGTCATGCCGCCGACGTCGTGCGGCGGGCTCACGGTGTTGATGTCGACGGACACGATGCGCAGGCCCTTGAGGCCCTCGAGCAGCTGCAACGCAGACGCGGCATCGGGTCCGCCCCACGTCGGCGTCGCGACGCCCGGTGCGGCGGAGGGGTCGACGTAATCCATGTCGAAGCAGAGGTAGACCGGCCGGCCGCCGACCACGCGCTTCACTTCCGCGAGCACGTCGTCGATGCCGCGGCGGCGCACCTCCTCGCCGAGGATGAGGTTGTAGCCGAGCGAGCGCGTGTGCTCGTAGGCGCCCTTCACCGCGAGCGAACCGCGCGCGCCGATGTGGTAGGAGCGCCGCGTGTCGATGATCTTCTCCTCGGCGGCGCGGGTGAACGTGCTCGAGGTGTTGTAGCCGGGCACGTCGTAGGCGTCGGTGTGGGCATCGATGTGCAGCACCACGAGGTCGCCGTAGCGGCGATGGACGCTGCGCATCTGCGGCAACGACACCGAGCCGTCGCCGCCGAACGTCACCGGGAAGCCCCCGGCCTGCACGATGGCGTCCATCGCCCGCTCGATCGCGGCGAAGGAGGGGGCGACGTCGCTGCTCGTGACGGGGACGTCGCCGAGATCGACGACCTCGAGTTCCGCGAGGATGTTGGTGTCCGAGAGCGACGGATAGAACGGCCGCACCAGCCCCGACTGGGCGCGGATCGCCGACGGACCCTGCCGCGAGCCGATGCGCGTCGGGTGCGTGCCGCAGTCGAATGGCACGCCGAGGATCACCCCCTGGCCGGGCTTCACGGAGTTCGCCGCGGGCACGCTCATGAACGTTCCGGCGGTCGCGAACGGGCTTTCTGTGGACATGGGCGGGAGGTTCCGGGCAGGCGGTTGGACGGGCGCGATTAAAGGGGAAATCGGCGCGGCCACCAACCGTTTTCGCTGTCAGAAAGGTGGCAACGGATCGCTTCTCGCAACGTTTTCAGGAACATGACCGACATTGCTTCGACATTCGACAGCCTGTCCGCCCTCAACGCGGCGCTCCTGTCGCGTCCGCCCCTGATCGCCGGTGCCGGGCGCGTGGTGCTCGGGGAAGGGCCCTTGCGTGCGGCGGTCGCCTTCGTCGGCGAGCAGCCCGGCGATGCCGAGGATATCGCCGGTCGCCCCTTCGTCGGACCGGCCGGCAGGTGCTCGACCGGGCGCTGGCGGAAGCGGGAATCGACCGGGCGAAGTGCTACGTCACCAACGCGGTGAAGCAGTTCATCTACACCGAGCGCGGCAAGCGGCGGCTCCACAAGCGGCCTACGACCAGCCAGGTGGTGCACTACCGCTGGTGGCTCGAGCAGGAAATCAGCCTGGTCGATCCGGGTATCGTCGTGGCACTCGGCGCGACTGCGCTCTACGCCCTCTCCGGCAAGCGTACCAGCGTCACCGCCGCCCGAGGGCCGATGCGGCTGCTTGACCACGCCGGATACGTCACGGTGCATCCGTCCTCGCTGCTGCGCATGCCGTTTGAGGCGGACCGCCGCGCCGCCAGGGCGGCGTTCGTAGCCGATCTCCGGGCAGTGTCTAGTATGGTACAAAATGGAATGCCATTTCATGATAAGTGACGATTTATAACTTTCGTCAGTGATCTATTGGTAGTACTCATGCGTTGGCAAGTTTACGTCCAACCGGGAGTTGCGCCATGCCGATCGCCAGCCTGTCGTCCGTCGTGAAGCCCGCCGTGCTAGTCGTGCTGCTCGCCGGCCTCCAGGCGTGCTCGGAATCGGAAAGCGCCACGCCGCCGCCTGTGCGCCCGCCCGTGCCGGTCCTCACCGAAGTCGTCCGCAGCACTGCCGAGACGCAGGTCCGCACCCTCACGGCCCAGATCCGGCCGCGGATCGAGAGCACCCATGCCTTTCGCGTCGCCGGCCGCATCGCGGAGCGCCTCGTCGACACGGGCGCCGTGGTGCGCAAGGGAGACCCTCTTGCGCGGCTCGACGATAGCGACCTGAAGCTGCAGCTCGACCAGGCGAAGGCGGAACTCGATGCGGCGCAGAGCGCCCTCGACCGCGAGACCGCGGAACTCGGCCGCGCCCGTACGCTGAACGGCCAGGGCTTCACCGCAACCTCCGCGCTCCAGCGCCAGCAGATGGTCGTCGACGAGGCGCACGGGCGGCTGGCGCGGGCCGAACGCGCGGTCGAGCTCGCCACCAACGCGCTCGCCTACGCGACGCTGACGGCACAGGCCGACGGCGTGGTGACCGCGATCGTCGCCGAACCGGGGCAAGTCGTGAGCGCCGGCCAGCCCGTCGTGAAGGTCGCCCGCGCGGGCGAGTTCGAGGCCGAAGTCGCGGTGCCCGAAACGCTGGTCTCGGCGGTGAACGCGGGGCAGGCAACGGTCGAACTCTGGGCGGTGCCCGGAAGGCGCTACACGGCGACGCTGCGCGAGCTCTCGCCGATGGCCGATCCCGCGACGCGTACGTTTGCCGCCCGCTACACCATCGCTGACGCCGATGCCGACGTGCGCCTCGGCATGTCGGCCACGCTGGCGCTAACGGTGAAGAAGCAGCCCGCCACCACCGTGCCGATCTCCTCGCTCTTCGACGAAGGCGCAGGTCCCGCACTCTGGATCGTCGACCGGGCAGCCGGGAGCGTATCGCTCAAACCCGTAACGGTCGCGGCGTTCGATGGCGACCGCGCGCTGATCGCGGACGGCCTCGGCGGCGGCGAGACGATCGTCACCGCCGGCGTCCACAAGCTCGAGCCCGGGCAGAAGGTGCGCCCGCTCGACAGCGCCTCGAACTGAGGGAGAGCGTCGTGCGCGATCGCTTCAACGTCTCCGCCTGGGCGGTCCGCCACCCCGCGCTGATCCTGTTCTCGATCCTGCTGCTGCTCGCCGGCGGCTACTACTCGTGGACGAAGCTCGGCCGGTCCGAGGATCCGTCCTTCACGATCAAGGTTGCCGTCGTCACCGCCTACTGGCCGGGCGCGACGGCGCAGGAGATGCAGGAACAGGTTGCCGACCGCATCGAGAAGAAGATGCAGGAGCTGCCCTACTTCGATCGTGTACAGACGTATACGAAGCCGGGTTTCTCCGCCTTCCAGATGCAGTTCAAGGACACGACGCCGCCGGCGCAGGTCCCCTATCTCTTCTACCTGTTGCGCAAGAAGCTCGCCGACGTGCGCGGCGAGCTCCCGTCGGACGTGCTCGGGCCGATCGTCAACGACGAGTACGGCGACGTCGACTCGATCCTCTTCGCGATCACCGGCGAGGGCGCGAACTACGCGCAGCTGAAAACCGTGGCCGAAGACCTGCGCCAGCGGCTGCTCTCGGTTCAGGACGTCGTGAAGGTGAACGTCTACGGCGTGCAGGACCAGCGCATCTTCGTCGAGCTGAGTCACGCACGTCTCGCCGCGCTCGGCGTAACGCCGCAGATGGTGTTCGAGGCGCTGGCGAAGCAGAACGCGGTGACCCCCGCCGGCATCGTCGATACCAACGCCCAGCGCATCCCGCTGCGCGTCTCCGGCGAGCTGACCGGCGCCGAAGCGGTCGCCGAAACGCCGGTCGCGGCGAACGGCAAGGTGTTCCGCCTGGGCGACGTCGCCACCGTCACGCGCGGGTTCGAGGATCCGCCGCGCGGCCTCGTGCGCCAGAAGGGCGCGCCGGCGCTCGTGGTAGGCGTCGTGATGCAGAAGGGCGGCGACATCGAGGCGCTGGGCCGCAACGTGGCCGCGGCCGCCGATGCCTTCTCCCACGAGGTGCCGGCCGGCATCGTCGTCGAGAAGATCGCCGACCAGCCGGAAGTCGCCGGGCACGCGATCTACGAGTTCGTGAAGTCCTTCCTCGAAGCGCTGGCGATCGTGCTGTTCGTGAGCTTCCTGTCGCTCGGCTGGCGCACCGGCATCGTGGTGGCGCTGTCCGTGCCGCTGGTGCTGGCGATCGTCATGATCGTGATGGAGGCGATGGGCCTCGACCTGCACCGCATCACGCTCGGCGCGCTCATCATCGCGCTGGGGCTTCTGGTGGATGACGCGATCATCGCGGTCGAGATGATGATGGTGAAGATCGAGCAGGGGCTCGACCGTGCCAGTGCGGCAGCCTTCGCCTGGCAGTCGACCGCCTTCCCGATGCTCACCGGCACGCTGGTGACGGCGGCGGGATTCCTGCCCGTCGGGTTCGCCCGTTCCTCGACCGGGGAGTATGCCGGCGGCATCTTCTGGGTCGTCGCGATCGCGCTCCTCGCCTCGTGGGTGGTGGCGGTCGTGTTCACGCCCTACATCGGCTTCAAGCTGCTGCCGGCGGCGCACCACGCGACAGGAACTGCCGGTGACCTCTACGAGACGCGGGTCTACCGGATGCTGCGCGCCGTCGTTCGCTGGTGCGTGTCCCACCGCGTGATCGTGGTCGGATCGACGGCGCTACTCTTCGCCGCCTCGGTGTTCGCGTTTGGGTTCGTACAGCAGCAGTTCTTCCCGCGCTCCGAGCGGCCGGAACTGTTCCTCGAGATGCGCCTGCCGGAGGGAAGTTCGATGAAGGCCACCGTGCCGGTGGTCGAGGCGGCCGAAGCGCTGCTCAAGGGCGATCCCGACATCGAGACGTACACGTCCTACATCGGCCAGGGGAGCCCGCGCTTCTGGCTTGGCCTCAATCCGCAGCTGCCGAACGAAGCGTTCGCGCAGATCGTGATCAAGGCCAAGGACGTGACGGCGCGCGAACGCCTGAAGGCGCGGCTCGAGACAGCCGTGCACGAGGGCAAGCTCGCAGAAGCCCGCGTGCGCGTCGACCGCTTCAACTTCGGCCCGCCGGTCGGCTTCCCCGTGCAGTTCCGCGTCACCGGCAGCGATCCGCTGAAGGTGCGCCAGATCGCCCGCGAGGTGCGCCGGGTGATGGAGCAGAACCCGCACGTCATCGATCCGCATCTCGACTGGAACGAGCGCACGCCGTCCGTCCAGCTCACCGTCGACCAGGAGCGGGCGCGCGTGCTCGGCGTCACAACCCAGGAAGTGTCGCAGGCGCTGCAGACGCTGCTCTCGGGCACGACGGCGACGACCGTGCGCGACGGCACCGAGCAGGTGCCGGTGGTGGTGCGCGCGACCGAGGCGGAACGCACCGATATCGGTCGCGTCGCCGACCTCTCCGTCCTGTCGCGCGACGGCGTGGCCGTGCCGCTCGCCCAGGTGGCGAAAGTGTCGTACACGTCCGAAGATCCGATCCTGTGGCGGCGCAACCGCGACCTCACGATCACGGTGCGCGCCGACATCGTGGACGGCGTGCAGGCGCCCGACGTTACCGCCGAAATCGAGCCGAACCTCGCCGCGATCAGGGCCGCGCTGCCCGCCGGCTACCACATCGCGACCGGCGGAGCGGTCGAGGAATCGGCCAAGGCGAACGCGTCGCTCTTTGCCGTGTTTCCCTTTATGCTTGCCGCCATGCTGACGATTCTCATGATCCAGCTGCAGAGCTTCTCGCGCCTCGGGCTGGTCCTTTTGACTGCACCGCTCGGGCTGATCGGCGCCGCCTTCGCGCTCAATTTGGCGCACCTGCCGTTCGGCTTCGTGGCGCTGCTCGGCCTGATCGCGCTTGCCGGCATGATCATGCGCAACACCGTGATCCTGGTGGACCAGATCGACCGCGACGTGGCCGAGGGCCAGCACACGCTGGGCGAGGCGATCGTCGAGGCGACGGTCCGCCGCGCCCGGCCGGTGGTGCTCACCGCCGCGGCGGCGATCCTCGCGATGATCCCGCTCGCCTCGTCCCCGTTCTGGGGACCGATGGCGGTGACGATCATGGGCGGCCTGTTCGTAGCGACGTTCCTGACGCTGTTGTTCGTGCCCGCTCTGTTCGCGCTGTGGAACCGCCGCGCGCTGGGTGTTCGTCCGTCCACGGATCACCTCCCGGCGGTCGCGACCGGAGTGCCTGCATGACGCTCCAGCGCGACCACGCCCTGCCCCGTGAGGAGGACCTCGACACGCGCGCCCGCATCGTGCGCGTGGCGGAGACGCTGTTCCATCGCTACGGCTACCAGAAGACCACCGTCGCCGACATCGCGCGCGAACTGCAGATGAGCCCGGCGAACGTCTATCGCTTCTTTGCCGCCAAGAAAGACATCAACGAGGCCGTCGCGCTGCGGCTAACGACGGAGGTCGAGGCCGCGATCCGCGCAATGATCGACGGACCGGGCACCGCGACGGAGAAGCTGCGCGCGTACGTCCTCATGACGCACCGCATGAACGCCGAGCGCTACGTCGACGACGTGAAGATGCACGAGATGGTGGCGGTGGCGATGTCGGAAAGCTGGCCGCTGATCGAGGGCCACATCCGGCGCATGCACGCGTTGTTGACGGAGATCATCGAGCAGGGCATCGCGTCCGGCGAATTCGCCACCCCCGACCCGGCGGTCGCAGCGCACTGCGTGAAGGCCGCGACGATGCGCTTCTGCCACCCGAAGCTGATGGTCGAGTGCGCCAACGTCACCGAACCGACGATCGACCAGATGATCGATTTCGCGCTCGCTGGTCTTGGCTGCAGGTCCTAGCGAAGTACGCGACACACGGCTTGCCGATCTGGGCAGTCGCTTGATGCAAGTCAAAGTGCGTGGCCCGGGCGGATGCTAGACAAAGCCTATGATGCAATCTGTATTCTTCCGGTTTGGAGAGTTGCGCCGCGCCTCCCGAGCGGTGGTCGCGGCGATGCTGCTTGCCACGGCCAGCGCCGCGGCTGTTCCCGCCCGTGCACTCGAAGACTACAGCAAGCCGACGCTCAGCGAGATCATGACCATCACCCAGTTGCGTCACTTCAAGCTGTCGTACGCGGGGCGCGCGACGAACTGGGAGCTAGCCGAGTACGAGCTTGGCAAGATGCGCCGCGCATTCGATGCGGCCGCACAGCTCTATCCGGTATTCAAATCGGTTGAGCAGGCGAAGCTCATCGACAGCACGACCAAGCCCGCGCTCGAGTCGATCGAGAAGGCGATCCAGCAGAAGGACCGCCCGGCATTCAAGCGCGCGTTCCGGTCGCTCACGGATGCCTGCAACGCCTGCCACAAGGCGGCGGGACTTGCGTTCATCGTCATCCGTGTGCCGACCTCCTCGCCGTTCAGCGACCAGGCGATCGTACCCGTTCGGCCCTGAACGCCTGCGATACTACCCCTTGCGCACCGCCTTGAGGTGGCGGGCGAAGTCGGGGTCGGCCATCAGCGTCTTGCAGCGTTCGAAGCGGTTGGTCGCGTAGGCCCAGAAGTCGTCGACCGGGTTCTTGTTGGCGAACTGGATCAGCCCCCACAGCGTCCAGAGCAGATCGCACATCGCCTTGTAGATGACGATGCGCCCGCGGTCCGAGGGCGATGCCTCGCTGCCGAAGTAGCCGCGGATCATCTCCTCGTCCTGGGCGTGATCGAACCCGGCCTCGACGGAGAGATCGCCGAGGTCCCACATCGGGTCGTTCATGCCGGAGTACTCCCAGTCGACGAGCCACATGCGTTCGCCCGTGTCGAGGAAGTTCTCGCACAGTGGATCGCAATGGCAGGCAACGAGCGGCAGGGGATGTGCGTCGAGCGCCGCGCGCACGGCGCCCGCCTCCTTCACCACGTCGTGATAGCCCGCCGGCAGCTCCACGTCCTTGGTGGAGAGCACCTTCAGGTACTCGTCGATCATCGAAAACAGCTCGAAGCGGAAATTGAACTTTGCGCCGGAGTCATGGAGCTGGCGGAAGATCTTTCCGGCGCGCGCCGGCGAGCCCTTGATCGAGCGGAAATTGTCCGGCGTCATCGTCGTCACGCCATCGACCAGCCGGGTGATCATCACGCCGGTCCTGTCGTCGAAGAAGAGCACCTCGGGGCTCACCCCCGCCTTCGCCGCCTCGCGTGCTGCCTGCGCCTCGTTGGCGCGGTTGATGTACTGCTCCGTGCCCTTGCCCGGAATCCGCAGCACCATGCCGTCGCCCTTGCCCTCGACCCGGAACACGAGGTTCGTCAGCCCGCCGAGCCGCGTGATCGACAGCCGGTCCACGTCCGCGCCCTTGAGGATCGGCGCCTCGCGCAGCGTCCGGCGGGCCAGGTCGATGTCGGTCGTCTCGGACGTCATGCCTTCAGCCTTTCCATCTTCGCATCGTAGAGGCAGCGCGGCCCGCGTTCGACGTCGTGCAGCGCGCCGAACGCCTCGATCTGGAGTCTTGCGCCCGGCGGCAGATCAGTCGGCAGGAAGGCGAACGAGATCGTCTGCCCGAGCGTGTGGCCGAACCCTGCGCTGGTGCTCGAGCCGATCACCCTGCCGTCGGCGAGGACGGCCTCGCCGCCATGGAACGGGCGAAATCCGGGCGCGGTGAGTGTCGCGAGCCGGCGGGGGGAGCCTTGCTGCTTGATTGACTGGAGCGCCGCGCGGCCGATGAAATCGGGCTTCGAGAGCGCCACGCAGAAGCCGAGGCCCGCCTCGAAGGGGTTGATGTCGGGCGAAATGTCGCTCGACCAGTAGAGATAGCCCTTCTCGAGCCGGCAGCTTTCGATCGCCCGGTAACCGGCGTTGGCGATGCCATGCGGCGCGCCCGCCTCCATCAGCGTCTCGTAGACGTGCGCGGCGAACTCCTGCGGCACGTGCAGTTCGTAGCCGAGCTCCCCGACGTAGCCGATGCGCACCGCAAGTGCCTGCGCATTGCCGATCGAGATGCGCCGGGCGGCAAGGAAGGGCAGGGACTTGTTGTCGACGGGATCATCGCTCACCGCCTCGAGGATCGTCCGCGCCTTCGGACCGCACAGGTTCAGGACGGCGTAGGCGTTCGTGACGTCGCGCACGACGATGCCATCGGGCAGGTGGCGTTCCACCCAGTCGCGATCGCGCACGCCAAAGCCCGAGCCGGTGACGAGGACGAACCGGCCGGGATCGATGTGGACGAGGACGACGTCGGCTTCGATGCCGCCCTTCTCGTTGCAGAGCTGGGTGTACACGGCCTTGCCGGGAGGCCCGCCGAGGTCGTTCGCGGCGAGGCGCTGCAGGGCGTCCTCCACGCCGGGGCCCGTGATCTCGAACTTCGTGAAGGACGTCTGGTCGATCAGCGCCGCGCGCTCCCGGATGGCGCGGTGCTCGGCCGCCACGCCGTCGAACCAGCTCGGCTTGCCTTCGAACGAGCCGATGTCTTCGCGGGATGCGCCGTTTCCGGCGAACCAGTTCGGCCGCTCCCAGCCGGACTTCGATCCGAACACGGCGCCGGCCCGTTCCAGATGCTGGTGCACCGGCGATCGCCGGAGGCCGCGCGCCGCGTGCGCCTCCTCGCCGGGGAGGTGGAGCTTGTAGTACCCGGCGTAGGCTTCGATCGCGCGCGCCTCGAGGTAGCGCGGCTGCGCCTGGACGGCGCTGAAGCGGCGCACGTCGAAGGGCCAGAGGTCCATGCCCGCGTCGCCGTTGAGGATGATGTTCGCCATCGCGAGGCCAGCGCCGCCGGAGGCGGCGATGCCCGCGGTGAAGCCGCAGGCGACGTAGAAGTTATCGAGCTCCGGGGCGAGGCCCATGATCGGTTCGCCGTCCGCCGAGACCGGGATCGGTCCGTTGATCACGGTCTGGATGCCGATCTGGTCGAGCACCGGCAGGCGGCTCGCGGCCGGGATCGCGAAGCGTTCGAGCCGTTCCATGTTCGGCGGCAAAAGTTCGGCGCCGAACGACAGCGGCGGCGATCCGCGGTGGAAACCTTCCGTCCCGTCCTCCCAGCCGCCGATCGCGAACGAGCCCGTGTCGGGCTTGAGGTAGAAGTTGTTGTCGGGATCGCGCAGCGTCGTCAGCGTGTCGGGGAAGTCGAGTTTCTTCTCAGTAAGGAAGTACTGGTGCTCGACGACGCCGGCGGCAAGCGGCACGCCCGCCATCGCGCCGACCCGCTTCGCCCACAGCCCAGCGCAGTTGACGAGGATCTCGCAGCCGATGGTGCCCTCGTTGGTGATGACGCCGACGGCGCGCCGGCCTTCCACCACGATCTCGCGCACGCACACGCCTTCCTCGATGCGCACGCCGCCGCGGCGCGCGCCGGTGGCGTAGGCCATCGTCACGGCGTAGGGGTCGATGTAGCCATCGCCCGGGATGAACGCCGCGCCGACGATGCCGTCGGTGCGGATGTAGGGGAACTTTGCCTGCGCCTCATCCGCGGAAAGTGCGTGGCACTCGACGCCGAAACTCTTCGCCTGCGTCATCGCGCGGCGGATTTCGCTCCAGCGGTCGGCGCTGCCGGCGAGCCGCAGGGAGCCGACCTTCTTCCACGAGATCGCCTGGCCCGTTTCCTGTTCGAGCCGGTCGAACACGGCGACGGAATTCTGCATCAGCCGCGTGAGGTTACGCTTGCCGCGCAGTTGGCCGACGAGACCGGCCGCGTGCCAGGTGCAGCCGTGCGTGAGTTTCGCCTTCTCGACCAGCAGCACGTCCGCCGTCTTCTCGCGCGCCAGATGATAGGCGAGCGAAGCGCCGATCGCGCCGCCGCCGATGATGAGAATCCTGACGTGCCGGTCAGCCTTGAATGCCATGCGCGATGTCGCCCTGCCTTCTTGTGCGCGCATTGAAGATGCCCGCGCGACGATGCGCAAGGCGTCATGATCGTTGACAGCGTTGCACGTTTGGGCGGAGACTTGGCCCCAAGGACGCAACTCTGAAGGTTAGACGTCCGGACCATAGGGAGAAGGAAATGACACGTGTTTCGGGCATCAGACGTGCCGTGCTTGCTTCTGCCGCGCTTACGGCTCTCACCTTCTGTTTCAACTCCGCACAAGCCGTCGAGTCGAGCGATCCGATCAAGATTGCGATCTTCGACTGGACCAGCGTGAACATCAACGCCCACATCCTCGGCGACATTCTCGAGAAGCTCGGCTACACGGTCGAGTACCCGACCGGCGACTACCTCTCGTCGCTCACGACCGGCCTGACCAACGGTGACCTGACCGTCGGCATGGAATTCTGGGACACGACGGCGGGCGAGGCGATGGCCGCCTCCGACGCGACCGGCAAGACGGAGAAGCTCGGCAAGCTCGGGCCCAAGGCCAAGGAAGAGTGGTGGTATCCCTCCTACATGAAGGAGAAGTGCCCCGGCCTGCCGAACTGGGAAGCGCTGAAGGACCCGAAGTGCGCGGAAGCCTTCTCCACGCCCGAAACCGCGCCGAAGGGCCGGTACCTTGGCGGCCCGGTGACCTGGGAAGGCTTTGACGACGAGCGTGTCGTGGCGCTGGGCCTGCCGTTCACCGTGATCCACGCCGGCACCGACGCGGCGATGTTCGCCGAGCTCGACTCGGCTTACCAGCGCAAGGCGCCGATCATGCTGTGGATCTACTCGCCGCACTGGGCCACCTCAAAGTACGAGGGCGAGTGGGTGCAATTCCCCGAGTACACGAAGGAGTGCTACACGGACCCGAAGTGGGGCGTGAATCCCGACAAGGCGTATGACTGCGGCAAGCCGCACGGCGAGATCTGGAAGTACGCCTGGGCCGGCATGAAGGACAAGTGGCCGGGCGCCTACAAGGTCGCCAAGAACTACACGATCGATACGAACGAACTGAACAAGATGTCGGGCGAAGTCGATCTCAACGGCAAGTCCATCGAGGAGGTGGCCGCGGCCTGGGTCGCGGCAAACGAGGCCACGTGGCGCGCCTGGGCGCAGTAACCGCACCGGACGCGAGGACATCGAAGCACGGCGGCGCGGTGGATCCGCGCCCCGTGAAGCTATCCTGCCGCAATCTCTGGAAGGTCTTCGGTCCGCATGCGGATCAGACGCTCGCGCGGCTCGGCACGGGCGCAACGCAGGCCGACCTCGAGAAGGCGCACCTGATCGGCGCCGTGCGCAACGTCTCGCTCGAGGTGCGCGAGGGCGAGATCTTCATCGTCATGGGCCTTTCGGGCTCCGGCAAGTCGACGCTGGTGCGCTGCCTGTCGCGCCTCATCGAGCCCTCGGCCGGCGAACTCGTGTTCGACGGCAAGGACCTGCTCAAGGCGTCCGAGTCGGAACTGATCGAGATCCGCCGTCACAAGATGGGGATGGTGTTCCAGCACTTCGCGCTGCTGCCGCACCTGAACGTGCTCGACAACGTGGCGTTTCCGCTGTTCATCCAGGGCGTGTCCAAGCCCGACCGCGAGGCACGGGCCCGCCAGGTCGTCGAACTCGTCGGCCTGAAGGGACGCGAGCGTCACTTTCCGGCGCAGCTCTCGGGCGGCCAGCAGCAACGCGTCGGCATTGCCCGCTCGCTCGCGGTCGAGCCGGAAATCTGGTTCCTCGACGAACCGTTCTCGGCGCTCGATCCGCTCATCCGCCGCGAGATGCAGAGTGAACTGATGCGCCTGCAGAGCGTTCTGCGGAAGACGATCGTCTTCATCACCCACGACTTCGACGAGGCGATCCGCCTGGCCGACCGGATAGCGATCATGCGCGACGGTGAGATCATTCAGATCGGAACGCCCGAGGAACTCGTGGCGACGCCCGCGACCGACTACGTGGCCGAGTTCACCCGCGACGTGAACCGCGCCAAGGTCCTGACGGCGAAAAGCCTGATGGCGCCGCCGAGCCGGTCGGCGAAGTCGCTCGAGACGGTACCGGCCGGCGCGCGCATCGCGAGCTTCGCCGCCGCGATCGTCGATTCAGCAAAGCCGTTCGCGGTCGTGGACGAGGCCGGCGTCGTGATCGGCGAGGTGACGCCGCAGGCGGTCATCGATCTCCTCGCCGGCAAGGAACGGAGGTCGCGCGCATGAGCGAGGCGGCGCTCCCCGGCCCCGCCGTCGCCGGCGCCCGCACGCCCGACTGGGCGAAGTGGGTGCTGCCGGCCGCCGCGCTGTTCGCGATCGCCGTCTACCTCCTGCAGGATGCGTTTCCCGGCCTCGCCGCCTATCCGGACAAGCTCGTGATCCCGTTCAACACGTGGATGGGTGCGGCGTTCGTGTGGATCAAGGACAACTTCACCTGGGCGACGCGGGCGCTCGCCGCGGCGGTCGACGTGCCGTTGCGCTTCGCCTTCAACCTGTTCGCCAAGGGCTTCAAATTCGGCGCGGGCGAAACCGCCGTGACGCTGCCGCCGCTCTCCTGGCTCGGCGTCGTGCTGGTGATGGGCTGGCTCGGCTGGATCTACGGCGGCCTGCGCCTGGCCTTGCTCTGCGGCCTCGGCTTCCTCGCGCTCGCGGTCTTCGGCGTCTGGAACAACGCCATGCTGACGCTTGCGCTGATCGTCATCTGCGTGCCGCTGTGCGTGATCTCGGGCCTCCTCATCGGCATCTGGGCCTACCGCGTGCCGTGGGTGAACCGCTGGCTGGTGACGCCCGCTCTCGACCTCATGCAAACGATCCCGACCTTCGCGTACCTGATCCCGATGCTCCTTCTCTACGGCTCGAGCCCGGTCTCGGCGCTCCTGGCGACAGGCCTCTTCGCGACGCCGCCGATGGTGCGCGCCACCGTGCTGGGCCTCACCAAGGTGCCGGGCGAGATCAAGGATTTCGCCGACATGGCGGGCTGCACCCGGCGGCAGAAGCTCTGGCGGGTGATGATCCCCTCCGCGATGCCCTCGCTGATGATCGGCGTGAACCAGGTGATCATGCTCGCCCTCAACATGGTGATCATCTCCTCGATGATCGGCGCGGGCGGCCTTGGCTACGACGTGCTGCTGGCGCTGCGTGCGCTGAAGATCGGCCAGGCGATGGAGGCGGGCCTCGCGATCGTGATCATCGCTATCGTGCTCGACCGGCTGAGCCAGGCGATCGCGCACCGGCAGCCCGAGGCGCGCGGAAGCACGCGGCTCTGGGAGCGCCACGGCAACGTGCTGATCGCGCTGGCGCTGCTTGCGGTGACGACGCTCGTCGGCGTGTTCGTGCCCGCGGTCGCAAAGCTGCCCTCGACGATGACCGTCACCTCGGCGCCCTACTGGAAGATGGGCGTCGACTGGCTGACCAAGAACTACTTCGACTCGATCGAAACGGTGCGCGTCTTCGTGCTCATGCACTTCCTGAACCCGATGCGGGCGGCCTTCGAGGCCCTTCCCTGGGCGGGCGTGCTGGCGATCCTCGTGGCGCTCGGTTGGCGGCTCGGCGGTGTCGGTCTCGCGATCCTCGTCGGTCTTCTCGGCTTCTTCGCCGCCGCAACGGGCCTCTGGGTTCCGGCAATGCAGACGCTGTACCTCGCCGGCGCCTCGACGCTCGTCGCCTGCGCGCTGGGCATCCCGATCGGCGTGTGGGCATCGCGCAGCGACCGCGTGAACGCCTTCGTGACGCCGATCATCGACACGCTGCAGACGATCCCGAGCTTCTGCTTCATCATCCCGGTCGTGATGCTGTTCAGGGTCGGCGACGTCACCGCGATGATCGCGACCGTCGCCTTCGCGATCGTGCCGGCGATCCGCTACACGAACCACGGACTTCGGCAGGTGCCGCACGAACTGATCGAGGCGGGCAAGGTCTCGGGCTGCACGCCGCGCCAGCTGTTCCTGCACGTGCAGCTTCCGGCGGCGCTACCGGAAATCTTCCTCGGCATCAACCAGACCATCATGCTGGCGCTCAGCATGATCATCATCTGCGCGATGATCGGCACGCGTGATCTCGGCCAGGAGATCTTCAAGGCGCTCGCCAAGGCCGATCCGGGGAAGGGGCTCGTCGCGGGCCTCGTGATCGCGTTCATCGGCATCATCGCCGACCGGCTGATCACGGCGGCCGTGCACCGCATGAGGATGAAGCGCGGGCTCGTCGTGTAAGTCTGTCCTTGCGGGTTCAGGCCTCCGCCTGTACCAGCCAGATCGCGCCCTTCAGCACCACGCCGTCCGGCTTCGCATGGCGTCCGAGGGCCGTCGCGAGACGCTCCGCTGCCGCTTCCCGCACTGTGTCCGGCGATTCGGCGAGCGCCGCGCCGACCGGCCCGATCTGAAGCACGAACCGGACGGCTGAATCGACGCCGCCGTCCTCGCCGATGGTGATCGGGACATCGACCGGCCTGATCGCGATACGCCGGAAACCGGCAGCGTCGAGAATCGCGTGCACGCGGCGATCGTCGGCGAAGGCAAACGGTCCCGGGGCATGCGGATCGGGCGGTGGGCTCTCCGGCAGGAGATCGCGAACCGCACCCATCGGCACCGATACCCATTCGTTCTCGGCGACGGTGCGCCAGCAGGCGAAGACGAGGCGGCCGTCCGGCCGGACGTTCTCGTGGATCATCCGGAATGCGGCGGGCGGATCGTCGAAGAACATCACGCCGAACCGCGAGATGGCGAGGTCGAACTGGTCGCTCGCCCGGAAGGCGGCGGCATCACGCTCGAGAAACGTCACGTGATCGCCCGATCGCTCCTTCGCGACCGCCAGCATCGGTGCGGAGATGTCGATGCCCGTCACCGATGCGCCTTGCGCCGCGAGGAGCGCGCTCAGTTGGCCGGTGCCGCAGCCGATGTCGAGCACACTTTTGCCGCGCACGTCGCCCGCAGCGTCGACCAGCACCGCGGTGACCGATGCGAGCATCCGGTCCAGCTGCGTCCAAAGCGTCGCCCACTTCTGGCCAGCCCGCCCGTTCCAGTATTCGATCTGCGCGGCGTTCGGTGACGGAGGCTCCATTGCGCTTTCCTGAATGCGTCCTCGACGAAAGCTAGTTTAATCCGTCCGCACTTCGATTACTGCCCCCGTTGACGGCGTGCCAGCCGCGCGCGATGGAGAAGGTCCATGGCCCGCTTCACCCTCAAGCACATCGAAGCGTTCGTCTGGGTCGCCGAGCTCGGCACCTTCCGACGCGCCGCGGAACGGCTCGGCACGACGCAGCCCAACATCTCCGGTCGGATCGCGCAACTCGAGGCGCAGCTCGGCGTCACGCTCCTCGACCGCGACGCGGGTTCGGTGCGCCTGACGCCGCACGGCGAAGCGCTGTTGCCCAAGGCCCGCGACATCCTCGCCGCCGTCGACCGTTTCGTCGAGGCGACGGGCGAGGCTGCGATCGTCGAGGGCGTTCTGCGGCTCGGCGTGAGCGAGATGGTCGCGCACACCTTCCTCCGGCCGTTCCTCGTGGCGATGAAGGAGCGTTACCCGTCCGTCGACGTCGAACTCACCATCGACCTGAGCAAGAACCTGAGCCAGGCGCTGTTCGAGCGCGATCTCGACCTCGTGTTCCAGAGCGGGCCGTTCGACCGCAGCGCCCGCTGCACCATTCCCTTGGGGCAATCGGACTATGCCTGGGTGGCGGCCCCGGCGCTGGCGATACCGGCGCACGAGCTTGGCCTCGACGAGATCGCGGCCCATCCGGTGCTGACGCATGCGCGTGGTACGGTACCGTTCCAGCAGCTCGACCAGCATTTCCGCGACAGCGGTCGCCGCGCGCGCCTCGTCCCGTCCTCGAACCTCGCCACGTGCCTCCAGATGGCGCTGGACGGCCTTGGCATCGCCTGCCTGCCCGAAGCGATGGTGACCGAAGCGCTCGCGGAGGGCCGGCTAAGGCGGCTGAACTACGGCTGGACTCCGGACGCCCTGCAGTTCGCGGCGCGCTATCTCATCGACCCGGCGCCCGCCTACGTGCGGGAGGCAGCCCAATTGGCGCAGACGCTCTATCCACCGGATCATAAATCCTGATCGCTAACATTAGATTTAGCGATTTTTATTGATCCTCCTCCTCCGCTATCGTGGGGCAAGGCGGACTGGAGATCACTGATGACGAAGGCACGGATCAGGCTTGGCGTGGACATTGGCGGCACGTTCACCGACGTGGTGCTGGAGGCAGGCGGCGAGCGCGTGTCGACCAAGGTGCTCACCACCTACGCGGCCCCGGAAGACGCCATCGTCGAAGGCATGCACCGCGTGTGCGCAAAGGCCGGCGTCGCCCCGGGCGCGATCGCCCAGATCATTCACGGCACGACGCTCGCCACCAACGCGCTGATCGAACGGCGCGGGGCGAAGACGGCACTCATCACCACCAACGGCTTTCGCGACGTGATCGAGATGCGCACCGAAAGCCGCTTCGAGCAATACGACCTGAACCTCACGCTCCCCGAGCCGCTCCTGCCGCGGAACCGCCGCTACGTGGTGCGCGAGCGCATGGATGCGCTCGGCAACGCGCTCGTGCCGCTCGATCGCTCGCAAGTCGAGGCGTTGGCCGACGAGCTCGGCGCGGCGGGATACGAGAGCATCGCCGTTGGACTGCTCCATTCCTACGTGAACGATGCGCATGAGCGCCTGATCCGCGAGGTGCTGGCCCAGCGACTGCCGAACGTGATGGTGTCGCTCTCCTCCGAAGTGTCGCCGCAGATGCGCGAATACGAGCGGTTCAACACGACGATCGCCAACGCCTACATCAAGCCGCTGATCAAGAGCTACCTCGGCCGCCTCGCCGGCCGACTCAAGGCGGAAGGCGCGGATTGCCCGATCTTCCTGATGCATTCCGGCGGCGGCATCATCTCGCTCGAGAGCGCGGCCGAGTTCCCGGTGCGTCTCGTGGAATCGGGCCCCGCAGGTGGTGCCGTTTTCGCCGCCGACATCGCCGCGCGGCATGGCCTCGACAAGGTGCTGTCGTTCGACATGGGCGGCACGACCGCCAAGATCTGCCTGATCAAGAACCGCACGCCGAAAACCGCGCGCGTGTTCGAGGTGGCGCGCACCTATCGCTTCAAGAAGGGTTCCGGGATGCCGATCTCGATCCCGGTGATCGACATGGTGGAAATCGGCGCTGGCGGCGGCTCGCTCGCCCGCGTCGACGCCATGAACCAGATTCGCGTCGGCCCCGAGAGCGCTGGCTCGGAGCCCGGCCCCGCCTGCTACGGCCGGGGCGGCCAGCGCCCTGCCGTGACGGACGCCGACCTCGTGCTCGGCCGCCTCGATCCGCAGAACTTCGCGGGTGGCACGATCCCCCTGCTGCCGGAGAGGTCCGGCGAGGCGCTGACCGCCCACATCGGCGAGAAGCTTGCGATGGAACCGATCGAGGCAGCCTGGGGGCTTGCCGAGGTCGTCGACGAGAACATGGCGAACGCTGCCCGCGTGCACGCGGTGGAAAACGGCGAGGACCTGTCAGAGTACACGATGATCGCGTTCGGCGGCGCGGCTCCGCTGCATGCCGCGCGCCTGTGCGAGAAGCTCGGCATCGCACGTTGCCTCGTGCCAGTTGGTGCAGGCGTCGGATCGGCGATCGGCTTCCTCAAGGCGCCGTTCTCGTTCGAGGCGAACCGCTCCGTATTCATGCGGATCGGCAAGTTCGACGCCAACGTCGTTAAGGCGCTGTTCGCCGACATGGAGAAGGAGGCGACCGGCTTCGTGCGCACGTGCGACTCAAGCTCCGAAATTCGCGCCGAGTACAAGGTCTACATGCGCTACTCGGGTCAGGGCTGGGAAATCCCCGTTCCCCTGACTCCGGAGCAGGCGGCAAACCCCGATGCGGCGACGTACCTGAAGCTGTTCGAGGCGAACTACGAAAGGCTGTTCGGCCGCTCGGTCGAAGGGATGGAGGCGGAGGTGACGGTGTGGTCGGTGAACGCCTTCACGCCGCCCCCGTCGGTCCACCCGGTGACGCCGGTTTCGGCCGCGCGAAAG
Source organism: Hyphomicrobiales bacterium (assembly GCA_046349255.1). GTDB lineage: Bacteria > Pseudomonadota > Alphaproteobacteria > Rhizobiales > Aestuariivirgaceae > DAIODI01. The sequence continues at coordinate 214,286 of JAXMCR010000002.1, read as the reverse complement.
GCCGAGCCAGTCGCCACCCGCACGCTGTTCGACACCGGCGTTGGCAAGCCCGCGGCGGCTGCGGAAGTGCCCCGGGACCGACTGTCGCCCGGTTCGTTCGTGCACGGACCGGCGGTGATCACCGAGGACGAGACCACGGTGGTCCTGCCGCCCGATCGCATGCTGGTCGCGCAGGAGGACGGCTGCCTCGACATCCGCATCGCCGATCGTTCCGCCGAAACGATCGCACCCGTGAAGGAGCTCACCCATGTCTGACACTGCCAGGACCGAAATCTCGAAGGTCGCGGCCCAGGTGATGTGGAACCGCCTCATCTCGGTCGTCGAGGAACAGGCGCAGGCGCTGGTGCGCACCGCCTTCTCGACCTCCGTGCGTGAGGCAGGCGATCTCTCGGCCGGCGTCTACAACGACAAGGGCGAGATGCTGGCGCAGGCCGTCACGGGAACGCCGGGCCACGTCAACGCGATGGCGGATGCGGTTGCGCACTTCATCCGCCGCATCGGCCGGCAGAACATGTTCGAGGGCGACGTTTACATCACCAACGATCCGTGGGAGGGCACCGGCCACCTGCACGACATCACCGTGGTGACGCCGTCGTTCCACAACGGCCGGCTGATCGGGTTCTTCGCATGCACCGCGCACATCGTCGACATCGGCGGTCGCGGGTTCGGCGCGGATGCGAATTCCGTATACGAAGAAGGCCTCTACATCCCGATCATGAAGCTCGCCGAGCGCGGCGTCGTCGACCGCACGCTCATCGCCATCGTGCGCGGCAACGTGCGCGAGCCGGACCAGCTCGTCGGCGACATCTACGCGCTCGCCACCTGCAACGAGGTGGGCCACCGCCGCCTGATCGACATGATGGTGGAATTCGGGCTCGAGGACCTCTCCGGCATTTCGCGATTCATCCTCGAGAATTCCCGCAAGGCGACGCTCGACCGCATCAACGCGCTGAAGCCCGGCACGGCCGAAGGCCACATGCGGATCGACGGCTACGATCGCCCCATCGACCTCAAGGTAAAGATCTCGATCGAGAAGGACCGTATCCTCTGCGACTGGGACGGCACCAGCGGCCCGGACAAGAAGGGCATCAACGTACCCCTCGTCTACACCAAGGCCTACACGTGCTACGCACTCAAATGCGCGATCGCGCCGGAGATTCCGAACAACGCGGCGAGCCTTGCTCCCTTCGAGATCGTCGCGCCGCAGAACACGATCGTGAATGCGCTGCACCCCGCGCCGGTGGCGCTGCGCCACGTCATCGGCCACATGGTGCCCGACACCGTCTACGACGCCCTCGACAAGCTTCTGCCGAACCTCGTGCCGGCGGAGGGCGCGGGCTGCCTGTGCAACTTCCAGGTCTCACTCCGTCCACGGACGGATGCGCCGGCCCCGGCCGGCACTGTGCGGGCCGAGGTGCTGACGTTCAACTCCGGCGGCTCCGGCGCCCGGCCGACGCTCGACGGAATGAACGCCACGGCGTTCCCCTCCGGCGTGATGACCATGCCGGTCGAGGCGACCGAGCAGGTCGGCCCGGTCATCATCTGGCGCAAGGAACTGCGACCGGACAGCGGCGGCGCCGGCAAGCAGCGCGGCGGCCTCGGCCAGTACATGGAGGTCGGTGCGCGCGAGGGCCACGAGTTCGACATCCAGGCGATGTTCGACCGCGTGCGTCACCCGGCCCGTGGCCGGCGCGGCGGGCTCGCCGGTGCGCCGACGACGATCGCGCAGGACGACGGCACCGCGATGAAGGGCAAGGGCAAGCAGTTCGTGCCGCACGGCCGCAAGGTGATGATGGCGTTTCCCGGCGGCGCCGGATACGGCGCCCCGGCCGAGCGTGACCCGGCGCGGGTGCGGCGCGACCTCGCGCTCGGCTACATCACACCCGATTATGCCCGGGTCCACCACGGGATGACGGACGCTGCCATCGAAGCCGTCCTGGCCCAGGCCCGGCGGGGCGAGATCCTCTAGAAGTCACCCTCTCTGGGGGGCTGACGGAGGCGCAACATTTGCGCATAATGGTCTGTATACGCTGCTTCGGGATCGGGCCCGAGGCGGAGGGGGAGGGCCAGGCGCATGGATCGGGGCAGACGATCGTTCCTCGGGCTTGTGGGTGGTGCCGCGGCGGCCGTTGCCGCGCCGGCTGTGTTGCGGGCAGCGACCGATCCCAAGGCCGTCTACTTCAGCGGCACGGTCACAGACAACGGCCACGTGTTCCGCGCCACGAACTTCTCCAAGATCGCGCCGGAATGGCGCCGGCAGCTCGTACGCTACGAAAGTCCGGAACCGCAGGGCTCGGTGGTGGTCGATACGGAGCGCAACTTTCTCTACGTGATCTTCGAGAACCAGACGGCGCTGCGCTATGGCGTCGGCGTCGGCAAGGAGGGCTTCAAGTGGTACGGGCGGGCGCAAATCCAGCGCAAGGCCCTGTGGCCGCGTTGGGTGCCGCCGGCCGCGATGCTCGCGCGCCGGCCCGAACTGCCGCCCTTCATGGACGGCGGGCCTGACAATCCGCTGGGGCCGCGCGCGATGTACCTCTACCGCGACGGGAAGGACCTCGGCTATCGCATCCACGGCACGACGGAGCCGTGGAGCATCGGACATGATGTCTCGAGCGGCTGCGTGCGCATGTTCCCGGAAGACGTGATTGACCTCTATCAGCGCTGCCCGATCGGCACTCGTGTGCTGGTACTCAAGCATCTCGGAGCGCCGGTCGTGGACGAGCAGGCAGAGGCGGACCGCATCTGGCAGCAGCTCCAGCAATCGAAGCAGCAGCAGCAACAGCAGCAATGACAGGCGCACCAACGGGCGAGGCGACGAGGCAGGTCATGGCCATCATCCGATCCTCCGGTGCGCCCGCTTCAGCCATCCTCGGCATCGCGCTCGCCGGCATGCTCGCCGCCTGCAGCACCACGCAGCAGAGCATCCAGACATCGACGCCGGCCGTGCCGACTGCGCCGCCGGCGGCGGGTGCGACCAACCAGCCTGTCGGCGGCGGCATCAACGTCGTGCCCGGCAGCGAGGAAGACTTCATGGTCAACGTGGGCCGACGCACGTTCTTCGCCCAGGGATCGGCGGAGCTCGACGAGACCGCCAAGGTGACGCTCGACAAGCAGGCCGTCTGGCTGAACCAGTATCCGACGTGGCCGGTGAAGATCCAGGGTTTTGCCGACGATCCAGGCAGCGCTTCGCAGAACGTGGCGCTCTCCGCAAAGCGGGCGGAAGCGGTGAAGGCGTACCTCGTCTCGCGCGGCGTCGCGCCGTCGCGCATCACCACCAAGGGTTACGGCCGCGACAGGCTCGTCCAGGACTGCGCCGACATCTCCTGCAAGGCGCAGAACCGCCGCGTGGTCACGAACCCGCAGGCGCCGGGCTGACGCACCGGCACGAGTAGAACGACCAGGTCACGAGGCGCCGTTCGAAGCGATCAGCGCGTGCAGTGGAACGTGATCGCCGGCGTCACGAGCGCCGCGAGCGCGAGCGGGATGGTCGCCCCGAAGGTCACCACGAGAAACGCGCCGAGCGCCGCCCCGGTCAGCATCGCGAGGATCGAGGCGATGCGCCGTCCCCAGTTCGTATTGCCGCCGCTGCCGAGCGGCGAGTCGCTGGCGAGCCCGGTGACGGTGAGGGTGAGCACCGTGGTCGACATGTCTGGCACCTTGAGGGAGCGCACTGCCGCATTGCGCAGGCCCATCGCGAGCGAAGTGAGGGCCAGCACGGCGTAGACGACGGGCATCGCCAGTGGCTGGTGGAACGCCTTGCCGAAACACAGCGCCGCAGATGCCGCCAGCAGCGCGGCTTCGACCAGCGCGGTCTTGCGCAGCCACGCGCCGGAACCACGCTGGGCGTGCGCGAGCGTGATCCGGCCGGCGAGCACGGCGCCGAAGGCAAAGGCGAGCAGAGCGGTGACGAACAGCCCCGGGTCGAACCCTTCGACGCCGGCAAGCGCGAAGCCGAGGAACACCACGTTGCCCGTCATATTCGCGGCGAACACCTTGCCGAGCGCCAGGACGGTGGCGGCGTCGACAAGTCCCGTGACACCGGTGAGTACGACAAGCATCGGCAGCAGTTTTACGGCCGCGGGCGGAGCCTGAAGCGTGCGATCGGTCATGGTCGTCCCTTCAGAAGGCCCAGCACGAGCAGCCGAGCGCGCCCCAGAAGCGCGCATGATCCGACACCGGCACGTCGGCGCCGACGGAGGCCGCGTGATCGTGGCCATGCACCGCGCAGGCCGTGCCGCAGCCGCAAGCAGTCGCGGGGGCCGTACGAGCGACGGAGGAAGGAGCGCCGAACCGCCGCACGGGGGACCAGTCCGGCATCGCCGGCGGAAGGGGCGGAGCGAGATCCGCGAACTCGGCGTCACCCCAGACGATCTCGCCGCCCACCATCGTCAGTACCGAGGCGATGCCGGCGATGTCGCCATCGGGTACGGCCAGGTAGTCGCTCGACAGCACCGCGAGGTCGGCGAGCTGGCCTGCCCGGATCATTCCTTTCTTTCCCGTCTCGTGGGAGAACCACCCGTTCGCTTCCGTCCAAAGCGACAGCGCCTCGCGCCGCTCAAGCCGGTTCCGCGTCGGATAGAGCGTCGTTCCGCCCACGGTTCGCGCCGTCACGAGCCACGACAACGAAATCCACGGATTGTAGGACGCGACACGTGTCGCGTCGGTGCCCGCCCCTACGGGCAGCCCGCTGTCGAGCATGCGCCGGATCGGCGGCGTCGTCTCGGCGGCGGCTGCGCCATAGCGATCGATGAAGTACTCACCTTGAAACGCCATGCGATGCTGCACCGCGATCCCGCCGCCGAGCTTCGCGATGCGATCGATGTTGCGGGGCGTGATCGTTTCCGCGTGGTCGAAGAACCAGTGCAGACCGTCGAGCGGCACGTCCGCGTTGACCCTCTCGAACACGTCGAGCGCGCGCGAGATCGTCTCGTCGTAGGTTGCATGGAGGCGGAACGGCCAGCGGTTCTCGGCCAGCAGCCGCACGACCGGCTCGAGATCGCCTTCCATCGATGGGGGCATGTCGGGCCGCGGCCAGCGAAAGTCCTCGAAGTCGGCGGCGCTGTAGACGAGCATCTCGCCCGCGCCGTTGTGGCGCAGGAGATCGTCGCCCTGGCCGGGCCGCACGGTCTTCGCCCAGCCGGCGAAGTCGGCGAGTTCTCCCTGGGGCTTCTGGGTGAACAGGTTATAGGCGATCCGCACCGTGAGCAGGCCTTCGCGGTGCAGTTCCTCGATCACCCGGTAGTCGTCGGGGTAGTTCTGGAACCCTCCGCCCGCATCGATGACGCTCGTGACGCCGAGCCGGTTCAGTTCGCGCAGGAAGTGACGCGTCGAGTTCTTCTGGTAGTCGGGCGGCAGCTTCGGGCCCTTGGCCAGCGTTGCGTAGAGGATCATCGCGTTCGGTTGCGCGACGAGCAAGCCGGTCGGCTCACCGCGCGAGTCGCGTTCGATCGTCGCGCCCGGCGGGTCGGGCGTGTCCTTCGTGTAGCCGACGGCGCGCAGCGCGGCCGCGTTGAGGAGGGCACGATCGTAGAGGTGCAGGATGAACACCGGCGTGTCCGCTGCGACCGCGTTGATCTCGGCGAGCGTCGGCAGGCGCTTCTCCGTGAACTGATGTTCGGTGAAGCCGCCCACCACGCGAACCCATTGTGGAGGCGGCGTCACCGCGACCTGCGCCTTGAGCATCGCCATCGCGTCGGCGAGCGAAGGCACGCCGTCCCAGCGCAGCTCCATCGTGTAGTTGAGCCCGCCGCGGATGACGTGGATGTGCCCGTCGATGAGGCCGGGGATGACGCGCCGGCCGCCGAGGTCGATCGTCCGTGTACGCGGCCCCGAGAGTGCGAGGATCCTCGGCCTGTCACCCGCCGCGAGGAACCGGCCGTCGCGTATGGCGATGGCATCGGCTTCGGGGTTCTCGCGGTCGAGCGTGGTCACCTTGCCGTTGACGAGGATCACGTCGGCGATGTCGGTCATGGCGATGATCCCTGGTGCGTCACGGGCCGCGCAGTCACGCCCTGACGAAGGCCAGGAGGTCGGGGTTGAGGACCTCCGCGTGCACTGTCAGCATGCCGTGCGGAAAGCCCTTGTAGACCTTCAGCGACCCGTTCTTGAGGAGCTTCACCGACTTCTGCGCCGACGCGACGATCGGCACCACCTGGTCGTCGTCGCCGTGGAGCACGAGGGTCGGCACGGTGATCGACTTGAGGTCCTCGGTCTGGTCCGTCTCGGAAAACGCCTTGATACCCTCGTAGTGCGCCTTGGCGCTGCCCATCATCCCTTGCCGCCACCAGTTGAGGATGACCCCCTGCTGCGCCGTCGCTCCGGGCCGGTTGAAGCCGTAGAAGGGACCGGCCGCCACATCGTGAAAGAACTGCGCGCGGTTTGAAGCCAGCGCCGCGCGGAATCCGTCGAACACCTCGATGGGCAGACCGTCGGGGTTGGCGGGAGTGCGCAGCATCAGCGGCGGCACGGCGCTCACCAGCACGGCCTTCGCCACGCGCCCGGACGGCTGGCCGTGACGTGCGACGTAGCGGGCAGCTTCACCGCCGCCGGTGGAATGGCCGATGTGCACCGCGTTGCGCAGGTTCAGGTGCTCGGCGACGGCGAACGCATCGGCCGCGTAGTGATCCATGTCGTGGCCCTCGCTCACCTGCGCCGAGCGGCCGTGGCCGCGCCGGTCGTGGGCGATGACGCGGTAGCCTTCCTTGAGGAAGAACAGCATCTGGGCGTCCCAGTCGTCCGCCGACAGCGGCCAGCCGTGATGGAACACGATCGGCTGGGCGTCCTTCGGCCCCCAGTCCTTGTAGAAGATGTCGACGCCGTCGCGGGTGGTGACGTAGCTCATCGCAAGACTCCTTCAGCGGGGGTTTCAGGGCATGCACGGCGAAACGGAGGAGGGGCTATTTCAGCGCGGGGTTCGGACCGATGCGCTTGCCGTGGGAGACGCGTTCCGCCGCCTTGTGAACGTGCGTGTACGCATAGTCGACGCCCATGCCGTAGGCGCCCGAGTGCTCCTTCACGATGGCGATGGTCGCATCGTAGGTGTCGCGCCGCGCCCAGTCGCGCTGCCATTCGAGGAGCACCTGCTGCCACGTCACCGGCACGACGCCCGCCTGCACCATGCGGTCCATCGCTTGCTTCTGGGCCTCGACGGACGTGGCGCCCGATGCGTCGGCGACCATGTAGATCTCGTAGGCGCCCTCCTTGATCGCCGACAGCGCGAACATCAGGTTGCAGACTTCCGTCCACAGTCCGGCGACGAGGATCTTCCTGCGCCCCGCCGCCGCAAGCGCGTCGCGCACGTTCTGGTCGTCCCACGAGTTCATCGAGGTGCGCTCGAGGATCGGATTGTCTGGAAACACCGCGAGAAGTTCGGGATAGGTGTGGCCCGAGAAGGCCTCCGTTTCGACCGTCGTGATGGTCGTCGGTATACGGAAGGCCTTGGCCGCCTTCGCCAGCGCCACGACGTTGTTCTTCAGCGTCTGTCGGTCGATCGACTGCACGCCGAACGCCATCTGCGGCTGGTGGTCGATGATGATGAGCTGGCAGTTCTCGGGCGTGAGGAGATCGAGAAAGCGGGACATGGTCGGCGGCTCCGGTTGAGGGAAGGCGGAGGAGGCCGGCGATGCGCGCGCCGGCCTCCAGTGTGCGCCTCAGGCGAGGGTCGAGTCGAGGGCGAGATCGAACAGGAGAACCTCCGAACGCGACAGGGCGACGACGTCGGCAGTGGCGGATTCCTCGACCGCCAGGCCGTCGCCGGCCTTGAGGGACTGTCCGTTCACGGAAATTTGTCCCTTCACGACCTGCACCCAGAGGCCGCGCCCCTCACGGATCGGATGCGTCACCGCATCGCCGGGCGACAGCACCGCCGCGTAGAGGTCAACGTCCTGATGGATGGTGAGCGACCCCTCCCGGCCGTCGCGCGAGCCGATCAGGCGGAAGCGCCCCTGCTTCTCGGCGTCGGCGAACGACTTCTGCTCGTAGCCGGGCGCGATCCCCCGCTTCTCCGGGATGATCCAGATCTGCAGGAAGTGCACGGGCTCCGTGTCCGACGCGTTGAACTCGCTGTGCCGCACGCCGGTGCCCGCAGACATCCGCTGCACGTCGCCTGGCCGGATCACCGAGCCGGTGCCGAGGCTGTCGCGGTGCTCGAGGCCGCCTTCGACGACGTAGGAGATGATCTCCATGTCCTGGTGCGGATGCGTGGGAAAGCCGCCGCCGGGCGCGACCTTGTCCTCGTTGATCACCCGCAGCGGACCGAAGCCCATGTGGCGCTCGTCGTAATAGTGGCCGAACGAGAAGCTGTGGCGGCTGTCGAGCCAGCCGAAGTTGGCCTTGCCGCGATCTTCCGAAAGACGGACTGCGATGGTCATGGGAGTACCTCCGAATGGTGTTCCGGTTGAAGGAACGTGATGACCGGAAGATGGACTGTTTACCCATGTGCGCCAATACGGCACTATCGAAGCAGTCTGTATCCAAATTGGAACCAATCCATGGACAAGCTGCAGGCGATGAGCGCCTTCTCCCGGGTCGTGTCACTGGGAAGCTACGCCGAAGCCGGCCGTTCGCTGGGCCTCACGCGATCGGCAGTGAGCAAGGCCGTGATGGAACTCGAACAGCTCCTCGGTGCGCGGCTCCTCGACCGCACCACGCGCCGCATCCACCCGACAGAGGCCGGCACCGCCTACTACGAGCAGTGCGTCGACATCCTCGCCCGCATCGAGGAGACGGAGATGCAGGTCTCGAGCCTCCATGCCGAACCCCGCGGCGTGCTGAAGGTGAACGCGCCGATGTCGTTCGGCGCGCTCTACCTCGGCCCGGCGATCGCCGCATTCATGACCCGCTATCCCGCGCTCAAGGTGGAGCTCACGCTGAACGACCGGTTCATCGACCCCGTGGAGGAGGGGGTCGACCTCACCGTGCGCATCGCCGAGCTCGCCGACTCGAGCCTCATCGCGCGCCGGCTCGCGCCCGCCCCACGCGTGCTCGCGGCCTCAGCTGCGTATCTCGACCGGCACGGACTGCCACAGTCGCCCGACGACCTTAAGCGCCACCACTGCCTGAACTACGGCCATACGACGCTGATGCAGCGCTGGACGCTCTGGCGCGACGGCGAGGCGGTGAGCGTGCCGATCAACTCGGTGCTGTGCTCGAACAACGGCGACGTCCTGCGCGCCGCGGCGCTCGCCGGGAACGGCATCACCAAGCTGCCGACGTTCCTCATCGGCCGCGACCTGAAGGAAGGGCGGCTGCGGCCGGTGCTCGAAGCCTATCCGGCGACGGAGCTCGGCATCTACGCGCTCTACACGCCGAACCGCTATCTCGCGGCAAAAACACGTGCGCTGATCGACTTTCTTGTCGAGCGGTTCGAGAAGATGGAGGATTGGCGATGACGTACGACGTGGCGATCGTGGGCGCCGGCGTCTTCGGCGCATCGACCGCACTCGAGCTCGCGCGGCGCGGCCGTTCTGTCGCGCTGGTCGATCGCTTCGGCAGCGGGCATCCGGCAACCTCCTCGACCGGCGCCTCCCGCAGCATCCGCGTCGGCTACGACGATGCGTTCTATGTCGACCTCGCAGTCGAGGCAATCAGGCTGTGGGGCGATCTCGAGCGGTTGACCGGGGCGCGAATCCTGCACCTGACGGGGCAGGTCGATCTCGGTCCCGAATCAAAGCTCGAGGCGCTGCTCACGACGGTGCGCGCGGCCGGCGCGCCGATCGAGGTGCTGGAGGCGAAGGAGCTGCGCGCACGGTTTCCCGAACTCCGTCTCGCGGCGGGCGAGCAGGCGCTGTTCCAGCCGCTCGCCGGCACGGTGATGGCGGATGCGGGCCTCAAGGCGCTGCTCGACACGGGCCTGCAGGCCGGCGTCGCATACTTCGCGCCCGAGCGCGTCATCGGCATCGATCTTGCGGGCCGCTCGAAGCTCCGCACCGATCGACGCGTGATCGAGGCGGAGCAGGTGGTCGTCGCGGCGGGGCCATGGGCGAAGGAACTGCTTGCGGCTCTAGGCCTTCCCTTGCCGCTCGCGCCGGCGATTGCGCAGGTGACCTTCCTCTCTGCGACGAGCCTCGTCGACCGCCCGGGGCTCGCCGAATGGCCGTCGCGGGCGGATGCCGGCCTCTACGGCCATCCGGTGCCGGGCATCGGCTATAAGATCGCGTTTGATGCGGGCCAAGTCGGCTGGGACCCCGATGTCGAGGAATGGCTGCCGGACGCTCAAGAAGAGACGCGGCTCCTCGCGTGGCTGGCTGAGCGGATGCCGGACGTTGCGCCGCTGGTTTATCGCACGCAGCGCCATCCGTGGACGATGACGCCGGACGCCGATTTCATCATCGACCGCCGCGGCCCGCTGGTGGTCGCCGCCGGGTGTTCCGGTCACGCGTTCAAGTTCGGACCGGCGCTCGGTCGCGTCGTGGCGGACATCGTGGACGGAGCGGATGCGCCCCCGGTGACGCGGCTGGATCGGCCCGCATTGCGCGCGCCGGCGCCCGATCCGCGGGCGCCGATCACGCGCTGAGAGATGCGGATCAGGCTTTGCGGCGGCGTGACAAGTAGCCGAGCCCCAGAATGCCCGAACCGAAGAGCCAGGCTGCAGCCGGCACCGGCGTTTGGACGAGGCTGAAAGCCGCAACGCTCACGATGCTCTCCGAGACGATCGTCGACCCGCTGTCGAGGTTCTGCCAGCTCGAGAAATCGCCGATCGAAGGATTCGCGTACGACAGCACGTTGCGGCCGGCGTCGGTATAGAAGTTGGCGAACCCGCCGCCCGCGGTCTGCCACAGGATGCCGTACCAGTTCACGTAGGGCGCGGACATCGTGAAGTGGTTGTCCCACAGCCAGTACCGGCCCTGCGACGGGTCCGAGGCCGGTACCACGTTGAGTATGTCGAGTGTCTGGCTGCCGCGGGTCATCGTTCCGGTCATCGACGTGACGATGTCGTTGATGTCCGTTTCGATCAGGGCGTCGATACCGAATGTCGAGCCCTGGAAATTGAACTGGTAGGTCGCGGCTTCTGCCAGCGACGGCGCCGCGGGGAGGATCGCTGCCACGAGGGCAAAGGTGCGTAGTGTTTTGCAGGAGGGGAGTTTCATCGGAACCTTGGGAAACGCAGTGAGGGTTCCGTCATTGAAACATCATTGCTTCATTTTACGGTGAAGCCCACCGGCTCATTCGGACCATTTGCGTAAGGGATCCGTTAAGGTCTGCCCAATCAGGCGCGACGTTCTGCTCTCCACTGCGCGGGTGACCGCCCGCAGTGGCGCTTGAAGGCCCGGCTGAATCCCTCCTCGGACTCGTACCCCAACGCATTCGCCACCTGGGCGATGGAAGTCTCGCGATCCAGAAGGCTCGCCTCGGCCATCTGCAGCCGCAGCCGCGTGAGGTACCGGATCGGAGGTACCCCGACGAGCTCCGTGAACCGCTTCACGAAGGCGCTGCGCGACAGGAAGACCTCACGCGCGAGCGCCTCTGCCGTCCAGTTCCTCGCGACGTCCCGGTGCAGGAGAACGAGCGCCCGACCCACGTGGCGGTCTTCGAATCCCTTCAGCCAGCCGTTCCCGCCGTCCGTCGGCTGTGTCGCATAGCTGCGCACCGCCTCGATGAGCAGCAACTCGGAGAGCTTCGGCACGAGCGCCGAGGGCGAGTCCTTGCGTTCCAGGAGCTCGTTCGCGGCAAGCCGCATCGAGGCCTCCACCCAGTCCCGGGCGGTTGCTTGCCGGACGTCCACCTTGAGAATGCTCGGCAGCACGTCGAACAGGGGAACGTGCACCTGGTCGCTGCCCAGGAAGCCGCAGACGACGTGAACGCCTTCACCGCCCCCGCCGTGCCGGATGCGGGCGAGGCCACCGTTCTCGCCCGGCCGGATCAGGTCGCGGGCATTCGTCGGCGGAAGCCCCTCTCCGCTCGCCAGCGTGTGCGGGTCGTTTCGCGGCAGGAGCACGATCTCGCCCGCCTCGACCGTCACCGGAGGGGCGCCGTCGACGCGCACGATGAGGGAGCCCTGCATGATGAAGTGGTACGCGATGATCTGCTTCGGCGCGTCGAGAAACGGCCGGCAATCGTCCCCGCGGATCTGTGTGTACACGGACCATGGCGCGGTGAAATGGCTGTCCAGGAACACGCCGCCCGTCAGGCGAACCGACCGCAGTACTTCGGCAAGCGGATCCACCATGCTCTTCCGTCTGCGTTTCGTGGACGGTCGGTCGGCTATCGCGGACGCCGGATCATTCGTCCCCGCGCATCGCCGCGATACACCGGCATGCATCGGTTGCCGAAGACATTTCAGACGGCAATCGATCCAAGAAGGAATAGTACCATGGACGACAGTAAACGCGAAAAGCTGCTGAAGATTGCCCTGGTGACAGTCGGCGCGATCTTCTTCGGCATCTATCCGCTCGGCCTCATCTGGCCATCCGGATGGCAATGGCACGGCGGCCACGGCCAGTATTACTTGCAGATGATCTGCGGCATCTACGCGGTACTCGGCGCCTTTCTGATCGCCGCCGCGCGCAATCCTTCCGAGAACCGGAGCCTGATCGCATTCACGATCTGGTCGAGCGTCGTGCACGCCCTGATCATGGCGGTTCAGGCGATGGGCGACGGCATGGAGATTGGCCACCTCGTCGGAGACGTGCCTGCTCTGCTGGTGGTCGCCCTGGTGCTGTGGCTCCTGTCACCCGTCGAGCGGCACACCCCCGTGCCGTCGACGGAAGCGGCGGCGAGCCGGTGAGCGCAATCCTGCCGGCGGGCGAGGCTACTCGCCCGCTGGCGACGCCTTCTAACGGTAATAGTCCACGGGCTGCGGCGGGAGCGGCGACGTGCCAGCGATCGCGTCGGCGAGCTTCTCCGCCATCATGATCACCGTGGCGTTGAGGTTGGCGGTGACGACGTTCGGCATGATCGAGGCATCCACCACCCGCAACCGCTCGATGCCGTGCACCTTGCCTGCCCCATCCACCACCGACATCTCGTCGAGGCCCATCCGGCACGTGCACGAGGGGTGATGCGAGGTTTCGACCTTGGCGCGGGCGAACGCGTCGAGGTCGGTGTCGCTTCGGACATGCTCGCCGGGCGCGATCTCGGCGCCCCGAAACGGGTCCATCGGGGCCTGCCGAATGACCTCGCGCGTGATGCGGATGCCGTCGCGCAGCTCGCGCCGGTCCTCCTCGTCCTCGAGGTGGTTGAAGCGAATGCGCGGCGGCTGAAACGGATCGCCAGAGGCGAGGCGTACCCACCCTCGACTGCGCGGCCGCATCTGGCTGACGTGCACCTGGAAGCCGTGCCCGTCGACCTTCTCATTCCCGTCGTAACTGATCGCGACCGGCGCGAAGTGATGCTGGAGATTGGGGTAGGGCGCGTCCGGCCGGCTGCGGAAGAAGCTTCCCGCTTCCCAAATGTTCGAGGCACCGACGCCCGTCTTGAACAGGAGCCACCGAATGCCGACGGCCGCGCGCCCGAGCGGCGTCGTCGCGGGGTACAGCGATACGGGCTGCGTGCAGCGGTACTGGATCAGCAGGTCCAGGTGATCCTGCAGGTTCTCACCCACGCCCGGGAGGTCGGCCGCAACGGCGATGCCATGCTGGCGCAGTTCGTCGGCCGGGCCGATGCCGGACAGCTTCAGGATCTGCGGCGAGTTGAAGGCGCCGGCACACACCAGCACCTCGCGGCTCGCGTGCACAACGACGCGCGCGCCGTCCTTCACGTACTCGACCCCGGTCGCCCGGCCGCTCTCGATGACGATCCGCGCAACGCGGACGTTCGTCTCGAGCGCGACATTGCCGCGCGAACGCGCCGGGTGGAGGTAGCGTCGCGCGGCGCTCGACCGAACGCCTTTGAACGTCGAGCGTTCGAACTTGCACATGCCTTCCTGGCGCAGGCCGTTGACATCGTCCGTGTACCCGAGGCCCGCCGCCTTTCCCGCCTCGATGAACGCCTCGAACAGGGGGTTGTCGAAGTCGGGGATCGTCACGCGCAGCGGGCCCGATCCACCGCGCATCTCGCTCGGCCCCAGCGCACTCGTCTCCATGCGCTTGAAGTAGGGGAGGCAGTGCGCGAACGACCAGTGCTCGAGGCCGTTCGTGCGCGCCCAGCCGTCGTAGTCCTGCGGATTGCCCCGGAGGTAGACCATGCCGTTGATCGACGAAGACCCGCCCACCACGCGCCCGCGCGGGTAGTAGACGCGCCGCCCGTCGAGGAACGGTTCGGGCTCGCTCCAGTAGGCCCAGTTGTAGCGTTCCGACTTGAGCGGCTCGGCGAGTGCGGCCGGCATCCGCAGCATGTAGAGGCTGCGGTCCATCGGACCGGCCTCCAGCACGAGGATTCGCACCGCCGGATCCTCGCCGAGGCGCGAGGCCAGCACCGAGCCCGCCGAACCCGATCCGACGATGACGTAGTCGTAGTCGTTGCGTGTCACGCCGCTGTGTGTCCGCTCCGGTTCAGCTCGCCGTGGTCTTCGCGATCATCTGCTTGGCGCGCGCATCGTAGGCGTCCCACTGGGCGCTCATCTTCTTCCAGCCGTCCATCGTGAGCACCTGGAATTTCTTGTAGAAGTCGTCGTTCGACTTCGGGTAGGCGTCGCCCCATTGCGGCGGCGGCGTCACGTCCTTGCGCGACACGTAGATCAGCGACTTGTCGAGGAACCGCTGCTGGGTCTCCTTGTCGAGCAGGTAGTTGAGGAACAGGTCCGCCAGTTCGCCGTGCTGCGTGCCGCGGACCTTGAAGTACCAGTCGGTCCAGCCGGACGTTCCTTCCGCAGGCACGGTGGCGCTGTATTCGCCGGGCTGGCTCTGCAGGAATGTGAACGTATCGGAGGAGTAGCTCACCGCGGCATCGGCATCCTCCTGGTTCAGGATGTTCGCCTGTTCGGCGCCGTCCTGGAACCACTTCGAGACCTTCAGCGTCTCGAGCTTCTGGAACAGGGGCTCGGCCGTCTTCAGGTCATACATCTCTTCGAGACCCGGCGTGGCCGTGTCCAGCACGGCAGGGATCGACAGCGGCCAGTACCAGGTGCCGCCGTCGAGCGTCAGGCGCTTGGCAAGCGCGGGGTTCCACAGCGTGTTCCACGTCGTGCCGTCGAGGTTGAGCTTCTTGCGCAGCAGCAGCATGCAGGTGCCGCCGCCGAACGGCACGCCGAACTTCGCTGCCTCCGCCGGGCGCGTTTCGTAGAACCAGGGATAGACCGCCTCGAGATTGGGCACCTTTGCGCGATCGGTCGGGAGCCACAGGTTCTCGACGAGGCCGGACGAGGTGATGAACTCTTCGGCGATCGTCACGTCGAACGGCGGATTTTCGGCCGGGGCAGCCTTGATCTGGCTCACCATCTCGTTCCACCCGCCGACCGTTTCGGCCTTGGTGTTGTACTTGGCGTTGAACGGCTCGATCACGGCCTCGCGGAAGACGAGTTCGTAGTTGCCCGACCAGGAGACGGCGATCAGGCGCTCGCCCTCGAACGCGGCCTTGGCGGTGGAGATCGCCGCGCGACCGATAATGGCCGGAGCGGCGAGGACGACGCCGGCGCCGGCCGTGGTCGTCAAGAAGCGACGGCGGGTGATGGAGTTGGTGAAGCGCACGATGATCCTCCCGAGGTGCGTCCGTCTTCGCGCGGGCTTGAGCGCGTGCGGACTTGGCAGCGAGCACGATGACGCAGGCGTCATGTTGCCGAAAGCGAATTGTTATTGACGTTTAGTTCGGGATTTTCGAATTTTCCCCACATGAACCTCGCCGAGCTGCAGACTTTCCTCGCCGTCGTGGACCAACGAAGTCTGGTGCGGGCTTCCGAGCAGTTGAACGTCACGCAGTCGACCGTGACCGCCCGCATCGACAGTCTCGAGGCGCGGCTCGGGCAGAAGTTGCTCGAGCGCAACAAGTCCGGCACGGAACTCACCTCCGCCGGCTTCAAGTTCATCCGCTACGCGGAGGTGATGACGCAGCTCTGGCGTCAGGCGCAATACGAGGTGGGGCTGCCCTCCGGGTTCACCTCGATCTGCAACGTCGGCTGCTACGTGGACCTGTGGGAGGGGCTGTGCGACGGCTTCCTCGACCGCGTGCGATCGCTCGAGCCGGCGGTCGCGGCAGCGATCTGGCCGGGCGACCAGCACAACATCGACCGCTGGCTCGAGACGGGCCTTGTCGACATCGCCTTCTGCTACTCGCCGCAGAGCCGCGGCGTGTTCGCGGCCCGCGAGATCGGCGTCGACACGTTCGTGCAGGTGGCGTTCGATCCGCCGCCCGGTTCGGAAAGATCCGGCGGCTACGTCTACGTCGACTACGGCATCCAGTTCCGCCGCGAGCACGCCGTAGCGTTCGCCGGCGCGGCGCCCCCGGCGGTGACGGTGGCATCGGCCGGTTGGGCTGTCGATCATCTGTTGCGGTGGGGTGGCACCGGGTATCTTCCGCGCCGGCGCCTGGGCGACCTCCCGAAGGATCGTACGCGGATCGTCGAGGCTGCGCCGGTACTGCGCCAGGCGGTCTTCCTCGTGGAAAACACCGCGACGACCGCCCACTGGCCCTGGTTCGCGCCGCTCGCCGATACCCTGTCGGTATGACCGCCACCCCGCGACGCCGACCGCGTCTTCGCCGACCTCGAGCCAAAGGAGACATTTACTGCGCTCTTCAACGCCACCGGCTCGCCGGCGCTCTCCGTGCCGTTCGCGATCAGTGAAAGGGGCCTGCCGATCGGGCTGCAGCTCGTCGCGAACTTCGGCCGCGACGACCTCCTGCTGGCGCTCGCCGCCGCAATCGAGGCCGAGGTTCGTTGGCACGACCGCCGGCCGCAAGTCCATGTCGGATCGCCCGAATAGAGCCCCATCCCGCTCCGTGGACGGACTTATTTGACCTTTCTCCCCGTGCACGTAAGTTGCGCAAGGCGGGAGGCAGCTTCATGAGTGAGCTCATCGGCGACATTACCCTCTGCATCCTGTTTGCGTGGGTGCTGGGACTTCTGGCGCATTTCATCCGCCAGCCGTCGATCCTTGCCTATCTGGTGGCCGGCTTCGTGATCGGACCGTACGGGGCCGGCTGGGTGAAGTCGCAGGAATCGATCGCGTTCATCGCCGAGCTCGGCCTCATCTTCATGCTCTTCATGATCGGTCTCGAGATCGATCTGAAGAAGATCGTGCGGGCAGGGCGCGTCATCCTGCTGGCGGGCGTCATTCAGCTTGGAGCAGGTGTCGTTCTCGGCCTCCTGTTCTTCAAGTCGCTCGGCGGTTCGATGACCGGCTTCGACGCCATCTATCTGGCGGTCGTCTGCGCGCTCAGCAGCACGGTCATCATCGTGAAGGTGCTCTACGACAAGCGTGAGCTCGACACGCTGCCGGGGCGCATCACGCTGGGCGTGCTGGTGCTGCAGGACATCTTCGCGATCCTGTTCCTGGCGATCCAGCCGAGCCTCGGCGACCTCCAGATTTCGGTGATCCTGCTGTCGATCCTGCGGGTGGCGATCCTCGTCGCGACTGCGCTCCTGGTGAGCCGCTACGTGCTGCCGCCGTTGTTCCACCGGATCGCCCGCACGCCCGAGCTCGTGCTTCTCGGCGCGCTCGCCTGGTGTTTCCTCGTCGGCGAAATCGCCGAACAGCTCCACCTGTCGCGCGAGATGGGGGCGCTCATGGCGGGTGTTTCGCTCTCGACGTTCCCCTACGCGCTCGACGTTACGGCGAAGGTCACGACCTTGCGCGACTTCTTCATCACGCTGTTCTTCGTGGCGCTGGGCATGACGATCCCGATCCCCAGCATGTCGGTCGTCGCGCTTGCCCTGGTGATTGCGGCGTTCACCGTGGGAAGCCGCGTCCTCACCGTGTTCACGCCGCTCTACCTGATGCGCCAGGGCCTGCGCGCGAGCATCCTGCCGGCGATCAACCTCGCGCAGATCAGCGAGTTCTCGCTCGTCATCATCCAGACCGGCATGATGGCCGGCCACCTCAAGCTCGAGACGGCGAGCGCCGCCTCGTTCGCCTTCGTGGTCCTGGCGGTGCTGAGCACGTTCGCGATCGTGCGCAGCGATCCGCTGGCGCGCGCCCTCATCGGACCGCTGAAGCGACTGGGATTGTCCGATCTCGGTGATCGCGCGGGGGAGGAGGAGCAGGCCGGCGGAGGCCATGGCGAGGGGCGAAGGATCATCCTTCTCGGCTTTTTCCGCAGCGCCAGTGCGCTGTTGAGCGAGATCGAACGGAACAATCCGCTGCTGATCGACCAGGTCGGGGTGGTCGACTTCAATCCCGTCGTCTACCAAACCTTGACCTCGCGCCGCATGCACGTGACGTACGGCGATATCTCGAACCTCGACACGCTGGTGCACGCGGGCGTCGCCAACGCGGAACTCATCGTCCTCAGCATCCCGGACTCGCTGCTGAAGGGCGCGAGCAATGAGAAGCTGGTCCGCCATATCCGCAGCATCAACGGCACGGCGAAGATCGTCGCGACGGCCGAACTGCTGGCCGACGTCGAAAATCTCTATGCAGCCGGCGCCGACTATGTGCTCGTACCGCGCCTCAGCGAAGCCCGCGAACTCTATGGCGTGATCCAGGCCATGCAGTCCGGGCTCCTCGCAGAGAAGCGCAAGGCGACGGACGCGATCCTCGCGGAGCGCCGCGAGGTGCTGCCGTAAGCCTTAGCCCTTTTCGCCTCAGGGATTGGCGGGCGCTACTTGCGGCGTTTCGAACGGCTCGGTCCGGTGGATCGTCCGCGCCGCGTAGAGGCGGTCGATCTCCGCTCCGTCGAGCCCGAGCAACGTCGACAGGATATCGGTCGTGTCCTCGCCGATCGAGCCTGTGCCGCGCCAGATCCGCCCCGGCGTGAGCGACATCTTCGGCACGACGCCGAACACACGCACCGGCACGCCCGATTGCCGGTCGAGCACCGGTACCGTCATTTCGCGCGCCGCGTAGTGCGGATCGCTGTACTGCTGGCGCACGCCGAAGACGCGCGAACAGGCGATCTTGGCGGCGTTCAGCGCCTTCTCCACCTCGATCGCCGGGCGCGCGGCACAGTACTCGCGAAGCCGGCGGTCGAGTTCGCGTCCCTTCGGCGAGTTCACTGCGGCTGCGTCCTTCGAGCACGCCTCGAAGCTGTACTCCTTCACGTCGAGGCTGAGGAACACCGGGACGCGGTCGTAGATCGCGCTGCCGAGCGCGCCGATGAACACCCAGCCGTCCTGGCACTGGAACGTGTCGTAGGGCTGAAAGCCCGGCGCCTTGTTGCCCGTGTGGCCATAGGCCACGCCCTCTGCGGTGTAGAGCGGCAGCGTGTTGCCGCCGGTCTGCGCGACCGCCTCGTACTGCGCGAGGTCGATGACCTGGCCACGCCCCGTCTTCTGGACCTCCCACAGGCCCATCATCGTGGCGGCCCACCCGGTCAGCGCGGTGATGTAGTCGCCGGTAAAGGTCTTGGCGCGCTGTGGCGGTCCGGCGGGGTCGCCCGTGACGTTCATCATGCCGCCGTAGGCCTGCGCGAGCGCGTCGTAGCCCGGGCGCGTGAGATAGTCGGGCTCGCCGTACTGGCCGTAGGTGCTGACGCGCACGATGACGAGCCGCGGGTTGACGGCGAGCGCGAGCTCGTTGGTGATCCCCATGCGTTCGAGCGTTCCGGGGGCGGAGGATTCCATCCACACGTCGGAGATCTTCCACAGCGCCATCAGGAGCTCGCGGCCGCGCGCGTGCTTCAGGTCGAGGCCGAGCGACAGCCTGTTCTTGCCCACCTCCGCCTCGTCGGCGCCGTGCGGACGTGGCCCCTTCGTGATGAACGGCGCCGTTACGCGGAAGGTGTCCCCGCCGTGGCGCTCGACGTGGATGACCTCGGCGCCGAACTCGGCGAGCTTGGTGCCGATGTACGGTTGCGCGATCAGGACGCCGGTGCCGACTGCACGGATGCCGCTGAGCGGGCCGAAGCTCGGTATCAGCGACGGGGTGGGTGGTCGCTCGAGGGTCTTGATCCAGTCGGGTATGGTCTCGCGCAGCGCTGCGATTTGAGCTTCGTCACGTAC
Source organism: Hyphomicrobiales bacterium (assembly GCA_046349255.1). Taxonomy (GTDB): domain Bacteria; phylum Pseudomonadota; class Alphaproteobacteria; order Rhizobiales; family Aestuariivirgaceae; genus DAIODI01. Next base: position 194,317 of record JAXMCR010000002.1, on the reverse strand, counting down.
GATGCGGCGATCGTGATCCATCGCGATTGTCCCCCCGGAAACCATCGAAACGTTCCATAACGACTTCAAACTGTCGAGTCCGCGATAGTAGAACGCGATACTCGGAGAAAATGCGGACGAGCGAATACATTACGTACATCATCCACCTAACTGTTATGCTGTCCAACCACTGGACGATCATTCGCTTCCGGTGGTTTTCAGCATCAGGTCTTGCGCGCGACATGCAACAACGGACTTGGAGGGACGGATGGACAAGACAAAGCTGGAAACATTGCGCAAGCGGTACGCGGGCGCGAAACTGCGCGACGTGAAGGATGAGGCGTTCGCGAAGGTGGCTGCGCAAGCCATGCTCTCGGACGACCGCCGGCCCTGGCCGTTCGAGGGGGCGGCGACCCTCCTCGATGCGCCCCTGCGCCCGCACGCGCTGGCCGAGAACTTCCGCGACCTCGACGTGGCGCTGATCGGCGTGCCGATGGACTTCGGAGTCACCAACCGTTCCGGCGCGCGGCTGGGCCCGCGGGCAGTGCGCGATGTCGAGCGCATCGGCCCCTACGAGCACGTGCTGCGGTCCGTGCCGGGCAGCAGCCTCCGAATCGCCGATGTCGGCGACGTGCCGATGAGCAGCCGCTACGACCTCACCGCCTGCCACCGGGACATCGAGGCGTTCTACGCGAAGGTGAAGGCGGCGGGCGTGATCCCGCTGACCGCCGGCGGCGACCACTCGATCACCTACCCGATCCTGCGCGCGCTTGGCGCGGCCGAACCGGTTGGCCTCGTCCACATCGACGCGCATTGCGACACGGCGGGCGAGTTCGAGGCGACGAAATTCAATCACGCGCAGCCGTTCCGGCAGGCGGTGCTCGACGGTGTCCTCGATCCGGAGCGCACGATCCAGATCGGCATCCGCGGCGCCGCCGAATGGCTTTGGGAGTTTTCCTACGAGAGCGGGATGACCGTCATCCACGCCGAGGAGATCGACACGATGGGCATCCCCGCCGTCATCGCGCGGGCCCGCGAGATCGTTGGCAAGGGTCCCCTCTACATCTCGTTCGACGTCGACAGTCTCGATCCCGCCTTCGCGCCCGGCACCGGCACGCCCGAAGTAGGGGGGCTCACGCCGCGCGAAGTGCTGGCGATCCTGCGCGGCCTCGCGGGGCTCAAGGTGATCGGCGGCGACGTCGTCGAGGTCGCGCCGCAGTACGATGCCTCGACGGTGACGGCGCAATGCGCGGCGCAGGTGCTGTTCACGCAGCTCTGCCTCGTCGCGTTGAGCCGCTGAAAGCCCGTTAGAAGCCGTCGTAGACGATCTGGTCTTCGGTCTGCACGCCGAACAGCTGTTCGTGCCGCGCCGCGACGCGGGGCCAGATCGTCGGGATCGCCTCGTCGCGGACGCCGAATACGTCGGCGAGCAGCGGAACAAACTCCGCCTCGGCGACGAGGCGCTTCGTTGTTCCCGCCTGTGACTTCTCGCGCAGCAGCCGGCCCGTGAGACAGGTCAACGAGGCAGGCCGCATCACCTGGCAGATGAAGTTCGCCACGAGAACGGACGTGGGATCGGTCTGCTGGCGTCGGTTGTGCTGCGCGAGCAGGTCCCAGTCGGCGGGTTGGTCCCTGAAATCGAACGTCGTCGGCCACGCCAGGGAATGGTTGTGGAACCGCCAGTATCCGTCCTCCAGGCGCTCGAGGCGGAACTGCAGCGGCCCTTGCCTGAACGTGCCTTTCTCCAGCGGAATGGGATCGCGGATTCCGTCGCCGAGCCCGAGGTCGGCGAGGTAGGTCCGATCGAGGCGCACGAGCAGCGCAGTGTGGTTGCCGAGTACGATATCGCCGTGCTCATGCCGATGGATGCCGGCGGTGACCGTCGTGACGTCGAACCCGATCTCCTTGAGCGCCCAGGCGAGCAGGATGTGGGTTTCGTAGCACCAGCCGCCGCGTCGGGAGTCGACGATCTTGCGGAAGATGCGCTCGATATCGAAGTCAAGCGGCCGGCCCAACTGCACGTCGAGATTTTCGTAGGGAATGGCAAACGCCTGCGCCCGGTGAATGCCGCGAAGGCACGCATAGTCCGTCCGGACCACGCCCCGATAGCCGACGCGTTCGAGGTAATGTTGCAACCGCATCCCCACCTCCGCAATCGACGCAGGCACGACTTCGGTTGACCTAAAGTAACATTCCTCACGAGGAAAGGCAGCCGCTGCGTGGAACGGACGGTTCAGCTCGCCGAGCGCGGCAGTTCGGCCGGCGGGATGTGGCAGCGGATGGCGTGGTCCGGGCCAATCTGGCGCAGCGGCGGCGCCTGCGTCGAGCACACGCTGCCGAGCTTCCTCGGGCAGCGGGTGTGGAACACGCAGCCAGACGGCGGGTCGATGGCGCTCGGGATCTCACCCTCGAGCCGGATGCGGGCCGCCGTCTGCCGGCCGCTGATGTCGGGGATCGCCGACATCAGCGCCTCCGTGTACGGATGGAAGGGCCCTGCGAACACCTCCTCCACCGGCCCGATCTGCATGAGCTGGCCGAGGTAGAGCACGGCCACCCGGTCGGCGAGATAGCGCACCACGCCGAGGTCGTGCGAGATGAACACGTAGCTCACCCGGTGCTTCGCCTGGAGCTCCGCCAGGAGGTTCAGGATCGCCGCTTGCACCGACACGTCGAGCGCCGACGTCGGCTCGTCGCACACCACGATGCGCGGATCGCCCGCGAACGCACGCGCGATCGCCACGCGTTGCTTCAGGCCGCCCGACAGCTGGCGCGGCTTTGCGCCGAGGTAGCGGTCGGAGAGGCGCACGCCGTGCGTCAATTCCGTGAGGCGCTGCTCGGCGGCGGGACCCGCGAGCCCGGCGAGCCGGCTGATCGCGCGGCCGATCAGGTTGCGCACGGTCTGCGCCCGGTTCAGCGCCTGGTCGGGGTTCTGGAACACGATCTGCAACGACTTCACGTCGCCATCGGTCCGCTCGCCGATGCCGCGCGCCACCGGTTGCCCGTCGAGGACGATCGAGCTGCTCGCGTCGGCCTGCGTCAGCCCCAGGAGCGTGCGCGCGAACGTCGTCTTGCCACTCCCTGATTCGCCTACGAGTCCGACCGTCTCGCCTTCCGCCACCGTGAGCGAGAAGTCGCTCAGCGCCTTGAGCTGGTGCTCGCCGACGCGATAGGTCTTGGCGAGGTGCTTCACCTTGAGAATCGGCGCGGTGTCGATCGTCGCCGTGGCGATCGGCGCGGCCGGCGCTTCGCGCGGCAGCGAGCCGGCGCGGTCCGGATAGTGGCAGCGCGTGAGGTGGCCGCCGAGGTCGATAAGCGCAGGCTCTTCGCGGCGGCAGCGATCGTCGGCCAGCGCGCAGCGGTTGGCGAAGACGCAGCCTTCGAGCTTCGCGCCGGCGCTCGGCGGGAAGCCGGGGATGGTGTCGAGGCGGCCCTCGCTCTTGCGCATGCCCGCGCGCGGCAGGCAGCGCAGCAGCCCCACCGTGTAGGGATGGCGCGGGTCGTCAAAGACGGTCCGTGTACGGCCCTCCTCGACCAGGCGGCCGGCGTAGAGCACGCCCACCCGCTCGCAGATGCGTGCGACGATGGCGAGGTTGTGCGAGATGAACAAAATCGAGGTGCGGAACTCGGACCGCAGCTGCTCGACGAGGTCGAGCACCTCCGCCTCGACCGTCACGTCGAGGCCGGTCGTCGGCTCGTCGAGGATCAGGAGCCCTGGCTTGCGGGCAAGCGCCATGGCGATTGCCACGCGCTGCTGCATGCCGCCGGACAGCTGGTGCGGATAGCGCTCCATCACGCGTGGCGGGTCGGAGATGCGCACCTTGCGCAGGATGTCGGCCGTGGCGTCGAGCGCTTCCGCCGCACCGAGCCCCGCGAGCGTGAAGACCTCGGCGACCTGCGGGCCGATCCGGATCGACGGGTTCAGCGCCTTGCCGGGATCCTGGTAGACCATGGCGACCTTGGTGCGGCGCATCTCGCGCAGGGCGTCACCGTCGAGCCGCAGCAGATCCTCACCGTCGACGAGAATTCTCCCCGCACCCACCCGCCCGTTGCGCGGCAGATAGCGCACTGCCGAGAAGGCGGCGGTGGACTTTCCGCAGCCGGACTCGCCCACAAGCCCGTAGGCCTCGCCGTGCCCGATCGAGAAGCTCAGGTTCGAGAGTACCGGCCGGTCGATGCCGCGCACCGTGTAGAGGACGTCGACGCCCTCGAAGCGCAGCATGGCCGGCGTATCGGGCTTGCGCGCGTCACGCATCGCGGGCGCTCTGCAGACCGTCGGCGATCAGGTTCACGCCGACGACGAGGGAGGCGATGGCCAGCCCGTCGAACAGCACCGTCCACCAGTAGCCGCCGCCGATCATCGCGTAGTTGGAGGCGATGGAGAGCCCCCAGTCGGGCGAGGGTGGCTGGATGCCGAAGCCGATGAAGCTGAGGCTTGCGACGGCGAAGATCGCGTAGCCGAGCCGGACGGTCGTCTCGACGAGGATCGGCGGCAGCACGTTCGGCAGGATCTCGCGGAACATGATGTACGCGGACCCTTCGCGGCGCAGCTTCGCCGCGGCCACGTAGTCGAGGTCGCGCTCGGCCAGCACCGCGGCGCGCACGGTGCGCGCGACGATCGGGGCGAACGTGAAGCCGATGACGAAGATCACGGTGACGTTCGACGCCCCGAGCGCGACGAGCGCGAGCAGCGCGATGATGACCGTCGGCAGCGCGAGGAAGGCGTCGACGAAGCGGCTTAGGATCTCGTCCGGGAGGCCACGGTAGTAGCCCATGAACAGGCCGAGGATGGTACCCGATACCGTGCCCAGCAGGGTGGCGAGGGGCGCGACGGTCAGGATGTCGCGCGAGCCGGTGATCACGCGCGAGAACACGTCGCGCCCGAGCTGGTCCGTGCCGAACCAGTGCTCGCTCGAGGGCGGCATCAGCGCGCCGAGCACGTCATCCGCATACGGATCGTACGGCACCACCATGTACCCGAAGATCGCGCACAGCGCCCAGAACAGCACGATGCCGCTGCCGATGAGGAACGTCGGCGACGACAGGATCTGCGTGAACCGTTCGCGGCGCTCCTTCGCGACCGCCTGGGCGTCGGCGGAGAGCGCCGGCGCGAGTGTCGAGGTCTCGCCGCTCATTCGCTGCCTCCGAACCGGATGCGCGGATTGAGCCACGAGTAGAGGATATCGGCGACGAGGGTTGTCAGCGCGAATACGCAGCCGACCACCAGCACGCCCGCCTGCAGCATCGGAAAGTCCTTCTTGTTCGCCGCCACGTAAATCAGGCTGCCGATGCCGCGATAATGGAACAGAGTCTCGATCACCACGAGGCCGCCGATCAGGTAGGCGATCTGCGTGGCGATCACGCTGATCGTGGGCAGGAGGGCGTTGCGCAGCACGTGCCGCCAGATGACCGTGCGCTGCGGCAGGCCCTTCAGTACGGCGGTGCGCGTGTAGTCGCTGTCGAGCGCCTCGACCATGCCGGCGCGCGCCATGCGGGCGATGTAACCGAACAGGATCAGGACGAGCGGGATCGACGGCAAGATCAGGTAGTAGAACTGCGTCAGAGGACCCGAGCCCGCCGGCCATGTCGCCGACAGCGGCAGCCATTTCAGCCAGACGCCGAAGATCAGGATGAGGATGATGCCCGACACGAACTCGGGCACGATCGTCGCCGACAGTCCGGCGACCGTGATGAACCGGTCGATCGGCTTGCCGACATTCAGCGCCGCGACGATGCCGCCGAAGATGCCGAGCGGCACGACGATGAGGAACGCGACGAGCGCGAGCTTCGCCGAGTTGGCGAGCGAATCCGCAACGATCGGGGCGACAGGCGCGCGGTACGCGTAGGACTTGCCCATGTCGCCGGTGACGAACTTCGCGACCCAGTCGCCGTACTGCACGACGAGCGGGCGATCGGTGCCGAGTTCGTGGTTGAGCGCATCGACGGCGCGCTGGTCGGCGAAGGGCCCGAGCATGGCGCGACCCACGTTGCCGGGCAGCACCTGGCCCGCGAAGAACACGAGCAAGCTCAGGATCCAGAGCGTGATCAGCGATAGCCCGAGGCGGCGGGCGATGAACAGGACCATCGACCCTAGGCCCGAGACGCTGAACCGGACGCGCGCTTCACCAGTCGTTCCTCCACCCCCCGTGTTTCGCGCAAGTAGGCGGAAGGGAACCGCGCTCCGTCAAGCGGCAATTGAAGGGCGCTGGGCCGGTCAGGCTGCGAGGAGGCCCTGGATGAGGTCCGCGAGGCCCGCCTTGCGCCGCTTTGCCGGCGGGTGGATGAGGCTGTAGGCGTGGCCCATCGGCAGGGCAGCCGGCGACAGGATCAGAAGCCTGCCGGTCGCGAGGTCTTCCTCCGCCAGCATCCGCTGGCCGAGCACGACGCCCACGCCGTCGCGGGCAAGGTCGAGCGCCAGTGTCGACATGCCGATGCGATAGCCGCCGGCGGCCGACGCACGGGCGACGCCGACTTCGGCGAACCAGTCGGCCCAGCGCGGGTGCGAGCCGAACGAGGGGCCCCAGTCGGTGTGGATCAGGTCGTCGTCGGGAACACCGGCCAGATGGGCAGCGAGCGCCATCGGGTTGCGCTCGAGGTAGCGCGGGCTCGCCATCGGCAGCACCTCATCGTGGCGCAGCGGGATCACGGTCTGGTCGGGGTAGAGATTGGTGCCGTAGCACAGGCGCAGGTCGATCTCGTGCCGCGAGAAGTCGACAGGGTCCTCCTCCACCCGCAGTTCGAAGCGGATCGACTGGAGCTGCTGGGCGATGCGGGCAAGTCGCGGTTCGAACCAGCGGTGCGCGACCGACGGCAGCACGCTCAGCACCAGCCGCGATCGCACCGGCTCTTCCGCCGCGGGACGCGCGATCGCGCGAATCTGCGCGATCGCCTCGGAAGCCTGGACGAAGATCGTCTGCCCGGCGTCGGTCAGCGTCACCCGGTTGTTGAAGCGCCGGAACAACTCCTTGCCGATGAAGTCCTCGAGCTTGCGCACCTGCTGCGACACGGCGGCCGCCGTCACGCCAAGCTCGCGCGCCGCCGCCACGTAGCTGCCTGTGCGGGCAGCGGCTTCGAACGCCCGGAGCGCGTTGAGAGGGGGAAGCGTGAGCGGCACGAAACACCCGGGTTGGATTAGCTATTCTTTCGCAGGCTAAAGAATTTGCCCCATTGCGGGAAGGATAAACTTAGCCAACGATACCTTCAGACAATTCGGAGGTGCCCCGTGCGCGATCTGCTCGACCTTGACCGCTACCCGCTCCATCAGCCCGGTTCCAAGCCCTGGCAGGCCCTCGTCGAACGCTGTCGCGAGGACCTCGCCCGCGACGGCATGTTCAATCTCGAAGGCTTCCTGAAGCCCGCGGCCGTGGAACGCGCCATGGGCGAAATCGCCCCGGTGATGGACAGCCTCTCCTTCGTCCACAAGCGGGCCCACAACGTCTACTTCCGCAAGGAGGTGCCGGGCCTCGAGAAGGGCCATCCGGCGCTGCGCACCGTCGAAACGATCAACCACACGGTCTGCGCGGACCAGATTCCGCAGAGCGTGCCGGTGTGGGTCTACGAGTGGCCGCAGTTCGCCGTTTTCCTCGCAGCCACCATGGGCAAGGACACGCTGTTCGCGATGCGCGATCCGCTGGCGCGCGTCAACGTCATGTCCTACCGCGAGGGCGAGGCGCTCAACTGGCACTTCGACCGTTCCGAGTTCACGACCACGCTTCTCCTGCAGGCGCCCGACGCCGGCGGTGAGTTCCAATACCGGTCGGATCTTCGCACTGATACCGATCCGAACTACGAGGGCGTCGCCCGCGTGCTCGAGGGCCGCGACAACGAGGTGAAGACGCTGAAGCTCTCGCCCGGCACGCTGAACGTGTTCAAGGGCAAGAACACGCTGCACCGCGTGACGCCGGTGAAGGGGCCGAAGGCTCGCTTCATCGCCGTCTATTCGTTCTATGAACGCCCCGGCGTCACCTTCACGAAGGAAGAGCAGTTGGGCTTCTACGGCAGGGCCGCCTGATGCTGGACCGACCCGCAGGAAACGGTAGGTTCGCCCCGATCGTCTCGGCCCTCGAGGCGGCACAGCACGCGTCCTACGACAGCGCCTGGTCGATGCCGAAGGAGTACTATACCGACCCCGAGGTGCTGACGCTCGAAGGTGATAACCTGTTCCTCAAGGAATGGGTCTGCATCGGCCGCACCGAGGAAGTCGCCGCGCCCGGCGACTACATCACCTTCCAGGTCTGGAACGAGCCGATCGTCGCGGTCAGGGGCGAGGACGGTCGCATCCGCGCGTTCTCGAACGTGTGCCGGCACCGTGGCGCCATCATCGCGCAGGGCAGGGGTTCGAGCCGGCGGCTCGTGTGTCCTTATCATCAATGGTCGTACGATCTCGAGGGACGCCTCGCGGGCGCGCCGCGCATGGACGAGCACGCAAGTTTTAGGAAGGGCGACTGCCGGCTGCCCGAGTTCGCGACCGAGGAATGGTTCGGCTTCCTGTTCGTGAACCTGTCGGACGAGCCTTCCCCGCTCGCGCCGCGACTCGAACCGCTCGCGGCGCGGATCGCCAACTACCACATGGAGGAGATGAAGCTCCGCTACGTGGCCGACGAGGTCTGGCACACGAACTGGAAGTGCCTGATCGAGAACTTCATGGAGGGCTATCACCTCTCCCCGCTGCATCGCACGACGCTCGCCCCGATCAATCCGACGAAGCTCTGCACGCACTACGAACCAGGCGAGGCGCATTTCGGCTACAATGCGGGCTACTCGCCCGATCTCGAGCGGTCGCAGGGCGGGCATCCGAGCCTCACCGCGGCCGAGGTCGACAACTGCGTGATGTTCGCGATCCCGCCCGGCCTCGTCTCGGGCTGCGGCGGCGACTACAGCTCGTTCATCTGCGTCCAGCCAGAGACGCCGGACCGCGTGCGCGCGAAGCTCGGGCTGATCTTCTACGGCGAAGGCTGGCCACAGCCGGCCGTCGAACACGCCGTCAAGGTGTTCAACGAGACAATGGCCGAGGACAAGGACGTCCTCGTCGGCCTGATGCAGGGCATGGCCTCGCGCAACCATGCGCCGGGTCCCCTTGCGCCGGCTCATCTCGAGGGCCCGGTCCTCGACTTCTACCGCTATTACGCCCGCAGGATGGCGAACGTTCTCGGGGCTGTGGCACGGTGAGAGATTGACAGGGCCGGTCGATACCGGGTCAAATCTGCAAAGACTACAGAACAAACGGGAGAGAAACGAAAATGCCCATAGATTTCAAGATGCTCGACCGCCTGCGCCGCGGGCGCACCGTGTACGAAAACCAACTGATCGACACGCTCGTCGCCGGTCGCGTCGACCGCCGCGAGTTCATGCGCTTCGGCTCGGTGCTCGGCCTGTCGCTGCCGATGCTGTCGGCCATCGCCGGCGCGGTCGGCTACGGCGTCACAGCGGCCCCGCGCATCGCGCGTGCTGCCGGTGGCACCGTGCGCTACGGCCAGATCGTCCCGGCTGCTGCGATCGACCCCGTGAAGATCGCCGACGGCGGCGGCCTCACGGTCCTCTCGCAGTTCGGCGAGAACCTGGTCCTCTCCGGCCGCGACCTCGTCGCCAAGCCGATGCTCGCCGAGAGCTGGTCGCCGAACAACGATGGCACGGTGTGGACCTTCAAGCTCCGCAAGGGCGTGAAATTCCACAACGGCAAGGAGATGAAGGCGGACGACGTGGTCGCCACGTTCGACCGCCTCGCCGACCCCGCCAACTCGTCGAACGCGCTGTCGGTGTTCTCCGGCATGCTCTCGAAGGGCAATACGAAGAAGGTCGACGACTACACGGTCGAGTTCCACCTCGACACGCCGAACGGCAACTTCCCGTATGCGGTGTCGACCGACAACTACAACGCCATCATCGTGCCCGCAGAGTTCCCGGCGAACTTCGAACAGGCGATGGTCGGCACCGGACCCTTCAAGGTCGAGAAGTACACCCCGCGCGTCGGCGCCTCGTTTGTCCGCAACGACGATTACTGGGGCGAGAAGGCCGGTCCCGATCGCATCGAGGCGACGTTCTACGAGGACTACCAGCCGCAGATCCTGGCGCTGCAGGGCGGGCAGATCGACATCATCCAGCAGATCCCCGTCTTCCAGGGCGTGGGCCTGCTCAATGATCCGAACGTCGACATCATCGCAACGCCGTCGGCGGCGCACCAGCAGGTGCACATGCGCAACGACATGGAGCCGTTCAAGGACAAGCGCGTGCGCCGCGCCATCGCCCTGACGCTCGACCGTCCGCGCATCGTGGCGGGCCTGATGAAGGGCAAGGCCAAGGTCGGCAACGACAGCCCGTTCATGGCGGCCTATCCCTCGACCGATCCTTCCGTGCCGCAGCGCGAGAAGAACATCGCCGAGGCCAAGCAGCTCATGGAAGCGGCCGGCATGGGCAAGGGCTTCGAGGTGACCCTCACCACCGAGAAGTACCTCGAGATCCCCGACTACGCCGTGCTGATCCAGAACGCGGTGAAGGAGATCGGCGGCAAGATCAACCTCAACGTCATGGACCAGGGCGCCTACTACGGCGATGCCGTGCCCGGCAAGTCGCCCTGGCTCGACTCGACGATGGGCATCACCGACTACGGCCATCGCGGCGTGCCGAACGTCTACCTGCAGGCGCCGCTGGCGAGCACCGGCACGTGGAACGCGGCGCACTTCAACAATGCCGAGTACGACGGCCTCGTTAAGAACTACGTCGGCGCGCTCGACATCGACGCGCAGCGGGCCGCGGCGGGCAAGATCCAGAAGCTCCTGCTCGACGAGACCCCGGTGATCTGGTCCTACTTCTACGACTTCCTCACCGCCGCCCGCAAAGGCGTGGCGGGTGTGGAGCCGACGGCGATGGGCCAGCTTTACCTGTCGAAGACAACGCTCTGAGATCAAGACGAGATTGGCGAAGGGGCTGGCCCGCGAGGCCGGCCCCTTTCGCGTTCAGGCGACGGGCACCTGCTGCGTCATGCAGTGGATGGCGCCGCCCTGGCGCGGTGCAGCCCGCATTTTTACGCCGACGACCTCGTGCGACGGGAACAGGCGTGACAGGAACGCCAGCGCCTCGCTGTCCTTGTCGGGCTCCGCCCCGGCGACCGGCACGATCACGCCGCCATTGCAGAAATAGAAGTTGAGGTAGGGGGCGATGATCCAGCGCCCCTCGTCGGAAAAGCCCGACATGAAGGGGAAGTCGACGATGTCGATGCCCGCGGCCTCGAGGGTCTTGCGCGACGCGGCGAGGTGCGGGGCGTTCGGGTCGCCGTCGTCGACCTTCAGCATCAGCGCGCGCGACGGTCCGATGAAGCAGAAGAACAGGTCGATGTGGCCGTCGGTGCCGTAGTAGAGGTGGTCGGGATCGCGTGCGAGGTCCTCCGCCAGACCCTGGCCCAGCCAGACGAGCCGCGTCAGTCCGAGCGCCGCCTTGAGACGATCCTCGACCGTGTCCCGATCAAGGTACCAGTTGCGCGAGGGATGCATCACGCACCCCTCGGGCGCGACCATCAGTCCCGTGCCGTCGACCGACACCGCGCCGCCCTCCAGCACCACGTCCACTTCGTCGACCGGGATGCCGAGATCTTCGGCCAGCGTGCGGCCGAGCCGCGCATCACGGTCGCGCTGCGCGTGCCGCTCGCCCCACGCGTTGAAGCGGAAGTGCCGCGCCCGGCGCGCGCCGCCTCCGGTAACGAAGATCGGCCCGTTGTCGCGCAGCCATGAGCCGTCCATCGGGCGGACCACGACCGCGACGTTGGCCGCAAGACGCGAGCGCGCGTCGGCCGCCTGTGCCTCGTTCGCGCACACCATCGTGACCGGCTCGAACGCCGCGATGGCGTTGGCGACGGCGGCGAACTCCGCGCGGCCCTGGTCGAGGGTTGCGCCCCACGAGGACTCCCGGCATGGCCAGCCCATCAGGGTGCGCTCGTGGCGCTCCCATTCGGCGGGCATCCGCAATCCTGTCCTGGACACGTCCCCGTTCCCGCTACACGCGACTCTTCACGCCGTGAAGGATGATGTCCTTCGTGCGCTGCAGGTGCTTCACCAGCGCGTCAGCCGCGCCATCCGCATCGCGCTTCAGCGCGAGGTCGACGAGTTCCTGATGCTCCGCCGACACGTCGCGTTTCTCGACCTCGAGCGGCATCGACCAGCGGCGGTAGACCTCCGCCGCGCCCCGCAGAGTCTCGGCGATTGCCTGGAGTCGCTTGTTCCGGGCGGCGCTCAGCAGCGCCATGTGAAACGCGTGATGCGCTTGCGCCCAGTCGTTGGTGACGGGCGACGCGTCGCCCGGGTCGTGCTTGACCGTGCGCTCCATGCGGTGATGCGCAGCGACCAAGCGCGCCTCCCAGTCGAGATCGCCGTTGCGGATTGCATCCTTCAGCACGAGGCTTTCGATGCTGCAGCGGCTCTCCGTCAGGTCGACGAGGTCGTCGAGCGACAACGGCATCACCTTGAAGCCGAGCTGCGACTGGCTGACGGTGAGGCCCTCCGCGGTCAGCCGCATCAGAGCCTCCCGCAGCACGCCCATGCTCGCGCCATAGTCGGCCTTGAGACGCGCGAACGGCAGCTGGCTCCCCGGCTCGATCTGGCCCCCGAGGATGTCGGAGCGAAGCTTGCGGTACACCTTCTCGGTGCGCGTTTCGATCATCGCCGTACTCAGATGAAGCTGATGTCGATCGATCCGAGCGGCCCGAAGGTCGCGCGGAGCCTCGAGCCCGCCTGCACTGCCACCGAGCGCGTCGGCGCACCGGTGATCACGATGTCGCCCGCCTTCAGTTCGCCGCCGAGGCCGTTGAGCTCGGGCAGCTTGTTGGCGAGCCACGCAAGCGGGGCGGCGGGGTGACCCATCACGTCGCCGCTCCTGGCCTCCTGGAAGTTGCCGTCGACGTCCATCGTCATCGGGATGTCGGCAATCGTCAGCGCACTCGGATCGAACGCTTTCTCGCCCAGCACCACCCAGCCGGCGCCCGCGTTGTCGGCGAGCGAGTCGTTCGCCTTCGCCCGCATCGCCCCGACGCGGCTGTCGATCACCTCGATCGCAGGATAGACGCGCGCGCAGGCGGCTAGCGCCTGCTCGATCGTAACACCCGGACCCTTCAGCGGTCGCGCCAATTCGAACGCGAGTTCCGGCTCGGCGCGGGTGTTGCTCAGGTGACTGACCTTCACCGGTTCGCCGGCCTTCACCACCATCGTGTCGAGCAGGATGCCGAAGTCGGGACCAGTCATGCCGTACATCTTCTGCATCGCTTCGGAGGTGAAGCCGATCTTGTGACCGCGCGGCCGGCCGCCGTCCGCGATCAGCCGGTCCACCAGCTTACGGCGGATGCGGTAGGCGTCTTCGAAGGAGAAGTCGATCGTCTCGCTCGGTGGATCGATGCCCTTGCCGGCCCGGATTGCGGCGTGCAGCCGCGCCGCAAGATCCTCGTGCTGCGCGTTGGTCAGTTTCATCCTGCCGTCTCCACCCAGTGCCGGTATCGCGGATCTTCACCCCGCACAGCCTTCGCGAACGCCTCGATCAGCGCCGACCCGACGGGACCGGGGAAGGGGATGTCGCGGTCGTCGACCGACTTCACGCCGGTGACCTCCGATGCCGTGCCGCAGACGAACATCTCATCCGCGATGTAGAGGTCGCTGCGGGAAAGTTCCGTCGCCCGCACCTCGTGGCCGAGGTCGCGGGCAAGCGTGCGCACGGTGTCGTGCGTCAGGCCCTCGAGCCCGCCGGCCGACAGGGGCGGGGTGTGGATGATGTTGTTGCGCACGACGAAAATGTTCTCAGCGGTGCACTCGGCGACGAGCCCTTGCGGGTTCAGCATGATGCAGTCGTCGTAGCCGGCCTTCCGCGCTTCCGCCTTGGCGAGCGAGGAGTTCACATAGTTTCCGACGGTCTTGGCTTCCGGCGGCATGATGTTGTGGTCATGCCGCCGCCACGAGGACACCTTCAGGCGCAGGCCGCGCTGCGATGCCTCGTTGCCGCGCACCGACGCCCACGGCCAGCACAGGATCGCGATGTCGACGGAGCAGGGCCCCGTGTCGAGGCCCATCTCGCCGTAGCCGTAGTAGGCGAGGGGGCGTACGTAGCAGCTCGAAAGCCCGGTCAGGCGCACCGTCTCCTTGCAGGCCGCGACGATCTCGCCGACCGAGAATGGCATCGGCATGCCGAGGATCTTGCCCGACCGGTAGAAGCGCTCAATGTGATCGGTGAGGCGGAAGAGGCCGGGCCCGTTGCCCGTGTCGTAGGCGCGGATGCCCTCGAACGTGCCGGTGCCGTAATGCAGCGTGTGGGTCGCGACGTGGACCGTCGCATCCTGCCAGTCGACGAAGCGCCCGTTCATCCAGACTTTTGCAGTGGGCGTGAGCGGCATGGCGACCTTTCGGCAAAGCGTTGCAAAGGAACTTGCACCCCGTTTTTCGACAGGTCAATGCATTTTCGACATTTCGACCCTTGATGATTTCTCGCTGCAGCCGCCGACACCGTGTAAGGATCCGGTACCGGGGACAATCGATCGTTTTGCCAGCGAATCGGGATACCCTCCGTGTACCAATCGTTCTTCCCGCGACCCAAGCTGTTCGCGACCACCGCCGTACTCTGGATCGTCGTGACGGTCGCGCTCTGGTATGCGGGCGGCGAGCGACTCGGCGCGGCGTTCGGTTTCCCGCCAGCCGATCCGAACGCTGAGCCGATCCTGGGCCTCGGCCACTTCGTCACGCCGCAGTTCCTGTGGTTTTACTTGTTCGTCGGCGTGTTGTTCGCGCTGTTCGCCGCCGCCTGGATGATCCTGTCGCCGCATCCTTACCAATGGTGGTCGATCGTCGGGTCGGCCGCGATCATCTTCTCCACGTACTTCAGCGTGCAGGTGTCCGTCGCGATCAACAACTGGCGCGGTCCGTTCTTCGACGACGTGCAGAAGGCGCTGTCGGGATCGCACGACGTGACGCCCGAGCGGCTTTACGCGCTGATCGTGATCTTCGCCAAGATCGCCTTCCTCTGGATCGCCGTCTACGTCACCACCCGGTTCTTCGTCAGCCACTACATCTTCCGCTGGCGCCAGGCGATGAACGACTATTACATGAGCCGCTGGCCGGAGGTGCGGAAGATTGAAGGCGCCTCCCAGCGCATCCAGGAAGACACGATGCGCTTCGCCACCATCATGGAGGACCTGGGCGTGTCGATCGTCGATTCGATCATGACGCTGTTCGCGTTCCTGCCCGTGCTAGCGGCGCTTTCGTCGCACGTCACCAGCCTGCCGATCGTCGGATCGATCCCGCATCCGTTGCTCTACGCCTCGATCTTCTGGTCGATCTTCGGCACGGCGCTACTTGCGATCGCGGGCGCCAAGCTGCCGGGACTCAACTTTCGCAACCAGCGCGTCGAGGCGGCGTACCGCAAGGAACTCGTCTACGGCGAGGACGACGCGCAGCGCGCCGACCCGATGACGGCGCGCGAGCTGTTCCAGCAGGTGAGACGCAACTACTTCCGCCTCTACTTCCACTACGCCTATTTCAACGTGTTCCGCGGCATGTACATCCAGGCGGACAATATCTTTGCCTATCTGATCCTGGTGCCGACGATCGCTGCGGGCTCCATCACCTTCGGCATCCTCCAGCAGATCCTCACCGCCTTCGGCCAAGTCTCAAATTCGTTCCAGTACCTGGTGAACTCATGGACGACGATCATCGAGCTGATGTCGATCCGCAAGCGCCTCGTCGCCTTCGAGGACGCCTTCGAGGGCAAGCGGCTCGACGCAATCGAGCACGAGCGCGAAGCAATGGTGTCACCATGACCAGGGAAACTCCAACGGTGAGCAGGGTGGCGGTCGTCACCGGCGGCGGCTCCGGCATCGGGCGGGCAGCGGCGGTTGCGCTCTCGGAAGACTTTACCGTGGTCGTGATGGGCCGGCGTCGCGAGGCGCTGGAGGAGACCGTGCGCCTGTGCCGGAACGTCCACGCCATTCCTTGCGACGTCTCCGAGCGCGAGCACGTGCGCGCGGCGTTTGCAGAGGTGAGCGACCGGTTCGGGCGGCTCGACCTGCTGTTCAACAACGCCGGCACTTCGGCGCCCGGATCCATCGCCTTCGAAGACCTGTCGGCGGAGCAGTGGCAGAGCGTGGTGGGCGCCAATCTGAGCGGGGCCTTCTTCTGCATGCAGGAGGCGTTCCGGTTGATGAAGCGGCAGGACCCGCAAGGCGGCCGTATCATCAACAACGGCTCGATTTCCGCGCATGTGCCGCGCCCCGGCTCCGCGCCCTACACGGCGACGAAGCACGGCATGACCGGCCTTACCCGGTCCGGCGCGCTCGACGGCCGCCGCTACAACATCGCCGTCGGCCAGATCGATATCGGCAATGCGGCGACCGACATGACGAAAGCGATGCGGAAAGGCGTGCCGCAGGCGAACGGCACGCTCGCACAGGAGGCCGTGATGGACGTGAAGCACGCCGCGGACGCCGTGCGCTTCATGGCGTCGCTGCCGCTCGAGGCGAACGTGATGTTCATGGCGATCATGGCGACGCAGATGCCATACGCTGGCCGCGGCTAGCCGCGATGGCAGGCAACGACCGATTTGCCCCCGAGGAAGACGTGCCGATCCCCTATCGCGATCGTACCCGCACGTACTACTCCGCGCTCGGCTTCCCGCCGTACGTCTGGGCGCACTATGCCGACGTGCCGTTCCAGCGGCTCAAGGTGCCGCTGTCAGAGTGCCGCGTCGCGATCGTCACGACGGCGTCGCCCTACCAGCCCGACAAGGGAGACCAGGGACCTCGCGCGCCGTACAACGCGGCGGCAAAGTTCTATGCCGTGTATTCCGGCGACACGAAGGGCGACCCGGACCTGCGCATCTCCCACGTCGCCATCGACCGCGACCATACGACGGCGGAAGATCAGGGAAGCTATTTCCCGCTCGCTGCCCTTCGCCGTGCCGCGCATCGCGGGCGCATCGGGGAACTCGCGCCGCGCTTCCACGGCCTGCCGACGAACCGCAGCCAGCGGGTCACGCTGGAGACCGACTGTCCGGACGTCGTGGAACGCTGCAGGGCGGACGCGGTCGATGCCGTGATCTTGGTCGCCAACTGCCCCGTCTGCCACCAGAGTTGCGCCCTCGCGGCGCGGGCGCTCGAAGCTGCCGGGATCCCGACCGTTGTGATGGGCTGCGCGAAGGATATCGTCGAGCATGTCGGTGTACCGCGATTCCTGTTCAGTGATTTTCCTCTTGGTAACGCTGCCGGGCGTCCGCGCGATGCGGCCTCGCAGCACCTGACCCTCGATCTCGCACTCACGCTGCTGGAAGCCGCCCCGGCGCCGCGTACGACGGTGCAATCGCCGCTGCGCTGGAGCGATACCGCCGACTGGAAGCGCGACTACTGCAATATCGATCTCTTGTCGCCTGACGAGATCGCGCTGAGGCGCGAGCGGTTTCTGGCTGGCAAAGCGGTGGCGAAGGGTATCCGCGGCGACAGCGGCTGACCGTCGTCGCATTTCCCAGCGGGTGCAAAGAGCGGTACAAGTGGAATTCCGTCTGCAACTGGACAGCCACCGATGCCGCTCCTCAATTCCGCCGTCGCCGCTCAGCCTGAGATCGCAGTCTGGCGCCGCACGCTCCACCAGACACCGGAGCTGATGTACGACACGTTCAAGACGGCGGCGTTCGTCGACGCGAAGTTGCGGGAGTTCGGCTGCGACGAGGTAGTCACGGGTATCGGGCGTACCGGCGTCGTCGGCCTCATCAAGGGTCGGGGCGATGGACCAACCATCGGGCTGCGCGCCGACATGGACGCGCTGCCGATCGCGGAGGCGACATCGGTACCCTACAAGTCCAAGGTGCCCGGCAGCATGCACGCCTGCGGCCATGACGGGCACACGGCGATGCTGCTCGGCGCAGCGCGGCACCTGTGCGAAACACGGAATTTCAACGGCCGGGTCGCGGTGATCTTCCAGCCTGCCGAGGAAGGCGGCGGCGGCGGCAAGGCCATGCTCGACGACGGCATGATCGAGCGTTTCTCGATCGAGCGCTTCTACGGCCTGCACAATGCACCTGGCCTGCCGGTGGGCACCTTCGCCACGCGTCGCGGCAGCCTGCTGGCGGCCATGGACGTGTTCTCGATCACCGTCACCGGGCGCGGTGGCCATGCGGCTGCACCGCACTTGACGGTCGACCCGGTCTTCGTCGGCGCGCAGATCGTCAGCGCGCTGCAGGGCATCGCCGCCCGCAACGCCAATCCACTCGACTCCGTGGTCCTGTCGGTAACGCAGTTCCATGCCGGCGACGCCTTCAACGTCATCCCGCAGACGGCGACGATCGCCGGCACCATACGGTCCTTGAAGCAGGAACTTCGCGATCTGGCGGTCGACAATCTGAAGCGGACCGTCGAGGGCATCGCCGCCGCGCTCGGCGCATCTGCAACAATCAGCGACTGCGGTATCCTGCCATACCCCGTGACCCACAACCACACGCGCGAGACCGATGTGATCGCAGGCGTGGCTGCAGAGGTATCGGGTACTGCAAACGTGAACGACGACTGCCCGCCCGACATGGCCTCGGAGGACTTCGCCTTCATGCTGCAGCGCAAGCCCGGCGCCATGATCCTGATGGGCAACGGCAACACCGCCGCGCTGCATAATCCGTATTACGACTTCTCCGACGAGGCGATTCCTTACGGCGTCAGCTTCTGGGTAAGGCTGGTGGAGACGGAACTCCGGTAGTGTTTCGGCGAGCTTGACCACGGCTTGCACGCGATAAACGGAGCCGTCTTGCGCGATAGTCGCTCAATCCGCGCCGTCGCATGGCGGCACTAGAATCCTGCCCTCAGCCGAGCGGGCTCCCGGTGATGCGGGCGAGCGACCTCCGCTGTTGTGCGTCGATGCTGCTGATCGTCTTCCTGTCGATTCTCCGCGTTGTCTAGGTGCTGGTCGCGAGTTCCGCGCTATCGCGCCTTCAAGCCATCCCGGAAGGCGATTGCTTCAAGCTCGACGCGCACTGCATCGTCGATGGGAATGACCGGCCTTGCCTCGAATACGAACGCGGGAAGCATCGAGCAGAACTTGTGCACGGCCGACGGGTCCGGGCAATCCAGCAGCATGTAACCGCCCCAGTCACCGACGCGAATGACGAACATCTCGATTTTGAAGTCGGCCGGCGCCTTCCACTGCCGGAAGACTTCCAGGATGCGCTTCTGGGCGTTTTCGTACTCGAGCGCGGAACCCTGCGGGCGCTCGGTCCAGGTGAGCATGTATTTCAATTGTTCCTCCTGTCGATTGAGATGAATGTGTTTGTCGTACTCAAGGGTCTGGCAACGCGAACACGGTCAACTCGCCGCCGAGGCTCGTATATTTGCTGAGGGCCGCATACCCGCCGACAGCGCCTGCGCCATCGTTCGGGTCGGTCAGGCCGGCGGCGAGACCGATGCCGGCCCAGCCACCGACGCCGGAGAGGACGGCGACGTACTGCTTGCCGCCATGCTCGTAGGTGGTGACGTTGCCGATGATGCCGGACGGGGTCTTGAACTTGAACAGTTCCTTGCCGTCCTTCTGGTCGACCGCCTTCAGGAAGCCTTCGAGCGTGCCGTAGAACACGACGCCGCCGGAGGTCGCGAGCGCGCCGGACCAGACCGAGAACTGCTCGGGATCCGACCACACGATCTTGCCCTCGCCGGCGTCCCAGGCGATGAAGTTGCCCATGCCGCCGTGGCTGTTCGGGGCAGGGTACATCGACAGGGTGGCGCCCACGTACGGCTGGCCGGCCGTGTAGCTCACGCGGAACGGCTCGTAGTCCATGCAGACGTGGTTGGTCGGCACGTAGAACAGGCCGGTTTCCGGCGAGTACGACGCCGGCTGCTGGTCCTTCGAGCCGAGCGCGGCCGGGCAGATGCCGGTCGTGTTCACGTCCTCGCCGCCGTGGGCGGTGGAGAACTGCGGCACCACGGCCGGGCGGCCGTAGGTCGGGCTGTTCGGGTCCATGTCGACGCCGGTCGTCCAGTTGACCGCCGGATCGTACTTCTGGGCAACCAGCAGCGCGCCGTTCGTGCGGTCCATCGTGTAGGCGAGGCCGTTACGATCGAAATGCACGAGCGCCTTGTGCTTCTCGCCCTTCACGGTGACATCGGCGAGGATCATCTCGTTGATGCCGTCGTAGTCCCACTCGTCGTGCGGGGTCATCTGGTAGACCCACTTGGCCATGCCGGTGTCCGCATCGCGGGCCCAGATGGTCATCGACCAGCGGTTGTCGCCCGGACGCTGCGTCGGGTTCCAGGTCGAGGGGTTGCCGGAGCCGTAGTAGATCAGGTTGAGGTCCGGATCGTAGGAGTACCAGCCCCACGTCGTGCCGCCGCCGATCTTCCACTGGTCACCCTGCCAGGTGGCGGTGCCCGAGTCCTTGCCCACCGGCTTGCCGAGGTGGGTGGTCTTGTCCGGGTCCATCAGCGTGTCGGCGTCCGGGCCCATGGAGTAGCCGCGCCAGGCGCGCGAGCCGTCCTTGAGGTTGTAGGCGGTCACCGATCCGCGCACGCCGAACTCGCCGCCCGAAATGCCGATCAGCACCTTGTCCTTGAACACCATCGGCGCCGAGGTGCCGGTCTCGCCGATCGCCGGATCGCCGTTCTTCACCGACCAGACGACCTGGCCGGTCTTGGCGTCGAGCGCCACCACCGTCGTGTCGGCCTGGTGCAGGATGATCTTGCCGTCGCCGTAGGCCACGCCGCGGTTGACCGTGTCGCAGCACATCACCGGGATCACGTTCGGATCCTGCTTCGGCTCGTACTTCCACAGGATCTCGCCGCTGTTGTTGAGATCGAGCGCGTAGACGATGTTCGGGAACGGCGTGTGCACGTACATCACGTCGCCGATGATGAGGGGTCCGCCCTCGTGGCCACGCAGAACACCCGTCGAGAACGTCCAGGCCACCTGGAGCTTGCCGACGTTGTCCTTGTTGATCTGGTTCAGCGTGGAGAAGCGATGGTTCGAGTAGTTGCCCGTCTGCATGACCCACTGCTTCGGGTCCTGCTGCAACTTGATCAGTTCGTCGTTGGCAAACGACGGCGCGGTATACGCCGCCAGCGCAACGAGGCAGGCAGATGACAAAAGCACTTTGCGCATTGGTTCAACCGGCCGTCGAAGGCCGCCTCCCATCGCCGTACCGTCTGTATACGGCCTGTCTTTGCCGGGGGCCAAGACGGCGGACGGCGCCGGATCGGTACGCGACGTCGCAGGCCGACATTCAACGCGACAACGGGCGATGCTGGTGGTAGCGTCTGCGGCGGTCGAGCATGCACGCCTGAAGGAGAGTTCAATGGCGAAGCCTGCCCGTCTTTTCCACATGTCCCTGATGTCTGCCGCGCTTCTGGCGACCCTCGCCGGAACCTCGTTCGCCCAATCGGCTACGGACAAGGCCGTGTTGGCGGCCTGCAAGGGCGACATCGCAACGTTCTGCGGAAACGTCCAGCCGGGCGGCGGCCGCATCAAGGCCTGCATGAAGTCGCACGCCGAGCAGGTGTCCGCTCCCTGCAAGGAACAACTCTACAAGGCCTGGCTGAAGAAGCAGTAGTCCAGACCGCACATCGAACCATTGCCGGCACACGATCCGTGCAGCCAGCATCTCCGACAGCGCGCAGCGCATCGACCAGTCCGTGGCCTTCGGGCCGGGGACATGTTGCTCGTTGCGCGCTGTCGATCCTGTTCGCACTTCTGCTGCTGGTTGGCGCGCCGTGCGGTCTCAGCGCCTGGGCGCAGGTTGCCCCGCCCCCCGTCGAATTGAGCGACGCGCAGCTGGCGCGCATCGTCCAGGCCGTGAAGGCCGCAGTTCTCGAGGACCTCAAGGTCGATCACCAGGCGGCGACGCCCCCGGGTGCCGAGGTCACCTCCCAGCCGGCTGCACCTCCGGCCAAACCCGCCGCCAGCGTCGAGGCCGAACTCGTCTCCTACATGGCGGGCGAGGAATACCAGTTCGTCGAACACTTCGAGACGGCCCTGCGTGCGGTCCCCGCGCTGTTCGGCGAGATCGGCAGCATCCTCCGCCGCATCGATGGCCGGCCCGCCGGGCCCGGTCCGCTGACGTTCCTCGCGATGCTGGCGTTTGCGGCTGCGGTGCCGCTCATGTTCGGCATGGCGACCGCAGCTCTGGTGTCACGGCTCGTTGGTTCACCGCGCCTTGAGACAAGCGGAATCGCGTCGGGCGCGATCGTTCGCGCGGCGATGGCCGACCTCGCGGCGTACGTCGTCTTCTGGCTCGCGATCGTGGTGCTCTCACGAAAGCTTTTTGCGGGGGACGCCCTCCAGTCGCTGGTCGGCCGCTGGGTGCTCTGGTCCGCCGCACAGTTCGGCTTCTACATCACGCTCTTCCGGATCTGGTTTCGCCCGCACGACTCGGGGCGCCGGATCGTGCCGCTCGACGATCGCGACGCGCCTACGGCATTCGGCTTCTTCGTGGCCATTGCCGCGGTCGTCGTGGGGCGCTCCTGGATATCGATCGCGATCGCCGACTCTGCATCCGACGACGTGATCGCCGCCGGGCTGCTCATCGACAACGTCCTCTTCGCCGGGACATACATCGTGGCCGCCATCCTCGCGCGCGATGCGATCGCGCGGTGGATATCGAACACAGCGTCCGCCACAGGTGCGAGCGCGCTGCGGCAATGGTTCGCTCGCAACTGGGTGGCACTGTCGTCCGCCGTGGTCGTGAGTCTCAGCGTGCTGCACGCCTACGGCAGCGTTTCCGGGCGGCCCGAGGTCGCAGCCGGCCTCACCGCGACGGTCCAGGCCGCGCTCGCCATGGTGCTGCTCGCAGCCCTGGCGGAGTTCTTCGGCCGCGCCCACGCCGCGGAAAATGCCGCGCGCGCCGTCATCCCGAAACTGCCGGGCCTGCTCACACAAATGGTGCGCGTGTTCATCGTGCTCGCGGCGGCCGTCTACTTCATCAAGCTCTGGTGCGTGGATTCGCTCGCCGTGATGTCGGAAGACGACTGGAGCGATCTCGCCGACTATGCGTTCGAGCCGCTGGCGTCCGTGTTCGGCGCCTATCTGGCCGTATCGTACGTGAATTACCTCTCCGCCCGCTATCTCGCCACGCACCCCGCCGCGGGAATCGTGCTGGGCGAGGATGGCGAGGTCCTCACCCGATCGGAGCATACCCGGTTCCGCACGCTGGTGCCGATCCTGCGGCTCTCGGCAAACGTCGTCATCATCGTGGTGATGGGCCTGATGGCGCTCTCGCACCTTGGTTTCAACATTACGCCGCTGCTGGCGGGTGCATCCGTGATCGGCCTCGCCATCTCCTTCGGCAGTCAGGCGCTCGTGAAGGACATCGTGTCCGGCATACTCTTCCTGGCCGAGGATTCCTTCCGCGTGGGGGAATACATCGAATGCGGGAACGCCAAGGGCACCGTCGAGGGGTTCACCCTGCGCTCGGTCCGCCTGCGTCACCAGGACGGGCAGATCTACACGGTGCCGTTCGGGCAGATCGGCGAGATCACCAATTACAGCCGCGATTGGACGACGGTGAAGTTCAACATGAGTCTCGACCGCGATGTCGATCTCGAGGAGCTGCGCCAGGTCGCCAAGAAGGTCGCCGTCACGCTGAAGGCGGACTTCAAGGATCAGATCCTGGAACCGCTGAAGGTGCAGGGCGTGAAGGACGTGACCGACAACGCGATCGTGGTGCAGTTCAAGTTCACGTCGCTGCCGGTCGACCCCGGCGAGATCGAACGCACGGCGCGCAGCCGGCTCCTGAAGTCGTTCAAGGAGGAGGGGATCGCGCTGTCGAGACCGGCCTGGCTCGCAGCGACAGCAACCGGAGCTTGATCCCTCCTGATCCGCCGCGACCGATGCCGACATTTCAAAACGATACGGGCCGAATTATACTAGGCAGTAGGAAAAACCTCTTATAGACTTCCGCAACATCATGAGCCCCGACGACGCCCTGAATGCGGCCCTGCAGGAAGCGGACCTCCGCACGCTCCTCATGACGCTCTTCCAGTACACCGGCGACGAGACGTGGCTCTCCCCGCCGTTCACGCCGAAGCGCGATGTCCGCCTCATTCCCGATCCGGCCGCGGGCCTTGCGCCGGAGTTGCAGGCAGAGGTTCGCCGGGCCGCGTACGACGTTCTGCGAAGCCGGTCGGCGCCGGTGATCGCCGATCCGGGAAATGTGCTTCTGGCGCGGATGATGTCGGTCTGCACGGGCGAGGCGGTGCCGCCGGAGTACGCGCCGATGGTGCGCGAGGAAATGGGGCTCGTCGACCGCACCCCGCGGTGGCGCGCGCAGCCGTCGCCGGAAGCGCTCGGACAAATCCACGTACTCATCGTGGGCGCCGGCGCCAGCGGCATCTCGCTCGCCGTGACGCTCGGCCGCCTCGGCATTCCCTACACCATCGTCGAGATGCGCGACGAGATCGGCGGCGCCTGGTACGCGAACCAGTACCCGGGTTGCGGCGTCGATACGCCCAACCACTGCTATTCGTTTTCCTTCGGCAAGCGCTTCGCGTGGAGCCGCTACTTCGCGCAACGCGAGGAGGTGCAGACCTACCTCGAGGGCGTGGTGGCGGAATTCGGCATCCGTCCGCGTATCCGGTTCAACACGAAACTCGTCGCGTCGCGGTGGGACGGAGGCGCTCGCTGCTGGCGATCGATGGTCGAGGGCCCGCGCGGGCGCGAGGAAATCGTGTCCCGCGTGCTCGTCGCCGCCGTCGGCCAATTGAGCGATCCCTCGATGGTGCGCTTTCCCGGCAGCGAAACGTTCCGTGGGCGGATTTTCCATCCCGCCGAATGGCCGAAGGACCTCGCCCTCGAAGAACAGCGCGTCTCCGTCGTCGGCACCGGAGCGACGGCGATGCAGCTCGTGCCCTCCATCGCCGACCGCGTGTCCGCGCTCGCCGTCTACCAGCGCACCCCGCAGTGGGTTCGCCCGGTCGAGGGATACGACAAGCCGATCCCGCCCGGGCAGCGCTTGCTCCTCGAGACGATCCCGGAGTTTGCCGCCTGGTATCGCTTCAACATGTTCTGGCGGTACGGCGACAGCCTCCTGCCGTTCCTGCGCAAGGACCCGGCGTGGACCGATCCCGCGCGCAGTCTCAACAAGGTCAACGACCGCCATCGCCGCGTGATGACCGCGTTCATCGAGGCCGAGCTCGCGGGGCGACCGGACCTCATCGCGAAATGCATCCCCGACTATCCTCCCTACGGCAAGCGCATCCTCCTCGACAACGGCTGGTACCGGACGCTCCGCAAGCCGAACGTCGAGCTCGTCGACACGCCGATCGAACAGATCGTGCCGGAGGGCATCGAGACGGCTGACGGCGTGGTGCGCCCTGCCGACGTGATCATCGTGGCGACCGGGTTCAAGGTAACCGAACTCGCCGCGCGCCTGGGGATCGTCGGCGAGGGCGGTCGTTCGTTGGCCGACGCCTGGGCCGACGAGAATCCGACGGCGTATCTTGGACTCTGCGTTCCGGGATTCCCCAACTTCTACTGCATGATCGGCCCGAACTCCGGTCCCGGCCACGGCGGCAGCGTGATCTTCCAGGCCGAATGCCAGACGCGGTTCATCGCGGCATCACTGGTCCGGATGGTTGAAGACGGGCTGTCGGCGCTCGACGTCACCCAAGGCGCGCACGACGACTACGTCCGCCGCGTCGACGCCGAGCACGAGCAGATGATCTGGACGCATCCCGGCATGACGACCTACTACCGCAACAAGCACGGCCGCGTCTTCTCGGTGATGCCGTGGCGCTTCGTCGACTACTGGGCGATGACGCACGATCCCGATCCGGCGCACTTCGTCGCCGCCTAGGGCGCGCGCTTCACCACCATGCGGGTGACGAGGTCAGCCATCGCGTCCGCGATCTCCGCCGGCGTGAGGCGACCCTTCGGCTGGTACCACGTATAGACCCAGCTCAGGAGCCCGGAGATCGCGAGCCCGCTCATCGAGACGTCGTCGACGTCGAATTCGCCGGCCGCCACGCCCTCGGCAAGAAGCTCCTTCAGGCGGGCATCGAACTGGCGCTTGCGCTTGTGGATTTCCTTCAACGACTTCTTCGGCACGTACACTTCCTCGCGGAAGTAGATCGCGATGATCTCGCGGTGTTCGATGCACACGAGGGCGAGCGCGCGGGCAAAGCCGCGCAGGCGGTCGGTGGGACTGCCGGTGCCGTTGACCGCCGTCGTGATCGCATCGACCGCAAGGTCCACCACGCGCAGGTAGATCGCGGTGAGGAGGTCGGTCTTGCTCGCGAACTGGTAGTAGATGAACGGCTTCGTCACGGACAGCCGGTCGGCGATCTGATCGACGCTCGTGCCGCTGTAGCCGTGGTCGAAGAACAGCCGGCTCGCGGCCTCGAGGATCCGCTGCCGCTTCAGGTCACGCACTTCCTCGCGGATGCTCATGAGCGGGCCTCAGTACGACCGGTCGATGCGGAAGGGCGTCAGGTCGATCGACGTCTCCTGCCCAGAGACACTCTCCGCGATCAACTTGCCGGTGATCGCGCCGGTGGTGAGCCCCATGTGGCTGTGACCGAACGCGTAGAAGGCGTTGGCGAAGTTGGGCGAACGCCCGAGCACGGGTAGCGAGTCCGGTGTGAGCGGACGCTCGCCGAACCATTCCGTCATGCCCTCCGTGTTGAGGCCGGTCAGCACGCGCTTGCCCCACGTCAGCACCATCTGCGACTGGCGCCAGTCCGGCGGGGCGTCGAGGCCGGGGAACGCGGACGCGCCGACGATACGCACGCCTTCCTCCATCGTCGTGATGGCGATCTTGGCTGAACCGACGACCACGAGATGGCGCGTCTCGACATCCGGTTTCGGCAGCATCACGTGGTAGCCGCGCTGCGTCTCGAGGGGCACCTTGCTCCCGAGCTTCTTCGCCAGCTGATGCGACCAGGCGCCCGCCGCGATCACGACGGCATCGCAACGGTGCCGGCCAGCGTCGGTGATTACTGCGCGCACGCCGTCGGGTCCCTTGTCGAAGTCGAGGACCTGCTCCTCCAGCAC
Source organism: Hyphomicrobiales bacterium (assembly GCA_046349255.1). Lineage (GTDB taxonomy): Bacteria > Pseudomonadota > Alphaproteobacteria > Rhizobiales > Aestuariivirgaceae > DAIODI01. The sequence continues at coordinate 167,372 of JAXMCR010000002.1, read as the reverse complement.
CTTCCCGCCCTTCGCCCGCACGAGATCGGCGAGCCCCGCCACGATCTTGTAGGGGTTGCGCACGTGGTGCCAGTCGGGCTCGAGCACCGCCGCCTTCCAGTCGCGCGAGATCGCCGGTTCGCTCTGGCGAAGCTCGTCTTCGGAGAGCACCTCGAAGGCAAGGCCCTTGTCGCGCCGGCCCTGCCAGAACGCCCAGTCCTTCTTCACTGCCGCATCGTCCTTGTAGACCCACAGGCCGCCGTCGTGGCGCACGAGGTGCATGAGGCCTGCGTCCTCGAACAGCGGCTTCCAGGCGGCATAGGCCGGCGGCATGAAGGCGGCCAGCGCCTCGGTGCATTCCTTGACGCGCTCGGGCGAACAGTTCTTCAGGAACTTCCACAGGAACGGCAGCATGAACGGCATGTGCCGCCAGCGCAGCGACACGGGCCCCTCCGGGTCCATGTAGTATTTCATGTAGCGCTTCATGAGCCCCGGCATCGCGAGCGGCAAAACGAAGGTGCTCGCGATGCCGCCGCCGTTGCCGTAGGAGGTGGCGCGCCCCGGCGGCAGCCGGTCGATCACCGTGACCGCATGGCCGTGACGCTGCAGGTAGCTCGCGCAGCCCATGCCGACGACGCCGGCGCCGATCACGATCACGTTCTTGGTCATGCGCTCCTCACTCCGCAGCAACCTTTGCCGGACGCCTTCCGAACCGCGACAGCAACTCTTCCCTCGCAACCCGCGCCTTCTCGATCGACGCCGCCTTCACGGGGCCGAAACCGCGAATCCGCTCGGGGATCGAGGCGATGGCGACCGCATCGGCGTGGCTTTCGGCATCGAGTCCGCGCACGAGCCGGTCGATGTCCGACAGGTAATCGGCAATGAGGCGTCGCTCGGTACGCCGTTCCCCGGTGCGGCCGAACGGATCGAACGCGGTACCACGCAAGCCCCGCAGCCTGCTCAGCACACGGAACACCGGAAAGATCCAAGGCCCGAATGACATCTTGCGCGGTTCGCCCCCCGGCGTATCCGGGCGCGTCAGCAGGGGCGGCGCCAGCAGCACTGTGAGCTTGTAGTCGCCCTCGAACTGGGCTTCGAGCGCGGCGCGGAAGGCGGGCGAAGAGTAAAGCCGAGCGACTTCGTACTCGTCCTTGTACGCCATCAGCTTGGCGAGGTTTTGCGCCACCGCGCGCGTCAGAGTCTCGCGGCCCGGAGCCGCCCGGCGTTCGGCGGCGCGCACCGCCTCCACCGCGGCCATATACCGCTCCGCATACGCTTGATCCTGGTAGTCGGTGAGCATCGCCACGCGGTGGCGGATCAGCGCGTCGAGATCGGGCTCGGTTCTCTTGGCCGGGGGCGCGTCGTTCTTCAGCGCCAGCCGACGCCCAGCCTCGAAGGCCGAGAGATTCTCTGCCACCGATACGCCGTTGAGCTCGATGGCGCGGGCGATGGCGGCGGCGCTCACCGGGATCAGTCCGCGCTGGAAGGCAAACCCCGTCATCAGCATGTTGGTGGCGATCGGATCGCCGGTGACGGCGACCGCGTCCGCCGTGAAGTCCCGGTAGAGCGCGGGCTTCCCAAGGGCCCCGTCGATCGCCTTGCGCAACGCGTCGGCCGGGAATCGTTCGTCGGCATTGCGGGTGAACTCGCCGGTCAGCGCCTCGTGGGTGTTGACGAGCACGACGCTGCGCCCTGCGCCGACCGTGCCGAGCGGCTCCGAGCCTGCGACGCTCATGATGTCGCAGCCGATCACCGCGTCCGCCGTGCCGTCCGCGACGCGCGCCGTGCGCTCCACGCCGGGGGCCGAAAAGAAGCGCACGAAACTCGTCACCGCGCCGCCCTTCTGGGCGAGGCCCATCATGTCGAGCACGGCAACGCCGCGGCCCTCGAGATGCGCGGCGGTTCCGAGGATCGCGGAGATCGTGATGATACCGGTGCCGCCGATGCCCGACAGCACGACGTTCCACGGCCGGTCGAGCGCCGGAAGGGGCGGATCCGTCAGCGGCGGCGTGACGGCCTGCGGCTGCGGCCGGGGTTTGCGCAACGATCCGCCGTCGACGAGCACAAACGACGGGCAAAAACCTTCCGTACACGACAGGTCCTTGTTGCAGGCGTGCTGGTCGATCTGCCGCTTGCGGCCGAGCTCCGTTTCGAGCGGCGCGATCGCCACGCAGTTCGATTTCACCCCGCAGTCGCCGCAGCCTTCGCACACGAGATGGTTGATGAACGCGCGCCGCGCCGGGTCCGGCATCGTGCCGCGCTTGCGCCGTCGGCGCCGTTCGGTGGCGCACATCTGGTCGTAGATCAGCACCGTCACGCCCGGCATGGTACGCAGCTCGCGTTGCACCGAATCCAGTTCGTCACGTCCCTTCAGCAGCACGCCGCGCAACCCCGCATGCCGTGAGGGATCGTCGGCTACCACCGCCACGCGGGCGACGCCTTCGGCCTCGACCTGGCGCACGATACCGGCGACCGACAGGGGCGCATCGTGCGGTTGGCCGCCGGTCATCGCGACCGCGTCGTTGTAGAGGATCTTGAACGTGATGTTGGTGCCCGCCGCCACCGCGGCCCGGATCGCGAGAATGCCGGAGTGGCTGTAGGTGCCGTCGCCCATGTTCTGGAACATGTGCGTTCGTTTGGAGAACGGCGCTTCGCCGATCCAGTTGGCGCCGTCGGCGCCCATCTGGGTGTAGCGGTTGCTGCGCCGGTCCATCCACATGGCCATGTAGTTGCAGCCGGTTCCGGCGCCGCCGAGGCTCCCCTCCGGCACGACCGTCGAGCGGTTGTGCGGGCAGCCTGCGCAGAAGTAGGGCTTTCGCACCGCGACCGGCGACAACGCCGCGCGCCGGTGCTCCGCCTCGAGCGACTTCACCGCCTTCATGATGCGCGGATCGGTTTTCCCCTTCGGCAGGCGGGCGGCGATGGCGAGCGCGATTGCCTGCACGGTGAGCGAGCCCGCGGCGGGAAACAGCGTGCGCCCCTCTTCGTCGCGCTTGCCGATGATGGAGCGGACCGTGCCCGAACCGAACAGCAGGTCCTTGAGCTGCGGTTCGATCAGCGCGCGCTTTTCCTCGACGCACAGCACCGCGTCGAGGCCGTCGCAGAAGGCGCGCAACCCTTCGGGCTCGAGCGGCCACGGCATCCCCACCTTGTAGAAGGCGATGCCGAACCGCTGCGCGTCGTCCGCGCCGATGCCGAGCGCGTCGAGCGCCTCCAGCACTTCCAGCGCCGTCTTTCCGGTCGAGACGATGCCGAGCGTCGCGCCCTTCGGCTTGAACACCGTGCGGTCGAGACCGTTGGCGCGCGCGTAGGCAAGGACCGCGGGCAGGCGGAACTCGATCGTGCGGCGTTCCTGGTCGAGCGGGGTATCGGGCACCCTGAGGTTCAACCCGCCCGGCGGCATCGCCACGGCGGGCAGGACGGGCACGGTCTTCTCGATGGCGGTGTCGACGCAGGAGGCGCTCTCGACGACCTCGTGGTTGCACTTCAGCGACACCCAGCTGCCGGTGAGGCGGGACATCGCAAAGCCGTGCAGGCCGAACTCCAGGATCTCACGCACGTTCGCCGGGTTCAGCACCGGGATGTTGAAGTCCATCATGCTGAACTCGCTCGCGTGCACCGAGCTCGAGGATTCCGCGCGATGATCGTCACCGGTCAGCACCAGGACGCCGCCGTGCCTGGAGGACCCCGCATTGCTGCCGTGCCGGAAGGCGTCGCCCGATCTGTCGACGCCCGCGCCCTTGCCGTACCACATGGCGAACACGCCATCGTGCCGGCCTTCGCCGCGGGCCTCCGCCTGCTGCGTGCCCCACACGGCGGTGAGCGCCAGGTCCTCGTTGAGGCCCGGCTGGAAGACGATGTTCCGTTTGTTCAGCCACTCCTTCGCGCGCCAGAGCTGGAGGTCGAACGTCGCGAGCGGCGATCCGCGGTAGCCCGAGATATAGCCTGCCGTGTCGAGGCCCGCGGCCGCATCGCGCTCGCGCTGGATCAGCGGCAGGCGGACGAGCGCCTGCACACCGGAGAGGAAGATCGTGCCGTCGCGGCGACGGTATCGGTCGTCGAGCGTGTAGTCGTCGCGCACCTGGTCTTCGCTGTCGGTTAGGCGGTTGATCCGTCGTGAGAGGAAATTATACTGACCGGTAGCCCAAATCAACGAGACGGCGTTCGGCCGGCAGGAGAACAGCGGAATGGACAGCATCGAGCAGAAGATCAAGGACATGGGCCTCTACCTGCCGCCGCCGCTGAAGGTGCCGCCCGGCCTGGTCCTGCCGTTCAAGCCGATCATCGTGCATGGCAACCATGTGTACATCTCCGGTCACGCGCCGCAGGACCCGGACGGCTCGATCTCGAAGCCGCTCGGCAAGCTCGGCCGCGACCTGACCGTGGAGCAGGGCTACAAGTGCGCGCAGCTCGTCGGGCTGTCGATCCTCGGCGACCTGAAGCGCGCCATCGGCAGCCTCGATCGCGTGAAGCAGTGGCTGAAGGCGCTAGGGATGGTGAACGCGGTGCCGGAGTTCACCTCGACGACGCCCGTCATCAATGGCTTCAGCGAGCTCATCGTCAGCCTGTTCGGGCCGGACGTCGGCGCGCACACGCGCTCGGCGGTCGGCATGTCGACCCTGCCGCTCGACATTCCGGTCGAAATCGAGGGCGAACTGATCATCAGCGACTGATCCTGAAGGGAGCGCCATCATGCCACGTTACAAGGTTCGCAATGCCGACACCTACGGTCATGCCATCGGCATCCTGCTGCTCGACTTCCGGGGGCCGTTCATTCCCGGCGACGTCGGCAACGCGACGTCATACGGCTACCCGGTGCTCTACAAGCTGGTGAAGGGCCTCGCGTTCGACCGCGTGCTGGCGGGCGATCCGGAACTCGAGGGACCGATCGTCGAGGCCGCAAGGGAGCTCGAGGCGGCGGGCGTCCGCGGCATCTCGAGCGACTGCGGCTTCCTGATCAAGTACCAGGACGCGGTGCGCAAGGCCGTGAAGATCCCGGTCTTCATGTCGAGCCTCCTGCAGCTGCCGTTCCTCGCCCAGATGTTCGAGACAGGACGCCCCATCGGCTGCGTCACGGCCACGCGAAAGCATCTCGGCAATCGCGTGCTCGAGCTGGCCGGGGTGACGAGCGAGATGAACGTCGTGGTGCGCGGCATGGAGGACCAGCCGCATTTCCGAGACGCGATCCTCAGCGAGCGCGGCGACCTCGATTCCGACCTGCTCGAGGCGGAGACGATCGCGGTCGTGCGCGAGATGCAGGAGAGCCACCCCGACATGGGCGCGGTCATGCTCGAGTGCTCGATGCTGCCGCCTTACGCCAAGGCCGTCCAGGACGCGACCGGCCTGCCGGTCTTCGACTTCATCACGATGATCGACTACGCCTACGCGGGCGCACACCGGAAGCCCTACGCCGGCTACTACTGAGGCGTTCACTGAGCGCCTCTTGCGCGCTCCATGCTGGCAACAACTGTCCCCTTCGGACACGATTGCGCCATCGTGCGGGCACGTGCGCGGCGCAAGCTCCCAGGATCCGGGTAGTGGCGAATGCGCCTTGCTCCTGCGGGCGGGCGCACTGCTACCCAACAACGGGAGAAGAACGATGACCAAGTCCTTCGCCTCCTTGACGCTCGCCGCGATGATCGGCGCGAGCGTACCACTCGCCCTCGGTGCCGGAACGTCCTATGCCGCCAGCGTGGTGACGGCACCCAACGGAATGACCCTCTACGTCTTCGACAAGGACAAGGGCGGCAAGCCAACCTGCGAAGGCGCCTGCGCCACCAACTGGCCCCCGTACCTCGGCAAGTCCGGGGAGAAGATGACGAAGGGCTGGAAGCTGGTGAAGCGGCCTGACGGCTCCATGCAGTGGGCATACGACGGGCGCCCCACCTACTTCTTCAGCGGCGACAAGCAGAAGGGCGACATGAAGGGCGACGGCCTGAACGGCGTCTGGCACACGATCCGCGGCTGACGTCGTAGCCCTCGGCCGGCGGTCGGGGCTCGCCAGACATTAGGCTGCCCCCGCCGGTGTCTCGTTCGGAACACTTGCCGGGCGATGGTGGTTCGTTAAGCGTCAAGCGCCACCGCAGACATCGTCTGCCGGTGTCATGCGACGCTTGGAGGCTGCTGCTGCAATCGCCTCCCGCCACCCGAAGGTTCCGATAGTGCGGCCGTACGCGGTCGGCACATGGGTGGCCGTTCTGTCGCTCGTGGCGGCGATGGCATCCCTTCAACTCGCAGCAGCGATGGCGAAGCAGCTGTTCGCAGTCGTCGGAGTCCTGGAGACAACGTTCATTCGCCTCGCAATCGCGGCGATCATCATGGCGTTGATGCTCCGGCCATGGCGGGCGACCATCAATTCTGCAAACTGGCGTCCGCTTGTTCTTTACGGCGCTTCGCTTGCCGGAATGAACGGCATGTTTTACCTCGCGATCGATCTTCTGCCGCTTGGAATTGCCACCGCGGTGCAGTTTCTCGGTCCCCTGTCGGTGGCAGTGCTCGGTTCCCGAAGACGAATAGACTTGGTCTGGTCGGCGCTTGCTGCGGCCGGTCTTCTGTTGATCACGGAAGTGTTCGACACGATGGAGCGGATCAACCTGGTCGGTCTCGGTTGGGCGCTCGGCGGCGCGGTCTGTTGGGCCCTCTACATTGTGTTCGGTCAACATGCCGGCCGCGGCAACGGCGTACAGACCGCTGCGCTGGGCATGGCGTTGGCCGCAGTGTTCACGCTCCCGTTCGGGGTCTCTCACATGAGCATCGACACCTACACGGGACCGGTCCTTCTGATGCTGCTGGCCGTCGCCATTCTCTCGGCGGTGATTCCCTACACGCTTGAAATGGTCGGCCTGCGCGCCCTTCCTGCGCGCCGGTTGGGATCCTGATGAGCCTTGAACCGGTGGTCGCAGCGCTCACCGGGTGGGTTCGCCTGGGCGAGAGGCTTACGACGACCCAGTCGGTCGCCATTCTCCTGATCGTCGCGGCGTCCCTCGGCGCCACCGCCTCGGCGCGTCAATCAGGCCAAGCGGACCTTCCGGCGGAGCAGTAATCACCTGATTTCGATCTCGTTCTGCGCATGAAAAGCTTCGGAAGGTGCACCGCGCGCGACAACTGTTCACTCACCCACGTTGCTAGAGAAACGCCGTATCCACGGCGTCGGCCAACTGGCCAAGCGTCGCGTAGTGGTAATCCGGCATCACCAATGTATCCGGCGCCGGCGTGCCGCCAAAGCCTTCCTTGCCCTTCCGCCGCTCGATCCAGGCGGTGGCGTAGCCGAGACGCTTGGCTACTCCGATGTCGTGAAACTGGCTTTGCGCCACATGCAGATAGTCCCGCAGTCCATAGCCGTGAATGCTTTCCCGTCCGCGCGCGTATGCAAAGAACTGGGGATCGGGCTTGCAGGCCGTGGCGACATCTTCGGCCGTCACGGTGTCATCGAACGGCATCTCCAGCGTCCGCGCGAAATGGCCTAGCGCCCAGTTGTCGGAATTCGTCATCGCGACCAATCTGAAGTGCCGTCGCAGCCGCTTCAATGCACCGATGGAATCGGGAAACGCCGGCCAGTCGGGGATCGATGCGTGGAGCGCTCCTTCGTACTTCTTGTCGAGCGGCAGGCCGGTATCTGCCGCCATCGTACGATAGATTGGCGCGAGCATAGGCGGAAACGGAATGCCTGGCGTTCTTTCATGCTCGAGCGCCTCCGCCTTGCCGTAGCTCAGCAGGATCTGCTCATCATCCAGCGTTCGCCCGGCCTCGCGGGCAATGGGGCGGATGCAATTGATGATGCCGGCCTCAAAATCAATCAGTGTACCGACGACATCGAAGGTCAAAATCTTGTAGCTGCGCAGGCTCATGCTGAAATCCTTTGTTGCGACCGCAACGCTAACGGCAGGCGGCATGGCGTTCAATCCATTGCTGACCGTCGGAGCAACGCGGTCGAGACGAGGCTGCTCGCCATCACGATCACGGCACTGGCGAGAAACACCGAGGACAGGCCGCCGTGGTTCGCGATCACGCCCAACACCGGCGTGCCGAGGCCCAGCGCGACGTCCAGGAAGATCGTGAAGATCCCCATGGCGGCGCCCCTGTTCTCCGGCAGCGTTCGCCGCACGGCTTCCAGTCCGAGTCCGGGGTAGACGAGTGCGTACCCCGCGCCGGTCAGCATGGCGCCGGCGGCCGCCACAAGAGGATCGCCCGCCACCCAAAGTCCGATCAGCCCGGCCGCTTCCACGAACACCGACACGAGGGCGACACGCGCTCCGCCGAGGCGGTCGGGCAGGTGGCCGAGCAGAATGCGCGCGATGATCAGACCAGCGGCGTAGGCCGTGAACGGAAGCCAGGGGTCTCCCCATCCGCGCTCAGCGAACAGGATCGCACCGAAGGCGAGGATCGCGCCGAAGCCGAACGAGCTGAGTGCCGCTCCGACGCCCGGCATCCAGACCGAGCGCAGGATCGCACCAAAGCCCTGGTGAGCGCTCGTCCTGATCGGCTTGACGGCCGGCAGACGAACAATCGCGATCAACACCGCGAGCGGTGCGAGAGTGGTGACGAGGCCGATGCACGCGAAGCCGGCCATTGCATAAATCGCCGCTCCGACAGGAGCGCCGATCGCAAGCGCGCCGAACATCGACATGCCGACCCAGGCGATCACCTTTCTGGTTTTGGCGGTGTCGACGCGCGCAAAGCCCCAGCTCACCGCGCTCGTGATCACGAAGCTCTCTGCAATCCCCATAACCGCGCGCCCGGCGAGCAGGATCGCGGCCGAGAGAACCGGTGCGCCGACGGCGGCAAGCGACGCGAGATAGAGGACGCCGGAAGCGGACGCGGTCCAGAGACCGATCACCACGCCAGGCTTCGGCCCATGGCGGTCCGCGTAGTTACCGGCCGAGAACCGCGAGAGAACGGAGGCGCCGAACTGGCTACCGGCAATCAGACCGATCGCAAAAAATCCGAGACCAAGCCCCTCGTTCACGTGCAGCGGCAGCGCCGGGAGCGCCAGTCCGATCACGAAAAAGACGACGAGAACAACGGCCATGACCGGCAGCAGCACGCGGGTCGTGCTGGGGGCCGACGGCTTTCCAGGCGAGTTCTCCGCGTCGCGCATCACCTCGGATCGTACTGGTCGTCGCTGACCTTCTCCATCCAGGTCACCACGTCTCCTTCATGCCGTTCCTGGATCGCGATATGCGACATCGCGTTATCGGGGCCTGCGCCGTGCCAGTGCTTCTCTCCCGGCGGGAACCAGACGACGTCGCCGGGCCGCAATTCCTCGATGGCACCGCCCCAGCGCTGGGCGCGGCCGATGCCCGAGACGATGATCAGCGTCTGGCCGAGCGGGTGCGTGTGCCAGGCGGTGCGGGCGCGCGGCTCGAAGGTGACGTTCGCCATCGCCACGCGCGCCGGATCGGGCGCGGAGAACAACGGGTCGATCCGAACGCGCCCGCTGAACCAGTTCCCGGGACCCTCGGAAGACGACTTGGCGCCATTTCTCTGAATCTCCATGACGATGATCTCCTAGTTTCGACAAGCGCAACGCCAGGCGAAGGCTATCACAGCCAAACGCGCATCGAGTGAGGGCGGACGCATTTACACTTGCCAAGCCCCGCAAGTTACGCAACGTTAAGAATACTGCTGCGTGTGGTTAAGCGAGTGCTTGCGTGTCGTATTCGCTGAACGAACTGGATCTCGCTCTCCTCCATTCGTTGCGGGTAGGGCCTGAACCTGGACTCCTGCAATCGTCTCTCGAAGGGATAACGCGTAGCCCGTTGTGCAAGGGCGAATTCGTCGTCACGCTCTTTTGGTTGTTGTGGTTCGGCGACAGGAATCCGCGCCGGACCAGAGCTGATCTGTTGTCAGTAGTGATCATCGCCGTGATTGCGATCGTTGTCGGGCGGGTGACGCAAACCTTCTTGCCGTTTCGCTTTCGTCCGCTCGCCGATTCAGCCATTCCCGACAATCCATTCGCCGGTGTGCCGCATCACTTGGAGAGCTGGAGCTCCATGCCGTCCGATCATGCAGTGCTCTACTTCGCGTTTGCCACGGGGCTCCTCCTCGTTCACGCGGAAGTGGGACTCGTGGCGCTCCTGCATGCGGTGCTGATTATCTCGCTGCCGAGAATCGCTCTGTGGTACCACTATCCGACCGACATTCTTGCCGGCGCCGTAATGGGTTGCGCGCTTGTACTATTGCTGTTTGAGCCGGTCAGTAATCGTATCGAAAGGCAGGATTGGATCCGCGTTTTCGACACGAGACCGGGTCTCGCGTACGCCTGCTTCTTCCTCGTGTCATTTCAGATCGCCACGATGTTCGACAGCCTGCGACACGCGCTGTCCTTTTTGAGGGACCTGGCCGCCGCGGCAATCTCCTGACGCCACCATGCGCTTTTCGAGCAGCGTCAGGTGGCGAGCGCAGGTCTGTCGGCGCGTTCGCATGAGCCGAATGGTCACGAAATTCGGGAAGTTAGACTGGGTGCGCCGACGATGCGATGTGCCTTGCGGCCAGATGGCCGAAGACCAGTGCCGGACCCAGCGTGATGCCGGCGCCGGGATAGGTTCCGCCCATGAAGCTCGCCGCATCGTTGCCAACGACATAGAGTCCGGGGATCGGATGGCCCGAGGTGTCCAGGGCGCGGGCGTGGACGTCCGTACGTAATCCGACGAATGTTCCGATGTCGCCGGGCACCAGGCGAACGGCATAGAACGGCGCCCGCGAAATAGGAGCCACGCACGGGTTCGGGCGATGGCCAATACTGCCGTTGAAGCGCTGATAGACGTCACCGCCCTTGCCGAATTCGCGATCCTCACCGAGCGCTGCACCCGCGTTGAACCGGGCGACGGTGTCGTTCAGCCCCTTCGCGTCTATGCCGCAAAGCGTTGCGAGGTCAGCCAGCGTATTGGCCCGCTGGATGTAGCCGGATGCGAGATGCGGTCCCAGGCGCCCGGGCAATGGTGGGGCGGCGCCCAGGCCGTAGGCCCTGATGGCGGTGCTGTCGCAGATCAGATGGCAGTGAACGTCCGGATCGTCGCGGCAGGCTTCGATCATGGCCGGGACGAAGTCGTGATAGGAGATCGCCTCGCTGATGAAGCGACGCCCACGTTTGTCGACGGCGATGTAACCTGCCTTTCCCCGATCGATAAAATGGGGAAACGGGATCGTCGACCCGTCAGGTTGCGGCACCAGCGAAACAGGCGTCCACGCCGCAGGCTGCGCCTGCGCCTCGACAACGGCGACATTGAGTACACTGGCGAGCCTTAGTCCATCGCCGGTGTTTTCGGCCGGAGCGACGGTTTGATGGGTCTTGCCCGCCGCCACATGGTCGTACAGCCGTGCACGGAGTTCATTGTTGGCCGGAAAACCGCCGCACGCCAGGACGACACCCCTGCGGGCATGGATGGCCACCCGACCTTCCGGTGAATCGACGACCCCGCCGCAGACGCGCCCTTGTTCGGTCCTCAGTTCCACGGCCGGCGTGTTCATCATAAGCCGTACGCCACGATCAAACGCCGATCGGGCCAGCATTCCGATCAGCGCGTTGCCGTTCGACAGACGCGTACCGCGAGGGTATCGCAGCCGGTCTTGTGCATAGCGCAGGTACAGTTTCCCGACATGACGGGCGGACGAAAGCTTCTTCGTCATCGTGTAGAACTGCGCCAGGTCCTCGCGCCCCACCATCATCCCTCCCAGGATCGTCGTGGTTTTCAGCGGCGGCCGCAGCTTGTAGAACCACGTGCCGAGCGTACGGCCATCGAAGGGACGCGGCCCCAGGGAGCGGCCGCCCGACGAAGCGCCGGGCTTCGCAGGATGGTAGTCGCTCCAGGCCGGGGACAGCATGTACGACACGTGGCTGTTGGCCTCGAACCATTCCAGCACGCTCGCTGCCCGTTCGACATAGACTTCGGCCTTGTCGCGATCCAGACGGTTGCCCGCCTCGGCTTCCAGGTAGGCCAGCACCGTCTCGGAGCTGTCCTTGATGCCAGCGTCTTGCGCCTGCCTGCTACCGGGAATCCAGATTACCCCGGCCGAGAAGCAGGTGGTTCCGCCGAAGACGTCGGCCTTCTCGACCATGATGACGTCGAGGCCATCGATGGCGGCGGTCAGCGCGGCAGCAAAGCCCGCAGCGCCAGACCCGATGACCAGAACGTCACATGCCAGTTCCTCAGCCACCTTGCGTCACACATTCATCGTCTATCGCCGCTTCAACCGGAACGCTAAGCCGCTCCACGGTGTGTTGCAATTGCAGACGACGGGACCGTTCGACCAAGGCCTCTATCTGGTGGCTCAATGGGAATCGCTCGCGGTCCGACGCTCGCAGACCCTGCGCATCAATTCTCAAAGCGGGATTCCCTGCCGCAGAGAACAGGAAGAATGAAGCGTTGAATAGACTGGCGGAGACGGACCGGACATTCGGCAGAAAAAACCACGAAAGGTCGTCTCCAAGGCCCCTGTTTCGATCGAAGGAAGGCTCAGAGATACCCTCCCCCTCAGTAAAAGCAACCGAGGGCATTTTTTTCCCGCTTGCACGCAACGATCTTTCGTACTGGAGTCGCCATGTCGCAAGGCGAAATACCTGCGTGATCAACGAGAGGAGAGCGTGATGTCTATGTCGCGTCTGGGACTTCTCTGCCTGACGGGCGTTTGGTTGGCGACCACGATTGATCAGGCTTACGCCTGCGGGCAGGGAAAGCTTCTTCTGGAGGACAAATTCGCAAAGCCTTCACCCGTCTGGGGTTTGCGCGTCGACGACAAGATCGACAAGTTTGGCCCATCCGGCTATCAAGTTACCCTGACAGGAGATCAGCAACGCGACTTGCTCAATCAGTCAGGTTACTTCGACAATTACGAAGTATGCTTGACTGTCAGTGCTCCACCACAATGCAGCAAGACAGACACGTGCGAAGCAAAGCCCCTTGTCGGCTTAACCTTCTGGGGCGTTGATACGAGCAGCAAGTACTCTCTCGACATCTCGCCGACGTTCGCAACGTATTCGATCTCGCGGGAGCAGAACAATAAGTGGCTAAGGCCGATTCCGTGGACCAACCTTCCTGACGATGCGATGAAGCCTCAATTCAAGGGTCCCATCGAGTTGTCGGTTCAGGTGAAGGGCAGTTCCCTTGTGGCAAGCATCAACGGCGTCAAGGTGACCGACTTTGATGGCATGCCCCCGAATGGCGGAAGTCTTGTCGGCTTCAGCATATGGACCAGTGAAAGCGATACGTCGCCATCGACGTTCAACGTCACCGATTTCCAGGTTCGGGAATTGCCTCAGTAACGCGACGCCAGCCTCCTCCAATTCCCGGGGCGAACACATCCCTTTCGAGCGATCGGATAGGTGACCTTGCAAGCGGGAGCCTGATGAATCGGTGGTTGACTGAGCTTGGCTTGGCATGGCGGAGCGGCCACATCGCTGCGCTGGCGCCTCTGCTTCTGTTGCCTGTTCAGAAGCAATCTCTCCTCGAAGTTCCGATTGTCGTTCAGGTTCAAGCTCCAAGTCCTGCGGCAGTTGAGGCCAAACTTAAGGAGGCCATAGCGCTCCAATACGCTGGCCGGATTGCGGATGCGGAAGCAGCCGCGCGGGAGGCGGTCGCCGCAGCGGCAATGTTGCCGAGGAAAACAGACACGCGCGTCGCCACAGCAAAGACGGTGCTTGCGGGCATCCTGAGCGACCGCGGCGCTTATCAGGAGGCTGAACGGCTTCTCAAGGAGGCAATATCGACGTTCGACGCCCGTCTAGGTCCTGGCAACGCAATGACGACAGGCACGCTCGGGGCGCTCGGGCTCCTCTATTACCGACAGGGCCGGCACCAGGAAGCAGCCGCCATACTTCAGGCGGCTGTGGGCGGGATGGCGAAGGCCTACGGCAAGAACAGCATCGACACCATCGAAATGCGCAATGCCCTGGCGTCGGTTCTGGCGGCTTTGGGACGGCGCGAAGAAGCTGTCGCCGAGTTTCAGCAGGTGTTCGACATCGCCAAGCGCCACGGTCCCAAGGCGAGGGACGTCGCTGCTTCCGCCGCGAACAATCTGGGTGTGATGTACAACAGCATGGGGAAACCGGCAGAAGCCGTGACCGCGTACCGTCAGTCGTATGAACTGAACGTGGCGGAGTTCGGAGCAGACAGCCCGGCGGCAATCCTCAATCTCGTGAACGCAGCGGTGACCTATCGTGACTCTGGTTATCCCGATCAAGCTCTCCCGCTCTTCAAGCAGGCTCTCGATTCTCGGGAGAAGTCGCTTGGCCCGGATCACCCGGATACGATCCTTGTTCTGAACAATATCGGCTGGCTCGAGCTTGGTCAGGGAGATGCATCAGCAGCACTCTCGTACCTGCGGCCCGCGCTGGCCGGTTACGACCGTTTCCGAGCCCGCCAGGCCCGCGGCATTCGCGAGACCGGTGCAAGTGTGGGCGAGCGGTACGTTTCCAGAACGGTGCTCGGTATTCTGAAGGCCTCCGCCATGCAGAAGGCGGGCTCGGGCATTGCGCCGGCCGCGATCGCCGAGGCGTTCGAGGCGGCCCAGCGCACGCACGTAACGGCCGCGGCGGCTTCCCTGGCGCGCGCCGGCGCGCGGTTTGCTTCAGATGCCGGCGAGCTGGGCGACACGATCCGGCACGGCCAGGACCTCCTCAACCGCTGGCGCGACCTCGAAGCAAAGCGGATGGCCTCCATCTCTTCGCCCCCAAAGATGCGCAATATGCAGCTGGAGGCGGCCCTTCGTGACGAGCAGAGCGCGATCGATGCGCAGCTTGACGAGATCGATCACCTCCTGGCGGCGCGCTACCCGGCCTATGCCTCGCTGACCGATCCTTCCCCGGTTTCGGTCAAGGACGTGCAGCAGTTGCTTCAGCCCGACGAGGCCCTGCTGCTCGTGTCGACATTCGGCGGCGCGAACGGCTCGGGCACCTTCAGCTGGCTCGTTACACGCGACGACGCGTCGATGATCGGGTCTGACACGAGCATTGGCGATGTGGCCATGACCGTCGAAAGGCTGCGATGCGGCCTCGATCCGACGGTGTGGACCGATGCAACGGGCCGCACCGCCTGCACCAGGATCGGCGCGCAATTCGACGACCAGACCGGGCTCCCACGGTTCGACGCTGCTGATGCGTACGCACTGTACCAGCTGCTGCTCGAACCCCTTGCCGCGAAACTGGCCGGTCGCCGGCTGATCGTCGTCGCCCCCGATCCCATCGCGAGCATTCCGTTCCAGATATTGCTGACAGCTCCCCCCGGCTCCAACCCCGCATCGCTCAAAGATCTTGCCTGGCTCGGCAAAGCGACCCCCGTGTCCGTGCTGCCGTCGGTTCAGGCGCTGAGGGTCTTGCGCGGCGGGGCCGTCAGGCCGGCAGCGCCGCAGCCATACGTGGCGTTCGGCGATCCCGTGCTCTCCGGAAATCTCGAGTGCCCGCAGGTGATACCGACGGACGACTCGTGCCCGGACCTTTCGAAGGGACCGCAGATCGCCTTGCGCGGGACGCGCGCTGCGCGTGCACCGTCAGCCAGCCTGACCGGCATCTTCAAGAACTCGATGGTCGACGTCGAAGCGGTGCGGTCGCTCTGTCCATTGCCTGAATCGGCAACCGAGATCCGCTGCGTGGCGAAAAGCCTCAAGGCGGCCGAAGCAGACGTTCATCTCGGCGAGGCGGCAACCATCGAAGCGGTACGCAGAGCCGACCTGGAGCGCTACCGCATCGTGCACTTCGCCACCCATGGACTTGTCGCCGGCGATCTCGCGTCGGCGGACGGCTCTCTCGCCGAGCCGGCGCTGGTCCTGACGCCGCCCTCGAGCGCCCGTCCCGATGACGATGGTTTGCTGAAGGCGAGCGACATCGTGGGGCTAAGGCTCAATGCCGATTTGGTGATCCTCTCGGCCTGCAACACCGCCGCCGGCGGGGTGCCGGGCGGGGAGGCGATGTCAGGCCTCGCGAGCGCCTTCATCTACGCCGGCGCCAGGTCGCTCCTCGCCTCCAATTGGCCGGTTGAATCGGATGCCGCGGTGCGCATCACCACCGGCCTCGTCAACGAACTCGCCGCTCACCCCGAAATCGGGCGCGCCGAAGCCTTGCGCCGCGCAACGGTGCAGCTTCTGGACGACGGGGACGAAGCGGACGCGCACCCCGCGATCTGGGCTCCGTTCTCGCTCATCGGCGAGGGCGGCCGGACGCAGCCTTAGTGCTCGGGTGGATTGATGCGAGCGCCGTTGATGAGCGCGGCGCGCACCACCGCCGTGGGTCCCAGCGGCTGTGACCGCGCAACGCGCTGAAAGGCTTCCAGCGCGTAGGCGCCGTCGCCTTGAGAGGCTAGCCAAAGCGCGCGCGCTGCAGCGGCCAAAGGGTCGGAGCCGTCTTCGTTCGCAAGGTCTTTCGGCCAATCCGGGAGGCGCTGCGGCTTGACCACCTCGAGCCGACCGATGACTTTCGCGCCCGGCGCTGCAACTTCGAGCCGATAGGAGCCAGGTTTCAGGGAAACCAGCGGGCTCGTCCAGAGCCCCCCAACGCCCTTGCCACTGACGAGTTGCTTGCCCGATTTCGTCGAGAGTGAGACGAGTACGGGCTGCGAGGGCTTGGTCCAGCCGATGGAGATCGATCGCTCGCCCGCTGCCATCGTCTGCAGCGAGCGCAACAACGGGACACCGAAATCGCCGCCTCCATCGTCCCGGATGGTTGTCGATATGCGCTCGCGGCGCTGCTCGTCGAGGGGGGACAGTGTTGCAACAGCCCAGTCGAAGACGGCGGACCAGTACGTTGTCGAGCCTGGCGTCTCCTCCAGCGGCGTCTCGTTGTCTCGGGCTGTCCGGACGACGGGGTCGGACCGCCCGGCCAATCTTAGGACAATCCGGCCGTTGGGAGCGATGACCTGCACCTTGTCGCCGCCCATCAGGGGAAGGCAGATCGTCATTGCCACTTCTGTTCCGGAACGGATCACACGATATCCGCTGGCCGGGCCGGCAAAGTCTTCCACATAACCGATCTCCGACGCTGCATGGGCGATTGGTACAATCGGCAGCAGGACGCAGAAGCAGATCAAGGCCAGAAGACGCTTCATGGCTTTTCACCCTCTTCCATCGTGTTGGTCTTGAAGAACCAACGCCAACCCTTGCGCCGAAGACTCTTGATCTCCTCGTAAACTGAGTGGAGGAGATCCATGGCTACGATGCCAAAGGATGGCGCAGCAAGGCTGATCAGGTAGCCAGACTTCAGGAGCGGCAATGTGAGGACTGTCAGCGCTGCGACGCCTGCACTGACGGCGAGCGCCGCGACGGCCGGCCTGAGCGTTGCCACGGCAAGCGCCGTCAGCAGGATCATCCCGACGCTGACCATAACACTGATCGGAAGCGGAGGAGGCTTCGGTGTACCGTGCTGGATCAAGGCGTCGATTGCATTGATGAGCACCACCGTGCCTGGCATGGGCCCGAGGGGCGTATAGTACCAGTCGCCGCTCTGCGCATACGAGCCACCGATGACGGCGATACTTCCTCCTATGCCCGGAACCGCCGAGTTCGCCGGAATACGCTCGATGCTTCGGGCGCTGCGCACCGCGACCTTGTAATTGCCCGTGTCACTCCTCGGTCCAAGGCCGGTAGCATCGCTCGCCCAGGGGATCGCGTAGATGATACGCGCGCTGGTATCCGATCCATCCAGGAACACAAGCGGCGCAGCGGGGGTCGGCTTAAGGACGACCTGCTTTGGCTCCTCGGCCGCGCTACAGCTCGCCGGTCGCGACGAAGCAAGACTGGAGGCAAGAGACTCGCGCACGAAGGGATGCACCCACCAGGTCCACGCGGCGGCAAGCTGTACCGACGGCATCACTTGGGGAGCATCACCAAGACAAACCGGAAGGGTCAGAAGCCAGCGGCGGACGATCCCATCCCCGTCGCGCTCGAACGAAGGCTGTGCCCAGACAATGTTGGGCTTGTCGGTCACCGAGTCGAAGATCGTTGGCCTTGGCTTGGGCAGCGCGCCGGCCTCGTCCGGCACCAGAGATCGCACGAGGAGCAGCGGAGGGCTATCGACAGGATAGGTCTCGAACTGGCGGGCGAGCGCTTCCTCTGACTTGGAACGGCCGTCCAGTGAGCCGGAGAACTCCGTCCCGTCGCCAGCCTCCCGAAACGACAGGTCGACATCGACCACGATCGCTGCGGGCTTCGAACGGGAGACGCGATCGATGAGGACGGCGAGCCGATCGCGTGGCGTCACGAGGGGAGCGCCCCAATCGAACCAGGTCTTGTCGTCGATATCGATGAAGGCAAACCGTGGGGACGGTTCGGTGACCGTGCCGACCAGCGTGGCTATCCGCATCAGCTGGTCGGCAGCGTCGTCTGCAGACGCCTGCGCCTCCGCCAGCGGCGGCATTGGAACGATCCGGAACAGCACGTCCAGCAGAAGCCCAAACGCAGCGGCGATCACCAGCCGAGTCCGGATCGGGTGCCGCTCTGATTTCTGCCGGAGCAATCGCCAACTTGCCGTTAGCACGAGAAGATCCTTCGCCAAGCGTGCGATGAGAGGTCGGAAGATGTCGCCGAACAATACTATCCGAGATCTTTCGACGTACACGCTTGAATAAAGTCAGGCGAAGATAGCGCCTGAGTGGTTTGGACACTCATATAGTCATTCGCGAAGTATCGGAGCCGTTCTGCGCCGATGCCCGGTTGTTCGAGCGGCTGTCTGCAGTAACTTGGTAGCCAAGTTTACGAGTTGCTTTCGGCATTTGCTGATTGAGGGCCGGATTGATCATGCGCATCGTTCTTGCCGCCGGACCGGCGGCGGAGCGGTTCGCCAGTTGGAACGCATATCGCGAAAATCGTACCAGATTAGAACAATGGTTGTGGGCCTGGTCCATACATACGCACATCAATATGTCGCGCGTCCTCCGGAAAGAGCGAAGGTGAAGCCGGTCGTAAAGCTTGCCGCTGGCGAGACGATCCAGGCGATCATCGCTGCTACTTCATCCAGCGTCCCGCATCGACGCATGGGGATCTTGGCGGTCATGTAGTCGACCGTTGCCTGCGGCAGGGCAGCGACGAGCGGCGTGAGGATGACCGCCGGAGCCAGCGCGTTGATGGTCACGCCGGTTTCGGCGTAGTCCTTTGCCGCCGACTTCACGAGACCGATCAGGCCGGCCTTGGTGGCCGAATAGGCCGCCATTCCCGCATTACCCTCCTTGCCCGCGATAGACGCGACGTGCAGCACGCGGCCGTAGTTGCGTGCGAGCATTCCGGGCAGGGCGCACGATGAGTTCCGCATACCCGAGGGTGAAGCCGATGCCGAGCTCGGCGGCGCACTCGAAAAGAGGCAGCGTTTCCGGGCCGGGCATCTGCGTCTCGTAATAGCCGTCGAGTTCGCCCTCGTCCTCGATTGCCCAGCGCGGGAAGAAGGTCGTCAACGTCAACTCGGGAAACGCGACGATGTCACAGTTGAAGGACTTCGCTTCCTTCATCAGCTCCATGAGCCTTTTCAACACGACCTTTCGCGGGTCGTGACGCCCGATAGGCCCCATTTGCGCGGCACCAACAGAAATCGTTCGCCCCATCGTGTGCGGCCACCTTCATTTAGATTTCAGATAACCTCAGATCCCCGATGTTCATGGTCGAGAGCTTTTGCCATAGTCTCCTTCATGCCGAGCGATGGTCAAACTCGGAAGAACCGACCGCGAAAGTTGGTGCCCGTTTGCGCTGGCGGATACTCGCCTTCGTCAAGAAATCGCTGATGGCACCGCTTGAGCGCCTTGGCATCGAGCGTGACGCCAAGACCCGGGCCCTTGGGGACTGAGACGAATCCGTTCTTCGGAACGAATGTGCCTTCCGAAACGACATCATCCGCATACCAGCGGAACAGGGTTTGGCTGGGCTCGCGAATATGCTCGACCGCAGCCGACACGTGAAGGTACGCAGCGCTACCGACGCTCGTTTCGCCGGAGTGGAAGCGAAAACCGATATCGTGCATTTCACACGCGCGGATGAATTCCATGGTCCGGCGGATGCCGCCCAGTTCGTTCAGGTTGGTGACGAACGTGTCAGGCGCCCGAAGCGCAATCGCTTTCGGCAGATCGAGGATGTGGGTTGAAAAGGACGCCCGCGTGTGGTGCCGCAGCTGCGCCATCTCCTCGGCGGTCTCGACCGGGTCTTCATAGTAGTGAATGACATAGGGATCGAGTCGTCGCATGGCCTCCCGCGCCGTCGGCACAGTCCAGCCGCCATTCGCGTCAAGCTGCAGTCGACGGTCGCCGATCGCGGCCCGGATTTCCCGTACCATCGTGACTTCTTCGTCGAGCGACACGGTGGCGACCTTGCCCTCAAAGGTGTCCGAGCCGTACTGCTCGAGCATCCGTGCGCAATACCGGGCGACATCGAGCGCGCTCGCCTCGCCCTTTTCCTTTGCGCCGGGCAGGCGGAACGCGAAGTATTCCGTAAGTCCGATGTCGTGACGCACCGCCCCTCCAAGGAGCACATGCAGGGGTACGCCTTCCGTGCGGGCGCGTGCGTCCCATAGTGCCATCTCGATGCCCGCGTATGCGCGACGGGCGCCCAGAATGTTACCCCACGGCGAATAGCGATTGCCGGGTACGCATCGCTGCTCGGCGATCGTGATCTCGCGGATGTCGAGCCCGATCAGCCGATCCTTCATGCGAAGCACATCGGCGGCTCGATTGCCGTCGGCGCATTCGCCCAATCCCGTGACGCCATCGTCGGTCACGACTTCGATGATCGTCTTGGTCAGCGAGGCCACCGACCCGTAGCTGAACACGTACGGTGCAGTGAAGGGAATGTTCACGGGCGTGGCCCGGATGTCGACAATCTTCATGGGCACTCGAAAATGTGAAATTGGCCTGGCAGACGTATGCATGATCGCTTCGCGGAACTTCGCCAGAATACTTGGACGCGCCCGTCTACTCGCTCTTGTTGCTGCGCCCGAGTGGCAATGCGGGCAGTCGCCGCAGAATAGATCGATCCGCCGAAAGGTGGGGCTCTTGTCGAGCGTGATTTCCCTATGGCCTGATTTGATCGATCCCGCCGCCTCGAACTTGGCGATGGCAAGGCTGACGCAGTCTCCCGGGGCATTGGCCATGATGCCAATTTCGGACTGGGTCAGCAAGATGGGCCAGTACGCAGAGATCCTACGAAAAGGATCATCTCCATCGCCGGGACGCCCGAGCTCACGAGGAAGCTGTCCGCGCCGCGTTGCCAGGAATGTTTCGAGGGGTCGGCGTGGGGTTCACCCACTGTGGGTGAGCAAACGAACCAGTCCGCGCTGGCGATCGGACTCGGCCAACCCTTGTGACGAAGCTCGGACAACGCGCGCCCTACGGTCATGCAGCCGCTGCCCAATGGGGTCCACAACGGCGTCGATGTCCGCCTTACATGCACACGTTGCGACCGACTGGACGGACCAAGCATATCCCACGTACGATGTTTCCATCTCGTAGAGGGGATGCATGACCGCTGCCGACCTTATCCTGATCAACGGTGCCATACGAACGATGGACCCGTTGCGACCGTTCGCTTCGGCCATCGCTTGCAGAGGGGGCAGGGTCGTTGCATTGGGTTCCGATGCGGAGATGCGGGCACTCGCGTCCTCCCGCACCCGCATCGTGGACGCTGGCAAGCGCCTCGTGCTGCCTGGGTTCCAGGATACGCACATCCATCTCCAGGAAGGCGGCACCCGCCACGCGCGCGACGTGGACGTGCAGCGGGCGACGACGATCGATGAGCTGCTGTCGCAGCTGCGGGACTTCGCCGCGAAGCATCCGAAGCGGGCGTGGTTGCGCGGTCACGGCTGGCACTCCGGGCTGTTCGGTGAGCACAATCTCGACCGCTGGATTCTCGACAAGGCTGTCCCGGACCGGCCTCTCTACATTCCCTCGTCCGACTATCACAGCGCTGTTGCGAATTCGAAGGCCTGCGAAGTCGTTGGCCTGACCGCCGATGTGGCCGATCCCCCTGGCGGCCGATTCGCGCGCCGCAAGGATGGCGTCCCCACCGGCATGGCGCACGAGGCGGCGATGGGCTGGATCGAGGATCGCATGCCCGGAACACCCGACAGCGACTACGAGGAGGGCGTGCGTTTCGGGCAGGCGCTGTGCAACCGACGCGGCATCACCGGCGTGCTCGATGCGCTGGTGACGGACCGGCATCTGCGCATCTACCACGAGGTCGAACGGCAGAACGGCCTCACCGTGCGGATTGCGTCAACCGCGCTCGTCGAGCCGCACGACACGGTTTCCGGCGCGCTCGAGCGCACGGTCCAGTTTCGTCGCACCTACTGTTCGCCGATGCTGAAGGTGCACTCGGCAAAGTTCTTCCTCGATGGCGTGATGGAGAACCGCACCGCCGCGATGATCGACGGCTATCACGACGCGCAAGGCGGCAACGCGCCGGTGATGTTCGAGGACGGGCACCTGAAGGCGCTGTTCACCGCGTTCGACGCCGCACGCTTCCAGATCCACGTACACGTGATCGGCGACCAGGCGGTGCGCTCAGCGCTCGATGCGCTGGAGGTCGCCCGCGAGGCGAACGGCGCCTGGCCCGGCCTGCATCAGCTGGCGCACGTCCAGTGTGTCGATCCGGACGACGTTCCCCGCTTCGCCGCGCTCGGCGTGATGCCGAACATCCAGCCCCTGTGGGCCTGCCGCAGTGCCTCGATCACCGACGTGGCGATCCCTATGGCGAGCCCGCGCCTCCAGGATTTCATCTACCCGTTCCGCTCGCTGATCGACGCCGGCGCGACGTGTGCTTTGTCGAGTGACTGGGGGGTGTCGACGCTCAATCCGTTCAAGATCATGCAGGTGGCGATCACCCGGCAGCCGCCCGTCGCCGGGCACAACGAACCGGCCTATCTGCCGCAGCAGCGCATGACGCTCGAGGAATGCATCAAGGGCTACACGACGTACGCCGCAGCGGCCGCCTGGCGCACCGCCGACACAGGCAGTCTCGAGCCCGGGAAGTATGCCGACCTCATCGTGCTCGACCGCGACCTGTTTGCGATCGACCCACACGAGATCGCGGATACGCAGGTGATGCTGACCCTTCTCGAGGGACGCGAAGTCTACCGCGACGGGCGGTTCGACGGCTGAGGCTCAGCGGTCGAGCAGGAGCCCGGCCGCGACCGGCCAGTGGACGAACACGGAATCGCCGATCCCTTCGGCGGTCGCCACCTCCGCGTCGGCGTTCTGCCGCGACACCGACAGGGGCCTTTCGAGGCCTTCGACCGCAATGAGGAAGTGGCTGCGATCGCCGAGGTAGGTGCGGGCGGTGACCACCCCGCGCATCGCATTCGGCGACTTCGCCGGTCGCTTCGCCGTCAATTGCACCTTCTCGGGCCGCACGGCGAGGTGGACATTCGCCCCGGCCGCGAGACCATTGTCCTGCAGCGGCGCCGTCACCGTGCCGGCAATGCCCGCATCGATCTCGACGCCGTCCCTTGTGACACGCTTCACGCGTCCGGCGATCAGGTTCATGTTGCCGATGAACTCCGCAACCTCACGGCAATTCGGCACTTCGTAGAGCCGTTGCGCCGTGTCGATCTGCAGCACCTGGCCGCGCGCCATCACGGCGATCCGGTCCGACAGCGCCAGCGCTTCCTCCTGGTCGTGCGTGACGAACACGAAGGTGATTCCAACGGTGCGCTGCAGCGCGCGCAGCTCGACCTGCATTTCCTCCCGCAGCTTCTTGTCGAGCGCGCCGAGCGGCTCGTCGAGCAGCAGCACCTTCGGCCGGCACACGAGCGCCCTCGCCAGGGCGACGCGCTGTCGCTGCCCCCCCGACAACTGGTGGGCGCCGCGTTCCCCGTAGGATCCGAGCTTCACGAGGTCGAGTGCCTCCTGCACACGGCGAGCCGCCTCGTCGCGCGGCAGCTTGAGGCGACGCAGCCCATAGCCCACGTTTTCCTGGACGTTGAGGTGTGGGAAGATCGCATAGCTCTGGAACACCATGTTGGTCGGTCGGCGATTGGCGGGTACGCCCGCCATCGGCACGCCGTCGATCGTGATCTCGCCGTCTGTCGGTTGCTCGAGCCCCGCCAGCATGCGCAGCAGCGTGGTCTTGCCGCAGCCGGAGGCGCCCAGAAGCGAGAAGAACTCGCCGCGGGCGATGTCGAAGCTCACGCGGTCGACCGCGATCACCGGGCCGAACCGCTTCTCGACGCGGTCGAGGACGATGATGGGCTCGGCCACGCTCATGCGCTCCTTCCGACGGCCGTTTTCGTCTCGCTGCGGCGCATGGTCTCCGCCACGACCACAAGCACGGCCGAGACAACGAGGATCACTGATCCGAGCGCCAACATTCCCGGCAGCTTGTTCGGAAACCGCAACTGGCTGAAGAGATAGACGGGCAGCGTCGGTTGCGTACCCGACAGGAAGAATGCGAGCACGAACTCGTCGAACGACGTGATGAAGCACAGGAGGAGGCTGGACACGACGCCCGGCAAGGCAAGCGGGAGCGTGACGCGGCGAAAGGTCTGCCATGCGCCTTCGCCGAGATCGCGTGACGCCTCCTCGAGGCTGCGGTCGAATCCCTCGATGCGCGACATGATCACCGTCATCGCGAACGGCAGGCATACGAGGATGTGCCCGAGACCCACGGTCCACAATGTCAGCGGCAGCCCGAGCACGCGCACCAGGATCACCAGCAGCGCCACGGCAATGACGATCGAAGGAATGACGAGCGGCAGCATCATCGTCGACAGGATCGCGCCGCCCCCCGGCAGCCGGACGCGCGTCAGAGCGATCGCTGCCGGAATGGCGATCACCGTCGAGAGGATCGAGACGACCGTGGCCACGATGACGCTGTTGCGCAGGGAGGCGAGCATGCCGGTATTCGTCAGCATGTCCGCGTAGTGCTGGAGGGTGAAGCCCTTCAGCGGGAAGACGGCGAAGATGCCGTCGTTGAACGAGAACAACGGCATCAGCAGCACGGGTGCGTAAAGGAATGCGATGAACGCTACCGCGTAGATGAAGAAGCCGTCGAAGCGCCGGGCCATGTCAGAGCCCCTTCGCGCGCATGCGGCGATACCCGATCGCCCACAGGAACAGGACGACGACCGCCGCGATGACGAGCATCGTGACAATGGACACCGCCGCTCCGAGGGGGGCGTTGTCCTGCTGCAGGAACAGCGACTGGATGAGGTTGCCGATCATCGTTCCGCCGGGACCGCCGACCAGGGTCGGTGTTACGTAGTCGCCGACCGTCGGGATGAACACGAGCAGGGCGGCGCCGATGGTTCCGGGGGCCGAAAGCGGCAGCGTCACGCGGAAGAAGCGCGCCCAGCGTCCGTCGCCGAGATCGGTTGCCGCCTCGAGCAGCGAGCGGTCGATCTTGTCGAGCGACACATAGATCGGCAGCACCGCGAACGCGATCCACGCATGCGCGAGCGTGATCGTCACGGCGACCGGATTGTAGAGCAGGAACTCGAGCGGCTTCTCGATCAGGCCCAACGCCTTGAGCCCCGAATTGATTGCCCCGTTGAAGCCCAGCATGATTTTCCAGGAGAACACCCGCAGCAGGTAGCTCGTCCAGAAGGGTATCGTCAGCAGGATGATCCATGCCGCCCGATTTCCCGTGACGCGAAAGGCCAGGAAGTACGCCATCGGGTAGGCGAGCAGGATCACCGCCACGGTCGCCGCGAGCGACATGACCAGCGACTTGACGAGCAGGATCGATGGAACCGCGTAGGCGAAGGGGAAGGGGATTCCCATCCAAACGGTCGGCTCCGCCGACGGCGCGACGAGCGACCAATAGTTGGCGAGCGAGAACGTGGTGTCGACCTCGAAGCCGCGCTGCGTCCAGAAGCTCATGACGACAAGCGCGATCAGGGGCGCAAGCAGCAGAAGCGCCATGACGAGCAGCGCCGGCGACAAGAGGGCATAACCAGCCACCCACGCCGGCGCTTCGGTTCGCCTTCGCGGCAGGGGCGAAGCGGTCATCCGCCGGAAGCTACTGCTTCAGGGCCTTCACGTCGGTCCAGGCCTTGTGCCCTTGGACCGTCGCCTCGTCGGACGCGGGCTTGAAGATGATGGCGTTCTTCATGTGCTCGACCGGGTCTGTAATTCCCATCGCCTTCACGTCGTCGGCGTTGGCCATCTGGAACGACTTCATGTTCGAGTGGCCGTAGCCAGAACCCTCGATGAGATACTTCCCGGTCTCGGGCGACAGCCAGGCGTCGATGAAGTCGTATGCGAGCGCCGGATCGGCCTTGCCAGAATTGAGCAGCGTCAGGCCACAATACCAGGTGAAGTAGCCTTCCTTGGGCTTGGCGTAGGCGACCGGGATGCCCTGCTTCTTGAGGTTCTTCGGCACGTCGTTCCACGCGTAGCCAGCCATCACCTCGCCCGAGGCGAGACCCTGCTGAAGCTCGGTCGCATCCGTCCACAGGAACCGCGAGACCTTCACGCAGCGCGCGCCCCAGTCCTTCGCAACCGCCTGCAGCTTTTCGCCCGTAAGCTGGTTCGCCTCGTCGTACGTCATTCCCCCGCACATTGCGCCGATCGTCAGTGCGACGGGATCATCGAGCATGGCGACCTTGCCGGCATACTTCTCGTCGTAGAAGATCGACCAAGACTCGTTCTTCGCGTACTCCTCGCCCATCAGGTCGGGGCGATATGCGATCGACGAGTTCCCCCAGTCGGCCGGCGCCATCATCACGTTTCCGTCGATCGTCACCGCCGAGGCCGTCTGGAGCGCCGGGAACAGGTCCTTCCAGTTCGACAGTTTCGCCGTATCGATCGGCACGGCGAGCTTCGCGCGCACGAAGCGCTGCACCGAGTAATTGCACGGGTGCATCAGGTCCGCGGCGAAGCCGGCGCGGACCTTGGCCAGCGCGTCTTCCTCGGTCGAGAAGATCGAGAAGCTCGGTGGCCCGCCGTGCTTCTGGGCGAACGGCTGGAAGTAGTCGACGGCGTCGTAGCCGCTCCACTCGAGGCAGGTCAGCACGTCTGCGCTCAGCGTAAGCTGGGGGCGGATCACGAGACCTACGCCGAAAGCTCCGGCGGTGGCCAGCATGTCACGGCGCGAGATCTTCCCCGACGCCATGCGGTCGATGAACTTGGTTCGCTTCATGGTGTTTTCTCCCTTCCGCGAAGGCCACACCGGATCATCTAGGTTGTCAACACTCATGGCACCGTTCAGTTTCGATTATGAACGCCGTAAATCGCTTATCATGAAATCGTGCACCCGGAAGGTTAAGTGGCTGGGGTCGCTCGCGTAGCCACCGGAACGGGCGACCAGTGAAGCATTAGACCTCCTTTCCCCGCTTGGATACTTCGGTTGGCTATGCAAATGCTTGTCAGTGACAGTGTGCATCCTAGTAAATCTACGGTAGTATGAGGTGCGCAGGGTGGAAGGACCTCCAAAAAGGGCCCATCATGAACCAGACCGTGAAGCACTGGCTGGACGGGATCGGTCTGGGCGACCATCTCCAGATATTTGTCGACAACGAAATCGACCTCGACGCCGCGAGGGACCTCACTGAGGAAGATCTTCGCGAACTTGGTTTCGCGATGGGTTTAAGAAAAAAGCTCCTTCGGGCAATTGCGAAACTAAACAACTCGCATGTGGACAACAGTGCCGTCGCTCTCCCTGAAGTAAGTGCCACTTCGGAGCCAAAAGGCGTTCCTGCTGGTGAACGTCGGCAAGTTACGGTGCTCTTTGCAGACATAACTGGTTTCACAAGACTGTCGAGCGAGATCGACGCCGAGGTCATTCACGCGCTCTTGACTCACTATTTTGAAGCCGTTGACGGGATCGTCGAGAGCTTTGGCGGCAGAGTTGATAAACATATTGGTGACACCGTCATGGCTGTTTTCGGTGCGCCAATTTCGCATGGCAATGACCCGGAGCGCGCAGTTCGAGCTGCAGCCGCGATTCATCAAGTGATGCCGGCGATTTCAAGAGCGGTAGGTCACGAGATTAGAGTTCATATTGGCATCGCAAGCGGTCAAGTCGTCGCCAGCGGAGTTGGAGAGAACGAAAGCTACACTGTTACTGGCGAGTCCGTGAACCTCGCATCCCGCCTCACTGACAAGGCCGGTGCGACTGAAACACTTATCTCCGAAAGAGTGATGCAGACACTGCGTGAGCAGTGCCGAGCAAACGACATTGGAGAACTTGTCTTGAAAGGGATTGAGAAGCCCATTCGCGCATTCCGGGTTCTAGAGATAGCCAGCAAAGAAAGTTCGAATGATACGCGGCCACTGGTGGGTCGTCAGGTCGAGGTTCAACAGCTGAAGGCAGTATTGGATACAACCGAACAAACAAATGGTGGTCATATCGTTTATTTGCGTGGCGAGCCTGGTATTGGCAAGACCCGGTTGACCGAAGAATTGCACCGAATCGCTTCGCTCAAGGGTTTCGACTGCTATCGCGCGTTGATCCTGGATTTTGGCGCAGGCAAGGGGCAAGACGCGATCCGTTTCCTAACTCGAAGCCTTCTATCTGCGCGTCCTGCCGCGGCAGAAGAGGAGCTTAGAGTCATTGTCGACCACGCGGTCGCGCAAGGGTTGATCGGACGCGATCAAATCGCCTTCTTGAATGATTTATTGGATCTCGCACAACCGCATGAGCTGCGGTCTTTGTATAGTGCGATGGACAATACTCGGCGTAATCAGGGGAAAGGCGAAACTATAGCCAGCATCGTCAGGAGGATTAGCCAAAGCACTAAACTCCTTCTGATTTTTGAAGATGTGCACTGGGCAGATAACATCGTACTGCAACACCTGGGGACCATAGCCCGATCAATTGAGGACCATCCAGTGGTTCTCGCCATGACATCGCGCCTCGAAGGCGATCAGATGAGCGCAGCTTGGCGTGCGACGACAGGTTCAACACCTATTGTTACTGTCGACCTGAGGCCGCTGCGTCCTGTCGACGCGATGGCATTGGCGTCTGAGTTCTTTGACGCCAATGACACTTTTGCTCGATCATGTGTCGAACGCGCAGGCGGGAACCCGCTGTTTCTAGAGCAGTTATTGCGAGGAGCGGAAGTAGCGGCGGATGAAGCTATTCCTGAATCGATTCAAAGCATGGTTCAAGCGCGCGTCGATGCTCTTGAACCAGCTGACAAATCTGCAATACAGGCGGCAGCTATCCTCGGGCAGAGATTTAGTCTCGAGGCACTGCGCCACGTATCTGGCGAAGTAACGTACGATTGCAGGCGTCTAATCGACCGTCATTTGGTCCGACCGGATGGTGACGCTCTATTGTTTGCGCATGCCCTCGTCCGGGATGGGGTCTACAGCTCTCTGTTAAAGCCAAGGCAGGCTAAGCTGCATGAGAAGGCAGCGCAGTGGTATCGGGATCAAGATACGGCTCTCTGCGCACAGCATTTGGATCGGGCAGGGCATCCGTCGGCCGCAAATGCCTATCTCGTTGCTGCAAACAACCAGGCCGACGTTCTCCGTTACGAGAGTTCAATTGCCTTCTGTCGAAGAGGGCTGGAACTGGCAGTCCAAGCTTCTGAGATTTCAAACCTGAACTGCGCGCTCGGCGAAGCTCTCCTCAATACGAAGGCGACCGAGGCAGCGATTGAAGTCTTCAAGTCTGCAGTCGCACATGCGCCTGACGACCCTGCCAAGGCCAAAGCCCTTATTGGGCTCGCGGCGGCTCTTCGGATCGCCGATCGTCAGGCTTTGGCATTTGCGCCACTTGACGAAGCACAAAGGCTTGCCACTCAGCGGGGTCTAGAGGCGGACCTTGCCCATATTCACTATCTCCGGGGAAATCTCTGCTTTCCGTTAGGCCGGATTGACGAGTGCATGGCTGAGCACGAGAGCGCTTTGCGGCTGGCAGAAAAGATACAATCACCACTGGCTCAGGCCCGAGCGTTCAGTGGCCTGGCGGACGCACACTATCTTCGAGGTCATATGAAGACGGCGTGTGAACGATTTAGAGCCTGTGTGGATCTCTGCAGGCAGCATGGCTTCGGCCAACTCGAGGTTGCCAATCGGCACATGATTGGTTGGACGCGAATTCACCTGATGGAGTTCCGAGAAGCATTGCGGGATGCCCTGGACGTGCAGGCCATGGCAGCAGAGATTCGCCATAGCAGAGCTCTCATGTTCGGGAAGACGCTTGCTGGAATCATAAAGCTAGAGTTCGGCGACCTAGATGGTGCAGGCGCAGATTTGGGAGAGAGTGCATCGATCGCAGCTTCGATGAGTTCAAACAGCTCCTTAAGTCAGAGTCTTCGCTCGCTTGCATTGGTACGACATAGGCAAGGACGGTCAGATGAAGCGCGTGCTTGCGCAGAGCAGGCGCTTTCGGTTTCCCGGACTGCAGGCATGACGTTCATTGGACCAGCGGTCTTAGCGACATGTGCCGCAGTATCTGATGATGATGACGAACGCCGACAGTTTCTCGAAGAAGCCGAACGCATTCTGGACAAGGGATGTGTGGCGCACAACCAGATTTGGTTTGCTCAAGTTGCGATCGACGACGCAGTGTCAAAGGGCGAGTGGCAGTCCGTAAGGCGATATGCAGACCGATTGGAGGAGTATACGAGGAATGAGCCACTAGAGTGGGCTACGTTCCTCGTTAGACGCGCTCGTGCCCTCGAGCAAACAAGGCAGGGGCAGGATAACGAAGCGGCGAGGGGCGAGCTTCGGGCCTTGGGGGATCAGGCAATGCGAGCTGGCCTCAGCACCTCCCATCTCTCGTCGCTGGTGTGTTTGCACCAGCGTCCACTGCGCTAATCTCTGATAAGGCATTGGAATGATTGGTGGTGGAGGCAGTCCCCTGCGAACTCGTCTCGCGTACGAATTCCCTGCAAACAGCGAAAAATCCAGGGAACGTCTCATTTTCGGGGGCAGTTGCCCGGCAAGCCGGCTCCGGAAGCCGCGGAACTGCTTGGCTGCGAACGATCGGTCGCCATGCCCTGGCGCAGCACGGTGAAGAAGCAGTCCCGCTGCGGCAGGCCATCGCCGTGGCCGGTCCACGACGAGCGCGCGGACCCGTCCTCCCAACCTCCGTGAAGGCAATGGTAGGTGCCGTCGCGGTTCAGTTCGGGCTGGTTTGGCAGAGTCGATGCCATTTGAGAATTGGCATTCTACAGCGAGCTGCTCCCTCGCCAGCAGCTCGCTCAATCGAGCGTGGCGATCAGTTGCGCCAAGACAAAACGCTTGCCTCCCGGCGCCATTGACGCTGCTCAAGGCAGATACCTCACCCCGTGAACGCGTAGCGCAACACGGCAGCCATCGGCGAATTCTGGTCCGGCAGGTCTGCCTTGCGCACGCCCACGACCCGTCCGCCATTGCGCAGAACCGTGGCGGCGATGGCGTCGGTCACGTCGTAGGTTCCCTTGCCTGCAGGCCCCGATGACAACGTGGCTTTGCCAGACACCTCGTCAAACGTTCCGAGCGTCACCGCGTCAATGTCGACCATCAACATCTCCACCGCGCCCGCAACTGCCGCGTGACCGATGGTGGAGAGGTCGCTCAGCGCCCGGCCAGTCTGGCCCCGCTTGGCGTACAGATCGAGTTCGGCGGCAATCGTGGCGGCATGGGTGCTGCGCAGGATCGGGCGGGCGGCTTCAGCGAGCGCGCCGTCTGTGAGGTGGTCCGGGTTGCCGCGAACGGTCTCGGCCGCGAGGTGCGCGTAGGTGTTTACGGTCCGATAGATCTGCTCAAGTTCCGCTACGCAAGCCAGAATCAGCGGCGTGCGCCGCCCTGCAAGGACGGGCCTCAGCGCTGCGTCAATCCTGCGGGCATAGGCGCGACGGTGGAAATCCTCGCCTTTCGAGCCCTCGAAACGACCGCCGGGAGACTTGTCACGATGCTTCGAACGCGTGCCCGCCTCGTCCATCGTTCGAGGCATATCGGGAACCTTTACCGTCTGCGCTGCGCCTTCGGCCGGGATTTCGACGAGTCGCGCGTGGTTCTCCGACAGCGACAGCACGAATGCCACGTCGGGGAACGCCAGCGCCCGGAACAGTGGTTTGATATGGAAGCGGTCAGCCACTTCCACCATCGGCTTCAGCGTCGTCGGCAGGCGGAAGGTGACGAGATGGTCCGGCGTCACCAGCACTGCGAGGCTCGTGGCCTGATGCGCCCAGAAATCCTCGTCAGCCTCAAGGTGGGTGAGGTGGTCGTCGATCAGCGCCAGCCGGCGCTTGTCGAAGGCGGCGGCGTGGAGCTGTTCCGCGGCCTCCTTGGCGAGGTTCTTCAGCGCCGAGCGCGCCTGGCCAATGTCCTGCGTCAGTGGCGTGGTCGGCAGATAGATCGAGACGCACGCATCCGCCCGTTCGGCGGCAAGCGTGAGCAGATCGGCCTCGGCCGGCAGGTCGATGTACAACATGAAGTGCTCCTGTTGGGATACAAATTGAGACGAAGAGCGATTGGAGACTTGGCGAAACTAAATTTCTATCGGGCAATGAGGCGGGAGTTCTGCCAGGAGCCTTCCCAGCTCGCGATGCTCAGAAAACTTCGTCCAACCGAGCTATCACTGGTAATTGGTCCTGGCAATATGCCCAATGACAGGAAGCTCGCTTATCTTGGTCACTTTGCCGTTGCGATAATGGAACTTCACCTCGTGATTAAAAACATGCGAATGCCATCGGCGCGATAACAAATCTTCTCACAACGCAAACCTTCTCTTCCTGAAGCGTCCAGAAGTGCATGTAAAAATCATCGGATTCTGCGCGGCGCGGCGCTTATCGCGCAAATCAATATGGGGCGTGCGGCGAGACCTTTCGTTCGAAACCCCATTGATCGAGGTGGAATCCAAAACGGTGTTGTCCATAACCGGTGACTAGCGATACTGACATGCTGAAGTTTTTCGGGGGGCTTGATGATCACGGACAATGTTGATTCCGACTGCGGCGCCCTTTGGCGACGCCGACTTGCGCCTTACCGAAAGGCAAACGATGCGCGTGGCCTTTACGAACTCACGATCACCGTCGTCCTGTTTGTCGCGGCGTGGCTCATTATGCTTCTGCTCCTGCAATTCAGCTTTTTGCTCGCACTTGCGATTTCAGTACCGGCCGCGGGACTATTGGTCCGCTTATTCATGATTCAGCATGACTGTGGACATGGTGCTCTGTTTTCATCGCGCAGACTGAACGATAATGTTGGCCGGCTTCTTGGTGTACTCACATTGACGCCATACGATTTCTGGCGGCAATCGCATGCAATACATCATGCCAGCAGCGGCAATTTGGAGAGGCGCGGCGTAGGTGACATCGCGACGATGACAGTGAGCGAGTACCTCGAAAGTGGGTATCTCCAACGCCTCGCTTATCGATTGTATCGTCACCCGCTGGTGATGTTCGGACTAGGCCCGATCTATTACTTCTTTATCCAGCAAAGAATGCCCATCGGTGCGATGGACAAGGCGATGCCATGGATCAGTACGCAGCTCACGAACGCGGGGATAATCCTTACAAGCGCACTTTTGATTTACGCGCTCGGGCTAAAGACATTTCTCCTGCTGCACATTCCGATTCTCGTCCTCGCAGCATCCTTTGGGGTTTGGCTATTCTATGTTCAGCATCAATTCGATACGACCGTCTGGGATCGAGATGAAGACTGGTCACACGCTGAAGCAGCCTTGCACGGCAGTTCGTTCTATGACCTGCCAGCTCCGTTGATGTGGCTCAGCGGAAACATTGGCTGTCACCACGTCCATCATTTATCCAGCCGCATTCCCTTTCACGCGCTTCCAAGTGTCATGGACAACTATCCCGAACTTAAGTCTGTCAGCAGACTTACGATCAGGCAAAGTTTGCAGTGCGTAAAGCTTGCGCTGTGGGATGATCGGAAGAGGCGGTTGGTTTCGTTCAGTGAAGCGCTGACCTCTGCGAGATGTGAGGTCAGTTGATCCCGGTCTGTCCTGATCTAAAGCACGGCGTGAGCTCCGATGCAGGGCGGGTTGACAGCGCAGCCGCATGGTTCTGAGCTTCAACCAAAAGGGCTGCCATGGGGGACGTGGAAGTATGGCACAACTTTACGAACCAATCTCGCTCGGCATTTGGGGGTGACAGCACGATGCCTGCCCTGCATGGCAGAAACATTCTAGTCACCGGAGGTTCAAGAGGCATCGGGGCGGCAATCGTTGAGGCGATTGCGGGCGAGGGTGCTCGACCCATCATCCACTACGGGCGAGACAAGCAATCGGCAGAGAAGTTACTCGACCGAATTGGTGGCGTAGGCTGGATAACGCAGGCGGACTTTTTGGATCCAGCGCAGCCATCCGCTCTATTTGAGCAAGCCGTGCATTTGGCGGGGCGTATCCACGGCGTTGTGAACAATGCCGGCATTCGTTCAGAAATTGATGTGACTGCCGACTTGTCATCCTGGCATTTGACATGGGCTCGCGACATGCAGATGAACCTGTATGCCCCCGCGGATCTATGTAGGGCAGCTCTGTTGCATTTTCGGCAGCACGGTGGCGGTCATATAGTCACGATCGCCAGCCGAGCAGGCCAACGCGGTTATTCTGCCGACGCGATGCCGTATGGCGCATCAAAGGCAGCAGTGTTGAATCTGTCAAAATCGATCGCCCGGAGTTTTGGTCATGAAGGCGTTGTCTCGGTCGCCATAGCTCCTGGCTGGGTGAAGACGGATATGGTCAAGGAGCTAATGGCCGGCGACGGCCTGACGACTGCAACAGCCGACATTCCAATTGGACGCATCGCAGAACCAGGAGAAATTGCCGAGCTCGTCGCATTGGCGCTTCGCCCGTCCGTAGCTTCGTTGAATGGCGCTACTCTCGATGTCAACGGCGGCAGCTACATTCGATAGGAATTCTGGATCGACAGATTGCTCGACGACGCGCCGTCGAAGCTAAGCCATTTTGTTTGCGTCACCTACATGAACGGGGCCGCCTCTTGAGAGGCAGCGCCGCACCTTTCCCGCATTGGGGGCAACTGCTGCATCGACACACAGTTTGTATTGTAAATCGCGGTACCTACGCTATGTCACAGCGGATGCAAACTTGTACTTTCCCGAGAAGTGCGCCAGATGTCAGATCACTTCTCGACTGGTCCCGTAACTTGGTAGATGTAGGCCGGCGTTACCGAGTACTTTTCACTCAGCTTTTTCACCGGGATGCCTTTAGCACGCCCTGCAATAATGTCCTGCTTAACCTTAGCCGCCTCTTCGCGACTCCGCCGCCTGCGCTTTGCGGGCCGCGTTCGGAGCTTTGCAGGTGCTGCATTGCCATTGGCGAGCAACTTGTTTGCGAGGCTCACGAACGTCTGCAACAAATCAGCCTCACGCTTACTCAATTTCATTGCTTCTTACCTTGGATTTTCGGAAGCGGTCATTTGGCACTAGAAAGCAACAAATGCAATAACGTCGTTCGAGCGTTGTGTATGAGTCGTAATTGCTGCCTTTGCGATGGATGCAGCGAATTGAATCGATAGCACCGATGTCAAGAGGCCCAATGCGCCACCGCCCGCCAGCGAGGCGACAGACGGCCGTTTGAGATACGCAAGGACGTGCTCGTCTACTCGACCGAGCCGCTGGAGGCGGATGTAGAAGTCTCCGGTGCCAATCATTACAAAGAATAGATGCGTCGAGTATTGCCTGCCGCAATTAGTCTAGCGATCTCCACAGCATCTTCCGCGGAACAGAAATCGTCGGCCATCCACCGTTCGAGCACGCGCGTCAGTGCTCGCCGGAACAGGAACGCGCCGAGATAGAACAGTTCCGGCAGGGCGAAGGCATCGGAAGAATAGAGCAGCTTCGTAAAGCGCCCCATCTCCATGGCCTCGGCCAGTACGCGCTCGGACTCAGGCGCCGTGAAGTTCAGCGTGAACCCGACGTCGTAGTAGACGTTGCGGAACACCTCCGACAGCCATGCCGCCTCGCGCAGGAACGGCCAGCAGTGCAGAAGCGTCACCGGCACGTCCCATTCGTCGAGCGTGGCGATGAACGGGGTGAAGTGCGTGGGATCGCAGGCGTGCATCAGGATGTCGGCATCCCCGACACCGACATGAACCTGAAGCGGAAAGCGCCGCTCCCGACAACGTTCTGCAGCCGCCCAGAGTAGCTCACGGATCACGACCGGTTCGGACAACCGCCAGCGGCCGCCCTGTTCGGCAGACTTCATCCATGCACCGGTGGCGGCGGCGAACGCGGCCGCAGAGGGCCTCGTGTAGTCGATGGCGAACGTCGTGCGGTAGGCGACGATCGTCTTCAGCCCGACGGCGCCCTTGCTCCGCTCGGCCAGCCGTTCGGCAAAAACCTGGCCGAAGCGGGCGGCATCGACGCCACTACGGGCGACCTCTTCGGCAAGCGCCTCGATCCGGACGATCTCATGCGCCGGCATACCCGCGACCTTGGCCATGTCCGGCACATCGAGGATCATGCTTGCCCGGTGGCCCGTGTCGATCACGAGATCGGACAGGCCAGCGCTTCTGAGAAGGCGCCGGTTGACTTCCGCCGACCCGAGTTGTGCCCGGCGAGCGACGTATGCCTCGCCACTGACGCCCTTTTCGAGGTCGAGCAAGGGTGCACAGAACCGGCGGACTGCAAGACCCACCGGTTTCTGGAAATCCGTCGTGCCTTCCGGCGGTGGGCGATAGCTCTCCGACAGCAGCTTTTGGAAGCCGGTGAAATCGAGTTCGTGATCGGTCACGCCGTGGCAGTGGTGGTCGATCAGAGGAACAGTGCGAACGAACTCGGCGAGATCAGTAGACATTGCGATACCGTGCGCAGATCTCTTCGGCCGAAAGCCCGTTCATCATCGCGATCTCCTTGCGCTTCACCGCCACGAAGGACTGCAGCATCATCGGCGACATCCAAGCCGAGACGGTTTTGTCTGCGACCAAACGATCCAGAGCCTCGCCGAGGCTTGAGGGTAGGGGCACGACGCCCAGCTTGCGCATGGAGGCGGCGCTCAATTCGCTCGGATCGCGGTCGATCGCCGGCGGCAGGGATAGCTTGTTGCGGATACCGTCGAGACCCGCGCGCACCACCGCGCCTACCACCATGTATGGGCTTGCCGTTGCATCGGGTGGCCGCACCTCCATGTTGAATCCGCTGCGCTGCTTCTCCGGCGCGCTGTCGGGTGAGGGGCAGATGCGCACAGCTGCCTCACGATTCTGGACGCCGAAGCTTGCATATCCGCACGACCAGTGATGCGGACCGAGGCGGTAGTACGACACCGGGCTGGGCGCCAGCAGTGCACACATGGCCGGCATATGCCTGACGACGCCGGCAATAAAGTACTGCGCCACTGCGGACGCTCCCGATGCACCGTTCGCATCATATGCGGCGTTGGCGCCGTTGCCGTCGACGAAACTGAAGTGCATGTGGGCGCCGTTGCCGACCGATGTCGGCGTCGGCTTCGGCGTGAACGATGCCCGATAGCCGGCGCGCCGCGCTACCTCGCGAATAACCTCACGGGTAAGTAGTGCCCTGTCGCCTGCCATCGTTCCGATCGCCGGGGCTGTTGAAATCTCGTACTGGTTGACGCCGTACTCCGGCTCAACGGTTTCGGGCGCCACTCCGGCGGCGATGAGCGCTGCCGAGAGGTCACCGGTGAAACCCGCCACGACCCGCATTGCTTCGAGAGAGAAGCACGGGGCCGCCGGGAGATCGCCTCCGGTCAGCAGGAACTCATGTTCGAACGCTGCCGCAAAGCGCAAACCCGTCTCGGCTTCGAAGTCGGCAAGCGCCGCCTTCATGAAGCCGCGCGTGCAGCACTCCCAGTTCTTGCCGTCGTTGGTGTTGCTGTCGCACAGCAGAATGTGAAACGGCGGTACGCCCTCCCAAAGGTCGATAAGCACTTCCGTCTCGGGCTGCGGCGTCTGGCGAACCTCCATCATGGGGCCCCAAACGTTGTCAGCAATATCGTCGAAGGGAGTCAGTGCCTGTCCGGCCACCGCCCAGCCCAGGCCCTTCGCCATGCGGCCGCGAAGTTCCTGGGCCGGTACGCCCCGGCAACGCGTCATGCCGGCGTAGTCGTTCCAGCACAGGTAAGCGACATCCCTCGATATTTGTCCGCTCACGTCCGTCCTCCCCCGTATTCGTCTTCTTCTCTAGAGCGGCAATCCTGCAACATGGCGGGTGGACCGACAACGGCTTGACGGGTCGCAATCCGGCTCTACTGTCGGGCTCGCCATGCCCACGGCCGCATCCGAGCATCCGACGCCCTACACGGTGCTGAACCCAACGGGGCGCGCGAACATCGTGATCACCTGCGATCACGCCAGCCGCGCAACGCCCGCCGATCTTGGAACGCTCGGTATCGGCGAGGCTGAGATCTGCCGCCATATCGGCTGGGACATCGGCGCAGCCGATATCGCGCGCTGGCTCTCGTCGAGCCTCGATGCGCCCGCAGTGTTGGCTGGCGTCTCCCGCCTCGTCATCGACTGCAATCGCCATCTAACCGATCCGAACTCGATTCCGGCAGCAAGCGACGGGGTTTCCATTCCGGCCAATGCCAATATCAGCGAAGCTGAACGCAAGGCACGCCAGGATCGCTGGTATTGGCCATACCACGTCGCCGTCGGGCAGATCGTGCGGGAGCGGCTTTCCGCTAGTCCCGTGATCGTGTCTGTCCACAGCATGACGGACCAGATGCGGGGTCAATTTCGGCCCTGGGAAATTGCCTTGTCCTCGGATCAGGGCCGCCGCCTCACCAATCCGGTGCTGGCGGCCCTTAACCTCGTGCCCGGGCTGACCGTCGGTGACAACGAGCCCTACAACCTCGATCCGGCGGAGGACTTCTCCACGCCCACGCACGCGCTCCAGTTCGGCTTGCATCACGTGCAGGTCGAGTTCCGGCAGGACCTTGTCGGCACCCGGGAGGGCGCGGAACGCTATGCGGCGATCTTCGCTGACGCACTAGTACAGGGACTGAACGCGATTGGTAGAGAAGCCTCCGGCCATGCGTGAGAAGGCGCACGACATCTTGTTCGAATCCGTGAGGATCGGTCCAAAGACGGCGCGCAACCGATTCTACCAGGTGCCGCACTGCAACGGCATGGGATACCGCCACCCGCGCGCGCTTGCGGCGATGCGCGGCGTAAAGGCGGAAGGCGGGTGGGCGGTGGTTTCTACCGAAGAGGCAGAGATCCACCCCTCGAGCGAAGTGGCACCCTCCATAGAAGGTCGAATTTGGTCTGACGAGGATATCCGCCACCACACGATGGTCGTAGAGGCGATTCATAAGCACGGTGCGCTCGCGGCGATTGAGCTTTGCTACAACGGTCCGCGGCCGAACTATCTCTCGCGGCTTCCGCCTATGGGCGCATCCGCCGGCCCGGTCGGGGACATCGACCCCGTGCACTGCCGCGCCATGGACTTGGAAGACTTTCGAGCAGTGCGCCGATGGCATCGACAAGCGGCATTACGGGCGAGGAAGGCAGGCTATGATCTCGTATATGTCTACGCCGGGCACGGCCTAACACTTACCCAGCACCTGCTGTCCCGCTGGACGAACCGCCGAACCGACATGTACGGCGGCAGTCTCGAGAACCGGACACGCTTCCTACGAGAGCTTCTGGAGGACACGAAGGACGCTGTCGGCCATGACTGCGCGGTACCGCTGCGCCTTGCGGTCGACGAGGCTCTGGGTTCTGCCGGTCTGGAACGGGCCGAGATTGAGGACGTGGTCGCGTCCCTCGCCGATCTGCCGGATCTGTTCGATTTTTGCATGGGCACATGGCGCCATGATTCGCGTACTGCGCGCTTTGCTGCTGAGGGTTTCCAGGAACCCTTCGTCCGTGGCCTGAAGGCGCTGACGCAAAAGCCAGTTGTGGGTGTTGGCCGCTTTACGTCGCCGGAATCTATGGCCGCGCAGATCCGCTCCGGCGTGCTCGATTTTGTCGGCGCAGCTCGGCCTTCCATCGCTGATCCCTTCCTGCCTAGGAAGATCGACGAGGGCCGTGCAGACGATTTACGCGAATGCATCGGCTGCAACGTCTGCGTCTCCGGTGATTATCTAGGTGTGCCAATCCGCTGCACGCAGAACCCCACAATGGGCGAGGAGTGGCGTCGTGGCTGGCATCCGGAACGGATCGCCGCCAAGCACGGCGGTGCGCGTATTCTGGTCGTGGGCGGCGGTCCTGCGGGCCTTGAAGCTGCGCATCAGCTGGGCAAGCGAGGTTACGAAGTGATGCTTGCGGATGCATCGTGCGAACTCGGCGGTCGCGCGGTTCGCGAGAGCCGGCTTGCGGGCCTCGCGACCTATAGGCGCGTCGCGGAATACCGCTTGCATCAGTTGTCGAAGCTTTCGGCTGTGACACTCTTTCCGGGGAGCCTGATGACGGCGGATGATGTGTTGGCGACCGAGGCCACCCACGTCGCCCTCGCCACAGGTGCACGGTGGCGACGCGATGGTAGTGGCCGGCGGCATCCCGCTGGTCTGGACTTGTCTGCTCATCGAAGCGTCCTCACGCCGGACGATGTCTTGGATGGCCTACTACCCTCTGGCAGTGCCGTTATCTTCGACGATGATCATTACTTGATGGGTGGCGCGTTGGCTGGTCATCTGGCGCGGACCGGCTGCCGCGTGACGCTTGTTACGCCCGCTTCTGTCGTGTCGGCATGGACAGCGAACACGCTGGAAGTGGATTTCATTGCCGAAGAACTTGTAGCGCTCGGTGTACGGTTTCTGGTCCGCCACGATCTCTCCCGGGTTCATTACGATGCAGTCGAGGTTCGCGACGTCCTGACCGGCGCGGTAGTTGAGTTGGCGGCCGAAGCACTGGTAACGGTGACGGCCCGCGACCCGGTGGATGACCTCGAGCGAGCCCTTGCGAAGCGAGGTAGCGAAAGTTCTCACGGGATAGTTTCCGTCGCACGCATAGGCGACTGCGACGTGCCGGCAACAGTGGCGCACGCCGTCCATGCCGGTCATCTCTACGCGCGGGAGCTCAATGTCGAACGCGATGCCGATGCGCTTCCGTTCCGCGTCGAACCGATCTTGTAAAGAACCGGACTGATCGCAAAGCGTCATGAGACCTCAGCGTGTCAGTTCCATACTGGTCTGCTTGAGCGATGGCACCGATACCGCGCCTGTCGTGATTTGCTGAGCGGGCCGGCCTAGAGCGTCAAAGGCAACTCCGGCAGCGTCTGGCCTCCATCCACGATGATGGTTTGGCCGGTGATGTAGCGTGCGGCATCGCTAGCAAGAAAAACACAGGCAGAGGCAATTTCGGCTGGGGTCGCAAGACGTTTCAGCGGAATATGTTGGGCGATCTTGCGCAGCGCCTCTTCGCCCATCACCTCCACTCCCTCGGTGCGCACGGTCCCTGGCTCGACACCGTTGACGGTGATGTTCTTTGGCGCAAGCTCGAGCGCAGCCGTACGGATGAGGCCGTTCACGCCGCCCTTCGAGGCCGCATACACGCCCAGCCCAGGATAGCCTGCGCGGTTGCCCGTGATCGAAGAGACAATGACGATTCGCCCGGCGCCCGTCTTCTCCAGATATGGTAGTCCAGCCTGGATGCAGTTGATTACACCTTTGAGGTTTACCCCGATCACCGTCTCGAAATGCTCGGCAGTCACGTCCGCCAGCGCCATCGCTGGATAGATGCCAGCGCACACAAGGATCACATCAAGTTTGCCGAAGCGGTTTGCGGCCTCGTCAGCGGCCGACTTCATCGACTCCGGTTTCCGAATGTCCGCCACGACGCTAACCGCACGGCCGCCCTGACCCACGATGGCTTCGACAGTTGCTGAGGCGCCGGCCTGATCAATGTCGGTAGCGACGATGGCGGCACCGCTTTGGGCGGCGTAGAGTGCCGTGGCACGCCCGATACCGCGTCCCGCACCCACGACCAAGGCAACTGACCCTTCCAGGCATCTGCCGAGTTCCATCTTCGTCTCCCGCTTACACCCGTGATGCAGCCCTGAAGCGCCGCCATAGCGCGCGTGCCGACTGGAACACCAAAACGAATACGAGGCTTCCGACGATCGACAGCACCGACACGGCGGGCACCATCGGTGCGTAGTTGGTGGACATTCGAGAGAAGAGCCACTCCGGTAGGGTCGAGTCGGCGCCAGACGTGTAGGCTGAAAGCGGAAGGTTTGCCCATGAAAGAAGGAAGGCGAACAACGCGCCGGACGAAATCCCCGGCATCATCTGCGGCAAAGTCACCGTCATAAATGACTGAAACCGGGTGGCGCCAAGATCGAAAGCGGCTTCCTCCTGCGAGACATCAAACCCATAGAGTCTGATCGACACAATGAGCGTGACGATTGGCAGTACCCAGACGATGTGCATGAATGTCGCCGTCTGCCAGGAAGAACTGATACCCATTGCTGACATCGTCACCAACGCAGCGAGTCCGAGCACGGACTGCGGGAAGAAGATCGGCAGAAGTAGTGCTTTTTGGTAGAAGCTGCGGCCCGTCCACTGGTAGCGCGCAAACGCCAGAGCGCCGGGAATCGCCAGCAGCACGGACAGGATCGCAACCCAAGCGGCTATTTTCAGCGACGTCCACTGAAGGTCGTAAGTGAGATCAAGTCCGAGCGCCTCACGATACGCATCAAGCGACCAAACGCGGTGCGGAAAGCGCATAAAGCGTGTGTTGGCAAGCGAGGCCAATACAATCGAAATGATTGGCAAGTAGAGCAAGGTGACGACGATCGACGTCCAGATCACCCGTGCTTTATCACTCACACCGTTGCCCATTGCGTTACCGTCGGAACAGGCGATCGATGTCGAGGTAGCGCATCAACGGAAACACCACGATGGCAGTGATCGCGCAGAGCACGGTGGCGAGGGCGGAGCCCAGCGGCCAATCCTGCGCGTAGTTGAACCGCTGCTCGATGGATTGCACGGCAACGACCACGGACTGCCCGCCGAGGATCGCGGCTTCACCCGTAGCGCCAAGCGACAGCACGAACACAAGGAGGCAGCCGATAATGATGCCGGGAAAGGCAATGGGCACCTCAATCTCGCGCATTATCTGCCAGCCGGAGGCGCCGAGATCACTCGCTGCCTCGAGCTGGTCGCGCGGTACTTGGGACAGGCCTAGCACGATGGGAAACACAGCGAATGGCAGATAGATGTAGATCATGCCGACGAGCGTCGCCCAAGGCGTGAACAGGATGCTTCCCATTTCAAGGCCGAACATCGCCCGCATGGAACCGGCGAAGATGCCGCCTTTAGGCATCATGAAGAGGTGAGCGCCGAACAGTCGCACGGACTCTGCGATGAACACGGGAATCGCGATCAGCGTGGAGATGATCGTGGCGAAGCAGCCAGCGTGACGAACCAACGCCTTCGCCATCGGCCAGCCAATGAGAAGGCATAGTAGCGTGGTGATCGTGGCGAATCCCATGGACCACAACAACGGACGCCAATAACCCTCGTCGATCATTGTGCGATAGTTCTCGAGCGTGAGTTCATGCGTCATGCCGAATGTGCGCTGCGGCATGAAGCCGGTGTATACGATGAACAGCACCGGCAGCACGAAGCCGAGCGTCAAAACGACGATAGTGGGCAGCGCGGACAGAAGACCGTTGCGCTCGCCGTTGTCCATTACCTACTCCGTCACCACGACAGCATCGGCCAGGTCGAAGCCCACCGATACAGCGCTACCCGGATCGGGAAGGCGGGCGTTTGTCGGTACTTCACTGATGTACTTGCGCCCCGAACGTTCAATATGGACGTGGCTGCGTGAGCCAAGCATGTAGTCGCTTATGAGATCGCCCGTAAAGCTTACGTCACTCGTCTGGCCCTTGTGAAGGAAGCGCAGCCGCTCTGGCCGCAGCACAATCCAACCCTCCGCTGCGTTTGGTGGCGACTTCTTCAGCTTGATGCCGAGCTCGGGCAGCGACCAACCAGCCACTCCATCGCGCTCTAACTTGAGGAGGTTCACCTCGCCCATAAACTCGGCGACAAAGCGGTTCTGTGGATGGCGATATATCGTCAGCGGATCGCCCAGCTGAACCACGTTACCGTCGCGCATCACAGCAATTCGGTCACTCATCACCATCGCTTCTTCAAGGCTATGAGTGATGTAGATGAACGTTTTGCCCGTGGCGCGATGGAGGTCCTTCATCTCCATTTCAAGGATTTTTCGTAGCCGATAATCAAT
This sequence comes from Hyphomicrobiales bacterium, assembly GCA_046349255.1. Classification (GTDB taxonomy): domain Bacteria; phylum Pseudomonadota; class Alphaproteobacteria; order Rhizobiales; family Aestuariivirgaceae; genus DAIODI01. The sequence goes on along the minus strand of JAXMCR010000002.1, from coordinate 123,424 downwards.
TGCCGAAAGCGGTTCATCGAAGAATAGGATTTCGGGATCGGAGGCGAGGGCGCGGGCCAAGGCTACTCTCTGCCGCTCGCCACCTGAACACGCAGTGACCGACTTGCCGTAGTAATCTCGCGGCAGGCGCAGCAAGTCCATCAACTCAATGGCGCGCGTCTTTCGGGCAATCGGGTCGACCTTGCGCATCCTAAGTGCGAACTCAATGTTTTCGCCGACCGTCATGTGATTGAACAGCGCCAGCGACTGGAAAACCATGCAGGTTGGACGGCGATTTGCAGGAACGTCATTGATGCGCTCGCCGCGCAGCAAGATGTCGCCGGTGGTAGGGTGATCGAGGCCTGCCATCATGCGAATGAGCGTGCTCTTGCCACTGCCTGATGGGCCAACGATGGTGAAGAACTCACCCTCATGGATCTGCAAGGATAGATCGTTCACAGCGGTCTTCTGCCCGAAGGCGCGCGTAAGGTGGCGCAATTCGAGAACAGGTCGTGCCGCTGGCGCGCTCACTGCCGCTGATACCCCTGCCACTGCGCTTCACCCCACCTGAGCAGAAGCCGCCCCTAAGGGACGGCTTCTTGGCCTTCGCATCTCCCGCAGAAAAATGGTCAGCCGCCGCGAGTGCGCCGCGCCGCCGTGTAGATGTCGAGGAGTTTGTCGTACTGCGGCACGATATCGAATTCGACCGCGTTGGAGATGCGGTGGTCCAGCGTGTCGAATTGCATCGCTGCGAGCTGCTCTTTGGAGAACTTGGAGAGCACCTTTTCCTGCACCATCTGGCTCACGGGTTGCAGGTTATTGTTCGCGGTAGCCACAATATAGGCCGCATCCGGTGTGGTTATCCACTCAAGGAAGTCAAAGATTTTCGGATGCAGGTTTGGATTCGCGATGGCCGAATTCAATTCGATCCAGTTGATGCCACCCTTGCCATCGGCCGGGCCACTTAATGGTGTAATGGCATAGAGGTTCTTGTTGCCTTCAAGTCGGGCTCCAGCAAGCGAGTACGTGCCGCCAGTGAAGTACATGTCGATCTCGCCATTGAGCATGGCAAGATTGAGCTGCACGAAATCCGTGGTGATAAGTTTGGCGTTCTTGACCCAGAGTTCAGCCGTTTCCTTGAACTTCGCAATATCAGCTTCTGATTTTTCCTTGAACGGATGAACGCCAGCTCCGAGACAAATATCGATGACGTTCCAATCGTCGTAGGCGAGGATGCCGAAACGCTGGTTGAAGTCGGGGTTGGAGAACAGGCTCCAACCTTCCTTTTCCGCGGTATCGACAGAAATCTTGTCGGTGTTTATGGCGAAGTCGAATGTCTCGAAGCGCTGGACCACGCCGAGCAGATGGGCCCCATCGCTGCTGTAGGCGCGCTTGAAGGGTGCCTTGAACTTCGGGAACATCTGATTGTAGAGGGGCTCGAAACGCTCCTTCGGCACTTCGACTATCAGCTTCTCCGGCCATAGATAGTTCTTAGCCCAAGGATCGTTCACGTTCAGGAAATCGAAGTTCTTTGTCTCGCCTGCACGCAGCCGATTTACCGATTGCGGGTCCGAGATATGGATTTCGGGCTTGAGCGTTCCGCCGGTGTCCTTCTTCCACAATTCGTTCATGCGAGGGTCGGCATAGCCGTCCCAGCAGAGCTGCATGATGGGCCTCTCATCGGCATGCGCAAAGCGCCCGGACATGCCGGCTGCGACAGCGCCAGCACCAGCCGCGAGAAGCGCGCGGCGAGTCATCTTGAAGCCTTCGATGCCGCCGCGCCGCAGCGGGTTACCGGCAATCGAACGCGCCAGAATCTTTTCGAAATCCATCTGTTTCCAGCCCCTTGAGATATGGTTTTGTCGTGGCGTCAGCCCGCAAAGTAAAGTCGGCGATCGGGCGGCTGTCAATCGCCATGCCATCAAGACATCGTTTGTCTACGAACCAGTGGAGGCGCTTGCCAGTGCGCTGAGATGCCCTCAATGTTAGCCGCCTAACGCTGGGGAGGGTTGGCCATGGCAGGACTGAAGGTCGCAGTTTCGACGTTTCCGTTTCTCTATTCGCACTCGGGGACGTCCACGATCCGACACCTCGCATCGAAAGGGTACAAAAACTTCGAATTGATGATTTTCCCGCCTCATTGCTGGCCCTCCGAGATGAACCCTGCCGCACGGAGCGAACTTAAGGCGCTTCTTTCGGGGGAAGGACTGACTATCACCTCGTTCTGCTATCCATTACTCGACAACAATCCAAATTCGGTCTGCCGCATCATGCGGCGATATACGTTGGATCGCTATCGCGAGGCGATCGATCTCGCCGCGGACGTGGGGTGCCCGTACGTCTGTGCCATTCCAGGTCCTGTAAACAGCCTGATCAATCCGCCCGAGAAGTGGATGCGCGCATGGTTTATCGAGGGGATGAAGGAGCTCGTGGCCTACACGAAGGGCTCGGGCGTCGAGATTATCGTCGAGAACGTGCCATTCACATTCCTTCCGACGGCGAAGGACATGCTCGATGTCGCCAACGAAATCGGCCCGGAGGTCGGTATCAATTTCGACATCTGCAATTCCGCCTATATCAGGGAGGACGTCGTCGCCGCGATCAAACTGCTGGGTAAGCGAATCAAGAACGTTCACATCTCCGACACGGGCTACGGTGACTTCAAGCACGACCGGTTGGGCACGGGCATCGTGGATCCGGCGCCGGCGGCGAAGGCGTTGAAGGAAATCGGATACGACGGCCTGACGGTGCTCGAGATTATCACTGATGCTACCAAACCTGGCGCTGACCCCGATGGTGACAACCTGGCAAGTCACCGCATCCTGGCGGCAGCTGGCTGGGAGCCGCCGCCTTCTCCGTAAGGAAATTACTCCGCCGCCTGGCTGAAGCCCGTCGGTGGCGACCGGTGCTTGCGCAAGTAGGCCCGCCACGTCATCGCCCAGCGCCTGGGATCGTCGAGCACGTCGCCCTTGATTTGGGAGATCGCCTGCCGATGCGGCGCGGTCTTCACGAGGTCCGGCGTCTCGCGCGCTTCCTTGGCGATCTGCGCGACGACGGCGACCCACGTGTCGATGTCCTCCTTGGAATACATCTCGCCCGCTTCCGGCGTGAACGGTTCCGGCACCACCCACGGTTCGTGGCTCATCCACCAAGGGTCGATGCCGTAGTCGGCCATGCGGTTGGCGAACTCCACCGTGCCGATCCCCGTCTCCTCCTTGATCGGCCCGAGACCCCAGCGCGTCATTTCCATGCGCCACTTGCGATTGTCCGGGTTCGAACGATAGAGCCCCGGAATCTCCGACAGCTTTTTGTCCATGTAGTTGTTGGCAAGCACTGAAATGTCGGCGCCCTGGGCGAGGCCCTCCGCACCCATTGCGCGCGCCCAGGCGTAAGCCTTCAACACTTGCTGGATGTTGCCCCAAAACTCGCGCACCTTTCCGGCGCTCTGCGGCCGGTCGGTGTCCAGATGGTAGCGCTGGCCGTCGAAGGTTATGACGGGGCCAGGAAGGAACGGCGCGAGTGCAGCTGAACAGCCGTAGGCGCCGACCGCCGGCCCCCCTCCGCCCTTCGGCGCGCCAAAAGTCTTGTGCAGCATGTACATGCAGGCGTCGAAGCCGAGATCACGAGCGCGGATCTTGCTCATCACGCCGTTGAAGTTGGCGTGGTCGTAGAAGGCAAGCCCGCCCGCCTCGTGCACGATCCGCACCCATTCCTTGATATGCGGATTGTAGATGCCCATGTCGTCCGGGTTGTTGATGAGGAGCGCCGCCGTTCGGTTCGACACCGCCGCCTTCAGCGCGTCCAGCGTCGGGTAGCCGTCGGGACCGAGCGGCAGGGTGATCACCTTGAACCCCGCAGCCGCCGCGGTCGCCGCGTTGCAGGGATGCGCCTGGATCGAGGTGATTACTTCGTTCCTTTGCTCAAGTTCGCCGCGCGAGGCGAAATATGCGCGCGTTACGACATTCTGCGTATACGCAGCATCGGCGCCGCCGCCCGCCTGGAAGATGAACTGATCCATGCCGGAAAGCTCGCGCAGGATCAGGTCAAAGCCGTACACGAGTTCGAGAATGCCCTGCAGCGTCTCTCCTGGTTGGAGGGGATGTACTTCGTTAAGCATTCGCGCGGCATCTTCGGAGACGCGCGCGTTGTACTTCATCGTGCAGGTGCCGAAGAGCGAGATGTTCACCATGCCGAGCGTCTGCTGGCTGAGCTTCAGGTAATGACGCTGCACTTCTGGCTCGGACATCTCGGGCAGCGCCGGGCGATCCTTGCGGCGGAGCGCCGCGGGGATGAGGTCGGCGGCAGAACCGACAGACTCCGTCACCCGCTTCTCCGGCTTCGGAAACAACTGTCCTCGCCGGCCGGGGCTCGAAAGTTCCATGACCACCGGTTCATTCCAAACTGGCGCGTGATACTCGCGAACGGTCGTCATGCCAGCACCTCCTTCAGGGCCACAGCAAGGCGGTCGATGTCATCTGCGGTATGGGTTTCGGTGACGCAGTAAAGCGCGCTCTGGCCGAGATCCGGCGCCTCTATCGACAGGTCCTTGCCGCCGAAGATGCGATGCTTCTCGTAGAGCGCGCGGTTGATATCGGCAACGGAGCGGCCCGTACCGTCGAAGTTCACGACGAACTCCTTGAAGAACCCCGGCCCGAATGGAACTTTGACGCCCTTGATCTCGCCGAGACGCTTCGCAGCGTAGTGCGAGCGCGCGATGATCAAATTGCCGATCTCCCGAAAACCCTCGGGACCGAGCAAGGACATGTAAACAGCGGCAGCGATTGCCCAGAGGTAGACGGAGTTTCCGGTCCAGTCCTTCCCCTGTTCGCGCATGCCGTAGGACGTTTGGTGCGCCGAAGCGAGCGCGAAGCCGAACTGGCCGGGCTTGAGTGTCTCGGTGATCGAGACCAGGAAGCCGTTGTACTGGCGGACGTACTTTTCCTCATCGCGCGAAGCAATGAATCCACCGACCCCGCCGCCGGCGTTCATGTGGACGCCGAGTGGCTGGGTTGGGCCCACGACTATATCCGCCCCGTACTGCGATGGTGGTGCAATGATTCCGAGCGACAGGGGATCGACCCCGACGATCACTTCCGCGCCCGCGCCCTTGACCGCCTTTACGACCTCGGCCGCTTCGGCTTCGATCATGCCGAGCGAAGAGGGATTCTCAAAGTAGACTGCGGCGGTCTTGGAGGACAGCTTCTCCCTGAGGTCGACCATATCGAGTCGACCTGTCTTTCGGTCGGTCTCGATCAGCACCACGTCGATGTGGCTCGCCATCGCGGTAGGCTCGCAGTAGGTACGCACGACGGACAGCCGCTCGGCGTCCAGGTGCTTCGGCACCAGCACCTGATGCCGACCGGTGATGCGCGACGCCATGCGGATCGCGTGTCCGATGGCGCACCCCCACGAGTACACCGGAAGCTGCACCACCTCCATGTCGAGGAGTTCGCCGAGCTGCGAGTTGAACTCGAACCACGCCTGGTTTCGTCCGTGGTCGGACTGCGGCGAACCCCAAACGGGCGTAAGGAACTCCGTACGCCCTACGATCTCGTCGACCACTGCGGGTACGTGATGGGGCCATGCGCCCGAACCGAGGAACGACAACGTCTCGGTGCAGGTCGCGTTCTTCGCAAGTGTCGAAACGAGGTGTCGGCGCAGTTCGCTTTCGCTTGCAAGCTGGCGAGGCAGGTTCAGCGGCCGCTTCAGCCTATGGTCGCTCGGAATTTGTTCGAACAGTTCCTCAATCGATTTTGCGCCGATCGCGGCGAGCATCGCCTGCTTCGTCGCCTCAACCGAATTGGCCATCCATGGATGGGCGCGCGCCTCGTTCCCCGTCACAGCAACATCCTTCTTCTTTGCCCTACAACAGTAGCCAATTATTCGTCCTTCGCTGTCACCTCGCATTCACGTGAGGGGACGAGACAGCTCGACAGTTCTGCAGAAACTCTACGAATTCGCAAGGTGCCAGCGCGTCGGGGCGCCCTTGAAACGCCTCATAGCATGGGAGCCCATGGTCAAACGCGAAAGAACCGACCGCGAAAGTCGGTGCCCGTTTGCGCCGGCGGATATTGGCCAACATCACATTTTCCCTTCACTGCACCATGCGTGTTCAGTTACGGGGAAGTTTGACCATCCAAACAAATTGGTGACTTGGTCTCACATTCGAATTCTGCTGTGAATCTGCTGGCTCACGAAGGCCGCATCCTCGCCCACATAAGGGAGCAAGCCAGATTTGAAATTGTACATCCAATGCAATCCTACAAAGAAAGCTCCGTCCAACGCTGTGACGCCCCGCTTCTGTTGTGGAACCCCGTCTGCGGAGAAAATGGGAAGTTCAACCCATCCGTAGTCGAAGGTGTATCCGGTCGCCCAGATTATGGATGTGATGCCCTCCTTCTTGAGGTCTAGGCCAACGACTTCGTGGACCAATTGCCGACAGAAAAACTCTTCCTCTTCTCCGACATCTCCGAATCCCAAGCGACTGGCTAGTGCGTCTGCAGACGCAAGAAAGTCGCGGCATGATTGATCGGCTTCATCAAGAATTGCGTTGGCGTTGGGCGCTATCGAAAATCTATCTGCCGTTGCTCCTTGAATGTGCCCAACTATGCTAACGCCATCTCTCGCAAATCGCCGGACGTCTACAAGGTGTCCTCCTGCGATGCCTGTAATAACAGTTGAAGGCGGAGGTCGCTTATTTGGAAGCGCATCGATTGGAATGTCTAGCCTTCCCAATTGTTCAAACCACCAGAGAATGTCCTTACCTTTGTAGCGGCGAGGGGTCCGCCTGTGCCTGCTGATCGCTAGAAACACCTTCCGACCGGACTGATAAAGTTCCTCAGCAATCTGACAGCCCGACGCACCACTTCCAACCACGAGTACGTTGCCCGATGGTAATTCGCCCGGGTTTCGGTAGAGGGCCGCGTCGACTTGGTAGACCGTAGCCGAGATAGCTTCTGCAAAATGAGGTCGGATCGGTTTCTGAAATGGGCCAGTTGCAATGACGACGTTTAACCCCGTAAACGTTCCGTGGTTCGTCTCAGCACTGAATGTTCCAGGCTTGGGGCCCTTACAAAGTCGGGTGACCTCTGTGTCTGTCAGCACTGGAACACCAGTTTTGTTCGCGTAGCCCTCTACGAACTTTACGATTTCGCTATAGTGAGCAAATCGGTCAGGCTCCGCATCGAGGGCGAAACCAGGTAAGCGAACAAAGGAATTCGGAAACTGAAAGTGCAGGGAATCCCAGCGCTCAGTTCGCCATCGCTCCGCAACACGTGCTCGTTCTAATACGACATGCTCACAGCCGATTTGCTGAAGGAAATGGCTAGTCGCCAAGCCGGATTGACCACCTCCGATCACAACTGCTTCCAAATGATTCATCAACGACTGACGCCTCATCAGCGATGTTTTGCCCGGCCACCGACCCTCGAATCGTATCACGTATGCTAACGTTGAGTCAGGCGAGGAACGTTGGAGGATTGGGATGATTGCCGTTGTGAATAAGCGGAGGCAACATGCTTCAACAGATTGCCAACCCGGCGGGCAATGCCGTACTTCCATATCTCTCGATTATGCGAATGAGTGTTGAAAATGATTAGATTTCGGTCGTGCTCACTGTCCCATGCGATCTCGAGCCGAAGAGACCTCACAACTAACTTCAATTGAAATCGACATTGCCGTCATCGCCTGGCGCCGCGATCTCGGCAGGCGCACTGAATATCGAGCACTAAAGCGATTTAGTTCGTGGGTCGCACCAGAGAACGGCGCGATGCGGACAACGCTCGGCTTTCGAAATGCGTACGACGCGGCGGGCTTCCTCGTCCTCGCCGAGTGCCAGAAGAGGTGCAGCGAGCAGTGCCGGTGTATGACCGTTCACTCCGGGTCCAATCCGGCGCATAATCTTGCGTGCTCTGTCGATGTTACCGGCCTTCGCATAGGAATACGCAAGGTAAGATGCAGTCTGTCGATTGCGTTCCATCAGGATGGAAGCGCGTTCGGCATGAAGGCAGCTGCGGGTGAAATCACCTCGTTCGCTGGCTGCGACCGAGCGGACGATCCACAATCCGTCGGCATCGTCGCGCAGGCGCCCATCCCTGTGGAAGGGAACCTCGTCCGCTGGGAATGGATTCAATTCTACGAAGAGCCCCCCGTGCGCCCAAGGTACGAGGTCTATCAAAGCTGGGATGTGGCCCAAAAGACGTCGGAGCAGAATGACTACTCCGTCTGCACGACGTGGTACGTCATCGGTGAAAAATTCTATCTGATGGACCTTGTGCGGGTTCGCGAGCTGTATCCGGATCTGCGCAAGAGGGCGCTCGAGTTAGCCCAGGCGTGGTGGCCGAACACGATCATTGTTGAAGATGCCGGCGTGGGCACGGCTCTGGCGGAAGAATTGAACCGCTCCGGGTTTTCAGCGCGAACCTACCGACCCGAGCAGGACAAGGTTTCGCGACTTTCTGCGCAATCAGCAAAGATCGAGTGCGCTCGTGTATTCTTCCCCAAGGGTGCTAGCTGGCTTCCAGAGCTCAAGAGCGAACTGCTCTCCTTCCCGATGTCCAAGCACGACGACATGGTCGATAGCATCACACAGATGCTTTGCTGGTGGGACCAGAAACCCGGTTGGGCACGCATCCGGAAGTTTTAGCTAAAGCACAGATGGTCACATGTATCCGCCACTGCGGCCGGTCGGAATCGCGATAGAGTTGTGATTGTCACGGGGCGTAGCTGTTTGGCCGTCCCGGAGTGGGTGGCTCGCCGTAACAGCCAGCAGTCGACCAATTACTAAAGACTCGTATAACCACCGTCGACCGATAACACCTGCCCGGTGACGAAAGTTGAGCCACCACCCGCAAAAAATACGATGGCGCCAATAAGCTCGTCCGGGGAACCCCATCGCCGCATCGGCGTCTGACGAGTTACCCACTCGTCCACATCACCACCCGAATAGCGGTCGCGTGTACCCTTCATCATATGCGTCATGTATCCGGGGCACACAGCGTTCACGCGGATGCCCCGGTCGCCCCATTCGACGGCCAGCTGTTTGACGAGTTGAATGGCCCCCGCCTTTGACGTGGCATATGCGAGAAGATTTGGGAAAGCGACGACGCCACCAGTCGATCCGATAACGACGATCGATCCCCCGTCGCCCTGCTGGAGCATCTGGCGTCCAGCTGCCTGAGCCGCGCTGAAGCAGCCCCTGAGGTTGATCGCCATCACCGTGTCCCATTCTTCGACCTTAAGGCATTCTGCGACACCCCCGTGCCCGATCCCGTGGTTGACGACGGCGATATCCAGCCGGCCAAAGCGAGCGACGGTAGCGTCGACTAACGCGGTGCTCTGCTCGTGCATGGTTGCGTCGTAGGGTATGGCCTCGGCGAGACCGCCTGAACCGATAATCTCATCGCGAACTCCTTCAATTTCGGAAACCGTTCTACCGCAAATGACGACTTTGGCGCCGTACTTTGCCAATGCAGACGCGATGCATGCGCCGAGGCCCGATCCGCTGCCGGTGACGATGGCCACCTTGCCGGAGAGGTCGAACAAGTCCGCCAATGAGGGAAGATGCGGCATCTTCATGCCGCGACCACGCGACCGAAGTCGCCCGCGCCACCGAGCAGTACCTGGACGGGCAGGGCGTCGTGGTTGAAGAGTCGGTGTGGGGTGTTGGCCGGAAGGAAGACGACGTCGCCCGCTTCTCCCGTGAAGTAATCGCCCGTCGAAGGAGCTTGGACGTAGTACCTGCCCTTGTCGCCGTGATAGCAAATGTCGTGGGGGAAGGTGATGTCATTGCTGCGGGCGTTGGGCGGCAGCGTTAGGACAGCAAACGAGACGCGCTCCGTGCTGGCAAGGATTTCGGCGCGAATGGCATGCGCGTCGCCGACGATTGCGACGAGGGCGGATGCGCGCCGGCAGACCCGCAGATTGCTGATAGCTTCGCTGGCGCGCGGCCAATTTCTCGTTGCCGCGGTGTCGATGCCGACTAGCTTCTTTGGCCTTGGCACGTGCCCCAGGGCGGCCTGATTCGTCGGCGGCGCGATGCACTCGAGGAGGCGCAATTCTTCCGTACCGAAGTTGTAGCCGTAGTGCCAGCGTTGTTCCGGCATGAACAGCATCTCGCCCGCGCGCGCCGTCTTCACCTCGCCCGTCTCGGGATCCTGGCAGGTGTACTCGCCGCTTAGCACGTAGAGGCACTCATGAGTGTCGAAGTAGGCACGGAAGCGGTCCGATGATCGGAAGCGCCCCCCCGGCGGCATGGTCACGGTAACGAGGACCATTTCCTTGCTAAGCACATAGAAGAGGTCGTTGACGAAGCCGGACTCATCATCGCCCCATACGACATAGGGAACCTCGGCCATGCGGATGAGCGTCGGGGCGTCAAGCGGCTTCAATTGATCGCGTCGCGGCATCAGTGTCCTCCCTGACATTGCAGCAGCAGTGATCCAAATATTTATTGAACGTACAACAAATTTTTGCTCCGATGCGCTGCGATGGGATCTATGAGGACATCGACGTTCGATTACATCGTGGTCGGGGCAGGTTCGGCTGGCGCGATCATCGCGGCGCGCCTGAGCGACGATTCCGATGTGAGCGTGTTGCTGCTCGAGGCCGGTCCCGACGATGGCGCCTTCACCATACGCATGCCCGCGGCGGTTAGCATCAACATCAAAGGCGATCGCTACAATTGGCAATACCGCACGGAACCGCAGGCAGCGCTCGGTGGCCGAACGCTATACCAGCCGCGTGGCAAGGTACTAGGCGGTTCATCGTCGCTGAACGGCATGATCTTCATCAGGGGGCATGCGCTCGACTACGACCGCTGGGTCGAGGAGGGCGCAACAGGCTGGTCTTATGCAGACGCACTTCCATATTTCAAGAGGGTCGAGGACTTCGTCGGTGGCGGCGACTCATATCGTGGCTCTGGCGGTGCGATCCCGGTCTCACGGGGATGGGCATCGAGCCCGCTCCACGCTTCGTTCATCGAGGCGGGTAAGCAGGCCGGCCACCCGTTTAGCGATGACGTCAACGGACGTCAGCAGCACGGCGTTTCCTACTTCGACAAGAACATCAAGGGCGGGGAGCGCTGGAGCACGTCTCGCGGGTACCTCGAGCCGCGTAGATGCCGACCGAACCTCAGGATTCTGACGAATGCTGCGGTTCACAAGGTGCTCTTCGACAAGCGACGGGCGACTGGCGTCGAGCTGCTGTCCAGCGGGGGGACAACTCAGCGGTTTGCGGCAACACGCGAAGTCGTTCTATGCGCGGGTGCCTTCAACACCCCAAAGATCCTTATGCTTTCCGGCCTCGGCAAGGCAGATCATCTGAAGCAGCTGGCAATACCAGTCGTTGAAGACGCACCCGAAGTCGGTGCAAACCTGCAGGACCACACGGAAGTTCACGTCCAGTACCGCTGCACGCAACCGATCACGCTGTTCCGCGAGTTGAAACCCCTAAAGAAGCTTTTCAACGGCATCCGCTGGTTGGTGGACCGCAGCGGGCAGGCTTCTACCAACCATTATGATACCGGCGCGTTTCTCTTTGCCGACGATCATGCCAAGCACCCTGATTGCCAGCTCCACTTCGTCCCGATCGTCTACAACAACAGCGTTGAACGGCGCGTAGACTGCCATGGCTTCCGCGTGCATGCCGGGCCAATGCGACCCCTGTCCCGAGGCACGGTCACGCTCCGTTCGGTTGATCCTCGCGATCCACCCTTGATCCAGCCAAACTACTTCAGCGAGCCGAAGGATTGGCGCGACATGCGTCGTATCGTCGATCTAGCTCGTGACATCTTCTCCCAGAAGGCGTTCGACGCCTTCCGCGGTCCGGAGATGTCTCCGGGAGCCAGCGTTCGCGGCGGCCAGGCGATGGACGACTTCATCCGCGAATGGGGGGACACAGGGTATCACCCGTCGTCGACCTGCCGCATGGGCTCGGACGATCGCGCCGTGGTCGCGCCGGACGGCCAGGTTCACGGCGTGAGCGGTCTCCGTATCTGCGATGCATCGATCATGCCCAGCATCTTGAGCGGCAATCTGAATGCGCCGGTAATGATGATGGCGGAAAGGATCAGTGATCTCATTCGCGGTCGTCCGCTTCTGCCGCCAGAACATGTACGTGTGGTCGCCCGCGCCGGGGAAACGCATGAGACACAGGAGCTGAGTGCATGAAGGATCCGTTTTCACTTGACGGCAAGGTTGCCGTAGTGACCGGCGCCGGACGGGGTTTAGGTAAGGCTATCGCGCTTGGGCTCGCCTCTTCAGGCGCAGCCGTCGTGGTCGGCGCTCGAACGGCGGAAGAAGTCGAGCAGGTAGCAGAACAGTGCCGCTCTGCGGGGGGAAGGGCGGTAGCGGTCAGCGCCGACATAACGGTACGCGCCGACTGCGATCGCCTTGTGGACGTCGCCACGTCCACGTTCGGAGGTATCGACATAGCAGTCTGCAATGCCGCTGCAGGCGTGCACGGACCCGCGGCGACGATGAGCGAGGCCGCGTGGAACAAGGTGATGGCGATCTCGGTCACCGGCTACTTCAACGTCGCGCAGGCCGCGGGCCGAGAAATGATTCGGCGCGGCTCCCGCGGCTCGATCATCGCCATCTCGGCCAACTCCAGCGTGGTCGGTTATGCGGAGTTGACGGCCGCCGCCGCCGCAAAAGGCGCCGTTGATCAGATGTGCCGCAACCTGGCGGTCGAGTGGGGTGAACACGGCATTCGGGTGAACAGCATCAACCCGGGTTACACGGAGCATGTCCCCGGCTATGGCGACGTCTCTCCGGGTGCCGGTGAGAGCATCGACGACGGCGTTCGCATGATGACGCCGCTCGGCCGGCGCGGTCGCGTGTCGGAGTTCGTCTGGCCTTGCGTGTTCCTCGCGTCGGAGGCCTCGTCATACATCACCGGCGTCAATCTCATGATTGATGGTGGTTACTCTGTGAAGTAGCACTTGTTGGACAGCCAGCAAGTCAAGGAGAGGCGAATGGCGGTGCTCGTACGACCAAAGACACATCCGGAGATCAACAAGTTCAGGCGCGACAGCCTCGTCGCTGCGACGCTACGCGTCGTCGCCACAGAAGGCATCGAGAATACCACGATCGCCAAGATCTGCGAGGCGGCAGGTGTCTCGCGCGGTCTCGCCAATCACTACTTCCAGAGCAAGGAAGAGCTACTGCTGATCGCTTTCCAGAAGCTGCTCGACGACCTCGGAGAAACGACGCGCCGCGCCTCCCAGGAGCAGGAGAGCCCGACGCGCAAGCTGTTCGCCATAATCCATGCGATCTTCAGGAGCGAGTTTTTCAACTCGACAGCACGAGCCGCATACCTTTGCTTCTGGACCGCATCGCTTTCGAACCAGCAGTTTGCCAGGATCAACCGCGCCAACTATGCGCGGTATCATACGTCTGTCGCGCGCCTCTTCGAGAAGGCAGCAAAGCAGCGCAACGTGAAGATCCATGCGCGGAAGGCTGCCATCGGGCTCATAGGAATGATCGACGGTCTTTGGCTCGATCTCTCGATCGGGGTTGACGATTTCTCGCCTGATGATGCGGTGGCAGCGTGTCGTGACTATATCGTACATAAGCTGGCGATCGATGCGGGTGACGTGGACCTCGAGCGGCTTGAGACGGGATCGAAGGCGCGTACGTCCAAGGTGAAGGCCAGCGGATGACGGCGCCGGACTTCTCACTTGCCAAAAAGGCTATCGTCGTTACGGGCGCGGGTCGCGGATTGGGCAAGGCGATTGCGGAAGGACTGGCTGCGCTGGGCGCGAGCGTGATCGTCGCCGGCCGAACGGCGGAGGACGTTTCGGCCGTAGCGCGTGGGATTAACGATAGCGGCGGTACGGCGATCGATGTGGTGTTCGACGCGCAAGATGCAGGTGACGTCGACAACGTCGTTAGCACGGCAGTTGCTCGATTCGGCAGACTAGACGGGATAGTTGTCAATCACGGTGTGACCCTGCACTCCGCTGCGTATGAAACGGCGCCTGATGCTTTCCGGCGCGTCATCGACATCAACCTGACGAGCTGCTTTTTGTGCGCGCGCGCCGCCGGACGCCGACTGCGCGATCAGGGCAAAGGCGGGTCCATTGTCCTTATATCATCCAACGCAAGTTTCCTCGCGTACGATGGCCTCGTGGCATACGGCGCTTCGAAAGGGGGCGTTGATCAGCTTTGCCGACAGCTCGGCGCGGAGTGGGGCCCGGACCGTATCCGGGTAAATGCCATCGGGCCTGGTTACATGAACAGTCACATGCGGGGCGTCGAGAACGCCTACGAGGACCCGGCGTTCAAGAAGGAGCTGATGCAGAATATCCCGCTGCGTCGTAGGGGCGATCCAGACGAACTGGTGGGCGCGGCAGCTTTCTTTCTCTCGGAAGCATCGTCCTACGTCACGGGTCAGTACCTAGCGATCGACGGCGGATTTTCGCTGTTTTGAACGGCCCGATCTTTCCAAAAAACTTTGTTGATCTTTCAACAAATTCTGCATAGCGTCCCCTCGACCACAAGGTCGACAACAGATCGAAAGGGAGGAGTGCATGGCCAGAATCTCGAGCGGAGACGTGATCGCTCTGCTGTCGGAAGGCACGACGGGGAGGCGCGAGTTTCTGAAGCTGGTTGCTGCCGCCGGTCTTGGTCTCGCAACATGGCCACTTGGCGCGCGCTCGGCCGCCGCGGAAGGTGAACTCGCGATCCTGTCATGGTCGGGCTACGACATCCCAGAGATGGCCCCGGAGTTCTATAAGGCGCACGGAAAGCCGGCCTTCACTCTGATGGGCTCGGATGAGGAGGGGTTCCAGAAGGTAGCCGCCGGCTTCAAACCCGATCTCGCCCACCATACGAGTTTTATGGTCGGCAAGCTCCGCGATGCGGGCCTCATCCAGCCGATTGATGTCTCTCGGCTAAAGCACTGGAGCGACTTCTTCCCCGAACTACGCGATATCGAAGTCGTGGATGGGAAGGTCTGGATCGCGCCCTGCAGCTGGGGCAACTCCTCGGTGATCTATCGCGCGGATCTGGTGAAGCCGACAGAGGAGTCATGGGGCGTCCTGTGGGACGAACAGCTCAAAGGCAAGATTGCGGCGCGCGATGCCGTTGAAGGACTGCTGATCACAGCGGGCCTTTATGGCGGTGCGAAGGATCCATGGAACATGACGGACGACGAGCTCGCCAAGGCCAAGGATCTTTTGCTCAAGCAGAAGCCGCTGGTGAAGTTCTACTGGTCCAGTCAGACGGATCTCGAGCAAAGCCTCGCCAGCGGAGAAGTTGCAGCGGCATATGGTTGGAACGCATCCGTCGCGCTTCTGCGAAAGCAGGGTGTCGACATGGCCATGATGCGTCCAAAGGAAGGCATCGTGACGTGGACGGACGGCCTCGTGATGTACAAGGATCATCCCGGTTCTGAGGATCTCGCCTACGAGTTCATCAACGCGTACATGACGCCGGAAGTTGGTAAGTTCCTGATCGAGTCCTACGGCTACGGCAGCGGCAATGAGAAAGCGTATCCGTTAGTAAAGCCCGAACGACTCAAGGAGCTGGGCATCGAGGAGCCCGCCAAGATCCTCGCAACCTCCCGTTTCCAGAAGCAGATCAACCCCGACGTTCGCCAGAAGTATCAGGCGATCTTCGATGAAGTGAAATTTGCCGGCTGACTTCCCTGGGCCAGCCTTGGGAGCCTCGGAGCGATCCGGGCTCCCATTCTTCCCTCATGACGATTTGCCTGAAGCGATGAGCGCAGCCTTGCGAAGCAGTGCGACAAAGAACCTGGGCGTGGAACGGGCCACTTGGCTCGAGCCGATGTTGTCGCCTCGTAGCATCGCCATCGTTGGCGCATCGGACAGGGTGGGTTCGTTTGGGCGTTCTACCCTTGAGCAGACGATTGCATGTGGATTTGCGGGGGAGATCTTTCCCGTTAATCCGCGATTGTCGGAGGTACATGGGCTGCAATGCTATCCATCGCTCGCCGATCTGCCGCACCCCGCGGATCTTGCCGTCCTTGTCGTTGCGAACGACGTGCTCGAACCCCAACTGGAGCTCGTTGCCAGAACCGGGTGCAGATCGGCGGTGATTTTTGCAAGCGGCTATCTGGAGAACGACACGCAGCCACCGTTGACCGAGAGGCTGGCCGCGATCGCACGCACCCATG
Source organism: Hyphomicrobiales bacterium (assembly GCA_046349255.1). Classification (GTDB taxonomy): domain Bacteria; phylum Pseudomonadota; class Alphaproteobacteria; order Rhizobiales; family Aestuariivirgaceae; genus DAIODI01. The sequence continues at coordinate 107,308 of JAXMCR010000002.1, read as the reverse complement.
GTCTCCCGCTGTGCGGGGCTAATTGCATGGGCTACGTCCGGCCGGCGGTCGCGACCCACGCTACCTGGTACAAGGCCGGGGCATTGCCTGCCGGCAACGTCGGCTTCATCAGCCACTCCGGCTCGATCTTCCTTACGCTGTCGAGCAACGATCCACGGTTCGCTCTCAGCCTTGCCGTGTCGCCGGGCCAGGAGTTGGTGGTTTCCGCAGCCGACTATCTACACTTCATGTTGGAGGACGAGCACACCCGCGCAATTGCGCTCTTCCTCGAAACCGTCCGCGATCCCGAAGGATTCAGTACTGCACTTGAGAGGGCCAGGGAAAAGGACGTCCCAATCGTCGCCCTAAAGATCGGCCGGACGGAAAAGAGTGCGCTCCTCGCGAAGAGCCACTCGGGGGCGCTCGCCGGCAACGACGCGGCCTACGAGGCGCTGTTCGACAGGCACGGCGTCATCAGAGTGCGGACGATTGACGAGCTGGCGTCAACCACAATGCTTATGGCGCAGCCGCGCCGCGCGGTTCAAGGTGGCCTTGGCGCGGTGCTTGACTCAGGCGGGGCGCGGGGGCTGTTCCTCGATCTCGCCCACGATAATGGCATTAGGTTTGCCGAGATCTCGGCAGCAACCGAGGTCCGACTGCGCAACACGCTGGAGTATGGGCTCGAGCCCGTAAACCCGGTCGATGCCTGGGGCACAGGCAACAATGCTGGCGCGATTTTCGAGGAGTGCCTGCAGGCGGTTGCCGACGACCCGGATACCGGCCTTGCGATCCTGATGTCGGACATCACTAACGACGACGATCCGGCGAATGCGGAGTTCGCCAAGCTCGTGCGCACCGTGCAGGCACGAAGCCACAAGCCCATTGTGCTCGGCCTGCACTGGAGCCAGCACCGCAGCAAGCGCGTGAGCCGGTCGACGGCGGAAGCCGGCATTCCCGTGCTTGATGGCGTGGAGAGTGCGCTGCTGGCGATCAAGCACGCCTTTGATTACCGCGATTTTCGATTGCTTCCATCACAAATACTGCCGAACTCACCAGATGCGACCGTCGTTTCCCGCTGGCGCCGACGCCTTGGTGAAGGCCGTGAGCTTGACGAAACAGAATCCCTAGCGCTGCTGAGCGACTATGCCATCCCGGTGCCGTGTAGCGAGGTGGTGACCACGGCGGATCAGGCTGCGGTGGCCGCCGAACGCATCGGCTGGCCGGTTGTCCTCAAGACGGCGATGCCCGGTATCCGGCACAAATCGGACGTGGGTGGGGTACGTCTGAACATCGGATCGGTGAAGGACCTGCACGCTGCGTTTGGCGACATGGCAGGCCGATTGGGCCCCCGGGCCGTGATCGGTGCCATGGCGTCGAAGGGAGTGGAACTCGCCCTCGGAATCGTTCGCGATGAGCAATTCGGGCCCGTAGTGCTGATCAGCGCGGGCGGCACGTTAATCGAGGTGCTGCACGACCGGCAAGCAGCTCTACCACCCTTCGACGAAATTTGGGCGCGCCGGCTTCTCGATCGCCTCACCTTGCGCAAGTTGCTCGATGGACATCGCGGAGAACCGCCGGCTGACATTGCATCACTTGTTGCGGTCATCGCCCGGTTTTCGCTCCTCGCCCGCGATCTCGGCGATCTGATTGCCGAGATGGACGTGAATCCTTTGATCGTCTCCACGCACGGTGTCACGGCAGTCGATGCTCTCACCATTCCTATTGCCGAGAGTACCTGATGGAAATGTTTGATTCCCCCGCCGATCGCGCGTTCCGCAGCGAGGTTCGGAGCTTCTTCGAAGTCTCGGTGCCTGATCATATCCGGCAACGGACGATGACGGGACTGCCCCTTGACCGGCCGATGCTGGAGGAGTGGCACAAGATCGTATTGGCGTGCGGCTGGGCTGCGCCGAGCTGGCCTGCCGAACACGGCGGCACTGGATGGTCGTTGCGACAGCAATACATCTTCGAGCAGGAGCGCAATCACGCCTTCGCGCCCCTCGGGGTAACCTTTAACTTCGACATGGTCGGGCCGTTATTGATCAAGTACGGCTCGGAGGACCAGAAACGCCGGCTTCTGCCACGCGCGCTGTCCGCCGAAGATTTCTGGTGCCAGGGCTTCTCCGAACCCGGAGCCGGTTCAGATCTCGCCGCCCTCAGTTGCCGTGCCACTCGCAAAGGCGACCGCTACATCATCAACGGCAGCAAGCTCTGGCAGACGGTTGCCTTCGATGCCGACATGATGTTCGGGCTATTCCGCACTTCGCAGGAGCAACGCAAGCAGCAGGGGATCACCCTTCTGCTGGTCGACATGCGCGCCAAGGGGTTGTCACTCAGCCCCGTTCCGCTGATCGATGGCGTCGAACGTGTCGCGGCGTGTACCTTCGACGACGTCGAAGTCCCAGTCGAGAACCTGGTCGGCGAAGATGGGTATGGTTGGTCGATCGCCAAGTACCTGCTCACCATCGAGCGGCTCGGTATCGCCGAGGTCGCGGCGTCTAAGGCTGCGCTTGCACGCCTCAAAAGACTGGCGGCCCGCGAAACGAGCGGCGGAATTCCCTTAATCCAAGATCCTTACCTACTGGCGGAGCTCGCGGTGCTCGAGGCCGAACTCAATGCATTGGAAGCGACCGAGTACCGCTTCCTGTTTAACCCCTTGTCCAACGGGGAGCTCGGCGCAGAGGCGTCGATCCTCAAGATCGCCGGTACCCTGATCCGGCAGAGACTGACCGAGCTGACGATGCGGGTGGCAGGACCTGCGGCTAACGATCGGGGCTCGCTCATTCTTGAAGGGACTCTCGATGATTCTGGTACCTACCCCGCATGGGCGACGCGCCACTATCTGAACTTCCGGAAGATATCGATCTACGGCGGGTCGAACGAGATCCAGAAGAATATCGTTGCCAAAGCCGTTCTGGGGTTGTGAGACGATGACCGATCACTTCTTCCCCGGCGATGACGCAGCCATGCTCAAGCAGAGCCTGGATAAGCTGCTCACGCAACAGTGGGGACCTGCGCAGCGGCGCGAGGCCGAGTCGCGGGGCGGATTTTCGCCTGCGCTCTGGCGCGAGTTTGCACAGGCGGGGATTCTTGCGAGCTTCCATCCGGAAGAGTGCGGCGGCACGGGCGGTAGCGGGCATTACCTCCGCATCGTCATGGAGGCAGCAGGCCGGCACCGCGTCTTCGGCCCGTTCATCGACACTCTCGTCGTCACACCCACGCTCCTCGCTGACGCGATCGGCGGCCTGGAGCGTGTGGCCCGTGCCGGCACGGGTGCTGAAGTTTGCGTATTGGCATGGGCGGAGCGCGGCAGGCGCAATGACCGGTCTGCTAGCGCGGTTCGGATGTCGATCCATGGTTCAACAATCGAAATGAACGGGGAGAAGGTTGCTGTTCCGTACGCTCAGCAGGCCAGTTATCTCCTCGTCTCGGCAGCGTTCGATCTGGGCAGCGGTCAGGCGATTGCGCTCATTCCCGCGACCGCAGAGGGCGTTCGCATTATGCCGCGTCCGCAGTTCGATGGCAGTCACGCCGCAGACGTCGCATTCGATCGCGTCCGGATCGACAGGAGCTGCGTCGTCCTGGAAGGGGAGGCTGCAACCCACGCGCTCGAACGGGCTATGACGCTGTCCATGCTAGCGCAGAGCGCCGAAACTGTGGGCTTGATGGAGCGGCTCCTCGCGCTGACGCTCGATCACGTCAAGGTGCGCAAGCAGTTCGGCACCGCCATTGGCTCGAACCAGGCCATCCAGCACCGCATGGTGGAGATGTTCACGGCCTGCCAGATGGCATCGGCCTACGTCCAGGCGGTGATGGCGACGATCGAAGGACTGCGCGTTGCACCCGATCTCCAGGTGGCGCGTCAGGTGAAGTTCCACACCGACCGGGCGGCGCGAAATGTCGCGCACGAAGCAGTGCAGATGCATGGCGGCATGGGTGTGTCCGAAGAGCACGAGGTGGGAACGTATCTACGCCGGATCATCGCGATTGCCCAAACCTACGCCGACGAGTTCGACATCCTTTCGGCCTATCGCGAGGCCCACCGTGTACCCTGACGCCATCGCGCTATCACCCACAGTCGCACTTCAGCGGCAAGGATCGATTGCGCTGCTGTGGATCGATAATCCTCCTGTCAACGCGATCAGTGCATCAGTCCGGGCTGGTCTCTACGCAGGCTTGCAGTGCCTGAAGGTGGATGAATCCTTCCGCGTAGCGATCATTGCCTGCAAGGGGGCGGCGTTCTCGTCGGGTGCGGACATCACCGAGTTTGGCAATCCCGAGGCACCACCCCTATGGAGCGATCTCGACCGTGAAATCGAGTTCGCGCCGAAGCCGGTCATCGCCGCCATCCATGGGAGAGCGCTGGGTGGTGGACTTGAGATCGCGCTTGCGTGTCACTATCGCGTAGCGACGATTGACGCGCTCCTTGGACTCCCCGAGGTTCAGCTCGGCCTGATCCCGGGCGCGGGCGGCACCCAGCGGCTACCGCGGCTGATAGGGCTCGAGGCCGCATTGAACCACATCACCTCGGGCCGCCCGATGGATGCCCGGACCGCGCTGGCGCTGGGCGGCATTGATGCAGTCATCGATGGCGATCTCGCAGGGGGCGCGATCTCCTTCGCTGAGAGGATTGCAGAAAGCGGCGGCGGAATTGCTCTGCGCCGGTCTCGTGATCTTGCCGTAGTCACGCCTACTGCCGGTGGAGATGCCACGATACGCGCTGAGATCCAGCGCGTGTCGCGGCGTCAGCGAGGGTTCATGGCGCCACTCCGTGCGATTGAAGCCGTACGCGGCGCGTTGACGATGCCCTTCGACGCCGGAATGAAGCGGGAAGCTGAGATTTTTGATGAATGCCTCGCGAGCGACCAGCACCGCGCCCTATCGTACCTGTTTTTTGCCGAGCGCGCCGCGCGCAAGGTGCCGGGACTGCCCGCGCAGGCGCGTTCAATCGACCGGGTCGGTATCGTCGGCGGCGGCACGATGGGACGCGGGATTGCCCTTGCATTGGTGCCCCATGGAATCAACGTCACCCTCATCGAGCAGAACGCCGACCGTTCGCAGCAATCGCTAGACGACCTTACGGCAGAACTCGACGCGGCGCTGCAGCGAGGCAGGATCACCAATGATGACCACGCGCAACGCCTGAAGCATCTTCGAGGCAGTACCGAGTTAGGCGACCTTGCAGATGTGGACCTCGTCATCGAGGCGGTCTACGAGGACATCGAATTGAAGCGACAGGTTTTCGGTCGTCTGGAGGTCGTCGTTGGTCCGCAAACGCTTTTGGCCACGAACACCTCGAACCTCAATCTCAATGAGATCGCCGAGGATACTTCCCGTCCGGAGCGGGTGCTGGGCCTGCACTTTTTCAGTCCGGCCAACGTCATGTCGCTTCTGGAAATCGTGCGCGGGCGGGCAACGGACATCGGCGCGATCGCGGCAGCGTTTGGGTTAGCAAAGCGCATCGGCAAGCAACCGGTGTTGTCAGGGGTGTGCGACGGCTTCATCGCCAATCGCATTTTTGATCCCTACTTCCGCGAGGCCGATTTCCTGGTCGAGGAGGGAGCATCCCCCTACGACGTGGATGATGCGCTCGTGGCGTTCGGCATGCCGATGGGGCCTTACGCGGTCTCCGATCTTACCGGGCTCGACGTCGGACAGCTCATCCGCAAGCGACAGCGAGCGCTGCTACCGGCCGGAATGCGGTATTCCACACTCGAGGACGAGATTGTGGAACGCGGCCGGCTCGGCCAGAAGTCGGGGGCGGGCTGGTACCGATATGAGGAGGGACGACGGTCTGCCCGCGACGAGACCATCTTTGCATTGATCGATGACTATCGCGCCCGAAAGGGATTCGCGCCGCGTCCGATACAGGCAGACGAGATCGTCGGTCGATGCGTCACCGCACTCGTGAATGAGGCGGCGAAACTCCTCGATGAAGGCATAGCGCTGCGCGGCTCGGACGTCGATGTAGCAGCAGTTCACGGTTATGGCTTCCCGCGCTTTCTGGGCGGTCCGCTGCGCTACGCGGACGATCGGGGCCTGCGACGCTTTGCTGAGGACATAAGCCAGTTCCACCAAAGCCTTGGTCCCTGGTGGTGCCCGTCGCCGTTGTTGTTGCGATGCGCGGCAGAGGGAAGGCGGCTTTCTGAAGTGACAACGTCCGGGGCGACGACATGACGATCGAGGTTGCCATTCTGTCCACCGCGCGCACACCGATCGGCAAAGCCTATCGTGGCGCATTGAACGCGACACATGGGGTGACGTTGGCGGGCCACGCCGTCCGTCACGCGGTCGCCCGTGCAGGGGTAGATCCGGCCGAGGTAGATGATGTCATTCTCGGTTGCGCAATGCCGGAAGGTGCGACGGGCTACAACGTCGGCCGACTGGCGGCTCTGCGCGCGGAACTCCCGGTACACACGAGCGGTGCAACGGTCGACCGTCAATGTGCGTCCGGTCTCCAGGCCATGGCTCTGGCCGCTGGCCGGATTCGTGATGAGGGCGCGGAGGTGGTCGTCGCCGGTGGCGTCGAATCGATCAGTCTCGTACAGAAGCTCGAGGGCGAGATGTTCGCGCGCGAGCATTGGCTCGCCGACCACAAACCCGGCATCTGGATGGGCATGCTGGACACTGCCGAAGTCGTGGCGCGACGCTATGGCATCGACCGTATGGCGCAGGATGCATTCGCCGTCGAAAGTCAGCGGCGCGCAGCGGCGGCACAATCGGACGGTCGCTTCGACGAAGAATGTGCCCCCATCTCGGTAATACAGAAGATTGTCGACCGGCATAGCGGTGAAACGAAGCTTCAGGATGCGCTGCTGGTTCGCGACGAGGGCATCCGCGCAGACACTCGTCTTGACAAGATTGCCACGCTGCAACCCGTCGCTGGTGAAGGCGGCAGCGTGACCGCAGCGAACGCCTGCCAAATGTCAGACGGCTCGTCGGCCTGCGTAATGATGGATCTCAAACTTGCGCAAAAGCGAGGCTTGCGGCCGCTTGGCGTATTTCGCGGCTTTGCAGTCGCTGGTTGCGAGCCGGACGAGATGGGGATCGGTCCCGTATTCGCGGTACCGAAACTCCTCGCCCGTCACGGTCTCACCACTGCAGACATCGATCTCTGGGAGCTCAACGAGGCCTTTGCGGTGCAAGTTCTGTACTGCCGCGACCGGCTGGAAATCCCGCCAGACCGGCTCAACGTGAACGGTGGCGCCATTGCGCTCGGCCATCCCTACGGCATGACCGGTGCACGGCTTGCGGGACATCTGCTGATCGAGGGGCGCCGGAGGAAGGCGCGCTACGGCGTGGTGACGATGTGCATCGGTGGCGGCATGGGCGCCGCCGGCCTGATCGAGATCGGTGAAGGGTGAGCGGGCGATGAGCGACAACTGGGTCACGCTTGAGCAGCACGGACGGGTTCTGCTCATCACCATGAACCGCCCGAAGGCGAACGCGATCAATCACGCGATGAGCCGCGCAATGTATGAGGCGTTCGACCGGCTACAGAAGGATGACGCGCTGTCCGTCGGCGTGTTGAACAGTTCGCTTGATCGGATCTTCTCCGGGGGCTGGGACCTCAAAGAGGCTGCGCGCGACGGCTGGGACGCTGCAACCGATCAACATCCGGAGCTCGGCAACGGTCCGGGCGGGTTCGGGGGCATCACGGAGAATTGGGCGCTCGACAAGCCGGTGATCGCGGCGGTCCACGGCGCTGCCGTCGGCGGTGGGTTCGAGATCGCGCTCGCCTGCGACATTATCCTGATGGCGGAGGATGCATACTTCCAACTCCCTGAGATGGCGCGCGGGTTCTTGCCGGATGTGGGCGGCTGGCAGCGGCTGACCCGAAAGGTGCCCTATAACGCTGCGGTTGAACTTTTGTTGACGGGTCGACGGCTCGAAGCCACCGAAGCGATGCACCTCGGCCTCGTCCACAAGGCGGTTCCAAAGTCGGACCTGATTAACGCCGCGCTTGATCTGGCGGCGCACATCGCGCAGGGCGCTCCCCTGGCACTTCGCGCGCTGAAGGCGATGCTTCAGGCGACTGCGCATCTCGACCTGCGCGATGCCATGGCGCGCACCGGGCCGGGCCGGAGTGGCGTGCCCGTCTACGAGGCGATGATCGCCTCGGAAGACTTCCACGAAGGCATCAAGGCCTTCGTCGAGCGGCGAGAGCCGATTTGGAGGGCAAAGTGATACGCCGACAACTGGCACCCTATGCTCTGATCTCGCCCGCGGTGCTCGCCGTCATCGTGTCGATTGGCGCGTGCCTTGCCATTCTCCTCATCCTGAGTTTTGCAACACAGAAGTACCTCGCAATCGACTACAACTGGACGATTGCCAACTATCAGCAGGCCGTCTCGAGCGCCGTCGTGCACAAGCTGATCATCCGCTCCGCGGTGATTGCGATTATCGTCACGGTTCTTTCGCTGTTGCTGGCGTACCCGATCGCCTACGTAATCGCGTTCGACCTCACCGAGAACAAGCTCCTATGGCTGGTGCTGTTCACATTACCATGCTGGATCAGCTATCTGCTGCGCATCCTCTCGTGGAAACTTATTCTCGGACACAATGGTGTGATTAACGGCAGCCTCCTGGCCTTCGGCGCCATCGATCAGCCCTTGAGTTTTCTCGTGTACAATCCTGTGTCGGTGGTTATCGCGCTCGTTCATGCGTGGGCGCCGTTTGCGATCCTTCCTATCTATGTGTCGCTTGAGAAGATTGATCGTAGCTTGATCCAGGCGTCAGGCGATCTGGGGGAGCCGCCGCTGCGAACGTTTATGCGCGTGACGTTGCCGCTCTCGAAGCCCGGAGTCGTCGCTGCAGGAATCCTGATCTTCGTACCGACATTCGGCGAGTACGTAACGCCGCAGCTCATCGGCGGCCCTTCAGGCGCGATGATCGGCAATTTTATCGCAACGCAGTTCGGGGCGTCTAACAACTGGCCTCTGGGGGCAACTGTTTCACTGCTCGCGATGGTGACGGCGACGTTCATCGTCTGCATCGTTTTAATAGGTCCACAGACGCTACGCCTCGCCATGGGGAGGCGATAGATGGCGCGGGCAGGCCGATATCTCTACGCCGCCGTTTATCTCGTGGTCCTCTACGTGCCGATCCTGCTGATCGCACTGTTCTCCTTCAGCAGCGCCGTATACGTCGCGTTTCCGATCAAGGGCTGGACGTTCAACTGGTATGCGGTGATGGCGTCGAGCAGCGGCCTGCTTGACGCACTAGGTAACAGCTTGATCGTCGCCACCATTGCTTCCCTGACGTCGACTGCGATTGGCACACTGGCGGCGCTCGCCTTTGCGCGGCACCAGTTTGCGGGCCGCAGCGCATTCGGATTCCTTATGCTCTTGCCGCTTGCGCTACCCGTCGTGGTCGTTGGTGTCGCTCTGCTATCGGTGCTGATGCTCGCTGGGTTCCGCCTGTCGCTGCTAACGGTCGCGCTCGGGCACGTTGTCGTATGTACCCCGTTCGCGTTCGGCGTAATGAACTCGCGGCTCGCCGGGCTCAACCCCGATTACGAGCTGGCATCGGCGGATCTTGGCGAGCCGCCATCCGTTACGTTCTGGCGAGTGACTGTGCCATTGGCACTTCCAGGCATCATCGCCAGCCTGCTTCTGACGTTTACCGTCTCCTTTGACGAATTCATCCTGTCATTCTTTCTCTCGAGCAATTCTCCCACATTGCCCGTCTTCATGTGGAGCCAGATGCGGTTCCCTGACCGCCTTCCAATGGTGCTGGCGCTCGCGACGGTCATTCTCTGCGTCACCTGTGCAGCGATCGTATCGGTCTTTGCGTTGCGTGGCCGAGACACGGTTCGGGAGCATGCGGCATGACCGATGATCCGCTAAGCAGCGACTTCATCCAGATCAACGACGTTCGCAAGCAGTTCGGGCCGGTGGTTGCTCTTGAGAAGATTGATCTGAAGATCGCAGAGGGGGAGTTCTTTTCCCTGCTCGGACCATCGGGTTGCGGCAAGACTACGCTACTGAGGATCCTTAGCGGCCTCGAGTTTCCGACGTCCGGCAGTGTTGTCATCGATGGTAGCGACGTATCGCGGGAGCCCCCCTACCGGAGACCTACCAATCTCGTATTCCAGAGTTATGCGATCTTTCCACACCTGAGCGTGGCGGAAAACATTGCCTACGGGCTGCGGCGGCTTCGATTGGGCTCGGCGGAGCAGGCAAGACGCGTGGACGATATGCTGGCTCTGATCGGGCTCCAGGGGTTCGGGTCCCGTAAACCGAACCAGCTATCTGGAGGTCAGCTGCAGCGAGTGGCGCTGGCCCGCGCGCTCGTGCTGAAGCCCAAGGTGCTGTTGCTCGACGAACCGCTTGCCGCCCTCGACAAGAAGCTCCGTGAACGCATGCAACTGGAGCTGCGCGCTCTGCAGCGTGAAGTGGGCATTACATTCGTTTTCGTGACGCACGACCAAGAAGAGGCGTTGACGCTGTCCGACCGTGTGGCCGTGATGTCGCAAGGCCGCATGGTTCAGTGCAGCACACCGCTTGAACTTTACGAACGACCGCAGAACCGCTTCGTGGCCGAGTTCGTGGGGGAAATGAACTTTTTCAGTGGCCGAGTCGTCGAGTCGAGCGGTGACGGCTATCGAGTAGAACTCGTGGGACTCGGGACGGTCACATGTCCAGGCAAGCCCCGCTATGAAAAGGGGGATGCCGTTGTTGTTGCGGCGCGACCCGAATGGGTACGTATCAACTCATCTTCTAAAGGCGAGTGGAAAGGCAGGGTTCTGGAGCGACAGTACTTCGGCGAGCGGTGCCATATTCAGGTGCAATTGAAGTCTTGCGGATATTCGGTCGTGGCGTCAGTCCGCGATCCTATACCGAACTTGAGTGACGACGTCGGTGTTTGCATCGACTTTAGTCGGTCGGTTCTCCTCCGCGAAGACACCGGCGATCGCAGATCGGTATGATGGCGTTTGAGGTTGAGGCGGCAGTTAGGTGCCGGTGACTTTAACCATTCGCTTGCCTCGATTGTCGCCCCGCAACATGCCAATCAGTGCGATAGGCGCGCTTTCGATCCCGTCTACGATATCGTGCACGTCCGTCAACTTCCGTTCGTCGAGAAGTCGCTGGATTCGCTTTCTATATTCTTCAAAGTTCGATCTGTAATCCGATACTAGAAATGCGCTGACAGATGCTCTTTGGGCCATCAGCGGACCAAGCAATCGGGGATTAAACTCTTTACCAGGGGAATTATACTGCGACACCTCCCCGCAAAGAACTACACGCGATCCTACTGCAAGATTGCGATAAACCTCCTCGCTCAGCCGACCGCCCACGTTATCGAAATAGATGTCGATGCCTTTTGGTGCCCACTGCCGAATTGCATCTGTGAGGCTCGCCGTTTCCTTGTAATCGATCACATGATTGAAACCCAATTCTGAACGAAGATGCTGAGTTTTCGACGACCCACCCGCGAGTGCGATTACTTGGCATCCGGCAGCCCTAAGTAATTGTATTGCAAGGATACCAACGCCACCGCTCGCGCCCGATACAAGGGCGATTTCTCCAAGCTTCGGATTTGCGATCTCAGTAACGCCCACGAATGCAGTCAGTCCTGTACCACCGAGGGAACTCAACACCGTCGGCAGGTTCTTGATCCACGGTTCCACATTCCGAAGTGCCCCACTCTTAACATTCGACAGCGTTGCCCAACCAGTTCGGCCTACAACCATGCTCCCCACAGGCATTGCGCTGCAAGCTGAGCGAACGACGATGCTCAACGCGTCTCCTGTAATCCGCTCGCCGAGAGCGAGCGTTTCCCCATAGGGACTTGCTTCATCGAGCAGGCATCGAACGTACGGGTCGATGGAGATGTACTGGGTGGAAATAGTGACCTCACCATCGCCACAGTCGGGAAGTTCGTGCTCACGCACTGAGAAATCTTGAGGGACAGGGGCGCCGCTTGGTCGACGCGCCAGGATGACTTCCTTCATACTGAAGCCGGTCGCAGCCAAGCTCCGCTCCTTGCCGCCTAAAACTCGATATCTGTCCATCTATTGGCAAATTGTTGAACGTTCAACATAGTTTATCCATCGTGGAGAGCGATGGAATTTTTGTCGATCGCCATCGCTTTGCGCAATTGCACCCGAGCCAGCTCGTATTATCCAACTGATGTTCGTTGAGCCGAGCCTCGAATGCTGGGACATCGCAACGTGACCCTGGTCGCGACCTAGTTCTGTTTGAAGTAGGGCAGATCCTTTATCTTCAGCAGGATAATGGGTGTTGCCATCAACAATGCGCCCACCAAAAGCGACCCGGAAACATCCGTCCAAGCCAGTGGTAAACGGATGTTTTGGGCGCGGAAGCACAACAATCCCACCGGCAGAAGAAAAAGCACCGCGGTCGCGACTCCTGGCGAGTACCGGCCGCGTGTCCAAATCATCGGAGCAATATGAAAGAAGAGCGCGTTGATGATCATCAACCCGGCAAACCCGAGGCCAAGCCAAGGCGTGGCGGTAACAACGTTTGCCCCCACTATACCCAGCACAATGACGAGGAAATTCACGACGTAGAAATGCGACCACTCGACAGGAAGTCCAAACACGTTACGCGCCCAATCCCTCCAGTCCAAGATGAACTCCTCCAGCGCATGGATGCCGTACGCAGCTGTTGCTAACCAGATCCAATGTGAGGTGTCCATAAGCTCGATCCCGCAAGTTGCTCTGCCCGAGGCATCTGTAGTGATGCATGATTGAGAAAGATGCGTCGCGGAGGGAAGGAACATTCTCGCGCGGACTTGAGTTCGATGCATCCGTCGAGGAAGGTCGGGCGCATTTGCACCCGACCCTCTCAAAGGAGAGCAAGAGCCTAGAGTCAGGCCGCGTCAAACAGCCTTCGCTCGACCAGGCCACTTCCCTTTAGAGAATGGAGACCCTTCACAACCGCCAACACCAACAGATCGGCAAGCGGCTCAACGATGATGACGGCCATGTAGGCCACTCCAAACGTAGCGATCGACTCGAGGTTGGTCGCCGAAAACCCTTGGCCATAGATCGCCCAGAATGCCACCCACGACACGATCCCGGCCTGATCGATGGTCGAAAGCAACAAAGCCTGGCGATATTTCAGATCAACATAGGCTGTTTCGCGCTTGATCGTCCGTTCAGCAACTGCCTGCAACGCGAAGAGCGGAACCAAAAGCGTGGTGACGTTCATGCCATACTGGGGAAGATCGAACGGCGCAAAGAACAGGCCCTGCAGAAGCAGGCCCAAGGCTAGGCCGATCGCGGCTGGCGCCATACCAAAGATCAAAAACAGTGTGGACCCGAGAATGAGATGCACCTCGGAAACGCCGATTGGATAGTGAGGAAGCACTTCGAAGAAGCAAAAGACCAGTGCAGTCGTGACGACACTCCTCGTAAACAGGGAGAGCGCCCCGCGATCCCGCAGCGTCTGCGCCGCTGCCTTCAACGCGAAGGTGCCAGCGCCTGCTGCCGTGACGTAGCTCAACCAGAGCTTGGAATCAGCAACGAGGCCAGGTTCGATATGCATGTGCGATCCTTTCTTGCACCCACCGTGCAAAGATTGTTTTGGAACTCGAGCGGTGTGCGCCCGGTGATGGCAGGTCTCCTGGCTCGCGGATCGTGGAGAGATCGCTCCTTCCCGGCTGGTTGCCAGTGGCATGCGCGATCTCTCTAGCCGCTCACAGTTGCGGGGGCAGCCACGGCATCGGCCCCGGATTGGGTCGCCACCACCGTGTTCCCTTTTCAGCCGGAAGCCAGTTTTCGCTTCCGGCACCATCACTTTGAAATCGTATCGGCGCACGGCGCAACGAGCAATGGGTCATCTGCGATGACCTGCGAGTTGCCGTATCCGCTGTTGTCCGCTATTTAGGTCGGCCGAGGGGATCAAGCGTATGCGACTTGGCGCATTGCGAATACTGGCCGTTCGGCTGGCGGTTGTCCGCCTGTTGATTGCTGCTTTGATCTTTCCCGTCGTTCTGGCTGCCGTACCGAAGCCGGCATTGACGGCCGAGCAGGCGCTGCAGGTCGCGCTCGACGCTTCGATCTGCAAACAGACCGGTCAGGACCGCAACAAGGTCCCTGGCGAAGACCATTCACAGAACTGCATCCTGTGTCCCGTCGCATGTTCGATGGCGCACGTGGCGATGGTCACTGCGCCACCTGCATCATGCGTTGAAGCCGCCTCGGGTATTCTAAAGGGCCATTTCGCCGTAGCCCCGAGCGAGGCACGCATCCGCAACTGGTACTCGTCGTCGAGTCCTCGCGGCCCACCAATCGGTTGATCTCCTGAGTATTCGGTCCTCGGTCGATGGCACTTGCCATCGGCCATCGTTAGCTTTTCAAGGAGACGACCCATGTCGGTCACTGCTGCTGCGAGAGAGCAGGCAATCAGCCCTGCCTCGTCTCGCCTCTATCGTGCGGTTTGGCGTTGGCATTTCTACGCAGGTCTGTATGTCGTTCCATTTCTGCTGATGCTCGCTGTCACAGGGCTAATGATCCTGTGGTTCACCACGCTCGCCCCGGAGTATGGCGATCGCCTTGCGATCAAGTCCGCCGGAAGCCCGCAAAGCATTACGACCCAGAGCGCAGCCGTTCTTGCGGCTTATCCGGGGAGGAAGATCGGTCAATACATTGCGCCGTATGGTCCTCATAATCCGGCGCTCTTTCGTGTCGATCTGGAAGACGGAAACCGCATTGTCGCGGTCGATCCCTACACGGGCACGATCCTGCAAGACCGTGCACAGGACGGTACGTGGAAGGAGTTCGCCACGAAGATTCACGGTACGCTCTTGATCGGTGGAGATGGTGGCCCCGGCGACTTTCTGATCGAAGTTGCCGCCAGTCTCGGCATCCTCCTCCTCGTGACAGGACTCTACATGTGGTGGCCCCGTTCGCCTGAAGGATGGCTGTCTGCGATCGTCCCGGACTTCTCGGCAACCGGTAGAACGCTCTGGAAGTCCTTGCACTCCGCGACGGGCTTCTGGATGTCGCTGATCATGTTGTTCTTCTTCATATCCGGGTTGTCCTGGGCCGGCGTCTGGGGCGGCAAATACATGCAGGCCTGGAGCACCTTCCCGGCCCAGAAGTGGGACGATGTCCCGCTGTCCGATCAGACGCACGCGAGCATGAACCACGGCTCCATCAAGGAAGTGCCGTGGGCACTCGAGCAGACATTGATGCCAACGTCGGGCTCAAAGGCAGGAATTGAAGGCTTGCCTGAAGGAGTACCGGTCGTTCTCGAATCCGTTGTCGCACTCGGGCGAGCGATTGGCTTTGATGGCCGATTCCAGGTCACCGCGCCGAAGGACGAGAAGGGCGTCTGGACCCTCAGTCAGGACTCGATGAGCTACGACAGCCCGGACCCCATGAGTGATCGCACCGTTCACGTCGATCAGTACACCGGCAAGATCCTCGCATCCGTCGGTTACGACAACTACTCGGTGCCGGGTAAAGCAATGGCCGTCGGCATTGCACTGCACGAAGGGCAGATGGGGTATTGGAATATCGCGCTCAACTTTATCTTCTGCCTCTCAATCATCTTCATGTGCCTGAGCGGCATCGTGATGTGGTGGAAACGACGGCCGATCGGAACCATTTCCTCACCGCTATACCCCCGAGATTTTCGAATTCCGATAGCGATCGGCATTCTGGCGATAGGTCTGGGGATGCTGTTTCCACTGGGAGGTCTCGCGATCGCACTCTTTGCCGTCGTCGATTACCTGCTGCCCAAACGCTGGAAGGAAGCGGGTTACGGCCGCGCTTCGTCATAGGGGGGAAACGGGTGATGAAACTCTACAAGCAACTTGCATTTGCAATCGGACTGACCGTTGCATCTGCCTATTTCGCATTGGCGCCGGCACGCGCTCACGAGTTCAAGGTGGGAAGTATTACCGTGGAGCATCCATGGGCTCGGCAAGCTCCCGGGAGCGCGCAGGTTCTCGGTGGCTACATGAAGATTGTCAATGCAGGCAGCGCGGACGACCGGCTTGTCAAGGTCACCGCTCCCATAGCTCCCGAAATCCAGCTTCACGAAATGAAGATGGAGGGCAGCGTCATGAAGATGTCGGAGTTACCGAACGGCATTCCGGTCAAAGCAGGTCAAACGGTTGTTCTCAAGCCGATGGACCTGCACGTGATGTTCATGAACGTGCCGGAGCAACCCAAGGCTGGCGCCAAGTTTCCCGCGACTTTGACATTCGAGAAGGCGGGGAGCCTGTCGGTGGAATTCGAAGTGAAGCCTCCCGGGTCCGGGATGGAGTGAACAGCAAGAATGAATGGGCTGAACGGACCATGTCCGTTCAGCGCCACTTTCATCGGGATGCCGAAAGGCGCCGCTCTGCAGGACTCGATATGGAACACCAACCCGAGCAACACATTCCTGATCGCACGCAATCAATGACGTTTCGGATTACACCGCATCGCTCGATCAGCGAAGGCGCGCTCCGTGTCGTCGTCATTGCATTCATCGGCGTCGCGGCAATGTTCGTTCTGCTTTTCCTTTCGAACGGCGCCCGGCTCGCTGGATTTGCCACAGGTGTGGAGGCACTCTTTCTGGCCGCTGCATTTGTCGCTTGTAATCGCGATCGAAGGCGAGAGGAGCTCATTACGATGCACGGTGAGATTCTTACGGTCTCGCGGCGAAGCACCAACGGCCGCCCTGCTGCGCCGATCTCAATGCCTGTTCAAGCGCTGACGATCGAGCGCACCATCGATCCCGAATTCGGCGATCTTCAACTTACGCTGAAATCGGGATTGATTCGTAAGGACATTGGCGAATGGCTCACCCCAGCCGAACGTGAGCCGTTCCTCCAAGAATTCCTGAAAGAACTTCAACGTCGACAGGTGAACCCACTCTTAGTCACGCGGCATGTCGCCTCAAGCGGCAGCAACACCGCACCTTCTAAGTCTCACCTAAGCCGACGCTGAATTTGTGTCGCAGTGCTTCTTTCAATCTCAGGAGAAAGCCCATGAAGAGACTGATCACGAGCTCGACAATCGTACTTGCGCTCATGGCGTCGGGAGCGGGGCAAGCGTTTGCCCACGCTCATCTGACGACAACAACGCCGGCTGCGAATTCGACGGTGAGCGCCTCACCGACCGAGCTTGATCTGAAGTTCAGCGAGGACCTCAATCTAAAATTTTCCGGCGTGAAGGTCTTGGGTCCCGACAAGAAGGCCGTCCAAACCGGACAGCCGATGCTGATGGATGGCGACACCACCTTGATGGTTCCGCTGACGAGCGCTCTTGCACCCGGCGCTTACACCGTTCAGTGGCATGCGCTTTCAAAGGACGGCCACAAGACCCACGGGGATTACACGTTCACCGTGAAACCATAATCGCAGCGGAGGATGTGCGAGCGGACGAAAGTCCACAATTCGTACATTCCCCACTCGCCTTAGCCCATGAGCCCAGACGAAGCCCTAGTCGCCTGTCGTTTTCTGCGATTTCTGTCAGCAATGCAGCTTTGGGGTGCCTGGGGCTATCTCTGGCTGATCACGCCGAGCGAACTTGCCCAACATTTGACGGGGAGGCTCCACACCGTCTTCGCCGTGGCTGTCCTCACCGTGGTCGCTGCAACGCTCACCTACCTGCCAATCGAAGCTGCGTACCTTAACGACGACTGGTCAAGCGCCGTTAGTTTTGCAGCGCTCTCAGACGCGCTTTCCTTCGGCGGCTTTGCCACCAGCTGGCTTGTTGCAGTCGCCGGGGTAGTGGGCGTTGTCGTTTCACAGGGGTTCGAGTTTCCGGCGAGGTCGCGAGGGATAACGCTTGCGGCCGGCCTCAATCTCTCGGCGTTGTCGCTGACCGGGCACGCGGTGATGACAGACGGGTGGCTAGGCATTGTCCACCGTCTCAACGACGTGCTTCACGTTCTCGCTGCAGGTGCTTGGTTTGGTGCACTACTGCCGGTGGTGCTGACGATGCGTCTGCTGTCCGACGATCGCTTACGAAGTGCGGCCCGTTCCGCGCTGATCCAGTTTTCGTTCCTCGGCCACATCGCTGTCGCTATCGTGGTCACGTCGGGCATTGTCAACATGCTGCTGATCGTCGGGTGGACGGCCGACTGGACATCTCCGTATCGACAATTGCTGCTTGTGAAAATCGCACTCGTGTTCGTAATGACAGGGATGGCACTGACCAATCGGTACCTGCTCGTCCCCCGCATCGACCCAAGGGACAGCAAGAGTATGTATCGCCTTGTCCGCGTCACCGGATTGGAAATTGCTCTGGGTATTGCCGTAATGCTGCTGGTCGCGAAGTTCGGTACACTTGATCCAGGCTGATCTAAGCCTGGCCAGCAGTTTGCCACGATGGGTTTGCAACGCGAGAAATGGTATCGATCAATAGATCGAACTGCTCTCCGCGAATTCGAAGTAGCTCAACGGGCTCAATCTATGCCTCACTGGCAACCAGGCTTTTGACGCTGCCACGGTCGCACCCTCGCCAAAGCCATCACGACCAACTACTTCATTGCGTGATGCGCTGCTATCGCCCAATCGATCAGTGCGTCGACTTTGGCGATAGCCGTGGCGGCAGTTTCTTCACTGTCGGCTTTCGCGCGATGTAACCAAATACCATCCATTAAGGCGTGGATGGTTTCGGCAATCAGGTCGGCGTTATGTGAGGGAACGCATTCGCTTAGTTGAAGGCGCAACATTGCTCTGAGGCGATCGTCGAACGAGCGTTGCAGTCTTGCAAACTCTGTATGGGCTGGCATTTGCGCATAGACCGCCGTCCAAGCACTGGCTGCCTCGCGTGTAAAACTCGTTTCCCGGAAGCACGAGCGAACTATTGCGGAAAGTCTCTGACGAGGGGTGTTTGCTCGCTCAATGCTCGCTGCACATTCTTCAAGCGCAGTTTCGAAAGAATGCTGTAACGCTGCCAGGAGGAGGTCTTCCTTTGTCTTGAAATAGTAGTTCACGATACCGTGGGACATACCGACCTGCTGACCAATACGCAGCATTGTTGCCTTGTCGGGTCCGCCGTCGAACAACACAGTCAGCGTCGCGTCTACGAGCTCGCGACGGCGGATATCCTTGATGTTCGCCTTTGGCATACGCGCCCCCGCTTGCGTCCGAATTCCCTACACGCCCTCCTTACGCGTCATCAACAAGCTTGGATCGGCCGCCAACTTCTAAGGTTTGGACAAAATCAACTGCAAATGCAGCGCAACATTGCAGTGACGCCCTCAGAGTGTAAAGCTAACTTTACACTGGGGGAAGGCAACATGCACAATCATCCGACCTGTTCACATTGCATTTTTTGGTCGAAGGCATCGTCTAGCTCTGGCCATTGCCATCGCAACCCGCCTGCCGTCGCAGTCTTGCATTCGGGGACCGTATGCCAGCAGTTTCCGGTCACTGACCAACACGGCTGGTGCGGGGAGTGGACGGACGACGTTTCCATAATGCAGGGGATGCTGAGGAGGTATCTTGCCTCGTCCGCACGAGTAGCGTGATGGGTAAGCCGCTATTCGACCTCAGGGACCCGACAGAACGCACGCTCATACTACTCTGGTTTGCTGTTGCGTTCGGTCTTCTCTACTTGCGTATCCAAATCATTGGTTGGTCGTGACGCGGTACGTACAGCAGTTGGGCTGGTACGATTGGCTTAACGCGGTCGGTGAACTTGCTCGCAATGAGCTATTTGGAACGCAGATAGATAGCCATGCGGATTACCTGAGCCGCGTTTGGCGAGCAGGTGAGCCTCCCATTGCGGGGCTGCAATACTTGCGTGAATTCGTAGTCGAGGAATTGCGAATTGGCCAATCCGAGGTCTGACCGTCGGTGCGCTAACTGCGGAGTAGCCTCAAACCGGGCCTGATGCCCCCGTATTAAGTTGCTTCTCCCGCTTCGTAGCAAAAATACTCCTAGCTGCGGATGTAGGGCGGCAAGCGCACTAGCAACGGTCTAGTGGGCGGTGGGCACGCTCGAACGGCGCATTGTCTGTTGACCGAACGGCTCCGTGACGTATGCCACACTCAATTCGTGAGCTTCGGGAGTTGTTTGTCATTCGCTCCAAAACCGAGGCTGAGGGCTCAATCATGAGGGAAACATGTAACCTCTGTGTATGACGTGGTCACATGATAGGTGGGGATGTCAGCAGCTAGACCAGGGCTGTGGCGGTTGCCTGCTCCAGGCATCCCTAGCCGACAATAAGAGCAGTAAAGTTAGTTTAGGTTAGTTCGCGATAGCCTCCTGCCTGCGGCGTTGCAGCCTTGGCAACAGGAACAGCCAGCTGACCAAAGCGAGGTTCAAGCAATTCCACACAAAGCCGTGTAGAAATGCGAGGCGATACGAACCGGTGGCATCGAAGATGTAGCCGGCAGCGAGACCTCCACACGCCATACCGATTACGGTCGCGGTCAACACCAAGCTGATGCGCATGCCCGCCTCTCGGGGCGGTAGAAACTGGCGGATGATCACCGCGTACATCGGGACGATGCCGCCTTGGAAGAGCCCAAAGAGACCTGATATCACATAAAGCGACGATTTGCTGTTGAAGAACACGTACAACATCAGCGCAAAAGCCTGCATCGATGAACCGATAATCAGCATCGGCAGGGCTCCGATCCTGTCCGCTATCGCCCCGGAAGCCACACGGCTGATCACGCCCAACCCGAGCATCAAAGCAATAATTTGAGTTCCGACCGCGACGCCGTAGCCGAGATCACCGCAGTAGGCGACGAGATGAACCTGCGGCATCGACATCGCCATGCAGCAGGAAAAACCGGCAACCACGAGAATGGTCTGCAGCACGTTCGGTTTTAGGCCAAGCTCACTACGTGCTGCTGCGGTAGATGCGTCAGCCTCGGCGTAGGCCGCGTTTTGAGGACGTCGACTCAACAGGAGTGCTATTGGCACCATGATCAGAGGAAGGAGAATGCCGATGCCGACATGGGTCGAGCGCCAGCCCTGAGTGACCTGGAAATGCTCTACGATCATTGGCCAGACGGCGCCTGCCAAATAGCTCCCAGATGCTGCGAAGGCGACTGCGAGCGCTCTATACCTGCGAAACCAGAGCGAGAGATCTGATATCAGCGGTGCAAATCCGGCAGCCGAACCAAGTCCGATTACAAACGAAAGTATGGAGAACTGCCAAATATCGGTAGTGAGAGCCGCCGCTAAATAGCCGATACAGAGTAGGAGAGCTCCTACTAGGATCGGCCCAACAATTCCGATCCGATCCGCTAGCCGCCCCATTGCCAGGCCGCCAAAAGCAAAACCAATCATCGTACTGGTAAAAGGTAGCGATGCGTCACCTCGCTCCGTACCAAACTCCAACTGCAGAGCAGGCAAGAGGACTACGACCGACCAATTGCCGACGCAAGCAACTGTACCAACAACCAGCGTCAGGAGAAGGCGCCACCATGCGTACCCTGAATCGACCTCGCTTAGACTAGAACCGCTAAGCGCAGCCAGGTTCCTGTTCAAAGGCATGATTGGAACCCCTTCACACAAACATAAAGGGCGGACGTTGGATTCAGTGGCAGCTCTGTCAACTGCTTGCCACGCCTTCGGTCGGCACAACCGCTAGGCGATGAGTTCCGCAGTGCGAAATCCAGACACAAACCGATCCCGGTCGTCCGCCCGATACATGCATCGCTGGGTCATGCGCACGAAACCAGCCACGTTGAAGTTTGGTGATTTATCCCGCTCGAACGCAGCTAGGTGCTTGGTCGCTTCGTCGTTTCGTCCAGCAAATGATAAACTCCCCGCCATCCATAGGCTCAGAAATGCGTAGGGATGCTCTATCTTTGCAAGGTCCTTAAGCGCCGCGTCGACCGCGCCCATAAGGCAGTGCACCGCAAATGGTACGGCACGCATCGCCGGTGCAAGCCGCGGCTCCAATCCGAACGCTTTCTCTATCAGTGCCAACCCTTCCTCATGTTGCCCCATAAATGCTTTGGTCCAACCGAGGTTGATAACGGGATTGGGAAAGTAAGGGTTCAGCGTAATCGAAACCTCAAGGTGCTGCTGAGCTAGCTCGAGTTCCCCACAGGCCATGTAGGCGGTGCCCACCATATGATGCGTATATGCGTCGCCATCATCGTTGGCGACTGCGCGCTCCGCATACTGATGGGCCAGCGCATCTAGATGGTCCAACTCGATACCGAGAGCTTGTATCCAAATATCTTCGGCATGCAGGAAAGCCAAGGATGCAAGCGCGGTTGCGTAGTTTGGGTCACTGCTTATGGCAGACATCCAATGGCGGTACGTTTCCTGGACATTGCCCTTTCGCCATTCCGAGCGGCCCCTGAGCACGTGATCGTATGCCGTGAGGTTGGTGACCGGCACCGTGCGCGTAACGAACGCGGCTGCATCGATAAGACTGGATGCAAGCTGTCCTGACAGCGCGGCTACGATTTCATCTTGAACGGTGAAGACGTCGGTCATGTTACGGTCGAACTTTTCCGCCCAAACATGCGTGCCAGTTTTGGCGTCTATCAGCTGGGCGGTCACGCGCAGTCTGCCGCCTCCAGACCGTACGCTACCCTCGACAACGTACCGCGCTCCAAGTTCCTTTCCGACGGCAGGGATGTTTACCGCCCGTCCCTTGTATTGAAACGTAGCATTGCGGGATAACACCGCTAGAAACTTCGACTTGGCGAGCGCGGTGATGATGTCCTCTGTGAGGCCGTCAGCAAAATACTCCTGATCGGGATCGCCGCTCATATTGTTGAATGGCAATACCGCAACGGAAATGTTTTCAAAGTTTGGCCGAGGGATCGGACCAACTGCTCCACCAGGTGAACTCGAGCGGTAGGCCCTCACGGGACGCGAAATGTTCTTGAGTACCTGATCGCCAAGATCCACGAAGGTCTGATCGAATTTTCCTGCAATTGCATCATTGACGCTCCCCGCAATGCAGATGCCGCCCGGTTGGGAAAGCGCCTCGAGACGTGCTGCAATATTGACCCCATCACCAAAGATGTCAGCGCCCTCCTGAACGACATCGCCAAGGTTTATGCCAACTCGAAGGATGATGTGCTTGCTAACTGGAATATCTTCGTTAGCCAGGCGCATTCGCTCTTGAATTTCGAATGCGCATTTGACGGCATTCAACGCGCTACTGAATTCGACGAGCACTCCGTCGCCCATAAACTTGATCACGCGACCGTTGTGTTGCTTCACGAGCGGTTCGAGAATCTCCTTTCGGCGACGTCGCAGCGAATTGAGGGTGTCCACCTCATCCGCCTCCATCAGCCGGGAGTATCCGACCACGTCAGCGATCATGATTGCAGCTAGACGGCGATTCACGGCTTTCCCCTCTGGCTCTGAGACTACAAGTCCGCACTGGTCTAGCCAATACGTCGT
Source organism: Hyphomicrobiales bacterium (assembly GCA_046349255.1). GTDB lineage: Bacteria > Pseudomonadota > Alphaproteobacteria > Rhizobiales > Aestuariivirgaceae > DAIODI01. The sequence goes on along the minus strand of JAXMCR010000002.1, from coordinate 84,025 downwards.
GAGCGGGCATCGAACCCGACTAAATGGTTGTGCGATCGCACTGGGCGTCCGACATGCCAACTCATCCCGCAGGTGCCCACTGAAGCCGCTAGGGTATGCCCTTCAGAGCGGTCGCAGCGCTGAAACGGGGGGAGGGTGTCACTACTGCAGGAGCCTCGTGCTTACCTAATCCATCCCTGCCGTTGCACCACCAATGCAGATCAAAATTGGCAATGGGCTCTGCAGTAGACCAAAGCAGAAACGCGCTGATAGTCGGGAGTCCATATGTGTTACTCGGGGTAGACCTGAACGACCTCCGTTCCCGGCGTGTCGGCGAGGATGAATATCAGAGGATTGCCGGGTTCGGACATTGCATCACTGCGTTGGCCCGTTATCGCTCCAGCCACACCACTCGTGTATTCCGCGACTACCTCGCCAAAGCTGTCGCGTTGGATGGCAAGCTTCTGTCCAGCTTCGACCCTATCGTTGAGCTTGACGAGATGCTCGACTATCCCGCCCGCGATGGCCAGAATCGGGACGGCGCTGTTACCAACAAAGACATTTACGTCCTTGCCTGTGCGGCCCATTGGCCCGGCAACGATGCCATGATGCTTCAGGACGTTCATCGTGCCTTCGATGAACAGCGAAATCATTTCGAGGTCCAGGTGGCGGGCGGCCCCGATCTCCGGGCAGAAGGATGGGATGCCCGCGCCGATAAACGCATTATGCAGGACACCGGGGTATGTGGGGTTATCGAAGATCTGGCCGATAGGGTAAAGCTCCACCATCGCCTTGATTTCGGGTACGTCCATCTCTGCAATATTGAATGCGGCGACCTCGAATCCGGTTGTTCCGGTATGGAAGTCGATCGCGAAGTCGGCGTTCGGCTGCAGCAACCGGTTGAACAGTAACCCGGCGTGCCGGCTGGGCGCGGTGGCACCGTGTTCGTTCCCGGGCCATTCCCGGTTCATGTCAATCAGATCGATGCCTCTGCCCTGGTTTGGCCACCTGCGCTGCATGCTTTCCAGAGCCGGGCGGGACACGTCCGTGACAGCCATCACCGTGCCCGACATCTGCGCCGGATCGAGCTGATTCATCACGGTCTGGACCGTATGCACAGAACTCATCTCATCCCCGTGCACCCCACTGGTCAGGACGCCGCGCTTCCCAGGCTTTGCCCCCTTTGCAACGGTGACGGACACGTACCAGTGCTGTCCTGTCGGCGTCTCAACACCCTGAAAATACAAGAGGTGCTTCTTGCCGGGCTCTAGATCGTTCACGTCGAGCGTGCTGACGACCCTTTTGCCTTCAATGACGTCGCCGGTATAGACCGTTCCTAATGCCGGATTGGCAGTTGGTGTCGCCGCGTTCTGGGCATTTGCGGCACTCGCTTTGACCACGGCTGCGGTCGTGGCGATGGATGACAATAACAGATGTCGGCGATCGATGCCTTTGAAAGACCTGTCCGGCATGGTCGGCTCCTTTGTGATTGTGAAAGCCAACTGTCATTGTGAAGGGCAATCCGCATATAGCGACATGCGCGTGCACATCGTTCGCAAAATGCCCCTGGATCCGCAAGGTTGCATGGTTCTGACGGCCCGATCGGTGTGAACCGACGAAGTTCGAGAGCTTCCGTATCTCCAGATTATGCGAATGCGCTTGGCTGTTCTCGGGATTCGAGAATTTCCAAGTGCGGCCTTTGAAAACCCGACTAACATCGGCGGTGCGCTACCCGTCGATAAAGTAGCGGCTGGATGATCTCGTGGTTAGACGGCGGCGTTCAGCCGGCCCATCGTAGCAAGCACGGTAAGTTCGACGACAGAGCGCCGGTCTGGAAGTTCTTGGAAAATCTGCAAGCACACCAACGGCCCGATTTCGCGAGATGGGCAAGCCGAGGCCGAATTCTCATCGAGGTTTTTCCAACTCTTGCTTTGTCAGCGCTCGAGCCTTCCTTCTTCGGTCACAGGCGGGGCCCGCACTACAATCCGGAGCGACCGAAAACTTTTAGTCGTTCGGACTGGGCGCGCGTGGCTGAGGAGGTGCGCAAGGACCATCAGGACCGGCTAGACGCGCGAACGCCGGCGGAGAATGCTAATGCAAGTCGACGGTGACTGCCATTGCGGCGGAATGCAATACGAGGCTGTACGCGGTGACCTACAACTCTTTCGCGAGAATTTTACACATCTCTGTATACATTCTGTTGGTATCAGCTAAGAGTATCCGATCACGTAGTATTCTGTGACGATTTTTAGGATTGTAGCACACAGGTAGTCGCAGGAGGCTCAAAAAATTTGGGAAGGATATTCTGTTGACATTTAAATGAGAGTGTGAAAGCTGCATGAGATCGCTAATCCTTTCGAATTTTTCGTGCTTAAATTTTGTATCTGGCCAAAACTGGATGATTTTTGAACTAGGCTTACAGAATATTGAATTGGCAAACGCGGCGCCGTGCAGACCTACGAGCACTTTCGTTTCAGACATAAGTTTTACCTGAGATTCAAAATTTTCATCTTCGAGCCTGACATCCCTGAACTCCAGTTGGACTTGGGCTGCAACACATTTGAGTGTCCTTACGACCGCCTCTTCATTTAAGTAAAAGCGCCCTAGGAAATGCGGGCGGCGCCGAACGTAGATTAGAGTGTTGTTGGTCTCATGGCCCACTCCGATCCGGCTTCTAACAAAGTTGGCAAAGCTTCTAAGATCATCACAACCTTCGTCACTCCACCTCATGGCTGGTGAAGGACAAACCGCCAGATCCGCTCCTTCGGCCAATTTACGTCTACCAACGTAACGACCAAAAATATTAAATGCTTCGTGATAACGCTCTGAAGGACTATTAGTCTCAATCTCCAATATTTGATCTAACAAATTGGCACGGTCTAGAGCTATGAATAACTCGATCAAACATCCCGTAATAAAATGAGAATAATTTCTGGGGCTGTGTAAATAGTGACCCAGCCTGCTTACGTCAAAAAAAACCTTTTTGTAACTTAAATTGTTCATAATACTTGTATCGATCTCCTAAGAACGCGACCCGCATCTTACCCTCAGAGATTTCGCGCTCAAGCTGAGCTTCGGATTGCAAACTTCTGATGCGTTCAAGGAAGCCCGCATCGTCATCGAGGAGTGGCGCCGCCCGGTCTGGCCGCACAGTGCCCTTGAATACCAACCCCCCGGCACCGGAGAGCATCATCCCCATGGATCGCTACCCCACCATTAACATCGGACCACTCAGTGGGGCAGGTCACGAGTAGTTTATAGAATGCAGACGGGCATCAATTCAACAGACCCAACAAGTTGCGGAGTTTGCGAGGCTGCCGTCTCTACTCTTGCAAAACAAACAGGATATGACAGCCAACAGGCAACAACAGAGCTCTGTGAGGGGAAATTCGGTTTGAATACGAGTCATCACGCTGGCAATGCGGTTGATGTTGTGTATCCCGCAGAGGCTACCGCGCCCGCCAAACAAGTAGAATTAGCAGAGCAAATGGCCAAGGCAGGGTTTAAATGTCTGGACCTGGTCAAAACCCTTATTCATGGAAGCCAGCCAAGGGATGATGCCCCGGTGACTCGGAGACAGTCCGCGCCTGGGACGGCACATTGAGATCGGCCAACGGCTCACCTTTGGCGAGCCGAATATGTCGTTCTGCATGCCTATTTCGTCTCGTGGGACCAAATGTTTCCATAAACAGCGACATCCTCTGCGAATGCTTCGTCCACGGCTCTCTTAACGCCGGGATGGGCGTCACAGTAATCGTGTCCGGAAATGATCCTGGTTCCCAGCTGTCGAGCCCAAGAGATTTCCTGCCTCACAGGTTCGTAGCGATGGTCGGCGTCGATGAAGACCATTGCAGGCGCTTCACCATGGTAAGTCGAGAAAAAATCCTCACTTGTGCTGTCGAGAATGACAGTGTTGCAGTGTTTGGTGACGTAACGCAGTATCCGTCTTGTGAAAATACGGTGGTCTTCGGCTGGCAATCCAAACGGGTTCCAAACAAAACACTCAACGGCCACCAGTTTCTGGTCGACAGCTTTGTACGTTGCGATCAACTGTGTTGTGAAACCGAACAATGTGCCGATTTCGATGATGGGACCCGGAAAGGCGCTGGCCTTTCTGGTCAGTTCAATCACCCTCTGCTCGTCTTGGTCTGTGATGCTGCCCCACATCGTTTGTTCGCGGTTTGCCAGCAAGTCGAACGCATCCAGCATGGGGAAAATCATTCTGCGATGCTGGTAAACTCGAAGCATATTCTTCAGTTCGGTTAGCATCCTGAATCCCTTGTGGATAAGGCGGCACTTATTCGGTGCGGGTATGCTCTTGTGAAAACCCGCGCGGCAAATGAAGATTGAGAATGCGACGGAACAACGTATTCATTGCCCGCTGCAAGCGCATTCCGTCTGAAATTCAGACGACGCTTGAGACATTGCATCGGCGATGCCGACATGAAAAGAGGCGCTTCGAAACTCAGTTCGCGTTTGACACTTCTGCCGAGGCTGCCAGGGCTCACCTTCGGGCGAAACTCCCCCATGATCCCGACTATGGCGTATTTGAATACTTTTCGTCTGGCGAAAGCATCCTCGATGTCGGCGCCAACTCTGGGTATTCCTCGACGTCGATCTGGGCGGCTGGAAGCGCAGCTACCGTGCTCAGTCTCGAAGCGTTGCACATCCACCGCGCGGCGCTGGAGACGATCCGATCTGCTAATGAGCACAGGTTCGACTTCTGTATTTCAGCTGTCGCCGATCGCGATCGAGACCTGGAATTCATTCTTCCCATGATCGACGGACTGGGGTTGTCCAGTCTCGCGACCGCTGCCGAGGACGTGCATTGGCCGTCGATGAGCGAGAACCTACTGCGCTTCGGGCCTCGGCACGACGGTTCACCAGAGTGCGTAGTCGGACTTCAGTTCGTGCCAGGACGCGCGCGGCCGCTGGACGATCTGCTGACCGACACTTTCCGGTCCCACGCACACCTGCCGCTCGCCGCAATCAAGATCGACGTGGAAGGACTGGAAGCCGCTGTCATCGCCGGCGCAAGCCGCACCCTGCGGCGCCATCGACCGCTGCTGCTAATCGAAGGCGCGCGATGGCGGCCCGAACTCGTCGAGGCGCTGGCGGCCGCCGGGTATCTGGCTGCGCGGCGTGTCGAGAGCCAGCTCGTTCTGGCCGAGGGGGCGGGTGAAGAGGTCAACACCTTCTTCGTCCATGCGAGCAAGGCGCGCAACTATCGCCGCCGCGGCCTCTTGCAACGGTTGTCGCTCTCCGATCACGGCCGTGTCCTGAAGACGCGGATCCATCAACACGTGGCCCTGTGATGTCGGGCGCTTCGGCGACATCCGTTTCCCTGATCACGCGCTCGTGGCAGGTATTCGCTCGAGCGCCCGGCGCACGCCCGGTTTCCGTCCTCGCCTGCGTGCTGCTCGCGGGGTTCTTCAACATGACGAGCATGGGGGCGTTGCTTCCTGTCATGTCGCAGCTGGCTCCGTCTTCGGATCAGCGCCGATCGCATCTCGAGAAGGTGATGCTGGACGGGCTGGAACGGGTCGGCGTGTCACCCACGATGGGCAATCTCGTTCTTCTCGTGGCGCTCTTGCTTGTCACAAAGTCGCTGTGCCAGATCGCCGCCATGAGCTATGTCGCGCAGTCCGTCGCGCGAACCCAATCCGAAATCAGACGGCTCTTGCTGCGGGGGGTTCTGGAAGCGCGGTGGGGCTACTTCCTCGAGCAGCCGCCGGCCCGTCTCTCGACGGCTATCTCGGCGCAAGCAACGGCTGCGGGCGAGGCCTACTACTGGACCGCGCAGGCCTATGCGTCGGCCATTCAGGCCCTTGCCCTTCTGCTCGTCGCCTTTTTTGTCTCCGGGACGATGGTGCTCATCACATTCGTCGCCGCTCTCGTCATCTCTTACCCCTTGCATCGTCTCGTGGTGATGTCACGCGACTCCGGGGGACGACAGTGGACCCGCACCAATGATCTTGGAAGCAGCGTCCAGGACACGATTGGGAACATGAAGGCGATCAAGGCGATGGATGCCTCGACGCCATTCCAGTTCATGATCGGCAAATTCGTGAAGGATCTTGAGCGGGCCTACTTCGGAATGCTCTTCTCGCGCCATCTTCTGAGCTACGGCCAGGACATCCTGGTCGTTCTGACGATCAGCGCAGGATTCTACATCGGCAACGTGATCTTCCACACGCCGTTCAGCGATCTCATCGTGCTCGGCATCATCTTCTACCAGGTGATGTCGTTGCTGCGTAAGCTTCAGGAGAGCCTGCAGCTCGCGATCGTTGCGCAGGAGGCCTACTTCGGCGTCATCGACATGATCGACGAAGTGAGAAGCCACGAAGAACGCCACACGGGTACGGTTCGACCCATGTTGACGTCCGAGGCGGCGCTCGACGATGTCACCTTTGCCTACGGTAGCCGCATCGTTCTGGACGACGTGTCGCTTGCCATCCCCAAGAACTCTATCACCGTTCTGTTCGGACCATCGGGTTCCGGCAAGACGACGATCATCGACCTCGTGATAGGACTACTCGTGCCGCAGAGCGGCCGCATTCTGCTCGATGGCGTCGACCTCCGCGATGTCGACATGCGGGCATGGCGTCGGATGGTCGGGTATGTCCCGCAGGATTTGACCTTGCTGCACGCGAATGTTCGCGACAACGTCACCTTGGGCGATGCCACCATCGATGATCGCCGCATCGAGGAAGCGTTACGGCTGGCGGGAGCGCTGGCCTTCGTACGCGCGCTGCCCAATGGCCTCGACACTCACATCGGCAACATGGGGGGCAAGCTGAGCGGCGGCGAGCGACAACGCCTGTCGCTTGCCAGAGCGCTGGCGCGCAAGCCTAAGCTGCTGGTGCTGGATGAAGTGACAAGCTCGCTCGACGAGGCGACCGAAGCGGAGGTCTGTTCGCAAATCGCAGCCCTGCGGAAGGACTTCACAATTGTAGCAATTACCCATCGACCTGCCTGGAAGTCGATCGCGCAAAGGCTCTACCTCGTCAGCGAAGGCAAGGTCGAGCGCCTCTCAGCCTCTGGCTCGCTGGAGGTCGTATGACGGAGAGTGTCGCGATCAGCGAGCGCCGCAGGAAGAGCTTCTGCGTCATGCCCTTCTTGAACGCCCACGTTACAACCGACGGCTCAATCGCGCCGTGTTGCGAGTACAGCGGGTCGCTCGGCAACGTTCGTGACATGACCCTGCTCGACGCATGGAAGGGGCAGGCACTGCGGGACATCCGGGCTCGCTTCGCGGAAGGCGAAGAGGTGCCAGGCTGCTGGAAATGCTTCGAGCGCGAGGCGGCTGGCGGAACCAGCATGCGCACGCAGACGAACAAGGCGTTCGAGCCCTGGCGCGAACGGCTGCTCGAAGCCGACGATCCTTCCGCTGTCGCGCCCGCAGCGCCCGTCCGACTCGACGTCCGCTTCTCCAACATCTGCAACTTTCGCTGCCGAACCTGCTGGCACGGGGCGAGTTCGAAGTGGTTCAAGGACGGGGTGGCAATCGGGGTGACCGCTGGCCCAACGGCGGAAATCAGAAGCTTCGCCGGCGTTCCGGCCCTGCTCGCCCAGCTCGGAGAGAGCATCGATTGCCTCCAGTCGGTCTATTTCGCCGGCGGCGAGCCGCTGCTCATGCAGGAGCATTATTCGTTCCTCGACCTGCTGATCGGCCGTGGGCGGACGGACGTCGAGTTGTCCTACAACTCCAATATGTCGGCGCTGTCACTCGGCGGGCAGTCGGTGCTCGATCGTTGGCCGAAGTTCGCGTCGGTCAAGGTTGCGGCAAGCATCGATGCCTCAGGCGAGCGCGGGGCTTACATCCGCAAGGAATTCGACTGGGACCGCTTTGTCCGGAACATCGCGATCGTGCGCGAACGTTGTTCACACGTCGAGCTGAGTTTCGGCATCACCGTATCGGTGTTGAACGTGCTGACGCTGAACGATCTGATCGCGCACCTCATGGCGAAGTGCGCAGCCGATCCGGCAAGCATCTACCTCAACTCCCTTCAGGATCCCCCGTTCTATCGCACCCAGGTGTTGCCCCCATGGATGAAGCGCAAGGCGACGCGAAGGCTGCGCAGACTGCGCAAGGATCTGCTGGAAGTGGGCCGGCACGACCCGGACAGAGAGAACCTCGCCGCCTTGGGTGTGGCGGAAGTGGTGCAATTCATGAACGCCTGCCAACGGGATGATCAGTCCGCGGCGCTGAAGGAAAACCTGGTGCGACTGGACTCGTTGCGTGGCGAGAGTTATCAGCGAACCCTACCTGAACTCGATGGAATATGGTCGAATTGGCGGGCAAACGCCGAAAAACTGAGGACATTGATAGGACTGTCGAATAGACGACAAGTGCATCGGGGAGGCGCCGGATGAAGACGCAGTTCTACTCGCTCAATACAACAAGCCTCTCGATCGAGGACTTCGGCGAGGAAACCGTGATGGTCAACTTCGACACGGGCAAGTACTACGGCCTGTCCGGCAGCGGGCGCGTCCTCGTCCATAGCCTCGCGCGGTCCTGCAGCCGCGACGATCTCGTCCGGCAGTTGGGGCGGCACTTCGAGCCGGGCGAGCACGATCTGGGAGAGATGGTGGACGGATTCCTCAAGATCCTCGAGGGCGAGCAGCTTCTCAACAGTTGGGAGGGCAGCATCGACGCGATTGAGCCACCCGCGGTGAAGAAGCCGTTTCTCCCGCCAGTCCTCGAAGTGCACTCTGACCTTAAGGAACTCATCATGCTCGACCCCGTGCACGATGCAAACCCGGAACATGGCTGGCCCATCCGTCGCGAAACCGTATGACGATATCCGCCGACAGCGAAACGCAGGCCGCGCCGCGACTTGACTCCTTCATTCGCGAGCAGCTTGCGGAAGCGGCCCGCCTCTGGCTCACGCGCGGTGGAACACGTTTGCAGTTCGAGATTGCAAACAGGACGGTAGAATTGCGTTGCATCAGCGGGCCGCCATCCAAGGATTTCTTTATGGTCCTGGAGCACGCAAAGCGCATGGAGCCGCTCCATGTTCCCCAGAGTGTCGTTTACCTTCTCGACGCTGCTGCAAGCCGCACTGCACCACCGCCCTCGACATGGATTTTTCCGGACGAGACCCTCCAGGACAGTCAGCGTGTCTGCTGGCGACCCGAGGCAGGGCTTGCTCTTGTTTCAGATGATAGCCGCGGGATCTGGCACCTTTTCGACCTGCATACGAAGACAGGTCTCTACTGGCTGCGCTCGGCGAGCGAGTTGCCGGCGTGGGAGTACGGATCACCGCTGCGGCACTTCGTGCACTGGACCGCGTTGGCCGGTGGTCAGGGGATGGTCCACGCCGCGGCGATCGCGCGCAACGGTGTGGGCGTTCTGCTGGCGGGGCGGGGCGGCAGCGGCAAATCGACGATGACGGCGGCCGCCATCGCGTCGGGCTGGGAAACAGTCGGCGACGATTTCGTCATCGTCGAAGCCAGTGACGGACCGGTGGCCTACCCGATCTTCGACATCATGAAGCTGACCGGCATGGCGGAGGGTCTCTATCGTGACGCTGTGAATCGGGCCGTCAATCCCGCTCGTGCGCCCGACGAAAAGGCACTGATCCCGATAACTGCGCTCGCCGGCGACCGCTTCGTCCCGCGAGTTCCGATCAAGGCACTGTTGGCCATGCGACTGAGCGGCGCGCAGAACAGCGCCATCACTCCATGTACGCGGGTCGACGCTCTCGCGGCACTTGCCCCGTCGACGATGAACATCCTGCGCACCGCGATGCCGGAGACGCTGGCTTTCTGCGGCGCCCTAATGCGTCAGGTCCCTGCGTACACCCTCAATGTGGGCACGGATCCCAACGAGGGGCTGCGTGTCCTCGATGCGTTCCTTGAGGAACTCCGGTGAGACCCCTCGCCCTCGAGGACATGCGGATCAGCGCGATCATTCCGGTGCGCAACGGCGAAGCCTACATTCGCGACGCGATCCGGTCGATCGAGGCGCAGCCAATCAAGGTCGCTGAAATTCACGTGGTGAACGATCGCTCGACGGACGGCACGCAATCGATCCTCGAAGATTTGGCGCTTCGCATTCCGGCGCTGCGCCTGCATGAGGGCCCTGCCCGTGGACCGGGCGCGGCGCGTAATGTCGGTCTGAAGGCTGCGTCGGGCAACGTCATCGCCTTTCTCGACAGCGACGATCTCTGGCCACCGGACAAGCTGGAGCGTCAATTGGTGCGGCTCGCCGCATCGCCTCAAGTGGCAATGGTGTCGGGCTTCGTGACGTACTTCGACAAGCAGGACGAGATCGCGCTTGCGCCGGCACAGGACTCGCGAATCAACGATCTCTTCCACGTCCACCTTGGGGCTTCGGTCTACCGGCGCGAGGTGTTCGATATGGTCGGCATTTTCGACGAGGCATTCCTCTACTCGGAGGACGTGGATTTGATGCTCCGGATCCGGGAAGCAAAGATTCCTATAACCATCCTGCGCGACATCACGCTGTTCTATCGCCGCCATTCGGCGTCCATGACATCCACGCTGACGATGCGGGAAAAGCAGGACTTCAATCGCGCCCTCATGAATTCGCTCCGCCGGAGGAAGGCGACCGGAGAGGTGGAGCCTCTTGCACCGTTCCGCAGTCTGGTGGGGGTCTAGGTGAAGATTAGCGTCGTCATCCCCGCATACAACGCGGCGGACGTGATTGGCGAAACGCTGGACAGCGTGCAAAGGCAGACGCACGCAGCGTATGAGGTCATTGTCGTTGACGACGGCTCGACGGACGACACCGCCAAAGTCGCCGCGTCACACGCAACACGGCCGCTCGTTCTGGTAAAGTCGAACGGCGGCAGTCCAAGCGCGATGAACGCTGGCGTGGCCGCTGCAGGCGGCGATGCGATCGCATTTCTCGACGCCGATGATCTATGGTCGCCGGACAAACTCGCGGCGCAGGCGGCAGCCCTACAGTGGGCGGGCTCCGATCATGCTGTGTTCGGACATGGCGAAACCTTCATCTGTCCCTCCGTTCCAGCCGATCTCCACGCGAACCTGCAGTTCGTCAAAGGTCGAACTCCCGCCTACCTGTGCGGCTCCATGCTGGTCGGCCGCCCGTGGCTGGCGGAGGATGGCAGGCTGGATGAGACCTTGCTCACCGGCTACTTCATCGAATGGTATCGCGTCGCACGCGAACGCGGTCTGAAATCGCTGATGCTGGACCAGCTCGTGCACTTTCGCCGGATCCGCCCCGGAACGCTTAGTTCCCGGAAGGTGCGTGGCGGCGATACGTTTTCTGGAAACATCGTAGAAATCGCCCGCCGCGCCCTGCTGGCAAAGCGCGCGGCGAGCGATGCGAGCCGTTGATCCGTGGCGCTCCTGAACCGCGCCAAGCGGGCGTTTGCACGGCAAGCTTGGCCTGATCCCGGCACGGACCAGCTGATCAAGGCGGTTCTGCTGCCGCCGACCGAGGCGCGCCGGCACTGGCAGGCCTGGCTTCAGCGCAACAGTATCGATGACGCTACCTGGCCGCAGATGAAGATACTGGCGCGGCTTTCGTCGCGGTTGCCCGAAATCGATCCCGGTTCGTCGGAGATTCCCCGGTTGAACGGACTAGCGAAGGCGCTTTGGACTCAATCCCAGTTGCGACTCAACAAGGCGACCGCGGCGCTCGACACGCTGCTTGCGGCGAACATTCCGGTCTGTCTCATGAAGACGGCCGCGCTGGAGGCCATGGGCCTGGAGAAGTCCACGCGGCGGGTGACGTCGGATCTCGACGTCTTGGTGCGACGCAGCGACCTCCGACAGTCATTCGAACTCCTGTTCAACACCGGATGGACGTCGAAGGACGCCGCTGGGGTTGAAGCCGCGATCGAACGGGTCCGATATCATCCCGGCATCAATCTTGAACGCGGAACCGAGCCGGGGGGCGCGGCAATCGAGATCGATGTGCATCATCAGCCCGTGCATATCCCGTTTCTCGACGAAGATACGCTTCGGAACCTTTGGTCGAGTGCCCGCTCTGCGACGTTTCGTGGACGTGGGGTTCTCGTGCCACCCCTCGAGGAACATTTGGTCTTCACGGCGATGCAGGGCGTGCGGCGCGCCATTCCAAGCCACCTGTCCAGCGGCATGTGGGCGTTCGACCTTGCCGACGGCATCGCCAGCCCGAGGCTCGATTGCACGAGGCTGTTGGTGGTAGCGGAGGCTTACGAGGGATGTTGGCCCATGCTGGCCTGCCTCTCATATCTCCGATCGGAAATCGGAGTGCCGGTAGACGAACGGCTCCTAGGCGAACTGTCTTCAAGAGCGCACGGTTTGTCCCAGGCTATGTCTCTGTACGCGCAGGCTCCGACGTGGGGTCTTCTCTGGCCGATCAACATTCCATTGCGTGAACTCGCGTTGCTGCAACTTTATCGCCGGTTCTGTGCCGAGGGATGGCAGGCGTCGAAGCGTTGGTGAGCATGATGGCTTCCAGCCGCTCGGTTTCGGTAACTGCTTTGACCTTGGTTGCAGCCAATAGACGTATCCCAAAAGAGCGACCTACCAAGGCCGGCATTGGGAGGGAATGAGGCTCTATTGCCCGTCCCAGGAGATGCAATGCCCCTAAGAACGGCCCCTGGACCCGTTACGCGTTTGCAGGAGTGAAAGGACACTGTAGGCGGGACCCGAGCTGTTCTGGTCGAGCGAAGATCGGTTTCCCGTCGAGGAAGTAACTGGGTTTGGATTCCGTCGCATTGACGGTGCAGAAGGTCCAGAGAGGACCGGACTTGCCTTTGAAGTCGAAGGTAGGACCTGTCGACTAGGCTACAAGCTCGACCGAATGCAAGTTACCGCGCTGGTTGAGCAATGACTAAGGTCGCGCCGACGCTCGTAAGCGCCATGTCGTGACAGACGGAAAGCTCTCTACTCTCGCGTAAAGTAATGACCGTCAGCGAAGTTGCGAGCGTAGAATTTGGCCGCTTGTGCAGCCTGCCTGAAGTCACTTTTTGGAGTGTTTGCCGCCGTTATGCTTATGCTTGTTAATCGTGACTTGCAGAATCAACCGCAGCCCGGCGAGAATATTGTCTCGCACTATGTTCAGGAAGCGATCCGGGGCAAAGCCACCGTAGCGCTTTTAGACTTGGGCGATCAGGAATTGAAGAATATTGCTCGACCTGTAAGGCTCTGGCGGACGGCAACTAACTCGGCAGCAAAGGCGTCAGTGACTCCGACTAGGCAGATTCGATCAGCACCGGGTCAGCCGTCAATTGCAGTGTTGCCATTTCTAAACATGAGCGGGGATCCGGAGCAGGAATATTTCTCCGATGGCATCTCCGAGGACCTCATTACGGAGTTATCACGCTTTCGAAATCTGGCCGTTATCGCCCGCAATTCGACGTTCATCTACAAAGGCCGTCCCGTCGGCGTGAGGCAGATCAAGCGTGAACTCGGGGTTCGCTATCTTCTTGAAGGTAGCATCCGCAAAGCAGCAAACCGCATACGCTTTACCGGTCAGGTTATCGATGCTGAAACCAGTGCACAATTGTGGTCAGAACGATTTGACGGTGAACTACGGGACGTGTTCGACCTGCAGGGTTTAGCGAAAGCGCTTGATCGGATTTTTGGGGGTTTTGCTCATTGGTTTCGCAGCTCGACTCGCGCTCTCAAAGGTGTGAGAACGGCGTCCTGAACCCAGGCGTCCTCCCCCGCCAGCCAGCCTTCGCGGCGGGCGATGGTTTTGGCGACGGATTCATCCATGCAAACCAAGCCTCCCTTGCGCCTAGTCTACTCAAAATTGCGGCCAACAATGTCGTGTCCGCGGCAAACCCTGCGCGCTGACGTGGTACAACGATGCACAGCTTACGCGCACCCTTTCACCTCGGAGAACCGCATGCTGACCCGTCATCTGGCCAAGCTCTTCAGTCTTGCAATGCTGGCGTCTGTGAGTGCGACCGCAGCATTTGCCGCGGACGTCGCGAAGACGGTGTATTTCGGCGGCGACATCCTGACGATGGCAGGAAGTTCCCCGGCCTATGTCGAGGCGCTGGCGGTCAAGGATGGGAAGATCCTCTTCGCCGGGTCCCGCGCCGAAGCCATGAAGATGACGGACGGCAGCACCGAGATGGTCGATCTCGCGGGCAAGACGCTGCTGCCATCCTTCATCGACGGGCACAGCCACTACATCAACTCGCTGCTGGTCGCCAACCAGGCGCAAGTCTATGCGCCGCCGTCGGGCAACGGCAAGGACGTGCCGAGCATCATCGCCGAGATCAAGAAATTCGCGGAGGAGCGCAAGATCCCGAAGGGCGAGATGATCATGGCCTATGGCTATGACGACTCGGTCATGCCGGACGGCCGCCTCTTGAACCGCGATGACCTCGATGCCGCCTTCCCGGACAATCCGGTCCGCGTCGATCACGTCTCGATGCATGGCGCGGTGATGAACAGCCTGGCGCTGAAGAAGTACGGGATCTCCGCCGCGACCAAGACGCCGCCGGGCGGCGTAATCGTCCGCAAGCCCGGGACGGAGGAGCCCTGGGGCCTGATCATGGAAACCGCCTTCCTCCCTGTGATGGAACAGGCCGAGCCGATGACGGCGCAGCAGGAGGTTGACTGGACCCGCGCAGGCCAGATGCTCTACGCCAAGGCGGGCATCACCACCGCGCAGGAGGGCGCAACGCACCTGCCGCAGTTCGAAACCATGGAGCGGGCGAGCAAGGCCGGGGCCAACATCATCGACGTCGTCTCCTTCCCCTTCATCACCGATGTCGACAAGGTCGTGGCCGAGCTGCCGGTGTCCGAATGGGGCACGTATCACGACCGCTTCAAGGTCGGCGGCGTGAAGATCACGCTGGACGGTTCACCACAAGGCAGAACCGCCTTCTTCACCACGCCCTATCTGCAGGGCGGGCCCGACGGCGAGAAGGACTGGACGGGCGAGCCGACCTTCCCGCCGGACCTTGCCAAACAGATGGTCAAGAAGGTCCACGACATGGGCGTGCCGCTGATCATCCACACCAATGGCGACGCGGCGATCGACCTGTTCCTCGATGCCTACAAGTTTGCGCGCCAGGGCGATGACGGCAAGCCGTGGAACGTGACGACCATCCACACCCAGTTCCTGCGCAAGGACCAGATCCCGGACTTCGTGAAGAACAATATCCGTCCGTCCTTCTACACGCTGCACACCTTCTATTTCGCCGACACGCACATCGCCAATCGCGGCGAGGCGCAGGGCAGTTACATCAGCCCGATGCGCGATGCGATCGACGCGGGGCTGAAGCCCACAAACCACACGGATTTCGTGGTCGCTCCGCTGGACCAGATGACGATGCTGTGGTCGGCCGTGAACCGCGTTTCGCGCGCCGGGCGCGAGGTCGGCCCAAGCCAGCGCGTGACGCCGTTCGAGGGTCTCAAGACGATGACCGAATGGGCAGCCGAGCAATATGGCGAGGAGGCCAGCAAGGGAACGCTCGAGGCCGGCAAGCTCGCCGATCTGGTGGTGCTCGATGCCAATCCGCTGAAGGTCGATCCGATGGCGATCCGCGACATCCATGTCCTCCAGACCATCAAGGAGGGCAACACGATCTACCCAATGCCCGAAGGCGGCTTTCCGCCGGTGAAGGTTGCGTCGAATGGCCCCGCGGGCATCGCCTGGTCGATCGAGGCCTGCGACATTGCCGCCGTGAACAGTGCGGCGAACAAGACCTGGACGCTGACCTCGCTCGGCGGAGACGCCATCAAGGCAGAGAAGCCGCCGACGATGCTGTTCGCCAAGGGCAAGCTCTCCGTCTTCGGCGGCGTCAACCGGATCAGCGGCTCTTATGCGCTGGTGAACGATGCCGTCGTGATGGGCGATCTCGCCAGCACCAAGATGGCCGGCCCGCCCGAGCTGATGGATCTGGAGAGCCGCTTCACGAAGACTCTCGCCGCGGTCAACGGCTTCACCGTGGCAGGTGATAAGCTTGTGCTTCTGACCGACGGCAAGGTGGTCGCTGAGTTCCAGTCGCCAAAATAACCGGGCGCGGTTCGGTCAGCGGGTGCGCATGAACCTGGCGGAGTGGTCTCGAAATTCGGGAAGTGAGACACGGCGCCAATTCTTGCCTGGAGAGACCACCAAAATGCGTCTCTCGCCCTGCCGTCCGACTATCTCGGCTCGGAAAACCGCAGGAACCTGCGGGCTTTGCCCGAAGGCAAAAAACCCAGTCAAAACAAGAGACTAGTTGGTGGTGAAGACAGTCTGGAGCGAACTCGTCTCACCGTCAAATTCGCTGCAAACAGCGAAAAATACAGGGAACATCGCAATTAACGGGGGCCAATTGGGCCCAACCGGTCGGCTGGCACAATGATAACGCCCTGAAAACCGCAGAATGCCGGGTCGCAAAGGAAAATTCGCTAGCAAACGTAACAGGGAATTGATTTGCGGCAACAGCGAATTTCGCTGCGTGAACAGCGATCAGACACGACGAAAGCAGGCGAAGCTTCAACAGCGATCTTGAGCCTGTCCGCCTAGCGCTTTGCTTCTTGCTCATTATGCGATCGTATAAGCCTCCTCAAACGGCAAGCGCGGAAACAGCTTTCCCGTAGCCGAGGCTGCATCGACTCGCACCGTGCTGCCTGGGAAGAGCTCCCGCGCTTGCCCTCAAGGGAACAGGCGCAGTCAAAGCCAAGGAGTGGCATCCGACTGGATGTGGTTGGTCTTGGCCTCGCTAGTTGTTTGGCTGGCGCCCTCGGACGTATCTCCCGTCGCCACTGCTTCAAATGAAACTCCTGTACACGGCCAATTGAGGGGGCCCACGCCAGTGATCCTTAACTACGTTTCGAACCGCGGGAACAAGACGCTGTTCTCGAGATGGATGTGCTCCTGGAGGTCGTCGACGAGCTTCTCCACCCCGGCATAGAGCGCCTGCCACGACCGGCAAGCGCCGGCAGGAGGCGTGAACGCATCGGTGAGTTCCTCTAGCCTGTGGATCATCTCGCCGTGCTGGTCGTGCTCGTGGCGCATCACAGTGATCGGCCCGAACACCGATCCCTGGTAACCGTTGCGCATCAGCGGAAACAGGATCTGCTCCTCCTTGATCATGTGGTCCTCGAGATCGACCTCGGCCGACTGCAGCGTCTCGGCCAGTCCTGCGGGCACCTCGGGATTGTCGCGGTGGACCGCCTCGACCTTGCGCGCGAGCAGGATGAGTTCCGGCAGCTCGGCGCGATGGGTGGCGTGGTAGCGCGTCAGGATGTGGTCGATCAGCGCCGGCGTTTCGTCCGGCGCCCTCGCCGGCGCGTCGAGCAGCGCCGACAGCGTCTTGACGAGCCCGTCGAGCGGCACACCCCGCTTTGCCGCTGCCTCCGCGAGTGAAATGCCGCCCCCGCAGCAGAAATCAATCCGGTTCGACCGGAAGATTGCCGTCGAGCCCGGCAGATCCGCAGCGATCTCGCCGACCGTGCGGTCCTCGAACCGCGGATTGTCTCGTGTGATGGTCATCGTTCGTCTCCTTCGCCTCGATGTCCGGAGCCGCAGCCGCCATGGCCGCAGCCGCATGTGTTTCGGTCCGTTTGTGCGTCTGCCGAGAGCGCCCAGACCGCGGCGCGCCGTAGCAAGGTCGAGGCGGGGTCGCCGCCACGCTCGAGCGAGCCCATCAGCGTCACCCATTCCTCGTCGCTCGCGCCCGCCGCGTAGCGACCAACGGCGGCCGTAAGGAATTCGCCGGGCGTCTCGCCCTCGACTTCGGCTGCGCGCATCACTTGCGCGGTGAGCATGAGGTCGCCCAGCGCTTCGAGCGCTGCGTCTGCGGTTTCGTCGTCCTGCAAATGCGCAATCACCGCGCCGAGCAGCATGGCAACCTCCTACTGGACCAGCGGCGTCGGCGCCTGTGCGAGGTCGATGCCGGTGATCTCCGCCTTTCCCGCAAGGACGGCGATGTACTGACGGGTCGCGGTGCGGCGAACCCGCTCGGCGAGCCATGCCGCAATCGTCGGGCGAACGGCTTCGAACGGCATCGTCACGCCGTCGATGCGGCGCTCGACGAGCACGACGTGAACGCCATAGCGGGTCTCGACCGGCGTCGGCATGATCTGGCCGATGGGTGCGAGTTCGAGCGCCTGCTCGAACTCCGGAACCGTCTGCGCGGGCCCGACTTGTCCGAGGCTGCCGCCGACCTTGCCGGACGGACAAGCGGATATCGCCTCGGCGAGTGCGGCAAACCGCGCGGGATCCGCCATCAACTCCGCGATAGCAGCCTCGGCGCGGTCGCCCGCGACGCTGCGGGCAGGTGCGTCGGACGGGTCGGCCGGAAACAGGATGTGCCGCGCCTCATAAAGCGGCGCCGTGCGGAACCGTTGCCGATTGTTGTCGTAATAGCGGCGGCATTCGTCGTCGCTCGCCTCGGGAACGATGATCTCGCGCTCGACGAGCTGCCGGATCATCGCCTCCTCGTCGGTCTCGCGGCGGCCTTCCGTATCGCTAGTCGGAACGGGGACGACCCCAAGCCGCGTGGCCTCCTGGAGGAGCAGTTCGCGAACGACCAGCGCCCGGGCGGCGGCGAGCCAGGCCTCGATCGGCTTGGCTGCCGGATGGTTCTGTGTTTCGCGCGCAATGGTCTCTCGGGCAATGCGGACGCCGTTGACCGAAATCTTCTTCGGCTTCAGCGGAATGGCGGGCTTGATCGAACAGCCCTGAAGGGAGACGGCGACCATGGGCGATCACTCCGCCGGCTGGAGGGGACGGGAGGGACGGCGCGAAGGTGCGGGCAGGCCGCGGCGCGTGCGCACCACCTGGTAGCCGCGCCGACCCAGGTACCAGACGGGGGCGGACCAGATGTGGACGAGACGCGAGAACGGGAAGATCAGGAAGATCGTCAGTCCAAGAACGATGTGCACGAGGTACGGCCAGGCGACGTCGCTCAGCGTGCTGACGTCCACCGGCTGCACCGTGACGATCCCCTGCGCCCAGTGGGCGAGCGTCAGCATCGTCTCGGCGTCGGTGTGCCTCCACGAATAGGGCAGCGTCACGAGGCCAAGCACGAGTTGGACCCACAGGATCGACAGGACGCCGAGGTCCATCACCGTAGACGTCTGCCGGATGCGCGCGTCGAACAGCCGTCGGTGCAGGAGCAGCGTGAGACCGACGAAGCAGACCGCGCCGGCGATCCCGCCTGCGATGATCGCCAGCGTCTGCTTGTGCTCCGGCGTGATGAACACGGAATAGACCGGGGTGGGTGTCAGCAGGCCGACGAAGTGGCCGAAGAACAGGAACAGGATGCCGAAGTGGAAGAGGTTAGATCCCCAAAACAGCTGCCGCTTGCGCAGGAGCTGACTGGACGAAGCCTTCCAGGTGTACTGCTCGCGGTCGAAGCGGATGAGGCTGCCGAACACGAAGGACGAGAGGCAGACGTAGGGGTACCAGACGAAGAGGATATGCAGGAGTGCGTGACGCATGGCGAACGGATCCTTCAATGCTCGGCGGCGCGCGAGGTGGTGATGACGGGTCGGTGCGAGGATGACGAAGGAGACACGCCCTCGGCTGGGCGGCACGCTTGCCGGAGCTTTGCGACGAGCCCCTCGCGTCCGCAGGCGTCGTCTGCGGCGCCGGGGCCGAAGATTACTTCCTGCTCCTCCCATTCCTGATCGAGTGTCGCGAGGTCGTCCGGCGCGGGATCGGGCTCGGCCTGCAGCGCCGCCAGCACCTTTGCATCGAGCCCCGCATCGGCAAGCGCGACGAGCGCCTCGAACACCGCCGCGTAAGGCGACTGACGTTTCGCCAGCCGCTCGCCCAGCGCGGCGAGCACGTGGCCAGGCTGCGCGACAAGGGCGATCGCCTCCTCCGGCGGCAGGAGCGACGCGAATTCGAGGAACAGCGGCAAATAGTCCGGCAGCTCCGTTGCGGTCGGCGTGAAGCCGCGCTCCTCGTACTGGCGCAGGAGATCGACCATCGCCTGTCCCCGGTCGCGGCCCTCGCCGTGCACGTGTTCGAAGAGATGCAGCGACAGCGAGCGCGTACGGTCGAAATGGAGGACGTAGCGCTCCTGCGCGTCGAAGAGGTCGCGCTTGGCAATATCTCGTATGAGGCGGGTCATGGCCGAGAGGTGCGGCTCGGGAAGGATGGCCTCCGCCCGCAGCACGGTTTCGAGCTCGTCTGCCGCCGCCTGAAGCTCCGCAGTCGGATAGGTCAGCAGCGCCGAAAACACCTTCAGCGTCTTCATCAGTATGCTCCCATCTTCGGCTTGCCGTTCTTCACCTTCATGCCGCCGAAGAGATTCACCTCGCGATCGGACGGCAGGCAGCCGTCGCCGAACGAGAAGCCGCACTCGCCGCGCAGCTCGTAGGCATCCTGCGTCGCCTCCCGGTGCGATGTCGGGATCACGAAGCGGTCCTCGTAGTTGGCGATCGCCATCACGTGGTACATCTCCTCGATCTGTTGCGGCGTGAGGCCGACACGCCGCGCCACCGCCTCGTCGATCACGCCATCGACCGTCTTCGCCCGCATGTAGGCGCGCATGGCGAGCATCCGTTCGAGCGCCGAGGCGACTGGCGCCTCGTCGCCCGCCGTCAACAGGTTTGCGAGGTATTTCAATGGGATACGCAGCGACCGGACATCCGGCATGCCGCCGTCGACGCCCATCTTGCCGGCCTCGGCCGCGGCCGTGATCGGCGATAGTGGCGGCACATACCAGACCATCGGCAGCGTGCGGTACTCGGGATGGAGCGGGAACGCGACCTTCCACTCCATCGCCATCTTCCACACCGGCGAACGCTTCGCCGCCTCGATCCAGGAGTCCGCGATGCCGTCGGCGCGGGCAAGCTCCGCAACCACGGGATCGTGCGGGTCGAGGAAGATCTTCAGCTGCGCCTCGTAGAGGTCCTGTTCGCTCTTCGCGCTTGCAGCTTCCTCGATCCGGTCGGCGTCGTAGAGCAGCACGCCGAGATACCGGATGCGTCCGACGCAGGTTTCCGAGCAAACCGTCGGCTGGCCTGCCTCGATGCGCGGATAGCAGAAGATGCACTTCTCGGACTTGCCACTCGACCAGTTGAAGTAGATCTTCTTGTACGGGCACGCCGAGACGCACATGCGCCAGCCACGGCACTTGTCCTGGTCGATGAGGACGATGCCGTCCTCCTCGCGCTTGTAGATTGCACCCGAGGGGCAGGCCGCGACGCACGCCGGGTTGAGGCAGTGCTCACACAGGCGCGGCAGGTACATCATGAAGGTGTTTTCGAACTGACCGTAGATCTCCTTCTGCACGCCCTCGAAATTCTGGTCGGCGCAGCGCTTGGAAAACTCCCCGCCCAGAATTTCCTCCCAGTTCGGGCCCCAGTTGATCTTCTCCATGCGCTCGCCTGTGATGAGCGAGCGCGGTCGCGCCGTTGGGAATGCCTGTGATTCCGGGGCGTTCTGGAGGTGTTCGTAATCGAAGGTGAAGGGCTCGTAGTAGTCGTCGATCTCGGGGAGGTCGGGGTTCGCAAAGATCTTGGCGAGCACCCGCCACTTGCCGCCGATGCGCGGTTCGAGCGCGCCGTTCGCCTTTCGCCGGAAGCCGCCCTTCCACTTCGACTGGTTCTCCCAGTCCTTCGGGTAGCCGACGCCGGGCTTCGTCTCGACGTTGTTGAACCAGGCGTATTCCATGCCCTCTCGGTTGGTCCACACGTTCTTGCAGGTGACGGAGCACGTGTGGCAGCCGATGCACTTGTCGAGGTTCAGGACCATCGCGATTTGTGCGCGGATCTTCATGACGTGATGTCCTCCTTCACTCGGCTGCCGCGGCCTGCGCCGCCGGCGTGAAGCCCGCATACGGGCGCTCGAGCCAATCGATGGTGTTGAGCTTGCGCACCACCACGAACTCGTCGCGGTTCGTGCCGATGGTGCCGTAGTAATTGAAGCCGTAGGCGAGCTGCGCGTAGCCGCCGATCATGTGCGTCGGCTTCAGCACCGCGCGCGTGACCGAGTTGTGGATCCCGCCGCGCTGGCCGGTGGTCTCCGATCCCGGCACGTTCACGATCTTCTCCTGGGCGTGGTACATGAAGACGGTACCGTCTTTCATGCGCTGCGAGACGACCGCCCGGGCGACGAGCGCGCCGTTTGCGTTGTAGGCCTCGATCCAGTCGTTGTCGGCGATTCCCGCCGTGCGCGCGTCGTTCTCGGAAAGCCACACGATCGGCCCGCCGCGCGACAGCGTCAGCATCAGGAGATTGTCCGTATACGTTGAATGGATGCCCCACTTCTGGTGCGGGGTGATGAAGTTCAGAACGATCTCCGTCTCGCCGTTGGGCTTGATGCCCTGGACACTCTTCACCGCCTTCAGGTCGATCGGCGGGCGATAGACGCAGAGGCCCTCGCCGAAGGCCCGCATCCAGAGGTGATCCTGGTAGAGCTGCTGGCGACCGGTGAGCGTGCGCCACGGGATCAGTTCGTGCACGTTCGTATAGCCAGCGTTGTAGCAGACTTTCTCGCTCTCGAGCCCCGACCAGGTCGGCGCCGAGATGATCTTCCGGGGCTGTGCGACGACATCGCGGAAGCGGATCTTCTCGTCCTCCTTGTAGAGCGCGAGATGCACGTGATCCCGCCCCGTCGTCTTCGACAGCGACGCCCACGACTTCACCGCGACCTCGCCATTGGTCTCGGGCGCGAGCATGAGCAGCGTCTCGGCGGCGTCGATGTCGGTCAGGATGCGCGCCATACCCTTGGTCGGGCCCTCGTCGGTGACGACGCCGTTCAGGCTCTTGAGCGCCGCGACCTCTTGCTCGGTCTTCCAGGCGATGCCCTTGACTCCGTTGCCGACCTTTTCCATGAGCGGCCCAAGCGCAGTGAAGCGCTTGTAAAGATTGGGGTAATCACGCTCGACAACGGTGACAGCCGGCATCGTCCGGCCGGGGATCGGATCGATCTCGCCGCGCTTCCAGTCACGCGGCTCGAAGGCCTGTGCGATCTCGCCGGGGCTGTCGTGCTGGATCGGTGTGAGCACCACGTCCTGCTCGACGCCCAGCACTTCGGGCGCCACCCGCGAGAATGCCTTGGCGATTGCCTTGTAGATATCCCAGTCCGACTTCGCCTCCCACACCGGGTCCACCGCGCCGGTGAGCGGATGGATGAAGGGATGCATGTCGGAGGTGTTGAGGTCGTTCTTCTCGTACCAGGTGGCCGTCGGCAGCACGATGTCGGAGTAGACGCACGTGGTCGACATCCGGAAGTCGAGCGTCACGAGCAAGTCGAGCTTGCCGCGCTGGCGTTCGTCCCGCCACGTCACTTCTTCGGGCTTCGCGCGCCCCTCCTCGCCGAGATCGCGACCGATCACGCCGTGCGAGGTCCCGAGCAGGTGCTTCAGGAAGTACTCGTGGCCCTTGCCGGAGGATCCGAGAATGTTCGACCGCCACACGAACATGTTGCGCGGAAAGTTCTCGGCCGAGTCCGGGTCTTCCCAGGCGAACTGCATCCGCCCGGCCTTGAGCTCGGAGGCGACGAAGGCGGGCACGTCCTTCCCCGCGGTGTTCGCCCTGGCGGCGATCGTCAGCGGATTGTCGCGCAGCGTCGGATAGGCCGGCAGCCACCCCATCCGTGCGGCCCGCACGTTCAGGTCGATGATCGATCCGTTCCACGGACCCTTGGGCGCCGTCGGCGACAGGATGTCGGCCGTCGCCATCGTCTCGTAGCGCCACTGGCCGGCGTGCAGATAGAAGAACGACGTCGAGTTCTGCTGCCGTGGTGGCCGCCCCCAGTCCAGCGCGAACGCCAGCGGCGCCCATCCCGCCTGCGGACGGAGCTTTTCCTGGCCCACGTAGTGCGACCACCCGCCGCCCGATTGGCCGACGCAGCCGCAGAACACCAGCATGTTGATCACGCCGCGGTAGTTCATGTCGGCGTGGTACCAGTGGTTCATCGCCGCCCCGATGATCACCATCGAGCGGCCACGGGTCTTCTCGGCATTGGTCGCGAACTCGCGCGCGACGTGGATGATCTTGTCGCGCGAGACGCCGGTGATCCGCTCGGCCCAGGCGGGCGTGTACGGTACATCGTCGTCATAGGACGTCGCGACATTGTCGCCGCCGAGCCCCTGGTCGACGCCGTAGTTGGCGACCAGGAGATCGTGCACGGTCGCAACCAGCGCCTCGCCGTCGGTTAGCTTGAGGCGTTTCACGGGCAGGCGCCGCTCGAGCACGCTCTGATGCTCCGTATGCGCAAAATGCTCGTGCGCGATGTTGCCGAAGTACGGGAACGCCACGACGGCCGCCTCGTCCGCGATGTCCTTCAGCGACAGCGCCAGCGTGGTGGCCGATCCGTCCGAGGCTTTCTCCGCGATGTTCCACTTGCCGCTCTCGCCCCAACGGAAGCCCACCGAGCCCGTCGGCACAACGACCTTGGCCGTCGCCGCGTCGAAGGCGACCGTCTTCCAGTCGGGATTGTTCGTCTCGCCGAGGTTCTTCGCGAAGTCGGATGCGCGCAAGAACCGGTCCGGCACCAGCCACCCGTCCTGGCGGGCCAGCTTCACCAGCATCGGCATGTCCGTGTACTGACGGACGTAGTCGCGGAAGTAGGGTACCGCGCGGTCGACGTGATACTCCTTGAGGATCACGTGTCCCATCGCCATGGCGAGCGCCGCGTCGGTCCCCTGCTTCACCGACAACCAGATGTCGCCGAGCTTCGAGGCTTCCGAGTAATCGGGGCAGATCACCGCCGACTTCATGCCCCGGTAGCGGGCCTCGGTGAAGAAGTGAGCGTCGGGCGTCCGCGTCTGGGGCACGTTCGAGCCCCACAGGATGATGAAGCCCGCGTTGTACCAGTCGGCCGACTCCGGCACGTCGGTCTGCTCGCCCCAGGTCTGCGGCGAGGACGGCGGCAGGTCGCAGTACCAGTCGTAGAACGACATGCACACGCCGCCAAGCAGCGACAGGTAGCGGGAGCCGGCGGCGTAGCTCACCATCGACATCGCCGGGATCGGCGAGAACCCGATGATGCGGTCGGGCCCGTAGGTTTTCGCGGTGTAGGCATTGGCGGCGCCGATGATCTCGGTCACCTCGTCCCAGTCAGCGCGCACGAAACCGCCGTGGCCCCGCACCGTCACGTAGTCCTCGCGCTTCTTCGGGTCCTCGACGATCGACTTCCAGGCCGCGACCGGCGCCAGCAGCTTGCGCGCGTTCCGCCATTGCCTGAGCAGGCGCGAGCGGATCAGTGGATACTTCACCCGGTTGCCGGAGTAGAGGTACCAGCTGTAGCTCGCCCCGCGCGAACAGCCGCGTGGTTCGTGGTTCGGCAGGTCGGGGCGCGTGCGGGGATAATCCGTCTGCTGCGTTTCCCAGGTGACGATCCCGCCCTTGACGTAGATCTTCCAGGAGCACGAGCCCGTGCAGTTCGCCCCGTGCGTCGAGCGCACGATCTTGTCGTGCTGCCAGCGTTTTCGGTAGCCGTCCTCCCAGCGGCGGTCCTCGTTGGTGGTCACCCCGTAGCCGTCGGCGAACGTCTCCTTCGGCTTGGCGAAAAAGGTCAGGCGATCGAGAAAGAGCGACATGCGAACGATCCTCGGGAAACGGGTTATTCGGCGGGCGCGAGCGTGGGCGGCAGCGATCGGTCGCCGCGCTCCACGTCGTGGAGGAGGCCGCCACGGCGGGTGTAGAACCACCAGGTCGCGGCGATGCAGGTGACGTAGAAGACGAGGAAGGCGTAGAGCGCGGCCGAGGCGCCGCCGGTCAGCGCGATCGAGGTGCCGAAGCTCTTCGGGATGAAGAAGGCGCCATAGGCCGCGATCGCCGAGGTGAAGCCGATGATCGCCGCCGATTCCTTGTCGGACTGGCGCACGCGGTCCGGCGCGGAGAGCGAGGGCTCGAGGCGGGCCACCTCCTTGCGCATGATCGCCGGGATCATCTGGAAGGTTGAAGCGTTGCCAACTCCCGAGGCCGCGAACAGGAACAGGAAGCTCGCGAAGAATACGGGGTAGGACGAGGGATCGCCCTGCATCGAGATCGCGTAGAGCACGCCGCCGACGCCGAGGCTCATCGCGACGAACACGAGGAGCGAGATGCGGCCGCCGCCGACGCGGTCGCACGCGCGGCCCGCGGCGGCGCGGGTGACGGCGCCGACGAGCGGGCCGAGGAACGCGTACTTGAGGGCGTTCACGTCCGGGTAGAGCGTCTTCGACAGGAGCGGAAACGCCGCCGAGAAGCCGATGAAAGAACCGAACGTGCCGGTGTAGAGCCAGCACATCACCCAGGTGTGGAGGCGGCGGAAAATCACCGACTGGTCGGCGAACGACGCCTTCATCGATGCGATGTCGTTCATGCCGAACCAGGCGGCGAACGCGCTTGCAATGATGAACGGCACGAACACGAAGCCCGCGTTCTGCAGCCACAGCGTGGTGGTCACGCCGTTGACGGTCGCCATTTGCGGGTCACCGCCCAGCGGACCGAAGATCGCCGCGTTGATGGCGAGCGGCACGACGAACTGCACCACGCTGACGCCGAGGTTCCCAAGGCCCGCGTTGAGAGCGAGCGCGTTGCCCTTCTCGGCCTTCGGGAAGAAGAACGAGATATTGGCCATCGAGGAAGCAAAGTTCCCGCCGCCAAGACCACAAAGCAGCGCCAGCGCGAGGAAGATCCAATACGGGGTCTCGGGGTTTTGGACCGCAAATCCGATGCCGAGAGCTGGCAAGACGAGCGACCAGGTCGCGAGCGTCGTCCACAGGCGCCCGCCGAACATCGCCGGCATGAAGCTGTAGAAGATGCGCAAGGTGGCGCCGGAAAGCCCCGGCATCGAGGCGAGCCAGAACAGCTCGTCGTTGCTGAAGGCGAAGCCCACGCTCGGCAGCTTCGCGACCACGACCGACCACACCATCCATACGGCAAAGGAGAGGAGGAGCGACGGGATCGACAGCCAGAGGTTTCGCCGTGCAACCACCCGGCCGGTTTTCTGCCAGAACGTCTGGTCCTCCGGCCGCCAGTCTTCCAGCGCGCCACGACCCGCCAGCGCACCTTCCAGCGCCGGCCCGTGGATCGGTTCCATTTCGGGGAGCTGCGGCAGGGAGCGGATGGCGACGCCCTCCGCCGCAGCGCGCTTCTCCATCGCGCGGATGGCGAAGTGCATCCAGAGCGTGGCCGCCGACACGATGGCGAACAGAAGCCAGAAGCAGCTCTGCCAGATGCCGGTGAGATCGGTGAGGGCGCCGAATGCGATCGGCAGCACGAAGCCGCCAAGGCCACCCACGAGGCCAACCACGCCACCCACCGCGCCGACGCGGTCGGGATAGTAGACGGGGATGTGCTTGTAGACCGCCGCCTTGCCGAGGCTCATGAAAAATCCGAGTACGAACGTCACGACGACGAACGACAGGAGCCCCAGGCCGAATGAGAAGGTGATCGTCCCGTGGATACCTTCGACCGCGTAGCTTGTGGGCGGATAGGACAGGATGAAGGTAGCGATCACCGAGACCAGGAAGGTCCAGTACATGATCGTGCGAGCGCCGTAGCGGTCTGCGAGGTGGCCGCCATAAGCGCGGAAGATCGAGGCCGGGATCGAGTAGGCGGCGGCGATCTTGCCGGCCGTGCGGATATCGAGGCCGTAGACGCCGATCAGGTAGCGCGGCAGCCACAGCGACAGGGCGACGAAGCCGCCGAAGACGAAGAAGTAGTAGAGCGCGAAGCGCCAGACCTGGACGTTCTTCAGCGGCTCGATCATTGCGGCGAATGATTCCGGCGGCGTTCCCGCAGCGCGGCGGCGTTCGAGGTCGGGATCGTTCTTCGTCACGGCGAAGTAGACGAGCGCGGTCACGGCCAGCGCGGCGGCCCATACAAGCGCCACTGTCTGCCAGCCGTAGGCGACCATCACCATCGGCGCGATGAACTTGGTGGCCGCGGCGCCGACGTTTCCGGCGCCGAAGATGCCGAGCGCGGTGCCCTGCTTTTCCTTCGGGAACCACTTCGAGACGTAGGCGACGCCGACGGAGAATGAGCCGCCGGCAATGCCGACGCCGAGCGCGGCGAGCAGGAACGTCGGGTAGCTGTCGGCGAGCGCCAGCAGCGCGGTCATCACCGCCGCCGCCAGCATCGTGAAGGTAAAGATTACGCGGCCGCCGTACTGGTCGGCCCAAACCCCCAGTACGAGACGGATGAGGGAGCCCGTGAGGATCGGGGTGCCGACGAGCAGGCCGAACTCGGTCTCGGTGAGCCCCAGGTCCTGCTTTATCTGGATGCCGATGATGGCGAAGATCGTCCACACCGCAAAGCAGACGGTGAAGGCGAACGTCGACATCCAGAGGGCGCGGCTCTGGTCGGCGTGGGCGACGGCAGGGTTTGACATGGGCCGATTCCGTTCGTGCATCGACAGCGATGCGCTAGGGATCGGCGTCCGGGGGCCTTCGCTCTTTGACCTGAGTCAAGATTTCAAGCCGCTGGAATCATTCAAGAAAAGCCGCACGGAACGTCAAGTCGTTGGCCGGCTGCTGAGGGATGACTAGTAACGATTTACGTTTGCCGCACGGGCCATTTAGCAACTTGGAGCTTGATCAAGATCAAGCAATCGACTGTACTGCCGACCGAAACATTGCGGAGGCTGTCGGTGCGCCCCCAAGATCTTGAAGAGATGCGACGTCTGCCCCTGTTTCGAGGGGTGGCTCCTGAGCACGTCGAGGCGATGCTCAACGCCTCCTACCTGCAAAGGTTCCCGGCGCACGTCGAACTCGTGCACGAGGGCGACAAGGCCGACTTTCTCCACGTGGTGGTCGACGGCCAAGTCGAGGTCTATTCCTCGTGGCGTGATCGCGAGACGACAGTATCGGTGCTGGGGCCCGGCCAGTCGTTCATCGTGGCCGCCGTCATCCTAGACCGGATCTACCTGAAGTCGGCGCGCGCGCTCACGCCTTCGCGCGTGCTGCTCGTCCCGGCCGATGCCGTTCGCGACGTGTTCGCCAGAGATGCTACCTTCGCCCGCGCGCTCGCCATCGAAGTCGCGCTCGGTTACCGTTCCGTCGTGAAGGAGCTCAAGAACCAGAAGCTTCGTTCAAGCCTCGAACGCCTGGCCAACTGGATTCTCGCCCATGATGTGGCGACGGGCGCATCCGGACGCTTCACGTTGCCGTTCGACAAGAAGGTGCTGGCGGCGCGTCTCGGGATGCAGCCGGAAGTCCTGTCACGGTCCTTCGCTGCGCTCGCGCCCTATCACGTCACGGTGTCAGGTCCAACGATTGCAATCGGTGATCGCACGGCACTCCTCACCCTTGCACATCCTCAGCCGACGATTGATGATCCGAATACTTGAGCTGGCGCCACGACCACTTGGCTAGGTCCGTCGAGAACCTGGTCTTTTTTGGGCGTCGAGATGTCGATGTCGACGGCAAGCTGAAGCTGAACCTGCTCGGGTCGAATGCCCAATTCGAGCGCGGGTTGATCCTCGAGCAGCATCGCGAGAATCGCGAACGAAAGGGTGGACGGCCGGCAAAGTAGATGCGGCCTTGGCCCGAAGGAAGACGAGTGATCTGCTGCGATTGAAACAGAAGGGCACGAAGGCGTTTGGTGCAATCAGGCGGCTGGATGCGCAAGCAGCAAGCACTGCGCTGGCACAGCACTCGAATCGCTGCAAGGAGGTGGATGAGCGAACCGCCAATATGACTTCTGCGTGTTGACATCGAACGTTCAATGGTATATAAACACTATAATGAACAGAGCTATGACATATTCCGATTTTGGCCGTCGAATTAGGCAGCGGCGAGAGGAATTGGAAATCGGACTGCGCGAACTCGCCCGAAAGGTCTCCGTGAGCCCAGCTTACCTATCCATGGTTGAAAGAGGAGAGCTGCCGCCACCAGCAGAGGACAAGGTGTTGGCCCTGGCACAGATGCTGGGCCTCGAGCCTGACCAACTCTTGGCGGCGGCTGGTCGTGTAGCGGAGGATGTTACCGATCTTGTCCGTGAGCATGCCGAGGAGTTACCGCAGCTTATCAGAAAGTGGCCCGCTCTTGACGAAGGCGAACGTCGCACGATTTTGGCATCGGCCAGATTGGGCGCAAAAAGCTTTCTTCGCGCGACTGCGGTCAAAGTGAAGGCTGATAAGAAATGACCCGATTTGTCGTCACTCGAGTGTTCAGCATTAATATAACAAAGATCATACCATGAGACCCCCATCGCTCCCGAAGGCGCACCTTATCTCGGTAGAGGATCTAAAGCCTCGCGACCGCAATCCGCGCACGCACAGTCGGCGTCAGATATCCAAGATCGCGCGGAGTATCGAAGAGTTCGGCTTCCTGAATCCTGTACTCGTCGACCAACACAACCGCATCGTCGCCGGGCACGGTCGCGTACTGGCCGCGCAAAAGCTCGGCCTCTCAGAAGTTCCCGTCCTCCGGGTAGAGCACCTTTGTGAGCAGCAGCTGCGGGCGTACGTCATCGCCGATAATGAGCTTGCAGCACAGGCTGGTTGGGATCGCGAACTTCTCGCGATTGAACTTGGCGCTCTCGTCGAACTCAACTTCGATGTCGAACTCACAGGCTTCGACATGGGTGCCGTTGACTTGGTCATCGGCCAGCATGAGGCAGAAAAAAGATCACAAAGAGAGGACGATCTTGACGGTCTAACTGCATCATCCAGCGCGGTTAGCAATTTTGGGGACATTTGGATCCTCGGGCATCATCGCATCATCTGTGGGAATGCACTCGACGCCGCAACGTATTCGCTCCTGTTGGAGGATGAGAAGGTTCGGCTCACGCTGACGGATCCTCCGTACAACGTTCAGATCCAAGGACATGTCACTTCACGCAAGACCCAGGGCGAATTTGCCATGGCGAGCGGGGAGATGAGCCGCGAGCAGTTCACGAAGTTTCTTCAGGACGCATTTGCTCGCGTGCGAACCGTCAGCGCGGAAGGAGCATTGGCCCAAGTTTTCATGGACTGGAGGCACCTGCGGGAGATTCTGGAGGCCGGCGACGCGGAATTTGCTGAACTCCTGAACCTCGTCGTGTGGGCCAAGAACGCCGGCGGAATGGGATCGCTTTACCGGTCCCGCCACGAGCTCGTGTTTGTCTTCAAGGTGGACGACCGGCCCCACACCAACAACGTGATGCTCGGGACACACGGTCGCGATCGGACGAATGTTTGGGAGTATGCCGGCTACAGCGCGATCGCGGCGAAGGACCCGTTAGCCAGTGAACATCCTACGCCAAAGCCTGTTCGCCTCCTCGCCGATGCGATCTTGGATGTCACCGATCGCAACGAGGTGGTGCTCGATCCCTTCGCGGGCTCGGGGTCACTTCTATTAGCTGCGGAACGGACTGGACGTCGCGCTCGGGCGATCGAATTGGAGCCACGCTTCGTGGACCTCGCGGTCCGGCGCTGGCAGCGGCAGACCGGCAAGAAGGCAACGCACGCTGTCAGTGGTCGCCGCTTCGACGAGATTGCCGCAGAACAATGAGCCACTCGGCCATGAACAAGAAGCATTACGCCGTCGGCTACAAGAAGCCGCCAACGGAAAACCGGTTTCGGCCTGGCCAATCAGGCAACCCCAACGGCCGCCCGAGGGGTGCGCGGATGGATGTTGTTGGCGGGCCGACTACTCGACTGATCATTACCCTGCCGCCTCGCTGCCTCAAGTCGATCACCGTTTCCGTAGCTCTGCCAGCGTGGATTCTGGGGCATAATCCCTCCGCGAGGATCATCGCCGTCAGCTACGCACAGGACCTTAGTTCAAAATTTTCGATCGACTTCCGCCGGGTTCTCGAGAGCGACTGGTACCAACGGGTCTTTCCGGGAACGTTGATCGACAAGAATTCCGAACGCGAGATCACCACCACGGCGGGCGGCAGCCGCCTCGCCACATCTGTGGAAGGCATTCTGACTGGGCGCGGTGCAGACTTCATCATTTGCGATGACATCTTGAAGCCGCAGGATGCGATGTCCGAGGCGCGGCGCGCATCCACAAATGAATGGGCCCGGTCGACTCTCTTCTCTCGCCTAAACGATCCCGCGACCGGCAAGATCATCATTGTCGCGCAGCGACTCCACGTCGATGACCTTATTGGCAACATCTTGGACAATGGGGCTTGGCCACATTTAAATCTCCCCGCAATTGCAGATCGGGATATGGAGGTCGCGCTCGGGCGTGGTCGCGTCCATCGCCTCGTGGAGGGCGATCTCTTAGATACTCACCGGCTTCCAAGACACGTACTCGACGATCTAAAGCAGCAACTCGGTACGGCGCACTTCAGTGCCCAGTACCTGCAGGCGCCCATCCCTGTAGAGGGGAACCTCGTCCGCTGGGAGTGGATCCAATTCTACGAAGAGCCCCCCGTGCGCCCAAGGTACGAGGTCTATCAAAGCTGGGATGTTGCCCAAAAGACGTCGGAGCAGAATGACTACTCCGTCTGCACGACGTGGTACGTCATCGGTGAAAAATTCTATCTGATGGACCTTGTGCGGGTTCGCGAGCTGTATCCGGATCTGCGCAAGAGGGCGCTCGAGTTGGCCCAGGCGTGGCGGCCGAATACGATCATCGTTGAAGATGCCGGCGTCGGCACGGCGCTGGCGGAAGAACTGAACCGCTCCGGGTTCTCAGCGCGAACCTACCGACCTGAGCAGGACAAGGTTTCGCGACTTTCTGCGCAATCAGCAAAGATCGAGTGCGCGCGTGTATTCTTCCCCAAGGGTGCTAGCTGGCTTCCAGAGCTCAAGAGCGAACTACTCTCCTTCCCGATGTCCAAGCACGACGACATGGTCGATAGCATCACACAGATGCTTTGCTGGTGGGACCAGAAACCCGGTTGGGCACGCATCCGGAAGTTCTAAGGAACTAGGGGTTGCGAGCCTACTTAGGCGTTGCCTCGTACCCTGCGACGCTGTTGATCTCGGTGAACTCATCGAGGCCGTACTCTGCGTATTCGCGACCGTTTCCGGATTGCTTGTAGCCACCGAAGGGCACCCCCGAATCCCAAGCCGGATAATTGATGTACACGTTCCCGGTCCGCATCTTCCGCGCCACCGCTTGAGCATTCGCACGAACTTTGCTCTGCAGGTAGGAGGCGAGCCCGTAGACGGTATCGTTGGCCTCGGCGATAGCGTCGTCCAAGGTGTCATACGCCATGACTGAGAGGACCGGGCCGAAAATCTCCTCTCGTGCGATGCGCATGGCTGGCGTCACGTTTGCGAACCTATCGGTTTGACGAAGTATACGCTTAATCTTTGCAGCAGGCTTTGTAACGATCGCGAGCGAAAATGCTCGCTCTCGAGCATGACATTCCTTCGGCCGTCCCGTCTTTTGCCTGGGGCCGATCACTCGCTCAGCCGGATTCACTAAGGTTGAGCCCGAGAGAATTTATCTCGAGCGAATACACCGAAATCCTCGGCTCAATGGACGACCCAAGCCATTCTCCGCTCTGCGACCGATTGGAGGGCCATCAGAATCAGCACCATCGCCACGTAGTAACAAAGTGCGGCCAAATAGTATTCTGAGTAGCGAAAGCTGTATGCAACGGATTGCTGAGTTATCGTCATTAACTCTCTCAGCGAGATGACGGTCGCAATCGAAGTCGATTTCAGCAAAGTGATAAACTCGTTGACAGTGGGCGGAAGTGCGATCCGCATGGCTTGTGGGAGCTTAATCAGAAAGAAAACCTGGAGTGGGCGAAAGCCGAGGGCATTTCCGGCGTCTATCTGCCCTTTCGGTATCGCTGCCAAGGCTGTTCGGTTGATTTCCACCTGATAGGCAGCCTCGATAAGCGACAAACCAACCAGGGCCGCAAAGAACGGTGTGAACCATTCATCGCGGAAGATAGGGAAGACCTGTGGCAAGCCGTTCCAAATGAGTAGCAGCAAAAGAATGACGGGAATCGCTCTGAACAAAACGATGTAGGCCTTGGCCCCCGTTTTCAGAGTCTTGTTACGACCCAACAGCGCAACTGCCATCGGCAAAGAAATGCCGATGGCAATCGCGTGCGACAGAAGTGTTAGAAGCAGCGTTACACCTGCTCCCGTGACGATCGCAGGAGATGTTAGCGCAGAGAAAAAGATGCGAAAGTCAAAGTCCATTCCGTATCTGCGCTTTCGATGATCCTATTGACCAACTCCTTCGGCGGCGCCTGCCGGTAACTTCCACTTGTCGGCGATAGATTTGATCGCACCGGATGCCAAAAGCTCCTTGATCGCAGCATCCACAGCTGCCTGATCCCTGGCAGGCTCCTTCCTGAAATACGCCCCATACTGCTGCTTTTCAGGATCGGTGAATATGACCTTTAGCTCGCCCGGCTTTTGAAGTTCGCGGAAAGCATACTCGGAGTCGAGCGTAACACCTCCGTCCACGCGGCCCAGCAGCACTTGTTGGACCACATCCGTTCCTTTCGGATAAGTCTGCACTTTGATCTCCGGCTTTCCGGCCGCCTTGAGCTCCTCGTTGGCCTTGGCAATGATCTTCTCGAAAACTGTTCCGGCCTGCATCGCCAATGTCTTGCCACTGAAATCGGTCCACGCAGCGTAACTGCCCGACGCATCGGATTTTCCGACAACCACGTTCCCGGTCTTCAGGTACGGCGTGCCTCCGAACTTCTCGAGTCGTTCAGCCTTCAGTGTTGCCCCTGAGATCATCATGTCGCAACGCTTGGCTTCAAGGGCGGGCAAGAGTCCTGAAAAGTCCAGCATGACCAATTGCTTTTGCACTTTCCAATGGTTTGCTAGTGCATCGATAACTTCAATGTCTGCACCAACGGGCTCCTTGGCGTCGGCTTGCTCCATGTACTCCATGGGAGGGAATGTTGGATCAACGCAGACAATGAGCTTTCCCCCTGCCGTGAAGCTCGGTGCATCCGCGGCATAGCCAGGCGATGCAAAGCCTGCAGCCATCAAGAGGGCAAACAGTGCCACTTGCGATTTGATCGTCTTCATCGAAGTTTCTCCCTAAAGGCGTTGTTTGTCTAACCGATGTCGACAGACCTTAGTCAAATCATCATCAACCTGTTCTCGTTCAACGCGATCCTCTTCGCGATCATGATCCTAGCGATCACGATATTCGGGGTTGTCGTCGGGGGAATGGGACTGTTGGAGGGATATGTCTACACCACGGGCAATGCCCGCTTCTCGACCCGGCAGGCGAGCTTTTCCGGCGCGATAATGAAGCTGGCCATTGGCAGTGCGGCTGCTATCGGCGCGATCATCTTTTACCAGATCGCCGGTACGTTCTCTGTTGGGACGGACGCGACCGCGAAGAACGTGCTCGATTTCGCGCAAAACGGATCTATCTCGGGGTCTTATTGCGAGCAATTCCGATATTCGGTCACGCTAATCTGGATGATCATAGGGACAGTGGCGCTGTTCAATGCGGCCCGGACGGCCTACCGCAAGTCAAATGGCGAAATGATCACATGGGGACAGCCAATCCTCTACCTCTTGGCGGGCGTCGGCTGCTACTTCGTCAACGCGATCACCATGATGGGAGCCAATACAACCGGGCTGAACATGGGCATCGAGAATATGTGCAAGGCCTTCGGAATGGTGGGAGCCGGCTAACCAGAGCTGCCGCAAACGTGTAGTTCCCCGTGCGTAGCCATCATCGTGCATCTGTGTAGTCACAGCGATTGGGCCGGCTTGGCCGGCTCCAATCATCTCCCCTCCCCGTCCGATATTAGCGATCAGTCCACCCGCAACGGCTTCGTGGGAATGCCATCCTCGTCGACGCCTGCTGCGTCCATCAGAACTTCGATGGCGCGGTCATAGGGGCAGCGCAGATGCTGAGACAGTAGCACGAAGCGATTATATGGCTGGATCGACATGCGCGTGCTGAGCTGCTTCGTCGGTCCTTTCGGCTGCACCTTCTTGGCCACTTCCAACGGCGACTGACGGATCGTGTCCCCACGGCTCTCTGCGGCCCTGCGCAGGCTCCGATCTTCCTCGGGATCGCCTTCCACCGGCTGGGGCGCGAGCTTCGCCGCCTCTTCGATCCGCTTATTAATGTCATCCATGTCAGCGGGCTTGGAAGCTGGCTTTTTGACGCCTCCGAAACCAAACGTGTTGCTGGTCATGCCGCGTTCTCCTTCTTCCGATTCTGGATTTCCATGACGTTCTCGATCAGCTCGGCCGCGAGCAGATCGGAATTGATGATTGCCTTGTCGATGCCGTTATATTCGGCCGGGTCCAGCTCGGCCAAAGTGGTTCCGACCATCATGGCCTTGTAGGCGGAACGCTCGTGCAGGTGCGTTGTGAAAGCCGGAATGTTGTTTTCCTCGACTTCATCGCGGATTTTCCGCTCAACGCGGGTCACGAAGTTTGGTGTGGTCCGCGCCCACAGAACGCGCCGCTCAATGGGGCGGCCAAGCGTTTCTTCATCGGTAGCAATGTAGGCGAAAGCAGCGGCCGCAAGCCTTGCATCCTCGGGGCTTGGCTGCATCGGAATGATGACGAGATCAGCCCTGCTGATGATCGGGGTCCGCATGTCGGAAGTGAACCCCGCCATATCGATGAATACCCACGCAGACCGCGAGGATTCCTCTCGGATAAGGCGATGGATATTCGCGCTGTTCGTCTCTTCCACGACGCGGATTGGAGAGCTGACCGCCTTTTCCCGCCAGTGAGCAATGGTTCGCTGTGGATCGGTGTCGATTACGGACACAGTAGCCTCACGGCGCGCGAGGGCGTCTGCCAGCGCGATAAGGGCGGTGCTCTTCGCTGATCCGCCTTTGGAATTGAACGCTGCGATGATTGGCATGGGCTAAGTCCCTCCTAATAGTGCATATATGTTGCTTTATAGCACATGCTAGCCCCCTCGCGCAAGTGCCTGCCTGCACGCGCCAGCACTAGCGTTTGCCTGCCCCCGACCGCCCCCACTAGCCTTCTCATGCCTGCGGGTGCTATTGCGTGCCTGCGCTTGCAATCACCGGCCTGCACTTGCTGTTGCATGCTACTGTGGGCTAGCTGATGCTAGCATGCGCTAGCGCGCAAAATGACAGAAACGCAACAAAATTCGACCTCCACAGAAGGCCGCTGAGGGCAACAAAAAGCCTCGGACGAGGATGTCATCGCCCGAGGCCCGCAACGCCGCTGTACGGCCTCCTATGGCCGATTTCGCCGTTTACGGCTCCTTCGGCTTCTTCCGGTTCTTATGCTTTTCCCACACCCTGCTCTCCGAGATGATCTCGGAGCGAGCCTGCTTCACCTTTTCGGTCCAAAGCATGTAATCATCCGGTAAGCCAAATAGCCGCCGATAATCCGAGGCACTGATGCCGTATTGGCGCAAGCTGCGGGTCATAACCTGAAAGTGCGTTCCGTCGATCATCGAGACCACATAATCGTCTGTGGTCGCCTCTTCCAGCGGAACGATCCGCTCCATGCGTGGACGACTCTCCATGCCGTCGAGCTGCTTTAGCAGGCCTTCGAAATCCTTGAGCATGTAGTTCATATGCGAAAGCAGTGCCTGATACTCAGGCAGTGCCAGTGTCGGGTGCGGGGCAGGGGACAACCCTAATGCCTCGCGGGCCTGAACGCGGGCTGGAGCCTCTTCAAGCTTCGCTACAAGCGTCTGATCGGCCTGTACGAGCCTCGAAAAGTTCGCCAAGTCCTCGCGTAGAGCCGCCAGCGCATCAGCCATGCGCTGCCGGGTCCTAGCTTCGGACCTTCTGTCGCTACCAGACTTCGGCCGCGTCTTACGCTTCGCGCTCACGGGAACACCCGCAGCGATCTTTTCAGCCCGTTTGGCTTCCGCCTTTTGCGACCGCTTTATGCGGGCGCGTTCTTTGCGCTCCTTAACCTTCATGCCGAAGGCGGCCACGCTTGCGCGGCTCTCGTTTTTTTCATCGGAGGACAAGTTAGGCCCCATCTGGCCGGAGTAGTTCATTAGCGGCTTTTCTACCAAATTTCCGTATTTCACTGGTCTCGGGGTCTCCCTCTAAACCCAACTGATCACACCCTGCATGTGGTGCCATTGCTGTCTCCCGAACCCTTCACAGGGCTTTTTGTTGCGACTTATTGTCGATCATTGCTCGAAAATACCGCCCGCATCTCATCTCGAACGAAATCGCCGAGCGGGGCGGCGACCTCGTAAAACCGGCCGGTATCAGCCTGCCAAGCCCGATAACGCATCGCAAAGACCGTCATGAACAGCGGTGCAGAAAGAACCAGCCCACCGACAAACATCGCCACAGAACCCCGATAGGCGCTGTAGATCGCCGCCGCTGAAACCAAAGCGCAGGCTATAACGAACATGATCGTTGCCTGCCGCAGGAAGTAGTCACGGCGCTTAGCCGGCGCGTAGTGGAGGGTCGGTGAATTCGCTTGCGCGAGCATGTTCAGCGTTACCGTGGTGCCGCATTCCGGGTCCGAACAGCGCCGGGTCATCGGATCATCAGCAACAGGTAAGAGAACACCGCTTCGTCCGCTCTGCCGGCAGTCAGGGCAGGCGGGCCGATCCGTCTTGAAAGCCTCTATCGCGAGCTTGAGCGAATGGGCGTGCTGGCGCTTGATGGGATTCGGCGGGGAGATGAATCGGGCGAAGCGAAACGTCCCGCGAGCGCTACGGCGAAGCCAGCCCTGCTTGGTTACTTCGATTTCTTCGGCCTCTTCGGCCTTTTCGGCGCTTTTGCGCCGGAGAGGATTCCACATTGTTGTCTCGCCAGCTCATGAATGTGAAACGCCACTATTGCAGAACTATCAGTTCGCTCCAAGCGTCGAGGCGAGAACCATCCGAAATTTCATCCGGTGAGATGGTCCACGTTGTCGTCTCTTCCCCCGCCATTACCGTGAAAATCAGGCCATCCGAAGACAAGGACAATGTGTTTCTCTCGCCATCCGCGTTGACGAACTCAGTCGAAACGGAGGTATCCTCGGGCTGGACTTCGTAGGTAAGGCCATGGGCGTTAACGCTGCCCTCACTCCCTCCCCACAGAGCAAAAAGGGTCTTAACCGGCTGAGGCGCAAAGGAATCATTCACTTCCGCCGTCAGGTGCGGCGGTAGCGGCTCCCAAGCGTTTAGAGGGCGTGCAGCCGCCATTTAAGTGTCCCTTCATGTTCGCAAATACGCTTAAACCCATTGTACGATAATACTTTTCCAAGCGGGACACAAGCCATGCAATAACGTCATTGCATGCGCATGGCTTTTATAGCTTGCGCAATGCTCCGCAACATTGTGAAATAGATTTGTTGCAAGCACTGTACGGAAGTTGCATTCGCATGCTATACACCAGTTGCAATTTGTGAAACGACATAGAAAACTTAGCGACACAAGCTGCTGTTTCGGGAGGGAAGACGCGGCGCAACGCGAGGTGGAAGCGGGCAGGGACCGCACAGGAGGCATGATGGCTCGACGTCCGAAAATAGCGGCGGACGATTCGAACGTGCGAGAAGGGTTCGAAAATTTCACGCTTCGCCTGCCCGTGGGGCAGTCAGAGCGAATGAGCCGCTTCACAACGCGCCACCGGTTATCTGTCGGCGAGTTGTTCAGCTTTGGATTGAACGTCGCCAAGGTGAAGCAGGACGGGTCAGATCGGCGAATGATCGACTATGGCCGACTGAACAACGAGCTTTCGAGCGGAGATGCTGGCGTGATAGCCCATTCAGGCAGATTTTCGCTTGGAGAGGCTAACCGCATTCGAACATTCCGAACGCTGCACAACCTGTCTATGCCATATCTGCTGGTCTACCTGATGAACGAGGCCGAGATCGGGCCAACAGGCGATGCTCGCGTCTGGATCGACTACGAGACCCTGACCATACTGCAAAGAGCAGCCGCATAGAGCGGGCTATCCCCGCCCGGTAGTCAGCCGCAGCGGCGTTCGCCTTGGCGAGCCTCGAAAGCGGCCCTGCGCACGCTCTTAGGCGCGTCCAGCTTCGGTAGCATGGTGCCGGAAGGCATATAGATCAGCCCCGCGTCTTCGATGACGTTGTTGGAGCGCATTCGCCCGGCGAACTGCACAACGCCCGCCTTCCCATTTACGGCGATATCCTCGCGGATGGCGTGAAGTATCTTGCGGACGGTCGATCCCTTGAGCTTTGCCGTCGCAAATGTCTCACCGTTGCCGTCGATGGCCACAGCGATTTCCACGTCCGGCTGAGGCCGATCTGGCCGAACGATCTCGATACCGTCCAGCACATCGGCTGGAAATGTGAACCGTATAGGCATGGTGTTGAGCGTGACCACGCGCCGGCCTACGATCCCGGCCAAGTTCACATTCGTTCTGCCGGGCAACTCGCTACCCGTCTCGATGATCATAGCATGCCGCATCAAGCCCCATCCTTTCGCAGCTTGTAAGACGGTCTGGAATCGTCCGTTTTCACGATCTTCCCATCGGCCATGAGGTCAGCCATCGCATCCCGCACGCGCTGTCCTGCGCGCTTGCGATCTATGCCGTAATGCTCTGCAAAAGTCTGAGCAAAAACGGCAGACCGGGCCGCGCCGCCATCGGACAGAAGATAGGCAATCATATCAGCATCTTTCCGCCGTTGGGAATTGGGATTCTTCCCGTCGCGAAAATCAGTACGAACACGATCAAAGATCGCTTTCGCCTTCTCCAGATCGACGCCCTCACTACCTGCCTTCACGCCGCGCACTGCCATTCTCACCTGCCGTTAAACTTGCAAAACACATTCCTTAGATCATACGTTTTCCTGCATAGCATGGCAATCGGGAATGATCCTCAAAGCGGCAATTAGGATGTATTAGGGCCGTTATCGCGACGGCCATTCGACGGTCGTGTCAGCGGCCTTGAACTGTCACTACTCCGCTGCCGAGACGGCGGCGAAACAGTCATTGACTCACGACGCTCGCTTCCGCTCGCGCCCGCAAAGCCAAGCTTGTATGCTGCGGCCTTCGCTAGAGACCGTGCAAGCTGGATGATCGATTTTTCTGAGACTTTTTCCACGCTTTCTACGGTGGGTTTTACAGGCAAGGTGCCGGTCGCCTTACTCCTGTTCCCATACGCGCTATGAGCGGTCATAGCTGCCCTATGCCCCATCGCTCCGGCAACCTCGCCACCGGCATAGTCCAGAGTACGCTTGGCATCTGCTGAAAACTGATGCCGCGCTTCATAAAGACGGGTTCTCGCCTGACCTTTTGTGATCTCACCAGTCACCTTGAGACGCCTTTTGGCGTTGTTGAACGCTCGCCGGATATTTCCGCCGATCCGCTCCCAATCTGCGCCCTTCAAGTCCGTCAAAAGCCTTCTGATGGCATCTCGTTGTTCGGTGGTAATGACATGCCACTGGAGTACCAGTTCCCGATGTGATCCGTTGCCAGAAATTCCGGGTCTGTACTTCGCATTCTGAACGCGCAGAACATCACCATTGAGTTCCGCCCGCGCCCACTCGCACGGTCTCAATCCTACGACTGGCCCTGCGATGAGCATATCAGCAGCGATACGCTTGTTTCTCCCGCGCGGTGTTTCTCGCAGCACATTCACAAGGCTTTGAACGAGGCTGATTGGCAGTCTTTTAGGAGGCCGTTTTGTCTTGATCGGTACGGGCTTCATTGCGCCGAATAACCGCGTAAATAATTCGGCCTCCCTTTCGCTAATCGAACCCGCAATCCACCACTTAATTGCCGCGCGAAGAAAGCGCCAGCTCGACGCGGAAAGTTGCCGCCCGCTTGATGTCAAAACCCGGACGTATTCAGCAGCGCTTGGAACGACGTTTTCCTCGGCCAGCACGCGGTCAAACCGCAGGCCGGCGCGGCGATAAGCTCGTTCTGTCCTCACTGCCAGAGACATCAAATCCCCTACGTTTACGTATCGATGCAATAACGCACATATCATCCACAAGGCGGTTAATGCAAGCGATGTTTGTTCATTGCATGTGCAATATCGCTATTGCATGAGGCTTTTTGGCGCTTTTCATTTTGTAAGTTTGCGTGCATAACAATGTGAAACTTTGCGCGCAGGGAGATTTGATATGCGTCAGTTGGCCGTTATCGGGGTGCTTGCCATGGCTTTGGCGGGATGCTCCACCGTAGGGCAGGGCAGCACGGATACATTCGTGCAGAAGACACTCACAGAGAACCGGACAACGCTTTCGGTTCCACGCACGCAGCAGGCATCGGCAGAGTTCCCCGCCGCTCCGGTAGATGCACCGAAGCAGTGATAGGGCAGGTACATGGCTAACCGTTTGGTGACGGTAGCTGTCGATATCGGTTCTCTGACGACGAAAGCTATCGTGAGTGGAAAAGGACATGCGCGCCGGGTGGTATTCCCGACGCGCATTTCACTTGGGGAGCGCGCACAACCGAACGGCAATGCGCAGCCGGTTTACGTCCAGATCGACGGCGATGTGGCGCGTGTCGGTGACAGGTCGGAGTATCGCGGATTTATCGAAAGCGAGCTTGCCGGCGCACTATCAGCAAAAGAGCGGCTGGGGGCCTTGATCGCGGCTGCGTTCGCACGGCTCGGCGAAGGTAGCTGCGATGTCCTGATGGTGAGTGTCACGGAACCTTCCCTGACCGATCACAGCGAGGATTTGAGCGAGGCGCTGCGCACGGTGAAGCCACGCGGCGGGGATACAATCGCGGCTGGCAAGATCGGCATTATGTCGCCCGCTACGGCGCTTGCAGCCGATCTCCTTTTGGACATGCGGGGACAGCCAGATGAGAAAGCCGTTCCGCCTGATGGTCAGCTCGCGGTGATCGACTGCGGTGCGCGAGAGTGGCGATATGCGCGCCTGAATCTGGCGAAGGGACACCCGTTGCCCGAAGCGGCGACGCGAACGGATTTCTATATCGAGCGCGCATGCGCCACGGCTGTCGAAGAGCAGTTCCAAGAGCCAGCCAGAGGGATAGCGGAAACGATGGGATCGCGGATGACGACAGTCGCCGGGATTGAACGCGACGTGACAGCGCTGATCGATGTTGCCCGCAACAAGGCATGGCAGGAATTTGGAGCTTCGTTCGTGCAAAAAGCGCTCGGCGAAGAATGCAAGCGCATCTATGTCGGCGGTGGTCACGCGGTCTCATTGGCGACCGGAATGGTTTCTCGAAAACACATTGATACGCGCGTTGCGAAACAATGTGAAACGAGTATAGTGCAAGGGCTTCTCAAAAGCGGGAATCGATGGGGCAGAACGGTAGAGTGATGGCGCACGAGAGCGATAGTGATCCGATCATGGTGCCGGTCTCGGCGTTGCATCTAGGCCCAGCTCTTCACGGGTATGTCATGAGCCTCCCGCCGCTATTGAGGGGAACGGAAATCGCGAGGTTGGCCGTTGCAGGCCACAAGCGGGAGCATGCAAGCGCACAACGGCGGAAGAAGCCGAACTTCGTCGCCGGTTCGGCGGTCATCGAAATGGTTGGAAGGAAGATTAAATGGGTCGGGTAAGGTTGGTGATGACGCTGGTGACGGGCATCTCGCTGGCGGCCGTGTCGGTGGGCATGGC
Organism: Hyphomicrobiales bacterium; assembly: GCA_046349255.1. Classification (GTDB taxonomy): domain Bacteria; phylum Pseudomonadota; class Alphaproteobacteria; order Rhizobiales; family Aestuariivirgaceae; genus DAIODI01. Next base: position 40,812 of record JAXMCR010000002.1, on the reverse strand, counting down.
GCAGGAACAGACGACTGTTCGGCAGAACGTGTATAGCGGGGTGCCCAATTACCCGACATATCCGCAGGGCTACCCACAGTACCCGTCCTACCCGGCTTATCCGCCATATGCCGCTCCGATGTATCCCGGCTATCCGCCTCCGGGTTATCCGGGCGGCTACCCCGGTTATCCGGGGGGAATGCCGGGAGGGTATCCGGGCTATGATCAGGGTCCGACCGCACTTGGTCCGGGCGCGGTGGGACAGAGTGTCGTGCGTGACCCTTCAACGGGCGAGATGATCACGGCCGGGCAAGGTGCCGACAAGCGGATCGAGGTCGATCCTGCCGTTAGACTGCGAGGTCAGACGCCGACATGGCGCGGCCCGCAGCCGTCGCCCGGTTCCGGTCTAGGCGGGCAAGGTCCGGCGCGCGATGAGCTGGTGGGACGGACGGGACGGACGGCCGGCATCAGGGATGGCTATGCGCAGGAGTCTGAGCGGATCAATGCCGCGATCCTGAAACAGGCCGATTGGCTCGACCGGACGTATCCATTTCCACAGCTCATGATCAGTCAGTACGTGGTCCCCCCTGTCGTCATCCTGACGGGGGATCGGGTGGAACAGAACGGGCCGAAGGTTCTCGACCTGACCTTGGGAAGGTTCGAGATCTACTCGCAGGCGCGTCTCACGGCGCAGCCGCCATCTTGGCGGAATTACCTGCACATGCAGTCCGATCCGTCGAACGGGATTACCCTGCGGCCTCGCACCGAACGCGATCAAAAGGAATGGGACAAAGCCTATCAGGCCGGCGTTGCCGTGGGGGTGAAGGAAGCCCGCGCCTATTTCGAGGAAGCCGAGCGGCGGATGCGGCGCGATTTCGAGGGAATGGTGCGGTTCCATGATCTGGCCCAGCGCGGGGCGATATCGCTCCCGCAGACGGTTATGAATGGCAAGGCGCTCTATGTCGGGAAGGGCGGACAACTCGCCTTGCGCGGATTGAAGCGCATCCAGATAACCGTCTCGCCCCGCTTCAAGGCCGGCGCTGGCGCAGAAGCGTTCCCTGTCGGATCAGCGGATGTAACCGTTCGTGGACGCACGCCCGTGCCGAGCAAAGCAAAGTAGGGGCGGTATGGACGAGTTCAACCCGGAAACAGCCCGTCTCGGCCAATGGTCCGGCCCCCGCGACCTGTCGCAAGACTTCGGAATGACGGATTCATCCGAAGATGTGATGCGGGTTCTTGCCTATGCTGCGAAGGAAGGCTGTCAGGACGTTGTGTTCCAGACGGGCCTTCCGATCATGATGAACCTGCGCGGCTCCTACCGCGCGCTGACAAATTGGATTTACGACAACACGGACTTCATCCGCGCTGCAAAGCATATATCAGGGGGAGGCGGTGACATTGAAATTCGCCTCGCCGGCGGCCGGGCCTTCAACCGCCGTATTGACATCCGAGATCGCTCGGATCGAGACGAGCACGGCGAGCCGAAGGTGTATCGCTTCCGGGTCAACGTGTCGTCTTGTGCCTATGGAACAGGACAGGGCGGGCAAATGGTCTGCCGCTATATTCCGGCCGATCCGCCGACAGTAGCCGATATCCAGCTTGAGGATGAGATTATCGAGGAATCGACCCCGGAAATGGGGGCCGTTATCTTATCTGGCCCGACAGGATCGGGAAAGACCACGACTTTCGCGGCGCTGTTGCGCCGAGTGATGGAAGAAGACACCCCTATCGAGGGGAATATCGTCACGCTCGAACAGCCGATTGAGTTCCTGTTTGACTCCGTTCCATCGCATCGCTGCATCATCGCACAAGCGGAAATTCCGCTGCACTTCGAGAGCTTCGAGAAGGGGATCGAAGAGGCAATGCGGCGCGTTCCGCGCCTGATCGTCATCGGTGAGCAGCGAGATTATCACACGATGTCGGCGGCTCAAGAAGCGGCAAACACGGGGCACGCGGTCTACACGACAGTGCATTCGAACACCGCTGCCCTGTCGATCCAGCGCATTGTCGGCAAATTCCCCCGTGAGCAGCAGAGCCAAGCCTTCGAAATGGCGGTGGCGACGACGCACATGGTCGTGTCGCAGGTGCTTGTACCGCATAGATCGGGCAAGAGCCGTATCTGCATGCGGGAATGGGTGATCCTCGATGACGAGCGCCGGCAAGAGTTGCTGAAGGTAGGATTCCTCGGCTCGTCGGGCTACCTCGCTGAGCTGATGCAGTCGCGTAAGGGCGGCAAATCGATGCGCGATAGCGTGCGTGAACGCTTCAAGGCAGGAGAAATTGACGAGGAGGTGGCCAAGAAGGTTCTGCACAGGTACGGCGTACCCGCGAAAGATCGGGTGCTCGCATGACCAGCCTATCTCGCCGCTCGTTTCTGATAGGTGGAGTCGGAGCTGTTTCACTGGCGACTATGCCGCAGGTATTGCGCGCTGATCCGTTGCCCACTGGCGAAGCGGCAGGCCCGCCACCTGCGTCTGATCCTCTGCCGGATATGACCGATGACGAAAAGCGGTTTCAAGCGGAGGCGAAGAAGGCGGTGCGCGCTCGCGATCCTCGCACAGAGGGCTTCGGATCGCTCCAGCTCTATCGGCAAGCCAACGGCGATAGCATGGTCGTGAAGTACCGGACGGAAGAGGGCTACTACCGGGATGCTCTTGCGGAGCTGTCATGGTTCTGGCGCGATGTGGCGGATGCCGATCTGGCGGTCTGGATTGATCCGGCTCTCCTTGATTTCGTGTCGTCGGTCCAGTCAACGATGGCAGCAATCCACGGGTCGATGCTGCCGTTCGTTCTAACCAGCGGATATCGCACGCCTCGGCGCAATGAGACCATCGAAGGCGCAGCTCGCAATTCGCAGCATCTCTACGGCCGAGCTGGTGATTTCAAGGTTCCGATGTATCCGGCGCGATCCATAGGAATAGCCGGTCTTGCTTTCAAAGGTGGGGGAGTGGGTTTCTACCAGTCTTTTACCCATCTCGATGTGGGAGAGCTGCGCTGCTGGCCGCGCGGCTGCAATAACATGGTGGCGTATAATGGAAGATGATCCTCTAAATTTTCAAAGTGATAATTGGCGATTCACGGGAGAGCCGCTGAACGGCATCGGCGGGTTGCACGGGTCGGTCATGCTGATCCTCCCCAGCCTCGTTCTCGTCGGGATGGTCTGGCAGTTCACAAAACTCAATCTGTGGACGGTCTATCTGGTGTTTTGGGTGATCTACATTCTGTTAGCGATCTACGCCAAGATTTCAGGGTTCACGCCGCGTGATACGATCATGCGGATGGTCATCAAGTACGGATTTCGCGGGAGATACCGGGTTTGATGCAGCCCCTTGCGCGTGAAGAGTTCGCCTGTTCGAATCTGTCTCGGCTCGTTGTCGAGGAAACGGTTGGTCATCTGATCGCCGCTCGACAGCCGCCGACACGTCCAGAGGACGGCCCGGCCGAGCTGCAAGGCGATATGTTCAAGCGTATGATGCTGGGTGTGCTCGAAAAATGCGAGCCGGAGGTGCGAAAAGCTTCGGCGCTGGGAACCACGTCTCCAGCCTTCGGCAACACATGCTCAGCGATTTGGTGCAGCCCCGAATTTGCGATGCCGATTTTCATCGGACTGGCGGCTGACGCCGCGCTGCAACTTGGGGTGAATGGCCCGTCGAAGATGCTTTTCCGTTTCGAGATTGGGCAACAGCGAACGGGGCTTTTCGGTGTGGTGTTCCGCCGCGCTTCATTTTTTGCAACGGCGCGGGAGCGGGATGCGGTCGCGCTCGCGTACTCACAGATACTGGCGCATTCGGTTCGCTCGGCCCTTATGATGCCGGGAGAGGCAGCGCGCGGGCTTCGCACCGCGCTTGCTATGGCCGGCCAGCGCATGGCTGGCTAGGGAAGGGTGGAGACATCCGTTTCGCGAAGCAATTGGTCCATGGTGAGCAATGGTGCCCGCATCGCCTTCGCATAGGCGTAGTGAAAGCAATCGAAATTGCTGAGATGGCGCTTGCCGATGCCGTGTTGCTCGGCGACCGCGACCGCGTATTGCAGGACACGGCGCGGCGATCCGGGTTCCCGCAGCCGGATATTGCGGGCTTCCAGCCATTCGACCACGGCCCCCTCGGCCGCGCTGTAGGGACAATCGAGCTGATCGGGGCGTGAAAGAACGATGATCGCTTCCCATGCAGCGAGGACGGACGTGAACGGGGCCTTCGCCTCGATCAAGGCGGCTTCATATGCGTCGGCGCTGTCTTCGCCAGCCATCATTGAAACTATAGCGCAGGCATCAATGAACATTACTTGCCCTCGCTGAGATCGTGATCGAGATCGTGATAGGCTTCCGGTGGCACCGGCTGGCGATTCGGCTGGAAAGACAGGCCTCGGCGTTCGAGAATTTTCCTCGCGGTTTCGCGGGGTGCTTCCGTGTTCATGCGTTTTGCTATCGTCTCGCGCAGGGCGCGAATTACGGCATCGGTGATGTTACTGCGGTCAATCTTCGCCAGTTGCCGGGCGAGCTGATCCGCTTCTTCATTTCGGATGTTGAGGGTCATGGCTTGTGTAGCTCCGCGTGTGTAGCCAACAATACGCATTTGTGTAGCTGATTTCAAGCGGAGCGGCGCTTTGCCGATAAGCCACTATACATCATTTTTTGCGTACTCTTGACAATGTAATTTTTTCGCTGCCTTTTTAAGGGGTAGGAGCCGTTCGTCGGCCGAAGTGAGCAGTTGATAGGAGCATTTGATATGGCGACACGCCCGAATCGCGGCAATTTCCGCAACAACAACGCAAAGGCTGGCAATAACAGCGAGCGACCTGATCGCCCTGCGATGTTGGGAAATGTGGCTCTCAAGGTCGAGAGTTATTCCACAAAAGACAATGTTGTTACGGTCACTGGAAAAAATGTAGTGACTGGCGCTTCGCTGACAGTGGGCCTGATGTCGGCGGCTCGCGCGGCGAACATGATGAAAGCCGGGATCGATGACGAACGGGAGCGCGTCGAGGTATGGGCGCAACGCCTCGCCAATCAGGTCGGCTTGGAGAAGTTTGCTGATCCGAAGGATGAGAAGTTCTACATCAAGCCGGGCGGTGTCCTGCAACTGACTAATGTCCGCCTCGATTTCTCGGACAAGAACTACTACGCGCAAACCGCCTTCGGTTTGGTCTCAGACCCGGAGTCTAAGGCGATCATGGCTGGCACCATCAGCCTTCGCAAATTCGATAACGGGTCGATGAGGCTGCAAGTCTTCAACGAAGGTGCTTCCATTGGTCTGCGAGCAGAGGATCAAGCTGGAGTGCGTTCCAAGATCGCGGCCGCGTTTGATGCTAGATTACCTGTCGGCAACGGAGTGCAGCGCCTTTCCGGTAGTGATCTTGTTTCCCCGCGTGGCGGCGAAGGCGTGATGTCTCGGACGGTAATGGTCACTGTCTCCCAGCCGAACGAACGCGGCTACATCGACTTCAATACGTATTATGCTCGTACAGCGAGCTATGAAGTGGGTGATGGTGACTTCAAAGTTTCCTCCGGCTTCGGCGACACACTCGACCGCACAACGTTGGACAAGAAATCGGGGATTGCATTCGCAATTCTGGCATCGGTAGCTGGCGTCCCTTTCGAAAAAATTGCTGCTCGCATCCCGGACGGCCCGGAAAAAGCCGATGTCGAAAAAACGCTCCGCGATTACTTCGAAGGGGTGAAGGCCGAAGGCGTGAAAATATCCATCACGCCGGGCTATACGGTGCCTTTTATTAAGGCAGCGGAAGAGCATATCGCGAAGAGAGAAGAGATGTTCGCGAATGAGGTGTTCACAGGGGTAGTTACCGTTGCGACCCGCCGAGCGGATGGTGAGTTGATGGAGCGACCGGCGGCGACTTCGGTGATGTCCTTTAAGGCACTACCGAAGCAGCAACCGGAGAACCCACCAACGCTGTCAAAGATAGCTGAACGAGTTCATCGAACGCTTCATAACATCGAGTTCAAGCGCCCCGATGCGTCGGCCGAAGCAGGGAAAACCAGCGAGAAACGTCAACACGAGACGTTGAATCGCGGTCCTTCGCTCGACTTCTAACACCGGGAGGCCCCCATGCCTTCGGTGGTTTTACCCATTCTCGCGAAGGATCATGTTGGAGCCGCGTACATTCCGCGTGCGGCGCGGATGAAGGATGGCGGTGCAACGACGCGAGTTCGAAGGCGTTGAGCATACAGATGCGGTACGGCTTTCGACACGCCGCGAGCGCCGGAAAGGGCTGATCGAAAAGCTTCGGGACGCCCACAACGAACCGGCCGATGTTCTCAAACCTTATATCACCATGGCGGTGCTGGCGCTCCTTTTGAGCTGGGCACCGTTCTGGTCTGAGTTCTTGACGTTCCTCACGATCCTGATGGCGCTGGGGTTTGGCGTCTACAAGCATAAAAGGCTATGGGAAGCTCCCTATCGCGTGCCGGTATTCTTGGGGCGGATGGGGTACAAAGACAGCTCGACCGGCGCGCCCGGCAACGGGGCCATCTACCATGGCGTCGGGCGCGGGGCATATGCGGGGCAGGAGGTCTGGTCGGCCGCGAGAGACATCCAGACGCACCGGATGGTCATCGGTACAACGGGATCGGGCAAGTCGGAAGAGATTTTCGGGCTGGTCTTCAACGCGCTGGCGCTCAACAGCGGCGCGATCATGGTGGACGGCAAGGCCAGCGCCGACACGCTCAATTCCGTCAAGAAGATCGCCCGTCTCTACGGGCGCGACGAAGAGGTTTTCGTACTCAATTTCATGATGGGGTCGAAGGATTTCTACGGCCAGTCGGAAGTGAAACTGACGAACACCTTCAATCCATTCGCCATGGGATCGAGCGATCAGAAATCGACGCTGATGGAGACGTTCATCCCACAGGCAGAGGGATCGAACAGCGTTTTCACGCAGCGCGCCTTGCAGCTCAATAAGGCGTTGGCTCGGCCGCTGTCGTTCCTGCAAGGGCGCGGCTATGTGGACTACAACCCCCGGCTCCTGACAGAGTTTTTCCAGCTCAACAATGTTGAAAATCTCGTGTGGTTCGGTCGTTTCCGCGACAAGCATGGGCGCGTCGTGGACCTTCCGAACGAGGGGGAGCATAACGACTTCGTGCTCCTCAAGCAGGCCTGCGCCAGTCTGGAACAGGTGTTGATGGACCTTCCGGCCTACAGTCAGGTGATGCCGAAGGAGCCGCCGCCGCTGATCGATGCGAACGATCACAAGATCGCCACGGCGCTGCTCGCTGGCGAAAAGGCGGTGGAGAAGCTGTCGAACGAGATGATCGCCAGCTACAAAAAACTGGCAGGTGGCAGCGGCGGGGATGGCGAGAAGAACCAGTCGGCCGAGTCGTCCCGCGCTGAGGTTTATCGCCAGTGGGGCTACATGACGATGAGCCTGTCGGAGCCGGCCGCGCTGCTGACCTACTCCTACGGTCATGTGTTCAACGCGGAGGTCGGCGAGATCAACATGAACGATGTGTTCCTCAACCGGCGCATCGTCTACGTCATGATCCCGTCGCTGGAAAAAGCTCCCCCGAGCACGGCTTCGCTCGGCAAGATCACGGTTGCTGCGGTAAAGCAGGTGCTTGGCAATTTGTTGCACAGGCCTCTCGAAGGGCACCGCCGCCGCATCCTCGACGCCTCGCCGTCGAAGAGCCAGATGCCCTATCCGCTGATCTTCGATGAATACGGCTATTATGTCGTTGAAGGCTTTTCTGTCGCTGCCGCGCAGGCGCGCTCATTTGGCGTGTCGTGTACGTTTGGCCTGCAAACGCCGACATCGCTGGAGAAGGCATCCAAGGCGGAAGCGGACGAGACGCTGATCAACACCACGATGCGCCATGTCGGCAAGCTCGCTGCAAACGAGGACAGCGAAGCCTATAAGATCGTACGCGGCTGGGGCGGCAAGAAGCTCACTTCCGTTACTCGCTCCCTCAAGGTCGATCACCGCGCGGCGTTCAAATCAACGGCGCTGTCGGATGAGATCGTCTACGAGGAAGAGGACATTGTGAAGTTCTCCGATATCCAAGGGCAGGAATCTGGACAGTTTCATTTCATCGTCGGTACGAACAGCAGAGAGAAGGGGGTCATCAGGGGGGAAAGCCGGGTTGTCCGATATAGGGCATTCTACACGGGGCCGGTGCCGGAAGTCGTGGAATGGCGGCTCAATCACTTCGTTCCTGTAAAGACCCGCGACAAAGCCTCAATCGAGGCGATCCGCCAGAAAGACGCTCAACAGCGGCTTTTGCGCGAGGCCAACGCGCAGGAGATCAAAGATTGGTCACTCAATCAGGGTGATGAAAGCCTTCGATACGAGGACCACGAGAGCGGTGACGCGATTGCCACACTCGTCCGAAATCTGGCTGTGGTTCTGGCAGAGCTGGTGGACGATCCGGGCCAGAAGCCAACTGCGGGTGCCAGCATCGAGGAATATTCGGCCTATCTCGCGGGGATGCTCGATGCGCCCGGTCTGGTGCCGGATCAGCTCCTCGGGGAAGCGCTGTCGTTGGCGATTAGCTCGCAGGACAAGGCGCACGGGGAGCTGCGCGCTCGCGCCGAGATCGGCGAACTGGAGCGCGATTTGAGGCACCACTTCAAGCATGTCGTGTCGAGCTGGTCTGGCGAGTTCGATCCTGTTCAACAGGCTCTGATTCTCTCCGCTTTCGACGTTCTGGTCGAGACGCCCATCAAGGAAGCCCGCGATCATGCTATCCTTCACCGGAGGGTGCAGAGTCGGGTCTTCGAGCGCGCGGCGCCGGCGATCGTAGGGATGGAATCGTGTGCAGGATCTCAGTGGATTGCCAGGCAGATACAGGCGCTTGGACATAAGGTGCGCTTGATCCCCGCGCAGTTCGTGAAGCCCTACGTTAAGTCGAACAAGAGCGACATCATCGATGCGGAAGCGATCGCTGAGGCTGCCACGCGTCCAACAATGCGATTTGCTGCGCTCAAGAGCGAGGAACAAGCCGACCTTCAGGCTTTGCACAGGGTCAGAGATCAGATGATCGGAACGAGAACGCGTCTGATCAATCAGATGCGAGCTTTCTGCCTCGAATACGGGATCGCCCTGCGCCAAGGCGCGGGTCTGTTCAAGCTCGACTTACCCCAGGTTCTCGAAGATCGATCAAACGACCTCTCGTCGGCGATGCGCAAGCTGCTTGCAGATCTGTTTGCCGATCTGCGCCAATTGGAGCAACGCATTGGCGAAGTCACACGCGAGATCGAAGCAGTAGCCAGCCGAGAGGATGTCGCACGACGGCTCATGACGATTCCTGGGATTGGAGCGTTGGGCGCAACTGCGCTCCTGGCTGCCGTTGGAAACGGCCGACAATTCCAGAAAGCTCGCGATCTGGCAGCGTGGCTCGGCCTCGTGCCGCGGGAATACTCGACCGGCGGAAAGCAAAAGCTTCTCGGCATCAGCAAGCGGGGAAACCGCTATGTGCGCAAGCTCCTCGTTCATGGAGCACGATCCTGCTTTCGGCACCTGGACCGAACACGAGATCGATTGGGGAACTGGCTGGACGGCCTTCAGGCTCGGATGCACCCGAACAAAGCTGTTGTCGCACTTGCCGCTAAAATGGCCCGGATTGTGTGGGTCGTCCTGACAAAGCCTGGAGCGCTCTACGAACGCAGGGACCCTGCCTTCATCTGACGCTCCTGGCTCGATTGCAAGGCTCGGGAATAGTGATGACGAAACAGTGGATCAACATGCCGTAAGTCCTGTGCAAAAAAGCGGGCCTCGTGCCCGAACCATTTATTGGGAACGGCGTGTGCGGATCTCATCATGGCCTGGCTGCAACCGCAGCCCACTCGCGAGAGGCCGGATACATTTATGCAACTGGAATCGTCATTTACGATGTCGCGTACCCTTGCACGGACGAGGCGGACCATACATTTTTTGACAGAAGCTCGCGCAGCGCCAGAGCTTCCAGCATCTGATCGGCGAGCAGCTTCTTCAGCTTCGCATTTCGTCTTCCAGGGCCTTCAGGTGTTTGGCGTCGGACACGTCCATCCCGCCATACTTCGCCTTCCAGTTATACAGCGTCGCCTCCGATACCCCGTTCTTGCGGGCCAGATCGCCTGCCTTCGCACCCGCCTCGTGCTCACGCAGAACCGAGATGATTTGCTCTTCCGTAAATCGCTTTCGCTTCACCAGTCCGGACAAGGGCCGGACTCAAATCTCAGATGGAGGAAAAACTCAGTGGCAGGTCACCATCGGCGTCGTAAGGGCGGCGGAGGCGTGATGACATTGAGGCCGGCGATGTTCGCCGGCCGGAATCCGACCGCTTTGGCACGCCGGCTCGCTGTGATGGTGCACAGCATTTGGGGCGCGGAACCGGATTCTCAGTGGAAACGCTCAATCCCGATCACCCCGGCCCGATCACCCCGGATCGCAAAGCCGTTTCACACTTTTTCTGGAAACGTTCTTCGCCGCCCATCACCCGATAGGGTTGCTGGGCGGCGGAAGGTTTACTTATGGCGCCCGGGGTTACACTCCGTTGTCCCCGGCGCGCTTGGAGTGCCGTGTGTCCTTTCGGACGCACAAAGGAAGCTTTAACACTTTAATCGAGCATCGGACCGAAAACCGAGGACGCTTTTCGGTCCGATGCCCTAACGGCGCCACCAGCCGGCGAGGGCATCAAAGCCCCAGCCAACCATCCACTACGGAGCGGTTCCCATCCACCCATTTCTTGGCAGCCTGCTCCGGCGTGAGGCCGTCCACGGCTACCATAAGGGTCCAAGATCCCACGAGATCGGCGTCGAGCTTGATCTTGTTAAGGAGATCCACCAGTTCCGGCGCGCGGCTCTCCAGCGACTTGGAGTAGGCAATGCGGATACTCGTAGGCGGCCAGGCGGTCGCTACCTTCGATTTCTCCAGCCATTCAGGGTCCTCGGATGGTTGGAGCATATGCCAAGACGCCGCGTCGTAGGGAGGCTCTTCGAGCCAGACAAGATCCTGTAGCGCAAATATATGATGCGGCTGTTGGCAGATCCCCAGGTAGAACTTGTTCTCCTTGCCGGCATTATCCATCTTCGAATAATGGATCGATTCCTCTGTTGGGACCAACTCCCAAAACTGATCGTAGCCGTATTCCCGCGCCTTCACCATTTCCACATTGGTGGAAGCCCAACCGTGGGCTCCGGGCCAGAACTCGCCCTTGCCGTCGCCATTGGTATCGAACTTTGCAGACAGTTCCGCATTCGCCAAATCGTAGACCGACTTGAGGCCTAGCGTTTCGGCCGCGTATCGGGTCGTGCACACGCCTTGTCGAGCCTCATAAGGATTGGCCGCGAAGGCCACGGTGCCTGCCTCATCGACATATTGCTTGGCGAGATTGGCCTGATTGGGCATCCATACTTCGGGGTGGATGTCGATATCGCCCTTGCCGACACCCATGGCCTCAAAGATGACGGGATTCGTGCCGGGCACGCTGCTTGACTTGAGTCCCAGGTCGTTACTGGCGATGTAGCTGATGATTTCTCCCGTGATAGCGGCAGACGTCCAGTTCGGGATGCCGATCTTGACCTCTTCAGCCGCCGCTCCGCTAGAAAGAAACGCAACCGCACCTGCGAAAGCTATAATTTTCTTATTTATGCTCATTCTATCCTCCACTACATAAAGATTCAGATTTTCTTTCTTGTATCCCGTCCTTGAATGATACGATCCAAGATCATTGCGCAGAAAAGTATCGCTATACCTGCCAACATGCCTTGCCCCTCGGCCGCGTATTGCAAGGCGATAAGAACATCCTCGCCCAAACCCTTGGCGCCAATGAGCGACGCGATGACCACCATGGACAGGCACATCAGGATCGTCTGGTTCACGCCCGTCATGATCGAGGGCATCGCCAACGGGATCTCGACTTTGAAGAGAAGGAACCATTTCGAGGCGCCAAAGGCCATCGTCGCCTCCTTTACCGGCTCTGGAACGCCTTGGATGCCGAGCGCCGTGAGGCGGACCACAGGCGGCATGCCGAATATAAAGGTTGCAAGCACCCCTGGCGGGCGACCGATCCCGAAGAAAGCGATGACCGGTATCAGATACACAAAGGCGGGCATCGTCTGCATGAGATCAAGAAACGGCTTGACCACCTTGTAGAAGCGCTCCCGCTTTCCGCACAATATTCCCAGCGGGATGCCGATGACCACGCACAGGAGAGCGGCTGTCCCCAAGAGAGAAACGGTAATCATAGACTTCTCCCAGAACCCGAAGATCCCAAGATAGGCCAGCGCGGCCATCGTGAAGATCGCCACGCGCGCGCCGCCTGCTCGCAGCGCCATGAGCGAGGTCAGGGCGAACACAACTATCCAGGGCGTTCCCACGAGAGCCATCTCGATCCCGTCCAGGGTGATACGCAGGCCGTTCGTTATAGCGTTGAAAACGGGCGCACCGGCGGCAGTGATCGCCGTGAACAGGTTATCGAGCTTTACCGTCGCTTCGGTGATCAACTTCTGACTTGTGGGGAACTGGTAGAGGATTTTCGGCGCTTCGGAGGTCGAAAACCGCAACAGCGTGAGGAAGTATACGATGGCCAGCAGGCCGCTCAGCAGCGCGGAGCGGAGCCAGTTGAACCCGTGCGCGATGTTCCGGTCCGCGCGCCATTGCATATATCTCCGCTCCAGGGCGCGGTTGGACAAAAGGCCGATGGCGATGCGGACAACGAGGAAGCATATCGCGCCGCCGACCAGATACCTGACCGCTCCGCCAGACAGCGATTCGGCCAAGGCAAGTGCGTTCGCCGCCTCCTCCTCCAACTTTTTGGCGGCCTGGCTGAGCGCCTGGAAATTGTCCTTGCCTTCGGCGAGGGCCGCCGCCGCCTGGTCCGCGCGCTGCGCGGCGCGCTGGGCAATGGCGCGGGCGCGGGCAAGCTCGTCGGCGCCGATGTTCCCCCAGAAACCCCGGCTAAATTGCACCAAAGATATCAATTCGAGAACGAGTGCTATCCAGAAATATGACCAGAGATTGCGGAGGCTCAACCAGAGCGGTCCAAGGAGGGCCGCCATGTAGTTAAAGGAAATGCCGCTGGCGCTTCCTTCGTCTATCCGATGGAATTCGCGCCTGTAATATTCGCCATTTATGCCCGTGAATTCCGGAACATCCGGCTTTCCCTTCTTCGGAGAGCTTTCCGATGACATCCTACTTACCTCCCTGAATACCGCGCAGAAGATCATCTTTGGATATGATTCCGGAAATGCTGCTATCGTCCGACAGAATGAGCAGCGGATGACTGGATTCCACACTGATATCGATCAGCCGGCTCAGGGTGTCCGACTCGTTTGCGCGCGGACAAGCATCCATATTGATATCGGGGTAGCTCGATGCTTCGAACGGGCGCATGATTGAACGGGCGTAGATCAATTTCAGCTTCGAAATCCCGGCGACAAAATCAGCGACATAGGCGTCGATCGGATTTGTGACGATCTCTTCCGGTGTTCCGGTCTGTACGATTACCCCATCCTTCATGATCGCTATGCGATGTCCGATGCGGATCGCCTCATCGAGGTCGTGCGTGATGAAGATCGTCGTTTTATGCATCCTGGACGCAAGTTCCATGAACTGGTCCTGGAGTTGGCGGCGGATCAAGGGATCGAGCGCGCTGAACGGTTCGTCCATCAGCAGGATGTCGGGATCGGCAGCCATCGCGCGCGCCAGGCCGACTCTTTGCTGCATGCCACCGGAAAGTTCGTGCGCGAATTTGTCTTCCCAGCCGACGAGATTTACCAGACGCAGGCTTTCTTCCGCGACCTCGAAGCGCTTCGAACGCTTCATGCCCTGCACTTCCAAAGGCAAGGCGACGTTGTCACGGACGGTTCGATGCGGCAAAAGCGCGATGTTCTGGAAAACCATACCGATCCTGCGGGCGCGTAACCGACGCAGTTCCGGTTCGGATAAGGCGGTAATGTCTTCGCCGTTGATGAATATCTTGCCGGCCGTGGGCTCCAGCAATCTGTTTATGTGCCGTATCAAGGTTGATTTGCCGCTCCCCGACAAACCCATTATGCAAAAAATCTCACCTTTGCGGACATCGAAACTGGCAGCGGAAACGCCGACGACGCAACCATAACGCTCCCGCACTTCGTCCTTGGTCAGACCTTCATTCTTGATGCGGTCGACAAGTTCAGTTCCGGAGCGACCGAAAATCTTCCACACATCACGAACAGAGACGACGTTCTCGTGCATAGCTTAACTTTCTTCACGCTCACTTTCGCAAGTGACGGGGGACTCGATAGCCGTTACCTGGGCGATTCGGCTGCTCGTTCGGGGCGCCGGCGCTTTACCGCAGCTACCTGACCGGACGCATATTGTGGTATACCAATATTTGGATGCCCCGCTCCCGAGCGGTGGGATTATCCATCGTCGTTCCGATTTGTTCGCGCGTGTCGATCACATCATCATAATATGTCTTATATAAGATCTATTATAACGAAAATAAGATGTCAACAGTATTGGCGCACGAATCGCGAATCAACGCGGCGCCAAGCTAGTCCGTGATGGAGCGGCAAAAGCCGACCCTGAATCCATCGAAGTTGCCGAGTGGTCTCAAGCATCATCTCCTCGGTGTCGAACCGCAGATGCAAGTTCGATCCAATGTCGCGAGCGGCCTGATCCTCTCTGCGGAGAATGTGGTGGGAGGCCGGTCCGAAGCTACGTGCTATTTCAAATCGGCGCGATAATGCACTTCATCTGTGCGGCAGCGGGATATGCGCAATTCGACAGGGTCCTGCGCGAGGTCAGAGGCGACGCGAGCGATCTCCAGGAGCGGCGTACCCGGCGCGCATTCGAGCTGCGCGGCATCGCGCTTGCTCGCAGCCACGGCCTTGAGCCGCTCGACCGCCGAGGCAATGGTGATGCCCCAGTTGTCTGAATAGAGACGGTAGACGTTGTTCGGAATATCGCCCAGCTTCGTAAAGCCTGGAAATCGACTCGCAGGAAGCACAATCGTCTCCACGATGAGCGGAGTCGCGGCCAGCGTGCGAACCCGCTCGATGCGCCATACATCAGCGCCTTCGGCCAGCGCGAGCATCGACATCTCTGCCCGGGTCGCCTTGCCCTTGACCCGCCTGACGATGCACGAATCAGGGAAAGCGCGTTCGCCGTTGTCCGGCACCATGCGGAAAAAGTTAAAAAGAATGCGACTTTCCTCCGGCGAGGCGACATAGGTTCCTCGCCCCTGCCTGCGGATCAGCAGATTGTCGGCGGTCATCGTGTCGAGGGCTTTGCGCACTGTACCCTGGCTTACGCTCAACTCGCGCGCGAGGTCCATTTCGGAAGGAATTAGCTGGCCGGGCACCCATGAGCCGTCGATGAGCCGGCGGGTCAGCCGTTCCTTGACCTGCAGGTAGAGCGGCTTGAAATCGAAGGCTTTTACTTGAATGTCGCCGCTCATGGTCCGCTCCCGGTTTTAGCGCCAATTTAGCGAAGCACCGTTGACAATGTCAAATCCCTATGACTTATATCTTTTATAAGACCTCTTTTATTTTAGTGGAGCGAAAACGAAGATGAAAAACCCGCACCTTCTCGTGCACGACCACAACGACAATGTTGGTGTGGTGGTGATCGAGGGACTGAAGGCCGACACGCAGATGCTGTGTGTCGTTACTCACGATAATTCGAGTTTCGAACTGCAGGCCAAGGCCGACGTGCCTATCGGGCACAAGGTCGCTCTTCAGGACATCAAGGCCGGCGACACGGCAATCAAGTATGGCGAGGACATCGGTCATTTTGTCGCCGATGTCGCGAAGGGCGGCCATGTGCATGTCCACAATCTCAAGACCAAGCGCTGGTAAAACCGAGAGGACGGCACAATGGCTTCCAAGTATTCCAATTTCACCTTCAACGGCTATCGGCGCGACAATGGCCGCGTCGGCGTGCGCAATCACGTCGTCATCCTGCCCGTAGACGACATATCCAACGCGGCCTGCGAGGCCGTTGCGAACAACATCAAGGGTACGCTCGCCCTCCCGCACGCCTATGGCCGGCTGCAGTTCGGCGCGGATCTTGACCTGCACTTCCGCACCATGATCGGCACCGGCTCCAATCCAAATGTGGCGGCCGTGATCGTCATCGGGATCGAGCCGGGTTGGACCAAGCGTATCGTCGACGGCATCGCCGCGACTGGAAAGCCCGTAGCGGGCTTCTCGATCGAGCAGAACGGCGACCTCAAGACCATCATGGAAGCAAGCCGGAAGGCGAAGGATTTCGTCCACTACGCCAGTGAACTTCAGCGCGAAGAATGTTCCGTTTCCGAGCTGTGGGTCTCCACCAAGTGCGGCGAGAGCGACACGACGACCGGCCTCGGCTCATGCCCCACTGTCGGCAACATGTATGACAAGCTGCTACCGGAAGGCATCTATGGCTGCTTCGGCGAAACGTCGGAGATCACCGGTGCCGAGCATATCTGCAAGGAACGGGCCGTCAGCCCCGAGGTCGGCGATCGCTGGTATGCGATGTGGAAAGCGTATCAGGAAGATGTCATCGAGGCCCACAAGGACGGCGACCTTTCCGAGAGCCAGCCTACCAAGGGCAACATCGAGGGTGGTCTGAGCACCATCGAGGAGAAGGCCCTCGGAAATCTGGAGAAGATCGGGCGCACCTCGCGTTACATCGACATTCTGGAGCCGGCGGAAGCGCCGAAGTCCGGCCGGGGCCTCTATTTCATGGATTCGTCCTCGGCGGCCGCGGAGTGCGTCACGCTGATGGCCGCGGGCGGCTATGTGATACACACCTTTCCGACCGGTCAGGGCAACGTGATCGGCAACCCGATCGTTCCCGTCATCAAGATCACGGCGAACCCGCGTACCGTGCGCACCATGGGTGAGCATGTCGACGTCGACGTTTCCGGGATTCTGCGGCGCGAAATGACCATCGACGAAGCCGGCGATTCCCTGATCGATATGATCGTGCGCACCGCCAACGGTCGCAACACCGCCGCGGAGGCTCTCGGGCATCGCGAGTTCGTGATGACGAAGCTCTATCGCAGCGCCTGATCCCTTTGCCCGGTTGCGTAGCAGCGCGGCCGGGCTGCGGACGGAGTAATCGATGTACGACATAGTCATCAGCGAATTCATGGACGACGGCGCGGTCGAACGGCTGAGCCGCAGCTATCCGATGCTCTACGACCCCGGCCTCGTCGATCGGCCGGCAGACCTCATCCGGGCACTTGCGGGGGTGCGGGCACTGGTGGTGCGCAATAGGACCCAGGTGAACGCCGCCCTGCTCGACGCCGCGCCCAGGCTCGAGTGCATCGGCCGCCTCGGGGTCGGGCTCGACAACATAGATGTCGAGGCCTGCTCGGCGCGGCGGATCGCGGTCTTCCCCGCGACGGGTGCAAACGATCTGGCCGTGGCCGAATATGTGATAACCGCCGCGATGGTTCTGCTACGGTCGGCCTACGCTTCGACGGCAGCCGTCGTCGCGGGAAAGTGGCCACGCCAGACGCTGATCGGCGGCGAAATGTCAGGCCGGACGATGGGCCTCGTCGGATATGGCGCGATAGCGCGCGAAGTGGCCCGCAGGGCCGAGGCCATGGGCATGACGGTCGCCGCCTACGATCCGCATTTGCCACAGGATCATCCTGCGTGGAGAGCGGTCGAGCGCCTGGATCTCGACGCGCTGCTCGCCACGGCGGACGTTCTCAGCCTGCACACCCCTCTGACACCGTCCACCAGGCATCTGATCGGCGCAGACGCGATCGCCCGCATGAAGCCTGACGCGATCCTCATCAACGCCGCTCGTGGCGGCGTCGTCGATGAAGCGGCTCTTTGCAGGGCGTTGCGCGAAGGGCGAATCGCCGGCGCGGCCCTCGACGTCTTCGAGAAGGAACCGCTCGACGCGGCCGCCGGCGCATCGTTCGAAGGCATAGCAAACCTCATCCTGACGCCGCATATCGCCGGCGTGACAAACGAGTCGAACGTTCGCGTCAGCCATAAGACGGCGGATTCGGTGCTCGCCCATCTGAAGGCCCAGCCATGACCGATCGCCGCCTGACGTTGGAAGAGGCGCACCTGCTGGTCGTCGAGACCCTGATGCGCTGTCATACCTCGAGAGCGAACGCGGAATCGGTGGCGCGTGCGTTGATCCTTGCCGAGCTGGCCGGCCAGTCGGGGCACGGCCTGCGCCGGGTGGCCGCTTATGCCGCACAGGCCAAATCTGGCAAGGTAGACGGCATGGCCGTTCCATCCGGCCAATGGACCCGGCCCGGCACGTTCGCCGTCGATGCCGCACATGGCTTCGCCTTCCCCGCGCTCGACCTAGCCGTCGCGGCCCTGCCCGAAGTCGCGCGGGCGCAGGGCATCGCGATGGCGGGCATCAGGCGTTCCCACCACAGCGGCGTCGCCGGCCTCATCGTCGAGGCTCTTGCCGAAAAGGGATTGATGGCGCTGATGGTCGCCAATACGCCCGCCGCCATAGCGCCATGGGGCGCCGCGAGGCCGCTCTTCGGAACCAACCCCGTCGCGTTCGCCGCGCCGATAGCCGACGCCAAACCGGTCGTGATCGACATTTCCCTATCCAAGGTCGCACGCGGCAAGATCATGGCCGCCCAACAAAAGGGCGAGCCCATACCGGAAGGCTGGGCGCTCGACGCCAACGGTCAACCGACAACCGATCCGGCCGCCGCTCTTGCCGGGACGATGATCGCGATGGGCGGCGCCAAAGGCGCCGCGCTGGCTATCATGGTGGAGATGTTGAGCGCCGGCCTCACCGGCGCGAACCATGCCTTCGAGGCGACATCGTATTTTGATGCTCAGGGCAAGCCGCCCGGCACCGGCCAAACCGTCATCGTCATCGATCCCGAAACACTAGGCTTCGACGCGAGGCGGCGTTTTGCGCTGCTCGCGGGCCTGATCGAGGAAAGCGAAGGAGCCCGGCTGCCGGGCCGTCGCCGCCAGGCCCTGCGCGAAAAGCTTGAAGGGGACGGCATCCTCCTTGATGACGATCTGAGGATGCAGATCGAGTCGGCCGGACGGTGATCTCGAAACGGGAAGACACAGGAGATCCAGCGCCATCCCGAAGTTTACGGTGTTTATCGCCTCGACCGATCCGTCAGCGGGGCTCCCGGAGCAACGCAGAAACATGGGCTCGCCGAGCCAGCGTTGCACGCAGGCGTGCCTTCTCGATATCGCGCTGGGCAAGGCGCCATTAATCCGAGCCAACGAGCTTGCTATCTTGTATCTTATGTCTTATAGATAAGCTAACCAGAATGCTCAGTGGATCGACACCGACAATTCGAGGGTCAGCCCAACGTGCTGCTTCAATGACGAAGGGGATGCGACCTGGCGAAGTCATCGACTAGTATGCGGCGTTGGATGACGTGGGTGCACGCACCTACGTGCGCAAACCTGAAATATGCGTGCAGATATCGCCTGAAGCGTCGCGGACTGGAGCAGAATGGTCAGGCGCCGGGACCTGGCGTTTTCGTTTGTCAGAACCACAGAGCGTTGCATCAGCATGCTCGAATGAGCCGCTCGAAAAATCAGCCATCAATCCGGGAGGAACAAATGATCAAGCGATGCATAATGGCCGGGCTAGCCGCAACGATGCTGGCCTTTAACGCACATGCAGAGCCGGTTGCAGGGGGTACGGCAAATGTACTTCTTCAGCCTGAGCCGCCCGGCTTGATGCTCGGCATCGTGCAAAATGCGCCCGCACAGATGGTTGGCGGCAACATCTACGAGGGATTGCTGCGCTATGGCAAGGACATGGAGCCGATGCCGCAATTGGCGACCTCGTGGGAAGTGAGCGAAGACGGGACGATCTATACGTTCCATTTGCGCGACGACGTCACATGGCATGACGGTAAACCTTTCAAGGCGGACGACGTCGTGTTTTCTGCAGATGTATTTCTGCGGGAGACCCATTCGCGCTTTCGCACCGTCCTGAAGCGTGTGGAGAAAATCGAGGCCGTGGACGACTATACCGTTCGATTTATCCTGAAAGAGCCATTTGACCCTTTCCTCAAAGTCTTTGAACCTCTGACCATGCCGATGGTACCGAGGCATATCTACGAAGGAACTGATTTTTTCAAGAATCCGGCAAATAATCACCCTATCGGCACCGGGCCGTTCAAATTCGCCGAGTGGGTCAAAGGCTCTTACGTCCACCTAGCCAAGCACGAAAACTATTACGAGGAAGGAAAACCTTACCTTGATAATATATACTGGCACGTGGTGCCGGATGCGGCGTCGCGGACAGTTGCTTACGAGAACGGGACGGTCGACATCCTTCCGGGTGGGTCGGTCGAGAACTTCGACATTCAGCGACTGGCTTCCCTTGAGAATAGCTGCATCACTCAGGACGGTTGGGAGCTCCTAGCTCCGATGTCTTTCCTTTGGCTAAACAACCGTGAGGCCCCGTTGGATGATAAACGTTTCCGCCAGGCGGTAATGTATGCGCTCGACCGCAAGTTCGCTCATGAGGTCCTGTGGAACGGATTTGGTAAAATCCCGACCGGACCGGTGATTTCATCGTCCAGGCTCTATACCGATGACGTTACCAACTACGAGCATAACCCGGAGAAAGCGCGCAAGCTTCTTGAGGAAATGGGTTATGACGGCAAGCCGATCCGTTTAATGCCGCTTCCCTATGGGGAAACTTGGCAGCGCTGGGCTGAGGCGGTTCGCCAAAACCTCGAGGAGGTTGGCATTCGCGTCGAACTGGAGCCGACGGACGTTGCCGGCTGGAACCAGAAAATCTCCGAATGGGACTACGATATGGCGTTCACGTTCATGAACCAGTACGCGGATCCCGCGCTTGGAACGGAGCGTCTTTACGTAACGGAACAAATTTTCAAGGGCTCGGCCTTCAATAATGCAGAAGGCTACAGCAACGAAGAGGTCGATCGTCTTTTTGCCGAAGGGGCGTCGGCTTTTCCGGCAGAAAAGCGAACGGCCATCTATACCGAATTGCAGAAAAAGCTGAACGAGGACGTTCCGGTAGCCTGGCTCCTGGAGCTTAGCTTCCCGACAATTTATCGCTGCAACGTCAAGGACCTGGTGACGACATCGATCGGTCTTAGCGACGGTTTCAAGGACGCCTGGATCGAACCAAGAAAGTGAGGTCCTGAAGGCAGGGCCGTCCGTCACCCGTTACTAGCTCCAGCGCTTCAGGCTGCGTCGAATGCCACACTCGTTCTGGATCGCTGGAACTAATTCGTGACACATAAACGACGCCAACAGCCGGCCATCGGGGCGGCTCTGCCAGGCACTTTTCACTGAATCGCGGCTCGCAAGTTGGCAAGATGAGCCTGATTGGATTTCGATAATCGACGAGACTTCATCATGGTATTTGCCAAATTCTTTGCGTTTCGTTTGATAAAGATGGCAGTTGTACTTCTTGCCATCCTGGTGCTGAACTTTTTTTTGATACGGGCCGCTCCGGGCGACCCGGCATCCGTTCTTGCGGGCCAGGCTGGCGCCGCAGACGAAATGTTTGTACAACAACTACGCGAGCGGTTCGGCCTGGATAGGTCGATGATCGAGCAACTCTGGATTTACATATCCGGCGTTGCCCAGTTCGATCTGGGCTTCTCATATCGGCAACAAATGCCCGTCGCCACTCTCATTTTTGAACGCCTTCCGGCCACCCTGCTGCTTACAGGAACTGCTTTCATCGTTTCGATCGTCGCCGGCATCGCAGCGGGGGGTCTCGCGGCAATGCGCGTCGGAAAGTGGTCGGACACGCTGGTTACGACACTCGGTCTGATCGGCTACGCCACCCCGCTTTATTGGGCTGCCTTGATGGCCGTTCTGCTTTTTTCTGTCCATCTCGAATGGCTGCCGGGCTTCGGTTTCGAGACGGTCGGGGCAAAGTACACAGGTCTGAACCGTGTATTGGATGTGGCAAGGCATCTTATCCTGCCGGCGCTGACGCTGGGCGTGTTCTTCACCGCAGTTTATGCGCGAATGACGCGCGCCTCGATGCTCGAGGTGGCGCAAATGGACTTCGTCAAGACGGCCCGCGCGAAAGGGCTGACCCCGCGCCTGATCCAACGACGCCATATCTTGCGCAACGCCATCTTGCCCGTTGTAACGCTGGCAGGTCTCCAGGCCGGACAAGTGGTCGGTGGCGCCGTCCTGATCGAAACGGTGTTCGCCTGGCCAGGTATTGGTCGTCTTATGTTCGAGTCGTTGCTTCAGCGCGACTACAACTTGCTGCTAGGGGTGTTCTTCGTGTCCGCGGCCATGGTTCTATTCTTCAACATTATAACCGACATCATCTATCATATAGTCGACCCGCGCATCCAGGTGATCTCATGAGGGAATTTTGGTCTAAGTTTTCTCATAACCGCGGCGCCGTGATCGGCCTTGTGCTCATGGCGATTGTCTGCTTGGTTGCTCTTCTGGCGCCTTTGGTTTTCCCTGAATCGCCATGGAAGATGGTGCAGCGGCCCTTTCTTCCGCCATTCGAGAACGGTGCGTTTCTGCTGGGCACCGATACACTCGGGCGCGACGTCGCAGCGGGCCTCGCGCACGGGGCCCGCATCTCGATCCTCGTTGGTTTTGTGTCCACGCTAGTGGCTTTGTTGATTGGTGTGCCGATTGGGGCCCTCGCCGGCTACAATGGTGGTCTGGTCGATGATGCCTTGATGCGACTAACAGAGCTTTTCCAGACTGTCCCGAGTTTCGCACTGGCAATTGTGCTCGTAGCGATTTTTCAACCGAGCGTCGTATCGATCATCGGAGCCATAGCGGTGGTGTCCTGGCCGCCAGTGGCCCGCTTGGTTCGTGGTGAGGTTCTTTCGCTTCGGACACGCGAATACGTTGAGGCCGCGACCGTTGTCGGGCAGTCGCACTTGACCATTATCGTTCGCCAGATACTGCCGAACGCGCTTTCGTCGATCATCGTCCTGGCCTCGCTCATGGTGGCTACGGCGATCCTCCTGGAATCGTCGCTTTCCTTTCTGGGCCTCGGCGATCCGAACGTCATGTCATGGGGCTATATGATTGGAGCGTCCCGCACGGTTATCCGGCAGGCCTGGTGGCTGAGCTTCTTTCCTGGGCTTGCGATTTTGTTGACCGTTCTGGCCCTGAACCTGATCGGCGAGGGATTGAACGATGCCTTTAATCCACGGCTCGTCCGCCGCCGGTCCCAGGGTTGAGGTTGTCTCATGAGTGAAATCGTCGTCACCGTAGAAAATCTGGACCTGTCCTTGCCGGAAGGGGGCGATCGCCCCTTTGCCACCAAGGGCGTGAGCTACAATGTCGAAGCAGGCAAGGTCCTGTGTATCGTCGGCGAGTCTGGCTCGGGCAAGTCCATGTCGGCAAACGCCATAATGGGGCTCTTGCCGCCGCTTGTTAAACCAACAGGCGGTAGGATTCTCTTTGAGGGACAAGATCTCCTGTCTCTCGATGAAGCGGCAATGCGCAGCATTCGCGGCGCACGGATCGGAATGATCTTTCAAGAACCGATGTCCGCGCTTAATCCCTTGATGCGAATTGGGGAGCAAATTGCGGAAGTGTTCGAGGCTCATCGATCGCTTCCCCAGAATGAGCGCAAGACGCGTGCGCTGGAGCTTCTGAGCGAGGTCGGTCTCCCTGATCCGGAGGCCACGATCCGAGCCTATCCATTCCAGCTATCTGGTGGCCAACGCCAGCGCGTGATGATCGCGATGGCGCTGGCTCTGGAGCCGAAGCTTTTGATTGCGGACGAGCCGACGACCGCCCTTGACGTGACCACGCAGGCGCAGATCCTGGAGCTTATCCGACAGCTTCGCGATCAACGGGGGACGGCGGTCCTATTCATCACGCATGATTTCGGTGTCGTCGCGGATATCGCCGATTACGTCTGCGTAATGCAACAGGGCCGTGTAGTCGAATATGGCCCTGTTGGTGAGGTGCTTTACAATCCTAGCAACGATTACACGAAGAGCTTGATCGATGCGATCCCCAAGATGCAGCGCAAGAATGCCGACGAGGACATAACACGGCCGCCCCTGCTTCAGGTCAACGATCTCCGTAAGACCTATCACACATCATCTGGCATCTTTGGACCGACCAGAGTCGTCCACGCGGTAGATAAGGTGTCTTTCGACATCGCGCAGGGAGAAACGCTTGGAATCGTCGGAGAGTCGGGCTCCGGTAAATCATCACTCGGCCGCTGTATCATTCGATTGATGCAGCCAGACGCAGGTACGATACGGCTCGATGATGTCGACATAAGCGCTTTAAACGGTGGTGAATTGCGTCGACATCGCCGCTTGATCCAGATGATCTTCCAGGATCCCTACGGCTCCCTCAACCCGCGCACCAAGGTTGGTCGCATCGTCGCCGATGGATTGATAGCGGCCGGCCGATCGAAAGCGAGCGCCATGGCGCGATCACGAGAGTTGCTGGAACTGGTCGGCCTCGGCGGTTCCGCAGCCGACCGTTACCCGCATGAATTCTCAGGGGGGCAGCGTCAGCGCATCGGCATTGCCCGTGCCCTGGCGCTTGATCCGAGGCTCATCATTGCGGACGAAGCGGTTTCTGCTCTCGACGTGACCATCCAGGCGCAAGTGCTGGAACTTCTGGCGGAATTGAAGAAGAAGTTCAATCTTTCGCTTCTTTTTATCACCCATGACCTGCGGGTCGCGGCCCAGATCTGCGATCGGATCGCCGTCATGCAGAACGGACGAATTGTCGAAATCGGATCTGTAAATGAGGTCTTCTTCGAGCCTAAGCAGGATTATACCAAGAAATTACTTGCCGCGATGCCCGGGACGAATGCAAATTTTATGGCATCTGCGGAACGGAATCCCAATCGAATTGAAGTCTAGCGATGTTAAGCGCCCTCTCGCGCGCTTGCTGCAAACATCGGCTTGTGCATTCTTGCAACTAACATGTGCTGCGCATTCGGCGGTTACAATTTCTGACAAAATGTAGTTATGGAGGCCACAAATGCATGCCAATCCAGTCAGTATGGACCAATCGGTCACTCAATGGTTGGATAACCATAATGACGAACTGATAGAATTGGCAGTAACGCTTATAAAAGAGCCCAGCTTTACAGGACGCGAGGGTGCTATTGCACGAAATCTCGCGAAGTGGCTGGAGAGCGCGGGGCTAGAGCCGGAATTATCGGTCGTGACCGAGGCCGTCCGAGACAGCCGTCCGGATTTTCGTGATGAGTTGGATCTGTCGGATCGTCCGAATCTGTATGGCTGGCTTCGTTCGAACAAGAAAAAATCAGATAATCCTCTAGTATTGAACGGCCATCTGGATGTCGTTCCTGTGGGCACGGTCTCCGGTTGGCGGTTTCCACCATTCTCGGCAGAGCGGGCAGAAGGTGCGATCTGGGGTCGCGGAGCGGCAGACATGAAAGGTCCGGTCGCCGCGGGTCTGATGGCTCTTCGCGCGCTTAAGCAGTGCTCGGCGCCACTTCCGTTCGACGTCCAGATTCAACTTGTCATAGCTGAAGAAAGCGGAGGCTTGGGAACGGTCTTCGCCATCGAGGAACAGCCCCGTCCTCAAGCAGTGATCGTTATGGAGCCCAGCGAGTGCCGTATCATAGCTGCGTCCGGCGGTTCGGTTCAATTTACCGTCAAAGCACAAGGTAAAGCGGCGCACGGGTCCACGCCCTGGATGGGCGCAAGCGCGCTAGAGGCCCTTCTTGCTTGCCACGCTCGGATCGAACGATACGCTCGCCTTCGCAACGAACGTCTGTCCCATCCCCTGCTTTCCGGTTTGAAGCAGTGCGTTCCCCTCAACGTCGGCACCTTTTCGGCCGGAGAATGGAGGGCGACGGTGCCTGAAAGCGGTCACTTCTCCGGACGTATCGGCCTCCTCCCCGGCGAGAGGTTAGACGAAGTCAGGGCCGATCTTGAGCGGGAGGTGGAGGCTACAGCGGTAGGGTTAGGCGAAAAGGCAGCAAAGCTCTCAATTTCGTATCCGAATGCCGGCTTTCCTGCCTGGGAGACCACCGTGTCGTCCCGGCTCATCAGTTCAATGAAGTCCGCGGCCGCCGCCGTTCAGATGGATCCTGACCCGGCTGGCGTTACCTACGGTTGTGATGCCGGCCATTTCTCGCGCGCAGGCATTCCTGTTGCTGTATTCGGACCGGGTGGTATCGACGTCGCGCATATGGTCGACGAACATATTTCCGAGAAGTCCCTTCTCGATGCCGCGAAAGTGCTCGCTCTGTCTATTCTTCACTATGGTGAGGGTGGAGCATCGGGCCAATCTGAACCACATAATGCCAATTGACCCCTTGCCTGACTCTTTTAGGGAGTGGTCTGCCCCCTGAAAAGTGGTCCTCCGTGAAGTAGGCTATTGAGCCTTGGAGAGGACGTTGGAATGCCCCAGAAGAAGCACAAGCCCGAAGAGATTGTCGCGAAGCTACGCCAAGTGGATGTTTTGCTTTCACAAGGCCGATCGGTTGGCGAAGCGGTTCGTTCGATTGGCGTGACGCAGTTTACGTACTACCGGTGGCGCAAGGAGTTCGGCGGCCTGAAGGGAGATCAGGTAAAGCGTCTCAAGGAGCTCGAGAAAGAGAACGACCGGCTGCGCAAGGCCGTGTCGGACCTGACGCTCGAGAAGCTAATCCTGAAAGAGGCTGCCTCGGGAAACTTCTGAGCCCTTCCCGCCGTCGCCGCTGCGTCGACCATGTGATGTCGAAGTTCTCTGTTTCGGAGCGCTTTGCCTGCAGGGTTCTCGGCCAGCATCGCTCGACGCAGCGCAAGAAGCCGCATGGCCGACCGGATGAAGAGGCGTTGACGGCAGACATCATCCGACTGGCCTCGCGCTACGGACGCTATGGCTATCGCCGGATCACGGCGATGCTGCGGTCCGAGGGCTGGATGGTGAACGCCAAACGCGTTGAGCGCATCTGGCGGCGGGAGGGGCTGAAGGTTCCCCAGAAGCAACCGAAGAAAGGACGGCTCTGGTTGAATGACGGATCATGCGTCCGGCTTCGGCCCGAGTATCCCAACCATGTCTGGTCCTACGACTTCGTCGAGGGCCGGACCCACAATGGCAGGAAGTTCCGCATGCTCAACATCATTGACGAGTTCACCCGGGAATGCCTAGCGATCCGCATCGATCGTAAGCTCAACTCGACCGACGTCATCGACGTCCTATCCGATCTGTTCATCCTGCGCGGGGTGCCCGGCCATGTTCGTTCCGACAATGGTCCGGAGTTCATTGCCAAGGCCGTGCGGGAGTGGATTGCCGCTGTCGGCGCGAAGACCGCCTTCATCGAGCCGGGAAGTCCTTGGGAGAACGGCTACTGCGAGAGCTTCAACTCGAAGCTTCGCGACGAACTGCTCAACGGTGAGATCTTCTACAGCCTCGCCGAGGCAAAGATCATCATCGAGGCTTGGCGGCGCTACTACAACACCGAGCGGCCGCACTCATCGCTCGGATACAAACCACCGGCCCCGGAGACCATTGTCTGGCCTGCACCGCCACGGCGATCGGCACCACCATCCGCCCAGGCAATGGCGGGAAAACCGATCATGCATTAAGACTGAAACCGGACCACCTTAAGGGGTCAGGCCAGAAGCCGGGAGACGTCGTGGCGGTGGAAGAACCGCTGATGACGGTGGAATCCGACAAGGCGACGATGGAGATCCCTTCTCCCTTCGCTGGAACCGTCAGGGAATTTGCCGTGTCAATCGGCACCCGCATATCGCAGGGCGCATTGCTGCTGACCATAGATACCGGCGCTGCCGAAGCCGCAGTGCCGGCAGTCGTGCCGGAGGTGGCAAAGACCCCTCCGCCACCAAGGGCGGAGCCGCCTGTCGAACAAAGGGCCGAGCCGGCAACACCGCTGGCGAGCGTTGCGCCGGCGGCCGCAATCGAGATCCCGACCGGTGCCCATGCTACGCCGTCGGTGCGCGCATTCGCTCGTGAACTGGGCGTCGACCTTGGCAAGGTAAAACCTACCGGCGCCAAGGGCAGGATATTGCGGGAAGACATTACGGCGCACATCAAGGAGCGGCTTGCGGGCGGCTCCCCGATGCAGGCGCAGGGTTCCGCCATCGGTGCCGGACTGCCGGCCTGGCCTGCAGTGGACCATGAGAAATTCGGTCCCGTCGGGCGCCAGCCGCTGTCGCGCATCCAGAAGATTTCGGGCGGCAATCTCGCCCGCAACTGGCTGGCCATTCCGCATGTCACCAATTTCGACAAGGCCGACGTGACCGGCCTCGAAGAGTTCCGCAAGGAACTGAATGCGGCGAGCAAGGAAGCCCGGGTGACGATGGTCGCCTTTCTGATCAAGGCGTCGGCGCTGGCGCTCAGGGCCTATCCGCGCTTCAACACCTCGCTCGACGGCGACGAGCTTGTGATCAAGAACTACGTCCATGTCGGCTTTGCCGCCGACACGCCGAAGGGTCTGATGGTGCCGGTGATCCGCGATTGCGACCGCAAGGGCGTGCTCGAAATCGCCACCGAAATGCGGGCGCTTGCCGACAAGGCGCGCGGCGGCGGGCTGTCGGCCGCCGACATGCAGGGCGGCTGCTTCTCGGTGTCGTCGCTCGGCGGCATCGGTGGGGCGGGTTTCACGCCGATCATCAATGCCCCGGAGGTCGCGATCCTGGGGGCAGGTCGCTCGGCGATGGAAGCCGTCTGGGACGGCCAGGCCTTCCAGCCGAAGCTGATCCTGCCGGTCTCGTTGTCATGGGATCACCGCGTCGTCGACGGTGTCGCCGCCGCCAGGTTCCTTGGTCACATCGCAGCCCTTCTGGGCGACTTCCGCCGCGCGATCGTTTGAGGCCGAGATGAGCATCACCGAAATCAGAGTGCCTGAAATGGGCGACTTCAAAGATGTCGCCGTCATCGAGGTGCATATCAAGCCTGGCGACGAGATCGCCGCCGAGCAGACCTTGATCGTGCTCGAATCAGACAAGGCTTCCATCGACGTGCCGGCGCCGTTTGCCGGACGCATCGCCTCGGTCGAACTCGCCGTCGGTCAGCGTGTTTCCAAGGGCGCGCTGATCGCCACGGCCGAAACGGCGGCGGCCGAAGCCAAGCCGGCTGTGGCACCGTCCCCATCGCCGGCGGCCGCAGCGCAGGCCACATCCCAAGCCACCGGTGCTGTGCCGGATTGCGATGTGCTGGTGATCGGCGGGGGACCGGGGGGCTATTCGGCCGCCTTTCGCGCCGCCGATCTTGGCCAGCGGGTGATCCTCGTCGAGCGGGAGGCGACGCTGGGTGGCGTCTGCCTCAATGTCGGCTGTATTCCGTCCAAGGCGCTGCTGCATGTCGCGGCGGTCAAGGAGGAGGCCGAACGTCTCGCCGATCATGGC
Source organism: Hyphomicrobiales bacterium (assembly GCA_046349255.1). Taxonomy (GTDB): domain Bacteria; phylum Pseudomonadota; class Alphaproteobacteria; order Rhizobiales; family Aestuariivirgaceae; genus DAIODI01. The sequence continues at coordinate 11,630 of JAXMCR010000002.1, read as the reverse complement.
GTCGCCTTCGACACGCCGATTGTCGACCTCGACAAGCTGCGCCGCTTCAAGGCCGGCGTCGTCGCCAGGCTGACCGACGGGCTGAAGGGCATGGCGCGGATGCGCAAGGTCGAAATGGTCAGGGGCACGGCGACATTTGCCGACGCCAATGCTGTCGACGTCGCGCTGCCCGACGGCGGGGGTCGAAGGATCGTTTTCGCCAGGGCGATCGTCGCCGCCGGGTCGGTGCCGGTCCGGCTGCCATTCCTGCCCGACGACCCGCGCATCGTTGATTCCACCGGCGCGCTCGAACTGCCCTTCATCCCCGAACGCATGCTGGTCATCGGCGGCGGCATCATCGGGCTTGAGATGGCCACCGTCTACAGCGCGCTCGGCGCGCGCGTCGATGTGGTCGAACAGTTCGACAGGCTGTTGCCCGATGTCGATCGCGACGTGGTCGAGATCTGGCGCAAGCGCAACGCCCACCGCTTCGATGCCATGCTACTCGGTGCGCGCGTCGAAAGCGTCGTTGCCGAGGAAGATGTCCTTGTCGTGACGACGAGCGGCGCGGAGGCGGGTGTGCGACGCTACGACCTGATCCTGCAGGCGGCGGGCCGGCGGCCGTCAGCCGGGGAACTGCAACTCGCCGCGGCCGGCGTCACCATCGACGCGCGGGGCTTCATCGAGGTCGATGCGCAGATGCGCACGCGCAACCAGAATGTCTTCGCCGTCGGCGACGTCACAGGCAATCCCATGTTGGCGCACAAGGCCGTGCATCAGGGTCATGTCGCCGCCGAGGCGGCATCGGGCCTGAAGAGCTTCATGGATGAAAAGGTCGTGCCGTCGGTCGCCTATACGGACCCCGAGATCGCCTGGGTGGGCGTGACGGAGGACGCGGCCAGGGCCGCCGGTCGCGCCGTAGAAATTGGCAAGTTCCCGTGGGCGGCCTCCGGCAGGGCCATTGCCAATGGCGCCGATTACGGCCTGACCAAGCTGGTGTTCGACAAGGAGACGCACCGCATCATCGGCGGCGCCATTGTCGGCCCGTCCGCCGGCGACATGGTTGGCGAGATCTGCCTGGCAATCGAGATGGGGGCGGATGCCGTCGACATCGGCAAAACCATCCATCCGCATCCGACCCTGGGCGAAACCATCGGCATGGCGGCCGAAGTCGCCGAAGACGTCTGCACCGATCTGCCGCCGACGCGCAGGCGTCCGTAGTCGAGAGGGCCGGCCAAAAGTAGTCTGCCTCTGTGGCTTGACCATTGGGCATAGACTTGGGTCGGCAGAGGAGCGCCCCTCAATAAGGCTGAGTGGAAGACATCTCTGCGTCAGCCTGGCCGTTCATGGATGAGCAAAATTCAAGCGATTCGGTAAGGCACCGCACCGCGCCGGTTCCGGTCAACCGACAGATGCCGCTTTAGTGGCGGCACGGCACGTTGACGGCAACCGGTGCGTTCGCAAATCCGGCACGAAATGCCGATGGGGTCGAAGGCGGCGCGATTGCCGAGGTCGAGCCCGTCGGCGTAGACGAAGTGCCCGGCATGGGCCATCTCGCAGCCGAGCGCGATGGCATAGCGGCGCTGCGGGGCGTGGAAGCCGCCGCCGCCCTTGGTCAGTTCGGTTGCGACGCACAAATAGCGCACGCCATCCGGCGTTTCGGCAAGCTGGCGGATGATGCGGCCGGGCGCCTCGAAGGCTCGATGAACGTTCCAGAGCGGACAGGCGGCGCCGAAGCGCGCGAATTGCAGTTTTGCGGCGCTGTGGCGCTTGGTGATGTTGCCGGCGCGGTCAATGCGGGCAAAGAAGATCGGTACGCCCTTGGCGCCCGGCCGTTGCAGCGTGCTCAGGCGATGTGCCACCTGTTCGATACTGGCGCCGAAGCGTGCGGCCAGAAGCTCCAGGTCATGACGCAGTTCCATCGCTGCCGTCGAAAAGGACTGGTAGGGCAAAGTGAGCGCGCCGGCGAAATAGTTGCGCAGGCCCATCTTGCAGATCTCCAACGCCTCGGAAGATCGGAAGTTTGCGCGCTCGGCAATCCGCGACAACATCGCCTCGCCTTCCAGTTCGGCAATCTGGAAGGCGATCTGGAAGTTGCGCGTGGGGGCCGGCAGATAGGGGTTGAGATAGAGTACGCGTGAACCGGGGTCGAAATGACGGATGAGGTCTTCGTCCGATCCGCCTTTGGCGATGCGCACCTTGTGCCGTTCCTCGATATAGGCGGGTAGGGCTGTACCTGCCTCATTTTCCGACAGGCCAAGCCGAACGGCGAGCTTTTCGGCGGCAATATCAAGCTCGTGGATATAATTGTCAACGAAATGAAAGAAGTCGCGCACCTCCTCATAGGGCGTCGGCTCGGTAGAAATGGCACTCCTGCCCAGCGTATCATCGAGGCTTGCAAGCTGCTCGCTGTTGTGACGATAGGCCTGGTGCAGCGAGATCAACGCACGGGCAAAGCCGGGAGCATTCTGCGCCACCAGCTTGAGTTCCTGCAGATTGGGCACATAGTTTTCAAAAACCGGGTCGGACAGTGTTTCGGTCAGCGCCGAAAGCAGCCGGTCGCTATCGCCCTGCGAAATCTCGGCGATGTCGATCTGGAACTTTTCGGCAAGCGTAAGCAGCACCGAGGCGGACACAGGCCGCTGGTTGTTCTCGATCTGGTTGAGATAGCTGGTTGAAATGCCAATCTGCTCGGCAAAGCCCTGTTGGGTCGCCTTGTGGGTCTGGCGCAACTCGCGCACCTTGCGGCCGATATAGAGCTTTCGGGGTGCCATTCGCAACTTCGCAATTTACAATTTCTGAATTTATATATTACGCATTTGCACATTTTCAACCGTTTTCTCGCGCGCGCCCTGGACGTAATGAAGCCCACTCGCGTCGCGCAGTCGCAGCGGCGGCAGTCTTCATTCTTGCAGTGCTGGAGGAACCATGACGCTCTACCAAGCCATCGCCCCGGAGCGGGCGAGCCGATTCAGCCCGATGGATGTCCTGGCCGTGGTCGCCGGCTCGTTGCTCCTGACGCTGTCGGCCAGGATACAGGTACCGTTCTATCCCGTGCCGATGACCATGCAGACGCTGGTCGTCATCGGTCTCGGGCTCGCGCTCGGCCCGATGCGCGGGGCTGCTGCCGTCGCGCTCTATTTCGCCCAGGGCGCCTTCGGCCTGCCGGTCTTTGCCGGTACGCCTGAAAAGGGCATCGGCCTTGCCTATATGACGGGGCCGACCGGCGGCTATCTTGCAGGATACATTCCGGCCACGCTGCTTGCCGGCTGGCTGGCCCGTCGCGGCTGGGACCGCAATCCCTTCACCGCCATGGCGGCTGCCTTGCTCGCCGGCGCGGTGATCTATGTGCCAGGCCTTTTGTGGCTGGGCGCAGTCATTGGCTGGGAAAAGCCCGTGCTGGCTTTTGGCCTCTATCCATTCATCCCCGCCGACATCGCCAAGGCCATGCTTGCGGCGATTGCCTTCCCCGCCGCCTGGAAACGGCTGTCGGCAAAGGGCGTGAACTGATGAGCGCGGTTCTGGAACAACTGGAAACGCGCCGCGCAGAAGCCCGCCTTGGCGGTGGACAAAAGCGCATCGACGCCCAGCACGCCAAGGGCAAGCTGACGGCGCGGGAACGCCTCGAAGTGCTTCTCGACGAAGGGTCGTTCGAGGAATACGACATGTATGTCACCCACCGCGCCACCGATTTCGGCATGGCGAGCCAGAAGGTGGCGGGCGACGGCGTCGTCACCGGATGGGGCACCATCAACGGCCGCATGGTCTATGTCTTTTCGCAGGACTTCACCGTGCTTGGCGGCTCATTGTCGGAAACGCATGCGCAGAAAATCTGCAAGATCATGGACATGGCGATGCGCAACGGTGCGCCGGTCATCGGCCTCAACGACAGTGGCGGCGCGCGCATCCAGGAAGGCGTCGCCTCGCTCGCCGGCTATGCCGACGTGTTCAAGCGCAATGTCGATGCTTCGGGGGTGGTGCCGCAGATTTCGGTTATCATGGGGCCATGCGCTGGCGGCGCGGTCTATTCGCCGGCCATGACCGACTTCATCTTCATGGTGCGCGATAGCTCCTACATGTTCGTCACCGGCCCGGACGTGGTGAAGACCGTCACCAACGAGATCGTCACCGCCGAGGAACTGGGCGGCGCGCGTACGCACACGACCAAATCCTCGGTCGCCGATGGCGCTTATGAAAACGACATCGAGACGCTGGAGCAGGTGCGGGCCTTGTTCGACTTCCTGCCGCTCAACAATCGCGAGAAGCCGCCGGTGCGGCCCTTCCACGACGATCCGTCGCGGCTGGAAATGCGGCTCGACACGCTGGTGCCCGACAGTGCCGCAAAGCCTTACGATATGCGCGAACTGGTCCTGGCGCTCGCCGACGAAGGCGATTTCTTCGAGATACAGGAAGTCTTTGCGAGAAACATCATCACCGGCTTTTTGCGCCTCGAAGGCCAGACGATCGGCGTCGTCGCCAACCAGCCCATGGTTCTGGCCGGGTGCCTCGACATCGATTCCTCGCGCAAGGCCGCGCGCTTCGTGCGCTTCTGCGACGCGTTCTCGATCCCGCTCCTGACGCTGGTCGACGTTCCGGGTTTCCTGCCCGGCACCGCCCAGGAATATGGCGGCGTCATCAAGCATGGGGCCAAGCTTCTGTTCGCCTATTCCCAGGCGACCGTGCCGATGGTGACGTTGATCACCAGAAAGGCCTATGGGGGCGCCTATGACGTCATGGCCTCCAAGCATATCGGCGCCGACGTCAATTACGCCTGGCCGACCGCCGAGATCGCGGTGATGGGCGCCAAGGGTGCAACCGAAATTCTCTACCGCTCCGAACTCGGCGACCCGGAAAAGATCACTGCCCGGACCAGGGAATATGAGGAGCGCTTCGCCAATCCGTTCGTGGCGGCCGAGCGCGGCTTCATCGACGAGGTGATCATGCCGCATTCGTCGCGCAAGCGCATCGCGCGCGCCTTCGCGGCACTGCGCGGCAAGAGCGTCGAACCGCGGTGGAAGAAGCACGACACGATGCCGCTGTGAGGGTGAGAAATGTGTGATCAGGTTCTCTATGGCGACACAGTCTGCACGACGCCGAGACAAGTTGCGACGTTGGTCGGTGGCCCTGATGGGCTGATTTGGTTCGACCATCAGGGCGAAATGGATTGGTGCCTTTGTGTGATTGACCTTCCGAAGACCCTCGATCAGGCCAATCTCAGGTGGAAGCAGGACATAAATCCAGAAATTTTCACGGTTGAACGCTAGGCAAACCATGTTCAAGAAAATCCTCATCGCCAATCGTGGTGAAATCGCCTGCCGGGTCATAAAGACGGCCAAGAAGCTGGCCATCGCAACCGTCGCCGTCTATTCCGACGCCGACCGCGACGCGCTGCATGTGAAGATGGCCGACGAAGCGGTCCATATCGGTCCCGCGCAGTCGAACCAGTCCTACATCGTCATCGCAAAGATTCTGGACGCGGTGCGCGCCACCGGCGCGGATGCCGTGCATCCGGGCTATGGCTTCCTGTCGGAAAACGCCAATTTCGCCGAGGCGCTGAAGGCTGAAGGAGTCGCCTTCATCGGCCCGCCGCCGGTGGCAATCGAAGCCATGGGCGACAAGATTACCTCCAAAAAGATCGCGGCAAGTGCTGGTGTTTCGACGGTGCCCGGTCATATGGGGCTGATTGCAGATGCGGACGAAGCCCTCCGCATTGCGGGCTCGATCGGCTATCCGGTGATGATTAAGGCCTCGGCCGGCGGCGGCGGCAAGGGCATGCGCATCGCCTGGAACGATTCTGAGGCGCGCGAAGGCTTTCAATCGTCAAAGAACGAGGCAAAGGCCTCCTTCGGCGACGACCGCATCTTCATCGAGAAATTCGTGACGCAGCCGCGCCACATCGAAATCCAGGTGCTGGGCGACCAGCATGGTAACCTCGTCTATCTGGGCGAGCGCGAATGCTCGATCCAGCGCCGCAACCAGAAGGTCATCGAGGAAGCACCGTCGCCTTTCCTCGACGCCGCGACCCGCAAGGCGATGGGCGAGCAGGCCGTCGCCCTTGCCAAGGCCGTCGGCTATTTCTCGGCCGGCACGGTCGAGTTCATCGTCGATCAGGACAAGAAATTCTACTTCCTCGAGATGAACACAAGGCTGCAGGTCGAGCATCCGGTGACGGAACTCATCACCGGCATCGACCTGGTCGAGGAAATGATCCGCGTCGCCGCCGGCGAGAGACTGCGCCTTGCCCAACAGGACGTGAAGCTGAACGGCTGGGCGATCGAAAGCCGGCTCTATGCGGAAGATCCGTATCGCAGCTTCCTGCCGTCCATTGGGCGTCTGTCACGCTACCGGCCGCCGGTCGAGGGCGCACGCGACGACGGCACGGTCGTCCGCAACGACACCGGCGTCTTCGAAGGCGGCGAAATCTCGATGTATTACGACCCGATGATTGCCAAGCTGTGCAGCTGGGCTCCCGACCGTCTATCGGCGATCGACGCCATGGCGCAGGCGCTGGATGATTTCGAGGTCGAGGGCATCGGCCACAACCTGCCGTTCCTGTCGGCCGTCATGGAGCATCCGCGCTTCCGCGAAGGCCGGCTGACGACCGCCTTCATAGCCGAGGAATATCCAGACGGTTTTGGCGGTGTCGAGCCCTCGCCCGAAGATGTCAGGCTGCTCGCCGCCGTTGCCGCGCATGTCCATCTTTGCGGCGAAAGGCGCAATGTCCGGATCTCCGGCGCGCTTGCCAACCGTCAGCGCGCAGTTGGAGAAGGCTGGGTCGTGACCCTTCCCGAACACGAACTGGCTGTGAAACTGTGCGAGCAGGACGGCGGCTCACTGGTCGAATTCGCCGATGGCAGCACGCTTTCCGTGACGAGCGACTGGCTGCCGGGCATGAGCCATGCGATCTTTGCCGTCCGCGCGACGCGGATGGGCGTAAAGGTCTCGCCGGCGAATTCGGCCTTTCGGCTGCGCTGGCGCGGCATTGATGTTCTGGCTTATGTGCGCTCACCGCGGGTCGCCGAACTTGCCCGGTTGATGCCGCAGAAGCTGCCGCCGGACACGTCGAAAATGCTGCTCTGCCCGATGCCGGGTGTGGTCACGTCCATCGCTGTTCAGGCTGGCGATCAGGTCGAGGCGGGTCAGGCGCTGGCCACGGTGGAAGCCATGAAGATGGAGAACGTGCTGCGCGCCGAACGTCGCGGCGTGGTCGCGCGCATCGCTGCGGCGGCAGGTGCCAGCCTGGCCGTGGACGAACTGATCATGGAATTCGAGTAGGATTAATCGGAACGCTCAAAGGAGGTCTGCATGACCAATCCCGACCTCTCCCAATGGCAGGCTCTCGCGGAGCGCGAGACCAAGACCTCAGCCGATGCGCTTGTCTGGAACACGCCCGAGGGCATTGCGGTCAAGCCGCTCTACACGGCAGACGATCTGGAGGGGATCTCCCATCTGGACAGCCTCCCCGGCTTCGCGCCCTTCATGCGCGGGCCGCGCGCCACCATGTATGCCGGCCGGCCGTGGACCATCCGCCAGTATGCCGGCTTCTCGACGGCGGAGGAGTCCAACGCCTTCTACCGCAACGCGCTGGCGGCCGGGCAGCAGGGCGTGTCGGTGGCCTTCGACCTTGCCACTCATCGCGGTTATGACAGCGACCACCCGCGCGTCGAAGGCGATGTCGGCAAGGCGGGCGTTGCCATTGATTCCGTCGAGGACATGAAAGTCCTGTTCGAAGGCATTCCGCTGGAGCAGGTTTCCGTCTCCATGACCATGAATGGTGCGGTGATCCCGATCCTCGCCAGTTTCATCGTCGCCGGCGAGGAGCAGGGCGTGCCGCGCGCCACGCTGTCGGGAACCATCCAGAACGACATCCTCAAGGAGTTCATGGTCCGCAACACTTATATCTATCCGCCCGAACCCTCGATGCGAATCGTTGCCGACATAATCGAATACACGGCAAAGGAGATGCCAAAGTTCAATTCGATTTCCATCTCCGGTTATCACATGCAGGAGGCGGGCGCGACGCTGGTGCAGGAGCTTGCCTTCACACTTGCCGACGGGCGCGAATATGTGCGTGCGGCGCTGAAGAAGGGGCTGAATGTCGACGACTTCGCCGGGCGGCTGTCCTTCTTCTTCGCCATCGGCATGAATTTCTTCATGGAAGCCGCGAAGCTGCGCGCCGCGCGGCTGCTCTGGTCGCGCATCATGACGGAATTCGAGCCGAAAAAGCCGTCGTCGCTGATGTTGCGCACGCACTGCCAGACATCGGGCGTGTCGTTGCAGGAGCAGGACCCCTACAACAACATCGTGCGCACGGCCTTCGAGGCAATGTCGGCCGCGCTCGGCGGCACGCAGTCGCTGCACACCAACTCCTTCGACGAGGCGATCGCGCTGCCGACCGAGTTCTCGGCCCGCATCGCCCGCAACACCCAGCTCATCCTCCAGCACGAAACCGGCGTGACGAAGGTCGTCGATCCGCTGGCCGGCTCCTACTATGTCGAGAGCCTCACCCACGAGCTGGCCGACAAGGCCTGGGCGCTGATCGAGGAGATCGAGGCGCTGGGCGGGATGACCAAAGCGGTCGATTCCGGCCTGCCGAAACGGTTGATCGAGGAGGCCGCCACGCGCAGGCAGGCGGCCGTCGACAAGGGCGAGGAAGTGATCGTCGGCGTCAACAGATACCGGCTCGAGCAGGAAGACGAGATCGACATTCTGGAGATCGACAATTCCGCCGTCCGGACCGCGCAGATCGCCCGCATCGAACGTACGCGCCGCCAGCGCGACCCCAGCCGTGTGGAGGAAACGCTTGGCGAGCTTGAACAGGTGGCGCGCAGTGGCGAAGGGAACTTGCTTGGCGCGGCCGTGGAGGCGGCGCGGGCGCGCGCCACGGTGGGCGAGATTTCCGATGCCATGCGCCGCGCCTTCGGCGACCACGCGGCCGTGCCAAAGGTGGTCGGCAACGTCTACGGCGAGGCCTATGACGGCGAGCCGGAATTCAGGACATTGGTCGAGCGGCTAGGCGAATTTGCCGGCTCGCTCGGCGTAAAGCCGCGCATCATGGTGGCCAAGCTCGGTCAGGACGGTCACGACCGGGGCGCCAAGGTGATTGCTTCGGCCTTTGGCGACATCGGTTTCGAGATCGTCGCCGGGCCGCTGTTCCAGACGCCGGAAGAGGCGGCGGACACCGCTATTGCCGCAAAGGTCCATGTGGTGGGCATGTCGTCGCTGGCGGCGGGCCACAAGACGCTCGCCCCGCAACTGGTCGACGCGCTGAAGGAGAGGGGCGCGGAAAACGTCATCGTCGTCGTAGGTGGCGTCATCCCACGCCAAGATTACCAGTATCTGCTCGACCATGGCGTGGCGGCGGTCTTCGGCCCCGGCACCAATGTGCTCGATGCGGCCCGCGCCGTGCTCGACCTTCTGGAAGGACGCCGCCGCAACCGATAATGGTTCGGCCGGACACATGATGAATTGCGCGGCTCGCTATCGCAGCCGCTTTGGAGGGCTCAACAATGTCAATGTCCGTCGTCAGGTTTTTTGGGGCAACTGGCGGCGTGAGCTAACGGAGGCTCTGGCCCATCAGGGTTGTCATTTTAGGCGGCCGCGTCTCGATGAAGCAAGCGGCGTTGTCTGATGGTTTCGCGTTTGATCCTTTCTCTTTCCAGCGTGATGATGTCGCCGCGCCCGAAGTAGACGTCGGCGGGTGTGAGATTGCCGAGGCTCTCGTGGTGACGGCGGTGGTTGTAATGATCGACGAAGGTGGTGATCTGCCGCTCGAGATCGCCCGGCAGGAAGTAGTTTTCCAAGAGGATGCGGTTCTTCAGCGTCTGATGCCAGCGCTCGATCTTGCCCTGCGTCTGGGGATGGCAGGGGGCTCCGCGGGCGTGCTCCATGCCCTTGTCGGATAGCCATGCGGCGAGATCGGACGAGACGTAGGACGGGCCGTTGTCGGACAACAGCCTCGGCCGCTGCATGACCCTGGCGCTGCCGCAGCCGGAAGCCTGCAGCGCCATGGTCAGCGTGTCGGTGACGTCCCCGGCCTTCATCGTATTGCACAGCTTCCAGGCGATGATGTAGCGGGAGAAGTCGTCAAGCACGCTCGACAGATAGAACCAGCCCCAGCCGATGACCTTCAGATAGGTGAAGTCGGTCTGCCAGAGCTGGTTCGGCGCTGTCGTCTTGTCGTGGAACTCATCGGCGGCCTTGATGACGATGAAGGCCGGGCTGGTGATCAGGTCATGAGCCTTGAGCAGGCGATAGACCGACGATTCCGACACAAAGTAGCCCTTCGTGTCGGTGAAGGTGACCGCCAGCTCCCGCGGCGACAGCTCCGGCTCGTTCAGCGCCAACTCGATGATCTGGCCGCGCACCTCGTCGGGAACACGGTTCCAAACCCGTTCGGGCAAGGGTTGCGATCCTCAGCGCATTGACACCGCCGGCAAGGAAACGATCATACCAGCGATTGAAGGTCGAGCGCGGGATTCCGAGTTTTTGCAGCGCGCGCCGCGCCGACAGGTGCGACTGCTCCACCAGGCGGATGATCTCCTGCTTCTCGGATGCGGGGTATCTCATTCGTCGTCGCCCCCATCCGCGATCATGCTTTTTTAAGAATCCGCAGCTCAAGGCCTGCTCGGCGACGACCTCCTTGAGATCGCGCGCCTCCTTGCGCAGCATCTTCACCTCGTCGCTGGTCGCGGCACGGGCCGTGTCCCCAGCCAGGCGCTTCTTGCCAGCTTCGAGGAACTCTTACGACCAGGTGTAATACAGGCTCTCGGCGATCCCTTCGCGGCGGCACAGCGCGGCAATCGATTCCTCGCCGCGCAGGCCCTCCAGAACGATGCGGATCTTTTCCTCGGCCCAATACTGCTTGCGGGTCGCGCGGCGGATGTCTTTGATGACCTGCTCCGCTGGCGCTTTCCCGGTTCCGGATTTCTGTCTCATCTTCGCTCCTTTGAAAGGCTACGATGAACCAGAAATCCTCCGTTCTCAGTTAAGCCGGTTTGGTCCCATCAGCGCTGACCCCGGACAACCTGCTCACGAGCCATGGAAAGGATCATCGCCTTCAGCGCATCAACATCGTCGGGAAGGGCAAGACCCGGTAGAACCATGGCAAGCAGCAGAGCACAAAATCGGCCGTATTCCCAACCGTTCCAGCCCCATGAATCATCTTGCCGCAGGCTGGTTTCAGCCCGTCGACAAAGGCCGCCTGATCCTGGCCGGACGGATCTTTTTCCAGTCCAGCCCGGCCAGAAGCGCCATCAACTGGGCGTGGTCGAGACGCATGCGCGCGGCCGATATACTTGGCCAGCAGAAGCTGTGGGATCGACATCGCCGCCGGCGCGCACCACGGCATCGCCAATGGCGATTTCCACCGTGTCGCTGCCCACCGCTTCAAAGCGCGTGAACTTCGCCGGCTTGCTCGCTGCCTCCGTCAGCGGAGCAACCATGCCGACGAAAGCGCCTTACGACGTCAGGCATAGAGCTGCGAGGGGTCCAGCCCGTGAGAGCGAGCAAGCGCCGACACGTTGGATCCCGGAGAGAACGCCTGGCTGCGGCGACATCATCATGCTGGAAAGGGAAAGGATCAAACGCGAAACCATCAAGCAACGCCGCTTGCTTCATCGAGAAGCGGCCGCATAAATGACAACCCTGAT
>JAXMCR010000001.1:0-1686 GCA_046349255.1 Hyphomicrobiales bacterium | reverse complement strand
TCGGCCTCTACCTCTTCGCCACCACGGTGCTGTTCTGCGGCGTGTACTGGTCCAAGTTCGCGCACATGTTCTTCAAGCCCGCGGCCGCGTTCGACAAGCGGCTGGCCGAGGCCGACGGCACGAACATGAACCTGCCGTTGCTGAGCCGGGACGATCCCGCGCAGCGCGAGCGGCACTCGATGGAGCTCCTGCGCGACGCCCCGATGGACATGGGGCTCGGCATCAAGCGCGAAGCTCCGCGCCACTACTAGCCGTCGGTTCGCCGGACGGGCGGAACAGAACAGAACAGGGAGACAGCCTCTATGCCTACCTTCGTGTACATGACGAGGTGCGACGGATGCGGACACTGCGTCGACATCTGTCCCTCGGACATCATGCACATCGACAAGACGTATCGGCGCGCCTACAACATCGAGCCGAACATGTGCTGGGAGTGCTTCTCGTGCGTCAAGGCCTGCCCGCAGCACGCGATCGACGTGCGCGGCTACGCCGACTTCGCGCCGCTGGGCCACAGCGTTCGCGTCCACCGCGACGAGCAGAAGGGCACGATCGCCTGGCGGATCAAGTTCCGCAACGGCACGGAGAAGAACTTCCTGTCGCCGATCACCACCAAGCCCTGGGGGCAGGCGATCCCCAGGCTCGCGGACGTTCCCGCGCCCAGCAAGGAAATGCGCGACGGCGAGCTGCTCTACAACGAGCCGAAGTACATCCGCATGGATGACGGCGGGCTGCGCACGCTGGAGGCGGCGGGCCTGAAGCTGAGGAAAGGGGTGTATTACTAATGGCCTTCGACACCATCATCGAAGACGGCATCGACATCCTCGTCGTCGGTGCGGGCCTCGGCGGCACGGGCGCCGCCTGGGAGGCGCGGTTCTGGGGGCAGGACAAGAAGATCGTGATCGCCGAGAAGGCGAACATCGATCGTTCGGGCGCGGTCGCCCAGGGCCTGTACGCGATCAACTGCTACATGGGCACGCGCTGGGGCGAGAACAACCCCGAGGACCACGTCCGCTACGCGCGCATCGACCTGATGGGCATGGTGCGCGAGGACCTGCTGTTCGACATGGCCCGCCACGTCGACTCCACGGTCCACCAGTTCGAGGAGTGGGGCCTGCCGATCATGAAGGACCCGAAGACCGGGCGCTACCTGCGCGAAGGTCGATGGCAGATCATGATCCACGGCGAGTCCTACAAGCCGATCGTCGCCGAGGCGGCGAAGAAGTCGGCGGACAAGGTCTTCAACCGCATCTGCGTCACCCACCTGCTGATGGACGAGAGCCGGGAGAACCGGGTCGCCGGCGCCGTCGGATTCAACGTCCGCACCGGCAACTACCACGTCTTCAAGTCCAAGACGGTGATCTGCGGCGCGGGCGGCGCCTCCAACATCTTCAAGCCGCGCTCGGTGGGCGAAGGCTCCGGCCGCACCTGGTACGCGCCCTGGTCGTCGGCGTCCGCCTACGGACTGCTGATCGACGCCGGCGCCAAGATGACGCAGATGGAGAACCGCATCGTGCTGGCGCGGTTCAAGGACGGCTACGGCCCGGTCGGCGCCTACTTCCTGCACCTCAAGACCTACACGCAGAACGGCCTGGGCGAGGAGTACGAGTCCAAGTGGTTCCCCGAGCTGCAGAAGATGGTGGGCAAGGAGTATCTCGATCCGGAAGCCTCGCACCTGACGCATCGGCC